>UBXV01000031.1 GCA_900469625.1 Hyphomicrobiales bacterium
CCCGCAACCAAAAATACATACCTAAAAGCCCGCTGGACAATAACGTCCGCGGGCTTTTTGGCGTTTGCGGCTTCACGCAATGACAAGGTGATCACATTACGCAATCGACGCCGGTTGCTGGTCTTCGCCGCTGAAGACGTCCCGTGCGGCAAACGACACAGTGCCAGTCCTCCTGCCTGGTCGGAACTTCTGATGCAGCCGGTTGCAAAATCGTGGCCGATCCGTTGATAGGGTTTCGATCATCGTCTCATCACGCGCCCCGGACTTTGCTACTCAAGATATGTTACAACGCCGCATACTCCTGAAACGGTGCAAAAAACATACGTATTTTCAATTGCTTGCCGGAGCTGGTCCGATCGGATTAATCCCCATTTTCTCATGACATGGTGGATGTTCGGGCATAGTATGCCAACCTTAGAGGTTGCAATCATCCTGGGGGTCGACGCGTGTCCATCAGTTCAGGAATGCTGCGCCGAACAGGCCGGCCTGCGCCTACCGGCATTGTCATCGAGCCGCACACGCTCGCCCGTACCGCCATCGTTACGCTGCTTGAGCGCGAGCTGGCGGGATGGACCTTCATCGATATGACTTCGACCGCGGACCTGGACAAGGCTCTCGGCATGGATATCCGGCTGATCACGTTGGATCTGGCGGGGCGGAGCGTGTCGAGCAGCAGCATGCGCGCGGATCTCGCGGCGATCTCCGAGCGTTACCACGATGCGCCGATCGCCTTGTTGTCGGACACCGACGACAGCTCGATCGCCACGCAGGCACTGCAGATGGGCATTCGCGGCTTCTTCACGACGTCGTTGCCGATCGAGATCGCGCTTGCCGGCCTGCGCCTCGTGCTTGCCGGCGGGGTATTCTGTCCGCATCCGCTGCGCGCGGTTGGCTCGGCGCCGCAAACCGAGGCGGCGCAGTTCATGCGGCTGCGCACGGACGACATGTCCCATGCCGATTTCACCCCGCGCGAGGCCGATGTCCTGGCCGAGTTGCAGTGCGGTTCGTCCAACAAGGTGATTGCGGGCAAACTCAACCTTTCGGGTCACACCGTGAAGATGCATCTCCAGCACATCATGCGCAAGCTTCAGGTGCAGAACCGCACGGAGGTGGTTGCCCGGTTGAGTGGCAGGGGATCGCCGCGCAACAGCCCGGCAGCCCCGTAGGCGCTATCGTCACCGCGAGGTCTTCTCCAGCATTTCACTGAGCGTCGCTGCCGTCAGCATTGCCTCGGCGAGCAGCTTTTTCAGCTTCTGGTTCTCCTGCTCCAGCGCCCGTATCCGCTTGGCATCGAAGCCGACGGTGCGCAGCTGGGCGGATTGCCAGCGGTAGAAGGTCGGTTCGCTGACGCCGTGCCGTCGGCAGACTTCCGCAACCGTCGTGCCGGCCTGATGCTCCCTGAGGATGTCCACGATCTCGTCGTCGTCGAATTTTCGCTTGCCCATCATGGCGTCCTCCGCTGGCTTCGTGCCGGGGCTGGCCAGGGAGGAGGGGCGCGGCGAACGGTGAAACTGCATCTGTCCTCGTTCCAGGGATGGTTTCAGGTCAAATGATGCAGAATGTTCAAGGCAGCCTCAGGCGTCGCATTCGACGCGCGTCGCTGCCGGCCCCATCCTCCTTGCGCGCCGAGCCCCTCGGCCGTGGCAGTCTCAGTCCTCACGAAACGCCCTGTTGAAGCTGTCGAGCAGCGGCCTCAGTGCATAGAATGCCACGCTGCTTGTGCCGGTCTCGATCAGCGTTTGCGCGGGCATGCCTGCGACAAGCTCGACGCCGCTCATCGTGGCCAGGCGCTCGTCGACGACATGGATCGTGGCGGCGTAGTAGGATTGGCCTGTCTGCTTGTCGACGAGGCGATCGGCCGAGACATAACCGACCGTGCCTTTCAAAAGCGGCACCCGACGCTGGTTGTAGGGCAGCAGATGGACCTGCGCCACAAGGCCGGGATGCACGAGGTTGATGTCCTCCGGGTGGACGCGGGCTGAGACAACGAGGCGGCTCTTGCGCGGAACAAGGTCGACCAGCGGCTCGCCGGCGCCGATGACGCCGCCGGTCGTGTGGACGCGCAGATCCATGATCACCCCGTCCTCAGGCGCCCTGATCTCGGTTCGCGCGAGCTGATCGTCGATAGCCCGCATTCTTTCGCTGAGTTGCAGGATCTGCGTCTCTGTTTCGCGCATGGTCTGCGCGACTTCGTTCAGTCGGTCGCTGCGCAGCTTGACGAGATAGGCCTGGGCCTCGCTGTTGACCTGATAGGCACGTGAGATCTGGGCGGAGATCTCGCCGACCCGACCCGCAATGTCGGCCTTCTCTCGCTGCAGGTTGAGCACGCGGCTCTTTTTTTCAAGCCCCTTGGTGGTCAGCGTCGTGACGCTTTCCAATTCCTGCCTGGAGATTTCGACGCGTTCGGTGAGTGCCGCCTTCTGGGCGACGAGGCCGACGATTTCCTGCTGCACCTGCTTCATCTTTTCTTCGGTGATGGCGATCTCGGACCGCATGACCTGTCGACGGGTTTCGAAAATGCGCTTCTGACCGGCGACGATCGCGCCGATGGCAGGATGGTCGGCCATGGCGGCGAGCATCTCGGGCGGGTAGATGATACTGTCGGCATCGTCCTGTTCGGCCAGCAGGCGTGCGCGCCGCGCTTCGGCGTCCCAGAGTTGGCCCTGCAGGCTGTCGCGTTCCGAGCGGAACTTGGTGTCGTCGAGGTCGATCAGCACCTGGCCCGACGTGACGGCGTCGCCATTCTTCACCCGGATCTGCCTGATGATGCCGCCTTCCAGATGTTGAACGGTCTTGCGGCTGGTTTCCGGCTCGACGACGCCCGAGGCGATGGCCGCGCTGCTGAGCGGCGCAAGCGCCGACCAGGTGCCAAGGCCGATGACGAAAAAGCCGATCAGCAGGTTGCCGGTCCGTGCGACCGAGCGCAGTCTCGACATCGGCGAAGCTGCGGCGAGTTCGATCGCGACGGCACCGTCCTTCGGCGCATAGGTCAGAAGGCGGTCGATTTGCCCCTGCGCCTTTGCCAGCTGATCGGCCGCGCTGCGGGCAACGACGGATCGCGACGAGGGCCGATCGATCTGTAGCTGGTGCATGGACCATCCCCTCCTAAGTTCCGGTTTGCGCCGGAGGTTGAAGATGACGTTCGAAGATCCGCACGCTGTCGCCGAAGGCATCGACCGTGCCGTTGCGCAGGATGGCGATCTTGTTGGTGACGGGCAGTATGCCCATGCGGTGGGTGATGATGACGACGATCATGCCACGCGAGCGCATCCGCGATATGGCGGTGAACAGCTTGCGCTCGCCGTCATAGTCGAGGCTCGAATTGGGATCATCGAGCACGACGAGGGACGGATTGCCGTAGGCAGCGCGTGCCAGTCCAAGCTGCTGACGCTGAGCCCTCAGCAGGAGGACGCCGCCTTCACCGATATCCGTGTCATAGCCCTTGGGCAGCCGCATGATCGTGTCGTGCAGGCCGACGAGCTTGGCCGCCTCGATCGCCTTGCCGGGATCCGATCCGTCGAGCCGGCCGATGACGTCCTTGACGGCGCCGCCGAAGAGCTCGATATCCTGCGGCAGGTAGCCGACATGGCGAGTGCCCGCGCAAAGGCGCAACGCGGAAATGTCGACGCCGCCGAGAAGCGCGCAGCCGCTGGTCGCCGGTTCGACGCCGGCCATGATGCGCCCGAGCGTCGACTTTCCCGATCCGGACGGTCCGATCAGGGCAACGCAGTCACCGGGCAAAAGGCGGAGCGTTACGCCTTGCAGGATCTGACGATCGGCGTATGGCAGCGCGTATCCGACGCTGTCGAGGACAAGCCCGCTCGGCTCCGGCACGGGCACCATACGGGCGTCGCTGTCGGCGGCTACGGCTATCAGCATCTGATTGAGCCGCTCGAAGGCGGCGCGGGCAAATGCCAGGGACCGCCAGGCGCCGATAGCGCCTTCGATCGGGGCAAGGCCGCGGCCAAGCAACAGGCTGGCGACGAAGATGATACCGGGACTGCTGTTTTCCTCGAGCACGAGCCAGGTGGCAGCGCCCATCATCAGGATCTGCGTCAGCGTCCGCACGGATTTCGAAAAACCCAGAATGATCTCGGTGCGCTGCATCGCAGCGTCCTGCGCCTTTCTGGCGGCCTCGGCATCCCGGTAGACGATCTGGGCGGCGCCATCCTGCATGCCCATGGCACGGATGACCTGGATGTATTTCAACGCGGTCGAAAAGCGCACATAGCTGCGCGTCAGGGCTCGGTTGGCATGAGCGAGCGGTCGCCGGGTCGCCAGTTCGGCGAGGACGGCGAGCAGCAACAGGGCGACGGCGCTGAGAACGCCGATCACGCCGAGAACCGGATGGACGAGAAACAGGAGCAGCAGGAAGACCGGGGCCCAGGGTACGTCGAAGATCAGCGAGCTTGCGGGTGAATCGAGAAATTGCCGGAGTGTCGACAGGTCCTTGTAGCAATCGGTCGCGACCGCAGTGCTGGTGCGGGCGCCGTATTCGAAAGCGGCGGTGAGGACAACCGGTCGGAGCCGGTGGTCGAGCCAGCTGCCGATGCGCGACAGAGCGGCGCGGCGGACGATATCGAGCAGCGAGCCGATCACCACGGCGACCGCGACGATCAGGGTCAGCATGACCAGCGTATCGGCACTGCGGCTCGACAGGACGCGATCGTAGATCTGCAGGAGATAGATGGATGGGGTGAGCAGAAAGAGATTATAGCCGCAACTGTAGAGGAAGACGAGGCCGAAGGCGCCGGCGCAGGCCCTGAGAGCCATGACCAGATGCGTCGGTTCGCGCGGCGGAACTGTCGAGTTGGTTGCCATTATCGGATCTCAATGCAATCGATTCTGACAAGGCGCAGGCTTGGAACGGCACAGGCAAAAATGAGGATCGTCGGCCGGGCCGACGATCCTCATTGCAGATCATGAACCAAGATCGCTGAGGTCTATGGAGCCGAATGCGTTGATGAAATTATCGAGCGCATTGGAGACCGTCGTGGTTTCTGTATTGGTGTCCGTGGATGTATTGGTTTCGGTCGAGGTATTGGTTTCCGTGAACGGATTGGTGTGAACCAATGCCGAGGAAATATCGCCGCCCCGTGCCATGTTGCCGTCGCCGCCATTGCCGCCGACACCGGCGAGAATGGTTGCGTGCTGATCGGCCAGGAACTGCGTGTTCTGCGTGGCCGTCGTGTCTGCAGCAACCGCAGCAACGTTACCGCCACTGGTATTGCCCTGATCGCCGTTGGAATAGGCGTCGCCACCGGCACCGCCGGCACCACTGTTGGTCAGAGAGGCCAAAAAGCCGTCCCGTGCCTGGGCAAGTCCACCATCGCCGCCGTCGCCGGTGCCCCATCCGGCATCCTGCCAGACATGATCGCCGTTGTAGAGCTTGGTGTAGGCACCTTCTACCGTTTGCGAATTCGCGACATAGGCGACCGGGTTATAGTGGATATCACCATAGTTGAAGCCATCGCCGCCGTTGCCGGCGCTGGCATCGCCAGCATTGGAGTCGCTGAGGTTGATCGTGTCAGATGCTTGCGGAATAGGCATAGCGTTGCTCCTCTACGTCTTGTGAGCCCCCGTGTTCTCTTCAGCGGTTCGGTGCCAGCGATACCGTGTGGCAGACGGGGTAACCGCGATTGAAGGGTGCGCGCGATCCACCGCGCGAGCTAGCCGGATATTCGGTGACGGTCCTTTGGGTGGGGTATGGGGTCGTTGCTTGCGGTGCGCCACGCCTCGATCGCACACACAAAAACGCACCCGGCCCGGGTGCGTTCTTATCCCTTGGATGCTGAAGCGACTGGGGCGAGGAGAAGAGCCGCCCCGCCGTCAAATCCCGTCGACCAGGCTGAGGATATCGTCGACGAGTGCCGAATGGGCATCCGACAGATTGCCTTCGCCGCCGAGGCCGCCGACGCCGGCCATCTGCAGTGCATGCTGGTCGAAGAGGACGTGGTCGATCTGCTGTGCATCGGCCGTTCCGCCCGCCGGAACTGCGATGTTGATCGGGTGGAAGTAACCGATGCTGACATCGACCATGCTGCCGTTGGAATAGCCGGAGCCGCCGCCGCCGGCCATCTGGCTGCCGGTGAAGATCGTGTCGGAGGACAGGTTGAACCCGCCGCCCGCGCCGCCGATGCCGGCGATCTGCACGCCGCCCTGATCGAAGATGGCGTTGTTGGTCTGGTGAGCGGAGGCTGCCCCTCCAGCGGCGCCGATGGCGATGTTGATCGGCGAAAACACTGCAACGTTCACGTCGATCATGCTGCCGATGAAGGTGCCGTCGCCACCGTGCCCGGCAAAATTGTCGCCGGTGAACGTGATGGACGTGTCGTGATGGGCAGGCGAGACGCTGCCCGAGATGTTGTGGTCGCCGCCCGAACCGCCGATTCCGCCGATCTGGGTCGCACCCTGCAACATCGCCGCATTGTTGACCTGGCTGGCGTTCGCGGTCGAGCCCGGCCCGCCTGCAACGGCCGTGTTCACAGGGGCGAATACCCCGACGTCGGTGCTGACCAGGCTGCCAAGGAAGGTGCCGTGGCCGCCGCCGCCGGCATTGCCGCCGCCGCTGCCGGCTAGGTTGCCGTTGCCGCCGTCGCCGCCCATGCCGGCCATTTCGGTGGCGTGCTGGTTGATCAGCGCGTTATTGCCCTGTTGGGCGTCGGCTGCCGAATGCGGGCCGGTGATGGCGGCGTTGGAGGGCATGAAGACGGCGAGCGTGTTGCTGTCGAGCGTGCCGATGCTGGTGCCGTTGCCGCCGCTGCCGGCTGAATTGTGGTTCGGATCGGGAACGAGATCGAGGGGAAGCCAGGTCGGGACCAGCGCAAGGTGTCCGGCGGCGGCTGTTGCGACCGTGTTCTGATTGGTGTTCGCGTTCGGCGCCGCTTCCGACAAGGGACGAGGTTCCGTCATCGCCGTTTCTCCAATCCACCCTGGGGCACAGGCCCAGCGAAATCGCGCAGCATGAAGGCCGCATCGAAACCGCTATTGTGGCGCCAGTCGCGCAAAAAGAAGAGCCTGCAATATGGCTACATCCTTTTGGGCAGGAGCTAGCCGTTCGACCGTAGGGTGGGGCGCGCTGCATCGATGTGGCACAACCCAGGGAACGTGCTGTCGACCGGTCATCATTTATGCATTGAAAAAGAAACAACTTATGCACTAATATGCTCAGACACTTGCAGTGGTCGCAGCGCCGTCGAACACTAAGCCCAGCAGACAGGCATACATACACAGACACACCGGCAGACAGATACAGGTGACGCAAAGGCGCGTCCGATCGGGAGGGGAAATGGCAGTCAAGCGTGTCATCCGTTTGCATCGATCGATCTGCTTCCTGGCGACGGCGTGTTTGTTGATCCCGGAGCCCTACGCCTATAATTTTCGCGCCTATGCGCAGGAACAGGCAGCAACCGCTCCCGCGGCGCAGCCGGCGGCATCAGACCAGCCGGAACCGCTCAGCGAAGACGAGCTGGAGGTGCTGGTTGCCCGCATCGCGCTCTATCCCGACGAGCTGGTTGCGCTCATCTCCTCTGCCTCGCTGTTTCCGCTACAGATTGTCGAAGGCGAGCGCTATCTGGAGAACCTGAAGAAGAACAAGGATTTGAAGCCCAAGGATACTTGGGATGGCAGCGTCATATCGCTCCTCAACTATCCAGATATCGTCAAGATGATGAGCGAGGACCTCGACTGGACGCAGTCGCTCTCGGACGCCATGGCCTATCAGCAGAAGGACGTGCTGGTGGCCATCCAGCAGCTTCGCGACAAGGCGGTCGCCTCCGGCGTGCTGAAGACCGACGACAAGATGAAGGTGGTCCAGGAGAACGAAAACGTCATCATCCAGGCGGCCAACCCGGAAAAGATCTATGTGCCGCAGTATGAGCCGGAGATGCTCTACGTGCCGAACTATGCACCGGAGCCTCTGTCCTATTATCCCGAGCCCTATCCGAATTACTACTACCCGGCGGCGACCTTCTTTGCCGGCGCCGTGACCGGCGCCGTGTTCGGTGCGATGGTCGACTGGGATGACTGGGGCGTGTGGGGTGGCCGGTACGATGGCGACATCGACGTCGACTGCAACAATTGCTTCAACAATATCAAGGGCAAGGTCAAGTTCAACGATATCGATTGGAAGAACGTCGACCGCAGCAAGATCAATATCGACAAGAGCCAGTTCGCCAAGCTCGACCGCACGAACATGAAGAACAAGCTCGAGGCGAACGGCCACAACAATATCCGCGACAAGGCCAAGATCACCCGGAGCAATGCGAGCGCAAACCTCAAGCAGAAGGTCGATACCGGGTCCTTCAAGGATCTGAAGGATGTTCGGGCCAACAAGGTCGATGGTCTGAAGAACCGGGCGGGCAATGCCAAGCCGAACATAGGGGCAGGCAACAGACCCGCCGCCGGCAACATAGCGGCGAAGCGACCGGACAACATTTCTCGGCCGAAAGCAGGCTCCGGCGGGAAGATCAACCGGCCGGCCGGCAAGCCGCGCCCGGCAGGCAAGGTCGACAACCGCCCGCGCAAGCCGTCGGGTCTCGGCGAGGTGCGCTCCGGCAAGGCCACGCAGATCCAGTCGCGGCGCGGCGGCCAGGCGATGGGCGGCGGTATCCGCGGTGGCGGCGCGCCGCATCGCTCGATCGGCCAGGGTGGCGGCGGCGGCGGTCGCGCCATGTCGCGTGGCGGCGGTGGCGGTCGGCATGGTGGTGGCGGTGGCGGCGGACGCCGTCGTTAAGGCGCGAGAAACGGGAGCTAGAGGGCAATGACCATGGATCGTCAGCGCATGAAATTCCGCCCGGCTTTCGGGCTCATCCTCATCAGCCTTGCCGCGCTCGCCGGAAGCGCCATTGCCGCGGAGGATCCGCCGGCCGGACTTGCAGATTACATCTCGACAACGGAACCGCCGACATTCGACGACCCCGAGAAGGCGTTGGCGGCGTTCAAGGACACGCTCGGCGCGGCTGATCTCGGCAAACTGGCCGCCTTGCTCGGCCTTGATGCGGAAAAGCTGAAAAAGAGCGAGGGGGTCAACGATACCTTCGAGAAGATCAAGGCGGGCGCTGCCAAGAAGGTGGTGCTGACCGACGAGGATGGTCGCAAGGTCATCGAAATCGGCGACGAACTCTGGCCGCTGCCGTTCCCGATCACCAAGGACGACGGCGGCAAATGGGCCTTCGACACCTATGCGGGCATCGAAGAGATCATCAACCGGCGCGTCGGCGAGAACGAACTCGAGGCGATCAGCACGGTGCGCTCCTATGTGGATGCGCAGGAGGAGTATGCCGAGGAAGACCACGATGGCGATGGCGTGCTCGAATACGCTCAGAAGCTGATTTCGAGCGCGGGCAAGACCGACGGCCTGTATTGGCCCGCCGAACAGGGCGATGGCGACAGCCCCGCGGGTGACCTGTCGCAGGCCCAGCTCGACAAGGCCAAGGCGAACGAGGGCTACTACGGCTATCGCTTCAAGATCCTGACGCGCCAGGGCGGAAACATCGCCGGCGGCGCCTATGACTATGTCATCAACGGCAACATGATCGCCGGCTTCGGGCTGGTCGCCTGGCCGGTGAAATATGGCGAAACGGGTATCCATACCTTCGTCGTCAACCGTAACGGTATTGTCTACCAGGCCGATCTCGGCGCGGGAACGGATGCGATGGCGCGCGACATCAAGCAGTTCAATCCCAATAACAACTGGACCATTACCGAGGATTGATCGCCATTGACCTTAGAGAACGGGGTGCAAGCTGAAACGGGCAAAGCGGCGGCCGCGCCGCGACGTGGTGAAACCGCTGCCAGGGACTATCTCGCAGCCCATGGCGGGCCGTTCTTCGAGCTGCAGCGACGGCTAGGACTGCTTCACGAAAAGTCGCTGAAATCCGGCCGACGCGCGTTGCTGTTTGTCGCGCTTGCCTGGTTCGTGCCGCTGCTGCTGGGCATGCCGCGCAGCTTCCTGGCCCCGGATACGCCCGGCTCATATCTTGGCGATCTCGGCGTCTGGGGTCGTTTCGTCTTCGGCATCGGGGCATTCGTGCTGGCTGAGCAACAGGTCGAGCGGGGCTTGCACGTCAAGCTCGGTCAGTTCCTGAAGGCGCCGCTGATTGCCCCCGGTTCGGTCGGGGCATTCGCCGATGCGGTGACCACCGCACTGGTGCGACGCGATTCGCGCGTTGCGGAGGCAGTCTGCCTCATCCTCGCGGTTGCCGCAGCGGCGATGGCATTTTTGAACACGCACGCCGCAACGGAATCGTCCTGGGCCGTCGTGGTTTCGCCCGAGGGAAACCGCCTGACCGCGACCGCGTGGTGGATGGTGTTCGTCAGCCAGCCGATGTTCTTCTTTCTGCTGCTGCGCGGGCTTTGGCGACATCTGGTCTGGGCACAGCTCCTGCGCCGGATCGCGCGGCTGGACCTGCGGCTGGTGGCAACCCATCCCGATGGCAATGGCGGGCTGGGTTTCCTCGCAAGCTATCCGAATGCCTACGTTCTCTTCATTTTCGGCGTCAGTGCCGCAATCGGCGCAGCCGTCGCCAAACATCTGCTGCAGGAAAGCCTGACCACCACGACCTTCAGCATCATCGCAAGCGGGTGGCTGGTGATCGTGCTGGCCCTGTTTGCCTATCCGCTATCGGCCTTCTCCAAGCCACTCGCGGAGTTAAAGGAAAAAAGCCTGCTGATGCTGGGCACGCAGGCCACCCGCTATCAACGCCTGAACGAGCGCAAGATCCTGGGGACCAATGTTGCCGCCGCAAGTGCGGACGAGGCGCAGCAGGCAGATGATATCGCCGACCCGTCGAAGCAGTTCGAAACGACACGCAAGCTGTCGGCGATGCTGCTGAGCCGCTCGGCCGTCGTGCCGGTGGCCGCCGCGGCACTGCTGCCCATCGCCGCTGCCGGTGCCACCATTCTGCCCTACAAGGAAGTGTTCTCGGTGCTCAAGAAGCTGCTGCTGCTCTAGGAACATCCCAATCCAGACGGCAACACAGAAACGTTCCCTGCCTTTAGGCCACTTCCCGACGGATAACCGCTCCGCACTTTTGCCGCTATGGTCTGACCGGCGCCGTCCCGCTCAGGGGGCCGCGCCGAAGAAGGTGAGGCGGCTGAAGAGCACATAGTGCGATTCCGACACCATCAGCGCGACGAAGACCAAAACCAGAAGCGGCGGCAGCAGGATGGCATAGATCAACGCCAGCCGCTCCCAGGCCATGTGCATGAAGACGGCGACGATGAGCCCGGCCTTCAGCATCATGAACAGCAGGATCAGCGACCATCTGAGATATCCCTGCAGGCCGACATAATCGACCATGTAGGAGAAGGCGCTGAGCACGAACAGCAACCCCCAGACCAGTAGATAGAGGCCGATCGGATGCTGCTGGTGCTCTTTCGCTGCGATATGTGCCGGTGCTTCAGTCATGGCGGTTCCTCACCAGAGATAGAAGAATGCGAAGATGAAGACCCAGACGAGGTCGACGAAGTGCCAGTAAAGGCCGGTGATTTCGACGATCTCGTACTGTCCCTTGCGGCTGGTAAAGAAGCCGCGCTTGCCGGTTTCGAAGTCGCCGCGCCAGACTTTTCGCGCGATGATCAAAAGGAAGATGACGCCGATCGTCACATGCGTGCCGTGGAAGCCGGTGATCATGAAGAAGGTGGAGCCGAACTGTGGCGCGCCCCAGGGGTTGCCCCAGGGGCGCACGCCCTCGGAGATCAGCTTGGTCCATTCGAACGCCTGCATGCCGACGAAGGTGGCGCCGAAAAGCGCGGTCAGCAGCATAAGCGCCGCCGTCTTGCGCCGGTCGCGGCGATAGCCGTAGTTGACCGCCATCGCCATGGTGCCGCTCGATGAGATCAGGACGAAGGTCATGATCGCGATCAGGATCAGCGGCACGTCGGAGCCGCCGATATGCAGCGCGAAAACCTCGCTCGGGTTTGGCCAGGGCACGGCAGTCGACATGCGCGCCGACATGTATGCGACGAGGAAGCAGCCGAAGACGAAGGTGTCGCTCAAGAGAAAGATCCACATCATGGCCTTTCCCCAGGAGACGTTCTTGAAGGTGCGTTGATCCGACGCCCAGTCGGCGGCAAAGCCGGCAAGCCCCGACGGCCGGGGCAGGGGCTCTGTGACGGGAGAATGTGTCGGCGCGGACATGGGCAGCTCCTAGGTCAAGATTTGCCGGCAGAGGTCGATGAAGTCGTTGGCCCAGCCGGAAAACAGCGCAAACAGCACGATCCAGACGGCAAGCATGAAGTGCCAGTAGGTGGCGCAGAGCGTGATCGACAGCGTGCCCTTGGCGTCGATCGGCCCCTTGCGGGTTGCAAGCAGGGTACGGACAAGGGCGATCAGGCCGCCGACGATGTGCAGGCCGTGCATGGCGGTGATCATGTAGAAGAAGCTGTTGGCCGGATTGTCGGCCAGGCGGTAGCCGGCGTCCGTGAGTTCACGCCAGGCGAAGACCTGGCCGGCGAGGAAGGCGAGGCCCAGAGCGAGTGCGGCGATGAGCGACGTGCGAGCGGCATCGTCGCGGTGGCGTTCGGCCGATAGCCTGGCTGCATGGAGCGTCAGGCTTCCGGCTGCAAGCACGGCCGTGTTGAGCCAGAGGAGCTTCGGCATCGGCGTCGACCACCAGTCGGTCGATGCCATGCGCATGAAATAGGCGCTGATGAACAGCGTGAACAGCGCGCCGACGACGGCAAGGAAGACGCCAAGCCCAAGTCTGGCCGGTTCGATCGGATGGCGGCCCTGTGGCCGCGGGTCGTGGTGATGGCCGACTTCCAGCCAGGGTTTCGACAGCATGCGCTGCTGCGAAAGCCACCAACCGGCGATCGCGGCAATGACGGCAAGGAAGATCAGCGTGACGGTCATGTCGCCGTCTCCCGCGTCAGGTGGTCGGGGCCGGGCTGGTTCTGCGGGATGAAATCCTCAGGTGCGCCCGGCACGCTGTAGTCATAGGCCCAACGATAGACCACCGGTAGATCCTTGCCCCAATTGCCGTGGCGTGGTGGCGTCTCGGGCGTCTGCCATTCGAGCGTGGTTGCCCGCCAGGGATTGCCGCCGGCCTGACGACCGTGACGAATGCTCCAGACGAGGTTGAAGAGGAAGACGATCTGAGCCGCCCCGACGATGAGGGCGACGATGGTGATGAATTCGTTGAGCGTGTGGGCCGAGGCCGGGACGAAAGCGGTGTCACCCATTTCGTAATAGCGCCGGGGAACGCCGATCAGGCCGAGATAGTGCATCGGGAAGAAGATGAGGTAGGCGCCGACGAACGTGACCCAGAAGTGAAGCTGACCCATCGCCTCGTTGAGCATGCGTCCGGTGACTTTCGGATACCAGTGATAAATGGCGCCGAAGATGACGAGGATGGGAGCGACACCCATGACCATGTGGAAATGGGCAACGACGAACATGGTGTCGGAGAGCGGCACGTCGACGACGACATTGCCGAGGAAGAGGCCGGTCAGCCCGCCATTGACGAAGGTGACGATGAAGCCGAGCGCAAACAGCATCGGCAGGTTGAGGTGGATATCGCCCCGCCACAATGTCAGCACCCAGTTGTAGACTTTCAGTGCGGTCGGCACGGCGATGATGAGCGTCGTCGTGGCGAAGAAGAAGCCGAAATACGGGTTCATGCCGCTGACATACATGTGGTGCGCCCAGACGACGAAGGAGAGCGCGCCGATGACGACGATCGCCCAGACCATCATGCGGTAGCCGAAGATGTTCTTGCGGGCATGGGTGCTGATGAGATCGGAGACAATGCCGAAGGCGGGCAGGGCGACGATGTAGACTTCGGGATGACCGAAGAACCAGAAGAGATGCTGGAACAGGATCGGGCTGCCGCCGCCATGTTGCAGCTGCTCGCCCATCTCGACGATCGCCGGCATGAAGAAGCTGGTCCCAAGAACACGGTCGAACATCATCATGACGCAGGCGACGAAGAGGGCGGGAAAGGCAAGCAGCGCCATGACCGTCGCGGTGAAGATGCCCCAGATCGTCAGCGGCATGCGCATCAGCGTCATGCCGCGCGCGCGGCCCTGCAGCACGGTGACCACGTAATTCAACCCGCCCATGGTGAAGCCGATGATGAACAGGATGAGCGAGGAGAGCATCAGAAGGATGCCCCAGTCCTTGCCGCCGGGCGTGCCTGAGAGAACGGCCTGCGGCGGGTAGAGCGTCCAGCCGGCGCCGGTCGGCCCACCGGGTGCGAAAAAGCTCGAGGCCAGCACGAGCACGGCGAGAAGATAGAGCCAGTAACTCAGCATGTTGGCGTACGGAAACACCATGTCGCGTGCGCCCAGCATCAGCGGGATCAGGTAGTTGCCGAAGCCGCCGAGGAACAGGGCCGTCAGCAGATAGATTACCATGATCATGCCGTGCATGGTGATGAACTGGTAATAGCGCTCCGCGTCGATGAAGGCGAACTGGCCCGGAAAGCCAAGCTGCAGGCGCATCAGCCAGGACAGAACGAGCGCCACCATGCCGATGGCGATGGCGGTCGAGGCATATTGCACGGCGATGATCTTGGCATCCTGGCTGAAGACGTAGCGCGTCCACCAGCTATGGGGATGGTAGAGCTCGACATCCTCCACTTCGGCGTGTTCGAGCGCCCCATCGGTGCCTGACCGGATATCGACCATCTAAACTCTCCCAACAATGGCCGTCGGGGCGCCTCCTACCGCGCCGGGGCGGCATTTTCTGCCTGTGCCGTTTCCTTTGTCTGCGCTTGCGCCATCAGCTGCGAAAACGTCTGCTGGCTCGCGAGCCAGGTCTGGTAGTCCTCCGGGCTGTCGACAACGACGGTGCCGCGCATCTGCGGGTGGCCGACGCCGCACAGTTCGGCGCAAAGAACCTCGAAGGTGCCGGTGCGTGTCGGGGTCAGCCAGAAATAGGTGACCATGCCCGGCACCATGTCCATCTTGGCGCGGAACTCGGGCACATAGAAATCGTGCAGCACGTCGACCGAGCGCAACAGCATCTTGACCGGCTTGCCGATCTCCAGATGCAGCTCGCCGCCTTCGATGACGATGTCGTCGAGGGCGGCTGCGTCGTTGCGGTTGAGACCGAGCGAATTTTCCGGTGAGATGTCGCGTGTCTCCGACGTGCCGAGCTTGCCGTCGGCGCCGGGCAGGCGGAAACTCCACAACCATTGCTGCCCGACAACCTCGACCTCGCCGGCGCCATCGGGCACGGTGACGAACTGGTGCCAGACGAACAGGCCCGGTGTCAGCATGGCGGCGACGCCGAGCGTTGTTCCGGCCGCCAGCCAGCCTTCAAGCTTCTTGTTTTCCGGTTCATAGGCCGCCCGGTTTCCCGGGCGGTGCCGAAAACGCAAGACGCAATAGGCCATGAACAGCACAACGGCGACGAAAACGACGCCGGTGATCCAGAAGGTGATGATGAGTGTATTGTCTATGTAGTTCCAGTTGGACGCGATCGGCGTCCACCACCACGGGCTCAACAAATGGAACAACACCGATCCGGCGGCCAGCAAAACCAGAATAACCACCACGGCCATTTCTTGTCCCTCCTCGCCGCTTGCGGCTGTGGGCATGAATACGCAATCCGTAGAGTTTCCAAATGCAAGTATTGCACGAACGGGAAATACTCGCAATTGACCGTTCGGTTGAGCGCCTGTCGCCGGCCTCAACCGTTGCATCTATTGCGAATATTGCTTGAGATAGGCGAGCAGGTTGGAGATGTCGCCGTCATCCTTGAGGCCCGGAAAGACCATCTTGGTGCCTTTCACCTTCGCCTTCGGATTGTGGAGATAATCGCGCAAGGTCGCCTCGTCCCAGACGAGCCCACCCTTGCCGGCGTCGATCATCGCCGTCGAATACTTGAAGTCGGGATGGGTGCCGGCGGTGCGGCCGAGCACGTGGTTGAGCGAAGGGCCGACCTTGTTGGTATCGCTATCGACGATATGACAGATCGCGCATTTCTTGAAGACGGTCGCACCGGCCGTCGCATCGCCCTCTTGCGCAAGGGCGGCGATGGGACAGAGCAGCGTTGTCGAAAAGGCAAGGGCAACAACAAAATTTCGCATGACACTTCCTCAATATCGCCGGGCGCGGGGCAAGGAAGGCTATCGTCAATTCATCGTTTTGGCGGTACTTGCTTCTCTCAATTGGGCGCCACGGACGGTTGATACTTGCGACGGCATGACGGTACGCCTCGCCCGGAAGATGTCAATCTCCGGTCTTGGGCGATAGAGCCCGCGCTGTCAGGCGCGGGCACTGTGGTCGTCAAACGCGATTGCCGTCAGCGTCAAAGAAGTGCAGGCGTTCCGGCGGCAGGCGCACGGGGATCTCGCCCGACGCCTTGAGGAAAGCGCGGTCGTTGGTGAAGGCCTTGAAGATGGCCTTGCCGAAGGACAGATGCAGGATGATGCCGAAGCCGGTCGGCTCGACGAGGTCGACCGTAGCCTTCAGCGCATCCGGTGCCGCAACGCCGATCTCGACATGTTCGGGCCGGATGCCGAGCGTGGCGCGGGCGCCGTCGGAAAGCTCGGCATGCATCTCAGCCGGAATGGTGACGCCGCCCGCGGTCTCGAAGCGCGGTGCCGTGCCGTTATGATAGGTGCCTTCGAAGAAGTTCATGCCGGGCGAACCGATGAAGCCGGCAACGAAGAGGTTGGCCGGGCGATCGTAGAGATCGAGCGGGCTTCCGACCTGCTGGACGAAGCCGCCGTTCATGGCGACGATCCGGTCGGCGAGCGTCATCGCCTCGATCTGGTCGTGCGTGACGTAGATCGAGGTGGCGCCGAGATCCTTGTGCAGCTTCTTGATTTCGGCACGCATCTGCTCGCGCAGGCGCGCGTCGAGGTTGGATAGCGGCTCGTCGAAGAGGAAGGCCTTGGGTTCGCGCACGATGGCGCGGCCCATGGCGACACGCTGCCGCTGACCGCCGGAAAGCGCGCGCGGCCGGCGCTCGAGCAGCGGATCGAGCCCGAGCTTGGAGGCGGCACCGGAGACGACGCTGGCGATCTTCTCCTTGGCTGTCTTCCTGAGGCGCAGACTGTAGCTCATGTTCTTGGCGACCGACATATGCGGGTAGAGCGCATAGGACTGGAACACCATGGCGATGTCGCGGTCCTTCGGAGCAAGCTCGTTGACGCGTTTTCCGGCGATGCGGATTTCGCCCGAAGTCACGCTTTCAAGGCCTGCGATCATGCGCAGCAGCGTGGACTTGCCGCAGCCGGAAGGGCCGACCAGCACGACGAATTCGCCGTCGCCGATCTTCAGGTCGACGTCGTGCAGCACCGGGTGGATGCCGTAGGATTTACGGATATTGGCGATATCGATGGAAGCCATGATGTATCCTCAGCCTTTGACCGCGCCGGCCGTCAGGCCCTGGACGAGATAGCGTTGAATGAGCAGGAAGAAGAGGCAGGCCGGGATCAGCGCCAGCACGCCGGCGGCCATCATCTGGCCGAAGTCGACCGAGAATTTCGATACGAAGGACAAAAGTCCGACCGGGAATGTCGCCTGGTCGTTGCCCGAGATCAGCATCAGCGAAAAGAGAAGCTCGCTCCAGGCGGCGGTGAAGACGAAGCCGAGCGTGGCGGCGATGCCGGGAAGCGTCAGCGGCAGGATGATCTGGCGGAAGGCGACGAACTGGGTCGCTCCGTCGATCATCGCCGCCTCTTCGAGATCCTTGGGAATGCCGTCGAAGAAGGACTGCATCAGGAAGGTGGCAAAGGGCACGTTGAAGGCGGTGTATACGATGACGAGGCCCGTCAGGCTGTTGGTCAGGCCCATTGGCGACAGGATCTTGAAGATCGGCGCGACCAGCATGACGAGCGGGAACATCTGCGTCAGCAGCATCAGCGCCACGAGCCAGTATTTGCCGCGGAAATTGAAGCGTGACAGCGCGTAGCCGGAGAGCGAGGCCAGCAGAGTGACGATGACGGCGGTGGAGCCGGAGACGATCAGGCTGTTCTTGAAGAAGGTCGGAAAGGCGCTGTGGCGCAGCACGAAATCGAAATGATCGAGCGTGGCGCGCGAGGGCCAGAGGCGGATGCCTTCGGAATAGAGCAGATCGTTCGGCGTCACCGCCACTTTCAGGAGCCAGTAGAGCGGGAAGAGCGCGAAGGCGATATAGGCGAGGATCGCCAGCCGGTGCGCTGTGATCAGGAGGATGGGTTTGGCGCGCATGGTCTCAAGCCTTGCTCAGCAGCCATTGCCGCAGGATGACGATCAGCATGGAATAGGCGAGCAGCAGTGCCAGCAGCACCAGCGCGATCGCCGAGGCGTAGCCGAAGTCCAGCCGCTTGAATGCCTGGGTGAAGATGTAGCTGGCAACGATCTGGGTGCGATCAGCCGGCCCGCCATTGGTCATGACGATGATCAGATCGGCGAAGTTCGAAATCCAGACGGTGCGAAGCAGAATGGTGATGGCGATGGTCGGTGCGAGGAAGGGCAGCGTGATCGACAGGAAGCGCTGCATCGGGCCGGCGCCGTCGATGCTCGCGGCCTCATAGAGATCGCGCGGGATCGCCTGAAGGGCGGCCAGCAAGGTGATGGCAAAGAAGGGGATGCCCCACCAGACATTGGCGATGATCGGTCCCCACATCGCCAGCTGCGGATCGGAGAGAATGTTGGAGGGCTCGCTCATGAGGCCGAGCGCGTAGAACCAGTGCGGCAAGGGTCCGACGACCGGATTGAACAGCCAGGACCAGTTGAGGCCGGCGAGAAAGCTCGGCACCGCCCAGGGCAGGAAGACGAGCGCCTGGGCAAGGCCGCGGCCATAGAACGGCTTGTCGAGCAGGAGAGCGAGAATGAGCCCGAGGAAAAACTGCAGGAAAACGGAGGCGCCGGTCCACCACAGCGTGTTGCGTAGCGCCCGGTAGAAGGCCTGGTCCTGCGACAGCGCCCGGAAATGATCAAGGCCGATGAAGGCGCCGGAGAACGGATTGAGCAGCTGGATATCGCGGAAGGCGTAGGAGACGCCGAGCGCCAGCGGCACGAGCATGACGGCGACGATCAGGATGATCGCCGGCGCGCTGTAGAGATAGGGCGCTGCCCCATCGGCGATGCGCTTCATCAGCGGCGTCCTGCTTGCGGGCAGGCCGTCTTGGCGGGCGACATAGGCCATCGATCGAAATTTCCCCTGTGCGGCCGCCGGTTTTTATGGCGTGCCCTTGTGTTCAAGACATTGTGTTCAAGACATCGTGTTCAAGACATCGAGTGACCGGCGGCGCCGAGAAGACGCCGCCGGTCGAAGGCTCACTTCTTGGCGAGGTGCTTCTGCTGCGCCTTGGTGAGGTAGTCGGCCCACTGGTTGGCGAGTTCCTCCGGCGTGATGTCGCCAAGCAGGGCTTCCTGCGTGGTCTTGATCGCCAGCGAATCCTTGAAGAAGGCGAATTCCTCGAGGTAGGTCGGCATGACCGTCAGCACTACGTCCTTGTCGGCAAGCTCGTCGAACCAGCCCTTGAACTGGGGGCTTGCGTAGAAGGGATCCTTCTCGGCCGCCTTATGGACCGGCAGTGCGCCCGTGCGCTTGTTCCACTCGATGTTGCCTTCGGGCCCTTCGAGCGTCTCGATCAGTTTCCAGGAGAGATCCTTGTTCTGGCTCGCCGACAGCATCGACCAGCCGGCAAAGCCGATGGTGGTAAACGCCTTGCCGCTCGGGCCCTTCGGCATGGTGGTGACGCCGAAATCTTCCGACTTCATCCGCTCGGCAATGGCGATCAGCGCGTCCGGGTCCTGGTCGAGGAAGGCGCAGGTGCCGCTATAGAAACCGGCGACGATTTCGTTGAAGCCCCAGTTGACGCTGTCCTTGGGTGCCAGGCCCTTCTTGTAGAGGTCGATCACCCAGGTGAGGCCCTTGACCCAGCCTTCGCTGTTCATGGTCGAGGTGCCGTCCTCGTTGAAGAACTTGTTGCTGCCGGCCATGGTGGCGCCGAACATCACCCAGCCGTTGAGACCGCCCGGACCGCCGCGCAGGCAGTAGCCGGATTTGCCCGGAAGCTTGGAGACGGCTTCCGATGCCTTGACGAAATCGTCCATCGTCTTCGGCGGCTCGCTGACGCCGGCTTCCGACAGGAGCTTCTTGTTGTAGAACATGGCGCGCAGGTAGAAGCCGTAGGGCAGCATATAGGCGGTGTTCTTGATGTCGCGGCCGAGCTCCAGCGTGCGCTCGGTGAGGCCCGGCGTGTGCTCCCACTTGGCAAGGTAGGGCTCGAGGCTCTCGAGCATGCCGTTGTTGGCATAGAGCGACAGCCAGGTGTCGGGCATTTCCATCACGTCGGGCAGTTCGCCGGCCGAAACCATGGTGGCGAACTTCTGGAAGGCTTCGCCCCAGGGCAGCGAGATGATCTCGACGGTCGTGCCGGGGTTCGCCGCTTCGAACTTGGCGACGATCGACTTCAGCGTCTCTGTGCGCTCGGGGCTGGTGATGACCTCGACGAGCTTCAGCTTGGTATCGGCCAGTGCGCTTCCTGCCATCAGGGTGGCAAGCAGAGTGGCGGTAATCAGTTTCCTCATTTTTGTTCCCTTTGTCTTTTGATGGTTTAGTCACATGTGATGAGCGGGATGCGCATCCCGCTCCTGTCAGCCTGACGAAGCGACTGTGATCGCCGCGTCAAGATCACTCCAGAGGGCCTCCGTTCCCTCCAGGCCGACATGGAGCCGTACTGACCGCGGCGAGATGCCGAAGGCGGCCGCGGAATTGGGCTGGGCTTTCTGCGACAGCACGACTTCGCCCGGCACGATCAGGCTTTCGTGGCCGCCCCAGGAGACGCCGAGCTTGAACAGCTCGAGTTGATCGGCAAAGCGCCTGACATCGACGCCTTCGCGGAAGATGAAGGAGAAGAGGCCCGACGTGCCTGAAAGGCCCGGTGGCAAGGTGTTGCCGAGCCCGGGGTGGCAAACGGTCTCGACCAGCGGATGCGCCTGCAGGCGCTGCGCCACCGTCAGCGCCGAGCGCTCGTGCGCCTTCATGCGGATCGGGAGCGTGCGCAGGCCGCGGATCAGGAGCCAGGCGTCGAAAGGCGACAGCTTGCCACCGAGATAGGGATAGGCTTCCGAGCGGATACGGCCGATCAGGTCCTTCGAACCGGCGACGACGCCGGCGACCACGTCCGAGTGGCCGCCGAGATACTTCGAGGCCGAATGGATGACGAGATCGACGCCGAGTGAAATCGGCTGCTGGAAGATCGGGCTCGCCCAGCTGTTGTCGATGGCGGTGATGATGCCCTGGTCCTTGGCGAGGCGGGCAAGGGAAGCGACGTCGTGGGTGTCCATCACCCAGCTTGTCGGGCTTTCCATGTAGAACAGCTTGGCGCCAGGAAGCGCCTTGGCGACCGCTTCCTCGTCGCGACCGTCGACATAGGTCACCTCGACCTTCATGCGCTTCAGATGCGTGCCGAACAGCCGGAAGGCGTCGGGGTAGACATGGTTGACCGCGACGATCCGGTCACCGGGTTCGACGAAGGAGAGCACGGTCGACGAGATCGCCGACATGCCGCTGGCAAAGCCGATGGCGTCCTCTGCCCCTTCGAGCTTGGCCAGCATCTCCTCGAACATGCGCACCGTCGGGTTGAGGCCGCGGGTGTAGATCGGCCGCACGCGTTCGCCCTTGTAGGACGCGACCATGTCGTCATAGTCCTTGAAGGTGAACAGCGAGGTCTGGACGATCGGCGGCACGACGGCATCGAAGGCGTTGCCTTCGTCATGCGCGACGATCAGGGAGGCGTGGTCGAACGGATCGAGGCCGTTGTTCATTTGGACATTTCCTTGATGTCTTCCTCGACGATCGCGAGGATTTTCAGCGTTTCTTCGCGCGCGGTGTCAGGATCCTGTGCCGCGATCGCGTTGAAGAGGGTGCGGTGGAAGGGAAAGGAACGGCGAGCGAAATCCGTCCGATCGAAGGGATGATCCCAGAAGCGCTCGAATGCCTCGCGCATCTGTTCGAGCAGCTGTCGAAACAGCGGATTGTGGGTGGCGTCGTAGATCGCCAGGTGAAAGGCGAGGTCCTCAGGGCCGGAGGTGCCCTTGGCGATGTGCACACGCTCCATCTCATCGAGTTTTGTCTCGATGGTCTCGAGGTCCTTGTCGGTGCGACGGCGCGCGGCGACCATGTTGGCCTCGACCTCGATGCCGCGACGAACCTCGAGCGTCATCAACAGCACGTCGCGAAGATGCCCAGCGTCGAGCGTCAACGGCATATGCACGGTGCCGGCCGAAATCGCTCTGAGCAGATATGTGCCGCTGCCCTTGCGCGCCTCGACGACGCCGAGCGCCTGGAAATGGCGAATGACCTCGCGCACGGTCGAGCGGCCGACGGCGAGCGCCGTCATCAGCTCGCGCTCCGCCGGCAGGCGATCGCCGGGTTTCAAACCTGATTGCTGGACGTAATTGGCGAGCGCGGCGATGACCTGCTGCGCCCGGTCGGCGGGCGGCAATGGCAGAAGCGCGGCTCTGGCCTGTTCAGTCATTCAGCTTCCCCCTCGGCGCCAAATTGGTCTGACATCTGATCAATATGACCAAGGCCAAGAAGGTGGTCAAGCGGGAACTTATAAAGTCTTTGGCGGTTGACCGTGCCGCGAGCAGGCGTAGACAGGAGGCAAGGAGCCAGAAGATGCTGAAATCAGGATATGTGTTCGCCGTCGCCATAGCCGGCGTGTTCTTTGCTTTGGTGGCTGCCGCGGGCGATGCGGAAGCGCAGATGCGCACCAGAAAGGGCGAGTATTACGAGGGCATCCAGCGCAAGCCCTATGGTCACTACTGGATCTGGCCGCCGGCCGAACAGCGCGAGCCGGCCTATGTGCCGCGTCGCGGCAAGGATGCGAACGGCAATCGCCCGCAGACGGGTCGCAAGCAGCCGACCCGGTAACAGAGCTGCGTCATCCAGCCAAGGCTGGTGGGACGCGGACAGAAAAGTGGCGCCCGAAGGCGCCACCAATGTCGTCTCAGATCTGTGCGACGTGAACGTCGCGCGACAGCGACGACAGGACTTCCGGGCCATCGGCGCGCAGGATGACGATATCCTCGAGCCGGATGCCGAAGCGGCCCGGCAGGTAGATGCCGGGCTCGATCGAGAACACCATGCCTTCTTCCAGCACCGTTTCCGACGTGGCGGTGATATAGGGCGGCTCGTGGCCGTCGATGCCCATGCCGTGACCGGTGCGGTGGACGAAGTACTCGCCATAGCCGGCATCTGCGATCACCTTGCGGGCGGCATCGTCGACTTCCTTGGCAAGAACGCCAGGGCGGGCGGCCTTCAGCGCCGCCTGGACGGCGCGCTCGACGATCGTGTGGATCTGGCCGTAACCTTCCGGCGCGCGGCCGACGATTGCCATGCGGGTGATGTCGCTCGGGAAGCCCTGCTTGCGGCCGCCGATGTCGATGACCACGGCATCGCCTTCGGCAATCACGCGCTCGCTGGCGGAGTGGTGCGGGAAGGCGCCGTTGCCGCCGGCACCGACGATCCAGAAGGCCGGTGCCGCGCCTTCAGAGGCGAAGTGCGCGCGGATTTCCGCTGCCAGTTCCTTTTCGGTCATGCCCGGGCGGATCTTGGCGAAGGCGGCCTGCATGGCGCGGTCGGCAATTCCGGCATTCATCTTCAGGAGGTCGTATTCGCTTTTGTCCTTGCGCATTCGCAGCGCGCCAAGCGTTTCCTGCGTGAACGCGCGGGCCGTGTCTGCGGGCAGCGCATCGATCAGCAGCAGCGCGAAATCGGCGCGCATCGTCTCGTCGATCACCACGCCGCCGGGTGCGACAGCGCCGATATCGGCAAGCGCGGCCGTCAGGGCGTCGGCCGGGCCGGTATCATCGGCCCAGTTGTGGAATGCGATGTCGGTGTGCTCGCGGGTTCCTTCAGCGTTGAGCGCCGGCATCAGGAAGGCCTCTTTTTCCGGGCCGATGAGCAGCAGGCAGGGGCGCTCGTCCGGATGCGGGTGATAGCCGATCAACCAATCCATGTGCGATCCCGGGGCGAGCGCGACCAGCCCGCTGCCGGTTTCGTTCATTTTGGTGCGCAGGGCGGCGAAGCGTGCTTTGGTCTGTTCTGTCATGGTCTTTCCAGTTCTGGTTCTGGCTGGGTTGAGTTGAGTGAAGTTTGGGGCCGCGCGCCGGTCTCGTGTTCGGGCGTCGAACGACGCGCGGCGGTCGCCGGGCCGAGGCGGCCGGGCGAAAGGTGGCATTCTGAAGAGCGCAATCGCCGACGGGATTGCGCTGCGGCCTGCGGCGGGCCTATCCGGCGCCTTTGCCTGGACTTGCCGCGGCATTGCGGCGATCTTCGGCGCGGGTCACCGCGAAAGCGCCTTCTGGCGTTTCTGTCGATTGCGCGTCGCCAAACACGTCCATCGTGCAGGTGTGCAGGATCACGGTGGGTTCGGTGGTGTGGTTCCAGGTGAGATGGGTGAGGCCCGAAAGAAAATGGGCGGAATCGCCCGTTTCCAGCACCGTCTGTTCGCCATCGATCTCGATCGTCAGCGCACCCTGAAGGATGAAGAACATTTCTTCGCCCTCGTGGGTCATCGCCTCGCTGCGATGTCCGGGCGGCGTATGCACCACGGTTCCGCGCAGAATGCTGCCTGGAAACGAGGCCGAAAGACGCTCATAGGAGACGTTGCTGTCAGGAGAGCCGGCCAGCGCATAGGCGCGGCGCTGGTCGTGACGGGTAAAGGGCGAGGCCACCCGCGGCGAGTTGAGGAACGTGCCGACCTCGACCTTGAGCACCCGACAGACCGCGACCAGCGACGTCAGCGAGGGTACGGTGATGCCGCGCTCGATCTGGGAGATGAAGCCGACGGAGAAATCCGCCCGGTCGGCGACCTCCTTGAGGGTCAGTTTCAACGCCTTGCGCCGCTCGCGCAGCCGGTCGCCGAGCGGGGGCAGGGCCAATGTCGGATCATCTGGCTGAGACTGCGAATGCACCCTTGAAATCCCCCGTCCCACATCGCCGCGTGGAGACGTGACCTCCTGCGCGGACGCGCGCCGGCATGCTCCGATATCCTGAGGGATTTCAGGGCTTTGCGCCTGCGTTTTCTGGAACTTGCTGCGGGATCGGCACCTTGTCAACGGAAATTTTAGTATCACTAAAATTTCGCGGCAGTAGCAAGGTTCGAAAGTCAGGCGGCCAACTTCAGAAGGTGGGCGACGGCCTGCTGGTCGAAGCCACCGATGCCCTCGCGAATGTCTGCGGCGATGGCGTCTGCGACCGCATCTTCGTCGCGGCGGCGCAGGGCTTCGATCGCCTCGCGATGACGGTCGACGACGTAGAGTTCGCTGACATGTTCCATGGCGATGCCGAGGATCGGTCCCAGCTGCAGCCAGACGCTTTCGATCAGCGGCATGACGATCTGATCGGGATTGGCGGTGTAGATCGTGCGATGGAAGGCCTGGTTGGCGATCAGCGCGGCGACCTGGTCGCCCCGGTTGATTTCGTCCTCGATGCTGTCATCGATTGCAGCGATCCGTTCGATCTGCCGCTCGGAAAGATGAGCGACGGCACGGCGGGCGGCGTGGCTTTCGAGCGCGATGCGCAAAGAGATCAGCTCCTCGAACCGGGCGGGCGTGATCCGCGGCACGACGATGCGGCGGTTCTCGAGGAATTGCAGCGCGCCGATGGAGGTCAGCTGCCGCAGCGCCTCGCGCACCGGTGTCGGGCTGCTTTCGAGCGCTTCAGCGAGGCCACGGATCGTCACCGAGGTGCCGGGGCGAAAGCTGCCGACCATGATGGCCTGGCGGAGCCTGGCAAAGGCGTAGTCATGGGTGGTCATGCCTTCCGGTCGGTCGAACAGCGGCAGAGTTGTGGTCTTCAAATCGGCAGGCTCCTTCGGCGACGCGGCGATGGTTGCGGGCTGATACCATCGGCTGAGGTTGACTCCAACTCCTGGATTATGTCAATTTTGCAAAAATGTGATCACAAAATGAGATTTGCGATATGTCCCTCGACGCGGAAGACCCGAGCGCCTTCAAGGCCTGGCTGGAGCAGAACGGCCCGATCGAAAGCATTCAGGCGGTGGTCTGCGACCTCAACGGCATCATGCGCGGCAAACGCGTGCCGGTGGAGCAGGCCGCCAAAGTGCTTGGCGGCGGCATCCGCATGCCGCTGTCGATCGTCGGCGTCGATGTCTGGGGCGAGGACATCATCAACAGCGAGCAGGTGTTTGCGAGCGGTGACCGCGACGGTATCTGCGGTGTCACCGGACGCGGTGCGCTGCCGGTCAACTGGACCTCGCGGCCGAGTGCGCTGGTGCCGCTCTGGCTGCAGCTCGAGGACGGCAAGCCGTTTCTCGCCGATCCGCGCCAGGCTCTGGCGGCCATCGTTCGCGAATACGAGGAGCTGGGCTTGCGGCCGGTGGTCGCGACCGAAATGGAATTCTACCTGATCGACCCGGAGCCCGACAGCGCGGTGCCGCCGATCTCGCCCTATACCGGTAAAAGGCTCGATTCCGACGCGATCCTGTCGATCGACGAGCTCGACGATTTCGGCGAGTTCTTCTCCGACGTCTACAAGGAATGCGCGCGGCAGAACGTGCCGGCGGACGCGGCGATCGCCGAGAACGGCATCGGCCAGTTCGAGATCAACCTGCTGCACACGGACGATCCCCTGAAGGCGGCCGACGATGCGATCTTCTTCAAGCGCATCGTCAAGGGGGTTGCCCGCAAGCACGGCCTGGCGGCGACCTTCATGGCCAAGCCCTATGGCACCCGCTCCGGCAATGGCATGCACATTCACTTCAGCCTGCTCGACGCGGAGGGCAACAATGTCTTCAACGACGGCAGTGACGAGGGATCGGCTGTCCTGAAGAATGCGGTCGCTGGCTTGCTGCGCGGAATGTCGGAAACGACGCTGCTGTTCGCGCCGCATTTCAATTCCTATCGCCGCCTGCGGCCCGATACACATGCGCCGACGGCGGTGTGCTGGGGCTACGAGAACCGCACCTCGGCGATCCGCATCCCAGGCGGAAGCCCGGCGGCGCGGCGCATCGAGCATCGGGTCGCCGGTGCCGATGCCAATCCCTATCTGGTCATCGCCGCGATCCTCGGCGCGGCACTGGTTGGTATCCGCAACAAGTGGAAACCTTCGGCGCCGGTGTCGGGCCGGGCCTATGCGGCGGAGAAACTGCCCAAAATTCCCGCCGATTGGGGGCAGGCGGTCGATGCCTTCGAGGCTGGGTCGATTGCCGCCGAGATCTTCGATCCCGTGCTGCGCTCGATGCTGATCGCCTGCAAGCGGCAGGAGATCGCCGGGTTTGCCGAGCAGGTCACGGACTATGAATTCAGCGCCTATCTGGAAATCGTATGATGATGAAGAGCCAAAAATCCTATGCCGGTGACGGCAGCTATCCCACCAGTTACTACGCCGCCTCCCGCAACATCATCCGCACGCCGGTCTCGCTGAAAGGTCGCGTCGAGACCGATGTCTGCGTCGTCGGCGCCGGCTATTCCGGCCTGTCGACAGCGATCCACCTGGCCGAGAAAGGCTATAAGGTCGTCGTCGTCGAGGGCGCGCAGGTCGGCTGGGGCGCATCGGGGCGCAATGGCGGCCAGGTGGTCAACGGCCTGAATGCCAGCCTTGCGACCATCCAGCGCCGCTACGGCGAAGATGCGGCACGCTTCGTCGGCGGGCTCGTGCAGGAGGGTGGCAAGATCATCCGGCGGCTCGTCAGCCAGTATCAGATCGACTGCGATCTGAAGCCAGGCAACATCTATGCCGCCTACACGCCCGCACACATGAAGGAGCTGGAAGCCAAGCAGGCGCTTTGGCGCAAGTACGGCATGGACGACCATCAGCTTCTCGACCGCGACGCGCTCGGCAAGTTGGTCAAGTCGGACGCCTATTGCGGCGGCATGCTGGACACAACAGGCGGCCACATGCATCCGCTCAATCTGGTGCTTGGCGAAGCGCGCGCGCTCGAAAGCCTTGGCGGCACGATCTACGAACAATCACCGGTGACGCGCGTCGATCACGAAGCGGTCCGGCCGACGGTCTATACCGCCGACGGCGAAGTGTCGGCGAGGATCGTCGTGCTTTGCGGCAACGCCTATCTTGGCGATGCAGTGCCGAAGCTTGTCTCGCGCGTCATGCCGGTCTCGACCCAGATGATCACCACCGCGCCGCTCGGCGAGGCGCTCGCCCATTCGCTCATCCCGAGCGACATGTGCGTCGAGGATGTGCGCTACATTCTCGATTATTTCCGGCTGTCGGCCGACAAGCGCATGATCTTCGGCGGCGGCACCGTCTATGGCGGCACCGACCCCGCCGACGTGGTGGCCAAGCTCAAGCCCAATCTTGAAAGGGTCTTTCCGAAGCTCAAGGGCGTCACGATCGACTATGCCTGGAGCGGCAACTTCGCCCTGTCGTTTACCCGCGTGCCGCAGATGGGCCGCATCGGGACGAACACCTATTTCGCCCATGGCTATAGCGGCCATGGTGTCACCGGATCGCATCTGTTCGGCCGCACGCTTGCCGAGGCGATCGACGGTGACGCGACGCGCTTCGATGTGTTCGAGAAGCTGCCCTGGTATCCGTTCCCGGGCGGGCGGATGTTCCGCGCTCAGTATTCGACGATCGGCTCCTGGTGGTATTCCTTCAAGGATGCCGTCGGCCTGTAGCGCCGGGTTCAGAATTTTTTCATTTGGCCGGAACAAGATGACGGTAGGGATCGTTACCTGCCGCCCGGACGCATGCGTGCATCGCTCGGGCTTCCCTTTTGTGCAGGACGGCGCGTCGCGATTGAAAACAGCGGGAACCCGGCTGGACAATGGCGCGTTGTACCGCTTGAAGTTCAACAGGCATATAACCGGAACCTTGGGAGACGGTTCCGTTCATGCCGCAAAGTGAAGCGTTGGAAAATTGACATGGCTTGCAGAGTACTGATTGTCGAAGACGAGTTTCTCGTTGCGACCGAAATCGAATACGTGGTCTCGGAACTCGGGCATAGCCCGGTGGGGATCGCCGCCGATCAGGCAACCGCGATCAGCCTGGCTCCGATGGCGGAGGTGGCTCTGGTCGATCTCAATTTGAGGGACGGGCCGACCGGCAAGGATATCGGACGCATGCTTGCCGCCGAACACGGTATCACCGTCCTCTACATGACAGCCAATCCCGCCCAGCTTGGCGACGGCGTGCCCGGCACGGTCGGCGTCATCAGCAAGCCCGTTGCCGACCATGAGATGAAGCAGGCCGTCAGCTACGCAGTGGCGCGCAGGCGCACGCTCGACGCGCAGCCGCCGGAGCGCCTGAAGCTTTTCGCCTGAGGCCGGGTTTGTGCCGGCACCGGTGATCCGGCACGGTTCGGCAGCGACGTCGCTGCCGGCCCGACGTGGTTTCAATCCCGCTGTCCGGAAAGCCGGTTGGTTCGCGTCACCGCCGCGCGCGGCATTGTCACGGTGACGTGAACTCCATCCTTCTCCCATCGCCTGACCAGCTTTCCGCCGAGCTGCCCCTCGACGCTGATCTTCATCAGCCGCGAGCCGAAACCTTCCTGATCGGGTTGGTCGACCACGCCTGTCCCGTCGTGCTCGCGCCATTCCAGAATGTAATCGGCCTCCTGCTGCCGGCCGCTGATGGCGAGCCTGCCGGTATCGCCGGAAAGCGCTCCGTACTTTGCAGCATTGGTCGCCAGTTCATGCAACAGCAGCGCCAACGGCGTGGCGGCGCTGTCGCCGAGCTGGATGTCTTCGCCACTGACGCTGATGCGGTCCTCGGCGTTGCCATAGGGAACGAGCAATTCCTGGACCAACCCGAAGATCGACTGTTCCACCGGCACCGGACGCGACGCCTGGCTGTGTGGCCGCACGAAGTCATGGGCCCGACCCATCGCCTCGATCCGTTTGCGCAGTTCCAGCGCAAAGGGTTGGGCATCCGGATTGGAGCGCGCCGAAAGGCTGATGATGCTGCTGAGCACCGAGAAGATGTTCTTGATACGATGGCTGAGTTCGTGGGCGACGACCTCCCGCTCTGCTGCGGCCATCTTGGCGTCGTGAATGTCGGTGCAGGTGCCATACCAGCGGGTTATCCGCCCGCGATCGTCACGGATCGCAAGGGCGCGGCCGAGGACCCAGCGATAGACGCCGCTGTGGTGGCGCAGGCGATACTCGATCTGGTAGGGATCCCCGGTTTCGAGCGAGTGGCGCCAGCTTGCCCAGGCCCGTGCCTGATCTTCTTCGTGGAACATGCCGTTCCAGCCTTCGCCATCGGTCGAATTTTCCGGCACACCGGTAAACTCGTACCAGCGGGCATTGTAATAGTCGTGATAGCCGTCAGGACGGGTCGACCAGACCATTTGCGGCATGGCGTTCGCGAGCGTTCGAAAGGCAGCTTCGGAGCGGGCGTGGGCCTCGACTGCCTGCCGGTGCTCGGTAATATCGACGGCGACGCCGGGAAAGCGGATGCAGGCACCGGTCTCGTCGCGTGCCGGCCGCCCTTCAGCAAGCACCCAGCGCACGCCACCTTCCGGCTGGACGATGCGATACTCCGACGTGAAGCTTTCTCCCGTTTCGATCGCCCGCTTCATCGCGGCTTCAAGGCCGGCAACATCATCCGCGTGGATAGAGGCGAGATAGGCGGAGATCGGCGCACCGTGGCGGGCGGTTTCGCGCGGCACGTGAAAGAGATCGGAAAAGCGTTCGTCGGCGTAGACCCGGTCTTCCTGCACGTGCCAGTCCCAGATGCCGACGACACCGGAGGCGCTAAGCGCCAGCGACAGGCGTTCCTGATTGTCGCGAAGGGATTTTTCCGCTTTCACCCGCTTGGTCGTTTCCGCGAGAATGGCAAGGACCGCGATCGTGCTACCGTCGTCGTCGACAACAGGGCTGTAGTCGAGGTCGAGCCACACGTCCTCGGCTGCGCCGTTGCGATAGAGCGTCAAAGGCGCGTCCTCGAACGACGCGGTCTTTCCGGAAAAGACGTCGGCTATGATCTGCCGGTTGAACGCGGCGACCTCGGGCCATGTCGCAAAAACGGAGCGGCCAAAACAGTCGGGGTGGCGCTTGCCGGCGATCTCGATATAGGCGTCGTTGTAGATCATCACGCCGTCGCGACCGATGAGGACGGCCATTGCAACCGGCGAGGCGAGCATCATCCTGATGGTCATCGTCAGCGCCGCCGGCCAGGTGGCGACCGGTCCGAGTGTCGTATTGGCCCAGTCGAAAGCCTGGAAGAGGGAATACGTCTTGCTGAAGCCAAGTTTTCCGGGCGGTCTGGTGTCGGCCTTCGGGAACAAAGGGGCGGTCATCGACAGTTCCAAATATTTGATTTGTCGGCATTTCTGCCGCTTTCGCGCCAATATAGGCGAGTTTCGCCAGATGTCATGGGGCTTTGTCGCACTTTCCTGACGCAACGGCGTGGCGCAGCACTCCGCGCCCAAAGGCGCGTGTGAAAGCGATTGTTGCCTGCTTGGTTCGAGGGTAGAATTGGCCTGATCATCGCTGCTGCGGATCTCTATTCCGGTGTCTGTTCGTGTGTGCCCGCGGCACCTGTGTTGCCCTCGATCGAGGGAACAAAAGGATCCGCGAAACATTCCTGTCGAACGAGGGAGGTTGGAGATGTTCATACGCTTTGGCTATGAGATCGGCATACGCTGCCCAAACCCGACGCCGATGATGACCTATCTTTCCGTCGTCGCCGAACGGCGCGCCGACATCAAACGCGAGCGCGGGCCTGTCACGGTGCCGATCGTCAGGATGGAAGAGGTCGTAGACCCGCACAAGAACACCTGCCTGCGCCTGATCGCACCGGAGGGTGATTTCAAGCTGAGCTACGACGCTGTCATTGAAGACGACGGTCGGCCCGACCTCTCCGATCCCCTGGCGCAGGCCGTGCCTGTCGAGCGCCTTCCGCCGAACACTTTGCCTTATCTTGCCGCTAGCCGCTATTGCGAGACCGATCGGCTGGGCGCGCTGGCCTGGAGACTTTTCGGGGAGACGGAGCCCGGCTTTGCGCGCGTGCAGGCCATCTGCGATTACGTGCACGAACGCCTTGTGTTCAGTTACGGCTATGCCCAGGCGATGCGAACGGCGCTAGAGGCGCATGAGGATCGGCTCGGCGTCAGCCGCGACTATGCGCATCTCGCCATCGCGCTCTGCCGCTGCATGAACATGCCGGCGCGCTACGTCAACGGATACATGGCCGACCTTGAGACCGGGGAGCGGGTGGCGCCGATGGATTTCAATGCCTGGTTCGAGGTGTTCCTCGGTGACCGCTGGTATACGTTCGACGCCAAGAACAATGTGCGCAGGGCAGGGCGCATCGCTGTTGCCCGTGGCCGCGACGCCGCCGACATTCCGCTGATCCAGACCTTCGGAAAACACGAACTGACGGCGTTTACGGTGTGGACCTGCGTTGAAGCCGACGTTGGTCTCACTCGCTCCCATCGCGAGGCAAACGTGTCGCTGCTGACGCCATGGTTCAGCGAGAGCTGGTCCAGGCATGTGCAGGAACGCGACCGCGATCGGCACTGATGGGCGCGCCCGCGGACGATTTTTCACTTTCGGGGTAGAACGGAGAAAATAATATCTATAAACCCAATCGAGAATATCGGAGAACATGACTATTAACGGTCCTGTTCCCGACCTGAACGACGGAGAGACGCGATGAACGCTGCGAAACCGACGATCCAGTCCCGATATGCGTTTTACGCGCCGGCCGCACCGCGCCGCTCGCCGATCAGTCTGTTTCCGCATGCGATCGCCTTCGTCGCTGCGTTCTGTTTCATCTCTGCAGTTGTTGTCGGCGCGCTCTGAACGATCGCGGCGGCTATAGCGCTTCCGGCCCTGGCGGAGCGCGGAAACATTCCATCTCTCTGTTTTCACCGGCATCCTGACGGAGCACGGCATCGCGATTTCCCCGGAAACGCTTAGCCGAAACGCGAGAGATGTTCGTGAACCGCCAGCCAGGCGCCCGTCCCATCCCGCTCGAAAACGATCGTTTCTCGCTCTTCCGACGTCAGGGGTTCGCCGCCGATTTCAAGATCGGTGCGAACGCCGTGGGTGAAGACGGCGACGTTGCCCATCACCTGCACGTGTCGGTCGCTGGACTGGCAGGCGCGGACGCGGAAGCCGTCGCGGGTCTCCCACAACGCCCATTCCGCCTCGTATTCCGCCCGGCTGCGCAAGGGGCGGTCGAGATTGTGGAAGATGAACGTGGCATTGGGCGCAAAAGCCGAAAAATAGGCGTCCGCGTCGTGTCGGGCAAAGGCTTCAACGAGGCGGTCGGCGGCGGCAAGCACCTGCAGTTCGAAATCCTGCATCGTGTCTCTCTTCTTGGTTGGGTTGGATCGTGGTCGGCCTGGATCAGAGGGTGGCGATCAGCGTCGCGATCGGCCGGTTTTGCCGAGTGACGCGCGCCTTGAGTTCATCGAGCGGCATCGCCTCGTCCTTTGCGAATTCGATGAACATCAGGTTGAGATTGTTGAACAGCATTTCGCCGACGGCGCGAACGTCGATGCCGGGCGCGACGAGGCCCTTGATCTGCAGCTTTTGGATGAGCGTCGAGACCTGGTCGCAAAGCCGTCGATCGAGCTCGGTATAGCGCTTGCTGAAAGGGCTTTCCGGCTGCTGGATCGAGATCGCCATGGCCGTGCGCCACATCTCCTTGGAGAGATAGACGAGCGAGTGATCGTAATATTGACCGATCAGCGCCTGCAGCGCCCCTTCGACGGAGGAGGGCGGATTGTCGACGATGGTGCGCCCGGCGGCGAGAACTTCCTCGACCTCCATCGACACCGTGGCGACCAGGATGTCGCCCTTGTTTTCATAGTAGTTGTAGAAGGTTCCGACCGACACTTCGGCACGCTCAGCGATGTCCTCGATACGGGCGCTGTCATAGCCGACTTCGCGAAACAGGAGTGCCGCAGCGTCCAGGATGCGTCTGTTCCGGTCGGCTTTCTGCCGTGCGCGCAGCCCCGTCATGTGCATTTCCTCTAATTCTGAATGTCCTCAAATTTGAGATTGACTTAAAAAATGAATTCATTCAATCTTTTTTTGAAGACGCCGGAATGAGCGTCAAACAAGAGGGCAACAGCATGATGCAGTCATTTCATGATGGCGCGAACCTGCGCCGGTTTTTCTCCTCGGTCGCCGCGGGCGCGATCGTCGCCACCTCGCTCGTCTCCGTTCCGGCGCCGGCTTTCGCCACCGAGGAACTGAACGCACTCGTCTGGTGCGATCACACGGATCCGGCGCTCGTCGAGCCGTTCGAAAAGGCCAACGACGTCAAGGTCAATCTCAAGGTCTATGAGGGAACGGGTGCAGCCCTCTCGATCCTCGACCAGTCGCGCCCCGGCGATTGGGACGTGCTCGTCATCGACGGCGTCGATGTTCACCGCGCCATCGATCTCGACCTGCTCGCCGAAATGCCGGCCGATGCGCTTCCGACCGCCGACATCTTCCCCGAAGTGCGGATGGAGGCCAACAACACGAAGGACGGCAAGACCTATGCTGTCACGGAAAAGTTTGGCTACAACACCGTTTCCTACGATAAGTCCAAGGTCGACCCGAAGGACATGCAGGACCTCTCGGTGGTCTTTTCGGACAAATACAAGGGGCGCATCGCGCTCTATGACTACTACCTGCCGATGATCGGGCTTGCCGGCCTTAGCCTTGGCAAGAAGACCGCAGAGCTTTCAGAGGCCGACATGCCGGCGCTGAAGGAGAAGCTGGCTGAAATGCGCGCGATGTCGAAGCAGGTCAGCGACGTCGTCTCCTCGCAGACGGCGCTTGCAACGGGCGAAGTCGATATTCTGGTCGGCGGCGGCGAGTGGATCACGGCCGTGCTGTCGGCCGACAAGCCGAACCTCGACTGGACCATCCCCGCACAGGGCGCCGTGCGCTGGGCGCAGTCGATCGGCGTTATGAAGGATTCGGCCAAGCAGGATCTGGCGCTCAAATTCGTGCAATATATCGTCAGCCCCGAGGGCCAGGCACGGCTTGCCACATCCTCCTGCTACTGGGCGATGCCGGCAAACATGAAGGCGGGCGAGCATTTGAGCGACCAGCAGAAGGCGGCGCTGCGCTTCAACGAACAGGCCGAATACCTGAAGAAGACGCAGCTCTACCCGATCCCGTCGACCGAACTCGACCAGCAGTTCCAGGACGCCTGGACGGAAATGCTGCAACAGTAAACCCGATGCGCGGCGAACGCTTGCAGCGGTCGCCGAACCTTCAGCCTGACCGCCGCCCCACCTGTCCGTGGGACGGTGGACTGCGTCCGGCACCTTCTAGCCGCGCATATATCTGGAGCTTTCATGACTGCGACCACCCTTGAAGATGCCGACCGCCGAAAGGCCTGGGGCTTTGCTGCACCGGCGCTCCTGTGGACGCTCGCCTTCTTTGTCGTCCCCTTCCTGTTCATGGCGGCGATGAGCCTGTGGAAGCGCGAAGGGCGCGAGATCGTCCGTGTCTGGAACCTTGACAACTACGTGCGCTTCTTCTCCGAGAACGCCCTGTTGCAGGGGCTGGTCAATTCACTCGAAATCACCGTTATCGTCACGGTGCTTTCGGTGCTCCTGGCCTATCCGCTCGCCTGGATCATCGCCGAGCGCGTGCCGAAGCGGTTCCAGCGCATGGCGCTGATCCTCGCGATCCTGCCGTTCTGGACCTCCTATGTCGTGCGCTCCTACTCCTGGCTGCTGGTGCTGTCGAAGAACGGCGTCATCAACCAGATGCTGACGGGCGTCGGCCTGATCGCCGAACCGCTGGAGATTGCCAGCACGCGCACGGCAACGGTCATCGGCTTCGTGCATTTCTTCGTCATGCTCCTGACGCTGACCATCTATTCCAACCTGATCCAGCTCTCGCCGAATTATCGCCGCGCGGCCGCCGACCTCGGCGCCAACGCCTTCCAGACATTCTGGCACGTGATCTTGCCGCTGACCTTGCCGGGCATCATGACCGGCGCGTTCCTGACCTTCGTTCTGTGCATCGGCGACTACGTGACGCCGCAGATCCTCGGCGGCAACAACGAGCTGGTGCTGCCGCAGATCATCATGCTGCAGCTCGGCCGGCGCGCCGATTTCCCGATGGCGGCGGCGCTGTCGATCATTCTCATGCTGGCTGTCACCATCGCCTACGTGGCTTGCGCCCGCTGGCTGAAGATCGAGAGGGCGTGATGCTGCGCAGAGTTTTCGTCAGTGGCCTGTCCTGGGCCTACCTTGCTCTCGTCTATGCCTTCATCTTCCTGCCGGTCGCCGTGCTGGTGCTGTTTTCCTTCCAGGACGGGCGCCTGCCGGTGCCGCCCTTCAACGGCTTTTCCACGCAATGGTACGAGGCCGTCTTTGCCGACCGCAAGCTGATGGCAGCACTCGGCAATTCGATGCTCGTCGCGATCTCTTCCTCCGTGGTCTCCTGCGTTCTCGGATTTCTCGCTGCCTATTCGCTGGCGCGCTACAAGCTCCCAGGCTCGGCCCTGCAAAGGGGCCTGCTGATTGCGCCGATGACGGTCAGTTATCTGATCATCGCGCTCGGGCTGCTTTCGCTGCTCAACGCGCTGCACATGCCGCTGTCTCTCCTGACGGTCGGCATCGGCCATGTGGTGATCAATCTGCCGCTCTGCTTTGCCATCATCTATGCCTCGATGGGCGATCACCAGATCAACATCGAGCGGGCTGCGCGCGATCTCGGCGCCAACGATTTCAAGGTGATGGCGCTGGTGACGGCACCGATGCTGATGCCCTCGATCCTTGCCGCTTTCTTCCTGTCGGTGACCTTCAGCTGGGACGAGTTCATCATAGCCTTCCTGCTGTCGCGCTTCGACGTGACCTTGCCCGTCGAGATCTGGAGCATGCTGCGTTCCGGCCTCAACCCCAAGACCAATGCCATCGGCTCGCTGGTCTTCCTCGCCTCGGTGGCGCTGCTGCTGATCCTCGAGTTTTCCCTGTTCGGAAGGACGAAGAAACAATGACCGCTCCCGTCTCGATCGAAAACGTCAGCAAGACCTTCGGCCACTTCACGGCGCTGGATAGCGTTTCGCTCGATATCCGGGCAGGGGAGTTCATCGTGCTGCTCGGCCCCTCGGGCTGCGGTAAGACCACGCTGCTTTCGATCCTTGGCGGCTTCCTGTCGCCAAGCTCGGGCCGCGTCGTGATCGGCGAAAACGACATGACCTTCGTGACGCCGTCCAAGCGCCCGACGACGACGATGTTTCAGGACTATGCCCTGTTTCCGCATATGCGGCTCTCCGACAATGTCGGCTTCGGGCTCCGGATGCGCGGCCTCGGCAAAGCTGAGCGGGACGAAAAGGCACTCGGCTTCCTCGACCTCGTCGGCCTCAAAGCGTCGGCCGGCAAACGGCCGCACGAACTCTCCGGCGGCCAGCGCCAGCGCGTGGCGCTGGCGCGCGCGCTTGCCGTCGACCCGGAAGTGCTGCTGCTCGACGAACCGCTCGGCGCGCTCGACCTGAAGCTTCGCCGCCAGATGCAGGACGAGCTGAAGGCGATCCAGAAGCGGGTCGGCACAACCTTCGTGCATGTCACCCACGACCAGGAGGAGGCGATGGCGATCGCCGACCGGATCGTCGTCATGAACCAGGGACGGATCGAGGATTTCGGCCCGCCGTCGCAGATCTACATGCGGCCGCGTTCGCTGTTTTCGGCGGGCTTCATGGGGGAGGTCAATTTCGTCCCCGGCCGCGTGAAGACCGCGGACGCAGCGTGCGCCGAGGTTGAAACTTCGCTCGGCAGCCTGGCGCTTCCCGCCGCCAATTTCACCGCTGCCGCGCCCAAGGCCGGCGACGCGATCACGCTGACCATCCGGCCTGAACATTTTCGCGGCGCGGATAAATCCGGCGAACCGATGTTCGCTCTCGGCGATGCCAAGGTTGCCGGCAGCGCCTTCTTCGGCACGCACTACCGCTGCCACCTGCAGCCTTGCGCCAGCGACGGCGATGCGCTGGTGGCGCATCTGCCGCAATCGGCCGAGGTGCGCGATGGCGAGATTGTCCCCCTTGCGGTGCGGGCGGCCGACGTCGTAGCCTTGCCGGCGGCAAGCGGAACCCTTTAGCAAGATGCGGCGAATTGCTCCGAAAGACTGGTACCAGGTGAAGCGTCTCGATGACGATGTCACCTCCATCTGCGAACCCTTCATCCAGGAGTTCTATCGCTGCAACATCTGGCATGTGCGCGGTCGCGACAGCGACATGCTGGTCGATAGCGGCATGGGCGTGGTCTCGCTGCGCGAATGGGTGCCGCTGGTCACCGAACGCGCCCTGACGGCCGTCGCGAGCCACACGCATTTCGATCATATCGGCTGCCACCACGAGTTCGAATGCCGCTGCGTGCATGCGGCGGAAGCCGATCTCCTGGCGCATCCGACGCGCGTGAATACGCTGGCCGATCCCTATGTCGCCGACGAGATCTTCGATGCGCTGCCGCCGGAGCCCTATCTCTCCTCGACCTATGCGGTGAAGGCGGCGCCGGCAACGCGGCTGCTCGAAGATGGCGATCATATCGATCTCGGCGACCGGGTGTTCGAGGTGATCCACACACCAGGCCATTCGCCCGGCGGCATCGCGCTTTTCGAGGAGAAGACCGGCGTGCTCTTTTCCGGCGACATTCTCTATGACGGGCCGCTGATCGAGGACACCTACCACGCCAATGCCGACGACTATCTGGCGTCAATGGAACGATTGCTGCGCCTGCCGGCGCGTATCGTCCATGGCGGACATTTCCCGAGCTTTTCCGGCGAGCGTTATCGCACGCTCATCATGGACTGGCTTGCGGACAAGGAAAAGACAATCTGACGGGAAGGAGGAGCGCATGCTCGACAAGAGGAAATTCTATATCGACGGCCAGTGGGTCGACCCGATCACGCCTGCCGATCTCGAGGTCTTGAACCCGGCGACCGAGAAGCCGATCGCTGTGATCTCGATGGGCACGGCGGCGGACATCGACCGCGCGGTTGCGGCCGCGAAGAAGGCGTTTGCCACTTACAGCCGCACCAGCGTCGAGGAGCGGCTGGCGCTGCTTGAAAAGCTGTTGTCGATCTACAAGCGTCGCTACGACGAAATGGTCGCGACCATCACCATGGAACTCGGCGCGCCCAAGACGATGACGCGCGAGCAGCAGGCCGATGTCGGCGTCGGCCATCTGCAGGGCTTCATCGATGCTCTGAAGCGGCTGAAGATGCGCGACACCCTGCCGAACGGCGATGTGATCCTGCGCGAGCCGATCGGCGTCTGCGGCCTGATCACCCCCTGGAACTGGCCGATCAACCAGATCGCGCTGAAGGTCGTGCCGGCGCTTGCGACCGGATCCACCTGCGTCCTGAAGCCGAGCGAGTTTACGCCGCTCAACGCCATGCTCTATGCCGAGATGATCGACGAGGCCGGCTTCCCGGCCGGCGTCTTCAACCTCGTCAACGGCGACGGCATCCATGCCGGTGCCGCCCTGTCGAAGCACCGCGACATCGACATGATGTCGTTTACCGGCTCGACGCGCGCCGGCATCGCCGTCAGCAAGGATGCGGCCGAAACCGTCAAGCGGGTGACGCTCGAACTCGGAGGAAAATCACCGAACATCGTCTTTGCCGATGCCGACCTCGAAGACCGGGTGACCGGCAGCGTGCTCGAATGCTTCAACAACTCCGGCCAGTCCTGCGATGCGCCGACGCGCATGCTGGTCGAGCGCAGCGTCTACGACAAGGTGGTCGAGATCGCCGGTCGCGTCGGCCGCGAGGCCGAGGTCGGCGATCCGACCAAGGAAGGGAGCCATATCGGTCCGCTCGTCAGCGACGTCCAGTTCGGTCGGGTCCAGGCGCTGATCGAGGCGGGTATCGCGGAGGGCGCGCGCCTTGTCGTCGGCGGCGCCGGCAAGCCCGCTGGCTTCGAAACCGGCTACTTCGTCAAGCCGACGATCTTTGCCGATGTCAACAACACCATGCGCATTGCCCGCGAAGAGGTGTTCGGTCCGGTTCTGGCGATCATTCCCTTCGACAGCGAGGAGGAAGCGATCGCGATTGCCAACGACACCAATTATGGCCTTGCCGCCTATGTGCAGACCGGCGATCCGAAGCGGGCCGAACGGGTGGCGTCGCGCCTGCGCGCCGGCATGGTTCACATCAATGGCGGGCCGCACCGCTATGGCAGCCCCTTCGGCGGCTACAAGCAATCGGGCAACGGGCGCGAAGGCGGCATGTTCGGGCTTGAGGATTTCCTCGAGGTCAAGACCGTGCACATTCCCGACGCTGCCTGACGGCACCAAACATCGCGCCGGCGTGGCGCGATGAAACAAGCTTGCGGCCGTCGGTGGTTCTCATCGGCGGCCGACCTCGTTCTGGCGGGCGATTTATAGCGACTGTCGCCAGCGTCGGTCTTCTGCTAGCTGCCTTGTCGAGGGCGCGATGATCGCCCGCCAGCAGAATAGCGACATTGCCGTGACCCCAGCACCCGCCACCGCCTCGTCCCATAACCGGCTTGCCATGGCCGCCCTTCTGATCGGCGGGGCTGCGATCGGCGGCTCGCCGATCTTCGTGCGGCTATCCGAGGTCGGGCCGATGGCGACGGCCTTCTGGCGCGTGGCCCTGGCGCTGATCCCGCTTCTCGCCTGGTCCTGGTTTCGCGGCACGCCCGCGTCGGACAGGCGGCCGGAGAAGCTCTCGGAATACGCGCTTCTGGTGCTGCCCGGCGTGTTCCTGGCGATCGACCTTGCCGCATGGCACTATGCGCTGACCAAGACGTCGGTTGCCAACGCCACGCTGCTTGCCAACCTCGCGCCTGTGTTCGTGACGCTCGCGAGCTGGCTGTTGTTCCGTGCCCGCATCAGTGCCGTCTTTGCCATAGGGCTGGTAACGGCGGTCGTCGGCGTTATCACGCTGAAGGGCGGGCCGATGGCGCTTGGTGACGGCAATCTGCTCGGCGACGGCGTCGCCGTCATCGCGGCGATGTTCTATGCCGGCTATATCCTGGCGATCGGCCGGCTGCGCAGTCTCTTCAGCACCATCAGGATCATGATCTGGAGCACGGCCTCGGCGGCGATCTGCATGCTGCCGATCGTGCTTCTGTCCGAGCCGACCCTGTTGCCGCCGACGCTGTTCGGCTGGTCTATGCTGTTCGGCCTCGCCTTCGTCAGCCATGCGGGCGGGCAGGTGGCGATCACCTATGCGCTCGCCTATCTGCCGCCGGCGTTTTCCTCGCTGACGCTGCTGTTGCAGCCGGTGGTCGCAGCCATCCTCGCCTGGATCCTGCTGTCCGAGCCGGTCGGGTTGATGCAGGCAATCGGCGGTGCGATCGTACTCGTCGGCATCCTGATCGCCCGCCGCGGTTAGACCCGGTCAGAGACCGGGCAGATTGAAGCCGGAAAGCCGCTCTTCGAGCTTCCGGATCGTGTCTGCATCGGCGTTGGCAAAGGCGAAGCGCAGGTAGTTTTCCTGGCCCTCGCCAAAGTAGTCGCCCGGCAGGCAGACGACGCCGGCGAGTTTCGCCAGTTTCTCGGCAACGAACTGTGAATCAATGTCCGGGAACGGGTGGCGGATATAGGCGAAGTAGGCGCCGATCGCCTGCAGCTTCCATTGCGGCAGCCGGCTCATGACATCGCGCAGCGCATCGGCGCGCGCGGCGATTTCTGTGCGATTGCCAAGGCGCCAATCGGCAAGCGCGGGAATAGCCTTGGCGACCGCGGCCTGCGCGGAGCGCGGCGCGCAGATCTGCAGATTGTCCATGATCTTGGTGATCTGGTCGATGAGTGCCGGCCCCGCCGTGATCGCGCCGAGCCGGTGGCCGGGTATGCAGAAGGATTTGGAAAAGCTGTAGAGGCCGACGACGCTGTCCTGCCATCCTTCCACCTGCAGAAGGCCGTGGGGTGCAGCACCTGCGTCGGGCAGGAAGTCGCGGTAGGTTTCGTCGAGGATCAGCCAGGTGCCGTTGGCGCGGCAGACCTCGTGAATGCGCGCCAGAAGCTCCGGCGGATAGATCGCGCCGGTCGGATTGTTCGGCGACACCAGGGCAAGCGCCCGGATGCCCGGCCGCAGCGCAGCAGCGACGGCGTCCACTTCCGGCAGGAAGCCGTGACCGGCATCGCAGGGGACCAGCTCGACATTGATGCCGAGCATGGAAAGCGTCGTTTCCTGGTTGAAATAGTAGGGGTTGGTCATCAGGATCGTGTCGCCGGCAGACGCAATCGCCATCGCCGTGCAGATGAAGGCCTGGTTGCAGCCGGACGTGATGTGGATGTTGTCGGACGTGACCGCAGCGCCATAGAGGCTTGCCACATGCGCGGCATAGGCCTCGCGCAGCACCGCTTCGCCCTCGATCGCGCCATAGCCCGTGTATGCGGTCGATGCCGCGGCCTCGCCGAGCCAGGCCAGCATGTCGGGATGAGCCGCATAGCCGGGTACCGCCTGCGACAGGTCGATCAGCGGCCCGCGCGAGCCATCATAGCTTTTCGCCCAGGCGAGTACCGAAGGTACTGGTGGCGGCGAGAGCTTTTCGACGAGCGGATTGAAATGCGGCATGGCGGAGTTCCTATGGCTCAGGCTTTGTTCTTGCGTTTCTGGGGGCGCTCCAGCCGTCGGCCGCGGGCCGGAGCCGAAACCGGCTGAAAGCCGTCCTGCACCGATTTACGATCTGTCGGCTCGGATTTCGAGGCCCGGCTGCGAATAATCGTGCGCGCCGACGTTTGCAGTTCCGGCATCGGGTCGTTTTCGAGCGCCGAGAACATCCAGTCGATGAAGATGCGTACGATTGGCGCGGCCAGAACCTCGTTGCGACAGGCGACGTAAAAGGCGTCGTTGGCTGGAACGGTCAGGTCGAAGGGCGCGATCAGTTCGCCGCGGGCAATCAGGCTGCCGGCGGTAATGGTGTCGCCAAGGGCGACGCCCTGATTGTGAAGGGCAGCCTCGGTCGAAAGCCGGGCATCGCTCATGAAGTGCTGGCGGCCGCGCTGCAGGTCACTGGCGTCGGCGGCCGCCAGCCAGGTGTTCCATTCGCGCCCATCGTCGCCATGCAGCATCACGTGGTCGCGCAGGTCACGCACCGAGCGCAGCGGCCGCATGTTGAGCAATGTCGGGCTGACGACCGGGAAGAGGGCGAGCCGGCTCCAGAGCTTCGACCAGCATCCCGGCCAGTTGCCGTCGCCATAGATCAGGCAGACGTCGACATCCGACGCATCGAGATAGGCGGCGTCATTGGAGGCGATCAGCGTCAGGCGCACATCGGGAAACTGCTCGGTGAACAGATGCAGGCGCGGGATCAGCCAGAACGAGAGGAGGGCGGGCACGCAGGTGATGCGCAGCTCGCCGCTGGTGGTCGGCCGTGTCATGGCGGCGGTCGCTGCCGCGATCTCGGCAAAGGCGTGGGTGACGGCCGGCAAGAGCAGCGCGCCCTGCGGCGTCAGTTTCAACCGCTTGCCGCCGCGCTCGAACAGCGTGGCGTTGATCGACAGTTCCAGTGCGCGGATCTGGTGACTGATGGCGCCATGCGTGACGTTCAGCTCGCGGGCTGCGGCCGACACCGAGCCACGGCGCGCCGTCGCCTCGAAGGCGCGCAAGGGGTTCAGAGGCGGCAGGCGGCTGGACAAATCGACGGGTTCCGGCAGACACAAGTGATGTGAATTTTTCTCACACAAAACGCTATAACAATGTCAATTGATTTTCCAGCGGATTTGTCACCTAATGCTGTTCAACAAGGGCAAAAAGCCTGGGGAACCTGATAGAGCCGGAGAGAACCGGCCCATCCGCAGATGCTGATCTGCGGCGCCTGCGTGCGCATTCCCCGGCTGGCGTGACGGAGGATTGAAGCGATGGCCTGGGACGATAAGAAGCTTGGCGAACTCAAGGCGAAATACGGCGAGAGCCATGGCGGCGAACTGTTTGACCCGACCTTCCGCCGCGTCGCCGACAAGATCTTCACCAAGAGCGGCACCCGGCTTGCGCCCTATTCCGGCATCCCGACCTTCCTGACCGCGCCGCACATGGCAATCGATGCCGACGAGCCCGATTTCGGCAACCTGCAGGTCGCGATCGTCGGCATTCCGATGGATCTCGGCGTCACCAACCGCCCGGGTTCGCGCTTCGGGCCGCGGGCACTGCGCTCGATCGAGCGCATCGGCCCTTACAACCATGTGCTCGGCTGCGCGCCGGTTCACGAGCTGCGGGTCGCCGACATTGGCGACGTGCCGTTCCAGAGCCGCTACCGGCTGGAGCTCAGCCATGACGACATCGAAAAGCGCATCAACCAGATCGTCGATGCCGGCGTCATTCCGTTGTCCGTCGGCGGCGACCATTCGATCACCCATCCGATCCTGAAGGCCGTGGGCAAGAACAAGCCTGTCGGCATGATCCATATCGATGCGCACTGCGACACCGGCGGCGCCTATGACCTGACCAAGTTCCACCATGGTGGCCCGTTCCGCAACGCTGTTCTCGACGGCGTGCTCGATCCGACCCGCGTCGTGCAGATCGGCATTCGCGGTTCGGCCGAATATCTCTGGGAGTTCTCCTACGAGTCCGGCATGACCGTGATCCATGCGGAGGAAGTGACCGGTCTCGGCATTCCCGCGATCATCGAGAAGGCGAAGAAGATCGTTGGCGACGGCCCGACCTATCTCTCCTTCGATATCGACAGCCTCGACCCGAGCTTTGCGCCGGGAACCGGCACGCCTGAAGTCGGCGGCCTTACCACCCGCGAAGTGCTGGAATTGATCCGCGGCTTCAAGGGTGTCAACCTCGTCGGCGGCGATGTCGTCGAGGTGGCGCCGCAATATGATGCGACGACCAACACGGCGCATGCGGGAGCCCAGGTCCTGTTCGAAATCCTCAGCCTGATGGTGTTCAGCCCGGCCGTGACGGGCAAGTCCGCCTGACGCCTGAAATGTGATTGTCGGCTGCCGGACTGGAAGCGGCAGCCGACCAGAAAATGCCTACAATCAACAATGCTTCCAGACAGGGGAACGACAATGACACTTCAAAAGACAATGAAAGCAGCCTTGGCCGCCGCGCTGATGCTCGGTGCTGCAACCGGTATCGCGCGTGCCGACGCGCTTGCCGACATCAAATCGGCCGGCGAGATCAAGGTCGGCATCTTCTCGGATTTCCCGCCCTTCTCCTCGGCCAGTGCCGACATGAGCATCAAGGGTTATGACGTCGACGTCGCCCAGCAGATCGCCGACGGCCTCGGCGTCAAGCTGAACCTCGTCAGCGTCACCGGCCAGAACCGCATTCCCTACCTCAATGACAAGCGCGTCGATATCCTGATGAGCGTCGGCTTCTCCAAGGAGCGCGCCGAAGTGATCGACTTCGCCGCCGCCTACGCGCCTTACTACATCGCCGTCATCGGCCCGGCCGACCTCAAGGTTGCCGGCAAGGACGACCTTGCCGACAAGACCATCGCCGTCAACCGCGGCACGCTGGAAGACACCTCGCTGACCGAGGCGGCACCGTCGTCTGCCGCGATCCAGCGCTTCGACAATTACAATGCCGTGATCCAGGCCTTCATCTCAGGCCAGACCCAGCTGATGGTCGTCGGCAACGACGTCGGCGCGCAGGTACTGGCCCGCCAGGAGGCGCTGAAGCCGGAGCAGAAGTTCCAGCTCCTGACCTCGCCGTCGCATATCGGCCTCAACAAGAACGAGGAAGCGCTGAAGACGGCGGTCAACGACGCCGTTGCCAAGATGCTGGCCGACGGCAAGCTGAACGCCAGCTCCGAGGCATGGCTGAAGACGCCGCTCAACCCCGAAAACCTCAAGGACTAATCCGCTCTTGACGCCCACGGGGACTTGACGTCTCCGTGGGGTTTTCGGGGAAAGGTTGCGACGATGGGTTACAGCCTCGATTTCGGGTGGCTTCGGGATGCCGCGGGCGCGATCGCCCATGGCGCCTTGATGACGCTCTTCCTGATCGCCTGCACCACGGTGTTCGGCATCCTGATCAGCATTCTCTTCGCCGCCGCCCGCCGCAGCCGCTACGGCGTGCTGCGCAAGGCGGTCGCCGTCTATGTCGAGGTGATCCGCAACACACCGTTTCTGGTGCAGCTGTTCTTCATCTTCTTCGGCCTGCCGAGCATCGGCATCCGGCTCGATCCGGTCGTTGCCGCGATCCTGGCGATGACGCTCAACATGGCGGCCTACACCACCGAGATCGTCGGTGCCGGCCTCGACGCCGTGCCGAAAGGCCAGGGCGAGGCGGCCTATGCGCTCGGCCTCAGGCCAAGGCAGGTGTTCGTCAAGATCATCCTGCCGCAGGCGCTGAAGGTGATCTTTCCGGCGCTGATCAGCCAGGTGATCATCATGATGCTGGAATCGGCCGTCGTCTCGCAGATCGCGGTGCGCGAGCTTGCCCATGAGGCCGATCTCCTGCAGGCGCGCACGTTCCGCTCCTTCGAGACCTATTTCGTCGTCACGCTGATTTATCTCGCTCTGTCGATGGCGATCCGCCGTCTGTTCGTCGCCGGCGGCCGGCGTGTTCTGGGAGCAGGCGTGTCATGATCGAATTCACCCTCTGGGATATCGTTCGCAATCTCATCTTTGCCACCCGCTGGACGGTGCTCCTTTCGGCCGTCGCCTTTGCCGGTGGTGCTGCCGTCGGCCTGATGATCCTGTTTGCCCGCATCTCTAAACAAAAATGGCTGCGTCGCTTCGGCTCGGGCTACATCGCGCTGTTTCAGGGCACGCCCTTGCTGATGCAGTTGTTCCTGATGTTCTTCGGCCTGCCGATGCTCGGCTTTCGCATCGAGCCGTGGACGGCAGCGGCGCTGGGGCTGACCTTTTACGCCAGCGCCTATCTCGCCGAGATCTGGCGCGGCGGCGTCGAGGCATTGCCGCTCGGCCAGTGGGACGCCGGCGCCAGCCTCGGGCTGCACCGTCTGCAGGAACTGCGGCTGGTGATCCTGCCGCAGGCCTTTGCGATTACCCGGCCGCCGGCCGTCGGCTTTCTCGTCCAGCTCATCAAGAGCACGGCGCTGACGTCGATCATCGGCTTCGAAGAGCTTCTCAGAACTGCCAATGCGATCAATAATGCTACCTTCGAACCTTTCACGGTCTATGGGCTGGTTGCGGTGATCTTCTTCGTGCTGTGTTATCCGCTGACACAATATGCACGCATGCTGGAGCGCAAAATACCCGCGCACTGAGACCGAAAATGTGCAAGAAATCAACGAGAACAGGGAACAAGGCGGATCACCGCCGAAACAAAGGAGACAGATGATGATCACCACTTCCATCAAGCGCCGCACGCTGCTCGGCGCGGGTCTTGCCGGCGCCTCGATGCTGGCGATGCCCTCGGTGCTGCGCGCCCAGGACAAGTCGCTGAAGGTCGGCGTCTACGGCGGCTACTTCAAGACGTCGTTCGACAAGAACATCTTCCCGGAATTCACCAAGGCGACGGGCATTGCGGTCGAATCGATCGCCGAGCCGACCGGCGAAGCCTGGCTCGTCCAGCTCGAACAGGCAGCCCGCGCCGGCCAGGCGCCCGCCGACGTTTCGATGATGTCGCAGGTTGCGATGCTGAAGGGCCAGTCGACCCAGCTGTGGACGCCGATCGACATGGCGAAGATCAAGAACGGCTCGAACCTGCTCGACCGCTTCGTCAACAAGTACCCGGATGGCCGGGTTGCCGGCATCGGCGCCGTCTCCTGGTACATCACGCTGGTCACCAACACCGACGTCTACAAGGAAGCGCCGACCTCCTGGGCTGCGTTCTGGGATCCGGCGAATGCCGACAAGCTCGGCCTGCTGGCGCTGGTTTCCAACTCGTTCCTGCTCGAAGTGACCGCCAAGACCTTCTTCGGCGGCACCAATGCGCTCGACACCGAAGAGGGCATCCTCAAGGTCTTCGACAAGCTCGCCGAAGTGAAGCCGAACGTCCGGCTCTGGTACCGCGACGAGGCGCAGTTCGAGCAGTCGCTGAAGTCGGGCGAAATCCCGATGGGTCAGTACTACCACGACGTCACCGGCCTTGCGGCTGCCGACGGCAATCCGGTGCGCTCGACCTTCCCGAAGGAAGGCGGCATCCAGGATTCCGGTTGCTGGGCGCTGTCGCGCGCGTCGCAGAAGTCCGAGGAAGCGCATGTCTTCATCGACTACATGTGCCAGCCTTCGATCCAGGCGACGCTGTCGCGCAAGGTCGGCACGTCGCCGACGGTCAAGCGCGAAGTCACCGACCTGACCGACAAGGAATTCGCAGCCGTTTCGTCCGACATCGAGCCGATCGTGCCGCGTTACGACCTCTACCAGTCGAAGTCCGATTGGCTGAACCAGAAGTGGACCGAGCTGATCGTCGGCTGATTGCGACGACCAACCTCCTCGCCTCGGGCGGGGAGGGCCCATGCTGACTGACGGGGAGGGCCGCACGGGCTACTCCCCGCCCTTGCCCCTCCTATGGTGAGGAGGGGATATTTCCGCGGAGAGACAATGTCCGGACTTGCCCTTCAAAACGTCGTCAAGGAATTCGGGTCCTTCAGAGCCGTCAACAATGTCGAGCTCAACGTACCGCATGGGACGTTCGTCTGCATGCTCGGGCCCTCCGGCTGCGGCAAGACCACGCTTCTGCGCATGATCGCCGGCCTTGACCTGCCGACCGGTGGTGCCATCAAGCTCGATGGCGACGACATCACCCATGTGCCGACGCACAAGCGCAATCTCGGCATGGTGTTCCAGTCGCTGGCGCTGTTTCCGCATCTGACCGTCGGCGAAAACATCGCCTATCCCTTGCGCATCCGCGGTGCGGCAAAGGAAGACCAGAAGAAGCGGGTCGACGAGCTGCTGTCGATGATCCATCTCACCGGCTATGCCGACAGGCCGGTGGCCAAACTTTCCGGCGGCCAACGCCAGCGCGTGGCGATTGCCCGGGCACTGGCGATTTCGCCCAAGCTCTTCCTGCTCGATGAGCCGCTTTCGGCGCTCGACGCCAAACTGCGCGAGGCCATGCAGGTGGAATTGCGCCAGCTCCAGCAGAAGCTGGGGATCACCACCATCGTCGTCACCCACGACCAGCGCGAGGCGATGACCATGGCCGACACCGTCGTCGTCATGAACGGCGGCGAAATCCGCCAGGCCGCTTCGCCGATCGAGATCTACCGTCGCCCGGCCGACAGCTTCGTTGCCGACTTCATCGGCCAGACCAATCTTCTCGAGGTGCAGGCCGACAGCGCCGGCCGCGTCGAGGTCCTGGGACAGCCGATTGCCGGTCTCGCCTTGCCGGCAGGCGCTTCCAAGGGAACGCTGTCGGTTCGCCCCGAGGATGTGCACCTGACGGCACCGGGCGCCGGCGCGCTTTCCGGCAAGGTCACGTTCGTGCGCGATCTCGGCGGCACGATCGAAACCTTCGTCGATATCGCCGGCCGCCAGATCGTCGCGGTCTCGACGCCGCGCGCCCGGCCCGATGTCACCGTCGGCCAGGAGGTCGGTATCGCGCTTACGCCTGATGTTTGCGTGGTCCTGAAGAAATGAGACGCGAACCGCCCCAAAAACTCGGCGATTACGCCCCGCTTTTCTTTCCCGCAGCGATGCTGACGATCTTCTTCGTCGTGCCCTTCGGCACGATGATCGCCGTCAGCTTCTTCCAGCGCCTGCAGGGCGGCTTCTATACGCCGGCCTTCGTCTTCGACAATTATGCCCGGTTCCTGTCCGCCTTCTTCGGCGGCGTGCTCGGCTTTTCGCTGTTTCTCGCGGTGACCGTGGCGATCTGCTGCGTCGTGCTGGCGCTGCCCTTCACCTACATGCTGACGCGCATGAGCCGAAAGGTCCAGGTGGTCTGGCTCGTGGCGCTCCTGTCGATCCTGTCGCTGTCGGAGGTGATCATCGGCTTTGCCTGGTCGACGCTGTTTTCGCGCACCGCAGGGATTACCAATATTCTCGTGGCGCTCGGCATCATGAGCGAGGCAAAGGCGCTGACGCCGAGCTTCGGCGCGGTCCTGACCGGCATGGTGTACCAGGCTTTCCCCTACACGGTGCTGGTGCTCTTCCCGGCCCTCGTGCGGCTGGACCCGACGCTGACGGAGGCTGCCCGCACACTCGGCGCATCGCCGCTCAAGGCTTTCTTCACCGTCGTCGTGCCGGCGCTCAGAAACACCCTTACCGCAACGCTGATCATGGTGTTCATCTTCGCGCTCGGCTCCTACCTGTTGCCGCAATTGCTCGGGCGACCGCAGCACTGGACGCTGTCGGTGCTGATCACCGACCAGGCGATCTACCAGTCGAACATGCCTTTCGCCGCGGCGATGGCGGTGTTCCTCGTCCTGGTGACACTTGGGCTGGTCGCACTCACCGTGATTGCCGGACGCAAGGGAGAAGCGGCATGAGCTCGATCTTCCGCAAGGCCTATTTCTTCCTGATCGGGCTGTTCCTGGCGCTGCCGATCATCGTCGTTGCCGGCGTCTCGGTCAACGCCAAGCAGACGCTCGCCTTCCCGCCGCAGGGCTTTTCGCTCTCCTGGTACGGCGAGATCTTCTTCAACCCGGAATGGCGCAACGCGCTGTTTGCCTCCGTCACGCTGGCACTGCTGTCGGCAGCGCTCGCGGTCGCCATCGCGCTGCCGCTCGCCTGGTTCCTCTGGCGGCGGATCGCGCCCTGGGCCAATGTCTTCCAGGTGCTCGGCGTAGCACCCTTCACGCTGCCGCCCGTCATCACCGCACTCGGCCTGCTCACCTTCTGGGCGACGGTCGGCTTTTACGGCCAGCCATGGACCGCGGTCGTGAGCCACGCGATCTTCTTCGTCACCTTGCCGCTCGTGACCCTGTCGCTCGGCTTCACGTCGATCGACCGGTCGCTGGTCGAAGCTGCCTCGACCATGGGCGCTGACGAGCGCACGATCTTCCGCACCGTCGTGCTGCCGCTGATCCTGCCCTACATCGTCTCGGGCTACGCCTTCGCCTTCGTGCTCTCGCTCAACGAATATATCGTCGCCTACATGACCGTCGGCTTCACCATGGAAACGCTGCCGATCAAGATCTTCAACGCGCTTCGCTACGGCTACACGCCGACCATGGCGTCGGTGACCGTGCTGTTCGTCACCACGGCCGCCGTGATTTTCGGTCTCGTTGCCCGTTTCGGCGACCTGCCGAAGCTGCTTGGCGCCATGTCATCGGATGGAAAATGATGAAGCTCGCAGCCCTCCAGATGCAGTCCGTCTGCGGCGACGTCGCCGCCAATCTCGACCGCGTCGCGCGGGCGGCAAAGGAAGCGGCGTCGAAGGGCGCGACGCTGCTGATCACGCCGGAGCTCGGGCTCACCGGTTATGGGGCAGGGGATGCGATCCGCGCTCTCGCCGAACCGGTCGATGGGCCCATCGTCCGGCGCCTGATGGAGATATCGCGGGAGAGCGGCATTGCGCTGATCGCCGGTTTTGCCGAGCGGGACGGTGACGTCGTCTATAACAGCGCCGTCCATGTCGATGGCGACGAGAAGCCGACCGTCTACCGCAAATCGCATCTCTATGGCGACTACGAGCGCTCGCATTTTAGGCCGGAGACGCCGTCGACGAAGCTCTTCGTCCACCGCGGCGTCACCTGCGGCATGCTGATCTGTTACGACGTCGAGTTTCCGGAGAATGTCCGCCGACTGGCACTGGCCGGCGCTGAAGCGGTGCTGGTGCCGACGGCGCTGCCGGCGGGATGGTCGGGCACCTTCATCGCCGATCACATGATCCAGACGCGGGCCTTCGAGAACCAGGTCTTCGTCGCCTATATCAACCATTGCGGTTCCGACCCGCTGTTTTCCTTTGCCGGACTGTCGCGCATCGCCTCTCCGGACGGACAGGTGCTGGTAAAGGCTGACGCGGCCCATGAAACGCTGATGTTCGTCGATATCGATCCGGCGAGCTTCGCGGTCTCGCGGCTGGAAAATACCTATCTCGGCGATCTGACCCGCACCTGAGATCGTTCACCTGGCAAGAACAATCCGTTCTTCATTGTCTTCTTTTGATCGCGCTATGCCAACCCATATTGTGCTCAACGGAAAAGCCACATGGAGGCAATCATGAGCTTGCAACTGACGGGTATTCATCATCTGACGGCGATCACCGCGAACGCGCCGGAGAACCTGCGTTTCTACACCAAGGTTCTCGGGCTGCGGCTGGTCAAGAAGACCGTCAACCAGGATGACACCACTGCCTATCACCTGTTTTACGCCGACGGCAAAGCCACGCCCGGCACCGATCTGACCTTCTTCGACTGGCCGGTCGGCCGCGAAGGCCGCGGCACGCACAGCATTTCGCGCACGGGCTTGCGGGTCGGCAGCGCTGACAGCGTTCGCTGGTGGAAGGGCCGTCTCGACGAAATGAAGGTGACCGCCGGTGATGTCGGCGAAATCGATGGTCGCGTCTCGCTCGATTTCGAGGATGGCGAAGGCCAGCGTTTCCGGCTGATCGACGATGGCGGACTTTCGCCCTCGCACCCCTGGGAAAAGAGCCCGGTTCCGTCGGAGCACCAGATCAAGGGCCTCGGTCCGATCACGATCAGCGTGCCTGACATCGCCAACACGGAACTGGTGCTGACCAAGGTGATGAACATGACCGAGGCGAGACGCTATCCCTCGCCGGATGGCGAGGGCCAGGTGCATGTGTTCTCGATGGGCGAAGGTGGCCCGGCGGCCGAACTGCATGTCGCGGTTCAGCCGGGCCTGCCGATTGCCCGCCAGGGTGCCGGCGCGGTGCATCACGTCGCCTTCCGGGCGCCGGATACCGAAGCGCTGACAGCGTGGACGGAGCGCCTGCAGGGCTTCCGCCTGCCTTCGAGCGGCGAGGTCGAACGCTACTATTTCCGCTCGCTTTACTTCCGCGAGCCGAATGGCGTCCTGTTCGAGATCGCCACGGACGGGCCGGGCTTTGCCGTCGACGAGTCGATGGAGACGCTGGGCGAAAGCCTGTCGCTGCCGCCGTTCCTGGAGCCGAAGCGGGCCCAGATCGAGGCAAGGCTGAAGCCGCTCGAATAACAGACAGCAACAAAAGCCGGGGCTCGTCCCCGGCTTTTTCGTCTTTATCCCACTGATCCCATTGGCTTTCCGGCGGCACCGACCCATGATGGCTGCAACGCGCAACAAAGGGTCAGATCATGGTGAAAATCCTCGGCATTTCAGGAAGCCTCAGGAAGGCGTCGTTCAACACCGGCCTGATGAAGGCGGCCGCGGCCGGCGCGCACGAGGGCGTCGAATTCGAAACCGCGACGCTGCACGGCATTCCACTCTATGACGGGGATGTCGAAGCCAGCGACGGCATCCCTGAAGCGGTCACTGCCTTGAAACGGAAGGTCATGGCCGCCGACGGCGTGATACTGTTCACGCCGGAATATAACAATTCGATCCCCGGGGTCTTCAAGAACGCGATCGACTGGCTGAGCCGGCCATCGGCCGATATCACCAAGGTGTTTCGCGGAAGGCATTTCGCGCTCGCCGGCGCGTCGCCCGGCAATTTCGGTACCATTCTCAGCCAGAACGCCTGGCTTCCGGTCATGCGCACGCTCGGCGCTGAACTCTGGTCGGGCAAGCGGCTGATGTTGCCGCGCGCGGAGACCCTGTTCGATCAGGACGGGCGGCTCACGGATGCCGAAGCGGCAGATCGCCTGCGCGCCTTCGTCAAGGCTTTTGCGGATTTTGCCGGGGCGGAGAGCGGTCGTTAGGAGCTCGCGTCACGAGGCGCGTTCTTTGGGCGATGCCTATTCGCACAAGACTGAACTTTGCCATCCTCGGGCTTGACCCGAGGGTCCATGCTAATTGCACCTCGGGCGCAATTTACGTCTACCGCCGGGGTTATGGATGCTCGGGTCAGGCCCGAGCATGACGGAGGGGAGGGTTGCCTCAGAGTTCCGCAATCACCCCTGTCGGTGCGCCATAGGTCCCTCAGACGCCCGTTTCTTCCAGCCACTGCTGGATGGCGGCGATATCGGGGGCGCCGATCTCGTGGCCCATGTCGAGATCGAGCGCCGTGAGGTTTGCGCCGGTTTTCGCAAGCTCGTCTTTCAGTCGCGGCGCAAACTGGCCGTAGCCGTCGTTCTTGCCGGTCAAAAGCAGGATGTTCGTGCCTGCAAGGTCCGGGGTCGGCGTTTCGTCGAGCACGAGCATCGAGCGCATCAGCACCACGTTCCGGATCAGGCCCGGATGCAGTGTCATCAGCGCGACCAGCAGGTTGGCGCCGTTGGAATAGCCGATGAACACCGCCTTTGCGAGATCGATGCCATAGCCGTCGCGCGCACCTTCGAGAAAGGCGGCGAAGGCATCGGCTTCGGCGCGCGCGTCCTTCTGGTCGAAGGTCGTGGAGGAGTAGCGCCGGAACCAGCGCGGCGAGCCTTCTTCCGTCGAGCGGCCGCGAACGCCGAGCAACGTCGCCTGGTTGTCGACCTGATGGCCGAGGTGCAGCAACTGCGTCTCGTTGCCGCCGCTGCCGTGCAGAAGAACGAGGGTCCGGTCGTCAAGCGTCTCGGGATGGTAGAAGCGGTGAACGAAGGGCAGGTCGCGTTCCGTCAGCCTGGGCTCGCCGGGCAGTGCGAATTGCGGCAGGCTGACCAGCGTCTCCGCCGCGCGATCGGCAAAATGCGGCGGGATGAACAACTGCGTGCCGAGCGTTTCCTTCGGCTCGTCGAGAGTGAAGCCGGGCGCGTCGGTGGCAAATTCGTAAAGCGAGCCGCCAGGTTCGCGGGCGTAGAGCGAATAGAAGTACTTGCGATCATGGGCGTTGACCGTGGCGTCGTCGCGCTTCAGGTCGTCGCGCAGCTTCAGCACGGTATCCTTGTCGGGGGCGCGAAAGGCGATGTGATCGATCGTGCCGGTGCCGGGCGCTGCGGTCCAGAAGCCGGTGGCGTCGCGCACGTCTATGATGTCGCCGGACTGTGAGGTGAAGCGGCGGATTGTGTCGGTGGCGCCGGTTTCGCTGTAGCCGAAATGCGCGGCGAGAAAGCGGGCGGATTCGGCTGGTTGCTCCGTCAGGATCGTCGCGCCGCGCAGCCGCCTGATCGCGTCTGCTTCGGGAATGTCGCGTGTGCTCCAAGGCGAGGCTGCCGCAACCGCGTCGGTTCCCACGAGTTTGACGATGATGCCATCGGGGTCCTTCAGCCGCAGCACCGGCTCGCCGAATTCCTGGGCCGGGCCGGAGATCTTGATGTTGTACTGCAGCGCCCTCGTCAGCCAGAAGCCGATGCTCTCAGGCGCAATCGCAAAGGCGATTTCGCTCGGCTGGCCATGGCCGACGCGGCCGGGAGCGCCGTCCTCCCACATCAGGAACGTGACCAGCGACCCTGGAGACCCCTCGGCATCGCCGTAGAAGAGATGGAGCTGCGTCGCGTCCTCATAGCCGCCGGTCCGCTTGACGAGCCGCAGGCCGAGGAAGCCGACATAGAAATCGACATTGGCCTGCACCTTGCGGGCAATCAGCGTGATGTGGTGGATGCCGCTCGTCATGTTGTGTCTCCCGATATGATGCGCCCACAAACCACATGCCGGGCATCCGCGCCAGAACCCCGGCGGAGAACGCAGTGTTCAATGTGGCGCAAAGTCAGCTCCGGTCTTTGGCGAGGAAGGCCTTGAAGGCATCGGCATAATCAGGATGCCAGCGCGACAGCGGCGGCCGGTTCTCGACGATGTCGCCGGCTGCCCACAGGATGCGCCGCTCGTCCGTCGATCTCGCCACGTCGTTGTCCGGGCAGAGGATATAGAAGTCGCCGCGCGCAAGGCTATCCATCATGAAGTCGACGGTTTCTTCCGATGTCCAGGCGCCTGCCGGCTTTTCCGTGCGGCCGTTTGCCGTCAGCGACGTATAGACAAAGCCCGGGATCAGCAGGTGGGCGTGGACCTGTCCGCCGGCAATGTTGCGCAGGTCGTGCTCCAGCGCTTCGGTGAAGGCTTTCACGCCGGCCTTCGACACATTGTAGGCCGGGTCGCCCGGTGGTGTGGTGATGCCTTGTTTCGAGCCGGTATTGATGATCACGCCCGGCTCGCCATGGGCGGTCATGTGCGGCGCGAACACGCGCGAACCGTTGATGACGCCCCAGAGGTTAACGGCGAGCACCGCCTCCCAATTCGCCTGCGGGCCGAACATGGCGCTGCCCGGCTGGATACCGGCATTGTTCATCAGCACATGTACGGGGCCGAAGCGCTCGCGTACGGCGTGCTGCAGCGCCTCGATGCTTTCGAGGCGAGAGACGTCGGTCGGAACGGCTGCGATGTACTTCGTGCCATGCGGCGAAAGCTCCGCGACCTCGGCTGCAGCCTGCGTCAGGCGCTCGCCTTTGAGATCGGCGAGCACGACGCGCATGCCAAGGCGCGCGAAATGCCGGGCGCTTGCAAGTCCGATGCCGGAGGCGGCACCGGTGACGACGGCAAGATGGTCGGGGGCAAAGGCGGGATGAGGCATGTCGGAAGCTCCAGCGGGCAGGGTCTGTCGCAAGAGATAGGGCGCGGCAGGACGGCTGTCCATCGTCGCAGGATAATCGCAAAGCAATGAAGCGCCTGAAATCTATCCGTTTTTAGCGGCGCAAACCTTGCCGCTCCGAGCTGCCACGCTAGTTCCGATCAGAACCAGGGTGGCAGCGATGGGCCGCCGCGACATGTATCGGATGGATTGATGGCAGCAACGGCACACCGTAATGACAAGCGTACCCCTTGTGAAAGCTGTCCCCTGCGCAAGCTCGATCACTTCCGGGAATTTGCCTCGGAAGAGCTGGCTTTCGTGTCGGAGTTCAAGACCGGCGAGCTGGCGGTCGACAGCGGGGCGACGATCCTGGTGGAAGGCTCGCACAGCGCCCATCTCTTCACCGTGCTGACCGGCTGGGGGTTTCGCTACAAGATGCTCGACGACGGGCGCCGGCAGATCCTCAACTACATCATGCCCGGCGACCTCGTCGGGCTGCAGGGCAGCCTGATGGGTGAAATGCAGCACTCGATCGAGGCGCTTTCGCCCGTTACGCTCTGCGTCTTCGAGCGCGGCAAGCTCAATCGGCTTTATGAGAGTTATCCCGATCTGGCCTACGACCTCACCTGGATCGCCGCACGCGAAGAGCGCATTCTCGACGAAAACCTTTTGAGCATCGGCCGCCGGTCGGCGCTGGAGCGGGCCGCCTATCTCATCGCCTTCCTCTACCAGCGCGCCGAGGCGCTCGATCTCTTCAACGGTAGTCGCGTGGCGATCCCGATCACCCAGCAGCATGTGGCCGATACGCTCGGGCTGTCGATCGTCCATACAAACAAGACCCTGAAGAAGCTGGCCGAGCGCGGCATGATCCGCTGGGCGGACAAGGGCTGCAATGTTCGCGATATCGACGGCCTGCTGGCGATCGCCGGCTGGGAGGGGTTCAGCGAGACGAAACGACCGCTGATCTGATGCTTCGTCCGGCGGGTGCCGGATACGGAAAACCCCGCCGAATGGCGGGGTTCGACGATACGTGCGAAGGGATCGACGTCAGGCGGCGACGACCGCTCTCAGCATCCATAGCGCCTTCTCGTGGAAGGTGAGGCGATCGGTCAGCATGTCCGTCGTCACGAGGTCATTGTTCTCGTCAGCCTTTACCCCGGCTTCGCGCATGCGCCGCACGGCAGCCTCGTGGTCGGCGATCAGATCTGCAACCATCTCCGCCGCCGTCGTATGGTTGACGGACGCGCTGGTAGGCGCGAACTGGTTGGCTTCGCCGAGCTTTGCCGGCGCCAGGTGTCCGAGTGCACGGATGCGCTCGGCGATGATGTCGGTCGCCTTGAACAGCGTGTTGTAGTGCTCTTCGGTCAGTTCATGCAGCGGCTTGAACAGCGGGCCCACGACGTTCCAGTGATAGATGTGGCTCTTGATGACGAGCTTGTACGTGTCGGCGAGAATGTCGGAGAGCGCGGCCGCCATCTGCTGGCGATAGGCCTTCTTCAGCCCGATGTCGAATTCCTCGTCCTTGACCTTCGGTTTCAGCACGGAGGCTGCCTGTGCCATGATTTTTCTCCAATCCGTTTCGCAAGTTCATGCGGGGTGTCGAGACGCGGCCCGTGATTGTGCCGCTTCCCACTCAACGTGCCGGACGGCGGCTTGTTCCTTTCTTCGGCCGTGGAGGATTCGGCAGGTCACAAGGCGTGCCCGACATGTCTTTTTTAAATGCCGGGTGGGGCCGCGGAGCTTATAGATCAAGGTTGATTGCGCCGATCGCCATAGCGGCCGGCGCATGGTTCTCGCGAAAGGTGGACCGAATGACGACGATCGAGATTCCACCGTCGATCAGAACTGTGCTCGTTCTGGAAGACAATTTCATCATCGCGATGGATGCCGAAGAAATCCTGAAATCGATGGGTATCGGCGATGTCCAGATCGCGACCAATGCCGATCAGGCGCTGAAGCTGATCGCCCACAAGACCTTCGATTTCATCATGCTCGACGTCAATCTCGAGGATGAGACAAGCTTTGCCGTCGCCGATGCCATTCTGGCGCGCGGCATGTGCTTCGGCTTTACCAGCGGGTACGGCGACGCCGAAATCTTCCCCGCGCATCTGCGCGGGGTGCCGAGGATCGACAAGCCATTCAACGAGAGCTCGATCGGCAACCTGATCGCGACCGCCATCCGGCGGGATCGGGCGTAGCCCCGAGGCCGCGATCCATTCTTCGCGTGTGTTGAGCGGCACTGCCACCATCGGTCGCAGTGCCCTTTACATGCGCAGGACTTCCAGACACCGGCCAAGTATGCGACTTTGCTTACATCCTCGCGACAAGCGAGGTGCATCTTGTCGATTGCGGGGGTGAGGCAAACGTCCCCGATCAATGCTGGAGCCGGGTGACGCCCATGAAGCCATTCACATGCAGGCTGCGGCACTGTGCTTGGGGGCTGATGCTTGCCTCCACGCTCGCGCTGGCTTCGTGCCAGAAGCAGGAGGCGGAAGCCGCCAAGCCAGAGACGACCGTGCGGATCGTCGAAGCGCAGCTCAGCGACTACCAGCAGACCGTCACCCTGACCGGCGAAATCGTCGCGCATGTGCAGGCGAACCTTGCCTTTCGCGTCAGCGGCCAGGTGACGCAATGGTTTGCCGATGTCGGTGCCCATGTCGAGGAAGGCGCGCTTCTGGCAAAGCTCGATCCGCGCGAGCAGGAAGCCGACGTTCAGGCGTCCGAGGCGGCGGTGAAGGCGGCCGAAGCACAGCTGCGGCAGGCGCAGGCGACATTGACCCGGCAGAAAACGCTGATGAACCAAGGCTTTACGACGCGGCGCGACCTCGATCAGGCCGAGACCGCCGCGCGCACCGCGGCCAGCGCCGTCGACGCCGCCAATGCGGAACTGGAAAGTGCCAGAACCGCCCTTTCCTATACCGAGTTGCGCTCGAGCGCCGCCGGCATCGTTACCGTCCGCCATGCGGAGGTCGGGCAGGTGGTACAGGCGGCGCAGACGATGTTTTCCGTTGCCAAGGACGGACCGCGCGACGCCATCTTCAACGTGCACGAGGGCCTGTTGTTCATGCGGCCGGCAAGCGAGGACGTGACGCTGGCGCTGGTCAGCGACCCCTCGGTCACGGCGACCGCCCGCGTCAGCGAGATTTCACCGACCATCGACGCCAAGGCCGGCACGGTGCGGGTGAAGCTTTCCATGCAGGAGACGCCGGAGCGCATGACGCTCGGTTCTTCGGTGACGGGCGTCGCGCGTTTCGAGCCGGCCCAGGTCATCGCGCTGCCTTGGGCGGCGCTGACCGCCGTCGACGGCAAGCCGGCGGTCTGGATCGTCGATCCGAAGGACAACACCGTCAGTCTCAAGCCGGTCGAAGTGAAATCCTACGAGAGCGGTCGGGTGCTGGTCGCCTCCGGGCTCTCAGTCGGGGAGAAGGTCGTGGCGGAGGGAGCCAAGTTTCTGCGTCCGGGCCTGGCGGTGTATGCGGTGACGGAGGAGCAGGCAAAATGAGCTGGTCGAGATTTCCGCGCCTGATCATGCCGGTTGCCGCCCTGTTGCTGGCGGGATGCCAGAAGGAAGAGGAAAAGCCGACCGATGTCGTTCGCCCCGTTCTGTCTATGGTGGTCAGTGAACGGGTCGACGCGGCTGCGAGCTTTGCCGGAACGGTGCAGCCGAAGGTGCAGACGGAGCTTGGTTTCCGCGTGATCGGCCGGCTGGTCGCGCGGGATGTGACGGTGGGCGACGCAGTGGTTGCGGGCGCCGAGCTCGCGGCGCTCGATCCGACCGCCTTCGAACTGGCGTTGCGATCGGCTAGGGCGGACCAGGCAAGCGCCGAGGCGACCCTTGCCAATGCGGCCGCCGCCGAGGAGCGCCTCACCGCCCTTCTGAAGACTGATACGGAATCCCAGGCCACGGTCGACAGTGCCCAACAAGCCCGCGAGGCGGCCCAGGCATCGCTCATCCGCGCCACGGCGGGGTTGTCGAAGTCGGAAGAGCAACTCTCCTACACGAAGCTGAAATCCAATTTCGACGGCATCGTGACGGCGACCGGGGCCGAGGTCGGGCAGGTGGTGTCGGCAGGAGAGATGGTCGTGACGGTTGCCAGGCCCGGCGAACGCGATGCGGTCGTCGACGTGCCCGACGGCATAGCGCTGTTTCCGATCGGCACCCCGTTTTCGGTTTCATTGCAGATCAACCCAAATCTCAAGGTCAATGGCACGGTGCGCGAGGTCGCGCCGGCGGCGGACCCGGTCACCCGGACGCGGCGGGTGAAGATCGCGCTCGATAATCCGCCTGTTGGCTTCAGGCTCGGAACGACGATCACCGCCACAAGGCAGGGGGCCGAGCATGAACTCATGCTCGTGCCTTCGACCGCGGTGTTCGAGCGCGACGGCAAGACGTTCGTCTGGATCGTCAATGAAAAAGGCGGCGATGTCACTGCACGCGAAATCGAGGTCGGTGCCGATGCCGGTGGTCTGAGGGCGGTCACCGCGGGGCTGAAACCCGGAGAGCGCATTGCGACCGCCGGCGTACACAGCCTCGAGGAAGGCCAGAAGGTGAAGATTTCCGACGGAGCGCGTTCATGAAGAAGTTCAACCTTTCCGACTGGGCGCTCGATCACGCCTCCATGGTCTGGTACTTCATGATCGTCTTCGTCCTGCTCGGCATCACCTCCTACATCGAACTCGGCCGCGAAGAAGATCCGTCCTTCACCATCAAGACGATGACGATCTCTGCCGCCTGGCCCGGCGCCTCGGTCGAGGAGACAACGCTGCAGGTGACCGAGCGCATCGAGCGCAAGCTCGAGGAGCTGGAATCGCTCGACTACACCAAGAGCATGACGACGCCGGGCCAGACGCTGGTCTTCGTCAACCTGAAACAGGAGACGAAGGCGCGCAACGTGGCGGCGACCTGGGTGACGGTTCGCAACATGATCAACGACATTCGCGGGGAATTCCCGTCCGGTGTCGTCGGCCCCGCCTTCAACGATCGTTTCGGCGACGTCTTCGGCAACATTTATGCCTTTACCGGCGACGGCCTGACTCCACGGCAACTGCGCGATTATGTCGAGGATGCGCGGCGCGATATCCTGACGGTGCCCAACATCGGCAAGGTCGACCTGATCGGCGCGCAGGACGAGGTGATCTACCTTGAGTTTTCACCGCGCCAGCTTGCGGCGCTGGGCATCAACCAGCAGCAGGTGATCGAGACGCTGCAGGCGCAGAACGCGGTCTCACCGTCCGGCGTCATCCAGACGGAAGGCGAGCGCGTCAGCATCCGCGTCGGCGGCCAGTTTTCATCGGAAGACAGCATCCGTTCGGTCAACCTGCAGGTCAACGACCGCTTCTTCCGCCTAAGCGATATCGCCACGATCAGCCGCGGCTATGTCGATCCGCCGTCTTCATTGTTCCGTTTCGAGGGCAAGCCGGCGATCGGCCTGGCGATCGGCATGAAGCAGGGTTCGAACCTGCTCGATTTCGGCAAGGCGGTGGAGGAAAAGATCGAGCGCCTGGAGCAGCGGCTGCCCGTCGGCGTCGACGTTCATCTGGTGTCCGACCAGCCGCTTGTGGTCGAGGAGGCCGTCTCCGGCTTCACCCAGGCGCTGTTCGAGGCGGTGATCATCGTGCTTGCTGTCAGCTTCGTCAGCCTTGGCATGCGCGCCGGACTGGTCGTGGCCCTTTCCATTCCGCTGACGCTGGCGATCACCTTCGTCTTCATGTCCTATTGGGGCATCTCGCTGCAGCGCGTTTCGCTGGGTGCGCTGATCATCGCGCTCGGCCTCCTCGTCGACGACGCGATGATCGCTGTGGAAATGATGGTGGCGCGGCTGGAGGTGGGCGATTCGCTGCGCAAGGCGGCGACCTATGTCTACACCTCGACTGCCTTTCCGATGCTGACCGGTACGCTCGTCACGGTCGCCGGCTTCATTCCGATCGGCCTCAACAACAGTGCGGCCGGCGAATTCACCTTCACGCTGTTCGTTGTCATCGCCATTTCGCTGTTGGTCTCATGGATCGTCGCGGTGATTTTCGCGCCGCTCTTGGGCGTCACGATCCTGCCGAAGACGATGAAGCAGCATGCCGGCGAAAAGGGCCGGGTCGGGCGGCTGTTTTCGAAATTGCTCGACCTCTGCATGCATTGGCGCTGGACGACGATCATCGCCACGGCCGCGGTCTTCTGTCTCTCGGTCTTCGGCATGGGCTTCGTGCAACAGCAGTTCTTCCCGTCCTCGGACCGGCCCGAGATTATCGTCGACTGGTCGCTGCCGCAGAACGCTTCGATCGAGGAGACCAATCAGCAGATGGCGAAGTTCGAGAAGGAGAAGCTTGCCGGCAACCCGGACGTGCTGCGCTGGTCGAGCTATGTCGGCGAGGGCGCGGTGCGCTTCGTCCTGTCCTTCGACGTGCAGCCGCCGCATCCCTCCTTCGGCCAGATGATCATCGTCACCAAGGGTCTCGACGTGCGCGACAAGGTGCGCGCCGACCTGCAGGCCTATCTCAAGCAAACATTCCCGGGCACGGATGCCTATGTGAAGCTGCTCGACATCGGCCCGCCGGTCGGGCGGCCGATCCAGTACAGGGTCAGCGGGCCGGAAATCGATGAGGTGCGCAAACATGCGCTCGATCTGAGCACGGTGCTTGGCCGTAACCCGCAGCTTGGCGAGATCGTCTACGACTGGAACGAGCCGGCCCGCATGATCAAGGTCGACGTGCTGCAGGACAAGGCGCGCCAGCTCGGTGTCACCTCGCAGGATATCGCAACGGCGCTCAACGGTATCGTCGGCGGCACGACCGTCACGCAAGTGCGCGACGACATCTACCTGATCGACGTCGTCGGCCGGGCGCGCGAATCCGAGCGGCAGTCGATCGAGACCTTGCGCGATCTGCAGCTTCCCGGCGCCAGCGGCAATTCCGTGCCCCTGGCCGCCGTCGCCAACTTCCGCTACGAAATGGAACAGCCGGTGGTCTGGCGCCGTTCGCGGCTGCCGACGATCACGGTCAAGGCGGCCATCAACGGCACGGCGCAGCCCTCGACGGTGTCGGCGCAGCTGGAAAAGGACGTGGCGGCGTTTGGCGCCGGCCTTCCGGACGGTTACAGGGTCGAGATCGGCGGCACGATCGAGGAAAGCGCCAAGAGCCAGGCGCCGATCGTCGCCGTGGTGCCGTTGATGCTGTTTGCCATGGCGACCATCCTGATGATCCAGCTGCAGAGCTTCTCGCGGCTGTTCCTCGTCTTTGCCGTGGCGCCCCTGGCGCTGATCGGGGTGGTGGCGGCGCTGCTGCCGAGCGGCGCGCCGCTCGGCTTCGTCGCGATCCTCGGCGTGCTGGCGCTGATCGGCATCCTCATCCGCAACTCGGTCATCCTCGTCGTGCAGATCGAGGATCTGCGCAAGGAGGGGATTGCCGCCTGGGATGCGGTGCGTGAGGCGACCGAGCATCGCATGCGACCGATCATGCTGACGGCGGCGGCCGCAAGCCTCGGGCTGATCCCGATCGCGCGGGAAATCTTCTGGGGGCCGATGGCCTATGCGATGATGGGCGGCATCATCGTCGGAACGGTGTTGACGCTGCTGTTCCTGCCGGCGCTCTATCTCGCCTGGTTCCGGATCAGGCCGCCGAGCGAGAATGCCGGTGCTGAAGGCGAGGCGACGCGAAGCGATGACGAGGCAGTGCCGGTCTAGCCTGCTCCGGCGACCTCAGACCTTGCCGCGCGAGACGAACCAGGGATTGGCGAAATCGCTGTCGGTCTTCTGGTTGCGCTTGCCATAGGTGAGCGGCGTGCCTTCCATCGTCAGCGTCTCGCCGCCGGCCGCCCGCAGGATGGCGTCGCCGGCAGCTGTGTCCCACTCCATCGTGCGGCTGAAGCGCGGATAGACGTCGGCAAGCCCTTCCGCCAGCAGGCAGAATTTCAGCGACGAGCCGACGGCCTCATAATCGGTGATCCCGTGCTCGGCGAGATAGGCGACGGTCTCGGCGCTGTTGTGCGAGCGGCTCGCCAGCGCCACCAGCCGGTCGCCGCGGCTGCGACAGCCGATCACGGTCTCCCGCTCGACGGCAAAGGTTTCTGACACGACCGATTTCAACGCCTTGCCGCCGCTCGCGGCATAGAGGATGCCGAGAGCCGGTGCGTAGACGACGCCGGCGACAGGCGCGCCGTCTTCGATCAGCGCGATATTGACGGTGAAGTCGTTGTGGCGGCCGATGAATTCCTTGGTGCCGTCGAGCGGGTCGACGAGGAAGAACGACTTGCCGGCGATTTCCGGGATGGAGCCGGCGGCGACCGATTCCTCGGCAACGACAGGAATATCCGGGAAGGCGGCGGCGAGATCGGCCAGGATGATGCGTTCCGCGCACTCGTCGGCATCCGTCACCGGCGAACAGTCGGGCTTGTAGATCACCTCCGGACCGGCATGATAGATGTCGAGGATGGCGCGGCCGGCGGCGATCGCGGATTTCTGCAGGATGTCGAGCATTGTCTATCGCCTTTCAGGCCTTTGTCGCGCCATAGCACACTCGACGGCGGAAGTTGCCCATCGTTTTCAAGGGTTCGGGCGAAATGTGGTGTTGCCGCCGCCCGCGCGTCAAGTTTCGGTGCCTTGCGGCAAATGGCCGATTTGTTTTTTGCACCTGCGAGAGGCTAGCATCTTTGCTCCTCGCGCCGGCTGTGCAAATGTGCCGGCGCAACTGAACTGGATGCCTTCATGCGTTATTCCGCATTCTCGATCGTCAGGAACGCCCTTTCCGGAAACCTGAACTGGAGACCGCAATGGCGACAGCCCCAGCCGAAATCCCACTATGACGTGATCATTGTCGGCGGGGGTGGCCACGGTCTTGCGACCGCCTATTACCTTGCCAAGGAATTCGGCGTGAAGAACGTCGCGGTGCTCGAGAAGGGTTATCTCGGCTCGGGCAACGTGGGCCGCAATACCACGATCGTGCGCTCCAATTACATGCTGCCCGGCAACGAGCCATTCTACGAGTTTTCGATGAAGCTCTGGGAAGGACTGGAGCAGGACCTGAACTACAACGTCATGCTGTCGCAGCGCGGCGTGATCATGCTCTACCACAGCGACGGCCAGCGCGACGCCTATGTCAGGCGCGGCAATGCGATGTGGATGGAAGGGGTGTCGGCCGAGCTGATCGAGCGCGAACAGTTGAAGAAGATGATCCCATTTCTCAATTATGACCACGCGCGCTACCCGATCCTCGGCGGGCTGCTGCAGCGACGCGCGGGAACTGCGCGCCACGATGCCGTTGCCTGGGGTTATGCCCGCGGCGCCGACCAGCACGGCGTCGACATCATCGAGCATTGCGAAGTGACCGGCATCCGCCGCGAAAACGGCGTCGTCACCGGGGTGGAGACATCGAGGGGGTTCATCGGCTGCGGCAAGCTGGCACTGGCCGCCGCCGGCAACTCCTCGCGGGTCGGCGAAATGGCGGACCTGAAGCTGCCGCTTGAAAGCCATGTGCTGCAGGCCTTCGTGACCGAGGGGCTGAAGCCCTGCATCGATCACGTCATCGTCTATGGCGGCGGCCATTTCTACATCTCGCAGTCGGACAAGGGCGGGCTGGTCTTCGGCGCGGAGATCGACGGCTATTCTTCCTATGCCCAGCGCGGCAATCTGGCGACGGCCGAACATGTGATGGAGGAGGGGGTATCGATGATCCCCGGCCTGTCGCGCGTCCGGGTGCTGCGCGCCTGGGGCGGCGTCATGGACATGAGCATGGACGGCTCGCCGATCATCGACCGCACGTCGATCGATAATCTCTACCTCAACTGCGGCTGGTGCTATGGCGGCTTCAAGGCGACACCCGCGTCCGGCTACTGTTTCGCGCATCTGATCGCCAGGAACGATACCCACCCGGTGGCACGCGCCCTCAGGCTCGATCGTTTTGCGCGCGGCTATGCGGTCGACGAGGCCGGCGCCGGCCCTCAGCCGAACCTTCATTAGAGCGGCGTCTGTCGGGTGGCGATCATCCGGCAGTCCGGGAATTGAGCGAGCCGCGTTGAGGCTCCAGGATACGGAAGACAATGGCAAGCCTGATCACCTGTCCCCATTGCGGGGTCCGCCCGAAGGAAGAATTCGCAATCCGTGGCGATGCCTCGCTCGTTCGCCCGGCCCCTTCCGCCTCGGATGAAGCCTGGCACGACTATGTCTATGTCCGCGCCAATCCGCGTGGCCGCACGGTCGAGCATTGGCATCATGTCGCCGGTTGCCGCCGCTTTCTCGTCGTCGAGCGCGACACCGTCACGCATGAGGTTTATTCCGTCGTCGACGCTGCCGCAGCAGTGCGGGGGGCAGAGCGATGAGTGCCTATCGCCTTTCCTCCGGTGGCCTCGTCGATCGCAGCAAGGTCTTAAGCTTCACCTTCGACGGGCGTCCGCTGCGTGGCCTTGCCGGCGATACGCTTGCCTCCGCGCTTCTTGCCAATGACCAGCTGCTGGTCGGCCGCAGCTTCAAGTACCACCGGCCGCGGGGCATCGTCAGCGCCGGGCCGTCGGAGCCGAACGCGCTCGTGACGCTCGGCTCGGGCGCCCGCAGCGATCCGAACACCAAGGCGACGGTGGCCGAACTCTATTCCGGCCTGACCGCCAAGAGCCAGAACCGCTGGCCCTCGCTCGGCTTCGATGTCGGTGCCGTCAACGGGCTGCTCTCGCCGTTTCTCGGGGCGGGCTTCTACTACAAGACATTCATGTGGCCGCGCCAGCTCTGGGAAAAGCTCTATGAGCCGGTGATCCGGCGGGCGGCAGGTCTCGGGCGGGCGGTGCTCGAACGTGATCCGGAAAGCTACGAAAAATCCTGGGCCTTCTGCGACCTGCTCGTCGTCGGTGGCGGTCCCGCCGGCTTGATGGCGGCCTTGACGGCCGGCCGCGCCGGTCTTCGGGTGATCCTGGCGGACGAGGATTTTCGCCTTGGCGGATCGCTGCTGTCGGAAACGGAAACGATCGACGGTTCGCCGGCATCGGCCTTTGCCGATCGGGTCGCAGCCGAGCTGCGCTCGCTCGACAACGTCACGCTGCTGTCGCGCACAACCGTCTTCGGCTGGTACGACGACAACGTTTTCGGCGCGGTCGAGCGGGTCCAGAAACACGTGGCGGAACCCTCAGCCAAATTGCCGACCGAGCGCGTCTGGCGCATTGCCGCCAAGCGCGCGCTGCTCGCGACCGGCGCGGAAGAGCGGCCGCTGGTATTCGGTGGCAACGACCGACCCGGCGTGATGATGGGCGGCGCGATCGGCACCTATGCCGAGCGCTATGGCGTTTCGGCCGGCAAGTCGGTGGCGATCTTCACCAGCGGCAGCAGCGGCTATCGCACGGCACGCGGGCTTGCGGCCAGGGGCATGTCGGTTTCGACCATCGTCGACAGCCGGCCTGACGCCGTTGATGCGGCGCCCGATGGCGTGCGCGTCGTCCGCTCCGGTTCGATCATCGATACAAAAGGCAGCAAGCGCCTGTCAGGCATCGTCGTCGAACGCTCGGGGTACGAGGAGCTGATTGCCTGCGACGCACTCGGCATGTCCGGCGGCTGGAGCCCGGTCATTCACCTTGCCTGCCAGCGCGGCGGCCGGCCGGTCTGGTCGGAGGATCTGAAGGCGTTCGCGGCTCCCGATGTCGGAGGCGGCCTTCGGGTCATCGGCGCGGCCAATGGCGTCTACACGCTTTCAGGCTGCCTGCGCGATGGTGCCGGCAAGGCTGCGGCGATTGCCGAAGAGCTTGGTTTCCACGCGGCTGAGGCGCCTTTGCCGGTGATCGACGCCGAGGTCGAGCCTTCGTTTGCGGCCCTCTGGTATGTGCCGGGCGCCAAGTCCAAAGCCTTCGTGGATTTCCAGAACGACGTACATGCCAAAGATCTCGGCCTGGCGCTGCGCGAAGGCTTCGGGCATGTGGAGCATGCCAAGCGCTATACCACCAGCGGCATGGCCACCGACCAGGGCAAGCTGTCCAACATCAATGCGGTCGGCATTCTCGCCGGCATGCGCGGGGTGAGCCCGGCCGAAGTCGGCACCACCACCTTCCGGCCGTTCTACACGCCGGTCTCCTTCGGCGCCCTGGCGGGCACGTCGCGCGATACCCATGCGACGCCGACGCGCAAATCGCCGCTGCACGAATGGGCGAAGAAGAATGGCGCGACCTTCGTTGATTCCGGCCTCTGGTTCCGCTCGGCCTGGTTCCCGCGCGGTGGCGAAAAGACCTGGCGCGAAAGTGTCGACCGCGAGGTCCTCAACGTCCGTGCCAATGTCGGGATCTGCGATGTCTCGACGCTCGGCAAGATCGAGGTTTTCGGCGTGGACGCGGCCGAGTTTCTCAACCGGCTCTATTGCAATCCTATGCTCAAGTTGCCCGTCGGCAAGGCCCGTTACGGCCTGATGCTGCGCGAGGACGGTTTCGTCTTCGACGACGGCACGGTCAGCCGTTTGGCCGACGACCACTTCTTCGTGACGACCACCACAGCCATGGCCGGCGCCGTCATGTCCCACATGGAGTATTGCGCGCAGGCGCTGTGGCCCGATCTCAAGGTGCGGTTCTGCTCTGTAAGCGACCAATGGGCGCAGATGGCGATTGCCGGCCCGAAGGCGCGGGACGTGCTGCAGCAGTTGCTCGACGAGGACATTTCGGAAACCGCGTTCCCGTTTCTGTCGGCGCGGGCGACGGCGCTTCGCGGCGGCATCAATGCCCGGTTATTCCGCATCTCCTTTTCGGGTGAGCTTGCCTTCGAGCTTGCCGTTCCCGCCGGCTACGGCGAGGCGGTGGCAGACCAGATCATGGAGGCGGGCAGGGCACACGATATCTGCGCGTACGGCGTCGAGGCGCTGAACGTGCTCAGACTGGAAAAGGGCCTGCTCACCCATGCCGAATTCGACGGCCGCGTAACGCCCGACGATGCCGGGCTCGGGCGCATGTTCTCGGCGCAGAAGCCAGACTTCATCGGCAAGCACCTGTCGGCGCGCTATGGCCTGACCGCGGCCGATCGCATGCAGCTTGTCGGGCTGAAGCTGGTCGACAAGGACAAGGAAAAAGACATGCGCGCCGGCGCCCACCTGCTGAAGGAAGGCATGAAGCCGTCGACGCTCAACGATCAGGGCTGGGTCAGTTCCGCCGGTTATTCGCCGGTGCTGGGACAGCATATCGCGCTCGCCTTCCTCAAATCCGGGCGTGAGCGCTATGGCGAGAAGATCGTCGTCTGGGACAGGCTGCGCGATCACGAGGTGACCGCCGAGGTTTGCGACCCGGTGTTCGTCGGTTCCGAAAACACGAAGCTGAAAGCCTGAGGAGGCGGTGATGGTTCGCGACTACAACAACCGCCACGCGCTCGACCAGAAGCTGCGCGGCACGCCGAAGCCCGCCAATGCGGATCACCTCGAGGTCAGCCATTGGCAGGCGATCGCGACCGTGCTTGCCCATGCCGGTCTCGATGCGGCGGTGGAGCGGGCTCTCTCGTCGACGCCCGATCTTTCGCTGCGCTATTGCGGCCCCGGCGAGTGGCTGGTGGTGTCGCATGTCGATACGCCTGTCGGTCTCATGCGGCGTCTCGACATGCTCTGTGGCACGCAGGCACATGTCGTCGACCAGAGCGACGGGCGTGTGCTCCTTCGCCTTTCCGGGCCTTCCGCGCGGACGATCCTTGCCAAGGGCATCGGCGTCGACCTCCATCCCGCGGCCTTTGCCCACGGCGGCAGCACCAACGTCCTGTGCGGCCATATCGCCGTCAATCTGATGGCAAGCGGCGCGGATGTCTTCGAACTGATCGTCGCGCGCAGCTTTGCCGAATCGCTGTTCGATGACCTCATGGCAATGGGCCGCCAGTTCGACATTTCCTCGGCTTTTTCCGAGTGAAATCAAAAGCGGCATCGCATGCCGCTTTTGGGTCGCCGATCCGCCAGTGAATGGCGGAAACGGACAAGCGTCCTTCGCAGGCACGTCTTTATCGACGCCGGCTTTCTGACTAGGCTTTTACCCGTTCGCCAATCGCCGTTCTTGAGCCGGAACCGGGCGTTGCGGACGGCAGTCGTGCCTGATGCCTTTCCCTTGGAAATCGAGCCGCGCCTCGCCCGGACGCGCGGGAAGCGGAGTGTGTGCATGAAAAGCCATGCCAGAGTCGTCGTGATCGGTGGCGGCGTTGTCGGTTGCTCGATCCTCTATCACCTGACGAAGTTCGGCTGGACCGACGTTGTGCTTCTCGAGCGATCGGAACTGACCTCCGGCTCGACCTGGCATGCGGCCGGCGGCATGCACACGATCAACGGCGACCCCAACGTCGCCAAGCTGCAGAAATATACGGTCGAGCTCTACAAGGAGATCCAGGACTATTCCGGCCAGGACATCGGCCTGCACATGACCTCGGGCATGATGCTGGCGGCGACCAAGGAGCGCTTCGACTGGATGAAGTCGATCCTCGCCAAGGGGCGCTACATGGGCCTCGACGCCGAGCTTTTGACGCCGAAGGAAGCCCATGACCTGATGCCGCTGCTTGATCCCGACCAGTTCGTCGGCGCGGTGTTCGACCCGGTCGAGGGGCATCTCGATCCCTATGGCACGACTCATGCCTATGCGAAGTCGGCCAAGAAGAATGGCGCCGAGATCTATCTCCACACAAAGGTCGAGGACCTGGTGCAGCGCGAGGACGGGTCCTGGCGCGTGATCACCAACCAGGGCGAGATCATCGCCGAGCATGTGGTCAATGCCGCGGGTCTCTGGGCGCGCGAGGTCGGCCGGATGGTCGGGCTGGAGCTGCCGGTGCTCGCGATGGAGCACATGTATCTCATCACCGAGGATATGCCCGAAGTCATCGAATTCAACCAGACGCGCGGCAAGGAGCTGATGCACTGCGTCGATTTCGACGGCGAGATCTACCTGCGCCAGGAACGTCAAGGCATGCTGATGGGCACCTATGAGAAGGCGTGCCGACCATGGTCGCCGGTGACGACGCCCTGGGATTTCGGCCAGGAGCTGTTGGCCGAGGACATCGACCGCATTTCGCCCGAGCTTGAAGTCGGCTTCCGGCATTTTCCGGCATTCAACAGGGCCGGCATCAAGAAGGTCATCAATGGGCCCTTCACCTTCTCGCCGGATGGAAACCCGCTGGTCGGGCCGGTCAGGGGCTTGCGCAATTTCTGGTCTGCCTGCGCCGTCATGGCCGGCTTCAGCCAGGGCGGCGGCGTCGGGCTGGCGCTTGCCAACTGGATCATCGAGGGCGATCCGGGCTTCGACGTCTTTGCCATGGATGTGGCGCGCTACGGCGACTACGCCACGCTTGCCTATACGAACGCCAAGGTGCGCGAGAACTACTCCCGGCGCTTCTCGATCCGCTATCCCAACGAGGAATTGCCGGCCGGCCGGCCCTTGCTGACGACGCCGATCTACGACCGGCTGAAGGCGGAAGGGGCTGTGTTCGGCGCGTCCTACGGTCTGGAAACGCCGCTCTGGTTTGCGCCTGCGGGCGTGGAGGATCATTTCTCCTGGCGCCGCTCGACCGACTTCGACACCGTCGGCGAGGAGGCCCGGGCGGTGCGCACCGCTGTCGGGCTGATGGAGACATCGGGCTTTGCCAAGTACGAGATCAGGGGGGCAGGGGCCGAGACCTGGCTCGACCGGATGCTCACGTGCCGCATTCCGGCAATCGGGCGCATGGCGTTGGCGCCGATGCTGAAGGACGACGGCAAACTGATCGGCGACTTCACGCTTGCCAGGCTCGGCGAGCAGGACTTCCTCCTCATCGGCTCCGGCATCGCCGAGGATTACCACATGCGCTGGTTCGAGGCGCACCTGCCGGATGATGGTTCGGTCAGGGTCCGTGCGCTGAAGCTGGAGCTGGTCGGCCTGTCGATCGCCGGGCCGAAGGCGCGCGACCTGCTGGCAACGCTGACCCATCTCGATGTCGGCGATCCGGCCTTTGCGTTCATGGATGTTCGCCGCATGGATCTCGGCATGGCGCCCGCCCTCGTCGGACGCGTCAGCTATACGGGCGATCTCGGCTACGAGATCTGGATGAGGCCGGAATATCAGCGCTATCTGTTCGAGCTGATCCTGGAAAAGGGGGCTGCTTTCGGCATCCGGCTGTTCGGCCTGCGGGCCCTCAACGCGCTGCGGCTCGAAAAATCCTTCGGCAGCTGGTCGCGCGAATATCGGCCGCTCTATGGGCCGCTGGAGGCCGGCCTTGGCCGGTTCGTGGCGCTGGGCAAACCGGCGGATTTCATCGGAAAGGCGGCTGCAATCGCCGAGAAGGCCGGGGGCGGGCGGCTTCGCCTGCGCACTTTCGTGCTTGAGGCACGCGATGCCGACGTTATCGGCGACGAACCGATCTATTTCGAAGGCGCCGTGCGCGGCTGGGTGACCTCGGGCGGTTACGCTCACGCGAGCGGCGTGTCGGTGGCGCTCGGCTATGTGCCGAAGGAGATCGCCGATCGCGAGACGGGCTGGTCGATCGAGCTGCTCGGCGAAATCCTGCCGGCGCGGTTACAATCCTACCCGCTGTTTGACGCCAACGGCGAGCGAATGCGTGCCTGATGGCGACGGATTCGGCGCGCTGGTCTTGTTGTTTGGCGATTCATGCCCAGGCGGGATCACACGCCATTTTAGACTAAAGTCGACTATTGCGCAGGCAAGACGTGCATTTTTTTTGTTTTTTATGACTTCAAAAGCGCCAAATCGATTTTATCGGCGAAGATTTTGCCGCTCCCACGTTTTTTAGCTTTTCTTTTCGTTTGAAAGAGGTATGGAATCGATCAAACAGAACGCTCAACAATGAGCTCAAAAAAACAAGAGACCGGACCTTATGGATCTGGTCCAGGGGAAGATTGATGGAGTATTTCGTCCAGCAGCTCGTCAACGGGCTGACTCTTGGGTCTATTTATGGTATGATCGCAATTGGTTATACCATGGTCTACGGCATCATTGGCATGATCAACTTCGCCCACGGCGATATTTTCATGCTCGGCGGTTTCGCCGCATTGATTGTCTTTCTGCTTCTCACGACATTCATGGCCGGCGTTCCGGTTGTACTTGCCCTGTTGCTGATGATGGTCGTCGGCATGCTGACGGCGGCGCTGTGGAACTGGACCATCGAGCGGGTGGCCTACCGGCCGCTGCGCGGTTCGTTCCGGCTCGCCCCTCTGATCACCGCCATCGGCATGTCGATCGCGCTGTCGAACTTCATCCAGGTCACGCAGGGTCCGCGCAACAAGCCGATCCCGCCTCTGGTTTCCTCGGTTTACGAGGTGTTCGGCATCACCATTTCGCTGAAGCAGATCATCATCATCGTCGTCACGGCGGTTCTGTTGTCCGTGTTCTGGTACATCGTCAACAAGACGCCGCTTGGTCGGGCGCAGCGTGCGACCGAACAGGACCGCAAGATGGCGGCACTGCTGGGCGTCGACGTCGATCGCACCATCTCGGTGACCTTCATCATGGGCGCGGCACTCGCCGCCGTCGCCGGCACCATGTACCTGATGTATTATGGTGTGGTCGTCTTTACCGACGGATTTGTTCCGGGCGTCAAGGCCTTTACTGCAGCTGTTCTTGGCGGCATCGGCTCTCTGCCGGGCGCTGTTCTTGGCGGCCTGTTGATCGGCCTCATCGAGTCCCTCTGGTCCGCTTATTTCACCATCGACTACAAGGATGTTGCGACGTTCTCCATTCTCGCAATCGTCCTGATCTTCAAGCCGTCTGGCATACTCGGACGACCGGAAGTCGAGAAGGTATAAATCAATGGCAAACATTGCTTCTACATCTGCAAGCGCCGGCAGTGACCTGACGGCGCGGGCCCTGCGCGAGGCTGTCTTCGCGGGCCTGATCTCTCTCGGCCTCTTCGTGCTGTTCGTCGGCCTGAAGTCCGACCAGAACATCCGCAACGAGTTGATCCTGACGCAACGCTGGGGCCTGCTTGCGATCTTTGTGATCGTCGCCGCCGTCGGTCGGTTCCTGATGGTCGCCTATGTCCAGCCGGCCATGGCGCGCCGCAAGGCAGCCAAGGCGGCGCAGGAGGATGTCGTCAAGGAAGAGACCTTCTTCAAGCGTCACTTCTCCAAGATCGCCATCGTTGCGCTCATCCTCTATCCGCCCGTGATCCTCGCCCTTGTCGGCGTACAAGGCTCGCTGAAATGGGTCGATAACTTCGGCGTTCAGATCCTGATCTACGTGATGCTCGCCTGGGGCCTCAACATCGTCGTCGGGCTCGCGGGCCTGCTTGACCTTGGCTATGTCGCCTTCTATGCGGTCGGTGCCTATTCCTACGCGCTGCTGTCCAGCTACTTCGGGCTGTCCTTCTGGATCCTGCTGCCGGTTGCCGGCATTCTCGCCGCCTTCTGGGGCATGATCCTCGGTTTCCCGGTTCTGAGGCTGCGGGGGGACTATCTCGCGATCGTTACATTGGCCTTCGGTGAAATCATCCGGCTTGTGCTGATAAACTGGACCGAGGTGACCAAGGGAACGTTCGGCGTGTCCGGTATCGCCAAGGCAACGCTGTTCGGCATCAAGTTCGATGCGTCCAAGGATGGCTTTGCGGCGATGATGGGCCTGTCGATGTCGTCGGCCTACTACAAGATCTTCCTGTTCTACCTGATCCTGGCGCTCGCGCTTCTGACCGCCTACGTCACCATCCGCCTGCGTCGCATGCCGATCGGTCGCGCCTGGGAGGCATTGCGCGAGGACGAGATCGCCTGCCGGTCGCTCGGCATCAACACGGTAACGACCAAGCTGACGGCGTTTGCGACGGGTGCGATGTTCGGCGGTTTCGCCGGCGCATTCTTCGCCGTGCGCCAGGGCTTCGTTTCGCCAGAATCCTTCGTCTTCCTCGAATCCGCCGTCATCCTGGCGATCGTGGTTCTCGGCGGCATGGGATCGCTCACCGGCATCGCCATCGCGGCGGCCGTGATGATCGGCGGCACGGAAATCCTGCGCGAACTGTCATTCCTCAAGGCGGTCTTCGGACCGGACTTCACGCCCGAACTCTACCGCATGCTGATCTTCGGTCTGGCGATGGTCGTGGTCATGGTCTGGAAACCGCGTGGTTTCGTCGGCTCGCGTGAACCGACAGCGTTCCTGCGCGAACGCAAGGCGATCTCCGGCAGCTTCACCAAGGAGGGGCATGGCTGATGGCCCTTGAGACAACGACAATGAAAAAAGACCCCATTCTCTCGGTTGAACACCTGTCGATGCGCTTCGGTGGTCTGATGGCCATCAACGACTTCTCCTTCGAGGCCTATCGCGGCGACATCACCGCGCTGATCGGTCCCAACGGGGCCGGCAAGACCACGGTGTTCAACTGCATCACCGGCTTCTACAAGCCGACGATGGGCATGATCACCATGAAGCAGAAGTCCGGTAAGGAATATCTGCTGGAACGCCTGCCGGATTTCGAGATCACCAAGCAGGCCAAGGTCGCGCGCACCTTCCAGAACATCCGGATGTTCTCCGGTCTGACCGTTCTTGAGAACCTGCTCGTCGCCCAGCACAACAAGCTGATGCAGGCGTCCGGCTATACATTCCTCGGGCTGCTCGGCTTTCCTGCCTACAAGCAGGCCTCGAAGGAATCGATCGAGCTTGCCCGCCACTGGCTGGAGAAGGCGTCGCTGGTCGACCGCGCCGACGATCCGGCCGGCGATCTGCCCTATGGCGCCCAGCGCCGGCTCGAGATTGCCCGCGCCATGTGCACGGGGCCCGAGCTTCTGTGCCTCGACGAGCCGGCGGCCGGTCTGAACCCGCGTGAATCGCTGGCGCTCAACGAACTGCTGCAGGGGATCCGTGGCGAAACGGGCACCTCGATCCTGTTGATCGAGCACGACATGTCAGTGGTGATGGAGATTTCCGACCACGTGGTCGTTCTGGAATACGGCCAGAAGATTTCCGACGGCAACCCGGATTTCGTGAAGAACGATCCGCGGGTCATTGCGGCCTATCTGGGTGTCGAGGACGAAGAGGTTGACGAGGTGATTGAAGAGATCGAGGAAATCGAAGGCGGGAAGGGGGGCTCCAAGCCATGAGCGCGCCCCTTCTTCAAGTCAAAGCCGTCGAGACCTACTACGGGAATATCCGGGCGCTGAGCGGCGTCGATGTGGAAGTGCATCGTGGTGAAATCGTCTGCCTGATCGGCGCCAACGGCGCCGGCAAGTCGACCCTGATGATGACGATCTGCGGCAGCCCGCAGGCCCGCACCGGCTCTGTCATCTTCGAGGGCCAGGACATTACCCGCATGCCGACGCACGAGATTGCCCGGCTGCGCATCGCGCAGTCGCCGGAAGGCCGTCGCATCTTCCCGCGCATGACCGTGTTCGAAAACCTGCAGATGGGCGCGAGCCTCGACAACCTCAAACACTTCGACGAGGACGTGGAGAAGGTGTTCAGGATGTTCCCGCGGCTGAAAGAGCGGCAGGCGCAGCGTGGCGGTACGCTTTCGGGCGGCGAGCAGCAGATGCTGTCGATCGGTCGCGCGCTGATGGCGCGTCCGAAGCTGCTGCTGCTGGACGAACCCTCTCTCGGCCTCGCACCGCTGATCGTCAAGGGCATCTTCGAAGCCATCAAGAAGCTGAACAAGGAGGAGGGGCTGACCGTGTTCCTCGTCGAGCAGAACGCATTCGGCGCCTTGAAGCTTTCCGACCGCGGTTACGTCATGGTCAACGGCCGCGTGACGATGAGCGGCTCGGGCAAGGAACTGCTCGCCAATCCCGAAGTCCGCGCGGCCTATCTCGAAGGCGGCCGCCACTGATGCGCCGCATCTGGAGTTTGTGACATGCAGGGTATTCTCTACGAAGAAGTGTCGGTCTGGCAGTTTCTTTTCATCACCTGTGTTCTGGGCGGCTGGACCGCCTGGAGAACGGGAAAGAGCGTCGCTGAGGGCTGGGAGGAGCTTCCGCGCCTCTTTCTCTACGTGGCGTTGCTGGGGGTTGGCATCCGCTTTGTGCACCATGCCCTCTTCGAAGGCACGATGTTCAGTCTGCATTACTATATCGTGGACACGATCGTGCTTTTGTTGTTTGCTACCGCAGGTTTCCGGTACTACCGGACCAAGCAAATGACCAATAACTACTATTGGCTCTATGAGAAGGCTTCGCCTTTCTCGTGGAAAGCCAAATAAAGGGAACAGCGCGCGTCGGCCGCCGCGGCCGGTGCGAAAGAAACACCGGCGCAAATTACGGTGGGCATTGCGCAGGTTGGTAACGAGACCCGCTCGGATAATTGGGAGTAACAAGAATGAAAAAGTCTCTTCTGTCGGCCGTTGCCCTGTCGGCAATGGTCGCTTTCAGCGGCACCGCATGGGCTGATATTCTCGTTGGTGTTGCTGGCCCGCTGACCGGCCCGAACGCTGCCTTCGGTGCACAGCTGCAGAAAGGCGCCGAACAGGCTGCTGCCGACATCAATGCTGCCGGTGGTATCAACGGGGAACAGATCAAGGTTGTGCTCGGCGACGACGTATCCGACGCCAAGCAGGGCGTATCCGTCGCCAACAAGTTCGTTGCTGATGGCGTGAAGTTCGTCGTCGGCCACTTCAACTCGGGCGTGTCGATCCCGGCTTCGGAAGTCTATGCCGAAAACGGCATTCTTCAGGTCACGCCGGCTTCCACCAATCCGCAGTTCACCGAGCGCGGCCTCTGGAACACCTTCCGTACTTGCGGTCGTGACGACCAGCAGGGCGCTGTTGCCGGTGCCTTCCTTGCTGCCAACCACAAGGACGCCAAGATCGCCGTCATTCACGACAAGACCCCCTATGGTCAGGGCCTTGCCGATGAAACCAAGAAGGCGATGAACGAAGCCGGTCTCAACGAAGCCCTCTACGAAGGCATCAACACCGGTGACAAGGACTTCTCGGCCCTCATCGCCAAGATGAAGGAAGCCGGCGTCTCGATCGTCTATTACGGCGGTCTGCACACCGAAGCCGGCCTGATCATGCGTCAGATGAAGGACCAGGGCCTGAAGGCTACCCTGATGTCGGGCGACGGTATCGTTTCGAACGAACTGGCTTCGATCGCAGGCGACGCCGTTGACGGCACGCTGATGACGTTCGCTCCGGATCCGCGCAAGAACCCGGCTGCCAAGGAACTCGTCGAGAAGTTCCGCGCTGCCGGCTTCGAACCGGAAGCCTACACGCTTTACGCCTACGCTGCTCTGCAGGTTGTCGCTGAAGCTGCCAAGGCTGGCGGCACCACCGACCCGCAGGCCGTTGCTGAAGCGATCAAGGGCAAGGGTCCGTTCAAGACCGCCATCGGCGAACTCGGCTATGACGAAAAGGGCGACATCACCCGCCCGGACTACGTCATGTACACCTGGAAGAAGGGTGAAGACGGCAAGTACAGCTACTTCGAAAACGAGTAAAACTCGCTTCGAGGTTCGCTGAACCACGTCAGAACTTGAAAGGCCCGGCGAGCGATCGCCGGGCTTTTTGTTTCGGGAGCCTATGCGTCCAGGCGGACTGGGCCTTGATGGCCGCCGCCAGGACGTCACAGAGCCTCCTCGGCCGGGCAAGCGGGCTGTCGCCGGCTGCCATTTCGTGCACTATCGCTGCTACGATTCTATCTGCAGAGGTTTCCCCATGAGTTCCAAGCCGCGTATTCTCGTCACCCGCCGTTGGCCGCAAGCGGTGGAGCGCGTGCTGGCCGAGCGGTTCGATGTCGCGTTGAATGAGACCGATGCGCCGATGTCCGCCGAACAACTGGCGCGGTCCTTGCGCGAATACGATGCGGTGTTGCCGACCGTTTCCGACCGCCTGCCGTCGCAGCTTTTCGACGGTGGCGGCGTGACGGCACGGATCCTCGGCAACTATGGTGTGGGTTACAATCATATCGACGTTGCCGCCGCCAAGGCCGCCGGCATTGCCGTCACCAACACGCCCGGCGTCCTGACCGATTGCACTGCCGATATCGCCATGACGCTGCTTTTGGCGGTCGCGCGGCGTGCGGGCGAGGGCGAGCGCCAGATCAGGGCCGGCGAATGGACCGGCTGGCGACCGACGCACATGATCGGGAGCAAAGTGACCGGCAAGACGCTTGGGATCATCGGTTTTGGCCGCATCGGCAAGGCGATGGCAAAACGCTGTCACTTCGGTTTCGACATGGAGGTGGTATTCTACAACCGCTCGCGCGTCGATGCGGCGGAAGCGGCACGTTATGGCGCCCGCCAGCTCGATACGGTCGACGAGGTGCTGGAGATCGCCGACTTCGTGTCGCTGCATTGCCCCGGTGGTGGCGAGAACCGGCATCTGATCAACGCAGAGCGGCTGGCTAGGATGAAACTGGGTGCGTACCTCGTCAACACGGCGCGTGGCGATGTGGTCGACGAGCCAGCTTTGACCGATGCGCTGAAGAATGGCGTAATCAGGGGCGCCGGTCTCGACGTCTTCGAGGCGGAACCGAACGTTCCGGAAGGCTTGCGGGTGCTCGAAAACGTCGTTCTGCTACCGCATCTTGGCAGCGCGACGGAGGAAACGCGGGTCGCCATGGGCATGAAGGTGGTCGACAATATCACCGCCTTCTTCGACGGGCGTGAGCCGCCGGATAGGGTCGCCTGACAGGCTGGCTGTTTGATGGGCACCTGCTGCTCATAAAGCGATCATCTTGCCGATTTTCTTTGCAAAACAATAACTTGACTTGGCGTCGCGAGATGCCGACGATGGCAGCCGATGAACATGAGCAATGCGGCCATCATCGCCCCGCAGCGGGCGTTCGGAAAGGGGCGGCTGGTCGCGAAAGTGGCCGCCGGTCGCACGCGTATCGATGCGCTCTACCAGGAAGGCTGCGCCAAGATCCGGCTGCCAAGCACTTTCGACAATTCGATGGAAGCGGTGCTGATCAATTCGTCGGGGGGGCTGACCGGCGGCGATCGCATGGCCTGGGAGATCGAAGCCGGCCCGGCCACCGAGCTGGCCGTCAGCACGCAGGCCTGCGAGAAGATCTACAAGGCGAGTGCCGGCACGGTCGAGGTCACGACACGCATCAAGGTTGCAGCAGGGGCGCGGGTGGACTGGCTGCCGCAGGAAACGATCCTGTTCGACCGCGCCTCGCTGACACGCGCGCTCGACGTCGAGCTCGATGGTGACGCGACATTTCTGGCCGTCGAGGCCGTGCTCCTCGGTCGCAAGGCCATGGGTGAAGCGATGCAGGCTGGCCTCTTTCGCGACCGTTGGCGCATTCGCGTCGATAGCAGGCTGCTGCATGCTGAAAACCTGACATTTGCCGATGACATCGCCGCGCTTGTTGCCCGGACCGCCGTTCTTGCCGGCAGCGTGGCGTTTGCGACGCTGTTCTACATCGGCCCTGATAGCGCGATGTTGCTGCCACGGTTGCGCGCGCTCGTCGAGGCGCAAGCGGGAGCAGGTGTCAGCCACATCAAACTCGGCGGTCGCGACAAGCTTATTGGACGCTTTGCGGCGGCCGACGGGTTCGCGCTCAGAAAAATCCTCATCCCGGTCATTTCGCACTTGCGCAAGCAAAAGACAGTGCCGAAAGTCTGGGTTCTCTAATGCACAATGAAACCGGTGGCGACGCATGAACCTGACCCCGCGCGAAAAGGACAAGCTGTTGATTTCCATGGCCGCGATGGTTGCCCGTCGTCGCCTGGAGCGCGGCGTCAAGCTCAACCATCCCGAAGCGATCGCGCTGATTACCGACTTCGTCGTCGAAGGTGCGCGTGACGGCCGGTCGGTCGCCGAATTGATGGAGGCGGGCGCCCATGTGATCACCCGCGCACAGGTGATGGAAGGGATCGCGGAGATGATCCACGATATCCAGGTCGAGGCGACGTTCCCTGACGGCACCAAGCTCGTCACCGTCCATGAACCGATCCGCTGAGGAGGCAAGCACATGCTGGCACTGCGCCCGAACTGCGAATGCTGCGACAAGGATCTGCCACCCGAAAGCCGCGAGGCGATGATCTGCACCTTCGAGTGCACCTTCTGCGTCGACTGTGTCGAGGGCGTGCTTGGCGGCGCCTGCCCAAATTGCGGCGGTGAGTTTACGCCACGCCCCGTGCGCCCTGTCGCGCTGCTTGCAAAATATCCTGCGTCGACCGAGCGGGTCTTGAAGCCTCGGGGCTGCACCGATGCCAACGCGGCCTGAGAGGGGGGCGAGCGAGACATGATCCCAGGGGAAATCATCGCCGCGAGCGGCGACATCGAACTCAACCACGGCCACGAGACGGTGACGATCGAGGTTTCCAACACCGGTGACCGGCCGGTGCAGGTCGGAAGCCACTATCATTTTGCCGAAACCAATGCAGGGCTCGACTTCGACCGCAGCGCCGCTCACGGCAAACGCCTCGACATTCCCGCCGGCACGGCCGTGCGCTTCGAGCCGGGACAGAAACGGCAGGTGACGCTGATCCCGCTTTCGGGAAAGCGCGAGGTATTCGGCTTCCGCCAGAAGGTCATGGGAAAGCTTTAGGGATGACAATGCGAACAATGCTGATCGCGAGCACCTTGCTGCTCGCAGCCATGCCGGCCTTTGCGCAGGAGGAGGATGTCGACTGCGCCAATGCGACAACGCAGGCGGACATGAACATTTGCGCCAACGAAGACTATGGTGCCGCCGATACCGAACTCAATGTCGTCTACAAGCAGACCGTTACCGCGATGCGCGCCAAGGACGAGGAGCTCGCCGACATGAGCGCGGACTATGTCGGGGCCGAGGAGGCGTTGAAGAAAGCCCAACGTGCCTGGATCGGCTATCGCGACGGGCAGTGCGAGCTTGCCGGTTTCGCGGCGCGTGGCGGATCGCTGGAGCCGATGCTCGTCTCCGTGTGCCTGGCCGAGTTGACCAGGGCGCGCACCGAGGAGCTGAAGGTGCTGCTCGAGCCGTCGGAGAACTAGCGCGATGGAGGGCCGCACCATCGTGATTGTCGGAAACGGGGAGGTGCCGATGGGCGCCGCCGCAACGATCGATGCTGCCGATGTCGTCATCCGTTTCAACGATTGCCGCTCCGTCGGCGCGGGCGGGACGAAGACCGATATCATTGCCGTTTGCAATACTGGCCGGCCCGCACTTGCCATGCTCGGCGGCGGACGCTGGAAGAACAGCGCCGCTGTCCGGCAATCCCGCGAAATCTGGAGCGTGCGCGCGGCCGAGAAATTCACCGGAATGCGGGCAGCCCTGGCCGAAACGCACCCGGACCTCGACGATTTCTGCGACGACTACACAGCCGGTTTCGTCAGCTTCACCGCTGCGACGGGTCGCAAACATCGCGTCATTCCGGTGACCGTGCATGAACAGCTGGATCGGGAACTGGCACGGTACGCGCCCACGCCATACGTCGTTCCGTCGAGCGGAATGGTGCTGATCGCCGACGTGCTTTCCGACTTTGCCATGCCTGGTGACGATATCGTCCTCGCCGGTTTCGGTCATGCCGGCTGGGGGCTGCATCCCTTCGGCGCCGAGCGTCGCTACGTCGAGGCCCTTGTGGCCGAGGGCCGTCTTCGTCGTCTTCCCTCATCTTTTTCAGACTTGTCCCAAGGAGCCTGAACCCATGCCCTACAAGATGTCGCGCGCCGCCTATGCCAACATGTTCGGCCCGACGGTCGGCGACAAGGTCCGGCTCGCCGACACCGAGCTGTTCATCGAAGTGGAGAAGGACTTCACCACCTATGGCGAGGAAGTGAAGTTCGGCGGCGGCAAGGTCATCCGCGACGGCATGGGCCAGAGCCAGGTGACGCGGGCGGCCGGTGCTGTCGATACCGTCATCACCAATGCGCTGATCGTCGACCACTGGGGCATCGTCAAGGCCGACATCGGCTTGAAGGACGGGCGCATCGCGGCGATCGGCAAGGCCGGAAATCCCGACATGCAGCCCGGCGTGACGATCATCGTCGGGCCTGGAACCGAGGTGATCGCCGGCGAGGGCAAGATCGTCACGGCAGGCGGCATGGACAGCCACATCCACTTCATCTGCCCGCAGCAGATCGAGGAAGCGCTGATGAGCGGGCTGACCTGCATGCTCGGCGGCGGCACGGGACCCGCGCATGGCACGCTTGCCACCACCTGCACGCCGGGCCCGTGGCATCTTGCCCGCATGATCGAGGCGGCGGACGCTTTTCCGATGAACCTTGCTTTTGCCGGCAAGGGCAATGCTTCGCTTCCCGGCGCCCTGGTCGAGATGGTGCTTGCAGGCGCGACGTCGCTGAAGCTGCACGAGGACTGGGGCTCGACACCGGCGGCTATCGACTGCTGCCTCGGCGTTGCCGACGAATACGACGTTCAGGTGATGGTCCACACCGACACGCTGAACGAGAGCGGCTTCGTCGAGGATACGATCGCGGCGATCCGGGGCCGCACCATCCATGCCTACCATACGGAAGGCGCAGGCGGCGGCCATGCGCCCGATATCATCAAGATATGCGGCCAGCCGAACGTCATCCCGTCCTCGACCAATCCGACACGGCCCTACACGAAGAACACGCTCGCCGAACATTTGGACATGCTGATGGTCTGCCATCACCTGTCGCCGTCGATCCCCGAGGACATCGCCTTTGCCGAAAGCCGGATCCGCAAGGAAACGATCGCCGCGGAAGACATCCTGCACGATATCGGCGCCTTCTCGATTATCTCGTCCGACAGCCAGGCGATGGGCCGGGTCGGCGAGGTGGCGATCCGCACCTGGCAGACCGCCGACAAGATGAAGCGCCAGCGTGGGCCGCTGCCGCAAGAGACCGGCGACAACGACAATGTCAGGGTCAAGCGCTACATTGCCAAATACACCATCAATCCGGCGATCGCCCATGGCCTCAGCCATGAGCTCGGTTCGCTCGAGGTCGGCAAGCGTGCCGATATCGTGCTCTGGAACCCGGCCTTCTTCGGGGTGAAGCCCGACCTGGTGCTGATCGGCGGCACGATCGCAGCTGCTCCCATGGGCGACCCCAATGCCTCGATCCCCACGCCGCAGCCGGTGCATTACCGGCCGATGTTCGGCGCCTATGGCAAGAGCCGCACCAATTCCTCTGTTACCTTCGTCTCGCAGGCCTCGCTCGATGCCGGGCTTGCCGGTCGGCTCGGCGTTGCCAAGCAACTGGTCGCGGTCAAAAACACCCGCGGCGGCATCGGCAAGGCGTCGATGATCCTCAACAACCTGACGCCGCATATCGAGGTCGATCCGGAGACATACGAGGTGCGTGCCGACGGCGAGTTGCTCACCTGCGAGCCGGCAACGGTGCTGCCGATGGCGCAGCGCTATTTCCTGTTCTGAGCGGCAGGCGGTCTTGTCGCGAAAAAGCGGTATCGGGCGAGCGCTCAAATGGATCGCGTTCGGCCTACTCGGGCTGATCCTGGCTGTCGTGCTTGGAACGGTCGTGCCGCGGCCGCTGCTGCCGACGATGGCGACAGCAGCAGCAACGGCCGCAGTCGGCGAACGCATCCTGATCCTCTCGAGCCCGATCCACACCGATATCGCCATTCCGCTCAATGACGAGACGCGCGCGCGGTTTGGTTTCACCGGCGAGGCGGGCGTACCGCTCGATCATCTGGAGGCGAGATGGCTGATCTTCGGCTGGGGCGGCCGGTCGTTTTATCTGGAAACGCCGACATGGTCCGACCTGAAGCCGATGCCGGTCTTCAGGGCGCTGACTGTCGACCGCTCGGTGATGCACGTGGATATCGCCGGGGCGATCGTCGAGCCACAGCCGTCGGTCGCAAGCGTGGACCTGGACCGCGCCGCGTTCGAAAGACTGATGACGTTCATCTCGCAAAGTTTTGCCAGAAAAGACGGCGCCGTCGTGCCGGTCGAAGGCTTTTCCTATGGTTACGCCGACCGTTTCTTCGAGGCAGAGGGAACGTTCAACGCACTGTTTGGCTGCAACACCTGGACCGCGCGGGCGCTGCGCGAAGCGGGATTGCAGACGGGGCTCTGGAATCCTCTGCCATCGACCCTCGGCCTGTCGTTGCGGCTGCACAACTGACGCATTGTCGTGCTCGAGATGGGCTGCAAGAGGCATGCGCCCGTCGCATGCCTGCCATGCAGGGCTGTGAAATGCAGCCTTTCGCCGTGCGCCGCAGTGGAATTTCCGGTAGGAAGCGGGCTGAAATTTTCCTCGACTGCGATTGTTCTCCAAAGGCCGCTCGCAATCGAGTGCCCGCACCGAAGGAGATGACCATGCTCGGCAGAAAAGTACCGTCCGTAACGTTCCGCACCCGCATTCGCGATGAAGCCGTCGGCGGCTCCAACCCGTTCCGTTGGCAGGATGTTTCGTCCGACGATTACTTCGCCGGAAAACGCGTCGTGCTGTTTTCGCTGCCGGGCGCGTTCACGCCCACCTGCTCGACGTTCCAGCTGCCCGATTTCGAGAAGCTGACGGCCGAGTTCAACGCTGAAGGCGTTGACGAAATCTACTGCATCTCGGTCAACGACGCATTCGTGATGAACGCCTGGGGCAAGTCCCAGAACCTCGAAAACGTCAAGCTGATCCCCGACGGCTCGGGCGAATTCACCCGCAAGATGGGCATGCTCGTTGCCAAGGACAACCTTGGTTTCGGCATGCGCTCCTGGCGCTACGCCGCCGTCGTCGATAACGGCGTCGTCGTGCAGTGGTTCGAGGAAGAAGGCTACTCCGACAATTGCGACAGCGATCCCTATGGCGTTTCCTCGCCGCAGAACATCCTCGAGACGCTGAAGTCGCAGAAGCTCGCAGCCTGATCGGCTCTGCGAACGGATCGATTTTCGAAACCCCGGTGCTGGCGCCGGGGTTTTTTCTTGCTACACTGCCGGATGAAAAAGATGTCGAGGGTTCAATGGTTTACATTATCGCTTATCTCACCGCACACTCGGGCAAGGGAGCGGATGTGCTGCCGTTGGCCGCCCCGCTGATCGAGGCGACGCGGCGCGAAGCGGGCTGCATCAGCTACGAGCTCTATCAAAAGCCCACCGATCCTGACACGCTGGTGTTCGTCGAGACCTGGAAGGACAGGGCTGCCGTCGACGCGCATTTCGCCGAGCCGCATCTGAAGGCGTTCCAGGCTGCCATGGCCGATCTGCTCATCGAGGCGCGTATCGAACTCGTGCATCCGGAAAAGGTCGAGGTGCTCTGAGATGCCCTATCGCTCCACCGAGGTGCTTTCGCCTGGCGACAGGGACAAGGCGCCGCTGCACAGCGTGACGCTTTCCCATGATGCGCGGCATCTGCGCCGCAAGCTGCTGCACCTCGAAAACGACGATGTCGTCATGCTGGATCTGAAGGAAGCGGTGATGCTGGCGGATGGCGATCTGCTGGTGCTCGATGGCGGCGGCTATATCCGGGTTCTTGCGGCGCCCGAAGCGCTCTACGCGATCCGCCCGCGCGATCCGCTGCACCTCATCGAACTCGCCTGGCATCTCGGCAACCGCCACCTGCCGGCGCAGATCGAGACGGGCCGCATCCTGATTGCCCGCGATCCGGTCATCCGGGCGATGCTCGAAGGGCTGGGGGCTGTTGTCACCGAGGTTTCCGAGCCGTTTCATCCGGTGCGTGGCGCCTATCATGCGGCCGGTGGGCACGACCACGGGCACAACCATCATCACCATGGCTGAACGGGTCGACACGCAGGCGCTGCTTCGCCTCGTAGCCTGGCTGTCACCGGCCTTTCCGGTCGGTGCCTTCTCCTACTCGAACGGGTTGGAGCAGGCCGTTCACGATGGCCATGTGTCTGACGCCGGGAGCCTGCGGTCGTGGCTTGAGACAATGCTTTGCCATGGATCCGGGTGGAACGATGCGGTGCTGCTTGGCGAAGCCTATCGGGCGTTCGAGGATCCGGCCCGGCTCGTTTGCGTGATCGAACTGGCCGAGGCGATGGCGACCAGCCGCGAGCGGCATATGGAAACCATGCTGCAGGGCGATGCCTTTCTGGCTGCTGCGCGGCATTGGCCGCATCCGGTGATGGAGAGGCTGGGTGATGGCGTCGCCTATCCTGTCGCCGTTGGCGCGATTGCCGGCGCCCATGCAACTGGGCTTGAGCCGGCGATTGCCGCCTATCTGCATGCCTCGATTTCGAACGCGGTCTCGGTCGCCATCCGCTGCGGCGTGACCGGCCAGCGCGATGGCGTCGGCGTGATCGCGTCACTGGAGCCGACAATCGCGGCGATCGCGGAAAAGGCGTGTGCTGCCTCGCTGGACGATCTTGGTTCGGCCGCGATCACGGCCGATATCTCGTCTTTGAGACACGAAATCCTGCATTCCCGGCTCTTCCGCTCCTAGGGCTTTTCGGAGGAGAAGCGCTGTGCAGCATGGCGCGAGAAATCTGAAAGTCTAAGCGAAATAAGGTCTTTGCGCATAGGATTGGCGGCACAGGTTTGGACCGTCTCGGACACTGAGCATCGCCTTCGAAAGGAACGTACATGACATCGAAGAATGGTCCACTGCGCATCGGCATCGGCGGCCCCGTCGGCTCCGGAAAGACGGCGCTGACGGACAAGCTCTGCAAGGCGATGCGGGAGAAATACTCTGTCGCCGTCGTCACCAACGACATCTACACCAAGGAAGACGCCGAGGCGCTGGTGCGCATGCAGGCACTGCCTTCCGACCGCATCGTCGGCGTCGAGACCGGCGGTTGTCCGCACACCGCTATCCGCGAAGACGCGACGATCAACCTGCAGGCGATTGCCGACCTCAACCGTCGTTTTCCTGATCTTGACGTCGTGTTCATCGAATCCGGTGGCGACAATCTGGCGGCCACCTTCTCCCCCGACCTCGCCGATCTGACGATCTATGTCATCTCCGTCTGCCAGGGTGAGGAAATCCCGCGCAAGGGCGGGCCCGGGATCACCAAGTCCGACCTGCTTGTCATCAACAAGCAGGATCTCGCCCCCTATGTCGGTGCTGATCTCGAGGTCATGAACCGCGACGCCACCCGGATGCGGGCGGATAAGCCTTTCGTTTTCACCGACATGAAACGCGGTGAGGGCGTCAACCGGATCGTCGATTTCCTGACCCTGCATGGCGGCCTTTGAGCAATGCCGGGCGCTTCGGCCTGCCGGATCTGAAGCGGTCGTGACGCTCAGCGTGTCTCGCAGGCGAACGCCAGCAGACGTTGGAAGCGGCTGTCTGTCTCGAGATGCGTAGAACGGAAGAGGGAGAGATGGTGCGCTTCCCCGATGCCGTTTCAGTCGGAAAGGCCTAGAAACGCTCGAGAGCGTTGCGATCGTGGATCTCGATCATGCGTCCCTTGACGGTGACGCCGGAGCGGCGCAGCGCCGAGAAAGCGCGCGAGAGCGCTTCTGGCGCTAGCCCGAGCTTGCCCGCCAGCACATTCTTCTGGAACGGCAGCCGGAACGAAAACGTCGTCGACCCGTCCGGGCAATGGCCGAGAATGTAGTTGGCGACACGCTGGGGCGCCGTCAGCAGACGGTCTTCTGCCAGGCAATCTTCGGCCATCTGGCCGTGCCTGCAGAGCAATTCCATCAGTGCCTGGGCAATATCGGGATGCGTTTCGGCAAGGCTACGCAAGTTGCGGCTGTCGAGGCGCGCGATTGTCGAGGATCCGATCGCTCGGGCGCTTGCGGTCGCGCGGTTGCCGAGGAACATGGCGCTTTCGCCAAAAAGTTCGCCTTTGGGGAAAACGGCGATGTCGGCCTCGCGGCCATCCTTGCCGAGGCGGTAGAGACGCACCAGACCGGACAGAACGCAGAAGACGCTGTCGACCGTTTCGTCCTGGTGAAACAGGACATCGTGCTCCTCGTGGTTGGTAACCACCGCGCCTTCGAGAACGGCATTGGAAGCCGCCGCTGACAGCTTCTCGAAGAAGCGGGAGCCCAAAAGCACCGTTCTGTCACTCGAGTTCAATCGCAAGGTCTTCATCGCACCGGTCCTAAATCAAAGTCGCGTCAGGGTAGCCGTGCTTTTGAAACGCGAATTGACCTCGATCAAATAGCCGGCACAAAAAAGCCCGCGCCTATCAGCGCGGGCCTTGTTGTCGGGCGATTTGTCCAGGCTATTCGGCCGCAAGTGCCGGGTGGTTGATCACCTTGCCCGTGGACTTGGCTTTCGGCTGGCCGTCTTCGATCGTCTTGAGGCGCTCTTCCAGTCCTTCGATCGACTTTCTCTGGTCGTTGACCCGTTCGGTCAGGGCTTCGCGGTCGAGCGGCAGGTTTTCGTCATCCTTCTTGCCGACGAAGCGGCCGAAGGCCCAGGCGAGCAGGCGCGACAGGTCATCCATGATCAGGAAAAAGGAAGGCACGACGACGAGGCTGAGGATCGTCGAGACGATGATGCCGCCAATGACGGCGATCGCCATCGGTGCACGGAACGAGCCGCCTTCGCCGACGCCAAGCGCGGAGGGCAGCATGCCCGCCGACATGGCGATCGAGGTCATGATGATCGGACGGGCGCGCTTGCGGCCTGCCTCGATCATCGCCTGCGTGCGGTCCATGCCGTGGTGCATCATCTCGATGCCGAAATCGACCAGCAGGATCGCGTTCTTCGTGACGATGCCCATCAGCATCAGGATGCCGATCAAAACTGGCATCGACAGCGAGTTCTGCGTCAGGATCAGGCCGGCCGCGACACCGCCCATGGCAAGCGGCAGCGAGAACAGGATGGTGAAGGGCTGGATCACATCCTTAAACAGCAGGATCAACACCACGAGCACCAGCATCAGGCCAAGCAGCATCGCGTTGACGAAGCTGACCTGCATCTCCTCCTCGACTTCGGCATCGCCGCTCTTGAGCAGTTGCACGGTGCTCGGCATCTTTGCTTCGGCGGCAATCTGCTCGAAACGTGCCGAGGCCGTGTTGAGCGCGACGCCGATCGGAAGATCCGCGCCAAGTGCGACGACGCGGTTGCGATCGTAGCGTTTGATCGAACTCGGGCCTTCGGAGTAGTTGATGTCGGCAACGCTGGACAACGGCACCGTCGAACCCGACGCCGTCTGGATCTTCAGGCTGCGGATGGCAGCGATATCCGTGCGGAAATCGCGGTTGACCTGGACACGGATCGGGATGAGCCGGCCATCGAGCGCGATTTTTGTCAGGGCCGCGTCGATGTCGCCGATGGTGGCGACCCGGATGACTTCCGAAATCTGAGCAGTGGTGATGCCGAGGCGCGACATCTGCTCGTCGCGCGGCCGGATCTGCAGTTCCGGACGGGGCAGGGCGCCGTCGGGGCTGACATTGGCGAGCAGCGGATCGCTGCGCAGCTTGCCTTCGAGAACAGCGACGGCTTTGTCCAGGTCCTTCTCGTTGTTCGAAAGCAGATTGAACGACAGTTCTCGCTCGCCGCGGTCGTTGAGCTTGATGACCCGCACGTCCGGCAAGTCGCGGACGCGGGCGAAGATCTCCTTCTCGATCTGTGCCTGGGGAATGATGCGGCCTTCCGGCTCAAGCTTCGGCAGGTACTGACCAATGACGGGCAGGCGGCCGAGCACATCGTTGACGACCTTGTTGACCAGCGAGTGATCGCGCTTTTCGAGCAGCACCGTCACCGTGGCGCGGCGCAGTTCCAGGTCGCCCTTGGGCGAGGCGCCGCCGAGCACGAAGACGCTCTCCACGCCTTCGAGGTCCTTGACCCTGTCGTAGATCTGCGCGGTCGTGCGGTCCGTGTCCTCGAGCATGGCGTCCGGCGCCAGTTCGACCGACAGGCTGACGCGTGACGTGTCATCAGGGGGCAGGAAGCCACCAGGCACGAACATGAACAGCGCAGCCACGGAGGCGACGGTGACGCCGATCGCGACGAGCACCGTCAGGTAACGCATGTACCAGCGCTTCGTCGTCGCTTGAACCAGACGCGTGTAGCGACGCATCAGAGCGCCGTCTTCGGCGTGGTGGCCATCGAGTTTCGACGGGCGCATCAGATAGGCGGCCATGACGGGCGTAATCAGGCGCGCGACGAGCAGCGAGAAGAACACCGACACGGCGACGGTCAGGCCGAACTGGATGAAGTACTGCCCGACGATGCCCGGCATGAACGACACCGGTATGAACACCGCGATGATGGTGAACGTGGTGGCAATCACGGCGAGGCCGATTTCGTCCGCCGCCTCGATCGCCGCCTTGTAGGGCGATTTGCCCATATGGATATGCCGCTCGATGTTCTCGATCTCGACGATCGCGTCGTCGACGAGAATGCCCGTTGCCAGCGTCAGCGCCAGGAAGCTGACGAGATTGAGCGAGAAGCCGAGTATTTCCATGACCCAGAAGGTCGGGATCGCCGAGAGCGGCAGGGCGACGGCGCATATCAGCGTCGCGCGCCAGTTGCGCAGGAACAGCATGACGACGATGACGGCGAGCAATGCGCCTTCCATCAGCGTGTGCAGGGCGGCTTCATAGTTTCCGTAGGTGAAGTAGACGGAATCGTCGACCATCTCGATGGTGACGTCCGGGTTCGTGGCGCGGACCTTTTCCAGCGACTTGGCAACGGTTTCGGCGACGCTCACCTCGCTTGCGCCCTTGGCGCGGAAAACCGCGAAGGTCACGCCGGGATTGCCGTTGAAGCGCGAGAAGGAGCGGGGCTCCTCATAGGTGTCGGTGACGGTGCCGAGTTCGGAAAGACGAACGAAGCGACCGCTCGGCACCGAGATCATGGTGTTGGCGAGCTGGTCGACGTTGCGGGCATCGCCGAGCGTGCGGATCGCTTGCTCGCTGCCACCCACCTGACCACGACCGGAGCCCAGATCCATGTTCATGCGGCGAAGCTGGCCGTTGACGTCGGCGGCGGTGATGCCGAGCGAGTTCAGCTTGTCTTCGTTGAGCTCGACGCGAACCTCGCGGTCGGCGCCGCCGTAGCGGTCGACGCGGCCGATGCCGCTCTTGCCCTGAATTTCGCGCTTGATGACGTCGTCGACGAACCAGGAGAGTTCTTCCAGCGACATGCCCGGCGCCGAGACGGAGAAGGTCTGGATCGCCTGGCCCTCGACGTCGACCTTGGAGACGATCGGCTCCTCGATCGAGGTCGGCAGGTCGCCGCGGATACGGTCGATGGCGTCCTTGACGTCCTGGACGGCCTGCGTCGTCGGCACTTCCATGCGGAAGATCACGGCGGTCGTCGATGTACCGTCGTTGATCGTCGACTGGATATGGTCGACGCCGGTGACGCTGGCGACCGCGTCCTCGATTTCCTTGGTGACCTGGGTTTCAAGTTCGGCCGGCGAGGCACCGCTCTGCGCCACGCTGATCGAGACGATCGGCACGTCGATGTTGGGGAAGCGGGTGATCGGCAGGCTGTTGAACGACTGATAGCCGAGCACCAGAAGCACGAAGAAGGCGAGGATCGGAGCGATCGGATTGCGGATGGACCAGGCTGAAAAATTCATGGTCACGGTTCCTGTCAGTTGGTCGCTGGCTGGGCGGATTTGACGGGATTGATGTGGTCACCGTCGCGCACATAGGCGCCGGCCCTGGCCACGACCTGTTCACCCGACTTTAATCCTTCGACCACCTCGACGAACTTGCCATCGGAGATGCCGGTCGTCACCGGGATGATGTTCACCACGCCACCATCGACCTTGCGCACGATGGTCTTGCCATCCTCGATGGTCACCGCCGTTTGCGGCAGAACGATAGCCTTCTTCTCTTCGGCGGTGATGATGGCGCTGGCATACATGCCGGACCGCGCCTTGGCGGTGTCCTTGAGGCTGATGAACACGGTGCCAAGGCGTGAAACGGGATCGACCGTCGGTGCGATCAGGCGGATAGTGCCCTCGACCCTGGTGTTTCCGCCGGCAAGGGTGATCGTTGCCGGCTGGCCAATAGCAAGCTTGATAATGTCGGCTTCGGCGACGTCGGCCTTCATCTCAATGGCGCCATCGCGGATCATCGCGAACAACGGTTCGCCGCTGCCGTTGGCGATCGCGCCGATCTTGGCATTCTTGGCCGAGATCACGCCGGCCACCGGTGCCTTGACTTCGGTTCGCATGAGCCGAAGGTCGATGTCGTCGATCTGGGCTTGAGCCACCTTGATATCGGCGTTGGAGACGGCGACGGCCTGCTCGGCGGAGCGGACACGGGCGCGGGTGGCCGCCGCAAGCGCGCGGACGCGATCGGCTTCGGCCGTCGACACGGTGCCGTTCTTGGCAAGCTCGGCGTTGCGATCGCTGACGCGCGTGGCTTCGTCGGAGTTGGATTTCGCTTCAACAAGCTGGGCGTTGAGCTGCGCGAGCCCGGCTTCAGCCTTGGCAAGCGAGGCTTCGAGCTGGCTCTTTTCGAGCCGCAACGCGTCGTCGTTGAGGACCACGAGAACGCTGCCTTCCTCAACCTTGTCGCCGATGTCGACATTGAGCGATCGGATCGACAGTCCCTCGACCAGCGGCGCCACATAGACCTGCTCCACCGCCTGTATCGTCCCGGTTGCAACGACCCGGTCGGTGATCTGCTGATCGACCGCCTCGGTGACGATGATCGAGGGCAGGTTCTGCGCCGGCTGGGCCTTGGCTGCTTCCTCGGCGAATGCACTGGAAATGGGAGCAATGATCATCGCAGCGCAAACGCTGAGAAGAGGTAATACTTTGTGAGCCATCGGCTTTACAATCCTGGCAACGGAAACGACATAAAGTTGGATCTCGGCTTTTTGGGCCGGATCCCTATGCAATCAAGCGATTTTCAGTCTCGCCGACGCTTGCTGCCGCGGACCAGGCGAAGCAAGGCATGGGCGCACGGCCATGGTATTTTCCTGCGCCGCAGACACGGTATCAGACCGTGAGCGCGGGCCGGACGGGAGAGGCTCCCGCAGGCAAACAGATCGGAAAAATGAACTCCTCCCGTGTGCTTGCCTCCAACAAACATCCGCGCCTATGTAATCTTCACATCAGATGCTTACAAGTGCGGTGAAGTGATGGTTCCTCAATATTTCTGTCGTTCTGCAGTCTTGGTTGCAATCTCGACACGATCTTGACATTCCGGGCGCATCAACACCCCGTTACCGCCGAATTGCCACCCCCACGCCCGGAAATTCGCGGCAACCCTGGCGGGCCTTGAACAGCCCCCTTTGAAACGGAAGAGGGCCGCGCGACAACTGTCGCACGACCCTCTTCTGTCGTTTGTTTCGTTTTATTTCGTTTTACTTCAGCGCGGCGTCAGTGATCTCGTGCGTCCATGCACCGGCCGGCTCCTTGGAAATGACCGGATCGGACCCGCCCGAAAGCAGCGACTGCACGGTGCGCTTGTAGTCGGCTTCGTCGAGCGCGCCGTTCGAGCCGGCGGTCAACTTGGCGACTTCGCCCATCATGCGCTTCTGGTGCTTTTCGGTCTGGGCGCCGGTCGAGTCGTTTTCGAGAACGATGTCGGCCGCTTCATCCGGGTTCTGCTCGGCGTATTTCCAGCCCTTCATCGAGGCGCGCACGAACTTGACCATCTTTTCCTTGAAGGCCGGGTCCTTGAGCTTGTCTTCGAGTACGTAGAGACCGTCTTCGAGCGTCGCCACGCCCTGGTCCTCGTACTGGAAGGTGACGAGATCGTCCGGCTTGATGCCCGCGTCGATGACCTGCCAATATTCGTTGTAGGTCATGGTCGAGATGCAAGCCGCCTGCTTCTGGATCAGCGGATCGACGTTGAAGCCCTGCTTTAGAACGGTCACGCCTTCCGGCCCGCCGTCGGTCGGGATCTTCAGATGCGACATCCAGGACAGGAACGGATACTCGTTGCCGAAGAACCAGACGCCGAGCGTATGGCCCTTGAACTTGTCCGGGCTGGTGACGCCGCTTTCCTTGAGGCAGGTCAGCATCATGCCCGATTTCTTGAACGGCTGGGCGATATTGACGAGCGGCACGCCCTTTTCGCGCGTGGCAAGGGCTGACGGCATCCAGTCGACGACCACGTCGGCGCCGCCGCCGGCAATCACCTGGGCCGGAGCGATATCCGGGCCGCCCGGCTTGATGTCGACGTCGAGGCCTTCTTCTTCATAGAAGCCCTTGTCCTTGGCGACGTAGTAGCCGGCGAACTGGGCCTGCGTGACCCATTTCAGCTGCAGCGTCACCTTGTCGGCGGCTTGGGCGTGGAACGCTGTAAGCGAAAAGACGCCTGCGGCGAGAAGCGATGCAAGTCTCTTGTTCATGTCAGTTCCCTCTTGTTTTTGCTTCATTTTCTTTGGATCACTGCGTCGTTTTCAGGCGCGCCCTCCGCGGATGGAGGGATGCCAGAAGGTGACGGCGCGCTCGATGAGCGCCACCACCCCATAAAAAGCCGAACCTGCCACCGCCGCGACGGCGATTTCGGCCCAGACCATGTCGACGTTCATGCGGCCCACTTCCGTGGAGATCCGGAACCCCATGCCGACAATGGGTGTCCCGAAGAATTCGGCGACGATGGCACCGATCAGCGCCAGGGTGGAGTTGATTTTCAGCGCGTTGAAGATGAACGGCCAGGCGGCGGGCAGGCGCAGCTTGATCAGCGTCTGCCACCAGGACGCGGCATAGGTCTGCATCAGGTCGCGCTCCATGTGGCTGGACGCTGCCAGCCCAGCGATGGTGTTCACCAGCATCGGGAAGAAGGTCATGATGACGACGACGGCGACCTTGGACTGCCAATCGAACCCGAACCACATGACCATGATCGGCGCGACGCCGATGACCGGTAGCGCAGAGACGAAATTGCCGAGCGGCAGCAGTCCTTTTTGCAGGAAGGGCGAGCGGTCGATGAGAATGGCGACGACGAAACCGAGGCCGCAACCGAGCGCATAGCCCGTCAGCACCGCCTTCAGGAAGGTCTGGCGGAAGTCGGCCATGAGCGTCGGCACCGAACTGATCAGGCGCTGCCAGATCATCGAGGGTGCCGGCAGCAGGACCGAGGGCACGGAGAAACCGCGTACGATGCCCTCCCAGAGCACCAGGAGGGTGATGCCGAAGAGGAGCGGCACTGCGAAGCGCGCCGCGCTATTGGCGGCGTCGCTTTCGAAACGCTGGCGTACCAGCCATTCGTTGAAGGCCCAGGCCGCAAGCCAGAAGACGATGGCGGCCATCAGGATCGGAAGGTTCATGGCTTGGCCCCCATGCGCTTCAGGACGGCGGTGTGCGCAAAGCCGACGATCATGACGAGGACGGCGGCAAGCGCTGCCGCCATGAACAGGGCCGACCAGATCTGTACCGTCTGGCCGTAGTAGGAGCCGGCAAGCAACCGGGCGCCGAGACCGGCGACGGCCCCGGTCGGCAGTTCACCGACGATGGCACCGACGAGCGAGATGGCGACCGCAACCTTCAGCGACGTGAAGAGATAGGGCATCGACGACGGCCAGCGCAGCTTCCAGAAGGTCTGCGCCTTGGAGGCGTTGTAGGTGTGCATCAGGTCGAGCTGGATCACTTCCGGGCTGCGCAGGCCCTTGACCATGCCGACGACGACCGGGAAGAACGACAGATAGGTCGAGATCAGCGCTTTGGGCAGCAGGCCCGAAATGCCGATGGCATTGAGGACGACGATGATCATCGGCGCCACGGCAAGGATCGGGATCGTCTGGCTGGCGATCACCCAGGGCATCAGCGACCGGTCCATGGCGCGGTTGTGCACGATGCCGATGGCAAGGAGAATGCCGAGCACGGCGCCGATGCCGAAGCCGAGAAGCGTGGCCGAAAGCGTGATCCAGGCGTGGTAGACCAGGCTGCGTTTCGAGGTGATCGGCTTGTTGAAGGTCGTGTCCCAGATCTCGGCGATCACCTGATGCGGCGCCGGCAGCACGGGCCGCTCCTGCGCCATGGTGTTGTGGACGATCTCAGAGAAACCGATCTCGGTGCCGGCACGGGCAGCGGTGTCGCGCTCGAACGGCGCATTCAGGAATACGGCTGCGACGTACCAGATGACGATCAGCAGCGCGACGACGGTGCCGACGGGCAGGAGTTTGTCTCGAAGGAAGCTTTCCTCGCGCATCGTCACGCCTTTCCGCTTGTGGGCAGCAGCATCAGGCCCATGGCGGCAATGCCGAGCATGACGCCGGCCGCCTGGGTGAGGCTCAGCCTTTCGCCGAAGACGGCAAAGGCGATGATGTTGACGAGGACCAGTTGCACGATGGCCGACAACGAGATCGCAAGGCCAAGGCCGCCGTCGCGCATCAGCTTCACCATGATGATGTTGCCGATCATGTAGAGCCCAAGCGCCAGGATCAGCACGCCGACATGGCTGTTGGAGACGTAGGCGCGCGAGGCCGTCGCCCCGCCGAGAAAGATGGTGGTGGCCAGCAGCAGCCAGAGCACATAGGCAAGGTTCATCGCCGGCCCTCCGCTCCACGCCAATGGTAGAGTATGTCGGGCAGGCTTTCTTCGTTGTCGCCATCGGTCCGGCGAACGGCGGAGAAACCTTGGTTCTCGTAAAAGCGCTGGGCCTTATCGTTTGCCTCGAAGGTCCAGAGGTTCAGTTCCTGCGGCGACAGCGCCTTGGCCGTCTCGATGAGGTCGCTGCCGACGCCCGTGCCGCGATCAGGCGTATCGATGTACAGCGCCGTGACGAAGTGATCGCTGGAGAGCGCCATGAAGCCGGCGACCCGGTCGTCCCGCTCGGCGACGATCACGGTGCGCTCCGGAAAGACTGTCTCGACATAATATCGCTCGACGTCGGCATGATCGTGGATGCGCGGCATCCAGGGCGTCGCATCGATCCATCGGTTGAGTATGTCGGCGCAGGCGCTCATGTCGCCTCGCGTTGCAGCACGGCAGATCGTCGAAGGCGCCGCGCTATTCCTCATAGCTGTGACCTGCGCGCAGGCCCTCGCGGACGCGATGGGCGATCTCGAGAAACTCTGGCGTTTCGCGGATGCCGAGCGGACGCTCGCGCGGCAGGGGCGATTCGATCACGTCGGTGACGCGGCCGGGGCGGGGGCTCATCACCACGATCTTGGTGGAGAGATAGACGGCCTCGGGGATCGAGTGTGTCACGAAACAGATGGTCTTGTTCGTGCGGGCCCAGAGTTTCAGAAGCTGCTCGTTCAGGTGGTCGCGAACGATCTCGTCGAGCGCGCCGAATGGCTCGTCCATCAAGAGGAGATCGGCATCGAAGGCGAGCGCGCGGGCGATCGAGGCGCGTTGCTGCATCCCGCCCGAAAGCTGCCAGGGATATTTCTTGCCGAAACCCGTGAGGTTGACCAGATCGAGCGTGCGGTCGATGCGTGCTTGTCTCTCCGCCTTGGAGTAGCCCATGATTTCCAGCGGCAGGGCGATGTTGTTTTCGATGGTCCGCCAGGGATAAAGGGCGGCCGCCTGAAACACGTAGCCGTAGGCGCGCTGCTTTCGCGCTTCCTCGGGCGTCATGCCGTTGACGGTGATGATGCCGGCGGTTGCCTTTTCGAGGTCGGCGATCACGCGCAGGAACGTGGTCTTGCCGCAGCCGGAGGGGCCGATGAAGGAGACGAAATCCCCCTTGGCCACGTCGAGATTGACGCCGGTCAGGGCGTTAACCGGGCCATCGGTGGTCTCGAAGGTCAGGCAGAGGTCCCGGGCCGAAACCACGGATGCGGTATTGGACGTCATCGGCGAATACTCATTCTGGCTTGGCTGTGTCAGACTGCTATCCGGACCGGCAACATGCAATCGCGGATTTGGAAGCGGAGCCGTTTGCTGCTGGTTTTTCAGGGAATTCTGGAGAACAGTCATGTCTCGATCATCCAATCCTGGCTGTCGCGTGGTTCGCCCCGGCAGCGGATATGCCGGAAAGCAGGGGCTCAGCTATTTCGAGGGCATCGCGGCGGAGACGGTCGGAGCGACCGGCATCTGCATGCACCTGTTGACGATCCCGCCCGGCGGGCGTGCGAAGGCGCATCTGCATGAGAGCCACGAGACGGCGATCTATGTGCTGTCGGGAGAAGCGCACACCTGGTTCGGCGACAGGCTCGAGGAGCATGTCGTCGTCCGGGCCGGCGAAATGTTCTACATTCCGGCCGGCGTTCCGCATCTGCCGGCCAACCTCTCGGACGCGCCCTGTTCGGCGGTCATCGCCCGCACGGATCCGAACGAGCAGGAAAGCGTCGTGCTTTTGCCCGAGCTCGATGCGCTCGTGCCGGCCTGACGCGGTTTGCCGCCGCACCGAAGCGTCCCGCCGGTTCGGCGGAACATGTCCGGTGGGACAGAGTGGTGTGAAGACGTGCAGGCCGCGATACACCAATCTCACACCCCGGTCGCCGGGATGCCGCTGCGCTGGACGGCGCGGGGCGCGGTGACTTCCTTCCAGGTGGTGAGTGCCGCGCTGACGGCCGGGAACGGATCGCGGCGCACGAACTCGCCGTGGCCCTCGCGCGTCTTGATCGTGCTTTCCTCTATGGCGACGACGCCGCGGGTCAGCGTGTAGCGCGGCAGACCCTTGACCTCCTTGCCCTCGAAGACGTTGTAGTCGATCGCCGACTGCTGGCTCTTGGCCGAGATCGTCTTTGAGCGCTTCGGATCCCAGACCACGAGATCGGCATCGGCGCCGACGAGCACTGCACCCTTCTTCGGGTAGATGTTGAGGATCTTGGCGATGTTGGTGGAGGTGACGGCCACGAATTCGTTCATGGTGATGCGGCCGGTGTTGACGCCGTGGGTCCACAGCATCGGCATGCGGTCTTCAAGTCCGCCGGTGCCGTTGGGGATCTTGGTGAAGTCACCGACGCCAAAGCGCTTCTGTTCGGAGGTAAAGGCGCAGTGGTCGGTCGCCACCACCTGCAGCGAACCGGAAGCAAGGCCGGCCCAGAGACTATCCTGATGCAGCTTGTTGCGGAACGGCGGCGACATCACGCGGCGGGCGGCATGGTCCCAGTCCTTGTTGAAATACTCGGTCTCGTCGAGCGTCAGGTGCTGGATCAGCGGCTCGCCGAAGACGCGCATGCCCTTCGAACGGGCTCGGCGGATCGCTTCATGCGCCTGTTCGCAGGAGGTGTGGACGATGTAGACAGGGCTGCCGGCCATGTCGGCAATCATGATGGCGCGGTTGGTTGCCTCGCCTTCGACTTCGGCGGGGCGCGAATAGGCGTGCGCTTCCGGGCCGTTGTTGCCTTCGGCCAGCAGCTTTGCCTGCAATTGCGCGACGACGTCGCCGTTTTCCGCATGCACGAGTGGCAGCGCGCCAAGTGCCGCGCAGCGCTGGAAGGACGAGAACATCTCGTCGTCATCCACCATCAGGGCGCCCTTGTAGGCCATGAAATGCTTGAAGGTGTTGATGCCCCTGTCCTTGACGATGGTCTCCATCTCGTTGAAGACCTTTTCGCCCCACCAGGTGATCGCCATGTGGAAGGAATAGTCGCAGTTGGCGCGGGTCGACTTGTTGTCCCACATGGTGAGCGCTTCGAGCAGCGACTGGTTGGGCGAGGGCAGGGCGAAATCCACGACCATGGTGGTGCCGCCGGCAAGCGCCGCCCGTGTGCCGCTTTCGAAATCATCCGAGGAATAAGTGCCCATGAACGGCATTTCGAGGTGGGTGTGCGGGTCGATGCCGCCGGGTATGACGAAACAGCCGTCGGCGTCGAGCGTCTCGTCGCCCTGAAGGTTCGGCCCGATCTCGACGATCCTGCCGCCTTCGATCTTCACATCCGCCTTGTAGGTCAGGTCGGCCGTGACGATGGTTCCACCCTTGATGACAGTGCTCATTGATTTTCATCCTCGCAATTGTGCTTCCGGTGGCCATGCGGCCGCCACGAAAAAGGGCGGAACTTTCGTCCCGCCCGCAAACTCATTCGACGATTTCGGCCGTTTCGACGACGGCGTGGAAGAGGACGTCGGCACCGGCGCCTGCCCACTCCCTGGAGATATCCTCCGCCTCGTTGTGGCTGAGGCCACCGACGCAGGGGCACATGATCATCGTTGCCGGCGCGACCTTGGCAGCCCAGCAGGCGTCGTGTCCGGCGCCGGAGATCAAATTCATGTGGCTGTATCCGAGCCTTTCGGCGGCATTGCGCACGGCGGTGACGAGCTTAGGGTCGAAGGTCACCGGCTCGAAATGGCCGATGGCCTCGACGGAACAGCCGACACCGAGCGCATCGGCAATCTTCGGCGCCTCTGCCTCTATTTTGGCGCGCATCCGGTCAAGCTTGGCCTTGTCGGGCGAGCGGATGTCGACGGTGAAGACGACTTTGCCCGGCAGCACGTTGCGTGAATTGGGCGAGAACACCACCTGGCCGACGCCGCCGACGGCGCCCGGCTGGTTTTCCATCGCCACGCCCTGAACCATCTCTATGATGCGCGACATGGCAAGGCCGGCATTGACGCGCATGTTCATCGGCGTCGAGCCGGTATGCGCCTCACGCCCGGTCAGCGTGAATTCCAGCCACCAAAGGCCCTGACAGTGGGTGACGACGCCGATGTCCTTGTTTTCGGCCTCGAGGATCGGCCCCTGTTCGATGTGGTACTCGAAATAGGCGTGCATCTTGCGGGCGCCGACCTCTTCGTCGCCGACCCAGCCGATGCGCTTCAGTTCATCGCCGAAGGTCTTGCCTTCCGGGTCCTTGCGGCCATAGGCAAAGTCCTGGCTGTGCACGCCGGCAAAGACGCCGGAGGCGAGCATGGCAGGCGCAAAGCGCGCGCCTTCCTCGTTGGTCCAGTTGGTGACGACGATCGGGTGCTTGGTCCTGATGCCGAGATCGTTCATGGAGCGAACGACCTCAAGGCCGGCGAGGACGCCGAGCACGCCGTCGAACTTGCCGCCGGTCGGCTGCGTGTCGAGGTGGGAGCCGACATAAACGGGAAGCGCATCCGGGTCGGTGCCGGGGCGGGTGAAGAACATGTTGCCCATGGTGTCGACGCCCATTGTGAGCCCCGCTTCATCGCACCAGGACTGGAAGAGCTTGCGGCCTTCGCCATCCTCGTCCGTCAGCGTCTGGCGGTTGTTGCCGCCAGCGATACCCGGGCCGATCTTGGCCATGTCCATTAACGTATCCCACAGGCGGTCGGCATTGACGCGCATGTTCTCGCCAGGTGCTGCCACGGCGGTCTCCTCATTCTTTTGAGGCGGCACCTCAGGCGGTGCATGCCCCTCATGTTCCCTTGGTCAAATCCAGGCTTGGTTTTTTCTGGTGCCCTTCGATCAGTCGTTGCCTTTGCTGGCGAACTGGCTGATAATTTGACCGGTTGGTAAACATTACAACTTCCGTTGCGGCACTCAAGCCGGAAAAACAAAAAAACGAAGTTGTTGCCCGAAAAGATGGCGGCGCCGAAATTTGGGCAGAGACGGCCTTAGCGGATCACCGTGCGGGGCACCGGCAGGGGGCGAAATGGTACTTCCGAGAGCGGCCAGAACCCAGAGGCGAACACGCATCCAGGGGGAGAAGGAAGAGCGCATTTTGGAGGCGGCGCTGGAGGTTTTCTCGGCGCACGGCTTTCGCGGTGCGACCGTCGACCAGATCGCCGATGTCGCCGGCATGTCGAAGCCGAACCTACTTTATTATTTCCGCACCAAGGAAACGATGCACCGGGCGCTGATCGACCGCGTGCTCGACACCTGGCTCGATCCGTTGCGCGCCTTCGACGCCGAGGGGAACCCGGTCTCGGAGATCCGCAGCTATATCCGTCGCAAGCTGGAGATGGCGCGCGATTTCCCGCGCGAAAGCCGACTGTTCGCCAACGAAGTGTTGCAGGGCGCGCCGCATATCGAGGACGAACTCAAGGGACCCCTGAAGGAACTGGTCGACGAGAAGGCGGAGGTCATCCGTGCCTGGGCCAAGGCCGGCAAGATCGCCAAGTGCGATCCCTACCATCTGATCTTTGCGATCTGGTCGACGACGCAGCATTATGCCGACTTCGACGTGCAGGTGCGTGCGGTGCTGGGGCAGGGCAATTCCGGCGACGGACGGTTCGAGGATGCGGCTCGCTTCCTGGAGCGTCTGTTCGTCGACGGCCTGCAGGTGAGCGAGCAGCCGGCGTCCTAGACGCCGGCTTTCAATCCGGCAGTAGCGCCATCAGCGCCAACCCGCAGGCCGTCGTGAGCGCGCCGGCGAGAACCGGCAGGCTGACCCAGCCATGGCCGAGAATGCCCTCAAGCAGAATGATGAAGCTCGGCGTCAGATAGCCGTAGCCCAGCACCTTCGACGATGGCAGCCGCATCGAGGCAAACTGCAGCAAGAGGAAGGTGATCGCGGTCGTCACGACCGCGAGGTAAACGACGGCGATCCAGACGATGGCCGGCAGGCTGGAAAAATCGGTGGTGGCAAGGCCGACGGCGCCGGGCACGAGCAGCCACGGCACGGTGCAGGCGGCGACCCAGAACCCGAAGGCAAAAGGGTTTTCCTTGCGGTCGAACTTGCGGATCAGCGGCACATAGATCGCGTGGCAGATGACGCCGACGAAAAAGATGAGTTCGCCCTGGCCGATGTCGAAGGCAATGATTGCCTGGACATCGGCGCGAAAGATTACCCAGACGGCGCCGAGCGCGGCGATGATCAGGCCCGCAAGCACGCCCGGCCGCGTGTGCTGACCGAGCAGCAGGAAGGCAAAGCCGGCGCTGAGCAGCGGCATCAGCGTGAACACGGCGCCGGTCGATACCGGATCGGTGAACTCCAGCGCCTTGAACATCGTCAGCATGTAGACGGCGATCAGCCCGCCGAGGATGAGGAAGCGCCACAATTGCCTGGGGATCTGAAACGGCACCCGCGCATAACCGAAGGTGAGCGCGCCCAGCACCAGGACTGTGAGGAGATAGCGCCAGAGCGTCAGCGGGCCGGCGCCCATGTGCTGCGCCGCCAGGCCGCCGAAGGAGAAGGAGCCGGCAATCAGCGCCGAAAAGGTCAGCATCGCCAGATGCGCCTTGAGCTTTTCGACGCCCTTGGCGTGGCTCTGGTGCGCCGTTTTCGGCGAGACGTCCTGTTTCATGCTGATGTCCGGATCCGATGCAGATGGCGCGCGCGCATGCGCACCTAAGCCGGAGCCGGTGACGGTTGCAAGGCCTTCTCAAGATCGCCGGCATTTCCGACGATCCAGGTTTCAAGTGTCGCCTGGCGCCCGCGAAGGCTGATGTCGAGCCGCTTGTGGGCGTCCATGACGACGCCTGCGCGGTTGACCAGTTCAGCGGAGACGGCAAGCTGGGCGTCATGCTCCTTGGCAAGGCCCTCCAGCCGGCTTGCCGTGTTGATGGTGTCGCCGACGGCGGTCAGCGACGTTGCCTGGCCGTAGCCGATCTCGCCGATGATGGCAGGCCCCGCATGCATGCCGATCGCGATCCGGAGCGGCTCGTCGAGTTCGCCCTCGAAGGTCTGGTTGAGGGCATCGATACCCCTGGAGATGCGAACAGCGGCCGCCAGCGATTGCTGGCAGGCCTCGGTGAAGGAGTTCTTCAGCCCGAAGATCGCCAACGCCCCGTCGCCGATGAACTTGTCGATGACGCCGCCGGAATCCTCGACGGCCTCGCCGACCATCTCGAAATAGCGGTTGAGTAGAAAGACGGTGTCGAACGGCAGCTTGTGCTCCGCGATGCTGGTAAAGCCGCGCAGGTCGCAGAAGAGTACGGCGATGCGCCGTTCGCGGCCTTCGCCATCCTGACGCACCAGTTGCTTCTTGATGCCGATGCTGTCGGTATCGAGGATGGGCACGACGGTGACGTTGTGAACCGGGCGGAACTGGCAGGCCAGGCGGACGTTGTCGGGCGCGCCGATCCGCGTCAGGGTCGCGCGCTCGGCGTCCTCGGGGCCCGGATTTCCTTCGAGGCCCTGGATCACGCGCACGCGGCAGGTGGAGCAGCGCCCACGACCGCCGCAGACCGAGACGTGCGGAATGCCGGCGGCGCGGCTCGCCTCCAGCACGCTGAAGCCGAGATTGACGGTGGCGATCCTGCCATCTGGATAACGCACGCGAATGCGCCCGCCCTTGGGCACGACGCGCAAGAGAAAAGTGCCGCCGATCAGGCCTGCAAAGCCAAGATAGAGACCGAGCCGGATGTGTTCGAGCAGGTCGATGTCGTAGACCGGCCTGATTTCGGCCCTGTCGCCATAACCGCCATGCTCTTCATAGTCTCGCTCCAGCGAGCGGGCTCCATTGAAGAAGCCGAGAAGCGCGAAGATCGGCACGAGGATCGCGATCGTATAAAGCAGGATTTCGTAGCGCGGAAACCAGGTCCGTCCGCGCATCCAGAACCAGGCGCCGAGGCAGCCGTGGCTCCAGGCGAGCAGCAGGGCGAGCGACTGGCGGGTGGTATTGGTCCAGCTCGACCAGAGTGCGCGCAGCATGCCGGGATAGTCGGCTTCCACGCCGGTCAAGAGCGGCTCGACCCGCGTCGCGGTCACGTGACCGATCAGGAGGAACGGCAGGCTGAGGCCGAAGACGATCTTAAGCGCTTCGCGCATCGGCATGCGCAGGGTCTGGCGGCGGTAGATGCTGTCGAGCGCCATGATGAAATGGGCGAGCAGCGCGCCATAGAGCAGGATCGTGCCGGGCACGCTGTGCCAGACGGCGCTGAATACCTTGCGGCCAGCTTCCATCGCGTCGATGGAAATCAGGCCGAGCGAATGATTGAGAAAATGGGCAAGGATGAACGTACCAAGCACTGCCCCGGAAACGAGGTGTATGCGCTTGCGTCTATTGGCGGAAATGATCGTCAAATAGCGAGCCCAGCTCTGCCGGCGAAACACCGGCTTCGGTTATTTCCCCTTTATTATCCAGATCGCATACGCCGACAACTTACCATTTCTACACAATCTGTTTCGTTTTCGTGTCTTGCGCGTCATCGGTTGCCGGCGCTATCCGGGCGGGTTTACCTGCCGGAGCGGGTTCATTCCATCGGTGGCCGCGCTGGCAACCACGCTCATTCCATCATGGCTGGCAGACGCGCCGCAAGCGTGTCGATGAGCAACCGCAGTTTCGACGGCATGTACTGGGTCTTCGGCCAGACGACGTAGGTGCCGTAGGACAGCGCCGGCGCTTCGGAAAGCACGCGCACGAGCGAACCGCAGGCGATGCGCTCGTTCACCAGCCAGCAGGGCAGCCAGGCGATGCCGAAACCGTCGGCCGCCGCGTCGGCGATCGACGTCAGATCGTCGAGCCGCAACCGCGCCGGCGGCGTCACGGTCCGGGTCTGGCCCGATTTGACCGGGAACGTCCAGGCGAGCGGTTGACCGCTGCGCCGATAGAGAATGGCCTGGTGTGCCAAGAGGTCGTCGATGGTCTTCGGCTCTCCATTCGCCGCGATGTAGGCCGGTGAAGCACAGACGGTCATGCGCTGGTCGGCGATCTTGCGCGCCATGAGGTCCGGGTCGCCCCGAAGCGGGCCGGTGCGGATGGCGAGATCGAAACCATCCTCGACCAGGTCGACATTGCGATCGCTGAAGTTGAGATCGAACTCCAGGCGTGGATGTTGGCCGAGCAATTCCGACAACAGCGGCATGACGCATAGCCGGCCGAAATGCACCGGCATCGACAGCCGCAGGCGCCCCTGTATCTCGCGCTTGCCTGATTCCAGCAGGGCCTCGCCGGCCCGGATTTCGCTGAGCGCCCTCAGGCAGTTCTCATAGAACAGCAGGCCTTCTTCGGTCAGGCTCTGGGTACGAGTGGTGCGGTGAAACAGGCGAACGCCCAGTCTTTGTTCCAGCTTGGCGACGGTCTTGCCGACCGCCGAGCGCGACAGGTTGAGGCGCTCGGCAGCTGCCGAAAATCCACCCGCATCCGCTGCCTCCACGAACACCGAGACGCCGTTCAGGTCGTTCATGTTTGTATCCTTCAAGGAACCAATATGGCGAAATCATATCGCAACTGGAGAGATAAATTCAACGCTATGGTTTGTGCATCAACTCGATACGGTGAAAGGCAAGACCATGGCAGGACTGATGAAACAGTGGACGATCGATGCGCTTGGGGCTCAGAACCTCAAGCTCACGGAACGGGCCATCCCGGAGGCGGGGCCGGGCGACGTGCTGGTGCGCACCACCGCCATATCGCTCAATTTCCGCGACAAGCTGGTGCTCGAAAACGGTATGGGCATGCCGATCGCCTTCCCCTTCGTGCCGGGATCCGACATGGCCGGCGTGGTCGAAGCAGTTGGCAGTGGCGTGTCGCGCTTTCAGCCTGGGGATCGCGTGATCTCCGTCTTCGATCCCACCTGGATCGACGGGCAAAAGCCGGGCACGGCGCGTCACCCGACGTCTTATGCGCTCGGCGGTCTCAACCCCGGCGTCGCCTCGGAATATGTCTCGTTCCCGGAAGGCTGGTTCGTGCATGCGCCTGAGAGCGTCGACGACGGGGAGGCCAGCACCTTGCCGTGCGCCGGCGTGACCGCCTGGTACGCCCTTGTGGAGAAGGGGCGGCCGAAGGCCGGCGACCGCGTCGTGGTGCAGGGGACGGGTGGTGTCTCGCTGTTCGGATTGCAGATCGCCAAGGCGCATGGCGCCGAAGTCATTGTCACGTCGTCGAGCCGGGACAAGCTCGCTCGTGCGCTGGAACTTGGCGCCGACCATGGTATCGACCGCGCCAACGAAGACTGGGTGGAGCGTGTGCTCGAGATCACCGCTGACCGCGGCGCCGACCATATTCTCGAGCTTGCCGGTGGCGCCAATCTCGGTCGGTCCTTGCAGGCGGTGGCGGTGCAGGGGCGGATCTCGGTGATCGGCGTTTTCGAGGGGGCGGAGATTTCGGCACCGGTGACGCCGGTGCTTTTGAAGTCGCCGGTCATTCAGGGCATTGGCGTCGGTCATCGCCGGGCACTGGAGGATCTGGTGGCGGCCGTCGACCGGACCGGCCTGAAGCCCGTGGTCGATGCGCGTTACCCGTTCGGGGAGCTCAGCGCGGCGCTGGCCCATCTCGACCGCGGCGCCTTCGGCAAGGTGGTCATCGAGGTCTGAGGGGCTTTGAACAAAGACGCCGCCGGATCGAAAACCCGGCGGCGTCTTTTAGAGCCAAAGCTGTTCGCAGCAACTGGCTGCGGATCTTGTGATCCGTTTCCCTATTCCGCGGCCTGACGGGCCATCGGGTTGTTCGGATGCGTCGTCCAGTTGGCATAGTTCGGATCGACCGGCTTGCCGGTGCGCTGATCCATCACGCCTGCCGGCAGCTCTTCCATGGTGATGCAGTTTTCGACGGGACAGACGTTGACGCAGAGATTGCAGCCGACGCATTCGTCTTCCATCACCTCGAAATGGCGCACGCCATTGACGAACTGGGTGATCGCCTGATGCGAGGTGTCCTCGCAGGCGATGTGACAGCGGCCGCATTTGATGCAGGAATCCTGATCGATCTTGGCCTTGGCGATGTAGTTGAGGTTGAGGTACTGCCAGTCGGTGACATTCGGCACGGCGCGGCCGGTGATGTCATCGAGGTTGCGGTGACCCTTGGCATCCATCCAGTCGGAGAGGCCCGAGATCATTTCCTGGACGATCTTGAAGCCGTAGGTCATGGCCGCGGTGCAGACCTGCACGTTGCCGGCGCCGAGCACCAGGAACTCGGCCGCGTCGCGCCAGGTGGTGACGCCGCCGATGCCGGAAATCGGCAGGCCGTAGGTTTCGGGATCGCGGGCGATCTCGGCGACCATGTTGAGCGCGATCGGCTTGACCGCCGGGCCGCAATAGCCGCCATGGGTGCCCTTGCCGCCGACCGTCGGGTTGGGGGCGAAGTTGTCGAGATCGACCGATACGATCGAATTGATCGTGTTGATCAGCGACACGGCATCGGTGCCGCCGGCCTTGGCGGCGCGCGCCGGCTTGCGCACGTCGGTGATGTTGGGCGTCAGCTTGGTGATGACGGGCATGCGCGTGTACTGCTTGCACCAGCGAACGACCATCTCGATATATTCCGGCACCTGGCCGACCGCGGCACCCATGCCGCGCTCGGACATGCCGTGCGGACAGCCGAAGTTGAGCTCGATGCCGTCGGCATTGGTCTCTTCCACCAGCGGCAGGATCGCCTTCCAGGCTTCCTCCTCGCAGGGCACCATGATCGAGGCGATCAGCGCCCGGTCCGGCCAATTCATCTTGACCTGCTTCATTTCCCGCAGGTTCACATAGAGGTCGCGGTCGGTGATGAGCTCGATGTTGTTGAGGCCGAGCAGCCTTCGGTCGGCGCCCCAGATCGCGCCGTAGCGCGGGCCGTTGACGTTGACGACGGGCGGACCTTCCTCGCCGAGCGTCTTCCAGACGACGCCGCCCCAGCCCGCCTTGAAGGCGCGCTCGACGTTATAGGCCTTGTCCGTTGGTGGCGCAGAGGCCAGCCAGAACGGATTCGGGGATTTGATGCCGACAAAATTGTTGCGTAGATCAGCCATTGTTCAATCCTCCCGATCCGTTATGCAACGGCGCTCGCGCGCGGCATGGCCGCGGCGAAAGCCCGGTTGATCGCTTCGGCGGCATCGCGCCCATTGGCGACGGCAGATACCGTCAGGTCCTCGCCACCGACGACGCAGTCGCCACCGGCCCAGACATTCGGGAGCGACGTCTTGCCTTCGGCATCAATGACGATGCGGCCCCCTTCGAACGCCAGCGAGCCGAGGCCCGATGCCTCGAAGGTCTGGCCGATCGCCTTGAAGATCTGGTCGGCGGCAATGATACCCGTTTCCCCTGTCGTGGTCAGCTTTCCATCGACGAGCGTGGTGTATTCGAGCTCGATGCCAGCGACCTTGTCATCCTTCAGCGCAATGCGCTTGGGCTGCAGCCAGTGGCGGATGGTGACGCCCTTGGAGGCGGCCAGATCCTGCTCGAACTCCGATGCGTTCATGTGCTCCTTGCCGCGACGGTAGCAGATCGTCACTTCCTCCGCGCCCAGCAGCTTGGCCTGGACGGCGGCGTCGATGGCGGTCATGCCGCCGCCGAGTACGACGACCCGGCGACCGACGGCGATGTCGGCCTTGGTCTTCGACTGGCGAAGGGCTGAGATGAAGTCGACGGCGTCGTCGACGCCTTCGGCGTTTTCGCCCTCGATGCGCAGCGCGTTGACGCCGGCAAGACCGAGGCCGAGGAAGACGGCGTCATACTGTTCGGCGAGATCGGAAAGCGAGAAATCGCGGCCGAGCGCCTGGCCGTTGCGCACCTCGATGCCGCCGATCGACAGCACGTAGTCGACCTCGCTCTGGGCGAAATCGTCGACGGACTTATAGGCGGCGATGCCATATTCGTTGAGGCCGCCGGATTTTTCCCGGGCGTCATAGATGACGACCTCGTGACCCTTGACCGCAAGGCGATGGGCGCAGGCAAGCCCGGCCGGGCCGGCGCCGACAACGGCAACCCTTCGGCCGGATGAGGCTGCGCGGGTGTAGAACTGCTTGTTCTCCTTCATCGCAATGTCGGTCGCGTAGCGCTGCAGGCGGCCGATTTCGACCGGACGCTCCTCGGCCGTGTTGCGCACACAGGCCTGCTCGCAGAGCGTTTCGGTGGGACAGACGCGGGCGCACATGCCGCCCAGAATGTTCTGGTCGAAGATCGTCTTGGCCGAGCCGATCGGATTGCCCGTCGATATCTGCCGAATGAACAGCGGGATATCGATGGAGGTGGGACAGGCCGTCATGCACGGCGCGTCGTGACAGAAGTAACAGCGGTCGGAGGCGACCAACGCCTCGTGCCTGTCGAGCGCTGGATGAAGGTCGGAGAAATTGGTTTCGTAGTCCGCGAGCGGCAGGCGGCCGCCGAGGATCCCAGATTGCGTCGTTCCCATTCTTGGCTCCCAATGTTTTCTCAGGATGATGGAACGGTAACACGCTTTATTTTTTTATCAAACGGTAAAAATTTGACGCCGAAAAGACCGGAAAGCCTTGTGAACCGGGGCTTTGCGGCGCCGTTGCCAAGTGCTTGTTCTTGACCGGAGTTTGACAGGGCAGGGCAAATAGTGGCAGCAAATTGCAGCGGGACGAGGAAGGGCATGTGCGGTTTTCCGCCGACATCCCGATCTGGCTCCAGGGGAGGCGATTGCCGTGTTTTCGGGCTGATTCGACCGGAAAATACTGAAATCACCGGGGAACGGAGAAGTGGCATGGCGCGCAGGGCCGAGGCGAACAACAGGCTTGATGACGCTGCCCGCGCGGGCTGGCTTTACTATGTCGCCGGGCGCACGCAGGACGAGATCGCCACGGTCATGGGCATCTCGCGGCAATCGGCCCAGCGGCTGGTATCGCTCGCCATGGCCGAGCGCCTGATCAAGGTCAGGCTCGATCATCCGATCGCCGCGTGCCTGGAGGCAGCCGAAAGACTTCGAGACAAGTACGAACTGAAACATGTGGACGTGGTTCCGAGCGACCCGGGGTCGAGTTCGACAACGGTCGGCATCGCCGAGGCCGGTGCTGCCGAAATCGAGCGCTGGCTTAAATTGCCCGAGCCCCAGGTGCTGGCGATTGGCACGGGCCGCACGCTGAAGGCGGCGATCGACCAGCTGCCGGCGATGGAATGTCCGCAGCACCGGATCGTATCGCTGACCGGCAATATCGGCCTCGACGGCTCGGCCGCCTATTACAACGTCATCTTCAGCATGGCCGATGCGGTCAAGGCGCGGCATTTCCCGATGCCGCTGCCGGTGCTTGCCGCCTCGCCGGAAGAGCGCGCGGTGCTGCACAGCCAGAGCCTCGTCCAGGTGGCGCTGAAACTCGGAGCCGAAGCCAATGTCGCCTTCGTCGGCGTCGGCGAGCTCGGCGCGGACGCGCCGCTCTGCCAGGATGGGTTTCTGTCGCAGGACGAAATGGGGCAACTCACCAGATCGGGTGCGGCAGGCGAAATCTGCGGCTGGATGTTCGACCATGACGGCGCGCTGCTTGCCGGCAGTTTCAACGATCGCGTCGCCTCGGTGCCCCTGCCGTCGCGCGACACCACGTCGGTGATCGGGCTTGCCAAGGGGCGGCGCAAACACGAGGCGCTCAGGGCTGCGCTCAAGGGCCGGGTGATCAACGGCATCATCACCGATGAGGCGACTGCCGCCTACCTGCTCAACGCCTGATCGCAATAAATGCACCTCGCAAAGGCCGGCCATGCGCCGGCCTTTGCGCGTTCATATGAACGCCTGCTGATAAAAAATCCGCAATCAAAACAGTTCCGTACCGTTTCCGTTGCAGCGCAGCAACGAAAGCGGATTGACATTTTTCCGCAAGAAGTGAGTAATTGCCCATGAGCGAGGCAAATGCTCATTTCTTCTGGGAGGAAGTCGATGAATTTGAGAACTTTCCTGCTGGGCACATGCTCGGCAGTCGCATTGTCAGGTCTGGCCCAAGCAGAAACGCTGACCATTGCGACCGTGAACAACGGCGACATGATCCGGATGCAGAAGCTGACGGATGATTTCACGTCCAAGAACCCGGACATTACGCTCGAGTGGGTGACGCTCGAGGAAAACGTGCTGCGCCAGCGCGTGACGACGGATATCGCCACCAAGGGCGGGCAGTACGACATCATGACCATCGGCACCTATGAAGTGCCGATCTGGGCCAAGCAGGGCTGGCTGCTGCCGCTCGACAATCTCGGCGCCGGCTACGACGTCGACGACCTCTTGCCGGCGATCCGCTCCGGCCTGACCATTGATGACAAGCTCTATGCAGCGCCCTTCTACGGCGAAAGCTCGATGGTGATGTACCGCAAGGACCTGTTCGAGAAGGCGGGGCTGACCATGCCCGACGCGCCGACCTGGGACTTCATCGCCGACGCGGCGCGAAAGATCACCGACAAGAACGCCGAAGTCTACGGCATCTGCCTGCGCGGCAAGGCCGGGTGGGGCGAGAACATGGCCTTCCTGACCGCCACCGCCAACGCCTTCGGCGCCCGCTGGTTCGACGAGAACTGGAAGCCGCAGTTCGACCAGCCGGAATGGAAGAACGCGCTCGACTTCTACGTCAAGCTGATGAACGACGCCGGACCGCCCGGGGCCTCCTCGAACGGCTTCAACGAAAACCTGTCGCTGTTCCAGACCGGCAAGTGCGGCATGTGGATCGACGCGACGGTTGCAGCCTCGTTCGTGACCAATCCGAAGGAATCGACGGTTGCAGACAAGGTCGGTTTTGCGCTTGCGCCCGACACCGGTCTCGGCAAGCGCGGCAACTGGCTCTGGGCCTGGAACCTCGCCATCCCCGCCGGTTCGCAGAAGGTGGCGGCGGCCGAGAAGTTCATCGCCTGGGCAACCGGCAAGGACTATCTGAAGCTGGTGGCGGACAAGGAAGGCTGGGCCAACGTTCCTCCGGGCACGCGCACCTCGCTCTACGCCAACCCCGAATACCAGAAGGCGGCGCCGTTCGCGAAGATGACGCTTGACTCGATCAATGCCGCCGACCCGAAAAACCCGTCGGTCAAGCCGGTGCCCTATGTCGGCGTGCAGTTCGTGGCGATCCCTGAATTCCAAGGTCTCGGCACGGCGGTAGGCCAACAGTTCTCGGCAGCACTTGCCGGCCAGATGAGCGTCGACGATGCGCTGGCCAGCGCCCAGAAGCTGACCGAGCGCGAAATGACCAAGGCCGGTTACATCAAGTAAGGCTCCCAAGGGCCCGGGGTGCCGGCCGCAAATGGCTGGCGCCCCGGTAATCTCCCTGAGGTGAGGGCCCGCGCCGTGACGTGCGCCGGCCCGACCCGATCTCGAAACAGCGTTGAATTCCGTCATTTGGGGGGACGCCATGGCGACCTTGCACACCCGCTCCGCCGCGCGTCTGATGATCGCGCCCTCGGTGCTTCTGCTTCTGGCCTGGATGATCGTTCCCTTGGCCATGACGATCTACTTCTCGTTCCTGCGCTACAATCTGCTGATGCCGGGAATGGAGGAGTTCGCGGGCTTCTCCAACTACAGCTACTTCCTCACCGATCCCGCCTTCTTCCAGGCGCTGTTCAACACGCTTGCGATCGTGCTCGGCGTGCTGTTCATCACCGTCGTCGGCGGCATCGCGCTGGCGCTACTGCTGGACCAGCCGATGTTCGGGCAGGGGATCGTGCGCATCCTGGTGATCGCGCCGTTCCTGATCATGCCGACGGTCGCCGCACTTGTGTGGAAGAACATGTTCATGAACCCGGTGAACGGGCTGTTTGCCTGGGTGGCCAAGCTTTTCGGGCTGCAGCCCTTCGACTTTCTCGCCAATGCGCCGCTGATGTCGGTGATCATCATCGTTGCCTGGCAGTGGCTGCCCTTTGCGACACTGATCCTTTTGACGGCGCTGCAATCGCTCGACGAGGAGCAGAAGGAAGCCGCACAGATGGACGGCGCCAGCGCCTGGAGCCGCTTCATCTACCTGGTGCTGCCGCATCTCTCCCGCGCCATCACTGTGGTCATCCTGATCCAGACGATCTTCCTGCTCTCGGTCTTTGCGGAAATCCTGGTGACGACCAATGGCGGCCCCGGCACGCAGAGCACCAACCTGACCTTCCTCGTCTATGCGCAGGCCCTGCTGCAGTTCGACGTGGGCGGCGCATCCGCCGGCGGCATCATCGCCGTCATCCTCGCCAACATCGTCGCATTCTTCCTGATGCGCATGATCGGCAAGACGCTGGAGGCTTGAGACCATGGCACGCAATGTCTCCACCCGAAGAAAGATCGTCGTTACCGTCGTCGCCTGGACGATCGGCATCCTGATCTTCTTCCCGATCCTGTGGACGTTCCTGACGAGCTTCAAGACCGAAGCCGAGGCGATCGCCTCGCCGCCGTCGCTGTTCTTCTTCGACTGGACGACGGAAAACTATCACGAGGTGCAGAGCCGCTCGAACTACTTCCTGCACTTCATGAACTCGGTCGTCGTCTCCTTCGGCTCGACGCTGATCGGCCTGATCATCGCCATTCCGTCCGCCTGGGCGATGGCGTTCTCGCCGACCAAGCGCACCAAGGACGTGCTGATGTGGATGCTCTCCACGAAGATGATGCCGTCGGTGGGCGTGCTGGTGCCGATGTATCTCCTGTTCCGCAACACCGGGCTGCTCGATACCCGCACCGGCCTTGTCATCGTGCTGACGCTGATCAACCTGCCGATCATCATCTGGATGCTCTACACCTACTTCAAGGAGATCCCCGGCGAGATCCTGGAAGCGGCGCGCATGGACGGCGCGTCGCTGTCCAAGGAAATCATCTATGTGCTGACCCCGATGGCGATCCCCGGCATCGCCTCGACGCTTCTGCTCAACATCATCCTTGCCTGGAACGAGGCATTCTGGACGTTGAACCTCAGCGCGGCCAAGGCGGCGCCGCTGACAGCCTTCATCGCCTCCTATTCCAGCCCCGAAGGCCTGTTCTACGCCAAGCTTTCGGCGGCCTCGACCATGGCAATCGCCCCCATCCTCATACTCGGCTGGTTCTCGCAGAAGCAGCTCGTGCGCGGCCTCACCTTCGGCGCGGTCAAATAAGGGAACGACAATGGGAAACATAACGCTCAGAAACGTCTCGAAGGTCTTCGGCGCCCATGCCGTCATCCCGTCGATCGACCTCAACATCAACGATGGCGAATTCGTCGTCTTCGTCGGCCCGTCGGGCTGCGGGAAGTCGACGCTGCTCAGGCTGATTGCCGGCCTCGAGGATGTCAGCGGCGGCGAGATCGCCATCGACGGCAAGAACGCCACGGAATTGCCGCCGGCCCAGCGCGGCCTGTCGATGGTGTTCCAGTCCTATGCGCTCTATCCGCATATGAGCGTGCGCTCGAACATCGCCTTTCCGCTGAAGATGGCCAACGAGGACAAGGCCGTCATCGACCGGAAGGTTTCGGACGCCGCCCGCGTTTTGAACCTCACCGACTATCTCGATCGCAAGCCGCGCCAGCTCTCAGGCGGCCAGCGCCAGCGTGTTGCCATCGGCCGCGCCATCGTGCGCCAGCCGAAGGCGTTCTTGTTCGACGAGCCCCTGTCGAACCTCGATGCGGCGTTGCGCGTCAACATGCGGCTGGAAATCAGCCAGCTGCACCAGGATCTGAAGACGACGATGGTCTACGTCACCCACGACCAGGTGGAGGCGATGACCATGGCCGACAAGATCGTCGTGCTCAATCGTGGCCGCATCGAGCAGGTCGGCTCGCCGCTCGACCTCTATCACAAGCCTGACAATCTCTTCGTTGCCGGCTTCATCGGCTCGCCGCGCATGAACTTCGTTTCCGGCCAGCCGGCCGCAGCCTACCAAGCGCACACCATGGGCATCCGGCCGGAGCATCTGGTGCTTTCCAAGGAAAACGGCACCTGGGCTGGCACGGTCGGGGTCGCAGAGCATCTCGGCTCCGACACCTTCCTGCACGTCAACGTCGACACGATCGGGACGGTTACCGCGCGTGTCAGCGGCGATTTCCCGGTCACCCATGGCGACCGGGTGTTCCTGACGCCCGACGCCCAGCGTGTTCACAGGTTCGACGACAAGGGATTGGCAGTTCGATGAAACGTCTAGAGGGAAAAAGCGCGCTGATCACCGGATCGGCGCGCGGTATCGGTCGCGCCTTTGCCGAAGCCTATGTGCGCGAAGGCGCCAAAGTGGCAATTGCCGACATCAATCTGGCGCGGGCACAGGAAACGGCTTTGCAAATCGGACCGCATGCCTACGCGGTCGAAATGGACGTGACGCAACAGGTCTCGATCGACGCGGCGATCGAGACCGTTGTCAAGGAGGCGGGGGGTCTCGACATTCTCGTCAACAATGCAGCGCTCTTCGACCTCGCGCCGATCGTCGAGATCACGCGGCAAAGCTATGACCGGCTGTTTTCGATCAATGTCGCGGGCGCACTGTTCACGATGCAGGCGGCTGCAAAGCAGATGATCGCCCAGGGCAGGGGCGGCAAGATCATCAACATGGCAAGCCAGGCCGGCCGCCGTGGCGAGGCGCTGGTCGCCGTCTACTGCGCCACCAAGGCGGCGGTCATCAGCCTCACCCAGTCGGCCGGGCTCGACCTGATCAAGCATCGCATCAACGTAAACGCGATAGCGCCCGGCGTGGTCGACGGCGAGCACTGGGACGGCGTCGATGCGCTGTTTGCCAAATATGAAAACCGGCCGCGCGGCGAAAAGAAACGGCTCGTGGGAGCGGAAGTGCCCTATGGGCGCATGGGAACGGCCGAGGACTTGACCGGCATGGCGATTTTCCTTGCCTCGGCCGAGAGCGATTACGTCGTTTCGCAGACCTACAACGTCGATGGCGGCAACTGGATGAGCTGAGGCCCGTCTCTTCAGACGGCGTCTTCAAAAGGAACGGGATCATGACGACCAAACTCTCTCTTGCCGCGCTCGACGCGGTCAAGGCCAAGGCCGGCGTGCCGCACTACGATCGTGCCGATCTCAAGGCCGGCATCGTGCATTTTGGTGTCGGCAATTTTCACAGGGCCCATCAGGCGGTCTATCTCGACGATCTCTTCAACGCCGGCCACGACCACGACTGGGCGATCGTCGGGGCGGGTGTCCTGCCCTCCGACGAACAGATGCGGGCAAAGCTTGCGGCGCAGGATTTCCTGACGACGGTGGTCGAGCAGGATAACAACCGCACCGGCGCGCATGTGACAGGCGTGATGATCGACTATCTGAAGCCCGGCGATATCAAGGGCATCGTCGACAGGCTCGCCGATCCGGCAATCCGCATCGTTTCGTTGACGATCACCGAGGGCGGCTACTTCATCGATCCGGCTTCCGGCGTGTTCAATCCGACCCACCCCGATATTGTCGCCGATGCGCAGGACCCGGCCGCGCCGAAGACGGTCTTCGGCCTCATCGTCGCCGGTCTGAAGGCCCGTCGCGACAGGAAGGTCCCGCCCTTCACGGTCATGTCCTGCGACAACATTCCAGGCAATGGCGAGGTGACGCACGCAGCCGTCTCTGGCCTTGCGCGATTGTTCGATACCGCCTTTGCCGACTGGATCGACGCCAACGTCGCCTTCCCGAACGGCATGGTCGACCGCATCACGCCGGCGACCGGTGCGCGCGAAATCGGCATCGTCGCAACCGACTACGAGATCGAGGACGCCTGGCCGGTATTCTGCGAAGAGTTCAAGCAATGGGTGCTGGAGGATCATTTTCCTCAAGGTCGCCCGGCGCTCGAAAAGGTGGGTGTGCAGTTCGTGCCCGATGTCGCGCCCTACGAGCACATGAAGATCCGCATCCTCAATGGCGGCCACGCGGCAATCGCCTATCCCGCCGCGCTGCTCGACATCCATTTCGTGCACGAGGCGATGGAGGAGCCGCTGATCCGCGCCTTCCTCGCCAAGCTCGAACACGACGAGATCATTCCAGTCATTCCGCCGGTGCCGAACACCGACCTCGGCGATTACTACAAACTGATCGAGACGCGTTTTGCCAATCCGAAGATCGGCGACACGATCCCGCGGCTGGCGCAGGACGGCTCCAACCGACAGCCGAAATTCATCCTGCCGTCGACCGCAGACCGGCTGGCGCGCGGTGAAGACGTCGTCGGTCTGGCGCTGGTCTCGGCGCTCTGGTGCCGCTACTTCGCCGGCACGTCCGATAGCGGCAAGGCGATCGTCTTCAACGACCAGAACGCCGACCGGCTGCAGGTGGCTGCCCGTGCGGCCAAGGACGACCCGATGGCTTTCCTGGCGCTGGCGGATATCTTCGGCGAGGTCGCGCGATCCGAGCTTTTCGCCAGGCGTTTTGCCCGAGCATTGAAAACCCTTTGGGAAAAGGGTACGCGCGCTACGCTCCAGCTTTATCTGGATGGCAAGCTTGGGGAGTAGGGTATCATGGCGGACGGCGCGTCCAGGCTGGTGATCTTCGATTGCGACGGTGTGCTGGTCGACAGCGAACCGATCTCGCTCGAAGTCCTGGTCGACGTACTCTCCGCCGCGGGCGTGTCGATGACGACCGAAGAGGCGACCGAACGGTTCCTCGGTCGCAGCCTGAAAAGCATGTCTGCCATTCTTCATGACGAGTACGGTCTTGCGACCGACGACGCCTTTCTCGAGGATATGCGCACGCGGCTCTACCAGCGCTTTCGCACGGAGTTGCAGCCGATCGCCGGCATCCGTCGGGCTGTCGAGGCGCTCGGTATCGCCTGCTGCGTCGCGTCCTCCAGCCAGCCCGAACGCATCCGGCTGTCCTTGACCGTGACCGGGCTGATCGATCTCTTCGAGCCCAACATCTTCTCCGCGACGATGGTCAAGCATGGCAAGCCGGCGCCCGACCTGTTCCTGCTGGCCTGCCGGGAGATGGGCGTTGCGCCCGAAGACTGCATCGTCGTCGAGGACAGTCCAGCCGGCATCGAGGCGGCGCATGCCGCCGGCATGCGGGCGTTCGCTTTCGCCGGTGGCGGACATGCGCGCAACGACCGGCATCGCCAGACGCTGGCCGACCTCGGCCCGGACGTGCTGTTTGACGACATGGGAGAATTGCTACAGTTTGTCCGCCATTAACAGGGACGGGGACCTCCATTGATGCGTGAATTCGTCGTTGCGGTCGATGTCGGCACCGGCAGCGCCCGCGCCGGTATCTTCGACCGGACCGGCCGGCTTTTGGCGCGCGCCGACCTGCCGATCGCCATGAACAGGCCGGAGGAGAATCATGCCGAGCACGACTCGGACGATATCTGGAAAGCCGTCTGCGGCTCGGTGAAGGCAGCCAGGCAAAAGGCGGGCGTCGCCGCACGGGATATTGCCGCCATCGGCTTTGATGCGACGTGCTCGCTCGTCGTGCGCGACCGGGATGGCGCGCCGCTTTCCGTCAATCGCAAGGGCGAGGCGCGCTGGGACACGATCGTCTGGCTCGATCACCGGGCGCTGAAGGAAGCCGATTTCTGCACGGCAACCGAGCACCCGGTTCTTGATTTCTCCGGTCGCGTCATGTCGCCGGAGATGGAGATGCCCAAGCTGATGTGGCTGAAGCGGAACCTGCCGGCGCAGTGGGAGAAGGCAGGGTACTTCTTCGATCTCGCCGACTATCTTTCCTGGAAGGCGACCGGAAGTGCGGCGCGGTCGCGCTGCACGCTGACGGCGAAGTGGAACTTTCTCGCGCATGAAAAGCGCGGCTGGCAGGCGGATTATCTCGCGCAGATCGGCCTTGACGATCTGCTGACGCGGGGCGGATTGCCGGAGGAAACGCTGCAGCTCGGAAGCTCGGTTGGCAGCCTGTCGCAACAGGCCGCAGCAGAGCTCGGTCTTGATACCGATTGCCAGGTGGCGCCCGGGCTGATCGATGCCTATGCCGGCGCGCTCGGCGTGCTCGGTGGTTTTGCCGGAGAGCCGGAGAAGCTCGAGCGGCAGCTGGCGCTGATCGCCGGGACCTCGAGCTGCATCGTCGCCTTCTCAAGGCAGATGAAGCCCGGCTTCGGCATGTGGGGTCCGTATTTCGAGGCGGTGCTGCCCGGCGCCTGGCTGATCGAGGCGGGCCAGTCGGCAACCGGCGCGCTGCTCGACCATATCGTGCGCATCCACGGCGGCGGGCTGGAGCCATCGACGGAAACCCATGGTCGCATCATTGACCGCGTGCAGGAACTGCGCGCCTTGCACGGCACGGAGTTCGCCGGGCGACTGCACGTGCTGCCCGACTTTCACGGCAACCGTTCGCCGCTCGCCGACCCGCATGGGCTTGGTGTGATCAGCGGCCTGCCATTCGATTCCTCGTTCGACGCGTTGTGCCGGCTCTACTGGCGCACCTGTGTCGCCATCGCGCTCGGCATTCGCCATATCCTCGAGACGATGCGGGAGGTCGGCTATGAACTCGACACGCTGCACGTGACCGGCGGCCATGTGCGCAATGCGCTGTTGATGGAGCTTTACTGCGACGTCACCGGATGCCGGGTCGTGGCGCCGGATGCGCCCGATGCCGTTCTTCTCGGCACGGCCATGGCGGCAGCGGTTGCCGGCGAGGTTTATGCGGATATCGCAACGGCGGGCCATGCCATGGCGTCCGGCGGGCGGGAGCGGCTGCCGAACACGGCCATGCGCGATATCTACGATCGCGACTATCGCCGTTTCCTGGCGCTCTATCGTCATCGCGATGAGCTCGACGCACTTCAGTAAAAAATCGACGACGACGCGAAACGCCAGGGAACCTTTGCCTTTGCCGTGCATTTTACCTGCAGACCGACGGTGGCGCGCATCGCCCCCAATGTGGCGCCGGAGGTAATCCGCCGGTTTTACAACTCACACTCCCCCGGTGAGTTGCACAATGTCAGCCAGTGCCTTCCCTCGGCACTGGCTGTTTTGTTTTCAGGCACGCGATTGCCAAGGCTGTCTGTTGACGCAACCACCAGGCAGACAAACGAAAGCCGGCGACCGAGGCCGCCGGCGAGGAAAGACTGTGGAGATGATCAGGCCGCGGCCTTCGTCGATTCGTTGAAGAACAGCGCCTGGCTGATGAGCGCCTTGACCATATCGGGGTTGAAGGGCTTGGTGACCAGGAAGGTCGGTTCGGGGCGTTCGCCGGTCAACAGTCTCTCGGGGAATGCGGTGATGAAAATCACCGGGATGGCGCTGGTCTGGAGGATCTCGTTGACCGCGTCGATGCCGGAGCTGCCGTCGGCAAGCTGGATATCTGCAAGCACCATGCTCGGGCGCGTCTTCTTGTAAAGCGCGATTGCCTCGTCGCGGGTGCGGGCAATGCCGGTGACGCGGTGACCGAGGCTCTCGACCATGTTCTCGATATCGATCGCGATCAGCGGTTCGTCTTCGATGATCATGATGTCGGTTGCGACCTGACGCGAGATTTCCTGCGAGGCGCGGTCGAGCAGGGAGCCGATCTTGTCGTCGCTGACGTCAAGGATTTCGCTGGCTTCTTCCGGCCTGAACCCTTCCACGGAGACAAGCAGGAACGCCTGGCGCGCAAGCGGCGATACGTTTGCCAGATTGACCGAGGCGCGCTGCTCCCAGGCAAAGGGCGAAACCGGCTCCGGCACGAGCACGGAGGACGATACGAACAGCGACGTGTAGAGGCGGAACAGGGAGACCCGATCGTTGCTGGCCTCGGGGAAGATCGAGGTATCGGCGATCAGGGCTTCGAGTACGGCGGCCACATAGGCGTCGCCTGATGTCTGCGAGCCAGTCAATGCGCGCGAGTATCGGCGCAGATAGGGCAGAAGCGGCGCGATCCGTGTGGACAATGTCATGGGGAACTCCCTCGAGAATGTAATCTTGCAGTGACGTGCCAAAACGTTTCACGCAAAAAAAAGTTCCGGGAGGGAACATTTCATTTTTCAGACGCGTTAAGGCGGTAATGAACACCACAAGGCGACAGATTGACAATGAAGTATAAAACAGGGGCGGGGCGCACTTCCGGTACGACCTCATGGACCGAAGACCCAAATGCGCAGATAGCGGCCAAGCTGAAGGCCCTCTATCAGTCCGTTCAGGAGGAGGCGATACCCTCGCGTTTTCTCGATCTTCTGGAGAAACTCGATGCAGCCGAACAGCAGTCCGTTCTGCAGGGTAGGGAGTGAGCGCCGGAATGTCGTCTGAAAAGAATGATTTCAAGCGGGAGATGCTCGCGGCCCTGCCGAGCCTTCGCGCCTTTGCCATGTCGCTCATCGGTCGCCACGACCGGGCCGACGATCTTGTCCAGGACACGATCATGAAAGCCTGGGCCAAGCAGGACCATTTCCAGATGGGCACGAACATGAAGGCCTGGCTCTTCACGATCCTGCGCAACGAACTCTATAGCCAGATGCGCAAGCGCGGACGCGAGGTGCAGGACAGCGACGGCCACTTCACGGAGTCGCTCGCCCATCATCCCGAACAGTACGGTTCGCTCGACCTGCAGGATTTTCGCCGGGCGCTCGAAACCTTGCCTCCCGATCAGCGCGAAGCGATCATTCTCGTCGGTGCGTCCGGCTTTTCTTATGAAGAAGCGGCGACGATCTGCGGCTGTGCGCTCGGCACCATCAAGAGCCGTGTGAACCGTGCGCGCCAACGCCTCCAGGATATTCTCCAGGTGCAAGGCGAAAACGACTACGGTCCGGACGAAACCTCCGCTCCCATCACCTCCAGGGCATTCGTTTCCTGACCCAGGGGTTCTTTTTGGCCGCCAGAGCGTTGCAAATCGACTGCAGCCCTGCTTTCACTGGCGGCCAGAATACCTGTGCATCGCATCGCCCTGCGCCGATTGATCGGCGCAGGCGGTTCGGTGCGGCAGTTTGGAGCTGAGGCCGGATGCAAGACAAAAGAGAAGAACAGACCGCCTCGATGGAGATATCCTTGCTCGACGCACCCGAACGCCTGCGGGTGCTGCATGCGACGGTGCCGGATATGGCGGTCCCCGACACCGACTTCGACGGTATCACCGAAATCGCTGCCCGCCTCTTCGACGCGCCGATCGCTCTCGTCAGCTTGCTCGACCGCGAGTGGCAATGGTTCAAGGCGGCAGTCGGAACGTCGCAGCCGCGGGCCTCATCGGAAGATTCGTTCTGCGTGCATGCGGCGGCAGGCGATGCGGGCGCAGGCCTCGTCGTTCTCGACGCGTCCGCGGATCCGCGCTTTCGCAACCGTCCGCTTGTCGTCGGCCCGCCCTTCCTGCGGTTCTACGCCGGCGCGGCGATCGTTCTCGACGGGCAGCCGGTCGGCACGGTCTGTGTTCTCGATGTCGCGCCGCGCAGTTCGGTGGCGCCACACCTGATGGAGCAGCTGAGCCGGCTCGCAGAGCTTGCGGCGTCCCTGTTCAAGCTCAAGGACGAGGCGCGCCGCCGCGCCATCAAGGAGGCGGCACTTTCCCGCGAGGAGCAGCGCCATGCCATGGCGCTCGAAGCCGCCAATATCGGCAGCTGGCTTTGGGATGTCCGCTCCGGCGTGATTGCCGGCAACAGCGCCATGATGCGCATGTTCGGGTTTCCGGCAGACCATACGTTCGGCGCGCGCGAGGTGTTCGGCGCCATCCATCCCGACGATCGCGGCGCCACCTTTGCCAAGCTTCGCCAGGCGATGAAGGCGGACGAGGAATATGATGGCATGTTTCGCGTCGGCAATACCGGCCGCTGGCTGCTCGGCCGCGGGCGGGTGCATGAGCGGGATGCCAAGGGCAATCCGCTGACCTTCATCGGCGTCACCATCGATGTCACCGACCAGCAGACATCCGTCCAGCGCACGCGGCTGCTGCTGAAGGAGCTGAACCATCGGGTCAAGAACACGCTGGCCATGCTGCAGTCTCTTGCCCGTCAGACGCTGCGCCAGACCAGCGATCCCGCCGAATTCATGACTGCCTTTGCCGGACGCTTGCAGGCAATCTCGGAGGCGCATGGGCTCCTGTCGGACCACGAATGGGGCACGATCCGGCTCGCGGACCTGATTTCCAAGCAATTGATGCCGCATGTCAGCGTCTATGCCGACCAGATCGAGTTGCACAAGGACGAAGTGCTGCTCGGTCCCGACCAGGCGGTCGGCCTCGGGCTCGTTCTGCACGAGCTTGCCACCAACGCCGTGAAATACGGTTCGCTGTCGGTGCCGACTGGCAAGGTGGTGCTGACGGCCCGCAATGTCGTGGAGGAGGGCGAGGCGGTGCTGCATTTGACCTGGACAGAGGTCGGAGGGCCGCCGGTGCGCGAACCCAAGCGTCGCGGCTTCGGCTCCATCCTGATCGAACGCAGCCTCGACAAGGTTCTCGGCAGCTCGGTCAAGGTCGAATATATGGCAGCGGGCGTCACCGCCCTGATCCGCCTGCCGCTGTAGGGCCACTTCGGGTTCATCGGAAACACGGACCGATTTTCTGAGGGAAGGCGCTCCGCACCTTTCCGGAACGCTCCGATGCTAGCATCAGTTATCCCGGTTCGGCCGACGCCTCTTGCCGGTTCCGAGCAAAGCACCGATGGCGAGGGCCGTGCCGATTGCGATCAGCGGCTGCTTGCGCAGAATGCTGGTTGCGGCAAGCATCGTCAGGTTGGTTCGCACCATCGACCGGCGGCGGCGCTCTTCCGCCAGCTTTCTATCCCGTCCCTGCAGGGCGATCATGACGATGATCAGTATGAGAGCGGTCAGGATCAGGGCTGCCGCCATCGATGCGGCGGCGACCACGGGCGAATAGGCGGCGCTGAGATAGAGCGCGATCGCGATCAGTGCAAAAACATAGGCGGTGACGAGCAGCACGGCGACGACGGCGCAGAGCGCCGCGTTGCGCTTGATGCGTGAGGTCGTCGCGCCAATGTCGGCGGCCAGCAAGGCGGACAGGGCAACACCGAATGGTCCCATGCACTTTTACTCCCGGTAACACGTCAAAACGGGTGGGCCGTGTTTCACGAGCCCACCACGTTACAGTCCCGTCGCTGCCTAGCGCCGCAGAAGGGCGGCGGCGATCAGGCCGATCAGCGCTGCGGTCCCAAGGGTCGCGAAGGGGTGCTCCCGCACCGCATTGCGCAACTGCTTTTCGGTTCCGGCATAACGGTCCCTGAGGTCACCCAACAGCTCTTCGCCTGATGCAAGCAGGTCCTGGATGCCGGCCTCGGCCTGGTCGCGCACGTCGTGCGCCTTGCTGCGTGCCTGTTTCGACGCGTCAGCGCCGCGATCGGCCAGCAACGCCACCAGCGCTGCCATGTCGCCGCGCAGCTCGCTGATCTGGTCCTCGATGGAACTGTCGGCGAGCACGCCGTTGCGCTTGCTCGAGCGTGAACTGGAACCTGAGAAGAGGCCTGAAGCCATGATGGGTCTCCCTTTCGCTGCAACGCCGGCCATGGGCGACCGGCGCGATTTTCACGAACCAGGCGTGGCGATCAATCCGCAACGTCCGGCCCTTCAGGGAGAACAACGCACGAGTGCGCAAATTGTTTCGATAAATCTTGAAGTTGGCGCGATTTGCCGAGGGGTGCTTAAAGCGTCGCCGTCTGCGGCAGTACAAAGGGAACGCCGGCGGCCGGCATGGCGCTGACCTGCATGCGGCAACCGAACACCGCCTCCATCGTCTCGTCCGTCAGCACATCGCCCGGCGCGCCGCTTGCCCGGATCTTGCCGGCCTTCATCATGATCATCCGGTCGGCGAACATGGCTGTAAGGTTGAGGTCGTGCATGACGGCGATGACGCCACCGCCGCGTTCGCAAAACTTGCGCGCCAGCTGCATGATCGTCAGCTGGTGGCGGATATCGAGGCTCGACACCGGCTCGTCGAGCAGGAGATAGCGCGGCTCGCCGTCAGCGACCGGGTCGGAGATCTGGCAAAGCACGCGGGCGAGCTGGACGCGCTGCTGCTCGCCACCCGAAAGCTCCTGGTAGAAGCGCCCGGCAAAGCCACCGAGATCGACGGCCTCGAGCGCATCGGCGGCAATGCGGTCATTGGCTCTCGGATCCGACGTCGCGCCCGCGGTCAGGCCTAGCCGGACGACTTCGCGCACCGTGAAGGGAAACGAAATCACGGTCGATTGCGGCAGCACGCCGCGCTTCAGCGCCAGCTCCCAGGGCTTCAGACCCTTGAGGTTGCGGCCATTGATGCTGACCGAGCCTGTTTCTGCCGGCAGCTCGCCGGAGATCGCCTTCAGCGTCGTCGTCTTGCCGCAACCGTTGGGACCAACGATCGCGGTCAGTTCGCCGGGCGCCGCCTCAAACGAGATGCCATGGATGACAACGCGGCCGCCGAGCCGGACGGAGAGGTTGGATACGCTGATCATGGTTTCGTCTCACAGTCCCATCGTCGTGCGGCCGCGCAGCAGGATCCAGAGGAAGAACGGTGCACCGATAAAAGCGGTGACGATGCCGATCGGCAGCTCGGCCGGCGAGGCGATCGTGCGGGCGATCATGTCGGCGAGAATGAGCAGGGTACCGCCCAGAAGCGCCGAGGCCGGTATGAGATAGCGGTGATCCGGACCGATGACGAGACGCAGCAGATGCGGAACCACGATACCGACGAAGCCGATGCCGCCACTGACGGCAACCGAAGCGCCCGTCGCCGCCGCGACGCTGACGATGGCAATGTTCTTCATGCGCTGCACCGGAATGCCCATGTGGAATGCCGCTGCTTCACCGAGCGTGATCGCGTTGAGGCCACGGGCCAGAAAAGGCGTGACGGCGAGCGACAACAGAATGATGGGCGCTGCTGCGGCAATCTTCGTCCAGTTGGCGCCGGCAAGAGAACCGAGCCCCCAGAAGGTGACGTCGCGCAACTGCTTGTCATCGGCCATGAAGATCAGCACGCCTGTGAACGCGCCGGCCAGTGCGCCGAGCGCGATGCCGGCGAGAAGCAGCGTCGCAATCGAGGTCTGTCCGCCGCGTGTCGCGATGCGGTAGAGCAGGAGCGTGGTGACGAGGCCACCGATGAAGGCGGCGACGGGCAGGGCGTAAAAGCCGAACAGCGCAAACAGCGGCCCGAAGACCGCAGAGCCGAGCACGATCAGGAGAACGGCACCGAGGCTTGCGCCGGAGGAAACGCCGACGAGGCCCGGATCGGCCAGCGGGTTGCGGAACAGCCCCTGCATGACGACGCCGGAAACGGCAAGCGATGCGCCGACGAGCATGCCGAGCACGGCGCGTGGCAGCCGGATGTCGAGAATGATGATGCGGTCGCGAACGCTGAAGACCTGGTCGGCATCGCTTGCGCCGAAGAGCCAGGCCACGACGTTCGACAGCGACGCGTCGGCAGCACCGGTCATGATCGAGCCGACGAAGGTGGCTGCGGCAAGGATCACGAGCAGCACGATGACGACGCGGGCGAGCCGCGCCCGATTGCCGGACCGCCATTCGGCCCGGATATCGGCTGCAAGAGCGGTCAGGCGCATGCCGCGAGCCAATGCCTCACTGCGAGGCATTGGCCTTCTTCCCATAGATGGCGGCATTGAGTTCGCGGATGGCGCTTGCCGTGCGCGGACCGAAGCCGAGCAGATGCAGGCCGTCCATGCGGATCAGGGACTGGGTCTTGGCCGCAGGCGTCAGGCTCAGCGCCGGCAGGGCGAAGAGTTCGGCCGCCTTGGCGCTGTGCTCGCCGCCGCGATCCATCATCAGGATGACATCGGGCTTGGCCTCGATGATCGCCTCGTCGGAAAGGGCCTTGTAGCCGGGGAACTGGCCGGCGGCATTGATCGCGCCTGAAAGCTCGATGATGCCGTTGGCGGCGGTGCCGATGCCGGAAGCCTGGATCTTTCCACCCTGGGTGCTCAGGATGAAAAGAACACGCTTGCGCTCGCCTTGCGGGCGCTTGGCGCCATCGGCGATCGCCGCATCAAGGTCGGTTTCCACCGACTTTGCCAACGTTTCGGCCTTTTCGGACACATTGAGGAAGGTACCGACGGTGCGGATCTTTGCAGGAATGCTGGCCCTGTCGTAGGTTTCCGGCACGCTGGCAAAGGCGATCTTGGCATCCTTCAGGATCGCGAGTGCCTCCGGTGGGCCGCTGCCCTCGACGGCAACGATCGCGGTCGGATTGACCGCGATGATGCCTTCAGGGGCAAGTGCCCGCATGTAACCGACGTCGGGCAGCTTGGTTGCCGCTTCCGGATAGGTGCTGGTCGAGTCGCGGCCGACAAGCCGGCCTTCCTCGCCGAGCGCGTAGATGATCTCGGTGACCGCGCCGCCGACCGAAACGACGCGCGAGACGTCCGGCTGTTCGATGCTCTGCGCCATGGCAGGGCGAACGAACGACGGTGCTCCCGGCGCCACGACGGGCAACAGGAAGGGAGCCGAAACCGCAAATGCGGCCAGAGCCAGCTCCCAGCGGCGAAGGCGGCGCAAGTCGAGACCGTTGATCATCACGCTGTCCTTAAGCTGCGACGGTGGTGTTGAGGCGTGCGAGGCCTTCGGCGATGTCGCGCCATTCGGGACGCTCGGCAAAGCCTTCCTTACGCTTGCCGAAGAACTGGATGATCATCTCGCCCTTGGCGTCGAGCGCCTCGATCGAGGTGACGTGACCATCGGCGGTCGGCTTGCGCACGGCCCAAAGCTCGGCGATGTGATCGGTGCGCAGGTGCAGGTGGAAGGTCGGATCCATGACGTTGAGCCACGGGCCCATCGGAGCGATCTTTTCGATCGGGCCGGAATGGATCTGGATCATGCCGCGGTTGCCCACGAAGCACATGATCGGCAGTTCGACCTCGGCGCTTTGGCGCATCATCGTCTCGACGCTCGACGGGTCGAGGCGCCAGGCGAAGTCGTCGCCGATGTGCTGCAGCGCCTGGCGGCGGCCGATCTTCAGCTTGCGCAAGAGACCGTGGAACTGGTGCGTGTCGGTCATCTTCGACCAGCGGTCGCGCAGCTCGGTAACGTCGACGACGTTTTCAGGCTTGTCGTCGGCAGCGGGCGTGCTGGCGTCGGCAACAAAGGTCTGGGACTGGTCGTCGAGGCGGAAATCTTCGACGATTTTGTCATAGGCGGCGACATTGGAGGCCGGGCGCAGGTGCAGCTTGTGGACCGCATTGCCCCACTTGTCGAAGAACTGAAGGCTCTTGCGCGCATCGCCGTTGTCGTCGGTCTTGGTGACGGCGAAGGCATGCGCCCAGGCGCTCGGGAACACGCGCAGGTCGATCTGCTCGCCGAGCACGATGCTGGCCATCTCGCCGGTGGTGATCTTTTCGTAGACGCCGATCTTTTCATGAACGGCGCTCTCGTTGCGGGTCAACGCCATGACCTCGCCCAGTTCCTCGGCCCGCAGCAGGAAGCGGTTGGCATCCGCATCGATGCGCACGGCCGTCAGACCACATTCGGCAGCGACGAGCGCTGCTTCCGAGACGCCGAGCTGAGCGGCGATGTCGCGCTCGCGCATCTTCGGGTTTTCGGCGCGGTAGGCGCGGATTTCGGACGGGGTAGGGCGGAGGCTCTCGGTCATTGTCATTTGCCTATTTGTTCAGGATCAGTTTGCCTTGGCGGGTGATCTTCATGCGGTAGATCGCCCCGTCGTGGGAAATGAGGATCTCGTTGTCGCCGCGAAACAGGTCGCGGCTTTCGATGGTCCGCTGGAGACGCTGCGCCGCGGCAACAGGTTGCGAAAGTCGCGCATGATCGGTGTCGTCGGCTGCCACGGTTCGGTCGTCTCTAGATGGCGGGAGGCGGTGTTTTTCCCGCATTTCCTGCCGCGCAATTCGTTTACTATCTTGACTTCATTACTCATATTTCTTTATGGACGCAATACCGGATTGCCATACTCAAGTTAGATGTTCAGCGCTTGTGGAAAGATGGCGACGACTTCAACGCTCCGCTGCAAGGAGCGCCCATCGCGAGTGGTATTTAGAATGATGCACCTTCCCCGTATGATTGTTCCCGTGGCCCTCGCATTCGCGCTTGCAGCCGGTAGCGCTGCAGCCCAGGAGGCGGCGCCCGCCGGCGCTCTCAACATCGAGCTCAACGAGGTCGCGCCGTCGCAGAAGGGCTGCAAGCTCACCTTCGTCGCCGGCAACGCATTCGAGCAGAACCTGAGCAAGGTTTCCTTCGAGTTCGTGATTTTCGACCAGAAGGGTCTGGTCGAACGGATGGCGGTGCTCGATTTCCGTGACCTGCCCGCAGGCAAGACCAAGGTGCGACAGTTCGATCTGCCGGGCACCAATTGCGAGGCGGTGAAGAGCCTCTTGATCAATGACGCGCCCGCCTGTGTCGGCGATGGCGTTCAGGGCGACGCTTGCATGAAGGCGCTCAAGACCGGCTCGAAGTCGCCGGTCGAACTCAAGGGCTGATGTCGGGTTTTCGCATTGAGTACTGCGTTTGCGTCGCGGTTCGCGGCGAAGGTTAGGCTAAGATGAAGCATACCATCAAATGGATCGGCGCGATCGCCTTCTCTCTCGTGGCTCATGCCAGCGGTGCAATGTTGTTTGCGCCATCCGAGCCGCGTGACGAGCAGGCTTTGGTGATGGGCGGCGTGGCGACCGAAGTCGCGCTTCTCGGCGATGCCTTCGATGAAACGCTGCAGGCCGGCGACCCCTCCGAAATCGTCGAGCCGACCGAAGACACCCCCGACGAGATGAAGCCGGAGGAGATCGAGCCGGTGGAGGAGGTGACGTCGACCACGCCCGAGATCGTCGCCGAGCAGCCGCATGACCTGATCGCCACGGAAGCCGACGTGATCCTGCCGGCAGAAGAGATCCCCACGCTACAGGTTGCCGAAGCAGTGGTGACGGCCAGCGTCGCGCCGGTCGAGACGATCGTGCCGGAAGAAAAGCCCGTGATCGAGGAGCCGAAGAAGGAGAAGGTCGAGAAGCCCGAACCGAAGAAGGACCCGGTCAAGAAGAAGAAGGTCACCCGCAAGAAGTCGGGCGACAAGGGCGAGCAGGCGCAGAGCCAGGTCAAGGGCAAGGCGGATGGCCTGGAGAACGCCAAGGCTGCGACGGCATCCGGACAAGGCAAGGTTTCGTCGGCCGAGGGCAATGCCTCCTTTGACAACTACAAGGGCAAGGTGCGCGTCAAGGTCATGAGGAAGCATCGTTACCCGGCCCAGGCTAGGCGCCAGGGCATAACCGGTACTGCAACCGTAAGCTTTGTCGTGTCGGCGGATGGCGGGCTTTCTGGTCTTCGGCTCGCGGGAAGTTCCGGGTCGCCGGTTCTCGACCAGGCGGCACTGGAGACCGTGCGCCGTGCAGCCCCGTTCCCGCGGATCCCGGCCGATGCCGGTCGCAGCAGCTGGACCTTCAGCCTGCCGATCGCCTACAATCCGGGCTGAAAACCTGCCCAAGGGCAGCTCGCCGCGGTTGCCGGCGGCGGGCCCGCCATGTCGGATCTACAGCTGCAGGCGCGCCTTGGATAAATATGATTAGAAAACTCATGTTTATACTTTACTCTGATAATCAAGTTTAATAAGTTGCCGCCATGACGCAACCGAGCGGTGTGCGTACATCCGATGCGATCGGTTGCCATAATGGCGGACGGCGCAGCAATAAGGCGGAGAAGATTGCATGCGCGGCAAGCGTCATCACAATGCGGCCAAGAACGGCAAGGGTCGTTCCGGTTCCGAGCGGGCGGAGGTTCGCGAAGAGCCAGCCAAGACGACACTCGAAGGCCGCAGCTTTCTTTACGTCGGCGGGCGCGACTGCCAGGTTGCGCACTTGCGCGAAATCGCCAGTTCCTTCGGTGCGGAGCTGCTTCACCACGATGGCGGCCTGCGCGAGGCGGTATCGCGCATCGACCGCGTCCTTCCTTCGGTCGACTGTGTGTTCTGCCCGATCGACTGCATCAGCCACGATGCTTGTCTTCGCGTGAAGACCGGCTGCAAGAAGTGGGGCAAGGCCTTCGTGCCCTTGCGCAACGGTTCGAAATCGAGCCTGGAGCGGGCCCTGCAGGATCTCACCAACAGCCGCAACGACTAGGTTCAGCCACGATAGGACGCGCGGCGACGGCGTGAGGCTGCGCGCGCGCCTGGAGATTTCTCGACATGATTGAAGACCGTCCGGACAAGTGCATGATGATCGGCCTGCACAAACTGGCAGCGCAGAACGGCGACGGGCTCGTACCCGAGCTTTACGAATTGCTGACGCGGCGCTCGCGCATGCTCGAGGAGAACCCCAACGTCACGGAGTTTCCGTCGTGGGAAACGCGCCGACCTGGCCGCGATCCCTTTGGGCTTGCGGAGCCGCAGGAGGGCACTATTGTGGCCTTCCCGAGGGCCGCGAACGAACCGGCTCGCAAAAAAGACAGCGCGTGAAGAGGCAGGCTATGTTCTACGCAATGAACCGTTTTCGTATCGCCATCGGCCATGAAGAGGCCTTCGAGGCTGTGTGGAAGGGGCGTGATTCCAGTCTTGCGGAAATGCCGGGCTTCCTCTCGTTTCATCTTTTGAGAGGCGAAAGCGTGCCGGATGAAGGCTATACGCTGTTCGTGTCGAATTCGACCTGGAAGGACAAGGATGCCTTTTCGGCCTGGACAAAGTCGGAAAACTTCCGGGCAGCGCACAAGAACGCCGGCGATAACCGCGCGATGTATCTCGGGCCGCCGAAGTTCGAAGGCTTCTCCGTCGTCGAAGGCGCCTGATTTCAGGCGCCGCGCTCGGGCGTGATGAGCGTCACGACGCCTTTTTCGGCAGGAAGGCGCCGATGGAAATGGCCAGCCATCCGGCCATGATCGTGGTGCCGCCGAGCGGCGCCGACATCGGGAACAGGCCCTGACCCGTCATGTGGCGCATGGCGAGGTCGGCGGAAAACAGCGCCGTCCCGAAAGCGATCAGCAAGGCAGCGGCAGGCGCCGTGCGGAAGCTCGGCCAGGCCGCGTAAAGCGCGACGAGCGCTGGCGCATGCGCGAGGCACATGGCCGAGATCCCGGCAAGCAACCTGGGGTCGGACCCATGCGATGCGCCGGCGGCGCTGACCACGCCGGCAAGCCCCATCAATCCGGCGACAAACAGGGTCGTGGAGCGCAATCCATTGGTCTGCATGGTCATTCCTTGTTCTGCATGTGCAAAGCGAGGCGGGTGATCGGATCAAGGATGATCTGCCGCAGCTTCGGATGGGTTACCGTTTCTTCCAGCGCGCGCGTAAAGCAGAGCAGCCACTCGTCGCGCTCCTGCGGCCCGATTTCGGCGACGAAATGCCGGCGCCGCAGCATGGGGTGACCGCGCTTTTCCACATAGATCGGCGGACCGCCAAGCCAGCCAGTCAGGTATTCGTAGAATTTTTCCTCGCTGCCGGAGAGGTCCGGCGGATGAACCGCGCGACAACGCGCAGCTTCCGGCAGCGTGTCCATCAGCTCGTAAAAACGACGGGTCAGTGCGCGCACAGTCGGGTCGCCGCCGATCGCCTCGTAAAGTGTCGTCGTTTCCTGTTCTGACATGGCCCGTTCCTTCTTGATCCTGTCCTAGCTCGTCGAAACCTGGCGAACAACGGCTTTTGCCCGGGTGACTTTGCGGCGTTTCGGCGCGGTTGATAGCTCCGTGTCTTGACAAACCGTCCAGACGGTATCTTTATGCCGGCATGACAGAAGCCCATCGCCGCAAGAAACAGCCCGAACAGGTCCGCCAGCAATTGCTGGAGGTGGCCGCACGCCTGTCGCACGAGCAGGGGGTCGCAGGCATCACGCTCGATGCGGTGTCGCAGGCCGCCGGCGTCAGCAAGGGTGGGCTGTTGCATCATTTCCCCAACAAGCAGGCGCTGTTCGACGGCTTGTTCGACGATCTCGTCGCCCGGTTCGATGCGGCGATCGAAGAGGCGATGGCCGCAGATCCCGTGGCGCAGGGGCGCTTTACTCGCGCCTATGTCGATGTCTGCTCCAAGCTCGATCCGGACGCCGACGTTCCGGGCTGGCGGATGCTGACGATCGCGATGATCGCCGAGCCGAACCTGAAGGGTCGCTGGCGTGAATGGGTCAGCTGCCGCGCGCAGGAGTTCGCTGACACCGATGCCTCGCCGAACTGCGTGCTCGCCCGCCTTGCCGCCGATGGCCTCTGGCTTGCCGACCTGATGCAGAGCCATGATCTCGATGCCGTGGCACGCCTCGCCCTGGCGGACAATCTCAAAGCGCTTTCGGCGCGATAGGCCGAAGGAGGTCCAGATGAACCCCGCCATGCTCTATGCCGTTCTGGTTGTCGCCATCGTCTTCGAGGTGCTCGGCACCTCGGCGATGCAGGCTGCCCAGCACTTCACCCGGCTGGTGCCGACGGTGACGATGGTCGTTTGCTACGCGATCGCCTTCTTCTTCCTGTCCTACACGCTGCGCTACATTCCGGTTGGTATTGCCTATGCGGTGTGGAGCGGTCTCGGCATCGTGTTGATTTCCCTAGTCGGCTATTTCGCCTTCGGCCAGAAGCTCGATCTTGCTGCCATGCTCGGGCTCGGGCTGATCATCGCCGGCGTCGTCGTGCTCAACGTCTTTTCCAAATCCACGTTCCATTGACGCCTGCCGGCTGACATCCGGGTACCGGCATCGGGCAAGGCAAAAAGCGCTTGCAATGACCTTCGCGCGTGACTAGTTCTAGCAATTGAAACCGCTTTCAATTTAAACCGATGCGCATAAACGGGAGTTTGCCGATGTCGATCCGGACAGTCGTGTGGGGCGAGAACATTCACGAACAGACCAATGAGGTCGTCAAAAGCATCTATCCGACCGGTATGCACAACACGATCGCGGCGGCGCTGAACACCGACGTTTCGATCGAGGCGACGACGGCGACTTTGCAGGAGGCCGAACACGGCCTGACCGAGGAGCGTCTTGCAAAGACCGATGTCCTTCTGTGGTGGGGGCACAAGGATCATGGCGCCGTCAGCGACGAAGTGGTCGAGCGCGTCGCCAGGCGCGTCTGGGAAGGCATGGGCCTGATCGTTCTGCATTCCGGCCACTTCTCCAAGATCTTCAAGCGGCTGATGGGCACGCCCTGCGCGCTCAAGTGGCGCGAGGCGGGCGAGCGCGAGCGCGTCTGGGCGATCAATCCGCGCCACCCGATTGCCGAAGGCGTCGGCGAGAACTTCGTCCTGGAAAACGAGGAGATGTATGGCGAGCAGTTCTCGGTGCCGGAACCGCTGGAGACCGTGTTCATCTCGTGGTTTGCCGGCGGCGAGGTGTTTCGCTCTGGCCTGACGTGGCGCCGCGGTGCCGGCAACATCTTCTATTTCCGTCCGGGTCACGAGACCTATCCGACCTATCATGACGCCAATGTCCAGAAGGTGCTGCGCAACTCGGTGAAGTGGGCCTACAACGCCGACAACCGCTACACCGCCATCCATGACGCACCGAACGTGCCGGTCGAAAACGCGCTGGAGCCGATCGTCGAGCGTGGGCCGAAACTGCACGAGGCCGGCGAAGCCGGTTACAGGTGAGCGCCATGCGTCTTCTCGTTGTTGGAACCGGCGGCATGGCCAACAGCCATGCCGAAGCCTTCGCCGCCATTGAAGGTGTTGAAATGGTCGGGGCGGTCGATGTCGACCCCAAGCGCGCCAGGGATTTTGCCGAAAAACACGGCATCGCCAATACGTTCACCTCGCTCGACGCGGCGATCGCCTGGGGCAAGTTCGACGCCGCGACGAACGTGACGCCTGACAAGGCGCACCATCCGACGACGCTGGCCTTGCTTGCCGCGGGCAAGCACGTGCTGTGCGAAAAGCCGCTGGCGGAAAACTACGCCAAGGCCGCGGAGATGGCCGACGCTGCCGAGCGCTCCGGCCTCGTTACCATGGTCAACCTGACCTATCGCAATGTGGCGCCACTGCAAAAGGCAAGGGCGATGGTGCTCGCCGGCGAGGTCGGCAGGCTGCGACACCTCGAAGCGTCCTATCTGCAGAGCTGGCTGGTCTCCAAGGCCTGGGGCGACTGGGCGACGGAATCGCAATGGCTCTGGCGGCTGTCGACCAAACATGGCTCGAACGGCGTGCTCGGCGATGTCGGCATCCATATCCTCGATTTTGCCGGTTATGGCGCCGGTACGGACGCGGAGCGGGTCTTCGCGCGGCTGAAAACCTTCGACAAGGCGCCGGGGAACCGCATCGGCGAATATGACCTCGACGCCAATGACAGCTTCGTCATGACCGCCGAGTTCGGCAACGGCGCCATGGGCGTGATCCATGCCAGCCGCTGGGCGACCGGCCATCTCAACGAGTTGCGCCTGCGCCTGCACGGCGACAAGGGCGCGCTTGAAGTGGTTCACACGCCCGATGGCTCGACGCTTCGCGCCTGCCTCGGCGCTGATGTCGAGACGGCGACCTGGCGAGATGTCGATGCCGGTACTGTGCCGACCAACTACCAGCGCTTTGCGGCGGCAGTTAAGGATGCAAAGCCGGTCGAGCCCGGGTTCCGCCATGCGGCCAACCTGCAGAAGGTGCTCGATCTCGCAATGGAGACCGAAGCCGAGCGGCGCGAGCTTGCTGTCTGATTAGGCCTCAGCCCGGCGGCGGGGCGGTGGAGTTGCGCATGACCAGCTCCACCGGCCAGACCTCGCGCAGGTCGCTCGCCGGCGTGCCCTGGAGCAGATCCAGAACCATCTCGGCGATCCGCGTTCCCGCAGCACGGATCGATGACCGGGTCGTGGTAAGCGTCGGGATCAGGTTTTCGGGACTGAGATAGGGAAAGACGTCGTCATGGGCGATCAGCGAAATGTGCTCGCCGACGGTCAATCCGGCACTGCGGATTGCCCGCATTGCGCCGAGCGCCGACATCATCGAGCCCGCCAGCACCGCCGTCGGACAGTTCTCCTGGCTTAGAAACCCCTGCATTAGCCGGAAGCCCATCTCGTCGGTAAAATCGCCATTGCCGAGCAGGTTGGGATCGATATCGATGCCGCGCGAGCCGAGCGCTGTCGCGTAGCCGTCCTGGCGATGCTCGGTGAAGGTATAGCCGCGATGCCCGTTGACGAGCGCGATGCGGCGATGTCCGAGCGCCGTCAGGAGCTCGGTCGCCTGGCGGATCGCGCCGAAATTATCGATGTCGAGATAGGCGAAATCGCCTGCCGTTTCGGTTCGTCCGTGCAGAACGAAGGGCAGCCGCAGCTCCGTCAGAAGCGCGATGCGCGGATCATCGACCGCAGGCGAATGCAGGATCACCGCATCGACGCGTTTGCTCGCGGCCAGCCGGCGGTAGGTCGCAAGCTCCGCTTCGCGCGTGTCCACCGTCGAAAGTAGAATGTCGACGTCGGCCCGCTGCAGCCGGCTGCCGAGGCCTCCCATGAATTCGCTGGTATGCGGGCCGAAATCGCCGCCGCCGCGAAAGACGATGCCGATGGTGCCAACCCGTCCGGTCGCAAGCCCGAGCGCGCTGGTGTTCGGCCGATAGCCGAGTTCGGCAGCCGCCTTCAGCACCCGTTCGCGCGTTGCCTTCTTGACTTCCGGATAGCCGCTGAGCGCCCGGCTGACCGTCGTCTGCGACAGTCCCAGCCGGCCCGCGAACTCCTTGAGATTCATTTCATTTTCCCGTTGCCCGGCCGATTATAGACCGCCGGGCTTTCACCGTGCAACCAGAAGCGCCCTTATGGCGCGACGGTCGAGCCGACTGTATTTTCGACCGACTGCCCAAGGCGTCGGACCTGATTGCCGTAGTTGGCGCGGGTGCGCGGATCGAAGATCATGATCGGCGTCGATACGGCAACGCTTGCGGCGCTGCCGACGGTCTGGGCGGTGCCGAGCGCCACCGCGCCGACGCGCTCGCCGAGACCGACATCGGAATCGGTGACCGTCTGTCCGGCGATCAGGCGATTGCCGAGCAGTTGCACGACTTCGGGACTTTCTGCGAATTTTCCGTGGTTCAGCTTATCGCCACCTTTCAGCGCCGTCAGGTCGAGAACGGTGATGCCGGCGGTCTCAAGCTGGGTCCGGTAGGGCTCGACCGTCGGGTCGATTTGGCCGAGACGGTCGATGTTGCCGGAGATGCGGCGGGAGAGATTGAGCGCGCGGTCGTCGCGCGATACGAACAGCGTGAATTTCGGCCGCGCCTTGCCCATCGCCTGGATCTGCTTGCCGAAGACGTCGACGTCGAGATCGGGCGAGGCAAGGATGACATCGGTGATTTTCGGCGTCACGCGTCCGTCGCGGATTGCCATTTGTCTGAGCGCCTCGACCGTCACCCAGGATCCCATCGAGTGGGCCATGACAGTGATATCGCCGACCTTCGGGTCGCGCGACGCCCGGCGCAGCAGGTCTTCCAGCGCGTCGCGGGAGTAGTTGGTGCTTTCCTTGTCGTAATTGTAGTCGAAGACACTGGCGCGGGAGGGCCAGGTGAAAATCACCGGGGCGACGTCGGTGCCTGAATCGTGCACGATCTGGGCGTAGCGATAGACCGCGTCCTCATAACGGTTGTTGAAGCCGTGGACGAAGATCAGCACGCGCCGGCTTTTCGGCAGGTTGCCCTTCAGCCAGGATTGCGCATCATCCTTGCCCTTCAACGGCGTCACGCTGACGGTCGAAAACTCGCGTTCCGGATTGGCTGGCAACTTTTTCGGCCACTGCACCTGACCGACCGTGCGGCTCTTTTCCGGTGGGATGGAGACGACAATTTCCGTGAGCGACAATTCGTCGGCGCGCTCGCCGCTAAATAGCACGCCCGGCTCGGCGGACGGCGCGCGGGTGGTGGCGACCAGCAGGTCGACTTCAGAAGCGCCTCCGGCCGTTCCCGATGGGACGAGCACGCCGACGGGCCGGCTGGCGCAGGCTGCGAGAACGGATGCCAGGAGCAGAACGGTGGCGATGCGGCCCACTTGGCCCGGTCGGCCAGCCCAAGAAAACAAACGCAGCAACAAAACCCCCAATGCCGCATCATGCGGCGTGCCGATCCATAACCCCGGATCCGGCAAGTCTCATGCCCTAGAAATGGCAGAAATTCTGCCCTCATCATAGCTTTTCGGCCGGTTCGCGGCCCTTCTGGCGGTGCACATGCGGCAAACATGCAACATTTCGCGACAGCGGGCACTGGGTAAAACCCCCTGATATCAATTGAAAACGCTTCGACCTTTCAATAGCATCCGATCTTTCCTCCTTCGGTGCGGCATTGCATGCCACATCCGATCTCCCTGAAAACATAAGGAAATTGGGAATGCAGGCGGTTTTCGATGGCCACAATGACGTGCTCCTGCGGCTGTGGCAGAACGCACGCAAGGGAAGCGACCCGGTAGGCGAGTTCGTCACCGGCACCGATCAGGGCCATATCGATGCGCCACGGTCGAAAAAGGGCGGCCTCGTCGGCGGTCTCTGCGCGATCTACGTTCCCTCGGGCGACCTTGTGCTGGCCGGCCCTGACGCGAATGGGCATTACGCCACGCCGCTCTCGGCCCCGATCGAGCATCTGCCGTCGCTTCGCGTCGCCGTCGAGATGGCCGATATCGCCGTGCGCCTCGATCGTGCCGGCGCCTGGAAGCTGTGCCGCTCGACCGCCGAAATCCGCGAGGCGATCGGGCAGGGCATTTTCGCCTCCGTTCTGCATATGGAAGGCTGCGAGGCCATTGGCGCCGATCTGTCGGCGCTCGAAACCTTCTATGCCGCGGGCCTGCGCACGCTCGGTCCGGTCTGGAGCCGCCACAACGCCTTCGCCCACGGTGTGCCTTTCGCCTTCCCGATGTCGCCCGATACGGCGCCGGGCCTGACCGAGGCCGGCTTCGAGCTGGTCAAGGCCTGCAACCGCCTCGGCATCCTCATCGATCTTGCCCATATCACCGAAAAGGGCTTCTGGGATGTGGCGAAAACGAGCGACCAGCCGCTGGTCGTCAGCCATTCGAATGCCCATGCGTTGACGGCGGTTGCCCGCAACCTCACCGACAAGCAGCTCGATGCCGTCAGCGAAAGCAAGGGCCTGGTCGGCCTCAACTACGCAACCACGATGCTGCGCGCCGATGCGCAGGAGAATGCGGCGACACCGCTGTCGGACATGGTCCGTCACATCGATTACATGGTCGAGCGCATGGGGATCGATTGTGTCGGTCTCGGCTCCGACTTCGATGGAGCGACGATACCGGAAGATATCGGCGATGCGGCCGGCAGCCAGAAGCTCGTTGCCGCGCTTAAGAGCGCCGGATATGGTGACGCCGAACTGGCAAAGATATGCCGGGAGAACTGGCTGAGAGTTCTGGGGCAGGCTTGGCACGAGGCCGCCTGATCCATGAAGAAGAGCCCCGAACAAGGGCACAAACGAGGGAACTGCAAAAAATGATGCACAAGCTCAATGGACGTCTACGTCTTCTGACCGCTTCGGCAGCGCTCGCCATGGTGATGGCCGCGACCGCACCGGCCTTTGCCGAAACGCCGAAGGACACGCTGGTCGAAGCCTTTGCGATCGACGATGTCATCTCCATGGATCCGGGCGAAGCTTTCGAGCTGACCGCGGCTGAAATCACCGGCAACACCTACAGCATGCTGGTGCGCCTCGATATCAACGACACCACCAAGGTGGTCGGTGATCTGGCCGACAGCTGGACCGTGTCCGATGACGGCCTGACCTATACGTTCAAGCTGAAGCCGGGCCTGAAGTTTGCCTCCGGCAACCCGGTGACGGCTGCCGACGTCGCCTGGTCGTTCGAGCGTGCCGTCAAGCTCGACAAGAGCCCGGCCTTCATCCTCACCCAGTTCGGCCTTAACGGCGAGAACGTGACGGAAAAGGCCAAGGCCACCGACGATACCACTTTCGTCTTCACCGTCGATCAGCCCTATGCGCCGAGCTTCGTGCTCAACTGCCTGACGGCGACGGTCGGTGCCGTGCTCGACAAGAAGCTGGTGCTTGAAAACGTCAAGCCGGTGACGCCGACGGACGAGTACAAGTTCGACAACGACTTCGGCAACGAATGGCTGAAGACCGGCTATGCCGGTTCGGGCCCGTTCAAGCTGCGCGAGTGGCGCGCCAACGAAGTCATCGTCCTCGAGCGCAACGAAAACTACTATGGCGAACAGGCGAAGCTCGCCCGCGTCATCTATCGCCACATGAAGGAAAGCTCTGGCCAGCGCCTGGCGCTGGAAGCCGGCGACATCGACGTCGCGCGCAACCTGGAGCCGGGTGACTTCGACGCCGTTTCGAAGAACGCCGACCTTGCCACGACGAACGCGCCGAAGGGCACCGTCTACTACATCAGCCTCAACCAGAAGAACGCCAACCTCGCCAAGCCCGAAGTGCGTGAAGCGTTCAAGTACCTGGTCGATTACGATGCGATCGGCTCGACGCTGATCAAGGGCATCGGCGAAATCCACCAGAGCTTCCTGCCGAAGGGCGTTCTGGGCGCGCTTGACGAGAACCCCTACAAGTTCGACGTCGCAAAGGCGAAGGAGCTCCTGGCCAAGGCAGGCCTCGCCGACGGCTTCACCGTCACCATGGACGTGCGCAACGGCCAGCCGGTCACCGGCATTGCCGAATCCTTCCAGCAGACGCTCGGCCAGGCCGGCGTGAAGCTGGAGATCATCCCCGGCGACGGCAAGCAGACGCTGACGAAGTACCGTGCGCGTAACCACGACATGTATATCGGTCAGTGGGGCATGGACTATTTCGACCCGAACTCGAATGCCGAAACCTTCACGGCCAACCCCGACAACTCCGACGAAGGCAAGAACAAGACCCTTGCCTGGCGCAATGCCTGGGACGTTCCGGAGCTGACGAAGAAGACCAAGGATGCGCTGCTTGAGCGCGACAGCGCCAAGCGTGCGGAAACCTACAAGGAACTGCAGAAGACGGTGCTGGGCGAAAGCCCGTTCGTCATCATCTTCCAGCAGACCGAAGTTGCCGGCTACCGCGGCAACGTCAAGGGCCTGAAGCTCGGCCCGAGCTTCGACACCAACTTCGTCGCCGGCATCTCGAAGGAATAACCCGAAAGGACAGTTCCCTTGAGCATGAGCGGAACAGAACGGATGGGCGGGCGCCGACGCGCCCGTCCGGCGAAGATCATGGGCGCCGTCTTGCGGTTCCTGGTGATCGTCGTCACCACCTATCTCGGCCTTCTGGCCGTGACCTTCTTCATCGGCCGGGTGATCCCGATCGACCCGGTGCTCGCCGTTCTCGGCGACCGGGCGCCGACGCATGTCGTCGAAAGGACGCGCGAGGCGATGGGGCTGAACCTGCCCCTCTATCAACAGTTCTTCATCTATGTCCGCCAGGCGCTGACCGGCGACTTCGGTATCTCGGTGCTGACGACCAATCCCGTGATGACCGATATCCGCCGCGTCTTTCCGGCGACCATGGAGCTTGCGACGCTCGGCACCCTCATCGGCGCCATCTTCGGCGTGCCGCTCGGGGTTCTTGCTGCCGTCAAGCGCGGCAGCATCGCCGACCAGATCGTGCGCGTCATCGGCCTTGTCGGCTATTCCGTGCCGATCTTCTGGCTGGCGCTCCTGTCGCTCCTGGTGTTCTACGCCCGGCTGAAATGGGTCGCCTATCCCGGCCGCATCGACATCGTCTTCGAATACACGTTCACGCCGATCACCGGCTTCTACCTGTTCGACGCGCTCTGGCAGCGGCAGTGGGATGTGCTCTGGGACGTGTTCCGCCACATCATCCTGCCGGCTTCGCTGCTCGGTTATTTCTCGCTGGCCTATATCAGCCGCATGACGCGCAGCTTCATGCTGAACGAACTGCAGCAGGAATATATCGTTGCCGCCCGCGCCAAGGGCCTTTCGGAAACCCGCATCATCTGGGGCCATGCGCTGCGCAATGCCGCCGTGCCGCTCGTTACGGTGATTGCGCTTTCCTATGCCGGTCTGCTTGAGGGTTCGGTGTTGACCGAAACCGTCTTCGCCTGGCCGGGCCTTGGCCTCTACATCACCAATTCGCTGCAGAATGCCGACATGAACGCCGTTCTCGGTGGCACCATCGTCATCGGTTCGGTCTTTATCGGCATCAATCTCCTGTCCGACCTTCTCTACCGGACGCTTGACCCAAGGACGCGTCAGCGATGAGCACCGTCACAGAAACCCGCCCGATGACGCGCCGCGAATGGCTGTTGTCCGACCGGCCGCAGTCGCGTACGCAGGCGCGCCTCGGCCGCGCCTACATGACCTGGCAGCGCTTTTCCGCCAACAAGCTGGCCGTTCTCGGCCTGCTCATTCTGCTGGCGCTGGTGTTCATTGCGGCCTTTGCCAACGTGCTGGCGCCGCACTCGCCCTATATCGGCGATCTCGCCAATGCCCGCCTGCTGCCGCCCGGCACGCCGGGCTACCTGCTTGGCACCGACGACCTCGGTCGCGACATTCTCTCCCGGCTGATCCACGGTTCGCGGCTGACGCTTGCCGTCGTGCTCCTTGTCGCCATTATCGCGGCTCCCGTCGGGCTCATCGTCGGCGCCGTTGCCGGTTACGCCGGAGGATGGGTCGATGCGGTGCTGATGCGCATCACCGACATCTTCCTCGCGTTCCCGAAGCTGGTTCTGGCGCTCGCCTTCGTGGCGGCGCTTGGTCCCGGCATCGAGAATGCCGTCATCGCCATCGCAATCACCTCTTGGCCGCCCTATGCCCGCATTGCGCGCGCCGAAACGCTGACGGTGCGCAACTCCGACTATATCGCCGCCGTGCAACTGATGGGCGCGTCGCCGACGCGCATCGTCTTCCGGCACGTGATGCCGATGTGCATGTCGTCGCTGATCGTGCGCGTCACGCTCGACATGGCCGGCATCATCCTGACCGCCGCCGGTCTCGGCTTCCTCGGCCTCGGCGCCCAGCCGCCGCTGCCAGAGTGGGGCGCGATGATTGCGTCGGGTCGCCGTTTCATCCTCGACCAGTGGTGGGTTGCCACCATGCCCGGCGTGGCGATCCTGATCGTCAGCCTCGGCTTCAACCTGCTGGGTGACGGCCTGCGCGATGCGCTCGACCCGCGGGAGAGCGGACAATGAACCCGCTTCTGACCGTTGATGATCTCAAGGTTTCGTTTCCGACCCGCACCGGGGTGGTCGAAGCCGTGCGCGGGGTCTCCTTCACGCTCGGGCGCGAGCGGCTCGGCATCGTCGGCGAGAGCGGGTCCGGCAAGTCGCAGACCGGCCGGGCGATCATGGGCCTGACGCCGGCGCATGCGCGGGTGACGGCGAAAACGCTGTCCTTCGAAGGCATCGACCTGCTTTCGGCCGCGCCTAAGGTGCGGCGGGACCTCAGGGGCAAACGGATCGCCATGATCCTGCAGGATCCGAAATACTCGCTGAACCCGGTGATGAGCATCGGCCGTCAGATCGTCGAAACTTTGACGCGTCACGAAAACGTCGGCCGCGCGGAAGCACGCGAGCGGGCGCTCGATATGCTGGAGGCGGTGCAGATCCGCGATCCCGGCCGCGTTTTTGACCTCTATCCGCACGAGGTTTCGGGCGGCATGGGGCAGCGCGCGATGATCGCGATGATGCTCGTGGCGGGACCCGAGTTGCTGATCGCCGACGAGCCGACGTCTGCGCTCGATGTGACGGTTCAGCTCGAAGTGCTTGGTATCCTCGACAAGCTGGTTTCCGACCGCGGCATGGGTCTGATTTTCGTCTCGCACGACTTGAGGCTGGTGTCGTCGTTCTGCGACCGCGTCATCGTCATGTACGCCGGCAAGATCGTCGAGGAGCTTGCCGCTTCCGACCTCGCAAATGCCAAACATCCCTATACCCAGGGCCTGTTGAACTGCATGCCGGCGATCGGCTCCGATCGCCACCCGCTGCCCGTTCTCGATCGCAAACCGGAGTGGGCCCTATGACGACCGCCACCGTATCCGCCGAAAATCTTGTCGTCACCTATGACGAGTTCAAGGCGCTGGACGATGTCAGCATCGATGTTGCGCCCGGCGAATCCTTCGGGCTCGTCGGCGAGTCCGGCTCCGGCAAATCGACCCTGCTGCGGGCGGTCGCCGGCCTTGCGCCTGTTACCTCAGGCAAGATCCGCGTGCATGACCGTGTTCTTGTCGGCAGCCGACGGGACAAGGCCTTCTATCGCGACGTGCAGATGGTGTTTCAGGACCCCTACGGTTCGCTGCATCCGCGCCAGACGATCGATCGGCAGTTGCTCGAGCCTCTCGCCATTCACGGCGTCGCCGACGGCGAGCGCCGCATCTTGAAGGCGCTCGACGAAGTCGGCCTCGGCTCGGGCTTCCGTTTTCGCTACCCGCACCAGCTTTCGGGCGGCCAGCGTCAGCGTATCGCGATTGCCCGCGCACTCATCCTCGAACCGTCGATCCTGCTTCTCGACGAGCCGACCTCGGCGCTCGACGCCTCGGTGCAGGCGGAGGTGCTGAACCTGCTCGAACAGGTCCGGCGCGACCGCAAGCTGACCTTCATCATGGTCAGCCACGACCTCGGTGTCGTCACGCATATGTGCGACCGGCTGGCGGTGATGCAGAACGGCCGCGTGGTCGAGCGGCTGTCTTCGGCGGATCTCGTCGCGGGGCGGATCGGTGAAGAGTACACGCGCAACCTGATGGTCGCGAGCAAGGGCTTTCAGCGCAAGGGCGCTGCCGCCTGACATCGGCGCACCAGCCGTCGTGCCGAAATGGGCGTCGGCTGGTCAATGCGTGTGTGCTGCGGAAGCAACTGCAAGGACGAACACCGGAGCTCCAGAAATCCGATTCTGGAGCATGCTGTCCGCGCTCGGGACCTTCACTGGAAGATGTGATGCTCCGGGCTTAGCTGCCGTTTTCCCAGGTCGAGGTGGAGTTGGTGATCACCTTGCGGATGTTGCGCTGGTCGCGCCATTCCCGTCCCATGTCGCGAATGACCGGCTTTTGCTCCGGCGAGAAGATGTAGTTGCGATAGCCCGCCACGTAAGCTTCCATGGCCGGGTTGACCCCGGAATAGAACTGTTTTTCCGGATCGCGGCTGAGATCCATCAGGCTGGCGCAATGGCGCGCGAAGCTGCCGCGCAGAATCGATGGCGAAGTGGTGAACTTCGGGAAGGTGCGGAAAAGCGGGATCTTGATGCCGAGCAGCCGCGCATATTCGTTGCGCTGGTGGAAATGGCCCTTGCGGGCAATGTCCCAGTTCTGGTCGGCGGTATGAAACGAGACCTGCATGACCGAGGCATCGGTGAAGGGCTCGAAGAGTTCCTTGCCCATCTCCCTAAGCGAAATCCAGTCGTCTTCCAGGTGGAAGACATAGTCCGACTTGCTTGCCGACCAGACCCTTTCGACCGCGGCGCAAAAGCCGGGTTGCTCCGGCTCGAAGATCACCGCATCGGGGAAGTGCCCACGCATGACCTGGATGCAGGCGGCATGGTCTTCGGGCGTGCCGAAGGCCGGATCGAGATTGAGATAGGTCGATCCCATATCAAGATGGCAAAGCACCTTCTCGCGAAAACTCGCAAGGGTTTGCGCAAGCAGTTCGGGCCGCCGGGTGGCAACGATGCAAAGGTCAATCTGAGGCATTGCACTTCCTGATCGATGCGGCGGCTTGCTGCCTGCCTTTCGCGCGGTCGCTCCCAGGCGGAGTGCACGGGAGGTTGGAAGGCGCTGGTAGGGCGTGCCACAACGGCCACAGTATCGCTGCCAATGAAGGTCTTCGCTTAGACCAAGCCACGATCTTGCGCAATTGTGCAGCCTTGGACTTCCATGCGATATTTTCCGACGGAAAGCCGTCACGGCAATCCTTCGCAACGGTCTACCTGCCTTCGCATCGACCTGAGACTGTATGAGCGGACGGCCGCGCTCCGCCGCCGCGTATTCAACGTGTCTTGAAGCGGACAACACCAATATGGCGATACCGGGCAGCGGTGGCGGATTGACAAGTTCGCTCCAGTTGGCCCAGAAACTTTGCGAAACGTGATGATCGAGTGACACAGGGATGATCGATAAAGTGAAGGATACTGCGCTCGAGATTGTCGTGGTTAATCTTGAACGTTCCGTCGAGCGACGCGAGGACATGGTGCGCCTGCTTGAACCGCTCGGATTGCCCTACAGCTTTTTCGATGCGGTCGACGGGCGAAGGGGGCGGCATTCGTCATTTGACCATTTTGACGAGCATCTTGCTGAAGTTCGCAGAGGGTTCATTCTCAATGCAGGTGAACTTGGGTGCTTCGCCAGCCACTATCTTCTCTGGGAGCGTTGCGTGCGAGAGAACAAGCCGCTTCTCATCTTCGAAGACGACGTCGTTCTCAACGACAATTTTGCGGAAGCCTATCACTTCGCCGCCCGCAAGATCGAACGCTACGGGCTCTTGCGGTTCTCCGGGCACAAGCGGCGCCAATGGGCGACATGCGAGCGCCTGAACGACGCGATGCGCATTGTTCGCTTCGAGCGTGGACCGCACGGGACGTCGTGCTATGCGGTGTCGCCGAAGGCGGCATCCAAGCTTTTGGCCAAGGCCGCGATCTGGTTCGAGCCGGTCGATTGCCACCTGGATCGGTTCTGGACCCACGGGGTCGGGTCCTATGGGATCTCGCCGTTGCCTGTCACGCATGCGGCCGAAACGCCCGAGCAGTCGGAGATCTGGCAAGGAGGCCAGCGTGCAAAGAAGTCGCGGCGCTTCCGGCGATTGCGGGCGATCTACCGCGCGCGTGACGATATCGGTCGCTTCCTGAGCAATCTGCCTTATACGGGGCGATGGAAAGAGCCGGAAGAGGCCTGACAGCCCTTGGCAAGATGGTCAGAACATACTGAAGCAACCCAACAATCGAAGGTAAACTCTTGATCATTACGCGTATCCTTGGTGGTCTCGGCAACCAGATGTTTCAGTATGCGGCCGGTCGGTCGCTGGCGTCGGCAAGCGGGCAAAGGCTGAAGCTGGATCTGACGGAAATGCAACGCTACAAGACCTGGGCTTTCGGGTTGGAGCAGTTTGCGATTGAAGCCGAGCGCGCACGCCCGGAAGAGGTTCCGGCGAAGCCGGGCAGGGGGCTCTTCAACAAGGTAAAGTCGCGGCTTTTGCCCAAGACATCGCCCTGTCTCATCGCCAAGGAGCGAGCCAATACGTTTGACGCGGCGATCCTCGACTTGCGTGGCCCGGTGCATCTCCAGGGCTACTGGCAGACCGAGAAGTACTTCGCCTCGGTGGCAGATGTCATCCGCAAGGAGTTCGGACTTAGGGCGCCCTTCAGCGCTGCAAGGCAAGAGGTCTTGCGGCAGGTGCGCGCTGCCGACGCGCCCGTCTCTGTCCATGTTCGCCGCGGTGACTATGTCAGCAATCCCTCGGCCAACTCCATTCACGGGACATGCGAACCGGAGTGGTATGCCGAGGCAATGCGCCAGATGGCTGTACGCTTCGACAATCCGTCCTTCTTTGTGTTCTCCGATGATCCGGCCTGGGCGCGCGCCAATCTTCCGTCCTGGCCGTCGATGACCTTCGTGGAGCCTCAGGCGGATGGTCGGGACGGCGAGGACATGCACCTGATGGCGGCGTGCCGCGCGCACATTATCGCCAACAGCACATTCAGCTGGTGGGGGGCGTGGCTCAATCCGAACGTGGACAAGCACGTGATTGCGCCAGCACAGTGGTTTCGCTCGAAGGATCACGATGCAAGCGATATCCTGCCTGCCACGTGGCAGCGTCTGTAGATGCGGCCATGCATGCCGAGTTGCTGAGATAAATCCGTCGGCGTCGGTTCGCCCCTGAAGGCGGCAAGCGCCAGCTTCGCCTTGAAAGCCGGGTTGTGGTTCCGGGGTGGTCGTCTCGCCATACTAGCTCCTGTTTTCGGCACCAAGCCCGAGATTCCACCTATGCCGGCTGTTTAAGTTTATCGAGCGCGCTCTCTTGAACCGCAGCCGACGGTCCGCTATGGCAAATTCAGATTGAATAAAATGCGGCGAGGGCAGGGTGGACGATCAAGACGCGCAGAAGATGGTTGTTGATCAGAGCTACTGGGACAGCTCGTACAAAAAACTGACGTTTTTTCGCCTTCCGCGACACGACCCAACCGCCGAGCTGTTGAAGCGGCACATTCCGGCAGCGAATGCAGATAAGTCTGCTTTTGAAATTGGAGGCTTTCCGGGAAGGTTTCTTGCTGAACTAGGTGAGCTTGGCTACACCCTTAATGGTTGTGATCTTACACCCCGCACAGCAGATATGGGGCCTTGGCTGGCAGGCCTAGGATTTTCAGTAGGCGAGTTTAACCAGGCGCCATATCAAGAATTTCTTGATCGGCAATATGACGTTGTTGCCTCCTTCGGCTTTATTGAGCACTTTGAGGACTTTCGGAAACTTTTCCTCCAGCATTGTGATATGGTAGCGCCCGGCGGTTATGTTGTAGTTCAATTCCCTAACTTCCTTGGTAAGGTTCAACACCGGCTGCACAAGTTTTTTGATCGCGATAATCTCTCGAATCATGTTGTTTCAGCAATGAATGTGTCGGCTTATACTGACATTATACCGGAAGGTTTTGATCTGCTGTATGCGGGTTACTATGGCGCATTCGATTTCTGGACCGATGATTTCCGCAAACGAAATGGGCCATTGAAGCGTCGTCTGCTCAAAACGTTCATGAAGACGAAATCGCTATGGGCGCGGGCGCCTAACGACTTTCGGTGGTCACCACATGGTATGGTTATCGCTCGACGGGGTCTGGCGTGAAGGTTGGGATTCTATATATTTGCACCGGAAACTACATAAGATTCTGGGACGATTTTTATCGCAGCAGCGAGAGCCTTTTTCTTAGCGGCGAGAATATAGAAAAACATTACTTCGTTTTTTCTAGCGCTGAGAGCTTGGCTTACGGCGACTGTGACCGCGTACATCTGTTTCACCAAGAGCAATTGCCTTGGCCGCTCACGACGCTTTATCGGTTCAAGATTTTCCAGAAAGCCCGCGCACAGTTGGAGGAAATGGACTTCCTGTTTTTCTTCAACGCCAATATGACGTTTCTGCAACCGGTTGGCACGGAGATCCTCCCACAGGGCGAACGCGATTTAGCCATGCTGCGGCATCCTCTTCTGGATGCGAAACCGCGGTCTCATTTCACATACGAAAAAGATCCTCGATCTCTCGCTTTTATTCGAGACGACGAAGGGGAGAATTACTTTATGGGAGCCCTCAATGGGGGAACTGCCCGCGCATATCTGCAGATGATTGACGAACTCGAAAGACGCATAGATGCAGATGAGGCGAATGGCGTAATGGCAGTGTGGCATGATGAGTCACACCTCAATCGCTTTGCAATTGACTTCGCCAGCAGAGTACTCCCTTTGAACTCCTCATACGGTTACGCTGAAGGCCGGCAGCTTCCTTATGATCAGAAGATCCTCATCTTGGATAAAAGCAGGCATGGCGGTCATAAATTCCTTCGGGGTCAGATTGAGAAAGATGATTCACGCACAGGACGAATCTACCGTGCTCTTAAATCAATCTTCGGGGGCAGGTTGAAACATGGGAATTGATGTGCATTCGGCCAATTTCTTGCGATACGCGTCCAGCCGTAGATCGATCGGGCGAGTACTTACAATAGGAAGGCAGGAAGTTCACCTCAGTGAAAAGCAACTGGCTGAGATTGGGGTGGCGCCGCAGCACCGCGGTCAAAAGTATTGTGAAAATCTGCTTATAGAGAGATTTGGCGCTTCCGAGGTCGAGTCCCTTGATAATTCAGCTTATGAACAAGCCACTTTGATTGCGGATCTCAATAAACCCATTGATCAGGCATGCGAAGCTTTCGACACGATTTTCGACGGCGGTGCCTTGGAGCATGTCTATGACATACGAGAAGCGTTTCTGAATGTTTCGCGTCTATGTAAGCCTGGAGGACAGATTATTCACGTCCTTCCTGCGAATAATTTTTGCGGTCATGGATTCTGGCAATTCTCGCCTGAGGTATTCTTTTCATTATACTCTAAGAAGAACGGCTATAGTGAAGTCGAAATCTTTCTCGCCGATTTGACGAAGTTAGACGTATGGTACCGCGTGAAACAACCAACTGGCGCAAAGAGAGTTTCAGCTCAATCCCGAAACCCAGTGTACGTGTTGGTGCGAGCTTTACGCTCAGATGAGAAATTCACGCATGAGGCGATACAGCAAAGCGATTACGTTCATGAATGGAACAAAGATGACGGTGCTTCTCTGGGTTCCACCCCTCGGGTTTCGGCCTACTTGTCGCGGAAACCGCTTGTTTCTAGGATAAGAGGGGCACTTCTTCCTCGCAAATTACGAAGGCTACAAGAGAAGTCCTTGAGCAGATGGAATCCGTTACTTGAGAAATTAATGATAAGCGATTTTGTTGGTATTTGAGGCCTTAAGGAGATTTGGAAAGCGGCCTTTCATTTGCAATAGGATTTGCCGTCAGTTGATAGAACGCCCCCTCCTCGTTTTCGGCGGAGTTGAGAATATCGACGAGGACGCAGGTCCGCCCCCGCCGTCACATTATTTCCAATTCGTCTTGCCGAACACCGAGCGCAGCAGTTCGAATTCCTGTTCAAGCGGGTAGTGATGGTTGCCGATGAAGAAGCCGTGTTTGTCGGCCGTATCAGCGTTGCTCAGGTCGCCGGCAACGGAATAGTCGAACCATTTCAGAACTTCGTTCTTGGCAAAGTTGCCCGCGACGATCGGCCGGACATCGACCTGTGCCTCGGTGAGCAAGTGAAGCATGTTTTCCCGCGTCACGCCGGAGTCCGGTTCGACAATCAGGCTGAAGCCAAACCAGCTGCTTTGGCCAATTTCGCGCTGGACCCGCAGGAACGGATAGTCGCGCATCAGCTCAAGGAATTTTTCGGCGTTTTTCCGGCGCTCTTCGACGATCTTGGGCAGCTTGCGGAGCTGGGTCAATCCCAGCGCGCCGCTCATTTCGAGCGGGCGCAGATTGTAGCCTGGCAGCACGAACCGGAACGATTCCGTAAACGGGTCATCGCTCTTCTCGGTCGTTACGCGATTAACCTTCGGCAGGTTCCTCGTCCAGCCATGGGCGCGCAAGGACAGCATGACGTGGAACAGCTCCTCGTCGTCGGTCACGACAAGCCCACCTTCCATCGTCGATATGTGATGGCTGAAGAAGGAGCTGAACGAACCCATCAGTCCGAAAGTGCCAGCCTGCCGGCCTTCGTACAGAGCGCCCATCGACTCGCAATTGTCTTCGATGAGGGCGATGTCGCGATCGCCGATGATGGCCTTGATGCGGCCAAAGTCATTGGAATTGCCGAGAAGGTTCACGGCCATGATCGCTCTTGTATCCGGCGTTATCGCCTGAGACAGTTGATCGAGATCGAAATTCAATGTCTCCGCGTCGATGTCGACAAAACGAAGCTTCAGCCCATACTGATGAAGCGGGTAGTAGGTCGTGCTCCACGACACCGCCGGCACGATGATTTCCGCTCCCGGCAGAAGAGGTGAGGCCGAGCGATACCGCAAGGCGGCGACCATCAGGAGGTTGGCGGAGGAGCCGGAATTGACCATGACGCAATATTTGCTGCCGACATAGTCCGCAAAGGCTCTCTCGAACTGCGAAACCTTCTCGCCCATCGTAAACATGCCAGACTTGATGACGGTCTGGAGGGCCTCGTATTCTTCTTCATCCCAAGTGGAATTGGCTAACGGATAAGGCATATCAGGCTTCCATTGAAAGGTAGTATTCGTAGGTTTCTCGGATACCGTCGCGAAGCGTCGTGCGTGGCGCCCAGCCCAGCGTCGTCTGTTTTGTTACATCCAGCAGCTTGCGTTTCATTCCGACCGGTTTTGAGATGTCATGGGCAAAGGCGCCGTCGTAGCCGATCACATCCGCAGCGACCTGGTAGTATTCGTTCACACTAAAATCGTCGCCCAGGCCGATATTCAGCAAGCTCGGCATGGAATCGAAGTTGGCGATGGCGAAGACGATCGCATCCGCGAGATCTCCGGCGAACATGAATTCGCGCCGTGCTGAGCCATCCCCCCAAATCTCGACCGATTTCTCGCCGCGCGTCTTGGCGACGTGCAGCTTGTGAATGATCGCGGGTATGAGATGCGAGACGCCCGGGTCGAATTTGTCAAACGGGCCGTACAAATTGCATGGAATGACCGTCTTGTAGCTGTGTTGCGGGCTCTCCCTCGTCACATATTCGCACAAGCGCGCGACAGCGCATTTGGCCAGGGCGTATCCTTCATTGGTCGGCTCGAGCGTGCCGCTCAGAACCTGTTCCTCACGCAACGGATCCTCGCTGTTTCGAGGATACATGCAAGAACTGCCCAAGTTGAGCAACCGCGGCACGCCGGCGGAGCGGGCCGCAAGGACGATGTTGTTTCCCATGGTCCAGTTGTCGGACAGAAACCGCACCGGCTCTTTGATGTTGGCCTGAATGCCGCCAACGACGCCCGCGGCATGGATCACCACATCGGGGCTCAGTTGCTTGAGAGCATCCTGTGTCTGGTTGAAATCCAAGAGGTCGAGTTCGCGTCTGCCAGGGGCGACAATGTCGATCCCGGCGGTGCTGCAAAGCGATAGCAGGTTGCGCCCAACCATGCCGCCTCCACCTGTCAGCAGAATTTTCGTCATTCTCGTATCTCGCTTTGCAATTCGTGCGGGGACGGCAGCGTTACTGGCTTTCCATTTCGCGCAGGTCGTATTCCACCATCTCCCTGACGAGATCTCGAACGCCGATCTCATGCGACCAGCCGAGTTTCTCCAGGGCCTTGGACGGATCGCCAATCAAGAGGTCGACTTCCGTCGGCCGGAAATAGCGTGGGTCGACTTCGACGAGCACCTGGCCGGTCGCGTCATCGATACCTGTTTCCTCCACGCCGCTACCCTGCCAGCGCAGGTTGATGCCCACATCGGCGAAAGCCCATTCGACGAATGTCCGCACCTCGGTGGTTTTCCCGGTGGCGAGTACGTAGTCGTCGGCCTTGTCCTGCTGCATCATCAGCCACATTCCGCGGACATACTCGCGCGCGTGACCCCAGTCTCGTTTGGCGTCGAGATTGCCAAGGTAGAGTTTGTCCTGCTTGCCGAGCTTGATGGCTGCGGCCGCGCGCGTGATCTTCCTCGTGACGAACGTCTCTCCGCGCAGCGGGCTTTCGTGGTTGAAGAGAATGCCGTTCGAAGCGTGCATGCCGTATGCTTCGCGATAGTTCACGACGATCCAGTACGCGTAGAGTTTCGCCGCGGCATAGGGGCTGCGGGGATAGAATGGCGTTGTTTCGCGCTGAGGAACTTCCTGAACCAGGCCATAGAGTTCGGATGTCGATGCCTGGTAGAACCGCGCCTTGTCGGTCAGTCCGAGGATGCGAATGGCTTCCAGCAGTCGCAACGTTCCAAGCGCATCCGAGTTGGCAGTGTATTCCGGCGTTTCGAACGAAACCTGGACATGGCTTTGTGCGGCCAGGTTGTAGATTTCATCCGGCTGCATTTCCTGCATGATCCGGATGAGGTTGGTTGCGTCCGTCATGTCGCCATAATGCAGGAAGAAGCGCGCATTCTTCTCGTGAGGATCCTGGTAGATATGGTCGATCCTGCCGGTATTGAACGATGAGGACCGGCGCTTGATGCCGTGTACGATGTAACCCTTGTCCAACAGGAATTGTGCAAGGTAGGCGCCATCCTGTCCCGTAACGCCAGTGACGAGGGCTACCTTAGATTTCTCAGCCATACGAACCTGTCCCATGGTTAGCTATAAACTTGTGCCAGCGAATGAGAGCCACGCGGAACGGCGCGGTTTCTGTCGCCAGTAGCTCGCCCATCAAATCTGCACACTCACACGTCGCAGCCTGTATACGAAAACGGACGCTCAATAAACCACCTGAGTGCAGCTCTACCAGTCTTCTCGAAACGTCGAACCGGGAGGTTCCAGGCAACGGAGAAGAAGCGATGAAGCTGGCCCTTGCCTGTCGCCCGGATGCCGGTGTCACACTGCGCAGTGCTTTGCTTTGATAGTCGCTAAAGCAGCGATTGCTGCTTGATCCCTTGCGTTGTGCTATTGTTGCGCGCTCACGACCCGTGTGTCGGCGAGGCGACGGAAATGCAGCGCAAGCTGGTTGCGATCATGGTGGCGGATTTCGTCGGATCGACCGCGGCGATGGAGAGCCATGAGGAAGAAGCGGTGGAATGCGTCTCCGCCTGCCTGAGGGCGGTGGGCGATACGGTCGTGCGCCATGATGGCCGGGTGTTCAACACCGCCGGCGATGCTGTGCTTGCCGAGTTCGGGAGCCCGGTCAACGCCCTTCGCGCTGCCATGGAGGCGCGCAGTTCGCTCGCAACAATCCCCGATGCGACGCCGAACCACATGCGTTTCGGCTTGCACCTGGCCGATGTCTTTGCCGTCGGCGACGATTTGAAGGGCAATGGCGTCAATCTCGCCGCAAGGCTGCAATCGGAGGCTGCCGCCGGAGCGATCGAGGTGTCCGAAGCTCTGTATCAGCAAGTCCGCCGGGCATCGCCCTGTGCCTTCGAGGAAATCGGCGAGCGCCGGTTCAAGGGGGTCACCGATCCGATCCGTGTCTACCGGGTCGGCACGAACATCGACCGGCACCGATTTCTCTCGGCACCGACGCGCGAGGCGCCGCCGGCGGCAATGCGTCCGAATTCGGTCATCGTCACGCCTTTCGTGGCGTTTGCGGCCAGTCCGGATGAGCAGTCCTTCCTGACCGAAGGGCTGACCGATGACCTTACCCTGGAGCTCGGTCGGCTGAAGAGCCTGTTCGTCAGCTCGCGCTCTGCCTCGGTAGCGCTTTCCACTCGCGACCCCGTCGAGGTCGGACGGGCGCTGGGCGTGCGCTATGTCGTCTCGGGCTCGGTGCGCAAGCTCGCAGGCGCCGTGCGGCTCAATGTGTCATTGTCGGAGACGGCGAACGGGCATCTCGTCTGGTCGGACCGGATCGAGCGCCCGTTCGAGGAACTGCTTGCCGTGATCGACGAAGTGACGGCCCGGATTGCCGCGACGGTTGCCGGGCGGATCGAGCAAGCGGAGTTGGTCGCCGCCCGGCTGAAGCGGCCGGACAACATGTCGGCCTACGAATATTACCTGCTCGGGCTCGACCATCACCGCCTGATCGGGGTGGCCGACCGGCACATCGGCGAAGCCATGCGCTGGTTCGAGCGATCCATGGATGCCGACCCTTCTTTCGGCCGGCCGGTCGCCATGCATGTCTGCGCCTGGAGCAACCTGCCGGATTTCGACCTGTCGGCCGGCGAAAGGCAGGTCGCGCACGCGCTCGATCTCGATCCCACGGATCCGGACTCCCACCGCATCATGGGCGCGATCAAATGCATGGAAGGCGACTTCGTCGCCTCGCGGCATCATCACGAGCGGGCGATCGAGCTGGCGCCGAACGATGCCTATATCGCCGGGCGATGCGCCGCCTTCTACACCTATGCGAACGAAGCGGAGCGGGCGCTGGAATTGCTCGACCGCGCCGAGGCGCTGGACCCATTCCTGCCGGTGTGGATCGTCGAGGAACGGGTCGCCTCGCTCTATATGCTCGGCCGCCACGACGAGCTCTTCGCCGTGGCGCGGGCGCTGCCCTATCAAACGCGGCGCACGCTGATCTACCGTATCGCCGCGCGGATGGCACGGGGCGATACGGAGCGCGCGCGCCAACTGGTCGCGCAGGCGAAGGCGCTCGATCCGAAGCTGTCGGCCGGTTACATTCGCACCCAGGAGTTCTTCAGGGACCGGACGGTCACCGACGCGCTCGTCAACACCGTGCATGCAGCGGGTTTGCCGCTGGCGTGATCGACCAAGGCACCGTCAGCACGCGCGCGCCAGTGCCACGGCGTCGGCTCCGGCCGGAAAGTGCAGCTGTCCCGACAGATCATTGGCGGCCTGCCAGACCGCGTCGGCCACATCGCCTTCCCTGGTGATCAGCGGCGGGTTGGCAAAGGCTTCGAAGATCGGACCGGCGAATGCGGCATAGGTCTCGGGGATCAGGTCGGCGATGTCGATGCCGGCATTGTGCGCAAACCGCGTGCTCGGCGCATAGCCGGGCTCGACCAGCTTGGCGCGCACGCCGAAGGCGGCAAGTTCGTGGGCAAGTGAGCCGGTAAACCCCTCGATTGCCGTCTTGCTGGCGGTATAGGCGGCGGCAAGCGGCATCGCGGCAAGGGTGACGCTGGAGGTGACGTTGACCACGACGCCGGATCTCCTGGCGCGGAACTGCGGGATCACCGCCTGCGTCATCGCCATGACGCCGAACGTGTTGGTGTCGAAGACCTTGCGCACATGCGCCATCGGCGTCGCCTCGAAGGCGCCGACGACGCCGATGCCGGCATTGTTGACCAGCGCGTCGATCGGGCCGCTCGCCGCGAGTGCAGCCGCGATGCTGTCGGGGTCGGTCACATCCAGTTGCACGACACGCATATGCGGCGAGCGCGGCAGAATACCCTCGCGCGGCGTGCGCATGGTGGCAATCACGCTCCATCCCTTGGCATGGAAGAGGCGTGCGGTTTCGAGGCCATAGCCGGACGAGCAGCCGGTGATCAATACGGTTTTCATGACATATCCCCGGTTGGTTCTGATGGCTGGATCATACCGGGCGCTTTCAGGACGATATATAATTGAAAATCCAAATTTGATTTGTAATAGTCCTGAAATGATCGATCCGCTCTCTGAAATCATCACGCTGCTCAGGCCCCGCGCGGTGTTTGCGAAAGGCATCAGCGGCGCCGGCCGCTGGGGCGTGCGCTATTCCGACTTCGGCCATCCGGGCTTCTGCACCGTGCTTGAAGGGTCGTGCCGGCTGGCGGTCGACGGACAGGAGCCGCTGGTGCTTGTGGCCGGCGATTTCGTCCTGTTGCCGACGACACCCGGTTTCACCATGACGGGGTTCGAGCCGGTGACGCCGACATTCATCGATCCGAAATCCGAACCCGATCCCGTTGACGAGGTTCGCCACGGCGACCCCGATGGCCCGCCAAGCGTGCGACTGCTCGGCGGCTATTTCGCCTTTGCAACTGTCGATGCCGGCTTGCTGGTGTCATTGCTGCCGGCGCAGGTGCATGTGCGCGGTGCCGAGCGGCTTTCAATCCTGGTCCGGCTGCTGACAGAGGAGGCGGCCGAGCGGCGGGCCGGCCGCGATCTGGTGCTGGCGCGCCTCGTCGAGGTGTTGCTGATCGAGGCGCTGAGGCTGACGCAGCGGCCGGATGCTACACCCGGATTGCTGCGCGGACTTGCCGACATACGGCTGGCCGAAGCGATCAGGGCGATGCACGGCCAGCCGGCGCGGTCCTGGACGGTCGCCGAACTTGCCAAGGCGGCCGGGCTCTCGCGCTCCGCCTTTTTCGATCGCTTCACCCGCAATGTCGGAGTGGCACCGATGGAGTATCTGCTCGCCTGGCGCATGGCACTGGCAAAGGATCTGCTACGCAATCGCAACGCCGACATTGCCGATGTCGCCGAGACGGTCGGCTACGGCTCCGCCAGCACCTTCAGCACCGCCTTCAGCCGTCACGTCGGCCAGCCGCCGGGGCGCTATGCGCGCATGGCGGCAGAGGGGTAGGGCAGGGTGGAGCGCTGCGCTGCGCCAGGCCTCAGGGCCCCGCGGAAAAACGATGGGTCCTGTCGACCATCGCCACGATGATCTCGAAAAGTTCGGCCCGGGCCTCGCCTTCGGTGATTTCCGCGGTCGCGGCGGCATGGGAGAGCGCGTCGGCGGCGCCGAGCATCGCCCAGAAGCCGGACTGCGCGATCCCTGCCGGACCGGCGAACGGGGTAAGTACCCCGCGGCATTTACCGATGAAGACCAGTTGATAGTCGCGCCTGACCGTCTCCAGTTCCGGAGAGCCGGCAAGGCCCGCGAGCACACCTGGGATCTCCCGGCCCTGCGCCAGCACGCAGTCGACATAGGAGGATGCGATGACCCTGGCCGTCTCGTGCAATGTCGGGCCGCGGGCCGCGAGTGCCACGTCGATCAGCGCCGTCTGCTGGGCGTCGAAATCCTGATAGAGCGCAGTCAGCAGGCCGTTGCGCGTGCCGAAATGATCGTAGATCACCGGCTTGGTGACGCCAGCCTCGTCGGCAAGGCGCGGCAGCGTCAGCACGTCGGTGCCTTCCTCACGCGCAAGCCGCCAGGCCACGTCCAGCAGTTGGCGCAGCCGCTGCTCCCGGCTCAGACGCACGCGTTTGCCGGCGGCCCGGATTTCTTCATGTGTGCTTGACATCGCTATATACCAAAAGTAACTTACCTTAAGTATATAGATGAAACCCATTGATCGCAACCATCCGACGGCAACCCGCCGCCGGCCGAAGCGGCACGCCTGCGTGTGCCGTACGCAGAGGAAATTTGCCCGATGACCGATACGACACTTTCGCAGTCCGCAGATCGAAGGGCATGGCTGAGCCTCATGGCCGTGCTGCCCTTGGTCCTGCTCGTCGCCATGGACGGTTCCATCCTTTATCTTGCCATGCCGCATGTGACCTCCAGCCTGAGGCCGACTGCCGACCAGGCGCTGTGGATCCTCGATATCTATGGTTTCGTCGTCGGATCGTTGCTGATCGCCTTCGGCAATATCGGCGATCGTTACGGTCGGCTGAGGCTCATCATGGTGGGCGCGGTGGTGTTCGGCGCAGGCTCGCTCTGTGCTGCCTATGCGCAAACGCCGCTCGGCCTGATCGCGGCGCGGGCGCTGATGGGGCTGGGCGGTGCGACGTTGCTGCCATCAGGGCTTGCGATCGTCAGCGCGCTCTTTCCTGATCCGCGGCTGCGGGCGCGGGCGATCGGCATCTTCGCGGCGACTTTCGCCGCCGGCTTTGCCATCGGCCCGCTGATCGGCGGCATGCTGCTGCGGCACTTCGAGTGGGGCGTCGTCTTCCTCATCAATGTTCCGGTCGTGCTGGCGTTCCTGGTTGCAGCCCCGATCCTGCTTGGCGAAGTCCGCTCAACGACCTATGGCCAGATCGACCTGCCGAGCCTCGCGCTGTCCTTCATCGGCATACTGCTCTTTACCTGGTCGCTGAAGACGGCGGCGGCCGAAGGCTTCTCGATGCCGCAATCCCTGGCCGGTGCGATCGGCATTGTCGCCGTCGCGCTGTTCCTGCGCCGGCAGATGCGGATAGACTATCCGCTGCTCGACCTCAGCCTCTTCCGCGATCGCATCTTTTCGATCGCGATCCTGACGGGGCTTCTGTCTCTGGTCGTCTGGTCGGCCGCAAGCTACCTCGCCGGCATCTATCTGCAATCGGTGCTCGGCTTCGATGTCTTCACGACCGCCTTGCTGACGCTGCCGGGTGCGGTCGTCCTCACCGCCACCTGTGTCGGCACGGCGCGGATCGTCGAGCGGATCGGCCGCAGGTCCGCCCTTATTGCCACCTATCTGCTGATCAGCGCAGGCGTTCTCCTTTTGCTGCTGACGAGCACCGAGGCAGGCGCTGCCATCTTCATCGCCTCCACTGTGGTCGCCGGCATCGGATACGGCCTGTCCTTCAGCCTGGTGGCCGAGGTCGCCGTATCGGCCGTGTCTGCTGAGCGCGCCGGTGCCGCCGGCTCGATCGCCGAGACCAGCAACGAACTGGGCAACGCCCTCGGCATTACCCTGCTCGGATCGCTGTCGGCCCTGACGTTCCGCCTTCTCGGCCCTGGCATCGCCGGCACCCTCGACGAAACCCTCGATCACCCCGGCCTCGCACCTGATGTGATCGCACAAGCCAACCAAGCCTTCCTCACCGGCCTCCACATCGCCGTCGGCACGGGCGGGCTCATGATGCTGGTGGCTGGTATCATCGCCTGGCTCTGGCTGCCGAAGCGGTTGCCGGAGTAGAGAAGAGACGTGGTCGACGGGACGGCGTAGGTGGTTTTTTGGGGGGAGGCAGTGGCGCGCCGAATATGACGAAGCTGGGGACCGCTATGTCATTGTGGCCCCATACAATTTATGAAGCGCCGATCGCGTTAGCGAAAAGCAGACGACGGCTCGCCAGCAACAGTTCTATCCACATGCAGTGCCTAGCACCCGAGCGGCATGGCTTTCCTTTTGGGCGATGAACTGAATAAGTTCAGCCTCATAGGCTGGCGGTACCGCGTCTTTCACCGATTTACGACTGCTTACAAGAGCCCACCATTCTGTGAGTTTTTGTGGAAGCGAGTCATTCAGTTTCCTTTCCGACACTCTATCGAAAATAGAAAAATACCGGAAAAGTGTTGCAAACACCGCGTCGACAAGGCCGAAGGCATCGCCCGCGAAGTATTTTTGCGGCTGAAAACGGTCATCGACAATCCGAAGTCGCTCCTCAAGCTCTCGCAACGAGATTGCGAAAGCGGATGCGTCGACATCACGGTAGATAATGCGGGCGACGATATTCAGCATGCCATCCGCATAGGCCATCCAGGCTTCTTGACAAGCGCGCGGCCAAGGATCGCTGGGCATCAGGCTTCCCTCTGTCACCTGATCCAGATAACGGGCAATAACGCCGGATTCGAATAGCCATTCATCGCGCCCAGCCCAAAATACCGGCACCTGACGACACGGCGATATATCGCCGAGCCAGGCGGGTTTATTGTCGAGGTCGATATCGATCCGTTCAAAGGCAATGCCTTTTTCGATCATGACGATAACGACCCTTTGCACATAGGGGCACAATCTGTGCCCTACGATCTTGTAGGGTTCCAACGGCATGGCTCAACTGACCATGCAGTGGACATTGAGTTTGTTGCCGTCCAGATCGCGGAAATAGGCGGCGTAAAAGCCCTCGGCGCGAAATCCGGGCTTGCCTTCATCGACGCCTCCCAATTTCAAAGCCTTCTCATGCACCAGGTTAACCTGTGTCTGGCCGGATGCCGCGAGCGCAATCATTACGCCGTTGCCGACCGAATATTCTTTTCCGTTTTCAGGAACATGAATTGAAAAGGCGGCGCCGCCATTTTCGACTGCCCAGACGATGAAATCATCCATGTGCATTACCTGTTTTGCGCCGAACTCCGCCAATAATGCGTCATAGAAGCTTTCCGCGCGGGAAAGGTTGGCCGTGCCAAGCGAAGTGTATCCAATCATATCCATGTCCTTCGTTGCCGTTGTCGATATGCGCTGAGGATATGCTGTTGCAGAGAAGACGGATATATGCATTTCTGAGGTCGACTATTGCAAACTTGAAATAAAGTTGGCCAGAATTTGGACTGGAACCTCGTCAAAGTGTTTCTCGCGGTTTGCGAAACGGGCTCTCAGGTTCGTGCCGCCAGGCTTGCCGGACTGAGCCATGCGACGGTCTTCCGGCACATTGCCCTGCTTGAAGAACAGACGGGCACGCGTTTGTTCGATCGTGTCAAAGGCCGGTTTGTGTTGACGGACGCGGGCAATGAAATGCGCGAGATAGGTCTCGGCATCGCCCGCTCTTTCGAGGCGATCGACCGTCGTGTAAGCGGCAGGGACGGAAATGCCGAGGGCATTGTGCGCCTTACTGCGCCGCGCAGTTTTGCCGACACCGTGTTGCCGCGTTATCTGATGAATTTCAGCGAGGCGCATCCCAACGTTCGGGTGGAACTTCTGGTTTCGAACCAGGAAATGAACATGTCCGACCGGGGCGCGGACGTTGCCTTGCGAGTCGCCCATAATCCGCCTGACCATCTTTGGGGGCGGCGTGTTCTCAATATCGATTGGGCTGTCTACGCGGCCCCCTCCTACCTCAAGACTGCTGCGCGGCTGGACGGTCCATCCGACCTTTCACAACATGAATTGGCCACACCGGCCGGACACTTGCTGCGTCATCCGGCTTTTCGTGACGTGTTGAATGAAAAGCAGCCTGTGACGGCAATTGCATGCGATGATCTCACCGCCATGGCGCGTCTGGCAGCGGAGGGCTGCGGTGTTGCGCTCTTGCCGGACGATTTGCGCCGTTCAGACCTGAAGCGGTGTTTCACCTATCACGCGGCACCCGCGAACCCGCTCTGGGTGCTCACCCATCCAGACCTTCGGGGCGTACACAGAATATCGCTACTGATGGCATTTCTTGCCAAAGAGTTCGTTCGAGATCCCTATTGGATGCGGACCGCTGAAAATCTCATCGACGAATAATAGATCTTCAAGTTCAAGGCTAAGCTGTCGTTTAGTCCCGCTGCAGCGAATTTCCGCTTTCAGAGTTCAATCATGAACCTTGAACATCCGAAATGAAGGCGCAAAGCTGCAATATCCCCTACAGCAACCAGTTTTCGGCTTTGGGAGCCGATTGCGGACTTCGGTGTGCAGTATCGTTGCGGATGGTGTAATTTTGGCGCACCCGACAGGATTCGAACCTGTGACCTTTGGAATCGGAATCCAACACTCTATCCAGCTGAGCTACGGGTGCATCCGTTTGCAGCGAGGCCGCCGAAGCGGGCTGTGAGCGGTTCATAGCTTAGCTTGCGCGTCGCTTCAATGGTGAAATGACGGAGTTCGCAGGGGAATTTGCGAGCGGCCCGGAAATTGCTGCCAAGTCAGCCGATCGAATGGCCTTCGGAACGGGTCATGCCGAGAGCGTGGAAGCGCGAGTCGGGTTTGGTCGTGTGCCCCCCGAGTGCATAGGTGGGGGGGAACAGCGCGGGCTCGGAACAGAAGCGGGGCATAGCCGCGGCTTGCCCGTCATGTCGTCCTATGGCGCTTCCTTGTGCCAAGGCGCAGCCACCATTCCTTAAAAAAATGGCCCGGCGTTTGCCGGGCCATTCGGTGTCTGCGATCAGGCGGTCTGCATGGCACCGGGGCCGGGGATCGCCTTGGGCGGGACCTTGCCCATGATGATCATGCCGAGCACCTCGTCCTTGGTCACATCCTCGGTGCGGGCCTGGCCGACGACCTGGCCGTTCTTCATCACCGACACCCGGTCGGCGAGGTCGAAGACGTCGTGGATGTCATGGCTGATGAGGAAGATGCCGATGCCTTCGCGCTTCAGCTGCTTGATCAGTTCGCCAACCTGGGCGGTTTCCTGCGGTCCGAGTGCTGCCGTCGGCTCGTCCATGATCAGGATGCGGGCGTCGAACAGGATGGCGCGGGCGATTGCCACCGATTGCCGCTGGCCGCCCGAAAGCGCCTTTACCGGCTCCTTGAAGCGCTGGAAGTTGGGGTTGAGGCGCCCCATGACCTCGCGGGCCTTGGCCTCCATCGCCACGTCGTCGAGCGTGCCCCAGGGGGTTCTCAGCTCGCGGCCGAGATAGAGGTTGGCGGCCGCATCGACGTTATCGGCGACGGCGAGCGTCTGGTAGATCGTCTCGATGCCGTATTTCTTGGCGTCGCGCGGATTGCTGATGTCGGCGGCTTCGCCATTGATCAGGATTTCGCCGCCGTCGCGCTTGTAGGCGCCCGACAGGATCTTGATCAGCGTCGACTTGCCGGCGCCGTTATGGCCGAGAAGCGCCACCACCTCGCCGGGATAGAGGTCGACGGAGGCATTGTCGACCGCATGGATGCCGCCGAAGGAGATGGAAATGTTCTTCATTTCCACGAGCGGAGTGCGTTGGTCTTTCATTGGTCGGACTCCTTCTTACTTGGCACGGGCGCGGTAGATCGTGTCGAGCCAGACGGCGACGACAAGAACCACGCCGACGACGATGCGCTGGAACGGACTATCGATCCCGAGCAGCACCATGCCAGACTGCAGCGATTGCATGACGAGGGCACCGATCATCGCGCCGGCGATCGTGCCGACGCCGCCGGCAAGCGACGTGCCGCCGATGACCGCGGCCGCGATCGTGTAGAGCTCGTCGAGCTCGCCTTGCGCGTTGGTGGCGGCATTGAGGCGGGCGGTCGAGATCGCCGCTGCGATGGCGCAGAGCACGCCCATGAGCATGAAGATCTTGACGGTGACCCAGCGGGTCTTGATGCCCGCAAGTTCGGCTGCCTCGGGATTGCCGCCAAGCGCAAAGACGTAGCGGCCGAAGCGAAGGCGGGTGGCGATGAAGGTCATGACGATGCCGACGGCGATGGCGACCAGCACGGGGATGGCGATGCCGTGCGATATCATCAGGCCGCCGTCCGGCCAGGCGATGCCGTTGGCATCGGCATATTTGCGGGCGATGTTGACCGGCCAGTAGTAGTTGTTGGCGATCGCGACCGCGCCCAGCACCAGGACGCAGCCGAGGATACCGAGGAAATATTCGGCCCAGACAGGCCGCAGCGGAAAGCCGAAGCGCTTGCGCTGCTTGCGCGAGTTGAGAATGGCGCCGACGATGGCGATGCAGGCGATGACGCCAACGATCCAGCTGGCCGTCGCGCCGATCGAACCTTCGGTGCCACCGCCCATCAGGCGGAAGGTGGAGTTCATCGGTGCCACTGTCTGGCCGCTGGTAACGAACCAGGTGGCGCCGCGCCAGACGAGCAGGCCGCCGAGCGTGACGATGAAGGCCGGCACGTTGAGAAAGGCGATGATCGAGCCCTGGAGGGCGCCGATCGCAGCACCGACGGCGATGCCGCAGGCGAGCGTGATGATCCAGATGGCGGGATGCTCGAGGCCTAGATATTGCGGCAGGACCTTCACCTGCATCACCGCCATGATCATGCCGCAGAAGCCGAGCACGGAGCCGACGGACAGATCGATGTTGCGGGTGACGATGATCAGCACCATGCCGGTGGCCATGACGGCGACGGACGAGGTCTGAACCGTCAGGTTCCAGAGGTTGCGCGGCGTCAGAAACAGGCCGCCGGTCATGATCTCGAAGCCGATCCAGATGATGGCCAGCGCGCCGACCATGCCGAGCAGGCGGGTGTCGATCTCGGTGGCGCGGAAAAAGCGCTTCACGGGGTTCTCGTCGGCGTTACGGGCCCGGTTGGCCTGGGTTCTTTGTGTCTGGTTGCCCTGTGTGATGTCGGCCATGGACGTGCCTTCCCCCCACTCTTTCGTTGATGTCATCGCGTCTGCCGGCGTCAATGGCCGGGTGGGACGCGACAAGTCTGATGATGAAGACAGCTGTCGAGCGCTTCTCTCGTCGGTGCCAATGCGTGCCCGAAGGTCTTGCCGCATTGTCCGCCCCGGCCGCACCTTGCGCAAGCGCCGCAACGGGGTGCGTTGCGGCGCTTGTTTCGAGGTCAGAGCTCAACCCTGTCCGGGCGGCTTATTTGCACGCAGCGACGTCGCCCTTGACGCCCTGGCAGGCTTCGTCCTTGGAGATCCAGCCAGCGTCGATGACGACGTTGAGGTTCTCCTTGGTGATCGGAAGCGGTGCGAGGAAGACCGACTGCATGGAAACGCCCTTCGGGCCGCCGTTGAAGGCGGTGACGCCGGCGATTTCTTCCATCTTCTTGCCGCTGGCGAGTTCGGCCGCGATTTCAGCCGCGCGCTTGCCAAGCTCACGCGAGTCCTTCCAGACCGACACGGTCTGGGTGCCGAGTGCCACGCGGTTCAGCGCTGCCTTGTCGGCGTCCTGGCCGGAGACCGGAACGGAGCCGGCGAGGCCCTGGGCGTCGAGGGCAGCGATTGCGCCGCCGGCGGTGCCGTCGTTGGAAGCGACGACCGCATCGACCTTGTTGTCGTTGGCGGTCAGGAACTGCTCCATGTTCTTCTGGGCATTTTCCGGCTTCCAGCCGTCGGTATAGGCTTCACCGACATTCTTGATCTTGCCGGCGTCGACGGCTTCCTTCAGCACTTCCATCTGTCCGGAGAAGAGGAAGTCAGCGTTCGGGTCGGCAGACGAGCCCTTGATGAAGACATAGTTGCCTTCCGGCTTGACCTTGAACACTTCGCGAGCCTGCATGCGGCCCACTTCCTTGTTGTCGAAGGTGATGTAGAAGGCGGCCGGATTTTCGATCAGGCGGTCGTAGCCGACGACCGGAATGCCTTCGGCGGCAGCCTTTTCAATGGCCGGGCCGATGGCGTCGCTGTCCTGGGCGAGCACGATCAGCGCGTTGGCGCCCTGGGCGATCAGCGATTCGACGTCGGTCAGCTGCTTGGCAGCGGAAGACTGGGCGTCTGCGGAAATGTACTTGTCGCCGGATGCTTCAAGCGCTGCCTTGATGGCGGCTTCGTCGGTTTTCCAGCGCTCTTCCTGGAAGTTCGACCAGGAAACGCCGACCACCAGATCCTTGGCGATGGCTGCGGAATGCATCGACGCGATGATGGCAGCCCCGGCCATCAGCTTCAAAACGGATTTCATATTATCCTCCCGAGTGGCGACCGGCTGAGCGTGCGAACCTCCCGCACCATCCTCGGCCAGTCTTGCAACGCTGTCGAAATGCCACCGTAAAATTCTCCCGGCTTTATTTTCTCGACAGTCGAGAAAATGAATGTCAGAGAATCCGGAGCCTGTCAACACGGCCGCAACGGTGGCGTGCGGGCTGTTGAGACACCCGTTCGCAAGGCGTTTTACCGCTTCCATGGGACGGCGCCGACGGGCGCGGCGAGGGCCTGCAGGAGATTGTCTTGGCATTTCAATCGTACCGGCATCGCGGTCGATGGCGTGTCGGACGGCGCTGGAATTGGGCTTGCCGGGGCAAGATCAGGAGCCTCGCGCTTACCGGCGGCGATCGCCCTGGCGGCACACCCCGCGAAACGCCGTTGCCAATCGAGCGTGTCCGAAATCACCTGTGGATTATTTCTCGACAGTCGAGAAAATCGATGGCAGAGATTGGCAAGGCTCTCGACAAGGCCGTCTTCGCCTTGCCTCGCCGTGCAACAGATGCTTTGGGAGGGCATGTGTTCGAAGGATCCGCCACCGGCAAGGACGTATGATGCTGACCAAGTCCAGCACTGAGATCGTGCGTCAGCAAAACAGCGCTCTCGTGCTTGCCGCGCTCAGGCGCGCCCGCAATCTTTCCCATACCGAAATTTCCGCCGCCACCGGGTTGGCGTCGGCGACCGTATCGGCGATCACGGCCGAGCTTGAGCGGGTGGGGGTTATCGCCAAGGCCGAGCAGCAGGTGCAGGGCGGGCGAGGGCGCCCGCGTGTGCTGTTCACGCCGCGGCGCGACTGCGGTTATGTCATCGTCGTGCGCATCTCGTCCGATGTGGTGCAATATTCGCTGACCGATTACGGCGGCACGCTGCTCGACCGGTTCGAGGAGAGCCGCAATCACGACCAGCGCGGCACCACCGCTTTCGCGCAGGTCTTCGTCGAGGCGCTGGAGCGCCTGCTGCAGCGCTCGCGCCTGACGCGAGACCGGGTGCTGGCCGTCTCGATCAGCAGCAAGGGGCTCGTCGATACGGAGAACGACACGGCGCGGCTGCTCTGGTCGCCGGTGTTCGGCAGCGAGCCGCTCGATTTCGCAGCCCTCCTTGCGCCGGAGTGGCGCGCAAGGGTGACGCTCAACAACGAGACGCTGCTGGTTGCGCAGGCGCTGGCGGCAGAGGCGGAGCGCACGCAGGCCGGCGGCTTCCGCTCGCTTGCGGCCATTTCGCTCGGACACAGCATCGGTCTCGGTGTCGCGCGCAAGGGCCGGTTCGGCGAGATCGACGTGGCGGCCCCGAATTTCGGCCACATGCTGCACGCGCCCTCGGCGGGTCTCTGCCGCTGCGGCGCCTATGGCTGCATCGAGGCGGCTGCCGGCTTTTACGGCATCCTGAGGGCCGCCTTCGAAGTGCCGCCGGACACCATCCCGGCGAAGTTCGTGCCGATCGCCGAAATGGACAAGATCGCGGCAAGCGCCCGTCAGGGCCACCGCATGTCCGGCTACGCCTTTCGTCAGGCAGGCATCGCGCTCGGCAACGGCATTTCGCGCATGCTCAGTCTCTACGAGCGCATGCCGATCTACGTCACCGGCCCGGGCACGCGCTATTTCGACCTGCTGCAAGGCGGCCTCCAGGAGGGGGTGTCGCAATCCCTGCAACTGAGGCTGCAGGGTGCACCCGACATTACCGTCGTGCTCGACGAGCAGCGGCTCGTTTTCGACGGGCACCTCGAGCGCGCGCTTGGCGTGATCGACAGCGAGATCGCCACGGCCGGCGCCTCGTAAGCCGCGCGCGTGCCGCGTGTGTCAAAGGCGAACAATCGCCACAATGCAATTTACAGTTATTTAGCAACTCCTTGTCAAAGTGACGTTGACGCGGGAGACGATCATGTTTTCAGTGATTGCATGCATACGCGACGACCACGATTGGCGCCTGGTGCTGGTTGCGGCCGTGGTTTGCCTGGCCGGTTGTGTCGCAACCATGCTGATGCTGCTGCGCGCCCAGCGCAGCGAAGGCAGCCAGCGCGGCCTGTGGATCGCGGCCTGCGGTTTTGCCTGCGGCATCGGCGTCTGGTCGACGCATTTCATTGCGATGCTCGCCTATGACGGCGGGATGACCATTTCCTATGGCGCATCGGGCACCGCGCTGTCGATCGTGCTTGCGATCGCCGCCGCCTGGGTTGCGTTCACGGTCGGGCTCGGCGCACGGTCTCCGCACGCGCTCGCCGCAAGCGGCGTCATCCTGGGCGCCGGCATCGCCGCCATGCACTTTACCGGCATGCAGGCGCTCGAGATGCCCGGTCATATCGTCTACGATGCCAGGTTCACGGTCGTCGCCATCGTTGCGGGCACCATGCTCGCCGTCGCGGCGCTCCACGCGTTCCAGGTGCTGCGCAATGCCCGCCGGCTTGTCGTCTCGACGCTGCTTCTGGTCGTTGCCATCTGCGTCCTGCATTTCACCTCGATGAGCGGCATCACGCTGGTGCCGGCGCCGGACATTCCGGCCACGGACGTCATCCATCCGGCCTGGCTTGCCGGCGGGGTCATCGTGGCCTCGACAGTGCTGATCATCCTGGCGTTCGGCGCCCTGTTCGTCGATCGTCATCTGACTGACCTGCGCGGGCTTGCCAACGCGTCGCTGGAGGGCATGGCCATCGTTCACGAGGGCCGCATCATCGATGCCAACGAGCGTTTCGCGCGGCTGGCCGGGTGGAAGGTCTCCGAGCTGGTCGGCCGCGATCCGGCGGAGATCCTCGAATTCGGCGAGCAGAGCCCGGAAAACCGTCAGCGTGGCGATGCTCCCAAGGAGATCGAGCTTTCCAACCGGACGGGGCAAAGCGTTCCCGTGGAGTTCATGGGCCGCACCATCGAATATCGCGGCCGCGAATGCGAGGTGATCTTCGTGCGCGATCTCAGCGCGCGCAAGGAGGCCGAACGCACGATCGAACATCTGGCACACCACGACGCGCTGACCGACCTTCCCAATCGCGGTTTCTTCGACCGTCGACTGAGCCAGGTGATGGCTGCCGCGGCGGCGAAGAATGAGCAGATCGCCATCCTTTGCCTCGACCTGGACCGCTTCAAGGCGGTCAACGACATCTTCGGCCATGGCGAGGGCGATCGCATCCTGAAAAAGGTTGCCGACATCCTGCGCAAGGCGGCCGGCGAGGGTGATACCGTCTCCCGGTTGGGGGGCGACGAATTTGCCATTCTCCAGGTGGGCGGCGCCCAGCCGGAGGCGGCACGCCATCTGTCGGACCGCATCCTGACGTATTTCGCCGCCGAGATGGATACGAACCGCGATCCGACCGCCGTCGGCGTCAGCATCGGCGCTGCGATCTACCCTGCCGACGGCGACACGGCAGATCGGCTGCGCAACAATGCCGACACGGCTCTCTACAGGGCGAAACAGTCGGGCAAGGGGATCGCCTGCTTCTTCAACACGGAGATGGACGAGGCCGTCCGCACGCGCCGGCAGATCGAAAACGACCTGCGCCATGCTGTGGTGCGCCGTCAGTTCTTCCTCGAGTACCAGCCGCTGGTCGATCTGCGCGGCGACCGGATCCTCGGTTACGAGGCGCTGCTTCGGTGGATGCACCCGGATCGAGGCCTGATCAGCCCCGATGTCTTCATCCCGATCGCCGAGCAAAGTGGCTCGATCATCCAGATCGGCGAATGGGTGCTGGAAGAGGCCTGCCGCGAGGCGACGAAATGGAACGAGCCGCTGCCGGTCTCGGTCAATATCTCGCCGGTGCAGTTCCTGCTTCCCAACCTGTTCGACCAGATCTTCAGCACCCTCAGGCGCACGGGTCTCGAGCCGCGCAGGCTGGAGCTCGAAATCACCGAGGCGGCGCTGCTGCACAATCGCGAGGACGTGCTCGCGACGCTCGGACGATTGCGGATCCACGGCGTGCGGATCGTCATGGACGATTTCGGCACCGGGCATTCCTCGCTCAGCAACCTGCAGACTTTCCCGTTCGACAAGCTCAAGATCGACTGCAGCTTCACCTCCGTCATCGACAAGGACCCCTCCGCACACGCGATCGTCAGGGCGATCATCGCGCTCGGCAACAGCCTCAACCTGCCCGTGGTCACGGAAGGCGTGGAAACGGAGCGCCAACGGCAGATCCTGGTCGACGAGGGCTGCCTGCAGGTTCAGGGGTTCCTGACCGGCCGGCCCGGCGTGGCGCCGAGCACGGGACAGGAGGAACAGACGGGCGAGTGGGCAAGAACGCCACTGCGCGCCGACGGCTGACGGTATCGACCCTCAAAATGCAAACGACCGGGCGCAGGGCACCCGGTCGCTGGTTTCCCGATGTGTTCGGCTGAAGGTCAGCCGACGCTGATCTGGCGCTTTTCCACAACCGACTTCACGGCGGCGTCGGCGAGTGCCAGCGCGGCGAGGCCATCCTTGCCCGACGGGGTGATTTCCGTGCCCTTTTCGATCGCGGAGATGAAGCTCTCGATCTCGTTGGCATAGGCTTCGGTGTAACGGGTCATGAAGAAATCGTGCAGCGGCGGGCGGGTGTAACCGTCGCCATTGGCGATCTCGATCGAGACCGGGCGCTGGTTTTCGGCCGAGACGACACCCTTGGAGCCGTGCACCTCGATGCGCTGGTCGTAGCCGTAGGTGGCGCGGCGCGAGTTGGAGATGATCGCCTGCCTGCCCGATGCGGTCTGCAGGATGACCGAGACGCTGTCGTAGTCGCCGGCTTCGCCGATCGCCTTGTCGACGAGCACGGCTGCGGTCGCGGTGACCGAGACCGGCTCTTCGCCGAGCAGGAAGCGCGCCATGTCGAAGTCATGGATGGTCATGTCGCGGAAGATGCCGCCCGAACGTTTGATGTAGTCGACCGGCGGCGCGCCGGGGTCGCGGGAGGTGATCGTCACCATCTCGACATCGCCGATCTTGCCGGCGTCGATCGCCTTCTTGACGGCCATGAAATGCGGATCGAAGCGGCGGTTAAAGCCGACCATCAGCTTGCCCTTGGTCTCGGCCACCACCTTCATGCAGGCCCGGACGCGGTCGACATCGAGATCGATCGGCTTTTCGCAGAAGATCGCCTTGCCGGCACGGGCGAAACGCTCGATCAGGTCGGCATGGGTATCGGTCGGGGTGCAGATGACGACGGCGTCGATGTCGGCCGATTTCTCGATTGCCTCGATGGTGCGAACTTCGCAGCCATAGGCCTTGGCGATGGCGTCGGCGGCCGCCGGGAAGGCGTCGGCCACGGCGACGAGCACGGCATCGGGGTTGCCGCTGACGGCCTTTGCGTGAACCTTGCCGATGCGTCCGGCGCCCAGAAGACCAAATCTCACTGTCATCTCAGTTTCTCTCGAATTCCGGTACGCGACCGGGAAGGGGCGTGATGATCGGCGCTCATCGCGCAAAGGCGCCGCGGACGGCAATTCCGCGAATCGGTTGATGGGTGTGTTGGCATGCTGCGCCGGCGGATGCCGCGCGCTTTCCTCTCCCTGCTCGACCTTTCCCCCACCGATGCGCTCAGCACCATCGTTCGGAATGAAATGGTCGACGAAATCAATTTCAGAATTTTTATTCTATTTTCTGGCTGCCCGTCAAGAGCGTGAGATGGTCGCGGGCTTGCGGCGGCAGGCGAATTGCCCCTACAAGACATGCTCTTGAGATTACCAGCGCCAGCAGCCAGAGGACAGGATGATCAAACTCATCGACCCGGACCACGCCTTTTACCGACCGCTGTGGCGCCGGATCCTGATATTCCTGGTCTGCGCCGGCTGGGCGGCGCTGGAGTTCTATCACGACCAGCCCTTCTTCAGCATCATTGCGCTTGCGATCGCCGCCTATGTCGGCTCCTCGCTCCTGCTGTTCTACAAGCCGACCGACAAGGCCGCGACCGTCGACGGATCGGCATCAAAGGACGAGCCCCCGAAGGCCGACAACGACGCGTGAGCGGCGCTCAGGCGGCCTGCACGATGCGCGATGCCTCGTCGATCAGCATGTTGGCGAGCTTCATGCGCACGGTGGCATTGGCGCGGTAGTCCTGCGGCAGCCGGTCGGGATGGTTCGTGGCGGCGAAGCTTCGCCGCTTGGCGGCAAGCGTCGCCAGCGTTTCCCGTTCATCGAGGTCCAGCTCCTCGGCAACCTCCTCAAGGCTGATGCGATTGAGAAACGCCGGCATCGGCTCTACCGGCGGTGGCTCGATGAAGGATGCATCGAAATAGGCGCGCTCGACGGTGCTGCGGGCAGCGGACGCACGCTCATTGGCAGGGGCGATGAACGGGCTTGCGAACGAAGGCACGTGCAGGGTCGTTGCGACGTCCGTCACAACGGTCTCTTCTTCCTCCGTCTTCAGCCGTTCGAGAACCGACTGAAACACCGACATTGCGAACATGCAGCCCCCTTTTTCCCGGCGCAAAATGCCGGATGGAGATTATGCCGGGCTGATCATGCCGGGCTGATCATCCACATCATGCTCGCCCCTGCTTCAGGATGAGGTCGTAGAGCAGCTTGGCGCTTGGCGGCAAGGCGCGGCCCTCGGCGGTAATCAATCCGTAGGGCTTGATGCGGATCGGGATCTCGGTCTTGAGGATACGGATCTCGCCTGCCGGCGTGCCGTTGCCGGCAATGAGGTTGGCGACGTCGAGTGCCACCGGCGCGATCGCATTGGTGTTGCGCACGATGGACAACGTCAGGATGATCGAGGACGTGTTGATGACGGTCGCCGGCAGACGGACGCCGGCGGAGATGAAGCTGTCCTCGACGGCGCGGCGCAGCAGAGTACCCGGCGGCTGGAACACCCAGTCATAGGCAGGCAGATCCTCGGCATCGACCACAGGCTTTTCGAGCAGGGGGTGGCCGTCGCGCACGATCAGGCAGACCTCCTCATAGCCGATCTCGACCATGTTGAAGAGCCTCGGGCTGAGGTCGTCAGGGATGCGTCCGACGACGAAGTCGTGGCGGGCGGCGAGCAGTTCGCGCGTGAGCACGTTGCTGTTTTCGATCTGGATATTGATCTCGATGCCGGGATAGGCGGTGATGACCTGGCGGATCGCCGGCACGGCGAGGTTGATCGCCGGACCGGTCACCGAGCCGATCGACACCGAGCCGCCGCTGCCGGTCTTCAGCTCGCTGATCTCGCGCGAGGCTTCACGCAGCTCCAGAAAGATCGTGCGCGCACGCCGCGCCAGCGCCTGGCCGTAGCGCGTCAGCTCGACCCCGCGCGCCACCCGCTCGCAGATCGGTGCCTTCAGGATCGTCTCGATCTCGGCCAGCATGCGTGAGGCGGCCGGCTGCGAGATGCCGAGCGTCTCGGCGGCTGCGCTGATGCGACGATGATCGTCGATCGCCAGGATCAGCCGGAGGTGATTGATCTTCAGCCCCGAACGAAACAGCCCGCTGTCGAACTCTTCGCCGGCAATCCCTGTCGCGCCGGGCTTTGCGTCCTTCAGCATCATTCCCAATCCCGTTTTCAGAATGTTTCAAAAATCACACTGTTTTTGAGTATTATATTAATAATGGTATGTAAGCAAAGCGTTATTGTATTTGACAGTTATGGGTTTTGATTCCAGTTTTTGCTCATATGCCAGTGCATGTGGGAGCATGCGGGCGGGGAGGATTTCCTTCACCTGGATCTACCGCCGGAGACCAAGAGCTCCGGGCCGGTGGATCGCTGCGCATAGGACGGGGAGGCTGCGGGCCTGCCGGCTTCAACACATTTGGGAGAGACCTGATGAAACTAATTACCTCGCTTCTCGCAGCGGCTGTGATCTCCGTCGCTTCGTTTGCGGCGCCTGTCTTCGCGCAGGACAAGGGCACGGTCGGCATCTCGATGCCGACGAAGACATCGACCCGCTGGATCTCCGATGGCGAGACCATGGAGAAGCTGTTCAAGGAAGCCGGTTACACTCCGGACCTGCAGTTTGCCGACGATGACATCCCGAACCAGCTCGCCCAGATCGAAAACATGGTGACCAAGGGCGCCAAGGTTCTGGTCATCGGCGCCATCGACGGCACGACGCTGTCGGACATCCTGCAGAAGGCCCACGACGCCGGCGTCAAGGTCATTGCCTATGACCGCCTGATCCGCGATTCGGGCAATGTCGACTACTACGCCACCTTCGACAACTTCCAGGTCGGCGTGCAGCAGGCAACCTCGCTGGTTCAGGGCCTGAAGCTCGACGGCGCGACCGAGCCGAAGAACATCGAGCTGTTCGGCGGTTCGCCTGACGATAACAACGCCTTCTTCTTCTACGATGGCGCGATGTCGGTTCTGCAGCCGCTGATCGACAGCAACAAGATCGTCGTCAAGTCCGGCCAGAAGGGCATGGACCAGGTCGGTACGCTGCGCTGGGACGGTGCCGTTGCCCAGGCACGCATGGAGAACCTCTTGTCGTCGAACTACACCGACGCCAAGGTCGATGGCGTTCTGTCGCCCTATGATGGCCTTTCGATCGGCATCATCTCGGCGCTGAAGGGCGTCGGCTACGGCTCGGGCGACATGGCTATGCCTGCCGTCACCGGCCAGGACGCCGAGCTGCCGTCGGTCAAGTCGATCCTTGCCGGCGAACAGTACTCGTCGATCTTCAAGGACACGCGCGAACTCGCCAAGGTCACCGTCGGCATGGTCAACGCGATCATGGAAGGCAAGGAGCCGGAAGTGAACGACACCAAGACCTACGACAACGGCGTCAAGGTCGTTCCGTCCTACCTCCTGAAGCCGGTTGCCGTCGACAAGTCCAACATCAAGGATGTGCTCGTCTCGTCCGGTTACTACACCGAAGACCAGATCAACAACTGATCAGGCCAAGCATCGGGGTCCGCGATCCGTCGCGGGCCCTTTTATCCGGGTGAGGGAGCCTGTATTCTCTTGCCGCCTGCCGCTGGAATGACTGATCATGGACAATATCATTCTCGAAATGCGTGGCATCACCAAGACGTTTCCGGGCGTCAAGGCGCTGGACAATGTCAGCTTCAAGGTTCGCGAAGGCGAGATCCACGCGCTGGTCGGTGAAAACGGCGCCGGCAAGTCGACGCTGATGAAGGTCCTGAGCGGCGTCTATCCCGCCGGCACCTATGACGGCGAGATCTATTACGACGGCGAGCCACGCCGCTTCTCGACCATCTCCGACAGCGAACATCTTGGTATCATCATCATCCACCAGGAGCTGGCGCTGGTGCCGCTGCTGTCGATCGCCGAAAACATCTTTCTCGGCAACGAGATCGCCACCAATGGCGTGATCCACTGGCCGCAGACCTTTGCCCGCACCCAGGAACTCCTGAAGAAGGTTGGCCTCAGCGAGCCGCCGGCGACGCTGATCACTGACATCGGCGTCGGCAAGCAGCAGCTGGTCGAGATCGCCAAGGCGCTGTCGAAGAAGGTGCGCCTTCTGATCCTCGACGAGCCGACCGCCTCGCTCAACGAAAACGATTCCGACGCGCTTCTGAAGCTCCTGATGGAGTTTCGCACCCAGGGCATGACGTCGATCATCATTTCCCACAAGCTGAACGAGATCCGCAAGGTCGCCGACCAGATCACCATCCTGCGCGATGGCGGCACCGTCGAGACGCTCGACTGTCAGACCGAGGATGTCGGCGAGGACCGGATCATCAAGGGCATGGTCGGCCGCGCCATGGAAGACCGTTATCCGCCGCGCGAGCCCAAGATCGGCGAGACGCTGCTGGAAGTGAAGAACTGGAACGTCTTCCACCAGCATCACCGCGACCGGCAGTTCCTCCACAACGTCAATTTCACGGTGCGCGCCGGCGAAGTCGTCGGCATTGCCGGGCTGATGGGGGCAGGGCGCACCGAGACGGCGATGAGCATCTTCGGCAAGTCCTGGGGCCACAAGATCACCGGCGACGTGCTGATGCGCGGCAAGCCGGTCGATGTCAGCACCATCCCGCGCGCCATCGACGCCGGCCTTGCCTATGTCACCGAGGACCGCAAGCAACTGGGTCTCGTGCTGATCAACAACATCAAGGAGAACACCACGCTTTCCAACCTGAAGGCGGTGGCCAAAAACGGCGTCATCGACGATCGCAAGGAGGTCAAGGTCGCCTCCGACTATCGCTCCAAGCTGCGCATCCGTTCGCACTCGATCTATCAGGAAACGGTCAACCTTTCCGGCGGCAACCAGCAGAAGGTGGTGCTGTCGAAGTGGCTGTTCACCAATCCGGAAGTCCTCATTCTCGACGAGCCGACACGCGGTATCGATATCGGCGCCAAGTATGAGATTTACACCATCATCAACCAGCTTGCAGCCGAGGGCAAAGGCATCCTGATGATTTCATCGGAGATGCCGGAGCTGCTTGGAACCTGCGACCGCATCTACGTCATGAATGAGGGCCGCATCGTCGCCGAGCTTTCGAAGGCGGAAGCGAGCCAGGAATCCATCATGCGTGCCATCATGCGTTCAGGGGAGAAACTATAATGGTCGCCGATACGAGCACCCAGATAAACAAACCCTCGATCGGGGACTATCTCAAGAACAACATCCGCGAATACGGGCTTTTGATCGCGCTTGTGGTCATCATGCTGTTTTTCCAGATCCTGACCGGGGGCGTGTTGTTCAAACCCGTCAACCTGACGAACCTGGTTTTGCAGAACTCGTTCATCGTCATCATGGCGCTGGGCATGCTGCTCATCATCGTTGCCGGGCATATCGACCTTTCGGTCGGCTCGATCGTCGCGTTCATCGGTGGTCTGTCGGCAATCATGCTTGTTAAGTGGGGAGTGCACTTCTCTATCGTCGTGCCGCTATGTCTGATCCTTGGCGGGTTGGTTGGCGCCGCGCAGGGCTATTGGGTTGCCTATCAGAAGATCCCGGCATTTATTGTTACGCTTGCCGGTATGCTCGTGTTTCGCGGCCTGACCTATCTTGCACTGCAGAACCGGCCGATCGGACCATTCCCGAAAGACTTCCAACTGCTTTCAACTGGCTTTGTGCCGGATCTCCTGGGATTCTTGGGCCCAATTTCCTTCTCAACGCCCTGGATCCAGTTTCAGCAATCACTGATCGATACCAGCACATGGTCGGTGTTATGGCCCGACCCGCAGCTTGTTATGGTCCAATGGACTATCAACAATGTGTTTGCGCTTGCTGTCGCCCTGATCGCGGTCGCGTTTTTCATCTACAAATCCATCGGTAATCGGCGGCAGAACGAGCTGCACGGGACGGAAAACGAACCTTTCGGTTTCTTTGTTGCCCAAATGTCGATCATTAGTGCAGTCGCAATCTTTTTCGGGTTCCAGCTCTCAACGTACCGCGGCTTGCCGAACGTGTTGGTGGTCATGGCGGTGCTGATTGCGCTCTATACCTTTGTCACGACACGCTCGACGATCGGTCGCCGCATCTATGCGATGGGCGGCAACGTCAAGGCGGCGAAACTCTCCGGTATCAACACCGAGCGGCTGACGTTCTTCACATTCATCAACATGGGTGTGCTGGCAGCGCTTGCCGGCATGATCATCGCCGCCCGACTGAACTCGGCGACGCCGAAGGCCGGCGTCGGTTTCGAGCTCGATGTCATCGCCGCCTGCTTCATCGGCGGCGCATCGGCCTCCGGTGGTGTCGGCAAGATCACCGGCGCGGTCATCGGCGCCTTCATCATGGGCGTGATGAACAACGGCATGTCGATCATGGGCCTCGGCATCGACTACCAGCAGCTCGTGAAAGGGCTGGTGCTGCTCGCGGCCGTATTCTTCGACGTCTACAACAAGAACAAGGGCTGACGAACGACCGAACAGCCCGGATCGAACCAGTACCATTGAAAGGGCAGCTCCGGCTGCCGGGAGTGACAGCCCGGACTGTCAGGATTGGGTGGTGTGAGCCACCCGAGGGGCGGCGGTTTGCCTGGGATCGGGCAAAGGCAACGGGCCCATTGGATGCAAGGAAGGACAGGATCGTGCTGATTTCTCAGGTCAGGAACGAAGACGGATCGATAACGGTGGCCGTGCGTGCTGCGGGCGAAACCGCGCGTGCCGTCAATGGTGCGGCGAGCGTCTACACGCTTGCGATGGAAGCGGCCAATGCAGGGCGCAGCCTCAAGGAGACGATCGAGGCCAGGGGGCTTGGCGCAACGGTCGATCTCGAGCAGGCTTACATCGACGGCCGCCTGTTGCCGCCGATCACCCATGCCGATCCGGCCCATCTGCATCTGACCGGCACGGGGCTTACGCATCTGGGCTCTGCCGCCACCCGCGACGCCATGCACAAGAAGGCGAACGAGACGGCGGAGGAGACGCTGACCGACTCGATGAAGATGTTCCGCATGGGGCTCGAGGGCGGCAAGCCGAAACAGGGCGAAATCGGCGCGCAGCCCGAGTGGTTCTACAAGGGTAACGGTACGTCTGCCGTGGCGCCCGGTTCGGCGCTGGTCTCGCCTGCCTTCGCCGAGGATGGCGGCGAGGAGCCGGAGATGGCCGGCATCTACGTGATCTCCGACAAGGGCGTTCCGTTCCGCATCGGCTTTGCCGTCGCCAACGAGTTTTCCGACCACAAGACAGAGCGGGTCAACTATCTTTGGCTCGCCCATTCGAAACTGCGCCAGGCGAGCTTCGGACCGGAGATCCGTGTCGGCGCGGCGCCGGAGGACGTGCGGGGCACATCGCGGATCCTGCGTGGCGGCAAGGTCTTGTGGGAGAAGCCGTTCCTGTCGGGCGAGGCCAACATGTCGCACAGCTTTGCCAACCTCGAACACCACCACTTCAAGTACGGCCTGTTCCGCCAGCCGGGCGACGTCCACGTGCACATGTTCGGCACGGCAACGCTGTCCTTCGGCGACGGCATCCGCACCGAGGAGGGCGACGTTTTCGAGATCGAGGCTGCCGGGTTCGGCCTGCCGCTGCGCAACCCGCTGGCGATCGCGGCGGACGAGCCAGTTGCGATCCATCAGCTCTAACGGAACCGAGATGCCCCGGGGAAGGCCGTTCAACTGCGGCCGTCCCGCGACGAGAAGATGAAGGAGGCCGCGGCCATGACATTGCACCAGAACCTGATTGCCGGCGAATGGGTCGGCGGTGATGGCGTTGCCAACATCAATCCGTCCAACACCAACGACGTGATCGGGGAGTATGCCCGCGCCTCTGCCGAGGATGCCAAGGCTGCGATCGCCGCGGCGAAGGCCGCCTTTCCCGCCTGGTCGCGCTCGGGCATTCTCGAGCGCCATGCGATCCTTCGAAAGACCGCTGACGAGATCCTGGCGCGCAAGGACGAGCTCGGCCGGCTTCTGTCGCGCGAGGAAGGCAAGACATTGGCCGAAGGCACCGGCGAGACCGTGCGCGCCGGCCAGATCTTCGATTTCTTCGCCGGCGAGGCGCT
>UBXV01000043.1 GCA_900469625.1 Hyphomicrobiales bacterium
ATGGATGAGTTCAGGTTCGGCAACACGGACGAGTTGGCGCTGACCGAGTGCGGACGCTGGTTTTGCAGGCGAGGAAGCTCGAGACAACGCGAAGCAAGCCGTGAGCCGTCCCCACAAAGGCATACGCGCCACTGACGCTCGGTTGATCCTTGGCCCCTTTCATCTGGGGCCTTTCCTTCTACATCTCCCTATGATGACAAATACGATCCGCCGGCTCGCCTGGGGAAAGAGACACCAGCGCCGTTGACGCAATGCCGGTAGCGCCGAGCGCGCCAAATCGCATTAGCTTCTAACGTTACGCCGTCGGTGATACGTTTCATTTCAGTCACGAGCGCCGTTCGAAGATCGAATAACTCAGGCCGTAAACCGCAGCGACCTTATTCATCAATCGCTTATGCGGAACCTGCGATTCCCGTCTGCGTTGTTCCTTGGATATTGAAAGGAGCTTTTCTGATGGCAGACGACAAAAAGAGGCCGCTAGCAGAGCGAAGCTTGGCTCCACGTACGAAGATCTACGCGGTCGACTACTTCGCCAAGAAGCACGGTATTCCCGCTGCAGATGCACGGCGCCTGATAAAGCAACATGGGAGTGACCGCGACGCTGCCGACAAGGCAGCCAACCGTCTAAAGGGCTAGATCCGCATACGAGCCTAAAGCGGCTGTTCGACCAAGCATTGCGCGAAAGCTGCCGCATGAACCAAGGCAGCAGTGGGAACCCAATCCGACGTTCGAGGCTCGTGTCCAACATATCGCCGAAACGCTCGGACCATCGCGGACAGGAACATTCCTCGACCGCCATCGTTTGCTCTCATGCAAAGCAAAAGGATCCGCACATGGACATCGGCTCGCGAAATGACGCAGTCCCCCTCTGTTCCACCGCGTTCGTGATCAACGGCCAGCAGTTCACTCTTGAGCTCCATCCTTGGGTCACGCTGCTGGATCTGCTTCGAGGAGCTCTCGAGCTCAGCGGCACAAAGAAGGGATGCGATCACGGCCAGTGTGGCGCCTGCACAGTCCTTATCGACGGCGAGCGCATCAACGCCTGTCTAAAGCTTGCCGTCTCACTCGATGGTGCAAGGATAACGACGATCGAAGGTCTGGGGTCGCCGGAGTCCCTGCACCCCATGCAGAAAGCCTTTATAGAGCACGATGCGTTCCAGTGCGGCTACTGCACGCCGGGGCAAATCTGTTCCGCTATCGGCCTTGTAAGCGAAGGCCGCGTCCATTCTCGAGCAGACATTCGCGAACTGATGAGCGGCAATCTCTGTCGCTGCGGTGCCTACACCAATATTGCCGACGCGATTGAGGATGTGATGGGTCAAGGCCGCAACCAGATCCGGGAGGCGGCGGAATGAGGCCCTTTTCGTACACGCGTGCGCAGACCGTGCAGGCGGCCGTCCAGGCGCTGGCATCAGATCCGCAGGCGGTATTGCTTGCCGGAGGGACTAATCTCATCGATCTCATGAAGTACGAAGTGGAGCGGCCGGGCGCTATCATCGACATCAACCGCCTGCCACTGAATTTTATCGACGATCTGCCCGATGGTGGGATCCGCATCGGCGCTCTGGTTACCAATTCGTCGGTTGCCCATGACGAGCGGGTCAGGACGCGCTATCCGTTGCTCGCAAGCGCGATCCTGGCGGGCGCCTCGCCGCAATTGCGCAACGCCGCTACGACGGGTGGCAACCTTGTGCAACGGACACGCTGCTACTACTTCTATGACCCGGCAACCCCCTGTAACAAACGACAGCCCGGATCTGGCTGCGCGGCCATCGGGGGCGTTAACCGAATACATGCGATCCTCGGTGCGAGCGATTCCTGCATTGCAGTCCACCCCTCCGACATGTGCGTGGCACTGGCCGCACTCGGCGCGACGATTGAGGTCGAGGGCCCGGCCGGCCGGCGCGACATCGCATTTTCAGACTTCCACCGGCTACCCGGCGACCGGCCGGAACTGGACAACACGCTCCAGAGCGGCGAATTGGTCGTTGCTATCCGCCTCGAACCCAATCACTTTGCCGTTCATCACACCTACCTCAAGCTGCGCGATCGCTTGTCCTATGCCTTCGCGCTGGTGTCGGTGGCCGTCGCAGTTGAACTTTCGAACGACCGTTTAGTCGATGTGAGAGTGGCGTTGGGCGGCGTTGCGCACAAGCCTTGGCGCGACCGGCTGGTTGAAGCTGAGTTTGCCGGGGTGGTCGCCGATGAAGAGGCCTTCCAGAAACTCGCTGAAAGGCTGCTTTCCGGGGCCAAGGGTCACGGAGGCAACCACTTCAAGATCCCGTTGGCGGCCAAGGCGATCGTCCGGGCACTAAAACAGGCCACTTCAGGCCGACTGCAGGACCAGGCCGCCAAATCGGTGCAATAGAGGAGCGCAGGCAATGCCTATTCAATCGAAGGCAGTGGGCCTGCCTCTATCACGCGTCGAAGGACCGTTGAAAGTGACGGGAGGAGCCAGGTACGCCGCGGAGTATTTCCAGCCGGGCATGCTGTTTGGTGTCGTCGTGCCGGCTACCATCGCAGCGGGGCAAATTGCTTCAATCGATGTGTCCGCTGCTGAGCGGTTTGCCGGGGTAGTAAAGATATTCACGCATGAAAACCGTCCTTCGACCGCCTACAGGGACAGCAAGTGGAAAGATCAGGTTGCCCTCCCCGGCCATCCTTTCCGCCCGCTCGAAAGTGACCGGATCCTCTTCGACGGACAGCCAGTTGCTCTTGTCGTTGCGGAGAGTTTTGAGGCTGCGCGCGATGCCGCTACGCTCGTGCGGGTGCATTATCTCCCGGAGGAATCCCACACGGATCTCATGCGAGCGATTCACACGAGCTATTGCCCGCCGATCCCGCGTGCCAAGGAGATGATGCCACCGCCACCGCGCGGGAATGCACAAGCTGCGTTCGACCGTGCTACCAACAGGATCTCGGCTGATTACCGGATGGACGGCGAGCATCACAATCCTATGGAGCTGTTCGCCACGACGGTGCTTCTGGGCGACGATGGTACATTGACCATTCATGACAAGACACAGGGTTCTCAGAACTCGCAGGACTACGTCTGCAACGTTTTCGGACTTGCTACTGAGACAGTCGTCGTCAGAAACGCTTACGTCGGAGGGGCGTTTGGCCAAGCCTTGAGACCGAAGTACCAGCTGTTTTTTGCCGTCATGGCTAGCCTCGATCTCAAACGATCGATGAAGGTGGAGATGAGCCGGCGCGAAATGTTCTACCTGACCTGGCGTCCTTCGAGTTTCCAGACCGTATCGCTAGCCGCCGATCGCGAAGGACATCTGCAGGCGATCAGACATCATGCGGTCCATGCGACGTCACGCTATGAGGATTATCAGGAAAACGTCGCCAACTGGTCGGGACTTGCATATCGCTGCGACAACGTCGAACTGTCCTATGAAATCGTAAAACTCGATGTTTCGACTCCCGGCGACATGCGGGCGCCGGGGGCTGCCACTGGGGTTACGGCGCTGGAAGCGGCGATGGACGAGCTTGCCTATGAGGTCGGTATCGACCCTTTGGAGTTGCGCCTTCGCAATTTTGTCCATCGCGATCAGAACCAGGATAAGGACCTTACCTCAAAGGCACTACACGCCTGCTACCGCGAGGGCGCGGCACGGTTTGGTTGGGCAGGTCGATCGCCAGAACCGGGATCGATGCGGGACGGGGTCGATCTCGTCGGCTGGGGCATGGCGACCGGTCTCTGGGAGGCTTCAATGTCCCCCGCCGAAGCAAAGGTTCAGTATTGTGCCAACGGTACGGTTGTGGTGTCGGCTGCTGCCTCGGATATTGGCACCGGGACCTACACAATTCTGGGCCAGATTGCGGCCGAATGCTTTGATCTTCAAATCGGCGACGTCACGGTTCGTCTGGGCGATTCAACTCTGCCCAAAACGGGAGTTGAAGGCGGCTCGTGGACCGCGGCGTCCTCCGGTTCTGCGGTGCAGGCCGCGGCTAAAGCGGTCATCGCTACGCTGTTGAAGCATGCAGGGGAACTGCACAACTCTCCGCTTGCTCGAGCATCGGCGGACGAGGTGGAGGTTGCAGAGGGTCGCCTAGTACTAGAGGCCAATCATCAGGTGGGCGTTGCGATTTCCGAAATCATGGCGACAGCCGGCCTATCATCGATCGAAGAAAGCGCCGAGGTAGGTCCTGACAAGGCACTCGCTCGGAAGTTTGCTGCCTATACCCATTCAGCCGTGTTCGTGGAGGTGAAGGTGGACAGCGAACTGGGCGTGATCCGCGTCACGCGTGTGGTCAGCGCCGTTGCGGCCGGCCGAATCCTCAACCCGAAGACCGCGCGCAGTCAGATACTTGGAGGTATCGTCATGGGGCTGGGGATGGCGCTACATGAGGAGGGCATGATCGATCATCGCACCGGCCGTATCGTCAACCACAACCTTGCCGAATACCACATTCCGGCCCACGCCGACGTCGAAGACCTCCAGGTGATTTTCGTTGATGAGGACGACGACAAGGCCAGTCCGATCGGCGTGAAAGGGCTTGGGGAAATCGGCATCGTCGGCGTCGCTGCGGCCATATCCAATGCAATCTTCCACGCAACCGGCAAACGCGTCAGGTCGTTCCCGATCACGATAGACAAGATCCTCGAAAGCGAGATCAGACAATGAGCGAGCGCCTCGGAGTGTCACCCGTCAGGTTTTCATCGGACCTCGAGGAAATCCAGCCGGACGAGCCAAAAAAGGCGCGCGAGATCGCGGATACGATGTTGTCCATTGCCGAAAAGACCTACGCCCACAGCGGCCACGCAACGCGAGCGGTCCATGCCAAGAGTCACGGCATGCTTGAGGCTAGGTTGGAGGTAATCTCGGGTCACCCGGACGAGTTGGCACAAGGGATTTTCGCGCGACCAGGCACATATGATGCCATCATCAGACTCTCGACTACGCCGGGCGATCTCCTTCATGACAGCGTTTCGACGCCCCGCGGGATGGCGTTCAAGGTGCTGGATGTTGAAGGCGATCGCCTCTCGGGTTCCGAAGGGTCGCAAAGCCAGGACTTCGTTCTCGTTAACGCCAGGACATTCAATTCGCCGAGCGCGAAGGCTTTCCTCAGAAGCCTCAAACTGCTTGCCGCCACGACCGACCGGCTCGAACGCACCAAGGAGTTTCTGTCCACGGTGTTCAGGGGAACAGAGGCCGCCCTCGAGGCCGTCGGCGCTGAGAGTCTAACGCTGAAGACACTGGGTGGTCATCCGGTGACCCATATACTGGGCGAGCGCTTCTTTTCTCAACTGCCGGTGCGTTACGGCGATTACATCGCCAAGCTCGAAGTTGCGCCCGCGTCCGAAAACATTAAGGCCCTCGTCGGTGTCACCCTCGACACCGACGACAGTGAAGTTATCCGGCATGAAGTGGTGCGCTTCTTTGAGAACGAGACTGCGATCTGGGACGTTAATGTGCAACTCTGCACCGACCTCAATGCTATGCCCATCGAAAGCATTGACCCCTGGAACGAAGTTCAGAGCCCATTTGTGACAGTGGCTCGCCTCATCGCAGAACCTCAAACCGCGTGGAACGAGGCTCGAGTGACAGCCGTGGATGACGGGATGCATTTCAGTCCTTGGAACGGGATTGTTGCCCATCAACCCCTCGGCGCGATAATGCGTCTGAGGAAGCTCGCTTATGAGCGTTCAGCCGCTTTCCGCTCTCAGCGAAATCCGGTCCCAGTCACTGATCCCTTGGTCTGTCCATGGAAATAGGTCGTCGGCGTCACGAGCAAAGGTTTGAATTTCGATCAAATCCAAAGCCCAAAGCATTTCATGACGCACCGCGATAGAACATGGCTCTGATGCGTAGCGAATCGATGTACGGTGAGCTTGTTCCGAAAGGGACAAAACGCTGCCGAAGCGAGCGATTTCGAAGGCAACTGCATCGCGTCGGCAGCGTTTATATTGCAAGGGGCCGGACGGCGCGCCACGAACGCGCGAATTGGGGCGTGGGGGCTCTGACTGGCAATAACGTCGAGATCTACGCTCAGATATTCACTGATCTCGGCCTGTCCGGACCGGGCAAACCCACGCTTGCTGAAAGCCAGTTGCTATAGCGCACGTGGACGCAGGGCGGACTGGCGATCCGCCTTTCTATTCCCCGCGACGCAGTCACGTAGACACGGCCAAAAAAGTCGGGCTTAGGCAAAGGAGCGCTCTACCAGCCTCGACCCTTTGACGGCGATCACGGTGCGGTGACTGGGGTGGAAGATGGATTACGAGAGAATCGGCCGGGCACGAATGATGGTCCGGCTACCCAGGCATCGGGTGCAATTGGCAGAGATCAAACTTCCCCTCTTATGCGAACTGCTGGAAATCTACGGCCTCGCGGTTGTGAAGCGCGACGAGTTGCGCGCGCGGAGGATCCGTCAAGACTTGATCGCCGAGTACGATGAACTATGCCAGGCGATGGAATATGATGCTATCCAGCTCATCGCATGCGCGCGGCCGCGTCTGGTACGGTGAGGTATCCCCGAGACCGAGATAGCGCAGCCGCGATCCTGCCGGCGACCTCAAGCCAATACCCCTGCGCGTTACAGATTTTCTGGCTGCCGAGCCAACGCCGTGCTGGCCACCCATCGTTGGGCTTAGCTGGCAGCGATTCACGTCGAGCCCCACCTCAAGTTCTCACGTTCACCTACCCACCCTGACCAGCGACCGCGCAATGTCGATGATGTCGTCACGGGCAGCCGTCGGATCGTCCTTCGACCAGGCGACGCCAAGCCCAATCCTGAAGTCCACTCCCTTCACCTTTCGGAGCTCGAAATTGCGATTGGGCAGATCCAGTGTCCATTCCGGAGCAAACCCGATTCCAAGGCCGGCCGAAACCAGTGACACCAGCGAGAAGGTGTCGTCACAGGTATAGGCGACACTCTTCGACAGATCGTGCTCCTCGAATTTCTCTGCGAAATAGCGTTCAGTATAGGAAAGATTCTGGCGCGAGAATGAGATGATCTTTTCACCCTTCAGATCCTCGATGTTGATCTCGCTTCGGGAAAGCAGCGCGCTCTTCTTCTCCAGCGCCAGCAGGTATCGCTCATGGGCAATCGAGAAGAACCGGAGCGAACCGATGTTTTCGACCGGGCGGATGAAGCCGAGATTGATCTGGCCGTTCTCCAGCCCGCGGATGATGTCGTTTGTCGAGCCGCTGGAGATGTGCAGCTCGATATCGGGATACTTGCGACCGATGCGCGCCAGAAACGCCGGTAGCACACCGATGGTTGCCGGATAGACCGTCCCGATCCGGATCTTCCTCACCGCCTTGCCGGCGACAGAGCGCACCATCTCGGCCGAGAGATCGACATCGCCGAGGATCCTGATACAGCGATCGTAATAGACCGCCCCTGCCCTCGTCAGCTCCACCCGCCTTGTCGAGCGGATGAACAGCTGAACACCGAGTTCCTTTTCCAACGACTGGATCTGGCAACTCAAGGCCGGCTGGGCGATACACACCCGAGCCGCCGCCCGACCGAAATGCAGCTCCTCGGCAACCGCCACGAAGTAACTCAGTTGGCGAAGTTCCATGTCACACTCCGCGTTTAATCGGCGGCGTCCACTTGCCGGCGATGTTTCCCAGAGAATTAGTTGAACGATTATCCAAAGCGCGTGCGAGCCCACGCTCGCGCGTACGCTGCCGCCCCGCTATAGTCGCGATAGAATCACCTCGAAGCGCATTGCGCCTCGAAGTTGTAAATACGATCCAACAATCGCCACGTCAAGGCGAAATCGATATGGAGAGGCGATTTTGTTGCCCATTCAATGCAAGATGGCTCGCACAGCCCTCCAAATGGGCGTCAAAGAGCTTGCTGAAGCGGCAAATGTCTCAACAAATACCATCGTCCGACTTGAGCGCGGCGAGGAACTGAAGCCCCGCACGGTTGCCAGCATTCGCTCTGCGTTCGAAGCCGCTGGCGTCATCTTCATTGACGGCGAATACAGCGGAGATGGCGGGCCCGGAATACGATTGGCTCTCTAGCAGGTCGGAGAGAGGCGTTCCGATCGATACATTATGCGATCAAACCGGAAGAGATCATAGCATTTGAGGCGTAGGTTCTAATATGGAACCAAAACGTGCGTAAAAATCCCATGAGCCAGACTTTAGAAGAAGAACCCCGAGCTTAGTGAAGTTTGACCCTGCAGACTGCGCGATCCGCACGGGAGCAAGGTTCGCCCGGCCACGTCCGACACGCGAGGCTTGATCTTGTCGCTCGTCAAAATTAAGTACGAACAATGGATAGGTCCCAGAACATCGCTGGCAAGAACGGCACAGGCGAAGCGGAAGCGCGTCGCCGGCCACAGCAGGCGCGTTCAAAACAGAAAGTGGAGGCCATCCTCGAAGCCGCTACAATGCTCATCGGAGAAAAGGGCGTCGATTCAGTTTCAATGCGCGATATTGCACGCGCGACGGCTATGCCTCTTTCCGTGATCTATCAGTATTTTCCCAACAAATCTGCCATTGTCGAGAAGCTCTTCACGGCGATGACGGCACATTCCAGGGCGCGAACGGCCGCCGTTGCGGCCACCATCAAAGACCCAGCGGATTTTGTGATCGCCACCGAACAGCTCTTGGACGAGTATTATGAGACGGTGCGGCGCCATCCGGCTATGGCAGACCTGATCAACGCGGTGTTGGCTGACAAGACGCTCGGCCACCTGGATGTTCAGGACAGTCGCTGGCACGCGAATGTCCTTTACGATTCAATCGAGCATAGGGTGATTCCCGCGAGACGCGACGAGTTCCGGCGGATCCTCTTCATGTTCAACCACCTGATCGGCGGCTTGATGCGGCTTTTGTTGAGCCTTGACGACCAACAGGCGCGGCGCATGCTCGACGATTACAAGATGCTGACGCGCCGCCAGGTCGCGGACATTTTCGAGTAATGAACTCTTGCACAACAGCTGTATTTTTGGGCTTAATCGGTAGATCAGCGATTGCTTCGCCATTCCAGAATTGTAGACAACCGCCGCGCCAGTGTGCCCCAAGGCGGCCCCAATTTTTCGAAGACGGAGACGAATCCGATCTTCAGCACTGAGCGGGCGTGGCTGAAGCGCAGGAAGCCGTCATATCCGTGATAGCCGCCGGTTCCGCTCGAACCGACACCCCCGAAGGCCATTCCGTCCTGGCCAGCATGTAGCAGGGTGCCATTCAAGGTCACGCCCCCCGAGATAGCACCGTCCAGAATCCTCTCCAGCATGTCGTCATTTTTGCTGAATGCATAAAGCGCCAACGGGCGATCGCGGCCGTTGATGAAGGCGAGTGCTTCTCCGATAGTCTCGTAGCCGATTACAGGCAGCACCGGCCCGAATATCTCTTCGCGCATCAGAACGCCGTCTGCCGGCGCGTTGATCACGACCGTCGGTGCGATTTTGCGCGCCCCACGGTCGCCAGGCAAGGCCAACACAGTCGCTCCTTCCGCCCGGGCCTCGTCAATCGCCGCCACCAGACGAGCGTAGTGGCGCTGCGAGATGATCGAAGTGTAGTCGTCGTTGTCCGCGAACGTCGGATAAGACTTGCCGACATGTGCGATCACCGCTTGCGCGAACGCCTCGACTTTGTGCTCCGGCACAAGTACGTAGTCGGGCGCGATGCAGGTCTGGCCGGCATTCAAGAACTTGCCGAAGGCGATGCTTCCCGCGGCTCTAGTGATATCGAAGTCTTCGCACAGGACGGCAGGCGACTTCCCGCCGAGTTCCAGCGTCACCGGCGTCAGGCTCGCAGCCGCTGCCTGCATGACTTTGCGGCCGACCGTCGTTGACCCGGTGAAGATCAGATGGTCGAACGGCAAGCCCGAAAAGGCCTCGGCGATCTGCGGCCCGCCGTTTATCACCGTCACCTCGGTCTCATCGAAAGTCTCGGCGATCGTTTGAGCCAGGAGGCCGGAAAGCCGTGGGGTCAGCTCGGACGGCTTGATCATGGCGCGGTTACCGGCCGCAAGGACGTCTATGAGCGGCCCAAGTGAAAGAAAGAGCGGGTAATTCCACGGGGCAATGATGCCGATGACGCCGAGCGGCTCATACCGAACCCATGCCCTGGCCGGCTGGAACGCTATATCGACATGGCGACGCCGTGGTTTTATCCAGCGATGGAGATTCTTGCGAGCGTTGCAGGCGGCGGCCATCAGCAGTCCAACCTCGAGCATACGCGTTTCGTCGACGGAACGATTACCGAAATCCTCGGATATCGCTTTCGTGAACGCCGCCTGATGGGTGACGAGCATGCACCGCAACCTGTCGAGCGCGTGTCTTCGCTGCGCCAGTGTCGGCGCCGGACCACCGCGGGTCAGCGTGTACTGCAGCTCGAAACGGCGGGCCATTTCGACAAGCATCGCGTTTTGCGGCTCGGCCGTGTGTGTGTTCATCGCTTAACTCCCTAGGCAGCGATCACCGTCGCTTTTCATGAACTGGTCAGACGAATGCAATGCTTCGTGCTCTCGCGCCTCTGGAGCGACAATGAATGGCGGCGCGGAATTCTCTCGCATGGCGTCATCAACCCGAACATCACGCAGAGTTTGCGTGCCTCACTGCATCGGCAACGCGTCCCAGCACTCAATGACCTCTCCTCCCGACATGACCGCGATCGATCCGAACTGTTGAAGCACGAACTCGCTCTGCGTCGGACGCAGGAAGGCGTAGTCATCCACCTTGATGGTCGCGGCATTCGACAGGGCGAAGAACTGCTGATTGGTGGATTGCCCGAAAGTCGAGTTCCGTGTCAGGCCGACGGGCCAGACGGGATCGGCCATCCACTTTCCGCCATAGACGAAGCACCCGCGGCGAGGAGCGATGCCCGCGCCGCGCAACAGGCGCGCAGCGATCGCCGGTCCCGGCAGCTGCGCCTCACCGACCTTCAGCACGGGAGTGGCGATATGGATCGCAGGCAAGAGCTGAGCCAGGCTTCGCACATCGAAATCGGTCGGCTTGAGAAACGCAGATCCCAGTGAGAGTTCGTTGGCGCCGACGTCGGCGTCGTAGGTCAACGCCGTGGTTGATCCGCCGAGGTTCAGGATGTCGCGCTGATCATCCCGCAGCACGGCAACGAACTGGCGAAACTGGCGAATGCTGTTGCGTTGCGCCAACGGTGGGCCGCCGAACAGCTTAGGCATGTGCCCGATATGAGCCTCATATGCCATCACCCCCATGCATTGTAGGCTAGGCATCTCCGCCAGGCCGGCCAGTGCTTCTGCCAACGCGTCGGCGGTGCGAAAGCCGCCGCGGTGCAGACCGACATCCACCTCGAAGCAGAAGCGCAAGGCGTTGCCGATGGAGGTTGCCAATCCGGCATATTCGGCGAGCCGCTGCGGGGTGTCGATCAGCCACACAATCCGGTCCGTGGCACTCGGCGGCCATTGCGTTAGTACCGGTCGCGCGAGATCGACCGGCATCGGTTTTCCAAACAGCAACTCGACATCGGAAAGCGTGTCCAGAACCGCTCGGCTGACCGGCGGGTGAAAGGTCATGATTCTCCTGGTTGCAAACGCGTCCGAAATACGTTTCAGCAGCGGCAACGATGGCAGCGACTTATCCACGAGTCGCAAGCTCATCGTCGCAGGCATCCTGGCCTTGACCAAGGCAATGTTGCGGTCGAGGCGATCGCGATCGAGCACCAGGGCGGGCTGGTGGATCTTTGCCCTGCGCAAGGCCTGGGTCACATACCCGAAATACGCGCCGGGGCTCACAGGTCGATCCCGAAAAGCGTGGCGATGTAAGGTGAAACGAAGCGATTTTCGGGGTCGATGTCGCGACGGACGGACATGGCTTCCATGAAGCGGGGATAGCTCGCCTGAAGGTCCCTGGCGGTGAGGTTGTGCATCTTGCCCCAGTGCGGCCGCCCACCATACTTGCGAAATATCGGTTCCATCGCATTGAAGTAAGGCAATGGATCCGAGCCGGCCTGGTGATGGATGGCGATCGACGCCGTTTGACGCCTGTAGAACGGGCTGAGCCATGCCTCGTCTGACGCAACGACCCTGACTTCAATCGGGAAATAGACGTTAGAGAAGCGCGTCTCCATCAAGGCGATCACCTCTGCGAGGACGCTAGCCCCCTTCTCAATCGGAACGTGATACTCCATTTCATTGAAGCGCACGTTGCGCTCCGAAGGATAGACGGTCAGCCAGTCGGCCACGTAGTCCTCGCGGGCGATGCCAGAGAGCGCATTTCTCAGAACTGCCTTGCGCAACCAGGGTGCCCAACCGGTCAGTCGCTGCACCCTGGCAAGCGTCGCCATCGTTTCATCGTCTTCGTCGGGTGGCCGCGTCACCGCGACATCATCCGAAAGATCGGAAGCGACGAACAATGCAATTCGCGAGAACGGGGCATAATAGAACTCGGCCGAACGATGTGATGTCATCATTATGTTGAACTGGTCGAGCATCTCCTCGATCGACAAGGTCCATCGGCGACGCCGCAGCCGATAGCTTGCAACGTTGCGGAATGTGACTTCAGTCACCGCCCCGAACGCACCGAGGCCGGGAATCACGGCGAGGAGATCATCGACGTTCTTCTTGCGTGAGAACTCGCGAACTCTTCCTCGCCCATCGACGACGTTAATCGCTTCCAACTGCGTATGATAGGCACCCAGCGTTGCGCCGGAGCCATGTGTCGCGGTCGCTAGCGCACCGCCGAAGGCCTGCTTGTCGATATCCCCCATGTTGGGAAAGGCCTGCCCGATCTTGTGCATCGCCCGTGCGAGCTCGCCGAGCTTCGTTCCCGCCCCGGCCGTGACGGTCAACGCATCCGCGTCGTGATTGCGAATTCCGGAAAACTTGTCGAGCGAGACGATGGTGCCGTCGCTCTTGACCAGCGGCGTGAACGAGTGGCCGGTTCCCACGAAACGGAGCGGCGTTGAAGCGGTGCGAACAGCATCGCAGAGTTCATCGATGTCCGCGGGCTCGACCCGAGACCGCGGCGTCGACGAATGATAGCCAGACCAATTTTGCCAGCGCACCGTCACAGCTTACCTCCAAGCCGTCGATGGTGAGCACATGATTTCTGCGACGCCATGCCTACTCTCCCTGCAAACTCCAAAACATGACTATATGTCATCTTTTATGTGATGATTGATCAGGTTCTTTGTCAACAAGAAAAGCAAGGACTACCAACCAGAGGGCACGCGACGGCCATATAACATGACAATGTGTCATCTATTGCAACATGACACATTGTCGGATTATGTTGGCAGCGAGGAGACGAAAACGTCGTGCAAAAGCACGCGAAAACCACACTGGGAGGAGCAAATATGAAGTGGACTACGCGCATTGCATGCATCACCCTTTTGGCAGGGTGCACCACATATTCCGCGCGTGCCGGGGGGTACGCCATGGGCGCTGCAGAACTGGATATCCTTTTCGATCCCGGTCGTTTCAGCTGGCGCGCAGGTGTTACCTATGTCGTACCGCATCGCAAGACTGATCGCGGCCCCCAGGCGGGAGAAGATACGGCGGCGTCCTTCTCCTATTTTTCGGGCGCGATGAAGCTGACGCTTTTCGAGGGATTGAGCTGCGCGGCAACGGTTTCCCAGCCTTATGGCGGCTTTACGGAGGCTTCCGTTCCGGCAGCCAATGGCACACTCGATGAGATATTGCTGATTACCGAAACTGCCTTGACCTGCGCCCCCAGGTTTGAGCTCGATACGGGAAACGTCTATCTGCTCGCCGGCGTGTTCCAGGAAAGGCTTTCCTATGATCTGACCCGTGAGCTGGCCCCGAATGCTCTGGCCGATGTGGATCTCGATGGCACAGCGTACGGCCTGCGTGTCGGCGTGGCTTACGACATTCCCGAAATCGCTTTCAGGACCCAGCTGATGTATCGATCAGGTACGTCCTACGGCGCGCAGGGTAGGCTTACCGCGCCCGGTGATCTGGTGGGTTCGACAGATCCGAGCGTCACGGTTCCCGCTTACGGTGAGGGCATCGTCCCCCAAAGCATCGAACTCCAGGCCCAGACGGGCATCGCCCCCGGCTGGTTGGTCTTCGGCTCGCTGCTTTGGCAGGACTGGAGCAGGCTGGAGAAGTTCAGCATCGACAGCGAGCTTTTTTCGGATACTTCAATTCACAATTGGCGCGACGGCTGGACGGCGACGTTCGGTGTCGGTCATGCGTTCACAGAACAGGCGTCGGGCTTGATCGCGTTCAGCTACGATCACGGTACTTCGACCGGATGGGAGCTTGGCAGCGGCAATACCTGGATCGGTACGGTCGGCGGATCGCTGAAAGACGCATTCGGCGGAGAGCTGCGCGGCGGCTTCAGCGCGGCCTACCTGGCGCCTCTTGCCGAGACCGAAAATGGCGCAGCCAACGCGGCTGCGGCCGCCGGCTGGGCCTACGGCGTCAACCTTTCCTACAATTTGAGTTTCTAGACGGTCTCCACGAGCAGACCGTCTTGGCGGCCCGTCAGCGATGACAACCGGTCGTTCGCATGCCACTGGGGGAGCGGGCTCGCCGCAAGGGCATTGTGCACAGGGGACCCATGCACAAAATCCGCTGCTTCCTTCACATGACCCTTAAGTAACTGACATTCAGCCACCTTCACAAAAGCTGACTTGTACTCACTTTTGCTTCGTCGTTTTCCATGGGGAGGAAAGATAATGATGATTTGGCACCTGATGATCCAGGTTGTCGTCTTGGCACTATCATTTGGAGTGCCACACGCCGCGCAAGCATCGCGGCGCTACGAAATTGGCCTTGGCGCCGGCGAACTGACTGTTGTTGCGTTGGGTTCGGTCAGTTCCGGCTGGACCATCACGGAGGATTTCGAGGGATTGCAATCAAGCCTGTTTGCCAGGGCCTTTCTTGTTGGCGATCCGCAACTGAAGACTGAACTTCTGTTCGTCGTTGTGGAATCGGCGGACGGCAACAATCCAATCAAGCATGCAGTGCTTCAGAAATTGCAGAAGAAGTATCCGGGCCGCTTCACCGAAGCAAATTTCGTACTGGCGGGCACCCATACGCATGGCGCCCCGGCAACCCAGGACACGGACCAGCCGAAGGTCGTTAAGGCCGTCGTTGACGGCATTGTCGACGCGGTCGTCGCCGCTGTCGATGACAAGGCGCCGGGCGAGATCACAGTCAGCCGCGGGAACCTCACCACGATCGCCCGCAACCGGTCCGAACAGGCATTCGACCTGAACGCTGAAGCCGACAGGCGCGTCTTTCCGCTCAAGATTGATCCGCTCATGACACAGCTTGCCTTCTGGCGCGACGGCAAGCCGGTGGGCCTGCTGAACTTCTTCGGCGTTCACCCCACAACGATGGTGGACGAGGGGTTCACCTACATCAGCAGCGACAGTTACGGCTATGCCGCGTATCGCATTGAAAGCGAGATGACCAGGACCGCACATGGCACGCGTTTTGTTGCGGCATTCGCGCAGACCAATGCTGGTGATCAGACGAGCAACATCCATTTCGACCGTTGCACCGACCGCACGGAAAGTTCGCGTCATCAATGGGGCTGCGCACGCGGCCTCAGCGAACATGGCCCGTTCGAGAGCATGAAAGCCGTCGGCGAAGCGCTTGCCGACCAAGCCATGGCGCTGATGACCGCGAAGTCATCAACCCCTGCCGACGGCGACGGCTACGCACAGGTCGAGCAACCGGCACGGCCGGTCGATGATGGCGTCGTCATAGGGGCGGAAGGCTTGAATTACCGCAAGGGCCTCGCTGATCTGGCAAGCGTGCGCGTCGCTGCCAAGTACACGGGCGGCAAAGAAGAAACGACCTGTGCGCCGGCCTGGGGCGCGTCGCATGCCGCAGGCAGCACCGAGGATCTTGGCACGACACTGGCCGATGAAGGGGCTGACAACAGCTACAGTACTGCGGGATACCTCATCTGGGCACTGAACGGCCCATCCGTCGTTTCCGAACCTGTCAAAACCATGCTGCAGGTGGCCGGACTTGGCAGTTTCGTGAATGTCCCGACATCCGATGAGCTCATCGATTGCCAAGCTCCCAAGGAAGCCGTCCTTGCGTTGCAACCACGCCCCGTCGGCATGCAGGTTTTCAAGCTTGGAAAGATGCATTTTGCTGTCGTGCCCTTCGAATTGACGGTCATGACGGGCTATCGGATCCGTCGCCACTTGGCCGAGACCCTGGGTGTCAACGTCGATGATGTGCTCGTGCTCGGCTATGCGGCCGGCGAAGCGCCAAATACCTCGGACGACGACTCCGGTGGAGGCTACATCGTCACCCCGGAGGAATATTCAAGCATGCAATATGAGGGCGGCTACACCGCGTGGGGGAAGTGGAGCCAGCCGGCGCTGGCACAGGCGCTCGACCGGCTTGCCGCAACGCTGATCGGCAACGCACCGCCGACAAGAACGATCCTCGCCCCCAGGCCGGACGATCTTCTGGTCAAGATTGCCGACACTCCCGAAGACCAACTGCCTCGCCCGACGCGGTGGGACGGCGTGCCGCTATTCGAGCAAATGGGCAAGGTGATCACCTCACCGGCGCCCACCTATCCAACGGTGGCGCTGGAAGTCTCGGACAAACGTCGTTTCGTCAGCGCAGAATTCGTCAGTGGGCATCCGATGAACCGATTGCGCCCGGGCGACAGCTTTGCCGCCGTCGAACGGCGCACCGCCGATGGCAAATGGGAGGTAATCCAGCGCAGTGGCAGCTGGGGCATAACGATCCACTGGAAGGCGATTCCGCTGTGGCAATGCGCCAGCATCAGTTGCCTCAGCGCCACGGTTACCTGGCAGATCCCGGACAAGATTGCGCCTGGAACATACCGCCTCGTGCAGACCGGGGATTATAGACCCGCGTATGGTCTATCCGAGATCATACCATTCCGCGGTGAAACGGTGCCTTTTGAGGTTGAGGCGCAGCCCTGAACTGCGGCTACGGGCCATTCCTGAAGCGCCCATGTTTCTGGACCAGCAAACGCTCGCCTTCTGGGCTCTTCCACGGGGCGGGCTGGCAAACCTTTTGGTTTCCTGAGCACGATTGGACTTTCTTGCCGATTGCGCTGGGGCCGAACGCATCGCGTCTGCGCCGATCCTCCGTTTTGCCCATGCACTCTTAACGGACGGAAACCGGCGTGGTCCGGACGCTCGGCGCGGAGGCGGCCGTTGTGAGCCTCACCCTTTTTGATATCCTCGGGTTGACTATTCTATAAACGCGTTTACTGAACGCGTTTATAGAAAGGGAATCCGATGCCACGTCAACCCATGAGTGAAGTTGAAGTCGAGCGCACGAAAGCGCGAATTCTGAAGGAAGCAGCGACGATCGTCGGTGAAAGCAGTTTGGCCGAGCTTTCGATGAGGTCGCTTGCCGGTCGCGTCGGACTGACACCCGGTGCGCTCTATCGATACTTCCCATCCAAGCAGTCGATACTTCATGCCTATTGGGCCGATGCGCTGGCCGACCTGAGGAGGCGCGTCCACTCAATCGGTGCTGATGAAGGTGATCCGATCGCCGCGATTCGGCGGATTTTTGCGGTTTACACGAGCTTTTGCCTGGAGGACCACGATCGCTTCAAGGTTCTATTTCTGGAGAACAGCCAAGGCCTGGAGGACGGATACTCGCATCCGGAGGACCTTCTCCCTTATGAGCACCTGGTCGAGCGCGTCAATGGAGCCATGAAATCCGGGGCCTTTCGCGAGGCCGATCCGGAGGTGGTCGCCCAGGCCCTGTGGGCGGCGGCGCATGGAGGCGTAACCCTTCTTATCACTGAAACGACAATGAAGCTCTGTGAGCCGGCCGATCTTCTCTCCACAATCATAGACAACATGTTGCGCGGCCTGGCGGCCCAGGAGTGATGACAATGCGGCTCTTTATTGTTGGCTTTCTCTCGCTTGGGGCGGCTATTCTTGCAGGATGCTCGGACGAGTCGGAGGCGCAAAGGCCGGCACGGCCTTTGCGCGCCGTGGCAGTGCAATTTCATGAGGCCGGAGAAACAGTTGAGCAGACCGGCGAGGTTCGTCCCCGTCTCGAAACGGCGATGAGCTTTCGGCTGCACGGCCAAGTGGAGTTCCGGGTCGAAAATGGTTCGTTGGTGAAGGCTGGCGACGTTCTTGCAAAGCTCGAGCGTGGTCCGAGCGTCAACGGCGTTCTTGCCGCCCGCGCCGACCTTGCGAATGCGAATGCGGAGCTTAAATTTGCAGGGTTGAACGCCGAGCGGACCCGAAACCTGTTCGAGAAAAATACCGCATCGAAAGCGCAGTTGCAGCAGGCAGATGCGACCCGTTCGACCGCCGAAGCAAAGCTCGCCGCAGCGCAAGCCGGGCTTGCAAGCGCCGAACAGACCCTGTCCTACACCGAACTGCGGGCCCCATATGATGGCGTGATCTCGGCGGTGGGATCAAACCAGGGCCAGGTCGTCAGCGCCGGCCAAATGGTTGTTACCCTGATCTCCGAAACTGAACGCGACGCCGTTTTCGACATTCCCGCTCAATTGTTGCAGCTCAAGGAAAACGTTCCGACCGTTTCGGTGTCGCTGGTATCTGATCCGTCGGTTACGGCAAAGGGGGCCATCCGGGAGGTCACACCCTCTGCCGACCCTGCAACGCGCACCTACCGGCTCAAGATCGGATTGGACGCCAGCGGAAGGAATATGCCCTTCGGAGCCGCAGTTCGCGGAAAAGTGGTGCTGTCACCAAAGCAGGTGATCTCCATACCGTCGTCCGCGATCACGCAGGATCGCACCGGAAGTGCAGTCTTCGTGGTGGAGCGCGACACGAACACAGTTAAGCGCCGAGCCGTCACGGCGGAGCGTTACACGGGAACGTCGGTTCTAATTTCACATGGGTTGACCCAGGGCGAGCTCGTCGCGACTGCCGGCGTGAGCAAATTGCGTGACGGCGAAGCGGTCGTCATCGAGAAGGACGCAGGCCGATGAGTGCCACTCCATCTACGAAGAACTTCAACCTCTCTGCTTGGGCCCTTCAGCGGCAGTCACTCATCGTCTTTCTGATGATTGCCGTCATGCTCGGCGGCACATGGAGCTACCTGAGGCTCTCGCGCAGCGAGGACCCACCGTTCACGATCAAGACAATGGTCGTGACCGCTGCCTGGCCGGGCGCAAATGTGAGCGATACCGTCAATTTGCTGACGGACAAGATTGAAAAGAAGCTGAACGAGACGCCCTTTCTCGACTACACGCAAAGCTACACGCGCGCTGGCCAATCGGTCGTGATGGTCAACCTTCGCGACGACACACCTCCCGCCAAGGTCAAGGAGATCTGGTACACGGCGCGGAAAAAGATTGGCGACGTTGCCGGTACGCTGCCGGAAGGCGTTCAAGGGCCTTTTTTTGACGACGAATTCAGCGATACCTACGGGATCATCTACGCATTCTCAACCGAAGGACATTCTTCGAGGGAACTGCGCGATCAGGTGGACGGCGTCCGCGCTGAGATCCTGACGCTTCCGGATGTCGGCAAGGTCAATGTTCTCGGAGTTCAGGAAGAAGAGATCGTCATCGAATTCTCGTCTGCGAAGCTTGCCGGCTGGGGCGTTGGCCCGACGGAGATGATCGATGCGATCCGCGCTCAGAATACGGTCGCGCCAACAGGGGTCGTCCGGACTGGCGAAGAAAAGATCTCGCTGCGCGTGAGCGGTGCCTTCACGTCGGAGGAAAGTCTGCGCGACCTCACGATTCATGTTGAAGGCCGCTACATCAGGCTGGAGGATGTCGCCGACATATCTCGCGGTGTCGTCGACCCACCTGCACCTTCCGTCCGCGTCAATGGCGTTCCAGTCATCGCGCTCGCCATCTCCATGGCCGAAGGCGGTAACCTGCTTACCTTCGGCGAAGCCCTCAAGTCCACGATGGCGGCCGTTGCGGCGAAACTGCCGCATGGCATCGAAGTCCAGCAGGTCGCAGACCAGGCTTCCGTCGTCAAGGACGCCATCGGGCAGTTCGTGACGGTGCTGATCGAAGCCATCATTATCGTCCTCGCGGTGTCGTTCGTGACCCTTGGCACCCGTGCCGGCCTTGTCATCACCGCTTCCATTCCCTTGGTCCTCGCGATCACCTTCTTGGGCATGGACATGGCGGGCATCGGTCTGCAGCGCATATCTCTCGGCGCTCTGATCATCGCCCTTGGTTTGCTCGTCGACGACGCCATGATCACGGTCGAAGCCATGGTGTCTCGGCTCGAGCACGGCGACAGCAAGTCGTCCGCGGCCAGCTTCGCCTTCGAAACCACGGCCTTTCCGATGCTCACGGGCACGCTCGTGATGATCGCCGGTTTCATTCCGATCGGCTTTGCCGCTTCGAGCGCCGGGGAATACACTTTCTCGCTGTTCATGGTGGTGCTCATTGCGCTCGTTGCTTCTTGGGTCGTCGCGGTCCTGTTTTCGCCCCTCATCGGAATCTGGATCCTGCCGGACCGCATAGCTCACCAGAACCACGGCAACGGTCGAATCCTGAATGCCTATCGCACCCTCCTCGGCTGGTCGCTGAACCATCGCTGGCTCACGCTTGGAACGGCACTTGCGCTTTTTTCACTTTCGCTGTTTGGATCGACTAAACTGGAAGAAGAGTTCTTCCCGGCATCTGATCGCGCCGAACTCCTTGTCAGCCTGACGCTTCCGCAGAATGCATCTCGCGACGCGACGGAACAACGTGCACGGCAGCTCGAAGCCGTTATGGGGGCAGACCCGAGCGTGCATCAATTCACGACCTATGTCGGGTCCGGATCAATACGGTTCTACCTTCCGATGGACCTGCTTCTCGACAACGACAACGTCTCGGAGTTTGTGGTCGTGGCAAAGAGTGTGGAGGAACGAGACGACCTTAGAAAACGCCTTGAGGCGGTCTTGGCTTCTGACTTCTCGGATATCGTTACGCGCGTGTCGCCGCTCGAGCTTGGCCCGCCGGTCGGTTGGCCGCTCAAGTACCGGGTTCTGGGTCCCGACTATGCCAAGGTGCGCGAGATTTCGCTCCAGGTGGCCAATATCGCCGGCGAGGATCGCCGCACGCGTGACATCAACATGACCGCCGGCGAACCGCAAAAAAACGTTACCGTTCTTGTCAACCAGATCGAGACGCGTGCACTCGGCATGAGTTCGGAGTCGATAGCCAGCGAGATCGCAGCGACGTTTGCAGGGACCGACGTGACCGCGATCCGTGATGGCGACAGGCTCGTCAACGTCGTCCTAAAAGGCGTTTCTGCCGACAGGACATCGATCACCACGCTCGACAACATGACCCTGCGGACGTCCAACGGGACCGCAGTCCCGCTACGCCAGGTTGCCACTGTCGCCTACGGATTGGAGGATCCGATCATCTGGAGGCAAAAGGGCAAACCGATGATCGTTGTCCAGGCGGATGTCGCCGAAGGGGCGCAGGCCGCATCGGTCCATCTGGCGATCAGTGACCGATTGGACGAATTGCGTGCTTCACTTCCCCTCGGCTACGCCATTGAGATCGGCGGAACCGTCGAGGAAACTGAAAAGGGCAACTCTTCGGTGTTCGCCGTCGTTCCGGTCATGTTGGTGGTCATATTGGCACTTCTCATGCTGCAGCTTCAGAGCTTCACTCGGACCGCTCTCGCAGTCCTCATGGCACCGTTCGGCCTCATCGGTGTCGTTGCCGCCATGCTTCCGACGGGCACGCCAATGGGTTTTGTCGCACAGCTGGGCGTGATTGCTCTCGCCGGCATGATTATCCGCAACGCTGTCATTCTCATTCAGGAAGTGGACGAAAACGTCGCCCGTGACATGTCCCCACTGAACGCTGTCGTGGCGGCATCCGTCCACAGGGCACGGCCGATCGTGCTGACCGCCTGTGCCGCAATTCTCGGAATGATACCCATCGCCTCGCAGATCTTCTGGGGACCGATGGCATTCGCGATTATCGGCGGCTTGGCGAGTGCGACAGTATTGACGCTTCTACTCCTGCCTTGCCTCATGATGTGGCTGTTGAACGCTGAGTGCGGGCGCAAGAAGTCAAAGGGCGTCCAGCGGTCCGCGGGCGTGCGCAGCGACATCGCTGAAGGTGTCGCGGGTTAAGCGGCTTTGCGTCGCCGGCATTTCATCGCTAGTACGCTTTGCCGGGCTTGGCAGAGAATGGAGCCCCCTCACCTCTCCGACCACCATTCCTTCATCCAAACGCAAGATCGCCGGGCTACCGTGGCTCGGCGATCTTGCGCTTTAGCGTACGGCACCTGTAACCGGTCGTAGCAGTCACCTCTAAGTTTTAGTATGGACATTCTAGAATGGATGCATCAATATCATCCCAATGGGACGCAAACGTGAATTCGATGAAGAAGCAGTACTGGCCGGCGCCATGATGGCCTTTCGCCGGCACGGCTATGCTGGCCTATCGATCTTAGAGTTAGAGGCGGCCACCCAGATCAGCGCAGGCAGTCTCTATAACGCCTACGGTGACAAAGAGGGGCTCTATAGGGCGGTATTCGATTTCTACTTCAGGAAAGTCATCGATCCTCGGATAGGCTCCGCACAGACGCTCGACGACCTTGAGAAAGTTGCAATTGATCTCTTCAACCCACCGTTTTCAGATGGGTTGGGCTGCTTGGTGACTAATGCCGCTGTCGAATTTCGAAACTCGGCAGGAACCGGCGGCTATTTTGCCGGACGTGGCCTCGACACCATCGAGGCGGCAGCCCTTCGAGCCGTCAGGGCGGATATGGGGGACGGAAATGAACCTGCAGCGCTACGCATTGTGCTGCTCTATCAGGGCATGCTGGTGCTGACCCGCGCCGGGCGGTTGTCTAACGCCTACAAGGACGCCGTGAGGGCCGAATTCGATCGCTTGCGCAGGCAAGCCAAGTCAACCTTCCCAGCCATAAGAGAGCAGAATGCAAAAGGCGATTAATCCAACGGGCGTGTCCACGCCACCCTACTATAGCCAGGCGATCGAGGTCTCCGGTTTTGCAAGGACTCTTTATGTGTCAGGGCAGGTCGGGGTAGCAGCCGATGGCAGCTTTCCGCCGAATGTCGGCGAGCAAGCGAAGTTAGCGATCGCCAACCTTAAAGCAGTTCTGGCCGAGGCGGGCATGGACAGGGATAACATCGTCAAGAACACGATCTATCTAACAGATCCGTCCCACATGGAGGAATTCATGGCGGCGGGCGGCGAACTTCTATCTTCTCCACCGGCCGCTTCGACGCTTCTCATTGTCAAGGCACTCGCAAATCCGGAACTACTAATAGAAATCGAGGCGGTTGCGGTAGCCTAAAAGCACAGCGAAAACTACCTACCGTCGTCAAACTCGCTTCAGCCAATATCTGGATGCGCTTTAACGAATCGGTGAACTAAAAAGGTCCCTAGAACGCTCGGAGAGACGTTCAGGCAGGAGCCCGACTATGATCAAGATGAGCGTCTACTACCCCGCCAATGGCGGTTCGAAGTTCGATCACGACTACTACCTCACCCGTCATATGCCACTAATCCAGGAACGGCTCGGCGACGCCTGCTTGCGCTACGAGATCGATAAGGGCCTTGCGGGTCGCGAACCTGGAAGCGAGCCGGAGTTCGTCGCGGCGTGCCACGTCTACTCGCCGAGTCTAGCGACATTCCAGGAGGCGTTGGGTCCCCACCGCGGGGAGATCGCCGCGGACGTCGGCAACTATACGGACATCGCCCCCATCGTGCAGATCAGCGAAGTCGTTGAGAGATAATGGCTTCGGCCCGCATCCGCGGCACCAGCCGAATAATGGCGTCAGTGCGTTCAACCCGATCCGCATACGTCCGGCTATTTCCACCCTTCATGATCCACCTGTCTTGAGCCGTCAGGCGCCGCACAGGTGCATCGATAGTGCAGCACAAAGAGGAGCATCTATGACGCTGACCAACTTTCCCTCCGAACATCACCGCCGCCTGAACATCCTTGCCGGCGCCTGGGACACGTCGATCACCATGATTGAGGCCGACGGCACCGAAGGCGGCACCTCGCAGGCCAGCGACATTTATGCATGGATGCCGAACGGCCACTTCCTCGTGCATGACGTCGACGCGATGATGGGAGACCAGCATGTGCAATCGACTGAGATCTTTGGAGTTGATCGAGCCTCGGGCGAATTCTTTAGCCGGAGCTACGATCCCGATGGCAGCACAAACGATTTTGTCTCAAAGATCGAGGGCCTCGACTACACAATTACAGGCAAGATCCAGCGCTTCACTGGGTATTTCGGTGACGATGGCAGGATGCTGCAGGGCGAATGGAGGCAACTCCAGGGGGATGATTGGAGGCCTTTTGTTCGGATCGTGCTTAAGAAGCGTTCATAGAGGCTCGCCGAAGAGGGCCGTTGTCGCCTGGGGCGGACAACGGCAGCTTTCGGGCCCTCACAGCTTTGCTGCGAATGGCGGTAGTGGGGTCGGAAGCGGTTATGGAGGTCGCCCACGCTCATCGAACCCCAGGCCCAAGAGTGGTCCCATCACGTGCCCGACCAAGGGCAACGTATTACGTCTTTTCCCACCCAATCGTCACTTCGGGCGTTGGAGATCAGGGTAGCGGCCCCGCTAAGTGCCAAACGGCATTTGCGATTTCATATCTTTGCTGGCTTCTTTTCAACGGTCGTCGCTTCGCTTGGGGCCCAGGGCATATCATTCAGCTTGCCTGCCGCATGTTTTGCCACGCGCCAGCCGAAAACCATCGCCGGGCCGATCGTGGTACCCGGTCCTGGATAGGTGCCGCGGAAAATCGAAGCGAGGTCGTTGCCGCATGCATAGAGACCGGGAATCGGCTCGCTGTTCTCGTCAAGCACCCGGCCGAACTCGTCTCCCGAAAGCCCTGCGCTCGACGCAAGGTCGAAGGGCCGCACCTCCATGGCGTAATAGGGGCCGGTCCCGATCAGCCCGAGGCAGGGATTGGGTTCGACGGCGGGATCGCCGTTGAAGCGATTGACGACTGAAGCACCCCGGCCGAAAGCCTCATCGACGCCGGTGGCAGCCGATTGATTGTAGGTTTCGACGGTCTTGGCGAGTGCCTTGGCGTCACAGCCAATCTTGCCTGCCAGTTCGGCGAGCGTGGATGCTTCGATCGCATAACCGGCCTTCAGCATCGCGGCGAGGTTCCGCGCTCCGGGCAAGATCATGCCGATGCCGTAGTGACGAATGAAGGCAAAGTCGCAGATGAGATGGGAGGGAATAGCCCCGTCTCGGATCTGCCCCATCGCAAAATCGTGGTAGGAAGCAGATTCGTTGACAAAACGCCTGCCAGCAGAATTGACGGCGAGAAGCCCGGGTTTGGCGCGGTCGAGGATGATGTGGGGCCAGACTGCAAGCGAACCGTCCGCTCTCCGGTATGACGAACAAGGCATCCAAAGCGCTGGACTGTCGCCCCCGCCATCGAAGCGCGCGCCAACTGCCATCGCCAGTTCGGCGCCATCCCCGGTATTGGTCGTCGGCCCAAGCGAACACTCCCGCGTGCCCGCCGGAAACAGCCGCTCACGGATTTGCTGGTTCCAGCCGATGCCGCCGGTCGCTAGGACGACGCCCTTGCGAGTGCGTATCCGTCGGCTCCCGGACGGGCCCTCGAGGACCGCACCGACGACACGGCCGTCATGAACGACAAGTTCCTTGACGGCCGTTTGGAACTTCACCGAAACCTTCGCCTTGCGCAGACTGTAGAGGAGCCGCGCCACCAGGGCATTGCCCATCAGAAGCCGGGTACCACGCCGATAGCTCACTCGATCCACGACATAGCGCCCCACTATCGCAGCCGCGGTACGAAGGTTGGAACTCGACCGGAACGGGGACAGCATGGCGTCGAGCTCGTTGCGGCCGACCATCATGCCACCTAGCCCCATGAATTCGCGGCGCGGCGCTCGTATCCGGCTGAAGTCTCTGCGGCCGAGCAGACGCCCGTCGAATGTCAACGGGCTCAGCGCCCGGCCGCCGTAGGCAGAGCCCGGTCCGTCGAGATAATCCGGATGGGCCGACGCGGCTACGAACTTCACATCCGTGCGGCGGTCCAGCTCCTCTATCGCTTTACGTCCAGAGGCGAGGAAGGCTTCCCGAAGCTCGACGCCGGGACGATTGGCCACGACCGATTCCAGAAACACGCGTGCATCCTCCGCGTTGTCGGGAACCCCCGCCAGCTCTGAAAGATGGGTTCCTGGCACCCAGGTGGTGCCGCCGGAGGTGGAGGTGGTTCCTCCCACCAGGTCGGTCTTTTCGCAAAGAACAACCCGGAGACCCTCTAGCGCAGCCACGAGCGCGGCCGTCATGCCACCGGCGCCGGCGCCGCAAACCAGAAGATCTATCTCTTCTACTTCGTGCTGTATGGTGTCAGACGGCATTTTGTCTCCTCCCGTAATACTCGTCCAGGCCATGGTCATTACCCCTGACGATGCCTTCGCCAGCCAGGAAGTCGTAGGTCATGGCCGGTCCGAAGGTGTCCACCGCCGGAGCGGTACCATTCCTAACGCTGTTCATGTCGTTTCTGGTGGCGTAAAGTCCCGAAACCGGCAGCCGACCATATCGAGGACCCGCCCCGGGTATCCTTTTCGATGTCTGTAAATTTACCAGGGGGCACGATACGCACCGCGCAGAAGAGGCCATGCAAAACTGGAGCGGTCAGGCATTCGGTCTATGGGCCGGCTTGACATGGCCCTGCTGATAGGCAGTCGTGCCGCGATGAAATTGCGGGGCGGCATCGAGCGCCGCCTGATGATTGAAGAACGCCGACGATACAGACTGTCACTGCACCTGCATATCTTCCGAGGTGAGCGTGAAGGCAGTTTCGTAGATCTGTGTGACGGGCGACTTCACCGCCCCGGTGGCCTCGGCCAGCTTCTCTGCCATAGGCAAGGCTGCCTCCAGAGCAAAGCGAAACGAGCCTTCGATCAGCAGAACGACATCAAAGCCCTTCTCGGACATTTGGTTACGTAACTCAGTTTCACGCGTACGTACGCGCGATACTTCGCTTCGCGCGACTCCGAGATGAACGCCGCAGACGCCTGGCAGCGTGAGAACCGCTTCGACAAGAGGCCTAGCCGACTCTCTCAAAGCTCCCTCGGAATTCGGCTCTTTCAAATCGCACCGGATTGTAGCCATGCTGCCCCCGTCGCCAAACCCCGCGGTCGCGATCCTTTCGCATGCGATACGCAGGAAATTCCGGAAGCTCGGCGCCACCGCGGCGGTCCAGGGCGTCGGATTGTTCAGCCGCTCCAGATAGGCTTCGGAACGGAATACCTCGACATCATCGCCGGCATAGATCGTACCGAAAACATAGCGCTCGGCGTTGGGTGAATGCAGACGCTTGCCCGCGCGAAAGCCAGGGATTGAAAGACGCTCAGGCATATGTTCCCGCGTATGCCATTCGACATATTCGCCATGCTCTCCCTCGGCAATGTCATGCCAGATGGCGAGAAAGGCTGAGCCTTTCAGTCCCATATTATCTCCTCCACTCCCGGACGGCTCGCTTGCCAACTTGGCAAGGACATCGGCTCCGCGTCGTGTAGACTCTTAGCCTGAGTTTCGGCCTATCGTCTTGCCCTCATATGCCACTCTACTTGACTGTACGTGCCAGAGAACGACGTGCCATCCTGCATAGCCACGGAAAGCCCACCCAACGCCGTCTGAGTTCTCTGAGGGCCCGCAAATCCCTTTGCTTGCAGTGGTGTTTGACTGTTGGAACGGGTCATAAACTTGACATCTTAGGCGACTGTTGCATAAGTTTTGTCACTTGGCATCCAGCGTCCACCAGACGTCGAAAGACGGGTTTTTGAAGTGTGTGCCACAAGATGCATAGCGACACCTGGAACGTCCCCTGTATCGGCGTTGGTGGCCGATTGGCAGATCGACCTCCATCGATAGAAAAGCGCCTGGCCGGTGCTCGCTCGCCCTCTTCCTGGTACGGAACATGACCTTTCACTACACCACCGCCGATCTCTCGCAGAGCCAACGCGCTCAGTACTGGCATGACAGCGTGGCTGCTCAGTTGATCCCAGCAGAAGCAAAGTATGGAAACCCGAATAGTTTCGAGGCCTCCTTACGGGGCGGTCTTTTGGCTGGTTTGACTATTTGCGAGATGAAAGCGCAGCCGCACACTTTCGTTCGGACAGCACAGATCGTCCGGCGTGCTCCTGACGAGGATTTTGTCGCGACTTTCCTCAAGGAAGGCTCGATGAGGTGCTCTCAGGACGGCCGAATGGTCGAAGCTGGGCCAGGCTCAATCGTTCTACTCGACGCCGGTAGACCGTTCAAGCATGAGATGGGGGCTATCACTTCGCTCATCATTCGGCTCCCTCGCCGAAGGTTTCTCGCGCGCTTTCCACAGGCGGAACGGCTGACCGGGGTCGAGCTTGCACGGGACAATCCGATGACGGGCCTACTACATGGAATCGCTGAAGAAGCGTTGCGGATGCAGGCCACCGCCCGTGCTGTTGCCGCAGAGACCCGGTTTGCATCGGCTCTTGTAGATCTGTTGATCGTCACAATGGAACAGTCGGTGGAAACAGGAGCGGAGATTAACCGGTACGAGATCGTTCGTCGCAAAGCTTCCGATTTCATCGAAGCGAAACTGGACGATTATGACCTGAACATAGACATCATATCGAGCGCCACTGGAACATCTTCGAGGACACTTGCGCGCGCGTTCGCTGCGGACGGCAGGACAGTGATGCAGCATGTATGGAAGCGGAGACTCGATGCGAGCTTCTCACTCTTGGCTGAGCGCCGCGTTACCCAGGTGACCCAAGCAGCCTATCAATGCGGCTTCAACGACCTCTCGCATTTCGCGCGCGCATTCAAGTCAGCCTTTGGATTGACGCCGGGGAGCGTCCTTCGCGGAGCCGATGCTGGCAGAAACTCAAAGTAGCCGACGGATAGACAGTCGGTAACCATTCACACCAATACGAAAATGACGAGGACGCCCGAAGGCGCCGTTCTTTTCTTTCCAAGTCGTGGAAGCTATCGCGTCGTCAAAGGAACAGGTGATCAGTCGTCCATGCAGATGAAATCGATCTCGGACGTCGCGTGCAACTGGCTTGTCCAAGGCGTCGGCCGATTACAAGAGCCTGGCGGTCGGTCGTTCGCATTGAGTCTGCTGCTGTACCCGAGTGGACCTGCTAGGATCTGAACGCATTCACCAAAGAGGCAATTCCGCGTTTGTGGGAAAGCAACTGGAAAAGGTGCCGACACCGACGCCGACCAACTCGGGAGGTCCAGGCGTGAGGCTGCTACGAGCAGCCAGCATAGCAAACCGGTGGCGGAAAAAACGCTGGCGCCCGCACAGATGTTGTCATGGTAGACGAAGGGCGCCCGCGAACGTCTTTTGTATCGACGCGCCGACTGTGTACTTTGGATCAACCATGTTTCCGAGGCGAACGCGTCCAACTTGCGTAAGGAGCATATACGCGTCGATCTCGTCAAAGCCGAAATCTTTGGAGAGCCAGTGGATCAAATCGAGGTAGGCCATGCGCGTGGCGTCCTCCATTGGGCGGGTCGAACCGATGGACATGTAGAAGGTTCGGTTCTCAAGCCGCGGCGTCTTGATCGACCATCCTTTGATAAGGTCGACTTGAACTGTCGTTACGCTTGGATGCTCCAATGCCGTGCCACATATTTCACCATCACCCTGGGTGGCGTGGCAATCGCCGAGATAAAGATAAGCACCTTCCACACTGACAGGGAGATAGATCACAGCGTCTGGCGCGACGTCGGGCAAGTCCATGTTGCCGCCGTAGTAATCTGGGACCAGCGAAGAGATCGCCTCGATCTCCGGCGATGTTCCGATTGTTCCGATAAACGGCTCATACGGCAAATAGAGGTTTTCGTTCCATTTGGTGCCGCGTTCGACCGTCACTTCGAGCTTGCGGATTAGTTCCGGAAGCGGGGGAGTGATCATTGCGGTGTCTGGCGTCGGCACTAGGCCGCCAAAGCCGGGCTGAATAAGTGTGGTTCCACGTGGCTGCTCACCTCGCGGCTCAATCTTCTTGATGTAGACGGCGATCGTATCGCCTTTCTCGGCACCATTAATGTAGATCGGCCCGTTCTGCGGGTTCACAAACGGGAACTTGATGATCTCACTCGGCCTGTCGCTCTCGTGTTGAATCTTTCCGTAGAATGCATCGTGTGTTTCCGCCACTATCACTGCGCCTGGGTCCACGGTGAGAACGGGCTTGTTGTAGGGACTGTAGAGGTAATGATATTCGCCTTGGGCCTGTTCCGTAAGAGAATGGGTTTCGCCGGAAATGCCCTTCGCGACGCCCCTCAAGGCCATGATAGATTCAGAAAACCAGCTCATTGATGAGCCTCCTTGTTAGATTGTGCGAGACTGTGATCGGCGTAGGACCGGAGAAAACTCAGCTTTCTTCCCGGCCCGACCGTAAGCGGACGAAGCTCGGCAGTCTTGCTTGGAGCGGCCAGCTCGATTGACTGATGCTGCCACCGCGATGCGGCAGGAGCACCGGCAGTTAATCAGTCTGTGGTGAAGCAGCTTTACCTGACGCCGCAGCACGCTCTTTGAATTCTCGACGTGGCGTCCTCCTCAATGCCGTAGTCCGATGTCATTGCCGGTCGGTTGCATTGACGGCCTCCATTCAGTTGGGCACCGTTTGGCATCCGACCGAAGCTCGAAAGTCGCGCAAGCAGTGCCGGACGCTGAAAGCAGGTTCGTGACGACATGGTTTCGCTCTCGGCTTCACCGGGTCCTATGACCGGCTTGTCCGGCTTGCCGCCTTCGCTCCGTGAGCAGGGGACAACAGATCGCGATTGTTCGTCCCCTGTCCTTGCGCGCAGGCGACGCGTTCCAGCTCGTTTGGAGTGATGCCAGGCCGTGATCGCCCTTGAGGGCATAAGCTTCCATCGCGCTTAAAGTTATCGCACTACCGGGCGTTGCTCTGGCGTATCTGCTCCCCAAACGAGATGTTACTCGATGCCCAATTGGCGTGGCGCCAGATCATGGTATTTGCGATAAGAAGACAGCTGTCGATCGCGCTGGCGGCGGTTAGGATTGTCAGGTCAATCACTTCCCGACAATGACGAACGGCTACGTCTTGCTCCTGAGTTCTGCATCCCGCCGCTGGCTGGGAGATGCGGCAGATTGAGAAGAAGACGTCCAGGATCGGCGTCTACCGCTGTAGCAACAAGGTCAAACTTTGCGCGTCTAGTCGGACGGCGCCCAGACTATCGTTCTCATAGGTATACTGCGCGCCGGAGAAACACATACCGGAACCTCCTTGGCGTCTAGGCCATCGCGCATCATCGCCGAAAGGTCCTCTGCTTCTCGACCGTCGGGTTGGCAAATGCGTTCGAGCAGAAGGACGCGAAAGACAAGGCGCACAAGAGCGCGAAGACGTTGGTTCGCCTCCGCCTCCCCACGTCAAAGCATCAAGTTCGACCGCACCGTTTCGCTGGTCACTTCGCCTGGTGCGATTGTACTCACGATCCGGCCCTTCTCCATCACATAAGAGCGGTCGCTCAATGCCAGGATGGTGTCGAGATTCTGCTCCACGAACAGAACAGTCGTTCCCAGCTCGCGGCTAAATGACCTCAACGCGCTACATATGAGTTGGACGATGGACGGTTGAATGCCCTCGGACGGTTCATCCAAGAGCATCAGGACTGGATTTCCAATCAGCGCGCGCCCGATTGCGAGCTGTTGCTGCTCGCCACCCGACATGGTTCCAGCCATTTGATTGCGGCGCTCCGCCAAGCGCGGAAACGACTGAAAGACAAGTTCAGGCAGCTTCTTCCCCGCCGAGCCGCCGATCGAGCGCCCGACCTCCAGGTTTTCTTGGACTGTCATTCGCGGAAAGACGTCGCGACCCTGCGGGATGTAACCGATCCCAAGTCGTGCGCGGCTGTCGGCGGAGAGCCTAGTTACATCGCGGCCGAGCAGCCGCACACTTCCGGACGCCGCTCCCAGCAGGCCAATAAGGCATCGCATCGTTGTCGTTTTTCCAACTCCGTTGCGGCCGATCAAGCTCACGATTTCACCTTTCGACACCGACAGGTCTACACCCTGTAGAATCGGCGTTGCGCCGTATCGCGCCCAAAGGCCCTTAACATCAAGGACAGCATCAACGCTCATGATTGGTTTTTCCCAAGTAGATTTCGGCGACACGTTCGTTAGCGATGATGTCGTTGATCGATCCGTGTGCGAACGTCCGACCGAAATGAAGGACCGTGACCGCCATCGCGATTTGGCGAACGAACGCCATGTCGTGTTCTACGACAAGCATGGTCGTTCCTTCCCGGTTCAGTTGCAGGATCAATTCGCCAGTTCTGTACGTTTCTTCGGGGGACATGCCCGCGGTCGGCTCGTCCAGCAAGAGAAGCCTGGGCCTTAATGCCATGGCCATCCCGATTTCAAGCCACTGCTGCTGGCCGTGCGATAGCTCGCCCGCGGGCTTACCATGGCTTGCAGACAAATCGAGCAACTCCAGCAGGCGATCCTCCTCGCCTTTCAGCTCGCCATAGCCGACGTGGTGCTGAAGTGCGATATGAAGGTTCTGACGAACCGGCAGCTCTTTGAAAACCGACGGCTTTTGCATTTTGATGCTCATGCCCCGTTTCACGCGGCTGAAGGGCATCTCCTTAGTCACGTCCGCGCCGTCGAACAGGACACGGCCCGATGTAGGTGGGTAAGTTCCTACGATGAGTTTAAAAAACGTGCTTTTGCCGGCGCCGTTGGGCCCAATGATGCAGTGAATTTCCCCCTGGTCTACCGACAGTGTGACATCGGATACCGCCGCCAAGCCTCCGAAGGACTTTGACACTGAGTGCGCTTCGAGAAGCTTAGCCATGGGCGCGGTCTCCTGCGGGGGCGCCAAGGACAGCCGTGGGTTCCTGTCGCTGGCGGCGGCTGAGCAGGCCGATCTTTTTGATAAAACCGATGACGAATCCCTCCGGCACGTACATCACCGTCACAAGGAGGATCACGCCGGTGATGATGAGTGCCGCCTGCTGACTGTAAATCGTTATGAGTTGGTAAACGAACAGGAAGAAGAACGATCCGACGAGCGTCGCGGTAATGTCCTGCCTTCCCGAGAAGGCGACCCAAACGATCGGCATCGCCGCCGCCGGAAGGCCAATCGTCGTCGGTGTGATGAACTGCCCCCAAGAGGTGTAGAGAGCGCCACTAAGACCAGCGAGACCGCTGCCAATGCAAAACGTTATCAGCCGGTATTTGCGAACATCATACCCCAATAATTCTGCACGCTGCTCATCTTCGCGAATGGCAACAATCACGTTTCCAAACTTGGAATTCAGGAGGATCCGAAGTCCAAGATACACGACCACGAGGACGGCGATCATAAGGTAATAGAGGTTGATCCCCTCGAAGTAGATCTTGATGTCGCCATACGTGATGTTCAGCGACTTCATCCCGGTCATTCCGTTGAAGCCATTGAGGCGAGCTTTGCCGATTGCCCACTCGGGACCAGCAGTCTGACTAAGGAAGAAGGCGAGAACAAGTGTGGCCGCGAGAGTGACAATACCGAAGAACACACCCCCAACCCGGCCATAGATCATGAAATAGCCGAGTATCGCGGCAACGATGACGGAGATGACGACTCCCAACACAAGAGCCTCAAAGGTGGAGAAGCCCCGCCCGCCAAGATTGATCGCGATGACACCGTAGGCATAACCCGCGATCCCAAAGAAGAAGGTCTGCCCAAAAGACATGATTCCGGCGTACCCCCACATGACACAGAGACCAAGCGCCATGAAAAGCCAGACCATGAAGTACGCGAAGTTGCCGACGTCATAAGGATCGGCGAAGAGCGGAAAGGCGAGCGCTGCAAGCAGTACGGCGACGAAGCTGCTCCAAAAGCGACGTCCCGTTCCGAGTGTCTGCGGACCATTGATGAGTTTTAGCACGTTAGCAATCCTAGATTTCAGCGCAGATGCCGATTGACCAAACCGGTTACGCCGTCAGGCAAAACCCGGATGACGAGAATGACGGCCACCAGCATCCCGATCTGGCCTATGATTTGTCCTTGCCATGCGTTAAGCCCGGTGCGGATGAAGGCCAGGATGATGGCCGCCGGCGCAGTTCCAAGCAGCACGTTGGCGCCCCCGATGACGACGGTGACGAAGCTGTCCGTAACGAAGGCGGCGCCCATCGTCGGTACAAGCGTCATCGTGGGTGCATAAAGTGCCCCGCAGAGGCCGGCTAGGCCCGCCCCGAGCCCGAAACTGAGCGCGTATATCCAGTTGATCCTGACACCGAGCGCGCGAGCCATTGAGGGCTGCTGCATCGTCGCACGCGCAAGCACCCCGAATCGAGTTCGCATGAACAAGAGATAAAGGATGCCAAGTACCGCAATGGAGGCAGCAAAGAGCATGACGCGGTATGTCGAGAATGAGTAGTCACCGACCGAGAAGCTTCCGGGAGGCGTGCCGATGCCAGAAAGACTCGGCCCGACAACGAGAAGCGTTCCCTGTGTCACGATGAGGCTCAAGCCCCAGGTTGCCAAAAGCGTATCGACCGGCCGATTATAGAATCGGCGGATGACGACGACCTCGACCAGAATACCCAGAATTGCCGCAGCAAGCGCGCCACAGAGCTGGGCGAGTACAAGAGGCAGTCCCAGATTGACCATGCCCACGGTCACGTAGGCACCGCACATGATGAATTCCCCGTGCGCCAAGTTGATGACGCCCATCATGCCGAACACAATTGCCAGTCCCGCCGACGCAAGAACCAGAAAGGCGAATATGTCGGCAAATTGATAGATGTAGGAGAAAAGTTCGCCCAGCATTTTAATGCTCCCCCGGACCAGTTCAATGGCTTTGCGGCGCCCCGTCTCTTGAGAGCCGCTAGTCTTCGTCCAATTAGTTTTGCGGGAGGTTATCCGGGCTGTACTGCTCTTGCGGATTGTTCTTCGTTAGATCACAGCCGACCGAGGCGAGCCAGAACGGCTGGATCACACCGAGATCTTCCTCGCGCTTCACTTCATGCTTGTCGTCGACCGAGAGGAGATACATGTTGTGTGACATGTGCTGGCTCTTCGGGTCCATGCAGATCTTGCCTTCGGAAGCTTCGATACAGACATCGCCCTGCGCGACGGCCTTCCGCATATCCTGAAGTTTTGTCGACTTGGCCCGCTCGACCATTTCCTTGTAGAGGTAAATCGTCCAGTAGGCGTTGTAGCCCATGTCGTTGATGTACGTTTCGTTCGGATACTTGGCATGCCATTTCTTCTTGAACGCTTCGGCAGCCGGCGTGTCGAGTTCTTCGTACCAGTTGGCCGTAACGTGCAACCCGGAGAGCGCCGGAGGCGGAAGAAGCTTGTGCTCCCAGCCGACCATCACCTTCACCGAGGACGCCAGAGGGATGTTGAGATTGGCTGCTGCGGCTTGCTCGAAATAGCTGTCCTGCGCGCGCCCAGTCAGAACCGCCAAGATCCAATCAGGCTTGGCTTTCTGGATGTTTTGGATGGTCTGTGCAAACTGGCTGACGCCCATCGGAATAAACTCCTCACCGACCAGCGTACCCTTTACATCGTCCTGCGCCAGGATCTGCTTGTTCCATTCGGATGCAAGATGGCCGAAGTTATAGTCCGGTGCGATGACATAGACCTTGGGACCGAATTTCTTGACCATGTATGGAATAAGTGTTGAGAACTGCTGCTCTGGAACCGCGCCAGTCGCAAAGGTATTAGCGTCGCAGACGCCGCCCTCGTACTGGTTGGTGTAAAAATAGGGAGTTTCACCCTTGTCGACGATTGGACGAAGAGCCTCACGAGCCGCAGAAGCAATGCCGCCTATCAACACGTCCACTTTGTCTTTGTCGATCAGCCTGCGCGCAAATTCCTGATATCGGGCATTGTCTGTCTGCGGATCCAGATAGATCAGATCGATCTGACGACCCATGATGCCACCGGCTTTGTTGATTTCTTCGACAGCCAGTTCCGATCCCCGCACCTTCGGCGCGCCGATCGGCCCGAAGTCTCCCGACGAATCTTCAAGCAGGCCGATTTTGATTGGGTCTTCCGCGTAGGCGGCGCCCGAAGTCAAAGCGATTAGCGCCAAAGCCGTGGCTCTCGCCAGCAATTTGGGTTTCAGCATTGTTGTAGTTCCCCTTTTTATATGTCGACACAGTGTGGCGTCGAACTGTCGTTTCGATGATGTTGTGAGACCTGCCTGGTCCCCACCATGCATTAGACAATCCAAAGTTATGACGGCCTGTGACCTTCGTCTTGGTCGGCGAGGACACCCGATTTGACTGTGGCTGCCATTCGAGCCCCCAACGCTCGCACAGGGCGCTGAAGCCTCGACGTGCATTGAGCTCTTGGCCACCGAGGCTAGTACGAGCCCAACACCAGTTCGTGTCGCCCGACAATTTGCAGCAACAGGGAACCCAGGTCTAAAACGTGTCTCTCTCAGTCAAAACAGGTGACGCGCGCAACCAAGACGGCATCTCATCGCAAACCTAGTGTCTGGCTTTCCACTAGCGCCCCTGGTGGGAATGACTGGAACGCCGGTGAAAACGAATGGCTGGCTTTATAGGGGGCTCAATTGTCGTCGCATTGGAAATGCGATCTTGCCCCCGCAGGCTGCTTCGCTGGTGCCGGCCTTCATATGACCCCAACAATCTCTAAGAGGACCCTTGCCAATGTCGATTTACGAGTTGCGCACCTATACGGCTCTGCCGGGTCGCCTGCCTGATTTGCTAGTCCGGTTCGAGCATCATACCGTCGCAATTTGGAACAGGCTGGGCATAAAGCCATACGGGTTCTGGATCCCGCTGACCGGTCCATCCAGCAACGAGCTGATCTATTTTCTGGTTTGGGAGTCGCTAGCTCAACGCGAGGCTCTCTGGCAGAGCTTCGTGCAGGATCCGGAATGGCTGGATGTGCGACATCGCAGCGAAGCAGACGGCCCATTGCTGGCCAATATCGCCAGCCAGTTTCTGGCACCCACGGCATTCGCCGAACTGGGCATGATGCCGACCGATTAATCCCCAAAGCTTCCGAAGTAAAATTTCTTGCGGCCGGCGAAGACGGTACGAATGCGTGACGACGTTCGGTGACCGTCCCCGTGGTTTTGCTGATGGAGAAAAGGCGGGTGCATCAGCTCCTCACGAGCGACAGGTTTTCCTGCGATTTGAGTTACGGCGGTGTCTCACTAACGCTCAAGAGGTTTGCTACCGGCGCGAAAGTTTCGGTCTCAACAAGCCTGGCCGCCTGCCGGGCAACCTCAGCAACATTGAGGCTTAGCGCGAGCCGCGGCCGATACAGCCGACGCCGTCAAACCCGAGCCAATCGGGATCCGCCGGCGGGTCGTTCTTATCTAGCCCGGTGCGGCGCCAGCAGTAGCGGGGTTGGTAGGACATTCCTTTAATTACACCCGTCGGAATACGGCTTGCGCCCAAGTTCGTCGCAAATCGTTTGCCACGACGCTCGGCCCATTCCTCTTATTCGTAATAGGACGGTCATGGGAACGTTCCTTAAGTCCTCGATCGTGTGATATCCATGCCGGTGGAGCTCGGCGATTAGCCGGGGCCTCAACTTCAAATCGGAAAGCTTCGTGGTCATTCGTGCATAAAAGCAGGCTGCGTCCGCGGGTCAATGGCACGATTTTCCAAGTTTGGAGGTGAGACCAACGTCCTCGCAACAAGAAAAGGCTTGGGTGTTGAGGCGGGGCACCAATACGCAAGCTGCGGCAATCGCATCGCCAGCCTCCCTCGCGCTTCGGGCCACACTGGGCAAGTACCCCTCGCCTTGAAGGGATTCGAACCAGCTTCCATGCCCGTCGTTTATTAAGCGACCACACTAATTAACAAAATTGCTATTTCGTTTATTAAGGTGCGATGCTATTTAACTCCACCACAACAATCGACACGGGAAGGCAATGGACCGAAACGACCCCAATATCAATGGGCGGTTGGGCCGCTTTGTTGAAACCGCTGTCGGCGGTGAACGCGTCAAAGCGTTCGTGCCGCCTCCCCTTCCCCCGGTTCCGCCAATCGCGATCACCGGCCTGCTCACACGTCTAAGCGCGGCCGAGCGCGCGCTCGGACGGCTTGACGGTGTTTCCGTGCTGTTGCCCAACAAGGAACTGTTCCTCTACATGTATGTGCGCAAGGAGGCGGTCCTTTCATCCCAAATCGAGGGTACCCAATCGACACTTTCCGACCTGCTTCGCTTCGAAACGGAAGCGATCGGTGGCCAGCCGGTCGACGATATCCGGGAAGTCTCCAACTACGTCGACGCCATGATGTTCGGTCTCGAGCGCCTGAAGCAGCTGCCGCTATCACTGCGCCTTATTCGGGAAATGCATCAGCGATTGTTGGACAGCGGCCGGAGAGGGACGAAGAGCCCTGGTGAATTCCGCACGTCCCAGAACTGGATCGGCGGAACTCGGCCGGGAAACGCAATGTTTGTGCCCCCTCCTCCCAATGAAGTCATGAACTGCCTGGGGGAATTGGAGAGGTTTGTTCATCTGGACACGCCCGACATTCCACCTCTGATCAAGGCGGGGCTCATTCACGTTCAGTTTGAAACCATCCATCCTTTCCTGGACGGCAACGGCCGTCTCGGTCGACTTTTGATCACCCTGTTCCTTTGCGCCACCGGCGTACTTCGACAGCCCCTTCTTTACCTCAGCCTCTATTTCAAATCGCGTAGGGCCGATTATTATCGCCTGCTGCAGGAAGTCCGCGAATATGGCACCTGGGAAGCGTGGCTCGAGTTTTTTCTCGAGGGGATCGCCGAAACAGCGGAACAAGCCTTTGAGACTGCCAATCAAATTGCGCGGCTGTTCGAGGGCGATCGCGAACGCATCGTAAGGGAGTCTGAACGTACGGGATCGGTCCTCCAGATTCACGAGGCCATGCGCACCAGCCCTTATCTGACCGCCACCGCCGCAATGAAGCAGAGCGGACTGACCATGCCGACAGTCAACGCGGCCCTCGACCAACTTCAAAGGCTTGGAATCGTTGAAGAAGCAACGGGTCGACGGCGTGGGCGGGTCTTCGTCTATCGCGCGTACATGGAAATACTCAGCGACGGAGCGAGCGGCTGAAGAGTTCCCGTCGATACATTATGCGATCCTGGACGCACAAAGCCGGAACATAATGAGACCGCTCCCTATACCGGTTGCGGTCGGTTGCGCTCACCTCTCCTTCATCGCGGTGGATGAGACCTCGGCCAGCGGCGAGAACAGATATTCGAGAATTCTTCTCTGCCCGGTCTTGACCTCGACGGTCACGGCCATGCCCGGTGACAGCGGGACGGCCCGACCATCGACGAGGATGTCGGTCTCGATCGGTTCGATGACGACGGGATAGACGAGGTTCTGCATGCGTTGCGCGTTGCTGAACGGAACCGAGGTTTGCAAGCTGGCGGAGGAAGACTCTTCCGTCTGCCTGGCATCAGGCTCCGGGATCGCATCGGTCGCGACACGGGTGACCTTGCCGTGCAGGATGCCGTAGCGGGTGAACGGGAAGGCCTCGACCTTGATTACCGCCTCCAGGCCAGCCTCCACGAAACCGACGTCGCGGTTCGGCAGATAGGCTTCGATCTCAAGCATTTGGCCCGTCGGCACGATGCGCATCAGTTCCGTGCCCGGCGACAGCACCTGCCCGACCGTGGTGATCGCCGATGACTGGATGACACCGGTCTCCGGGCTTTTGATCGTCATCGCTGAGAGCTTGCGGACAGCCTTGGCAAGCTCCTGGGCCGCCTGGTCGGCGTCCCGCTGCGCCTCGGTTAGTCGTTGGGTGTTGTCGGCAAGAAACAGGCTGAACTGGCTTGCCGCTTCGCTTCTGACCACGTCAAGTGCGGTCTCCGCCTCCTTGGCCTCACCCCTTTGCGAGGCGAGATCCCGCTCGGCCTCCAACAGTGTTTCCTGGGCATCGATCATCGAAGCCTTCGTGCCTGCCTCGGCATCGACGAGCTTTCTGCGCATAAAAACCCGCTGCGCCAGCGTTGCCACGAACGCCTTCTGGGCGGCGATTGTCCCGGTCAGCCGCTCGTTCTGTGCCTGGCCCTTAGTGAACTGTGCACGCAGGTTGGCAATTGTTCCGGACAGCTTTGCGACCTCGGCGGCATAGACCTGGCGTTCACGCTCCTTGAGCGCTCCGCTGATGTCTTCGGGAAACGTGATCGGGCGGCTCGGCGGACGATCGGCCTTCATCCAGATATCGAGAAATGCCCAGTTGCTAACCACCTCATTCAGCGTCTGTCGCCGGGCGATTTCCGCCTGGAGTGCCTGGAGACGCAGGGAGAGCGCCTGCTCCTCCGCCTTCGCTGTGGTGCGATCGAGCTCGATCAGGATGGCTCCCTTCTCGACGCGCGTGCCGTTGATCGCATTGGTGACGTTGACGCGCCCTGGCTCTTCGGACTGGACGATCTTTACACGTCCGATAGGCTGGATCTTGCCCTGTGCCGTCGCGACAATGTCGAACTTGCCGAAGTACGCCCAGAGGAGGCTGAGAGCTGCCAGCAGGCAGATCAGCCAGATCATCGCCGCTCGCACCGGCGAGGCCGGCGTCTCCAGGATTTCGATCGCCGCCGGCAGGAACTCCTGGTCGGCGCGATTGGTGGGCTTCTTCGGGCGTGGCTGGTGAACGTTCATTGCTGCTCCTTCGCAACGACATCCGCCATTCCGTTCTGCAGGCGCCAGAGATGGGCGTAGAGGCCGTCGGTGCGCGCCAGCAGCTGGTCATGCGTGCCGACCTCGACGATCCGCCCCTCTGACATGCCGATGATACGGTTGCAGGCACGAACGGTCGCCAGCCGGTGCGCGATGATGATCACGGTGCGGCCGCGAACGATTTGGCGCATATTGGCAAGCACGATGCGCTCGCTGTCATAGTCGAGGGCGCTGGTCGCCTCATCGAGAATGAGCATCGGTGGATTGGTCGAAAGCGCTCGAGCAATTGCGATACGCTGCCGCTGACCGCCAGAGAGATTCGCGCCACGTTCCTCGATCATCGTGTCGTAGCCGTTCGGTAGCTTGGCGATGAACTCGTCAGCGCCGGAAAGGCGCGCAAGACTGATCACGGCCTCGCGCGACATGGCCGGGTTGGAGAGTGCGATGTTGTCGTGGATCGTACGGTTGAACAGCAGGTTCTCCTGCAGCACGACGCCGACATGCGAGCGCAACCAGGCAGGATCGACCTGGGCAATGTCCTGGCCGTCGACAAAGACCTGACCGGTGTCAGGAATGTAGAAGCGCTGCATCAGCTTGGTCAGCGTCGACTTGCCTGACCCGGACGGGCCGACAATACCGATCACCTCGCCGGGCTGGATGTCGAGATTGATGGTCTTCAGGATCTCGGGGCCGTTTGGCGAATAGCGGAAACTGACGTTCTTGAAGCCAATGGCGCCGCGCGGCTTCGGCAGCGCAACCGGCTGCAGTGGCCGCGGCTCGGCCGGCGCGTTCAAAATGTCGGCAAGGCGCGTGACCGAGATCTGCACCTGTTGGAAGTCCTGCCAGAGCTGCGACAGACGCAGGATTGGCTGCGACACCTGGCCGGCGATCATGTTGAAGGCGACCAGCGCACCGACGCTCAAGCTCCCATCGATCACGGCTTGGGCGCCAAGCATCAACAGGGCAGCACTCGTCAGCTTGTTGATGTACTGGATCGCGTTCTGGCCCTTAGCCGCAAGCATCGCCGCCAGAAACGACGAACGGACATAGGCCGCCAGCCGCTCTTCCCATTGCGAGGCCACGACTGGCTCGATCGCCGACGCCTTCAGCGTCTGCATGCCGACGACGGACTCGACCAGCAACTGCTGACTATAAGCGCCACGGTCGAATTTCTCGTCGATGCGCTCGCGAAGGAACGGGCGGATCAGGAAGCCGATGGCTACATAGAACGGGATCGAGGCGACGACCACCCAGGCAAGCGTCGTCGAATAGGCAAACAGAACGGCGATAAAGACAAAGGTGAAGATGAAATCGAGACCGCTGAACAACCCCTGCCCTGTCAGAAACTCGCGGATCGTCTCAAGCTCGCGCATGCGCGCCACTGTCTGGCCGGCGGCGCGTGTCTCGAAATAGCTGAGCGGTAGGTTGAGCAGGTGACGGAAGAGACGCCGTCCCAGTTCGACATCGATGCGGCTCGTCGTATGCGTGAGCGCGTAGGTGCGCAGATACTGCAACACAACGTCGAAAAGGCCGATCGTCACGAGACCGACGACAAGCACCGTAAGCGTCGAATAGCTGCGGTGCGCCAGGACCTTGTCGACCACCACCTGGAAGAACATCGGCGTCACCAGCGCGAAGAGCTGGATGAACAGGCTGGCGATCAGCACGTGGCCGAGCGAACGTCGATAGCGCCAGATCGACGGCAGGAACCAGCGGAAGCCAAAGACTGTGGTTGATGCGCCGGCGCCCAGGAACTTGCGCTGCAGCAGGATGAAGCAACCGCCTGTCAGTCGCAGGAGTTCGGCGGCATCGACCTCACGCGTTTCCATCGTCGTGGGATCGACGAGGCGCAACTCTCCTGACGATGTCGCTCCGGCGAAGATCGCAAAGCCACCATCGGTCTGGTAGGCGATCGCCGGCGTCGGCAACGCTGAGAGCCGCGTGGGCGACACGGCAGAGACATGCCGCGCCTTCAAACCGACGATCTTGGCGGCCCGCAGCAGGTCGTCCGCGCCAGCCAATTCACCGAGCGCCAGTTGCTTGGAGATGACTTCGGGTTGGGCAGCAATGCGGTAGTAGCCGGCGACAAGGCAGAGAGCCTTCAGGCCGGAATCAATATCCAGCGCCTCGGACTCCGATGCGACAGGATGGTGGGGGCCAAGGGGCGCGTTCATGATCGCTAAGCGTCAATTTTCTTAAGAGGAGATCGATAGCGAGGCCTTCGGGGACTTTAGGCGCCCGGAGGACTCGCTTCAGCAACGAATGGCCCTAATTAGGCAACTGCTGTCTCGAACCGAGAGGGTCGAGACAAGACTTTGACGTCGCCAACAAGTGCACGTGTTCCGTCACCTTTCAGGTAGCTGCTGGTCCCGGTAATAGCCGAGCCGTCTGCAAATTCACGCGCGCCCGCCGTCGATGGCACAAGCTCGATCAAGCTGACGTCGGCCTCAGCCAGCGTCTGCAGTTCGCCGGCATCCGTAGCACCATTTTGATTGACGTCACGCCAAATACGGAACTCGCTCCAGCGGGCATCACCAGCGTCCAGTTGATTGTTGCCGTTCGTGTCGAACACCAGACGCAGGGCCTCGAGGTCGCTGATTTCCGCCTGCTCTTCGACAAGCTCATCGTACGTCTTCCACATCGTGAACGCGAGTTCCTTGGCCTGGTCGATCAGACCATCCGCACCGGAGGTTCCGTCGGCGGCAAGGTCAACCGCCAACCATCCATCAGCCGGGCCCACCCAGCCGGTACCGTCGGCGACACCATCGCCATCCCAATCGAACCGCGGGCCATTGCCCGCATCTAAGTCAGCCGGTGAGAAGATACGAAGATCGATATGGTTGTCACCGTTAAGATCGAGCACGACGGGTCGGTTCATCAAGCCAAAGCGGTTGTGGACGTATTCAGGATACATACCCAGGACGGTTCTGCTGTCCCCGTTTTTGGCCGCGTAAAGTTTCGCCTGAATGCCAACGTCAAGCCGCCCTCTGTCTTTATTGTAGGGCAGCCACCAGTTCAGCTGATTTGTCGCGTAGTTGCGCATGTCTTGAATTCTTGCAAGCTGTAGATCGGCAAATAGCGGTTCGTTCAGGCCCGCTAAATCCGACTGCGTCCGCCCATCGAAACGCTGATACCCTTCATGCGGCGCGCGGCCTTCTGCATACCCATTAGCGCGCCAATGCTCGAACGGATTTAGGCCCGCGTTTCTGATATCCGTATTCTGCTGCAGGTAGTAGTTCCCATCGAACCAGGCATTCGGCCTGCGCCCTTCCTTCCACCCGAACTGGCTGTAGTGCTCGATCGCCGGCGCATGCCAGCCGTTGGCGATGTCCGGGTTCATAGCAAGATAGTAGTTTGCATCAAACGTCGCCATCTGGCGGGCTGTGCCTTGTCCGTTGGCCCGTGCCTCAACCACCGAACCATCGTCGCGTCTCGTGTATTCGGCCACGACCTGTCCCGCGGAGTTGAGATATTGCTCGACATAGGAATAGGGCTGGGCGTTGGTGGGATCCCAGAACTTCGCATGCCTTGAATTGTCCGGCTGGTGGGCTGCGGTGGAGACCACAGCGCCACTGGGGTTCCGGACCTCTACGAAGCGTGCCCATGGCTGATTGTTGTAGACGTTGTAGGTCGTCGTTTCGGTCCAACCATCATCCCATCTGTTCATCTGCCACTCGACAGCATTGGCGCCATTGACCCGCTGTTCGATGTAGGACCAGTTTTGATTGTTGGCGGCATCCCAATGCTTGACGAAGCGCGAGTTGTCGCCTTGGTAGGCTGCCTCCGTCATCAACGCGCCACCGGCGTTTCGGGCCTCGACGAGCCGCGCCCAGGGCTGGTTGTTATAGACGTTGAACGTCGTCGTCTCTGTCGAACTGTCGTCCCAGCGGCTCATCTGGCGCTCAAGCGCGTTGGCACCGTTGAAGCGTTGCTCGATATAGGACCAGGCTTGATTGTTGGCCGCATCCCAGAGCTTCACGAACCGTGAGTTGTCAGCCTGGAAAGCCGCCTCGGAAACCAGCGCCCCGCCTGCATTCCTCGCCTGAACGAGACGCGCCCAGGGCTGGTTGTTGTAGACATTGTAGGTCGTCGTCTCCGTCGACCCGTCATCCCAGCGGCTGACCTGCGATTCCATCGCGCCGGCGCCATTGAACACCTGGGTGATCTGTGACCAGCCATGCGCGTTCGCCGGATCGAAGGCTTCCACGACCGACGTGCCATTGTCGTTTATGGTTGCGGTCTGGGTTATCCGGCCCTGCGCGTCGACGAGGTGCTCTCTTCGAACCCAGGACTGATTGTTGGCCCAATCGTAGTCGGTTCTCGCGGTCATGACCCCTGCTGCCGAGAAGATCCGAGCTTCGTAAAGCTGACCACCCGGCGAACGGTAGTAGAGGTCCGTTCTCGTGTTGTTATCGTGGAACTGCTTTTCCAGCGTCTTGACGCCCGCCGCATCAATGGTCTGCTCGACGCGCGACCAGCCGTTCTGGTTATAGGGATCGTAGATTACCGCTCCAGATTCCCGTCCGGCAGCGTCATAGTAGGTTCTCGACAGCAAGTTGCCGTCGGCGGCGAAGTTCTGGGACTCCTGAATGACGCCACCTGACGCTCGGAAGATGACTTCCGTGCGGGTGCCGTTGTCGAAGAATTGCTTCTCGAGTGTCTTAACGCCCGCCGTGTCGAACGTCTGCTCAATCCGCAACCATGTCTGCTGGCTCGGATCGTGGAGGACGGTGCTCGTCTTTCGCCCTTGGGCGTCGTAGACGGTTACCGACGTCAATGCACCGTTGGCGGCAAAGGTGCGGGACTCGTAAATCAGCCCACCAGCCGCCCGATAGTACAGCTCCGCCCGGGTGTTGTCGTCGAGGAACTGCTTCTCGAGCGTTTTCACGCCGGCCGTGTCGAAGGTCTGCTCGACACGCGTCCATGGCTCTCGGCTCAGCGGGTCATGGAGGACTGTGCTCGTCCGGCGGCCCTGTGGGTCATAGAGGGTTACGGAGGTCAACGCGCCGTTGGCGGCGAAGGTCCGCGACTCGTAGATCAAGCCGTCAGATGCCCGATAGTAGAGATCCGCCGTGGTTCCGTCGTCGAGGAACTGCTTTTCCAGCGTCTTGACGCCGGCCGTATCAAAGGTCTGCTCAACACGTGACCACGTCTCGGCGTTGGCCGGATCATGGTGGGTGGCGCTGCGGATGATGTCGAACGCATCGAACACCTCTGTCACGCGAACCGCGCCCGTCGCTGCCACGTAGGTGGTGCGGGTCGACGTTCCATTCGTTGCTCTGGTTTGCTCTTCAAGCGTGCGACCAGCGCCATCCACCGTCTTGCTGCGAAGAATGTTCCCGAATGAATCGACCGTGGTCTCAGCACTCTTGGTAACCGCACCGGTATTTTCCCTGGTCACGGCCGTCCGCTCGACGCCTCCGCTGCTGCGCTTCGTCGTCGTCTCCACGAACTCGTAGAAACCATCGTTGTTGGCGTCTCTTCTAAAGAGGCTCACCGCACCATCGTGGCTAACTTCATAGAGACCACGCGACTTGACGCTGCCATCCCCATTTGTTTCGACGACGGTTGTGATGACGCTGTCGTCGATCCGTGTCTTGACGTCCATCGAGACCTCGAAACGACCGTCGCCATCGACATCGATCGTCGTGGTCTTGACGAGGCCATCTGCCGAAGTGGTCGTCTGAGTCGCCGCCGGAACCTTGTCGTTCCAATAGGTTTCGTCGTTCTGCTTCTGGTCCGACTTGCGCGCACCGACATTGTTGGTGACTGACGTCTGCCGCACGCCAGAGGCAAGGATCGTCTCGCGGACGGTCTGGTCGACGACGCCGTCACCGTCCACATCCGTTGTTTCGACGTAGGTCTTGCCGTCGGCGCTTGTGGTTTTCGTCGTCTTGGAGCGGAGCTTGCTGGCCCTCAGGTCGGTCTCGGTGACCGTTACTTCTCGGCTGCCGTCGGCAAAGAACGCGTTCTGCTGGACTTTCCGTGTGTCTGCTGTGCCATCCGCATTTCGATCAATCTCGATCACCGAAGACAAACCGTCCGGGGCTTCCGTCGTTGTCATTCGGCCGGTCACCGCACCATTGGCGAAATTCGTCAGCGTGGAGATGCGACGGCCATCGACGGTGGTCACGGTTTGCTCGCTCTGGTCCACCTGACCGTCGCCATTGGTGTCTCGATCGATCTGAACCAGGCGCTTGTCGTCGGAAATGGTGGTCGTGATTCGTTCGACGAGCTGGTTGGCCGCATTGCGGATGCTGTCGACCTTGACCGTGCTGCCATCAGCCCTTTCACGCGACAGCGAGACCGTCGTGCGAGCAGCAACGCCGTCGATGCCCGAGACGTCCTGAACCGTGACTGTCTTGCCGTCGGCGCTGGTCGACGTCGTCACGGTCGAAAGCGCTGCAGCGTTCGGCCCGGTCGACGCAACGGTGCGCGTCAGCGTCCCGTCCGCATTCAGAAGCCTTGTATCGGTCTGGCGTTGATCAACCGATCCGTTGCCGTCCACGTCAAGCTGCTTGGAGGTGACGAGGCCGTTGGCAGAAACAGTTGTCGTGAGGGTACGGATGCCCTGGCCATTTGCAAACTGCTGGTCGGTCGTGGTCCGCGAGCCATCGGCGTTGAGCACGGTCACCTTGCTTTGCCGGCGATTGAACGTACCCGCTCCGGTGTCGTCCCATTGCAGGTTTTCGGTGAGCCCGTTTCCGCTGGTCGAAGCGACTTCCCGCCCCTTCAGGACCCACGCACCATTTTCGCGATTGCTGTAGTCCGTCGTGACCGTTCTGCTGCCGTCCGAACCGATCACAGTGTTCTTCGTGACCAGGGCGTCCGCACCGCCGGCACCGTCGAAGTCGTAGGTGTACGACTGGTTGAGGCCGTTGCCACTGGTGTCGATGATCGTCTGGCGGGCCACCGTATGACCGTCGGCGTGATAGTCCGACAGTACCTGATGCCGGGTGCCGTTGTTGTAGATCTGGGTGAAATCGCTCTGGTCACGAACGCCATCACCATCGAAGTCTTTGGTCACCGAGGTGGTCCGCTTGTCGGCACTGGTCCAGGTGCCGACATGGCTTTCCCGCGTCCAGTCGGCGTTGCGGAAATAGACGACGTCGCGCTGGGTGGTTCCATCCTGATTGATCTTGGTGATGTCGTTATAGGCGCGCAACGTGTTGTAGTTGCCGTCAGAATAGATCACTTCCTTCGTCAGGCCGTCAGCGCTGACAATCGTCATTGTCCGCTCCTTCAGTGCCCAACTGCCGGAGAACTCATCGTCGAACCGGGTGGTCGAACCATTGGCGCCAAGGCTGGTCTGCGTCCGCCGATGCAGATCCCACCCGCTGTCGCCGGTCAGCTCGAAGCTCCTGGTCGTCATCAGCCTGTTCGCCGAGACAAGCGTCAGGCTGGTACTCAATGTGGTTCCGGAAGCGCTGAACTCCGCCACCGAGCGCGACCGCTCTCCGGTGTTGCTGATACGCTCTTCGATCCACCGATCAACGGCCCCGTTGCCGTCATCGTCGATCCCCTGGCCGATCAGCTTTCCATCCGAACTCGTGTTGGTTTCGGTGCGGGCGAGCAGCCCCCCGTTCGCCGCGTGACTTTCGGTGGCCTCATAGACGGAACCGTCAGCGTTCAGCGTTTTCAATTGGGTTATTGTGTTGTCGACGACACCGTCACCGTTGAGGTCCGATGTCGTGCGTGACGCCAGGCCGTTCGCCGATGTCGCGACCGTCGAGCGCGAGACGAGGCTCGTGCCTGCCGTCGTCGACTGGGTCATGGTCTTCGCGCCGTTGTTCTCAATCACGGTTGTCTTGGTAACCGTGCTGTCGATGACGTCGTCGCCATTGACATCGTTTTCCTGGGTCACGGAAAGGCCGTTGCCGCTGGTCGTCACTTTGCTCCGGTTGAGCAACGTGTTGTTCGCGGAGACCTTCTTGGTGGAGACCGTGTTGCCGCCATCGTTGTGCAGCATCGTAAACGTTTCGGTGACGAAGTCGTTCGCCCAGTCGCCGTTGACGTCGTCGAACTCCTGCTTGAACAACCCATCGACGCTCACGTAAAGAAACTTCTTCGAGAGAAGCAGCCCATCGGCATAGTTGTGGCTGTCAACCATCTGGGCGCCGTTGCTGGATCGCGTCGCGCGCTCCCAGAAATCGGTCCGCCCGTCACCATTGACATCCTTTTGAACCACCGTGTCGGAGCGATCGGCATTGATCGAGGTGGTTTCCTTGGCAAGCAGCGTTCCATTGCCGCTCCGGTTCTCAACCGTGATCGACTGGCTGCCGTCGGCATTGAGCACCTTTGTGCTCGAAGCGTTCTGGTCGACCTGGCCATCACCATTGATGTCGGTCGCAATGGAGACAAAGAGCCCATCCGCACTGGTCGTCTCGACCGACCGCGAAATGAGCGGGTTGTTCTCGCTCCTGCGCTCGATCGTGCGGGTTGACGTACCACCCGCGTTCCGGGTGGTCGTATCGACGACGATTTCGTCGAAAACGTTGCGGCCGTAGCGATCAACCTGCGTCGTGTTCGACAGCCGGTCGGCGCTTGTGGTCTTCACCGACCGCGACAGCAGCGTGCCATCGACACTATGGACGGTTGTGGTCTCGGTGACGACACCGGCGGCATCCCGGGTCACGGCGACCACCTGGTCGGTCGCGCCGTCGCCGTTCGTGTCGCTGGCGATCGTTCCGACCAGGCCGTCGGCAGCGCGTTGCTCGACCGACTGAGACAGAAGCTTACCGGACTGCGCGGTCGCCCGCATCGTCCTCGTCCGTGTGCCGTCGGCCGCCACGAGAGTTACGTCGGACGTCGCGCGGTCCGTGGTGCCGTCGCCATTCTGGTCCGTCGAGCTGGTTTTCGTCAGGCCATCGGCGCTGACCGTCGTCGTGACCCTGCCGAATACGCTGCCTTCGCGCGCCAGCGAGGTCTCGACAACTGTCGTTACGCCATTGCCGTCGCGGCTTGTCGACGACGTCGTCGTAAAGTCGTTCGCGCCATCGCCATCCACGTCCACCGTTTCGGTTCTCGAGCGGTTGTCCGCATTGATGCTCGTCTCCGTTCGCGACAACAGGTTCCCGTCGCCACCGCGCACGGTATTGCGTTCAATCCGGCTGCCATCGGCATTGTAGACCGTCTCTGACGCAACGCTGCGCTCGAAGTAGGAGTCGCCGTTTGCGTCCTGACGGATGGTGCGCGTCAGGCGATCGGCGGTATGCGAAGTGACTGTCTGCTTGATCAGCGTGCCATCCTGACCGAGTTCCTGCACGGTAATCGTCAGGGAATTGTCGGCGGCCTTGACCTGCGTTTCCCTTTGCGTCGTATAGCCACCGCCGCGCTCGTCGCGCGAAATCGTGACGGTCCTGCCGTCGCTGCTCTTAACCGTGGTGGTCGAATCGATCAGGACCCCGCCGCCGTTGCGATTCGTTTCCGTTCGCGTCTGGCTTCCATCCGCATTGAGGACAGTGACATCGGTCAAGACCCTGTCGACGACGCCGTCACCGTTCTGGTCGAAGCGGGCAGTCACGGTCAGGCCGTCGGCGCTGACGGTCCGCGACGTTTCGGATTTGAGCGTGCCGTCCTTGGCATGGGCGCGCGTGGTGACCGTCCTGTTTCCGGCGCCGTCCGTCGACGTCGCTTCGGTAACCTGGTAGCCGTCCTGATCATAGGTCAGCGTCGCAGTTGCCGCCGTGCCCTTCGAGCCATCGGTTCGCGTAAACGTCGTCTGTCCGTCGATCGAAGATCCGTCGTCATAGACGATCTTCGTCTGGTCGACGCGAAGGTCGATCGACTGGATACCCAGTTGCGAAAGCGTTCTCGCCGTGATCGTCCCGTCCGCGTTGGTCACCATGACCTTGAACGAGGTCCACTGCGCGTCGCCGGCATCGAGCAAACCGTTGCCGTTGGTATCGAAGACCTGCCGCAGGGCCTGCATGTCGTTGTCGGCAGACGGATCCCAGTCGGTAAACACGATTTCCTTGCGGCTGGAGATCTTGCCGTCTCCGTCCGCATCAACCATCAGCACGCCGTCGCCGGCCCCCACCCAGGCGCTGCGATGCTTGTATCCATCACCACCGATGTCGAGGAACAGGTTCGAATCGTGCCGTCCGGTGACGCTGAACCCGTTGCCGTCCAGATCCAGAAGCACAGGCTTGCCGTTAGCCCCGCGCCCGCCGCCCTTCGATTGGCTGGTGTTTTTTGAGGAACTGTTGGTCGTCTTGGAAGGGGTGCGGCTGGTGCTCTCGCCGCCGCCGCCCTTGCCGGACGAGCTCTGGGTCGATGTGGTCTTCGTCGCCGACGTCGTTCCGGACAAGGATGTCGATTTGGTAGGGGTTCTGGCCGCGGTGGAGCTCTCACCGCCGCCGCCTTTGCCTGAGGACCCTTTGCTGCTGCTGGGTAGGGTGGCACGATCCAAGCGGGCATGAAGGCCGGCATCGTTCGTGTTGGCGCCGGCGAGTTCAGCCTCCCGGAATGCGGCAGCTAACGCATCGGTCCGGTTATGTCCCGCCGCCATCGCGGCGCGTGCAGCGGCCTCGGCGCGGGCCGCCGGGCTTGCGTTCTTACCCCCGTTTTCAGCAATAGATTTTTCTAACACAGCCCGGTCGAGCGTGATGGCGCGACCTGCGGACGTGAAGCCAACGGCGGTCCGACCACCAAAGTCTTCGACACCCATCGCGGCCCGGCCAAGACTTGCTGCATAATCCAGTGGGACCTTGGCAATCCTGGCGGCGTGGTCGAATGCGGCCAACCCTGCATCGAGTTCATGAGCCCACGCTTCGGAGAGGTTGTGAACCCGCATGCCACCGGCAATAAAAGTATGAAGTTCTTCCACTTCGATGTTGTAAGTTCGCCAGCCGCTGCTGCAGGCAGCCGGGAGAGACGAAGCGCCTGCGCTCAGTGACGCGTCGATCGCCTCTTCGAAGAGATGAGCGTTTTCACTAGTGTAAACAATACGCTCTGCGAAAACATCGATCACTTCGCCACTTGAAAGAACTAATTTTGCGCGGCCGCCCTCAAGCATTTCGTTAATGGCTGGGAACTCGCCGTGATTGTCCAGAAAATGATGCCCCGGAGTAGTTATGAGTTCGTGCTCGCTGCCGTCTTGTTGCCATGCGAGCCGAATCCACTCATTCGTGATACTCCGATAAAGGCGCGTGATGCGTCTGGGTAACAGCTCACCACGCCCCAGTTCATCAGATGAAGAGAACGCGAGAACAACGTCTCCTACACGCAGGTCAGAGATTGGCTTACTGGAACCATCTGCGGTGGCAACGAGTGTAAAGCCAGGAAAACACTTGGGACCAATCTCGCCGAAACCGAAGGGAGCCCCTGGGTTACGCCCCAATTGTCCCTCCAGCAACGAATTGAAGAAAGGATCCTTCGTCCGCGCCACGAAATTTATATCGGTAGGTTTGACGCCTGCCTCTCGAAGAGCCATCATCGTTCTGGTGTTTAGCGCGTAAATTGCGCCGTCGCGGTAGACTAGATTGACCTCGACTTTTGAGGGCGAAATTAGACCGGACTTGAGCGCTGACGCCAAGTCATCGACCGTCCTAATCGGTCTCCCGGCAAGTTCACTATATATTTTTATTCCATCACGCGAGTATGTTCGGGAATAGGAGCCTTGCGCTGCAACAAAATCATCTAGCGACATAGCTTTGGAGCCAAACCTAGACGCTAGCCCCTGTGTTATGGCGCCTATTCCCAATTCTATTCCGAGCCTTACAAATGACTCCCTCCACGTCGTTGGAGAGTTCTCAATTTCCCTAATGTGAAGATCCAAAGAACCATACTGGCTTCGAAATGCAGCCTGATCTATTTCACCCGCCATAAATCGTCTGTTGAGACCACCAAGTCTGCCGTAAAGCTCCGACAGGTAGGCTTCTTTAACCTCAGGATCGAGCCGCGAACTGCCCATTATTGTTCTCCTGCCCTCTATTAATGATTTTGCAAATCGTCGCCGATCATAAGATTAAATATATCTGCCAGAGTCGGCGGAGCGCTTTCCAGCGCCTCAACTTCTTCCGCCGAAACCTCAAGGAGACCATGTTCACTGAAAAAGCATTCGTAAGATTTGATGCCGACAGGAAGTTCGGAACCACTACCTTTTCTCTCGCAGACGCAATCGTAAGACTCGCCGTTAATTGATATCAACAACGGCTGCCTCTTGTAAGAAAAAGACAATACATTCTTAAATAGAATGTAATTATCGATAAAATCGTTACTTTCTTCATATTTGTATTGCACGCATAGATTCATCGAATCTGACGCAATGTATACACGAATATTTCCGGACGAATTTGTTCGCAGTTCCAATACTTTGCTGTATTCTACCATGTCCATTTCGCCTCGACTTTAATGTGCAAATGCCCGAGCAAACGTCGGCGACCTATCGAAACATCGACCTAGACGACATATGCGCCGCCTACAAATTTGGCCCCCGCAGCCTTCATCAGCCGATCGGTTGCCTTGATGTTCGACCCGGTCGTGACATGAATGAACGAGTGGCTCGCGTTGAGAGATGCTGCCCATTGTCGAACCGCGGCCACAAGCCCGAGGAACACCTTGGCACGGCGAACCGGCGGCAAGTTCAGATCGACAGCGATGACATGTACAGTGACGAACAGCGGGCCGTCGGTTAGCATATAGGAGTCGGCGATCGCCCAAGCGACACCGACCGGCTTTCCGTCCAAAACCGCAATTGGGCAGACCATGCGCGGCGGACGGGACAGGATCGTGTTGAAGTGTTCGTTCAGCTTCCAGTCGGAGAACGCCTGATCGCGAAACACGGTCGTGGCGTGGTGCTGCTTGATGATGTCACGCACGACCTCGGTGTCGCGCTCTTCAAGGAGGCGAACCCTGAGACCGCGCTCCTGCTCGCTCACCGCTAAAACATCCATTCTTTCAACGGATTCGTTGACGTCGCCCATCATCATAACTCTCGAATTCCAACAAAAGCTCACGCACCGAGCATCCAAATGGCCGCTCGGCAATCCGTTCAGATCTTAAGCTTGGTTCACCTGCTATGCAGCAATTCCGCACAATCAGGACAAGGTCAGACGCTCAGGGTAGGCCAGATCTCAGGCGTCAGAAAGACGCGCCGCATAGGCGTCCATCGGACGCCTTTTGCCCTCCAATTGCCCCAAACAATCCTTCCCCCGTGGACCACACCCAGCAACCTGCATAGAACAACTATGGGGCGAACGCTACAAGAATTTGGGGGCCGGGTTGTAGAATTTAAGGCAGAGCGCCGTCGCCCACATTGGCGCCCTCCCCTCACATATGAGGGCTGCAGAGCACCGAAGAAAACGAAGGTGAATCTCGGCATCGAAAACCGGAAACGCACGCGCTCGTTTCCACCTTCGAGCGCCGAGAACGAAGCTTAGGGAGCGCCGAGTTTGCGAAAGTTGCCCGCTGTTGGCCCGATCCTTGTGAGAGAGTGAAGGGACGATCGGACGCTCAGCCGGCGACATTCCCAGAGCTGAGAACCGCTCCAGTCGATACATTATGCGATCTTCGTGGCCCAAAGGGTGAACATCACGGCAACACGCCGTGCAACGCTCGGGGGAGCACGAATTTTCCCGCCCCTAAGGCGACGTCCACGCTTAGGTCTGTGGACGGCAGCACCGCGCGCGCCCCGTGTCAAACAGCTCTCGTTCGTCTGAACTGCCATCATCCAGCGGCGATTAGAATCTCGACAGTTCTAAGGCAGTGCGAAATTGATAAACACACTTGTCTTAATCGCGCCCTCAATTCAACTATAGATGGCGGCAATTCGCCGCTCGACTATCGGGTGGAAATGATGCGAGTAGCTCGAATTGTGATTCAGAATTTTCGTACGTTCGCGTCACTCGACGTGAATGTCGCGGATGATCTGTGCTGCATCATCGGAGAGAATAATACAGGCAAGACCGCGATCCTTCGCGCAATCCAGATTTGTCTAGATAATATGCTGCCATCGAGTTTTCGGTCGCTGCAGCGCGAGGACATCCACTCGGCGATCGATATCGCCGCGCCAAGCCAGGTTCTGATCGGAATTGAGCTGACTGGGTTCGAGGGGCGGGTAAATGAAGAGGCGCTGGTCAGTACCTGGAAGACGGCTCCGGACCGCGCGCGTATCTTCTACCGCTTCCGCCCGCGCCCAAATGTCAGAGAGCAGCTTGCAAGTGGCGACATTGTACCCGGGGCGTTGACTCTCGAGGACTACCAGTGGGAAATCCGCGGCGGCGGTGATCCTGCGATCGACCTCACGAACATTGCCTGGAACGACGAGGGGATCGGGGAATCCGTGCGCTTCGCCGATTTGCAGTCTTACCTCCTCGTTCATCTGCCCGCGCTCCGCGATGTTGAGAACGACCTGCGTAATCCTCGCCAGTCACCGCTCATCCGCCTGATCGAGGCGTTCGAGATCGATGCGGCCGAGCAGGATGCCCTGATTGCCATCCTCGACCAGGCTAATCAGGCAATCGCAAGCTCGGCGACTATCGCCGAGATAGCAGGGGCAATTGACGCACGGTTCAAGGATGTCTCTGGCCCCGCGTTCGAGATGGACGCCACTCTCGGCCTCTCCGCTGCGTCCTTTCGCGCGATCATACGCAACCTGAAAATCATTCTGTCGGACCTTTCACTTACCTCGTTCGAACCTGGCCGCAACGGCCTAGGGATGAACAACATCCTCTACATCGCGATCCTTATGGAATACCTGCAGCGGCGGATCGCGCTCAACCGCTCGGCCGGCCAACTGATACTGATCGAGGAGCCAGAAGCGCATCTTCATCCTCAATTGCAGTTCTCCTTGATCGCGGCACTGCGGGCGATCAACGTGCAGACCATCCTGACCAGTCACAGCACCCAGGTGACCTCTCAGGTTCCACTGAGCAGCATTGTATCTCTCACCAAGCGCGAGGACGCGACTATCGCTGCCGGCAATCTCGCGCTCAATGCCGCGCTGACCGCGCCAGAGATTGCCGATCTCGAACGCTACCTCGACGCAACCAAGAGCGCCTTGCTCTACGCGCGCAAGGTCATGCTAGTCGAAGGTCCAGCCGAGATGTTCCTGATCCCGGCACTGATCGAGCAAGTGTACGGCGTGAAGCTCGAGCGGCTCGGGATCTCCGTTATTGCGATTCATGGCGTCCATTTTGACGTATATGCCAAGCTGTTCCGCGCCGGATCGCTCGAGAAAAAATGCGCCATCGTGGCCGATGCTGACATGGCGCCATCCGACGCCGAGGACTTCGATCCGGAAGCAGGCACCCCCGATCTAGTGGCACTGGAAAACGACTTTGTGTCTACATTTGAGGGGGCCACCACTTTCGAACGCGAGCTGGTATCGGTCGGGCGCCTGCCGATGCTGATCGAGGCCGTCCGAGCCCTCGGCGCGCCGCAGATCCTTGCACAGATGGAGGATGGGCTTGCGACGCTTGAGCTCGGGGGACTGAGCTCCGCCGACGAAACAGCACTACGCATCGAGCTTGGCCGTATCACGCTCAATACCGCCAAGCGCTTTGGCAAGGCTCGCTTCGCGCAGATAGCTGCGCGCTATGCCCACCTCGCGACCGATTTGCCGACCTATATCGAGGAGGCGTATGAGTGGCTCACCGAATGATCCGGCTGACACCCGAGCAGCGCGAGGCTGTCGAACATGACGGCAATCTGTTGCTGACTGCTTGCCCAGGCAGTGGCAAGACGCGGGTCATCCTCGCCAAGCTACTGACGCTGGCCGATCAGGTCGTCGGCACGCCCCAGTTCATCGGTTGCATCACCTATACCAATGCCGCGGTCGATGAGATCGAGGCCAGGTTGCGCACCTACGGCAACAACGCGATCGCAGACCGCTGTGAAATCTCAACGATCCACGCTTTCTGCCTGCAATTCATTCTGCGTCCCTATAGCTGGCTGATTCCAGAGGTGCCGGCGTCGTTTCAGGTTCTCTCTCGCGAGAACAGCCTGTTCGAGCAGATCGTGACGGCGGTCGAGGACGCCTTCGGTCGCATGCCCGCGGGGCAGGTGTTCGAGGACTATGAATCGCTTCGCATCGACGTGAACGGCGAACCCTGCGGCCAGGGTATCGAGACCGGCATCGTCACCGATGAATCCGCCGCGCTCTATTGGGAGCGGGTCCGCGCCCATGGATACCTCGATTTCGCGATGATCCTCTATTATTCGTGGAAGATTGTCGAACAGCATCCGTTCGTCGGACGCGGCATCGCGAGCCGCTTTGCCTGGCTGCTGATCGACGAATTCCAGGACACCACAGACATCCAGATCGCCATCTTCGGCGCACTCCAGCATTTCCTCCACACCCGCTTCTTTCTCGTCGGGGACCAGAATCAGTCGATCATGCGCTTCGCCGGTGCTCGCCCCGAACTCGCCGAGCAGTTCGGCGATCAGATCGACGCGCACCGCGACACGGCCTTGACTGGCAACTTCCGATGCGGGCCGGCGATAGTTAGCACTGCCTCAACATTGATCCCGACCGTGCCGGCGATGCAGTCGGCGGGCGATGCAGCCCAGCTCGCGGCACAAGTGAACTACGTCCATGTCGGCCGGCCGATCGACGCCATCACAGACCATTTCCTGCCCGCCCTGCAGGATGCCGGCATCCCGCTCGGCAAGGCCGCAATCCTAGCACCATGGTGGACACATCTCATCCCCGTCGCCCGCGCCCTTCGCGAATTGGACGTGCCGATCTTCGGTCCGGGTGCCCGCCCATATAGACGTCGGCGTCTGATTGCCGGACTTGCCGAGCAACTCGGAGCCTGCGCCGGGGCCGGCAATTACCTCGGAATCCCGGGTGTCGAACGGGCACTGTTTCGGCTCATCGGCGATCTGACCGGGAACTCGCGCTACGACATGTTCAGCTATCAGGGCCGTCGCGTGGCGCTCGGCCTTATCTATCTCGCTCGCGAACTTGCCGACCAGCATCCCGGCGGCGTCGCTTGGCTGCGCGCCATCGCCCGCGAAGCTGGTGACTATCTCGACTGCGAGGAATGGTTGCCGGGCGGCGCCAAACAGCCGCTGATCGATTCCGCCGAGGAAATGTTGTCCGACATGCAGACCAGTAAGGTCGATCTAGCGAATCTCCTTATCTCGGATATGGGCCTGTTCGCCAATCCCGAGCAGGCGCTCAAGCTAATCACGCTACACAACTCTAAGGGTCGCGAATTTGATGGCGTCGCCCTGATCTGCATGAACAATGGCAGTATCCCGCATTTCTCGACATCGACGCAGGAGGCGTATGACGAGTCTCGCCGGCTATTCTACGTCGGCCTAACCCGCGCTAGGCGCATCCTCGTTGTGGCGTCCGATCAGTCTCACTGGAAGAACACTCCGACGCCCTTCATCGCGGAGGCTGGCCTTGAATGAGACCATGCTTATTGGGGACGCATCGCCTGAACCGCCAAGGATGTGTTGGTTGTTTAGCTAAGCCCGGTTGGATGCCCCAATTTACTCATAGCCTCGGTCGAGTACTCCACCACGTATCTATTCGTTTCACGACGCCTGCCGTAATCTACAACCTTGTCGAGAGATTCGAATAAGGCTCGAGAATGGCCGCAAGGAGCTTGAAGAAGGTGAACACACCTGTACCGCCGTTTATAGAGTTCAAACCTGACGAACCAATCAAAGTGATCGACTTGCCTGGCTTTCTTGATGCAGAGAACAGATTTTTGCTTTACCGGCCGGCGCATGGGGAAATTCCCGCAGATCTGGCAAGCTATTTTGACGAGCTGTCAAAGACCACTTTCGGGATTGCCGAGAATGAGACCAGATATCGTTACCCCGATGAGTATTACGCATATGCTGCTTCGGATGTTCGCCGCTCGGAATATGAATACGCCCACGACTGGAATGAATCCTGTTACGAGACGTCAGGCTTGAATGCAGACGATGCTGCTGACCACCTGCTGAAGCGGGGTTTTGATTTTCGCCATGCCGATGGCCGCACCATGCTCATAACAAAGCACTTCTGTAGGCAAGCCGAACATGCCGCCAATGGTTGGCCGAAAAGCAGAATACCGGAAGCCGCACTTCCCAATCTCACAAAGCTTGAACAGAACCTAGCAAAACAAAGTCGAGATTTTCGTGCCAGAAAGCTGCGGAAGTAATCCGATAGTCCGTCCATGACGGGGCAGCCTGGCCGGGAAACGCGAAAAGGACGGGACGAGGTGTCTGCTCGACCGTACAATCTCTCGCAGTGTCAGGCCGTGGTATCATTCGCGGCCCGGCAGTGAAGAGGGCCGCGATTTTCGATACCGAACGCGTCAGTTAGGGCGGCGATCGCCATCCGTAGATCGCCAGGCTCCCGTCCTCCCGAGGCTCTGATACAAGTTGCTCTCAGTTGAGCCGAGGGGATTCGCGTGGACGACATGGCAGATTTCGATCCGGACGACGACCACCGTCATTGGTCGGAGGTGCTGGTCTTCCCGCATCCCGCCAGGCTCGACGATGTCGCCATGGACTACTACTTCCGCAGCTACGACGGCAAATGGAGCGAGCAGACGAAGCGGGCGATGAAGGAACTCGGTGCCAAAGGTCTTGAGTTAAACTCCAACTGGGCGCTCGAAAGTCAGATTTGGTCCTGTAGAGGATGCGGGCGTCACAAGCGAGAAATTTTCCGGAAGTCATCGAACGGAATTCTTCTCGCCAAGCTCGAACTGCATCACGACCATCTGTGGGACGAAAGCCTCCGGAGGGCCGAGAAGCTGCTCGGACCGGACTGGAGAGAAAATCTGATGGACGGTGCGGCGATCGTTCTCGACACGATCCGCACTCTTGTTGTGCGCTTTGACGAGGCCCTCGTCTGCTCGGAATGCAATGCGGCTGACGGCAAGGCGAAGACGGCGGTGGCCGCCGATGCGCATTTCAGCTTCGCGGCCGCGGAGATCGCAACCTTTGTCAAGGCGACGCCTCACCAGGACCACGAGATCGATATCGGAGGCGCGAAGACAGCCTGGGAGGCAGAGCGGCCGAATTTCGAACGACGTCTTGCCCTCCTCGACATGTTGCTCGGCGACCTCGCCGCCGGGCATCTACAGCGTCGACCCGAGGGGAGGGTGCGCAGCGACCGCCGAATGTTTCAGCGCGTCGGACAGACCGAGATACTCTACGACGCCTTCAGCAGATCGGCAAAGGGCACTGTCAACGCTGGACTGTTACAGTCGATGCGCAGCGACTTCCTCGCTCGCTCGGTGCAAAAAGACCTTGTCAGGAAGGAACGCCAGAACACGGCCGTGCGGCATCCGACCGACGAGGAATACCAGAACTATGTCCCCGAGAAAATCTCCGGGAAGTGGATGGAGACCGGCGACGACTGGGCATGTCCCTGTTGTGCTCGCGGGAAAAGATCGCTGATCAGGTTAAGTTCGAAGAAGAAGTGGACGGGGAACATCCGCGCCGTCGCCCAATACGAAATCCTTCTCGACGAGGACGAGATAGCGCTGCGGGAACGATTGTTTCCTCGCTTTCCGAACGACCTTCACCTTCAGCCGATGCACTGGCTGGACGTGTGCTCCGACTGCGCCGACATCGGAACCCGGCTCGGTCAGTCGCGACGCGATTTGGCCGAGATCTATCTCACCATCGAGCAAATGAGGGCGAGCCTTGTCGAAGTCGCCGGCAACGTCGCGCACATGATCGACTTCGATCTGGCTGGCGAGATGTCAAGCTCGAATTGGCGGTACCGTCATGCCAGGGAGGCGGTGTCAGCATTCGCTGCTCTCCGAAACACTTTCCGGACGCAAATGGAGCACGCCGCCGATCCTGAGTATCTTCGGAAGAACCCCTACCTTCGCCAGGAAACCTTCTTGCGGCTCGACGGCATCCTAGAATGGGACCACCGAATCGAGGACCCCCAGCAGCGTAAGGATATCATGAAAATGTTGAAGAATGGAGACTACGGTCTTTTGTTGACCTGGCGGAAACCACACTGCGAGGCCTTTTAATACGCTTGTACCAGAATCGCCAATCTCAAGCTGGAGAAGCGACTACGGATTTCACAGAGCTCGTAGAGAGCACGGCGCACTTGCACTTAGGCGCGGCTCCGCTCTTGTTGGGTTCGGCCAGGCAACGCCGGCGCAGCGCCTGACCGATATGCCTTCCGATACTGAACAGCGCCCGCTCGATAGACGATGTGGTAGACCGCGTTGCGATCGGGGGTACCCGGTTTCCAAACTGAAGTGCTTCGATTGCCGCTTGCGTTGGGCCTCGATCTTGGCTGGCGTGCCCTGCGTTAGCCGGGATTGTGCAGGTTAGCCGTGTGGCATATCTAGACAATCCCCCACGCCCGAAACCTCCCCCTCCCCGTCATCTCGCGAAGTCCAAGCTCACTAACAATCCGCCGCGCCGCCTACGGCGTCACCTCGAGCGTCTTCATAACGATGCCGGCCGAGACCATCGGTCTGTGCCATGACGAGCTCAATCAACTCCCGCAGTTTCGACGAGGTGCGCCGGCCGGCCAGCTTTCGCTCCATCATCTGTCGCGCCGCCAACCGATCATGATCCTTCAACCCGAGCTCGGCGGCCGCGATCAGCCAGTGGGCGATCGCCAGCAGCTGGGTCTCGCGGTCACGATGGCAGAGGCTCCGGGCAAAAATCAGGTCCCGAAAAACTGGCCTTCTGATCAAGGGTGCCGCCACAGCCACGAATCATCTTCGGCTACTTCTGCGTTAATCGAACGGAGTCGTGCCTTCTCCGCGGCCCTCGCCTCTTTACGTTGTGCGTAGCGGGCTTCCGCCTCACGCTCTGAAAGCTTGTCGCCATTTTGATCGTAGTAGAAGCAGAACGAACGGGTTCTATCATCCCACTGCTTTTGATGCGCCCCTGCGAAGCATTGCTCAGAATACAGGCGTGCGTTCGTCTGACGCGTTAGACCGTCCTTATCTTGTTCTTTCAGCCAATGCGTCAGCAACAAAAGACCGCCTACAAGGATGAAAATGCTCCAAAAACGGGGAGTAACTCTAATTCTCATATCTCTATTTCCGCTGGAATTTCAGCCCTCTGGATGTCGTTTTGCGGGCCTCAACCTGCGCATATCACGTAGAGGTTGCTGGATCTGAAGCTAAACAGCTAAAATTAGCTGCGACGTTTCCGTAACCTGCGGCGGCTTCTATTACATCGGCCCCGACTGCCAAGCCTGGAGGCACGACGCCGGTTTCGTGTCCACGAGCGTCGAGGAGTTGCTGGGGCCGGACTCGATGGTGATCGGCGTCAAGCTCGGCTAAGCGGAAACTGCAAGGATAGGATACGTCAGCGGCGGCTCTCCGCATCCGCGGCTATCTCACCAAGGTTCGGACTTTAACACCCCTCCCCTGTCCCAAGGTGAAGTGGTGAGGTCAAATTGCGAGGTTCAGCTCGGAAGCCACAAAGGCAAGCAGAGGCCCCCAATCCGCATCGCACCTTCGCCGTCTTAGCTAACAATTAACTATATGAATTAACGTCTTAAATCATCCGAAACGAAGTTAAATGGCAAATTACTTCCGTCATTCGGACGCAGTTTTCCGCATCGAGTCACTATCGATAGGGACAAGGTATCGATAGTGATTGATGTGGAGTCTGAAATCAGCTGCATCTATGAGTAACTGTGTTCGCGACGACAGCAGGCTTGTGTGGCGGACATTTTCCGCTCATGCGCCCGGCTTGAACGCGCTGTCACTCCAATTGAAAAATTGCCATCATTGCACTATATGCAATCAATGATGACTGGGGACGGAATTATATGGCCAGCATGACCATTCGCAACATCGACGATCGATTGAAGCAGAGGCTGCGTGTCCGCGCAGCGACTCATGGGCGATCGATGGAAGATGAGGCCCGTGATATCCTGAAAATGGTGTTGGCGCAGCAGGAGGCAACGCCGGGAAACCTCGCAGGCGCGATCCGCGCGCGCTTGCAGCCGCTCGGCGGCGTCGAATTGGAATTTCCCGCGCGCGAACCGATCCGTGACGCCCCGGATTTCTCCGCGCGATGATCGTTCTCGATACGAACATACTATCTGAACTGCTTTCGCCGGCTCCCGAGCCCGCGGTTGTCGCTTGGCTAGCGGAACAGCCTTCCGCCGCCGTCTTCACGACCACGATCACAGAAGCCGAAATCCTATATGGCTTACGCCTGCTTCCCGATGGTCGGCGCCGGCGTGATCTTGAAGCGGCAATCTTACCGATCTTTGCGCAAGATCTCGCCGGTCGCGTCCTGCCGTTCGATCGGGAGGCTGCAGACGTTTATGGGACAATTGCAACGGAGCGCCGCAAGGCGGGGCGCCCAATCAGTCAGTTCGACGCACAGATCGCCTCGATCGCGCTTTCCCGTGGCGCCGCACTGGCAACTCGGAATGTGGCGGATTTCGAGGCTGTCGGTTTGGTGATTATAAACCCGTGGCAGGACAGATATAAGGTGGCCGGCCGCTGCAAAGCGATCGACATGCCAGCAGATTAGACCGCGGCCGAACGGCGCGATCGACTAGGCGCCTGTGCATCAGCGGGGCACGGCTTCATGGTAGCAGCGTCGCCGCTACCGCGGAAGAATTCGACCCGCTGCATCCTTACGGCAGGTCTTTATGCAGTTCGACTGCAGGCGAAAAATCCGTCGCGATCGTTCGAGCAAACCGATAGCCTGAAGCTTCATAGAATGGACGAGCTCGCTCGCTAGCGACGACTCGTAGCGTTCGAGCCCCGAGCGCTATTGCACGACCCTCAGCTTCGGTGAGTAATTTTCTGCCTACACCCGTTCGCCAGACCTCCGGCGCGACAAACAGGTCCTCAAGTACGGCCTGCATAGCCCCTATACCAAAAAGGACCGTTGTGAAGCCCACAATTTCCCCTTCAAGCTCCGCGACGATGGCATACGGCAAATGAGCGACCGGGACCTCTCTGGCATCTGGAAGTGCTTGTAACTCCTCAACATGATCTCCCCAAGCCAGCGAAGACCGCAGCTTAAGTGCTCCGAGGGTATCCCTGTCCTCGGCATGTGCCTCTCGAATAAGAACGGCCATCACAACTCCTATGCGGATCGCTTTCTCTACAGACTGCTTTCCACTCCCATGGCGGACGCCGCCGCACAAGCATCTCGCCCGGCTCGAAAACGTCATGGCACGCACCAACCTAATTCCAGAAAGCTGATCCTTGGGCAAGCGACCGTTCGGGTCATGAACCTCTATTTCGGAGGAGCTCGGCACCAGTTCCAAGGGCGAGGTTTCAGTTAGCCTCTTCGGCGACACTACCCGGCGTCTCCAAATTCGCCCCTTGACGGCTCGAGAACGAGGGTGGGCGTCAATTATTGATAGTAATGGCCAGGGAGTCGCAAATCGCCTAAAAAAGCGCTGCGTTACAGCTGGCGGAGACGCAAAATTGGCGAAAAAACTACCTTCCGATGCTGTCCAACGGCGTGCCGAAGAACTGGACGCGCTCGACGCCATCCTGCCGTTTGATCGACGCGATCAACTCGCCACCCTTCTCACCGATGACGACGTCGCGACGCTCAAGCATCTAGCCGGCGAGGGCATGGGGCACAATACCCTCAAGGCGCTGGCTTCCGATCTCGGCTATCTCGAGGCTTGGTGCCAACTCGCCACGGGCACTCCCCTGCCCTGGCCCGCACCAGAGGGCCTGCTGTTGAAGTTTGTCGCCCATCACCTGTGGGATCCGACCAAGCGGGCAGAGGATCCATCGCATGGCATGCCGACGGAGGTTGAAAACCGCCTGCGGGGCCAGCGCCTCCTGCGCGCCGACGGGCCGCATGCCCCCGAGACCGTAAGGCGGCGGCTGACGAGCTGGTCAATTCTCACCCGTTGGCGCGGCCTGGCCGGAGCCTTCGATGGGCCGTCGCTCAAATCGGCGCTGCGACTTGCCGTTCGCGCCAGCGCCCGCGCGCGGCAACGAAAGAGCAAAAAAGCAGTGACCGCCGATGTCCTGACCAAGCTGCTGCAGGTCTGCGCCGGCGAGCGCACGGTCGACCTGCGCGATCGGGCGCTGCTGCTGACGGCTTTCGCTTCCGGTGGCCGCCGCCGATCGGAAGTCGCGGCGTTGCGCGTCGAGGACCTGATGGACGAGGACCCCGTGCGGGCAGATCCGGCCGATCCTGATTCCCCTCCCCTCCCCTGCATGTCGATCCGCCTCGGCCGAACGAAGACGACGACGAATGATGACAACGAACATGTTGTCCTCATCGGCCGGCCAGTGGCAGCTTTGAAAGGCTGGCTTGATGTGGCTGGCATTGCCGAAGGACCGGTATTCCGCCGTGTCGACCAATGGGGCAACATTGATCGACGAGCGCTCACGCCGCAGTCGGTCAACCTGATCTTGAAAAGCCGGTGCAAGAAGGCTGGGCTTGATCCGACAATGTTCTCGGCGCACGGATTGCGCTCGGGCTACATGACCGAAGCCGCAAACCGCGGCATTCCCCTACCCGAAGCAATGCAGCAATCGCTGCACAAATCGGTGACGCAAGCTGCTCGCTATTACAACGACGCGGAACGCAAACAGGGTCGGGCCGCGCGGCTGGTCATCTAACCGCCTGTCACACGTCGGCGTCGAACGCGGTCCTCCGGGGCCGAGACCGAACGTGCGGATTTGTTTCGGCGCACCCGCAATCACCTCAAACTTCCGCTGGCGTGCGCTATGATTTTGAACGTTGAGGCTACCACTACCGCCTTGTTTCTCTACCTGCATGCACTAGGTGAAAGGGGAAATTTTGGAGGAAGTATGGATCAGGTTTTGAGCGAAAAGGCGGAGACGGGTGTAGAAGGCCTTGACGATGTACTCTCCGGTGGCTTCACCCGCAGACATGTCTTTTTGCTCGAAGGGTCGCCGGGAACCGGGAAGACGACCATCGCGTTGCAGTTTCTCCTCGAAGGTGCCGCCCTAGGAGAGCGATGCCTTTACATCAGCCTCTCCGAGACCGATGCAGAGCTACGAGACGCCGCCAGATCCCACGGTATGGAGATCAATCCCAGGATTGAGATCTTTGAACTCGTGCCGCCAGAAAGCCTCCTTGACGACGACCAACAGCAAAGCCTGCTCTATTCGTCCGACCTGGAGCTGGGCGAAACAACCAAGCTCATTTTCCAGGCGTTTGAGCGGATCAAACCACAGCGCGTCGTCATAGACAGCCTATCTGAAATTCGGCTTCTTGCGCAGAGTTCCCTTCGGTATCGCCGCCAGATTCTCGCACTAAAGCACTTTTTCTCGCGATCTGACGCAACGGTATTGTTGCTCGACGATATGACGTCCGACAGTCTCGACAAGACCGTGCACAGTGTCGTTCATGGCGTCATCCACCTCGAGCAACTCGCTCCCGACTATGGATCGGAGCGGCGGCGACTGAGGGTCATCAAGTACCGTGGCCAATCATTCCGTGGCGGCTACCACGACTTCATCATCAAGACCGGCGGCGTGGCTGTTTTCCCCCGATTGCGGGCCATCGAGCACAAAACGCAATTCGAACGGACAACGCTCTCTAGCGGTTTGGCGGAGTTCGACGGCCTTTTGGGTGGCGGCATTGAGCGAGGATCGAGCACCCTGCTAATCGGCCCTGCCGGGACCGGCAAAAGTCTGTTTGCTCTGCAATTCGTGAATGCGGCAATACAACGCGGGGAAAGAGCCGCGATTTTCATCTTTGACGAGGAGCTGGGGCTGCTTTTTGCGCGCACCAAGTCCTTGGGCATCGATCTCGAAAAAATGCTGGACGACGGGTTCATTCACATCGAGCAGTTGGATGCGGCTGAGTTGTCCCCGGGCGAATTCGCACAACGTGTGCGAAGCCGCGTTGCCAGCTTCGATGCCAAGACGGTCGTAATCGACAGCATCAACGGCTATCAGGCTTCCATGCCGGAGGAAAATGCACTCATCCTGCACATGCATGAGCTTTTGCAATTCTTGAACCGACAGGGCGCCAATACCTTCCTCACTGTGGCCCAGCACGGCCTTGTCGGGGATATGAAGTCGCCCGTGGATGTCACGTATCTGGCAGACAGCGTTGTTTTGCTGCGCTACTTCGAGGCGCTTGGCAAAGTGCGGCGCGCGGTATCGGTCATCAAGAAGCGGACCGGCCCGCACGAGGATACCATACGCGAGTTTCGGATCTCCAATGCCGGTCTAACACTGGGCGAGCCGCTTTCCGGCTTTCAAGGCGTGCTTCGCGGCGTTCCCAATTTCGTCGGAGAGCACCCTCCCCTCCTCCCGATAGCAGACGAGGGCGACAACCATTCCTAACAGCGACGTAGTCGGCCTGATCCACGCTCCAGTCGGCCGAGATTCAAAAATTGCAGCGTCCCTCCTACAAGAGGCGGGCATAAGATCGAAGATCACGTCGGATCTCTCGTCTTTCGTCGCAAGCCTGGGGGATGCTGTCGCGTTCGCTGTCCTCACCGAGGAAGCGTTTCGGTCTGCCGATCTGCGAGCCGTTGCGGCCTGGATTGAGACGCAACCCAGCTGGTCAGACCTTCCCTTCATCATCCTGACCAATCGTGGTGGAGGTCCAGAACGCAACCCGGCTGCCGCCAGATTGTCTGAGGTGTTGGGCAATGTCAGCTTCGTTGAGCGCCCGTTCCACGTGACGACATTCATCAGCGTGGCACGATCGGCAATGCGGGGACGCCGCCGACAATATGAGGCTCGATCGCGGATCGAGGCTCTCGATGAGGGCGAACGTCGCCTACAGACCGCGCTTAGTGCTGGCCGGCTCGGCGCTTGGGAACTCGACCTCGCCTCGAACGAGCTGACAACCTCAGCCACCTGTCGCGCTATTTTCGGGCACGCGCCCGAAGAACCGTTCACATATACCGATCTGCTCGCCACTATCCATCCCAGCGATCTTGGACGCATGCAAGCGGCGGTCAAGGCGACCATTGAGACCGGGGCGGACTATTCCATTGAGTATCGTACATTCTGGAAGGACGGTTCTACCCATTGGGCCGAAGTCCGTGCACAGCTCTACAAAGACCGATTTGGCAAGGCGACAAAACTGGTCGGTGTTTCAGCGGATGTGACATCGCGTGTAGAGGCAGAAGAGTATCAGCGGCAACTTAACGAGACTTTGGAAGAACGTGTTGCGGAGCGCACGCGCGAGTTGGAACAGGCGCATGCCGCTGTGATGGCGGAGATAAATCAGCGGGAACGCGCGGAAGAACAACTCCGTCACGCGCAGAAGATGGACGCTATCGGCCAGCTAACGGGCGGCGTTGCCCATGATTTCAATAACCTCCTCATGGCGGTTCTCGGCAATCTCGAATTGCTACGCAAGTATGTGGGCGAGGACGCCAAGGCGCTTAGATTGATCGACGGAGCCCAACAGGGCGCCCAACGCGGCGCTTCCCTCACCCAACGGCTCCTGGCATTTTCTCGCAAGCAGGATCTTCGTATCGACGACGTGGATATGCGGGCGCTGGTTCTTGGAATGGAAGACCTTCTAAGGCGTTCGGTCGGATCCACGATCGTCATTCGCACTGTCGCGCCTGACAATCTTCCACTTGTGTCTGCTGATGCCAACCAGGTTGAACTGGCGCTGCTTAATCTTGCCGTCAACGCTCGCGACGCTATGCCGGAGGGTGGGACCATTCAAATTGAACTCCGGCAAACCGACCTGACATCGTCGACAGTTGAGCTCTCACCCGGAGGATATGTCGTTCTTTCCGTCGCAGATGACGGCAATGGAATGAGTGAGGAGACCCTGAAGAAAGCAGTCGAACCATTCTTCTCCACGAAAGAGCTTGGCAAGGGTACGGGTCTCGGCCTCTCGATGATCCACGGCCTGGCCCTTCAGTTGAGAGGTCACCTCAATCTGGCGAGCTCTCTCGGAGAGGGCACGACAGCCGAATTGTGGATACCGGTATCAACATCCGTCATGGCGGAGCAGGTGTTTCCTATCAGCGCACCGCCCACCACAGGCAAACCCTCCGGACCGAAACGGATACTGCTTGTGGACGATGACTTTCTGATCGCGATGAGCTCTGCCGACATGCTGATGGACCTCGGGCACGATGTCGTCGAGGCTCATTCCGGCGCCGAGGCGCTGAAACTCTTTGGCGAGGGTAGGGACTTCGACCTTCTTATTACAGACTATTCGATGCCGGGTATGACGGGCGGAGAATTGGCGAAAGCCGTCCGGACTATCGCGCCCAATCTTCCGATCCTGATTGCGTCCGGTTACTCAGAGTTACCCCCTGGTCTGGAGCTCGAGGTCGCTAGACTAGGAAAGCCGTATTCGCAGGACCAACTGGCTCAGGAGATTAACAAGGTCCTCGCCAGCTCAAGGCCAATCAAACCTTAGCGACCTCTGTTGTGACGCTGGCCACGCCCGTTACCAAAGGCTTGGTTGGCTGATCAAAACAAAACCCTGACAGCTGTCAGGGTTTTTGCAGTCCCCATAAATCGAAACTTGTCTTCTCCAATCATTTCAAAACGGGTGTTTGCCGAGCCTTATGCCGTTCTCAATAAGACATTGCACTCGATCGTCGGCGCTTCTCTCGTTTTCGCAAAACCCTGACAGCTGTCAGGGTTTTGGAGTGGTTCAAGTACCAACTTTCCGAACCGGCTGGAGGCGACATTGGGCCCAAGGGCGGCCAGCTCAGTGTTAAAGATCCTCGACTTCAGCCGGCGAATAAGTTCGACAATCCGAGCGGCGGGCGGAAGGAAGGGAGGGGAGGGG
>UBXV01000002.1 GCA_900469625.1 Hyphomicrobiales bacterium
TCTGCAAAACGCAAGATAAACTCCGAAACATCTTCTCATCACACGCTCGGCCCTGCCGAACACGGGCCGCCTCCAAGCGGCCCTTTTGTTTTGCTAGGCTGAAATCGAGACCAACAACGGGGTGTGCACTGAATGGTGCGCCCCCTACACGAGCAAATCGCTTCGCAATTTGCTCGGCAGAGACTGCAAATCCATTGGATTTGCATTACCGCGATAAACCGCTCAAGCGGTTTACGCTTGGCGCGGGGTGGAGCAGCCCGGTAGCTCGTCAGGCTCATAACCTGAAGGCCGCAGGTTCAAATCCTGCCCCCGCAACCAGAAATACAAAAATGCCGCCCCATAAGGGCGGCTTTTTGCGTTTGGATCGTAACCGCGCGACGATTGAACCCTTCGTCAGGCGCACGCAACCAAATCAATCATAAAAGCCCGCTGGACAATAACCTCCGCGGGCTTTTTGGCGTTTTAACATTCCGACTATCCCGCCAAAGCCAACCAAGGGCCGCAAAGTGTCGCTGAAACAAGCACATGGCGGGCCGTGTGCCCCCCGCATCGAACGACATCGATTGCTATGACGCCACCCGGTTCGGCGCGAGCGCTGCGGCGCAAGAAGGATAGAAAGACGCTGGGATTGCCACCGCTGGCTATGCCAGGTTGGAGAAATTTCATTCCGCCCTGTCAGAGTTTCGGAGGTATTCGTGTTGAAATCCCGGTCAGGGATGCGCAATAGTCAGCGCATGCGCACCGCCTCTATTTTACCGGCTAGAAATCGCAACAGACATCTGCAGTAAAATGAAGAATACTGGTCTCGGTATGACAATGCGAATCGCCCATGATCTCGGGGGAGAATCTTATGCGACTGCGTCTGTTCAATGTCCCAAATCTGCTTATCATCGCGGCAGTTGCGGCTGGCGGTCCTGCGGCCGCGCAGCAGGCGGTGAAGCCGGAGCAGGCACCACCCGCCGCGAATGCGACGCCGGAGCGCTGGATCCCGAAACTGCGGGTCGGCGACGACAATGCCTACCTGGAATTCTACGGCCAGATCAACAAGGGTCTGCTGATCTATGATGACGGTGGTTCGACCGAGAATTACTTTCCGGTCGACAATGGCAACTCATCGTCGCGCGCGGGTTTCCGCATCTACACCCTCATGGAAAAGGGTTGGTCCTTCGGTGCCAATCTTGAATGGGAGTGGAACCCCTATTCGACCACCAATGTAAACCAGCTGAACGAGGGCGACTACGATTGGGGTACGGACCTGCTGCGAAAGGCGGAAATCTATCTGGATTCCAAGGAATACGGCAAGTTCTGGTTTGGCCAGGGCAGCATGGCGTCCGATACGACGGCGGAAGTCGATCTCTCCGGGACCGATGTGGTCGGCTATTCGCTGGTGTCGGATATGGCGGGCGGACCGTTCTTTCGTAATGAGGACGGCACGCTCTCGACGGTCCACGTCCGGGACGCGTTTACCAATTATGACGGCGTGAGCCGCAAGCTGCGCGTTCGCTACGACACCCCTTCGCTCGGAGGCTTAACTTTTTCGTCATCGGTCGGCACGCAGGTGGTGCCGGACAGAACCGATGTGACCGTGTGGGACTTGGCGGTTCGCTACAGCGAGACTTACGATGCGTTCAAGGTGAGCGCCGCCGTGGCGTTTTCGCGACCTGGTGCCGGCAATTCGATTTACGATGGATCCGTTTCGGTGCTGCACATCGATACCGGCCTCAGTCTCACCCTGGCGACGGGCTACTCCGACAAGGACGTCGTCGATGGACGCTACGGCTACGCCAAGCTCGGCTACCAGACCGAAATCTTCGACGTCGGCAAGACGGCGTTTTCGATCGACGCCTATTTCGGCAAGGACATTGCGGGCGAAGGCAGCACGAGCCAGGCCTTCGGTGCGCAGATCGTTCAGAGCGTCGATTATTTGCAGACCGAACTTTATCTCGGCGCACGGACATACTCGCTCGAACAGCGCAATGCCGACCTCCAGGACAGCCTCGCGGTTCTGGGCGGTGCGAGGATAAAGTTCTAAGGAACGACCCGCATTTCATCCCGTCCGACGCGTACTTTGAATGTCGACGAGGGGACTGTGGTTTCGGGTGGCGAGGCCACCCGATGCATGCGTAAGTCGACCTGGCTTGCGCTGGTCTCGAGGATGAACGGGCAGCATCTGGCCGGGCGATCCTTTCAAATGCGCCTGTGATCCAGCGGGACCGCAGAAACGCTCGGCCCCTATGCCAGCTGGCATTTGATGGCGGAAAACCGCTTGGCACTGTTCCGAAGACGCAACAACGGGTCACGCACGATCGTGACGCGGCCCAAGCCCTTCGCTTGGAACGGGGTCCGCTGGAAGCGGTTCGCATGGCGTTGCGAACCGCAGCTATATTCGCGCTTTCCGCCACTTCGAGCACGGCGCATGCCCCTCGTCACGGCTTGCCAAGCGCGGGCAGCAGGCACAGCGCGAAACGGCGAACCCGCTGTTCCTAGCCGTCTCAGCTGCGCGGTTTTGAATTTTCCGGGTCGTAGAGCGGCTTGTAGCCAACGCCAGCGACTTCGACCGGATACGTCTCGGCGAAGTATTCGACGTTGAGCTTGCGGCCGACCTGGCAATGCGACCAGGGCAGATAGGCAAGCGCGATGTTCTTGCCGATCGTGGGGCCAAAGGCGATCGAGGTGGTGTAGGAGCGCCGGCCGAGTTCGTCGACGAGCACAGAGCCCGTTTCCGGGTCCATGACCGGCAGGCTGCCGACCGGGTAACGCTTGACGCCGTTCTTGTCGGTATTCTCCGTCAGGATGAGCGTGCAGAGCATGGCCGGCTGGTGCTCGCGGGCCTTGTACTCCAGGTGCTTGGCCTTGCCGCGGAAGTCGACGTCCTTCACCTTCGGACGCGCCAGATCGGCCTCGATCAGGTTGTACTGGGTGAGAAGATCGGCGTTCTGCAGGCGCAGGCTCTTTTCCATGCGGCGCGAGTTCGCATAGGTTTCGACGCCGAAAGCCATGACGCCGGTCGCGCGCAATGCGTCCCAGACGGCGAGGCCGTCCTCGTATTTCATGTGCAGTTCCCAGCCCTGTTCGCCGACATAGGAAATGCGGAAGGCGGTCACGGTCTTGCTGGCGATCTCGATCGGCTTGATCGCGGCGAAGGCGAAGTTCTCGATGTCGAGACCCGCGGGATCGGCAACCACCTTCTTCAGCGTTTCGCGGGCGTTGGGGCCCCAGATGCCGATGGTGATGAACTTTTCCGAGACGTCGGTGATGGTGACGTCGAGGCCGCGGTCCTCGGCCACCCGGCGCATGTACTGGAAGTCGCGCGGGCCGGCATCGGCGCCATTCACGAGACGGCAGCGATCGGCCATGCGGAAGACGGTGAAGTCGGCGCGCACCATGCCTTCGTCGTCGAGGAAGTGGGTATAGATGCCCTTGCCGATGTTGGCGTCGCCGCCGATCTTGGCGGCGCACAGCCATTCGAGCAGCGCGACGTGGTCAGGGCCCGCAATGTCGACCATGTGGAAATGCGAGAGGTTGACGATGCCGCAATCCTCGCTCATCGCCAGATGCTCGGCGTTTGAAACGCGCCAGAAATGGCGGCTGTCCCACTCGTTCTCTCGGACCGGAACCCGGTCGCCGTATTTTTCGAGCAGATGCTCGTTGGCGGCGTAGCCGTGGGCGCGCTCCCAGCCGCCGAGTTCCATGAAGTAGCCGCCGAGCTCCTTCTCGCGCTCATGAAAGGGCGAGCGCTTGACGTTGCGGCCGGTCCCATAGGGCTCGCGCGTGTGCACCGCCGGATAGTAGATCTTCTGCGCCGCCTCGAAGCAGCGGCCCTCGATGAATTTCTCCTCGAGCTGGTGCGGGTAGAAGCGCGAATAGTCGATCGAGTTATGGTCGATCTCGGTGCGCCCGTCCGTCATCCAGTCTGCGATCAGCTTGCCGTAGCCGGGGCCGTCCTTCACCCAGATGGCGACGCAGTACCAGAGGCCGCGCACCTTCTGGCTCTCGCCGCAGGAGGGACCGCCGGCGGCCGAGACCTGCAAGAGACCGTTGAAGGAATGGCCTTCATTGTAGCCGAGTTCGCCGAGGATCGGCGTCAGTTCCATGGCGCGCTCGAGCGGCTCGATGATCTGTTCCATATCGAGGTCGCGCTGCGAGGGCGACAGGCGCGCCTCGTGCTTTTCAAGAATGTTGCGCGGATGGCAGAGGCGCGGGTTGGTGGTCTCGTAGTAGCCCCACTCGATCTGGCCGCCTTCGGTGGTCTTAGGATCGCCGGTGTCGCGCATATAGGCGGAGTTGCCCTGGTCGCGCAAAAGCGGAAAGCCGATTTCCTTGCCGGTGCCTTCGAATTCATTGTACGGGCCGAAGAAGGTGAGCGGATGGTCGACCGGCATGACCGGCAGGTCCTCACCGACCATTTCGGCGATCAGGCGGCCCCAGATTCCGGCGCAGACGACGACATGGTCGGCCATGATTGTGCCGCGGTGGGTGACGACGCCCTTGATGCGGCCGCCCTCGACGATGAGCGACGTTGCCGGCGTGTTGCCGAAGATCTGGAGCTTGCCGGATTTCTCGGCCGCATCGACCAGCTTGCCGGCAACCGTCTGCGAGCGCGGGATGACCAGGCCGGCATCCGGGTCGAACATGCCGCCCATCACCTGATCTTCCTCGATCAGCGGGAACATCGCCTTGATTTCCGCCGGCGAGACATAGTGGGCGCGGGTGCCGAAGGCCTTGGCCGAGGACAGCTTGCGCTTGATCTCTTCCATCCAGACGTCGTCGCCGGTGCGCGCGACTTCCAGGCCGCCGATACGGGCGTAGTGTCCCATCTTTTCGAAGAAATCGATCGAATACTGCGTCGTCCAGACCGAGAGATAATCGTGACTGGTGGTGTAGCAGAAGTCCGACGCATGCGCCGTCGAGCCGATATCGGTCGGGATGCCGGATTTGTCGATACCGACGATATCGTCCCAGCCGCGCTCGATCAGGTGATGCGCGATCGAGGCACCAACGATGCCACCCAGCCCGATGATTACGACCTTCGCCTTTTGCGGAAACTCTGCCATTGATTGCGACCCTGATTGAAACTGAAGCCGGATTTTAGGATTTGCGGCGCTGCGACCAGAGCCTGTCTACGACATAATTATCGTGCTGCACGACCAGAGCCTGCACTCTGCAAACAGGATTTCTTCCTCACCGGCCGCTCGGCGACAAGGGCCTATCGTCTGGCATGCAGGATTTTCCTCGCAAGACCATTGTCGCAGCGCGTCCTCCTGACCGGCTTGTCCCTGCCGCCGGCCGTTCGCCACGGCCACGCCGCCCGCCGTTCGGGGGCAGCAAAATCGATCGATCGTGGCGCACCCTCGCGGTTCCATGAGAAATCATCGCTCAGGCAAAGTGCTGTCACCGGCAAAATTCGAGACATTTCAGACAAATAGGAGGGTGTCGGCAAATTGATGTTGACATTGCACAACAGTCTTTGGCAAATGTCATCGCCGACCGCATTGGGTCGGCCGTTGCGGCAGCCGGGCGCGTGAACAGCCCCGGCGCACGATCAAGGAGCATGCGCCAGACGCAGGCTGGGAGCCATGATCGCGCCGGCTCGCCAACGAGCAGGGTGGAGGGTGTGTCTTGGAATTTCGGGTTGATCGCCAGTTGGCATTCTTGGCCGTCGTCAACGTTGCCGTCCTGGCTGCGGGCGGTATTCTGGTCGGCGCCAGCTTCCTCGACATCTACAACCTGCAATCCATGGCCGGCCAGGTACCGGAGCTGGGGCTTCTCGCGCTCGGCGTGATGCTGGCGATGATTTCCGGCAACGGCGGTATCGACCTCTCGGGCATAGCCCTCGCAAACCTTTCGGGAGTCGTCGCTTATCTGGTGCTGCGCGATACGGTTTCGGCCGACGATGCGCCGCTGCTTTTCAGCTGGAGCTTTGCCGCGATCGCGCTCATCGTCGGCCTTGCCGGAGGTATGCTGAACGGCTTCCTGATTTCGAGCGCCGGATTGACGCCAATCATCGCCACGCTCGGCACGCAATTGTTCTTTACCGGCATTGCCATCGCCTTCACCAATGGTTCTGCGCTCGGCCTCGGCTACATCGAGCCGCTCGATGCCTTCGGCAATACGCCGGTTCTGGGCGTGCCGCTCTGCTTTGCCCTTTTCCTGGCGATCGCGCTGATGCTGGGCGGCGTCTTGCGCTACAGCCCATTCGGCCTGCGGCTCATGCTGCTCGGCAATAATGCCAAGGCTGCGCGTTATGCCGGCATTGCGGAAAAACGAATCCTGTTTCTGACCTATACCACCTGCGGCCTGCTTGCCTCGGTCGCCGGCATCGTGATTGCAGCGCGGACCTCGAGCGTGAAATGGGACTACGGCAATTCCTACGTGCTGATCGCCATCCTTATCGCGGTCATGGCCGGTGTTCGCCCGGAGGGTGGCTATGGCCGGGTAATCTGCGTCGTGCTGTCGGCGACGTCGCTGCAGATCCTGTCGAGCCTGTTCAACTTCATGGACATCTCCAACTTCTTCCGCGACCTCGCCTGGGGCGTGCTGCTGCTGGTCTTTCTCGCGACATCCGGCTTCGACGCCAAGGCCTGGGTCAGGGCATTGCGCCGCTGACCCCCAAGTTCCAGGGCCGGCGAGACGCCTTCGCACGCCGGCCGATCTGTCAAAATTCGAAGGTTCTTTGGGAGGAATGCATGCTTGCCATTCGTAAACTCGCTGCCTGCGCCGTCGCGCTCGGAGCCCTGACTGCGACCACGGCCGCCATCGCCGAGGAAAAGCCCAGCATCGTGACCGTGGTGAAAGTCACGGGCGAAAACTGGTTCACCCGCATGAACGAAGGCGTCGACGCCTATGGCAAGGACAATCCCGGCGTTGCCACCAGCCAGGTCGGTCCCGGCAAGGCCGACGCCGCCCAGCAGGGCCGGCTGATCGAAGACCTCGTTGCCAAGAAGGTCGCCGCCATCGCCGTCGTGCCGATGGATGCGTCCGCGCTCGAGGGCGTGCTGAAGCGCGCCAGCCAGCGCGGCATCAAGGTCATCACTCACGAAGCCGACAACATGAAGAACACGCTCGTCGACATCGAGGCCTTCGACAACAAGGTCTTCGGCGCGCGCTTCAACGAGAAGATCGCCGAATGCATGGGCAAGTCCGGCAAGTGGACGTCCTTCGTCGGCTCGCTCGGCAGCCTGACGCACGTTCAGTGGGCCGACGGCGGTTCGGAAAATGCCAAGAAGTATCCGGAGATGGAACTGGTCTCGGAGAAGAACGAATCCTTCAACGATGCCAACCGCGCCTATGAAAAGGCGCGCGAGATCCTGCGCAAGTATCCTGACATCAAGGGCTTCCAGGGCGGTTCGGCGATCGACGTCATCGGCATCGGCCGTGCCGTCGAGGAGGCCGGCCTGCAGGACAAGACCTGCGTGTTCGGCATCGGCCTGCCGAAGGATACCGGCTCCTACCTGGAATCGGGTGCCGTCGACGGCATCAGCTTCTGGGATCCGAAGGATGCCGGCTACGTCATGAACAAGGTCGCCGACATGGCGCTGAAGGGCGAGGAGCTCAAGGACGGCATGGACCTCGGCGTTCCCGGCTACGACAAGGTCATCGTCAAGAAGGGTGCGGGCGATGGCGTGATCGTCGTCGGTCAGGCCTGGGTCGACGTCGACAAGTCGAACTACGCCAAGTACCCGTTCTGATCGGGTAAAGCGGACAGCGATGCCGGACCCGTCCACGGGGCCGGCATCGCACGTGGAATGTCGCAAGTGCCCCCGTCGAGCGTAAGTCGGGGGCCAGTGGCAACGGATTAAACCTGCTGCGCCACGTCTCCCCGGATCGATGGCGATCGAGATGCCGTGCAGCGGGACACGTTCTTTTTGGTCAGGACAGTGCCATGCAGCTCAAGCACGAAACCGGCGCGCCGCCTCAGGGCGGCGAAACCCCCAAGGCCGCTCTGCCCTATCTGGAAATTCGCGATGTCCAGAAGAGCTTCGGCGGTGTTCGCGCGCTGAAGGGCGTCAGCCTTTCGATCGAACCCGGGCAGATTTATCACCTGATGGGCGAGAACGGCTGCGGCAAGAGCACGCTCATCAAGATCATTTCCGGCGCGCAGCCGGCTGATTCAGGCGAGCTGCTGATCGATGGCAAGCCGGTCGGCCACCTGACGCCCGTCGCGGCGCTGGCGGCCGGGATCGAGACCGTCTACCAGGATTTTTCGCTGCTGCCGAACCTGTCGGTCGCCGAAAATGTCGGATTGACGCAGCAGGTGGTCGCGGCCTCCGGCAGGCTTGCCCGACGACTTGATCTCACACAGATGCGCGCGACGGCTGAGCGGGCGCTCGCCGCCGTCAACCTGCCGACGAGCCGCGCCTTCCTGGCGACGCGCACGGATGAATTGCCGATGGCGACGCGCCAGCTTATCGCCATCGCCCGCGCCATCGCGTCCGATGCCCGCCTCGTCATCATGGACGAGCCGACGACAGCCCTGACCAAACACGAAGTCGACAATCTGATCGGCATCGTCGGTCGCCTGCGCGCCAAGGGCGTCGCGGTGCTGTTCGTCACCCACAAGCTTGACGAGTGCAAGGAGATCGGCGGCCGCGCTGTCATCATGCGCGACGGGCAGAAGGTCGCCGAATGCGACATTGCCGATCACACCAAGGCCGAACTCGGCTTCTGGATGACTGGCAAGGTTCTCGACGAGGCGCGCTATCGCGCCCAGCCGAAGTTCGGCGAGGGTCTGCTTTCGGTCGATGGCCTGTCGCTGAAGGATGCGTTCGCCAACGTCTCGTTTTCGATGCGGCGCGGCGAGATCGTCGGCATCACCGGACTGCTGGATTCCGGCCGCAATGAACTCGCCCGTGCCATTGCCGGCGTCGTTCCGGCCGATGCGGGCCGCATCCGCCTCGACGGCAAGGATGTGACGCCCCGCAAGCCGGCCGACGCGATTGATGCCGGCATCGGCTATGTTCCGGAGGATCGACTTTCGGAAGGTCTCTTTCTCGAAAAGCCGATCGAGGAAAATATCGTCGTGCCGGTGCTGGACCGCCTGCGCGGTGCCTTCGGCATCCTCGATGGCAGGCGCAGCCGCGATCTGGCCAAGCGCTCGGTCGAAGACTTGCAGGTGGTCACGCCCGATGTCGCCAACCCGGTGCAGTCGCTGTCCGGCGGCAACCAGCAGCGCGTGCTCATAGGCCGCTGGCTGACCATCAACCCCAAGCTTCTGGTGCTGCACGGCCCGACGGTCGGCGTCGATGTCGGATCGAAGGACACGATCTACCGGATCATCCAGCGCCTCGCCGACGAAGGCATGGGCGTCATCATCATCAGCGACGACCTGCTGGAGCTGCTGCAGAACTGCGATCGGATCATGGTGATGCGCAAGGGCGAGGTGGTTGAACGCTTCGAGGCCGAAACGCTGAAGGAAGAGGCGCTCTATCGCGCCCTGGTGGAAGAAACGACTGCGAGGACCGCGCAATGACGGACACGACCTTCAACGGGGCAACACCTGACGGCAATGATAAGGCGTCGCTTGGATCGGCGTGGCGTTGGCTGCTGCGGCATCCGCCGGTGGTGACCTTCTCGCTGATCGTGCTCGTCTGCCTGGTGGTCGGCGCGATCAACACGGATTTCTGGCAGGTGTCGAACCTGTTCGACATCCTGCGTGCCTCCGTCGTGCGAGGGCTCTTCGCGCTCGGCGTGCTGGTGGTTCTCGCCTCCGGTGGCATCGACGTTTCCTTTACCGCCATCGCCGCCTTCGTCATGTACACGGTGACGATGCTGGTGACCAATCTGCTGCCGGGACTGCCGATGCCGGTGATCCTGCTGGTGGCGGCCGCCGGCGGCGCCTGCTTCGGCGCGCTCAACGGCCTGCTTGTCCATACGCTCCGTGCGCCGTCGCTGATCGTGACGATCGGCACGCAATACGTCATTCGCAGCTTCCTGCTGACCTTCGTCGGCACGGCTCTCTTCATGAACATTCCGGGCTCGATGGAGGCGTTCGGCAAGCTGGCACTGTTCACACACCAAAGCGCCAACGGCTCGATCTCGGTGTTACCCGCCTTCGTGCTTGTGCTTGCAGTCGCGGCCGTTGTCACCTGGTGGATCCTCGAGCGCACGCTGATCGGGCGGGCGGTCTATGCCGTCGGCGGCAATGCCGGCATTGCCGAGCGTCTCGGCTACAATCTGCGCACCGTGCACATTTTCGTCTTTGCCTATGCGGGTCTGCTCGCGGGCATCGCCGGGATCATGCATGTCGCCAGCAACCGGCTTGCCAATCCGTTCGACCTTGCCGGCACCGAGCTCGAGATCATCGCCGCGGTGGTACTCGGCGGCGCCCGCATCACCGGCGGCTCCGGCAGCGTGATCGGAACGCTGCTCGGCGTGGTGCTGATCACGCTGGTCAGCAACGTCCTCATCCTCGTCGGAATTCCGAGCACCTGGCAGCTCGCCATCATCGGCGTCTTCATCGTTCTCGCCGGCACCGTCTTCTCGCTTCGCGCAAGAAGCTAGGGGCGTTCGGCAATCATCCAGCGGTTACCAATTCAGCAGGGAAGGTTCAAGTGCATGGCGCACGACGTATCTGTAATCGGACTGTACATTCTTGATATTCTCGGCCGGCCGGTGGACCGGATCCCGTCCGGCGGCAATGTCGAATTCATCGACGAGATCCGCCTGACGGTCGCGGGCACCGCCGGCGGCACGGTCGTGGACCTTGCCAAGCTCGGGCTGAACTGCCTGGCGGTCGGTGCGGTCGGAGACGATGAGAAGGCAGACTTCGTGCTCGCCACGCTCGACCGCTTCGGCGTCGACACCTCGCAGATGCAGCGCATTGCCGGCGTGCCGACGTCGGCCAGCATTCTCAACATTCGCCGCAATGGCGAACGGCCGGCGCTGCATGTGCGCGGCGCCTCGGGGCATTTCGAGGTCCCGGCCGACGCGCGCGAGCGAGTGCTTGCACCGCCGATCGTCCATCTCGGCGGTACGGGGCTGCTCGACCGCATGGATGGCGAACCGAGCCGCGTTCTGCTGGAGGAGGCCAAGCGCTTCGGCCGGACGACGACCTTCGATCTCTTGGGCGCCAACGACAAGACGCTGTCGCTGATCCGGCCGCTCTTCCCCTTTATCGACTACTTCATGCCGTCGGTCGAAGAAGCGATGTTGATCTCCGGTCAGAAGAGTGCCGAGGACGCCGGCCGCTTCTTTGCCGATCTCGGCGTCAAGCACTGCATCTTCACGCTCGGCGGCGATGGTGTGTGCTTCCTCGATGCGGATGGCAAGAGCCTTAGACTGCCGGCCTTCGAGATCGACGTCGTCGACACCACCGGCTGCGGCGATGCCTTCAACGCCGGCTTCATCGCCGGGTTGCATCATCGCATGGAGACGGAGACCGCCTTGCGGTTCGCCCAGGCGTCGGCAGCACTCGTGGCGACGGGCCTGGGGTCTGATGCCGGGATCACCTCGTTCGACGCGACCTGGGATTTCATGAACAAGGCCCGTGTGAAGGCCAGCTGACGCCGGTTGGCGCACGGACCAACTGTTGCCCGATACGCCAACGGGCAACAGATCCACTATCGCAGCAGCATCTCCGCCGTGGCGATGTCGGTGACAAGGTGCGTGGCATAGCCACCCTTCAACGTTGCGTGGATCGCCGTCAGCTTGCTGGCGCCGCCGGCGACGCACAGGCGCCGCGGCACCTGGCTCAATTCGTTCAGTTCGATGCCGACCATGCGGTTGTCGAGGTCGCCGCGCACCGGCCGCCCTTCGGCGTCGATGAAGCGGCAGATCAGCACGCCCACGGCACCGCCGGCCTGATAGGCGTCGATGTCTTCCTGGCCGGTGATGTTGGCCGAGCGGATCAGCGTCTCGGGGCCGATGTCGCCGACGCCGAAGAGGATGATGTTGGAGGAGTGGATGAGCTCGAACTGCTTGACCAGCACCTGCTCGGCCAGAAGCGCCTGCTTCAGCTCCGGCGTCGACAGCAGGGCGGGGGCGAGGAGGTTGATGCAGCGCGCGTGAATGCGGCGCGACATCAGCGAGGTGCAGAATTCAGGCGCGAAATCCGGATTGGCGATAGAGCTTCCGGAGACCTGCACCACCGTCAGGCCTTCCACAGGCTCGGGCAGCGAGATGCTGTCGGCGACGGCCAGCACCGTGCGGCCCCAGGCAACACCGATCGTGTCGCCCGGCTGCACCATGTCGGCAAGCAGGCGCGCGCCGGCCTCTCCGAGCCGCTGCACCGGGTCGCCGCTGGTAAGGGCGGGGATGACCAGCGCGCCTTCGAGGCCGAACTTGTTCTTCAGGCGGCGTGCGATGCCGGTGCGGACGCCGACTTCGGTGTTGAGGCGAATATTGACCAGGCCACGCTCGCGCGCCTCCTGCAGGTAATTGACGATCGTCGCCCTGGAGACGCCGAGCATCTTGGCGATCTCGCTCTGGGTCAGCTGGTCGACGTAATAGAGCCACGCGGCCCAGACGACGCCGTCGTCGAATTCCGCGGGCAGGACTATGCCTTCGCCGACTGCCCGGTTTCCCCGCGCGGTATCCATCATCACCTGCTCCCCTGGATTGTCATGGTTTCTCCTGAAGCGGAAAAAGTGTCCGCCGTCAAACAAATTTGCCATCCGTGTTGACACATGACACCACATGGTGGCAATTGTCTCGACAATGATTTTGGGAGGCGCCGAGATGCAATGGACGACTATAGGCGCGTGCAGGCGGGTTGGAAACGAACCCGTGGGCCGAGACCGGCGTGCTGACCTTCGTGCCATTGCAACGAGGCTGCGGCCCGCTCCCGACATGGATTGTAGTTTCAGGGGCGCGCAGCCCCGAACCGGTGACACAGACGCGGGTCTCGGCCTGCACTCGATCGACGGATAGTGGTGCGTCCTGACGGAGTGGGCGGCACGGTCTGAGTGTTGCGCGCAGACCGATCGGGGATGGCCGACGACAGGACTTGAATTGAACCCCCCAAGGAAACGCTGCCAAGCGCGGGAAGACAGGAGCCTTTGATGAAATCCAGATGGTCAGAAACCGAATTCGCCCGGGTCGTCGACACCTATGTCAATGCCGGCGTCAACCGCGACCTTGCGATCCGCACCTATACGACCCGTCTTCTCGGCTGCGACCCGGAGCTGGTGCTGCATGGCGGCGGGAATACCTCGGTCAAGACCACCTTTACCGAGATGGATGGTTCCGAGGTCGCCGTGCTCTGCGTCAAGGGCAGCGGCTGGGACATGGGCACGATCGAACCGGCGGGCCTGCCCGCTGTCCGGCTCGAGCCGCTTCAGGCCATGGTCAAGTTTCCTGAGCTGAGCGACGACGACATGGTGATGCTGCAGCGTCGGTTGCTCATCGATCCCGCAGCGCCGAACCCCTCGGTCGAAGCGATCCTGCACGCCAACCTGCCGTTCCGCCACATCGACCACACCCATGCCAATGCGATCGTGTCTCTGACCAACCAGTCGCATGGCGAGGATCTGGTGCGCGAGCTGTTCCCGGATTCGATCATTGTCCCCTATGTGATGCCCGGCTTCGATCTCGCCAAGGCCTGCGACGCGGCGTTCCGCGCCGATCCGGGCGCTGATGGCATGATCCTCTTGAAGCACGGCATCTTCACCTGGTCGGAAGATCCGCGCGAATCCTATGAAAAGATGATTGCCGCCATCGACAAGGCCGAACGTCGCATCGCACGCGGCAACCCGCGTCCGTTTGCCGTCGTCAAGCCGTCAGCGCCGCTCGCAACGGCCGCCGAAATCGCGCCGGTCCTGCGTGGCGCGATCGCCATCGACAGCGGCGTCGAAGGCTGCCCGCGCCGCTTTGTGCTTGAGCATCGCTCAGGTCCCGAGGTCCTCGACTTCTGCAATGCCGAAAATGTTGCTGACCTGGTGCATCGCGGCAATGCGACACCTGAACACGTCATCCACATCAAGCGCTTCGGCGTGGCGCTGCCGGCCCCCGTTGCCGGCGACATGGCGGCCTGGGCCGATAAGGTGCGCGCCGCCGTCGCCGCCTACAACGACGAGTACCGCGCCTATTTCGAGCGCAACAACGCCCGCGTCGGCGGCATCAAGCGCATGCTCGATCCGATGCCGCGGGTCTTTTACGTGGCAGGTGTCGGCCTGTTTGCCGCCGGTCCGTCGAAGAAGGCCGCCCGTGTCGGCGCCGATGTTGCCGAGGCGACGATCGCCGTCATCCGCAATGCCGAGGGTATCGAGAGCTTCGAGGCGCTGTCGGAGGAGGATCTGTTCGACATCGAATACTGGTCGCTGGAACAGGTGAAGCTGACGAAGCAGGCGGAAAAGCCGCTCAGCCGGCAGGTTGCCGTCGTCACCGGCGGCGCCGGTGGCCTGGGGCTCGCGATCGCCGAGGCGTTGCACGCCGAGGGTGCTGAAATCGCCCTGCTCGACCTTGCGGAGGATGCCCTGAAAAAGGAATCCGCTCGTCTCGGCGGCATCGGCCTCGTCTGCGATGTGACCAGGCCGGAGGCGGTCGACGCGGCGCTTGCCGATGTCGCCAGGCATTTCGGCGGCGTCGACATCGTCATCTCGAATGCGGGTGCCGCCTTCCAGGGCGCTCTGCTGGATGTATCCGAGGACGTTTTCCAGAAAGCCTTCGCACTGAATTTCTGGGGGCACCACTACATCGCCCGCAGCGCCGTCAGGATCATGAAAGCGCAGAAAACCGGCGGCGCGCTGGTCTTCAACGTCTCCAAGCAGGCGGTCAATCCCGGCCCCGACTTCGGTCCCTACGGAACGTCGAAGGCGGCACTGATGGCGCTGATGCGCCAATACGCCGTCGAACATGGCGCCGACGGCATCACGTCGAACGCCGTCAATGCCGATCGCATCCGCACCGGGCTGATGACCGACCAGATGATCGAGGAGCGCAGCCAGGCGCGCGGCATTTCACCCGAGAGCTACATGCGGGGCAACCTGGTCAAGCGCGAAGTCACGGCCCGTGATGTCGCAGCCGCCTTCGTCCACCTCGCAAAGGCGCGCACCAGCACCGGCGCGGTGCTGACCGTCGACGGCGGCAATGTCGCCGCGATGATGCGCTGAGTTTCTCCCGCCGGCGCGCGCGCCCGGCACGAAAACGGCCCAACCCCGCGACGCCAAACGTTGGCGGGGTTGGGCAAGACCCAACTTCGACAGACGCGGCTCGCCACACCATCCCAATGTTCCGGGCGCCGGCAGTCACCAGGGGAACAAGGATCCATGCACGGCTTGCAGGGGTGGGCTGAGGTCTTGGCGCTACTGCCGGAGCGGGTGTTGGCCTATATTCCTCTCATCGAAGCGAACGAAGCGCCAAGGACTGGCAGCTGAGCTTCGAAAGCCCAAGGAAAGGGGATCATCATGAACGTAGCACGCTCTTTCAACAACTGGCGCAAGTACCGGCAGACGGTCTCCGAACTCGGCCGCATGTCTTCGCGCGAACTGCGCGACCTCGGCATTGAGCGCGCCGACATCCCGGCGATCGCCCGGGCCGCTTTCGGTCGCTAACCGCGGCTGAGACGACTAAGTTTCATAAAACGCCCGCTCGGAAACGAGCGGGCGTTTTTGTTCGTACCTTGAGCGTTCGCAACGAGTGCGCGCCGGGCGACGGCGCGGTTACATGGCGTCCATGCCCTTGACCGCGTTGCTCAGATGCGACTTGCATTTTTCCATGTCGTTGGCCGCCATGGCGTCCTTTGCCATTGCAAGCTCCTTTGTCGCCTCGATCTTCTTGGCGCCATCCGGGATTGCGCCCACATCCGTTTCGAGCTTCATCAGCGACGCCTCGTCGCAGACGACGTCGGCTTGCGAAAAGGCGGGTGTCGCCAGACCGAGCACCATGGCGGCTGCGCATAAGAACTTGCCTTGCATTGGGGTATCCTCCGTGGCCGCCTGGCGGAATTGCCGGCATTGGCCTCGTCACTCAACGCGCGAGAAATGGCTCTGTTCCCGATGTAAGGCAGGATCCGATCGTCATTCATGACTTACGGTGAGGTGGCCGCGTGGCGGGGCCGCGTTCAAGAATGCCGGCGTGATGGGGGCCCGGCGTGGAGCCGTGGCGTCGGCAAGGTCCGAACCGTTGGGCAGCTTGACTGGGCCGACGGAATGCCTGCCTCAGGGGGCCACTTGCGGTAGCAGGCGCCGGCGCGCCTTCGTCCTGGCTGCGGTTGCAAGCGGCACGCTCGGCCGCTTCGTCAGCGCCTCGATCGCCGCAGTTGTCATGTCCGATGCCAGGAAATCGGCGCCCGGGACCTGCTCGGCGTCCTTTGCGGGCTTGCGCGGGCCGGCTTCTCTGTCGGTCGAGGTATCCCAGATGACAATGCCGACCCTTGCCCTTGTGTGGAGGCGCTTGAGGCGACGCACGACGAAGCGGGCATGCTTGTTCGAATCCCGGTTGAGAAAGCAGACGACGATCGTATCGACCGCATCGGTCTCGAGTTTGCGAATGCTGGCGGGCTCGATCGCCTTGAAGCTCACGGCCGTGGCCGTCGCGCCTTCGGCCCGCAGCACCTGGGCGAGCATGGCGGCGGAGACGTCATCGATTTCGCCGCGCCCGCCGACGCAGAGGATCGTCATGCCTTCGCCGTCCGGAATCGGCTGGTTGCCGGCTTCGCCTTCCGCGTCCTCCCTCTCGTCCTCATCCTCGTCGTCCCGGCTTTCCTCGATCGCGATGTCTTCGAGGTTGGAGACCAGCGTCTGGCCGCTTGCCGCGACCCGCAGCCGCTGTTCGTCGCTCATCACGCCGCGGGCGCGATCCTGCTCGGCCAGCGCCAGCGCGGGGATGGCCACCCCGCCGTAATAGTCGAGCAGATATTCCTCCTCGAGGATCTCCTCGGCCTGATCCGTCGCTTCATCCGGGTCGCCGGCCAGAAGCCGCTGATAGAGGCGGGCATGCGGCGCGAGCACCGGGTCGCTGCCGAAAAGCACCTGCAGAAACTCGAACTGCGGCACATGCTTGCCGAGCACGACGAGGCAGACCGTGAGCGGCGTCGACAGGATCAGGCCGACGGGCCCCCATATCCATGCCCAGAAGATCGCGGACACGATAATGGCCAACGGCGAAAGCCCAGTCTTCGAGCCATAGAGCATCGGCTCGACGACGTTGTTGATCACCAGCTCCATCGCGATGAACAGGCCGGCGGTCCAAAGCAGCATGGACCAACCGCTGTCCACTGCCACCGACAGGAACAGCGGCAACACCATCGCGATGATAGGCCCGATATAGGGCACGAAGCGCAGGACGATTGCCAAAAGCCCCCAGAGCACCGCGTTGGGTATGCCGATGAACCAGAGGCCGATCGCCACTGGCAGGCCATAGGCGGTGTTGACGATCAATTGCATCAGCAGATAGTGGCCGACACGCGTCCCTGCATCCTGAAGACCCTCGGTGGTTCGGTGCAGGTCGCCGAAACCGGCAAGCCGGATGAAGCGGTCGCGCAGATCCTCCCGCTCCAGCAGCATGAAGATGACGACGACCACGACGAGGCCGGCCATGGCCACGGGGCCGATCAGCGGCGCGATGATGTTGGTCAGCACCGCAATCGGGTTGTCGCGCGAATAGATCTCGACCAGCAACGGGTCCGGCCGCTTGCTCTGCGGATCCGTTGGCGTTTCCGTCGTCGGGCGGTCAATCTCGCGGTTGATGCGTTCGAGAACGTTGCCGATACGGTCGATGATGCCGTTTTCGGATCCGGCCTCCTTCAATTCCTTCACCTTGGTGACGATATTGGATTGATAGGCCGGCAGGTTCCTGGCGAGTTCCGCCACCTGCAATGCGACGATCAGGCTGAAAATGCCGATCAGCGTAAAGGTGATCAATGCGGTGGAGATCACCGCGAATGCCCTTGGTAGACCGACCCGACGCAGCGCTGCAACGACCGGGGCAAGCGCGAATGTCAGGAGCAATGCGACCGCAATCGGCAGGAAGACGTCGCGTGCGAGGTAGAGCACGGCGGCAGCACCGACGAGCGTCAGCGATGTCGGCATGGCCGGACGCACGCCCTGCATCGAGGGCGCACCGAGGTCCCGGATTTGATCGATTGCCTTGCCCAAGCCTGTTCCCCCTGGAACGCGTCAGAAATGCTACCATGAAAGCCGGCCCCGCAGTGGAGGGGCCGGCCGCCTATTCGTCACGTGGTGAACGGAAACAATGCGGCATCCGGGTCTGCATGCCCCAGGATCGCCGAGGAGATGATCTCGGCGGCAATCTGGCTGAAGGTGATGCCGTTGCCGCCGTAGCCCATGGCTGCAAAGACATTCTGCATGCCGGGCGCACGCCCGATCATCGGCAGCCCTTGCGCGGTGACGCCGAAAGCGGCGGCCCAGCGGTATTCGGGCTCGCCGATGCGGAAGCCGATGAGATCGGACAGCTTCCGTCGCAGAATGTCGGACTTTGACTTGAGTTTGGCCGGATCCTGAAAGGCGTCGTCGCTTTTCTCGTCCTCGCCGCCGACGATGATGCGGCCGTCCCGGGTCGAGCGGAAATAGATGTAGGGATCCGCGCCTTCCCAGACGAGATAATCGTCCAGCCAGTCCGGGCGGGGGTGGCGCGGCGCCGTTGCCAGAGCCCAGGTCGAGACGATGGCGTGGTTCTTGTTCGCGACCGATTTCAGAAACTCGTAGCCGGTGCAGAAGACCACATGGGTGGCCAGAATGATCTGGCCGTCCGCGGTCGCGACCGCGTTTCGACCGCCGATTTCCCTGATATCGGTGATCTCGACATTCTCGACGATGGGGATGCCGCTCGCCTGGGCATGCCGGAGAAAGCCTGATGTCAACTGCGCAGGGTTGGCCGAGGCCGAGACCCGGGTCTCGATTGCGGCGGTGCGATCGATATCGAACCGCGCGCGCAGTTCCGCCTGCGTCAGTAGTGTTGCTTCAAGACTGGCCGCTTCGCGCGCCTTCACTTCCGCTTGCAGTGCGCGCGCACCGTAAGATGAGCCCGAAAGATACAGCGTGTTCCTGCGCTCAAACTGGCAGGGGATGCGCAGGGCATCGACGAGCGACGCCAGATTTTCGACTGCTCTTGCCGAGCGTTGCCAGATGCGCCGGGCGCTGGCCGAGCCGAGGGTCCGGTTCAACTGGTGCAGCGGAACGTCGAGTTCGTGCTGGATCATGGCGGTGCTGGCCATGCTGCTGCCGCTGATCGGCTTTCGCCTGTCGACCATCAGGATGCGCAAATCATGGGCGATGAGCGCGTTGGCCATCAACGCACCACTGATCCCTGCGCCGACGATCAGGACGTCGACATCGTGGGCGCTGAGCCGACTCTGCGTGCGCACGGTATGGCGCGGCGTGTCTGCCCAGAGAGGCTCGGCCTTTCGAAGATCCCGCTTGCGGGTCAGTGTCTGCACATGTGCCTCCAGATCTGCGCACACGTGAATGCACAGGTGACGATTAAGTTCCTCTTCGTCGCGCGTAACCTCAGGCGGTCGCAGCCGACAGCCGCCGCAACGCCACATACTCCCACGTCGCGACGATCAGGAGCACGGCGGTCGCCACCGCCTGAACGACGTAGTTGAGGGAGAAAGGCACGAGTAGCGCCGAGGCGGCGAGCAGCACCAGCCCGGCGATGTGCGAGACGGGGAACTGCCGCGTGGCGACAACCTTGATCCAGATGTTGCCGGCAAGGAACAGCGCAGGCCCGCCGAGCATGGCGAGCGCATATTTGAGAGAACTTTGCTCTTCGGCGTGCGAGAGGCTGAAGTCCTCCCCGACCGCCGTCAGGATGATGCCGGCGACAACAGGCAGATGACCATAGGTGAAGAGGTTGAGTGCCACTGTCTCGGGCCGCGACGTCGCCTCTGCCTTGGAGGCTGCCTTCTGCTGGCCGTGATGGAAGTAGATCCACCACATGAAGCCGGTGCTGAGGAAGGCACTGCAGAACACCACGAAAGTCATGTCATCCGTCATGTGTTCCGTGGCGTTGCGGCCGGTGGTCAGGATGGTTTCGCCGAGACAGATGATGACGAACAGGGCGCAGCGTTCCGCCATGTGGGCACCGGATACGTCCAGCGTCTCGTCGGGCGAGCGCCCCAGAAACGGCACGTAGTAGCGCAGTGCCGGCGAAGCGTATTCGACGAGGAGCGCAAGCGTCCACAGGACCAGGCGCCCTTCGAGTTCCATCAGCCCGCCGGCAAGCCAGAAGGCGCTGGACAGGAGCATCCAGACGGTGATGCGCAAGAATGTCAGGAACGACGGCCGATCTGCATGGCGAAAGGCATAGAGCGTGAAGGCAGACCGGCAAATTTGCATGCCGCTATAGATTACCGCAAACACGAGCCCTCGCTCCGCGAATGCTTCGGGCAGCGCAATTGCCAGGAGCACGCCGGCAAACATCAGCCCGAACAGCAGCAGGCGGACGGGCTCCTTTTCAGTGTCGAGCAGGTTGGTGACCCATGTGGTGTGGATCCACACCCACCAGACCGCCAGGATCAAAAGCACCGCTTCGATCACCGCCGTCGTGCTGAAATCCGACGCGAGCTTGTGGGCGAGCTGGATCAGCGCAAAAACGAAGACGAGGTCGAAGAACAGTTCGGGAAAACTCGCCCGCGTCTGTTCGGCATCCGCCTTCCGGATCCAGTCACTTTGCCGTTTGCTTGCCATTCCGGTGCCCATGTTGATGCGAACAGAAATTTCGATGGAAGTAGGGCGCTGGCGGCATTCAACAACGGCGGCCGCCGACGGCAAGGGCAGTACGCACTGACAGCCGTTCAACCGCCGGGTTTTGGCCCCGGTTTTGCCGTGCACCCTTCCTGCGAAGGAATGCCGGCGACTTTCTGAACCTTCCCGCTCGGCATGCGTTTGGCTTGGCGCTGTCACCGGACCGGCGGGCGTCATCACGTCTGCCGGAATGTGCGTGGTTCGGTCGTAACATATTCAGTTGATTGGATAATTTAGAAAAACTTCGACACGCTGACAGGAACCATCATCAAGCACTCGCGTTGTCCCAGCATCGATGAATGACCGACCAAGGAGACAACGATGAAAAGAATGATCGCCGCAACGGCCTTTCTGGCGGCAAGCACCTTTGCCGTTTACGCCCAGAGTCCGACGCCCTCGCCTGAGGCGGAAACGCCGGCTGTCGCAACCCCCGACACCACCAACCCGACCGCTCCTGTCGCCGGTGCCAACAGCTTCACCGAAGAGCAGGCCCGTGCCCGGTTGCAGGAGGGCGGCTACACCGCGGTCAGTGGATTGAAGCTCGATGACAAGGGCATCTGGCAGGCCACTGCCACCAAGGACGGAAAGCCCGTCAATGTCGCTCTCGATTACCAGGGCAACATCGTCGCCAACTGATGTTGGCCAACCGATCTGAACACATGCATTCAAGGAAGACCGATATGAAAACTGTTTCTGGACTGTTCGACACCTATGAACAAGCTTCACAGGCCGTGCGCGATCTGAAAGCCGCAGGCATCCCCGACGGTGATGTCAGCATGGTCGCGAGCAATGCCGAGGGGCGATACAAGGTCGATGACACCGAAGGCGCTGCAGCCGGTGCCGGCACCGGCGCCGGTCTCGGCGCTGCCGTCGGCGGCGCTGGCGGCTTGCTGACCGGCCTCGGGCTGATGGCGATCCCGGGCGTGGGGCCGGTCGTGGCGGCCGGCTGGCTGGCAGCGACCGCCGCAGGTGCGGCCGCGGGCGCGGTGGCCGGCGGCGCGGTCGGTGGCATTATCGGCGCGCTGACCGATTCCGGCGTGTCGGAAGAAGACGCGCATGTTTACGCCGAGGGCGTTCGCCGCGGCGGAACGCTGGTGACGGCGCGGGTCGCCGACAGCGACGTCGCGCAGGCCGAGGCCATCCTGCAGCGTTCCAACTGGGTCGATCTCGAAGATCGTCGCTCCGCCTACCACAAGGAAGGCTGGAGCAGGTTCGACGAGACACTCGATCCCTACAGCCCGACCCAGATCGAGGAGCAGCGGTCGCGCTACGTCAACCGCTAGCCGCACGTCGATCAGGACATGCCAGGTGGCCGACCGTGATGTCGGCCCCTGGTCTCTGATTTCACCGGCCCGCGCGTCCGACCGCTTACGTCGCAGTTGGATGTGAGCCACGTCGGCGCGCGCGATCGTCAAGGAGATAGGACATTGGCAAGCCCCGAAGAGCTCAAGAGCAAATTCTGGAAGACATTGAAATCCGACATGACCGTGATGCTCGGCCTGGCGGACGCAGAGCATGGCCACACGCGCCCGATGACGGCACAGGTGGAGGACGAGCACGGCCCGATCTGGTTCTTCACGGTGCGGACGGCCGTCGTCGCGCAGAAAGCGAGCGCAGACACGCCGGCCATGTTCGCCTTCGCATCGAAGGATCACGAATTGTTCGCAACGGTCCACGGCACAATTCGCCTCGACAACGATCGCGCAGTGATCGAGCGGTTGTGGAACCAGTACATCGCGGCCTGGTACGAGGGTGGAAAGGACGATCCACAACTCGCTCTTCTGCGTTTCGAGCCGAGCGAGGCGGAAATCTGGTTGAACGAGACCAGCCTGTTTGCTGGCATCAAGCTGCTTCTCGGCAGCGACCCGAAGGAAGCCTACAAGGAAAAGACCGCCAAGGTGGCGCTCTAGGCCTGCTTTCGTCAAAGCCACACCCGCAACGGCAGGTCGCCGTTACAGGTGTTGCTTGGCCAGGTGACCGCGCGGCGATGTCCGCCGCTCGGTCGCGGCTTGGCGACGGCTATTTCGCTTCGGTGAGTGTCTCGGTGCCGCTGCCATCCTTGCCGGTGATCGTCCAGGTGCCCTCCAGCGAACCGTCGCCGTTGACCTTGTAGACGATGAGGCCAAGAGCATCGCCGAGCACGTAGGCTGCGGCAAAGGCATCGCCGTTGAGCATGCACACACCGGTCGACTTCACGCCGGCGGTATCCCATTCGATGACGCAGGTCGTTTCGCTGGCCAGCGTGATTTCCGCCGTGCCGGAATAGCTGGATCCGTCGAGGTTCGTGCCTTCGACGGTGTATTTTCCGGCATTGACGGTCTGGGCATGTCCGACTGCGGCTGCGCCGAGAAACAGCGCAGCGATGAGCAACAATCTCTTCATAATTCCCCCAAGAAAGCCGCGCGCCCCTCGCGCGGTGTTCCAGTGTTACGCACAAACCGCACGGTTTGGAACGTTGTCCTACGCCGCGCCGACAATCATTTTTGGTGACCCGGTTCGCCGGCTGCCGCATGGCCGCAAACGGGCGGCCTCCGCCACGCGAGGTCGATCAGCCGGAGCGCCCGGAGACGCTTGCGCCGACGGACAATCGCGCCTGCTGATCCCAGGCGGACAGCAGCGACATGATTTCGAGCGAATCGGCGAGCCGCGGCGCCGGGCGCGGCGCTTCCTTCCAGCCGGCCTTCAGGCACGTCTCCAGCAGCCGCACCTGATGGCCGAAGGCGTCGTGATCGGAAAGAACGACGATCTCCTCGGGCGCCTCGCCATAAGTGGAGATCTCCAGCCGGTTTTCGCCCGCGATCGGCAGCCACGGGTTGCTCACGAACCGCAGCGATCCGCGTTCCCCGTGGACGGAAAAGGCATGCGCCATGCCGAAGCTGTCGGTCGATTGCAGCGTGGCGAGCACGCCGTTGTCGAAGCGAACCGAAAGGCTTGCATCGCAGATATTGCCGTCATGCGTCGAGGGGTTTCCAAACGCACTGACGGTGCGTTTGGCAAAGGCGTCCGGGCCGCAGCCGGTCTGGATCACGAAATGCAGCAGCGAGGCGGGGTAACAGCCGAGATTGAAGATGGTACCGCCGCCGTGCGGATTGACGAACTTCCAGATATCGGCGGCGTAGAGGCCCGAGACCGAACGGATCGCGCCGAGCCGGCCGGAGCGCAGGATGTCACCGACCCTGGCCATCAGCGGATGGCAGAGATACATCAGGCCCTCGAGAAAGAAGATGTCGTTGTCGCGCACTGCCTGGGCCAGGGCGTCTGCATCGGCCATCGTCGTCGTCAGCGATTTCTCCGACAGAATCGCCTTGCCCTTTTCCGCTGCCCGGATGACCGCCTGATGGTGCATGTTGTTGGGCAGGCCGACATAGACGACATCGATCTCAGGGTCGTCGAGCAGCGCGTCGAAACCGGAGTAGTGCTTGGCAACCCCGTATCTCGCCGCGAAGCCCGACAGGCGCTGCGGATCGCGCCCGGCGACTGCTTCGATGCGCGAACCATCGCTTCCGACAATGGCTTCGGCCATGGTGTCGGAGATGAAGCTCGTCCCAAGAATTCCCCAGCGTAGCATGTGTCGGTTCCCTCCGCAGTGCAGTTCGCGTTCGTCAGCGCCACCGTCGATGTCGCCGCGCGCGCCTGCCCATCGGGATCTACGGATTCGACCGGATTGCCAAGTGCCCCCGACCCATGGTTCGCTGTCCTTGCCGGCGAACGTGAATATTGGTTCGATCAGGCACGTTTTCTGGTGTCGCCTGGGTCGACTGTTGCCGGCGGGGCGGTTAACTTAGAAATATTGAATATTTGGAAGGGTTTTTGCGACAGCATCGCCTCGAGTGAATTGGATGCCGTTTCTCCCTCAGTCCCGCGTCGGCGAGACGGAAGGACGACGAAAATGCCTGGATGCCATCGTCATGAGCGTATCGCCTAGTCCTATCTGCGCAGATCTACCATCGATGAACGAGGCGCGCTTCTCACGCGCTCAGCTTAGTCTCATCCTCGCAGCGCTGCCCGACCCAGCTTTCATTTTGACGCGCAGCGGACGCTATGCGGCGCTGTTCGGTGGGGCCGATCACCGCTACTACCACGACGGCAGCAATCTGGTCGGCCAGAACGTCTTTGACGTGCTTGCGCAGGACAAGGCGCAATGGTTCGTCCGCGAGATCGGGAAGGCGCTCTCGTCGGGCGCGCTTCACATTGTCGAGTACAGCCTCGCCGGCAGCGATGTCAAAGGCCTGGAAAAGACGGGCCCCGACCACCCGATCTGGTTCGAAGGGCGGGTGCAGGCGCTCGACTTTCCGGTCGACGACGAAGACGCCGTCGTCTGGGTCGCCAGCAATATCACCGAAAAGAATGCCATCGAACATCAACTGCGCCTTCAAAGCGAGACCGACCCGCTAACCGGGATCTACAACCGGCGAAAGCTGCTCGACGTGCTTGCGGTCGAGTTCGGCCTTTCGGCTGGCAGCCGCGTTCCAACGTCCCTGCTGATGTTCGACGTCGACAACTTCAAGGCAGCCAATGACGAATTCGGACACTCCGTCGGTGATGAACTGCTGGCGACGATTGCCACCGTGTGCCGGCGCGCACTGCGCTCTGGCGACGTTCTGGCGCGTCTCGGCGGCGACGAATTCGTCGTGCTGATGCCCGGAACGACCCGTTTGGAAGGCGAAGGCATCGCAAACCGGCTCCGCCAGAAGATCACAGCGGAGCTGCGGAGAACCTTGGCGTTTGCCGCGACGATCAGCGGCGGTCTGACTGAAATCCTGCATTCGGATACGTCGATTGGTGACGTGCTGCGCCGTGCGGATGATGGCCTTTATCAATCCAAGCGCACGGGCCGCGACCGGATCACCCTGGTGTGACGCGACGACCCTTACGGCGGCACCGCGCAATGAGCAGTGTCGCCCGCTCCAGGGATCAGTAAGGCGAACCGGCTCCCGAGCGACCGATGTTTCGCGGTGCGGGCGTCGGCTCTGCCTGATGGGCTGTTGTGGGGCGGGAGCCGATCCTGCCATGTGCGAGCGTGTGGGGGGGCGTATATGTGCGAAGCGTGGCAGCGATCGTTGATCGAAGAAGACGAGCGCGTGAAAATGGCGGCGACGACAGTTCCAAAGCTGCTCGGGCATCCGGCCATGACTCTCGATCAGGCGTCGCGACTGCACGTCAACATCGCCGCTTGCGTCGAACGGCTGGACGCGCTGATCGCCGCACTTGAGTTGAATGGCGTCGATCGGGCCTGGGTGCAGATGGCGACGACGATCAGAAACCATTGGGCGGCGCTGGCGGAAGACGCAGCCAGGAAAGTCCTCCTCGTCAGCGGCGATACCCTCAAGACGGCGCTGCGGAGCTGATCGTTCGCCGTTCGAACGGATAACATCGGCATTTCCGGCTCTTAATTACTGGCGGCGCGCGGGACACACTCGCGGCTTCAATGGGAAAAGTTGGCATCGGGCTGAATTTTAAACTTGACTATTATAGGCATGTTTTCAATTTTACGGCCGTCCGCGCAAAGCAATGCGCGTGGACGAACCCGCTCCCGGCCAGGATCCCATGACGACCGAGACCCAATCCGAAACGCGCGTCGATATCTTTATTGCCCACCGTCCGGCGCTTGTTGCCTATGCGGTGCGCCTGCTCGGGTCCCGTGACGCTGCCGAAGACATCGTCCAGGATGCTTTCGTCCGTTTTCTGCCCTCAAGCACCCGATCGATCACCAAGGGGCAACTCCTTGCCTACCTCTATCGGACCGTGAGGAACCTGTCGCTCGACGTCTTGCGGCGGCGGAAGATCACTGCGGTCGGTCACCAGGACGATGTCCCATTCTGGTCGGTGCCGGCCGACATCCCGACCCCTGAACAGCAGACGTTGCTGTGCGATGACGTTCGCCGGATCTCGCAGATCCTCTCCGAACTGCCGGTCGAGGCGCGTATCGCGGTCGAAATGCACCGCTTCGGTGGGTACACGCTCGAGGAAGTGGCATCGCATCTGAACATCTCGACGGCCAGCGCACATCGCTACGTTGCGGCGGCGATGACGAAGATTGCTACGGCGCTTCTGGTCAATCCGACCTAAGTCGTTGCGCGCTGAAAAAAAACGGCGCGCTAATCGTCTTTGTCAAAAGAGGGATTGTTCGGGTAGAAGTGCCTCGCAAGAGGCCAGACCGGCGTAGGAAGTCATTGACCCAAGATCAGGAAATCGCAACCGCTACCCTGGAAGATGCCATGGCCTGGTTTCTGCGGCTGAAGGCTGAACCCAGCTGTCCCGAGCTTGCCGCTGACTTCGAGCGCTGGTTGCGTCAGTCCGACGACCACCGGCGGGCCTGGCAATACGCGCTGCGCACCTGGCAGCTCATGGGCGAAACGGTGCCCGCCTATGAGCATCTGTGGGCCGACGCGCCGCGTGGCAATGTCGTTGCCATCCGCAGGCGGAGCTGGCGTCGCCCGGCCATGGCCGTCGCCGCCGCGATGGCCGCAACCCTGCTTCTCGTTCTGGCCGGTCCCTCGCTCCTGATCCGCCTTCAGGCGGATCACATCACCGCAGCGGGCCAGAATGCGCGGGTAGCGCTGGACGATGGAACGGTTATCGAACTGGGTGGCGACAGCGCGATCAAGACCGAGATGACGGCGTCGGGGCGGCACGTCACCCTGCTCTCCGGTGAAGCGTTCTTCGATGTCGCACACGATGCTGCGCGCCCGTTCACCGTCGAGGCGGGCGGTGTCAGAGTGGTTGTCGTCGGCACGGCCTTCGATATCAGGCTTGCGCATGAGGAAACCACCGTCGAGCTGGAAAGAGGCGTTGTCCAGGTATCGGTCGGCGAGGCAAGGCGCACGCCGGATTTCAGGCTGCTGCCCGGCGAGATGGCGGTGGTGAATACGAACGATGGTGGCGTGATCCGCAACACCATCCAGCCGGATCAGGTCGCGGCCTGGCGCAGTGGGCGGATCTTCGTCAAGGACGCCTCGATCGGCACGGTCGCCGAACAACTCCAGCGCTATCATTCGGCATGGATCGCAGTTCCGGATCGCAAGCTCGCCGGCCTGAAGGTCACCGGCCTCTACGATCTCACCGATCCAGACAATGCATTGAAAGCCCTGGTCGAGCCCTACGGTGGTCGCGTCAGGGAGTTTTCAACCTACGGGCGTATTCTTTCGCAATACTGAAAAGCCCGGGAATTATATTCAATATTTCTGAGAAAAAATATCGAGACCCTCGTCTTTGTTGAAAAGCGCTCGGCAACGGAGTGCTGTTCAAGGAGACGAGAATACAATGTGCATATCGCAAGGCCGCAAGGAATTTCGTCGTTTGAAATGGGACAGCGACGGCGGGCGTCCGGCAAGGCGGCTGATGGCAACGACGGCAATGACGATCTGCCTCGCATCGACGCTGCCTTGGCCGAGCCCGGCACTGGCGCAGGCCACGGCTTCCAAGGCGAGCGCCGCGCGCAGCTTCAACGTGCCGGCTCAACCGCTGGCCGACGCGCTCAATCTCTTCGGGCGTCAATCGGGCCTGCAGGTGACGCTGGCCGCGTCCGCCTCGCGCGGGGTCATGTCCAGGGCCGTCGTCGGCACCTACGCGCCGGAAGAGGCGCTGGCGCGGATGCTTGCGGGGACGGGCATCGACTACCGTATCACCGCCGGCCGCACGGCGGTGATCGGGGCTGCGGGCGGCGGCGCGGCCGTCACGCCGGCGGACGGCTCCACGTCGCTCGATCCGATATCGGTCTTCGGCGATGCGCTGGGTGTCGGGGAAATCGTCATTGGCGAGAAGGAGCTCCAACAGCGAAACCCCGCCAACATCGCCGACGTCTTTCGCGGCGAGCCGGGCATCGCGGTCGGCAGCTCGCTGCCGATGTCGCAGAAGGTCTATGTCCACGGCATCGAAGAGAACAATCTCGCCGTGACCATGGATGGCGGCCGGCAGAACAACAAGGTCTTCCATCACAACGCCACCAACCTGATCGATCCGAGCCTGCTCAAGGCCGTGCGCGTCGATGCGGGCATTGCGCCTGCCGATGCGGGGCCTGGCGCGCTCGGCGGCGCCATTGCCTACCAGACCAAGGATGCCCGCGACCTGCTCGACGGCGATGGTTATGGCGGCTTCGTCAGCTCCAACTACAATTTCAACAGCAAGACGTTCCAGACCGGCCTTTCCGCCTATGGCATGCAAGAAGGGTTCGAATTTCTCGGCTACTTCAACTTCGCCAAGGGTGACGAGTTCAAGTCGGGAACCGGCAGCATCGTCGAAGGCACGCGAACCGACCTCTTGAGCGGGCTCGGCAAGGTGGCATACGAGTTCGAGAGCGGCGACCGTTTCGAGCTCAGCCATGAGCGTGTCTACGACGACGCTCCCCGGCCGTTCCGCGCCAATACCGGCTTCATCAGCGGCCGTCCGCCGTGGGAGCCGCGCGTGCGCGACTACACGCTCGACCGGCAGAACACGGTGTTTTCCTACACCGACAGCACGCCCGAGGGCTGGTGGGATCCGACCGTGGTTCTGGCTTACAGCTCGACGCGGCTCGAAATCCCGATCTTCCCGCGGCCTGTGGCGCCGAGCACGGTATCGGTTCCCTATCCCGGTGCCGGCGAGACCGGCAGCTTCAACGGCAAGGTCGAGAACAAGTTCAACTTCGACATCGGCAGCATCACCGCCGGTTTCGACTTCTACAACGACAAGGCCGAGCTTGAAGATCCATACGATGCCTCGACGGAGCGGGCGCGCAACGTCGGCATCTATGCGCAGCGCGGCTCGAGCCATGGGAGCGCACGCGTCTATCCTTCGGCGTGCGCGGCGACCAGCAATGGTTTACCGGGACCAGAAACGAGAAGTGGGACAATTCCGGCTTCAGCGGCAACGTCTCGGGCGAATATGACCTGATCGAGGACCTTTTGATCGCCAAAGCCGGCTATTCCCGTGTCTGGGCCGGTGTGCCGCTGGCCGAAAACTTCATCATGAACCCGAACTGGAACTACGGAACGGGTCCGGAGCCGGTCACGGCGGACAATTACGCCTTCGGGCTTGTCGCCAAACACGATGGCTTCACGCTCGAAGGCAGTCTCTTCCGCACCGATATCGACGATGCGCGAACCGCCAAATACGCGGCCGCGAGGGCGACCGAGAACCATGACGTCCGCTCGAAAGGCTTCGAAGTCGGTGCCGGATATGAATGGGGCGATGGCTACTTCAAGGTCAAATATGCCAATGTCGACGTGTCGATCGACGGGCAGCCGGCGGACTCCGATACCGGCATCTATCTTGCGGCCCCTGCCGGCCAGTTCATCACGCTGCTGGCCGCCCACACATTTATGGATTGGGGTGTGACTGTCGGCGGCGACGTGGAGATTGCGCTCGACAATGATGATGTCGCGGCCGGGACGCCGACGCTCGAAGGCTACAAGGTGTTCAACACCTTCGTCGAGTACCAGCCGCCGAGCCACAGCAATCTGACGCTGCGCGCGGAGATCAAGAACATCTTCGACGAGACCTATTCGGCGCGCGCCACCTATGGTCAGGAATTTGGCACCGTCACGCCGCTCTATGAGCCCGGCCGTGCCTTCATCCTGAGTGCAAAGGCGACCTTCTGACAGAACGACAAGACAAGACTGACAAAATAACAGAGGAAGAGGCATCGCCGATGCCTCTTCCTCTGGGGCGGGCTGATCGCCCGGCCGGATGCTCAAAGTGTTCGTACTGAAAAATTCAGATTACAATTTACTGAAATCAATTCTCATTTCTGCCCAGGCATGCTCGAACTTCGATGTCGCGATCAGCCAGGGCGGCATGGTCCTGGAAGCCGTCAGCCTTGCCAGCAGACGGCCATCGGCGTTTTCCACCGCGACGATAACGCCGCGATAGTCGTCGTCTTCGGCGATTTCGTCGGCAACCAGACGGCCATGTTCGACCGCCTGGTTATCGCTGGCCAGCAGCGTGCCGATCTTGTCGCGGCTTGTGCTGCCTGCCAGTTGGATGTGAAAAAGATATCGTTGCATGATCTTACTCAAACCCTGCGGCGATTGACGAAAAACCCTCGGGCCGCTGCGAGTGGAGTGTACGTAACATACCTGTGCTCGCTTTGCGCGTGACGGAGGCGTGACATGCCCGGGCGCGCGATTGAGTTCACCGGGCACGACCCGGCGAAAGGCAGGCTCGATCCGTGCTCAGGATGAAATCTGGTCGAGGAACACCAGTTGCAACGGACGGGCGAGCAGATCATCCACGGTCGCGGCAAAAGCCTGGAAATGCGGCGTCTGAAAGTGCGCGTCGAGGGCGGCCCGGCTGGTGAAGGCCTCGCGCATGTAGAAGGTTCCAGGCTCGTCCTTCATCTCGAACAGGACGTAGTCCAGGCAACCGGGCTCGTTGCGGGTCGGCTCGATCAGGGCCATCAGCCCGTCACGCAGGGCATCGCGTTTACCCGGCCGGGCGGCAAGGATCGCCAGTGAGATCAGCTTTTCGGATGGATGTGTCATCACGGTATCTTTCGGTCGACGTGAAATGGGGGAGACGTGAGTGGCATGCCGGCATCGGCCAGAGCCGTGGTCGTTACGACCGCGTCCGTGCCTCGGTTTTCATTGGAATGCCTCGCAGATGCCGGCCGCTGCCGACCCGGTGGAACGGTGCGGCGGCAGGCTTGGTGGGTGCAGGAGGGGAGGGGGCGGAAGCGCCCCCTGCCCGTCTAGAAGCCTGAAAGGACGATCTTGCCCTTGGCCCTGCCCGATTCGATTAGCGCGTGCGCGCGCTTGAGGTTTTCCGCATTGATCGTCCCGAAGTCGTCGTTGAGGGTGGACCTGATCTTGCCGGCATCGACCAGCTCCGACACGCTGTTGAGCAAGGCGTGCTGTTTCTCGATGTCTGCCGTCGCAAACAGCGAGCGGGTGAACATCAGCTCCCAATGGAGCGAGAGGCTCTTGCGCTTGAGCGGCAGAGCATCGAGCTGCTTGGGGTCGTCGATCAGGCCGAAACGGCCCTGGGGCGCCAACAGCTCGACGATCTCGCCGATATGATCGTCGGTGTTGGTGGTGGAAAAGACGAAGCCGGGCTGGCCAATTGCAAGCGCCTCGATCTGTTCGGCGAGCGGCTGGCGGTGGTCGATGACATGGTGGGCGCCGAGCGACTTCACCCATTCGACGGTTTCAGGACGTGAGGCGGTCGCGATCACGGTGAGGTCCGTCAGCGCACGCGCGATCTGGATGGCGATCGAGCCGACGCCGCCGGCGCCACCGATGATGACGATGGCGTTGGCGGCGCCCGGAACCGGCCTGTTGACGTCAAGCCGATCGAACAGCATTTCCCACGCGGTGATCGATGTCAGCGGCAGGGCCGCCGCGGCGGAAAAATCCAGCGACTTTGGCTTGCTGCCGACGATCCGCTCGTCGACCAGATGAAATTCGGCGTTGGTGCCCTGGCGGTTGATCGCGCCGGCATAAAAGACCGCGTCGCCCGGTTTGAAGATCGTGGCCTCGGGTCCAACGGCGCTGACAATGCCGGCGGCATCCCAGCCGAGAACCTTCCACTGTCCGGCTTCGGGCTTTGCGCCACGGCGGATCTTGGTGTCGACCGGGTTGACCGAGATCGCCTTGACCTCGACGAGAATGTCCCGGCCGGTCGGCTCTGGGCGCGGCAAGTCGACATCGACCAGAGACATCTCGGCTTCGATCGGTTGGGGGACCTGGTAGGCTACGGCTCGCATTGAATTCTCCATCGGTTGAACACAACCAAGATGCGCACTATGATAGGATATCGCAAGAACGCACATTTAATGCCCATAGTGTCGAAAAGGATACCATTGGATGGGACGCACGCGCCACGACCGTTTCGATTGCAGCCCGGGATGCGCCGTGGAGGCGACCCTCAGCCTGATCGACGGCAAGTGGAAGGGCGTGGTGCTCTACCACCTGATGTCCGGCACCCTGCGCTTCAACGAAATCCGCCGGAAACTTCCGAACGTGACGCAGCGCATGCTGACGAACCAGTTGCGCGAGCTCGAGGCCGACGGCCTGATCACGCGCACGGTTTTTGCCCAGGTCCCGCCGAGGGTCGACTACGATCTCTCGGAGCGAGGCCGTACGCTCGAGCCGGTCATCCTTGCGCTGAAGAACTGGGGCGACGTCAACATGCCCTCTGCCGGCAGTTTTGCCGCCTGATCATTGCAATCCTACGCGCCGATCAGCCTCCACGCCATTCCAGCCAGCGCCGAGGCGAGCAGCGTCGCGATCACCGAGGTCTTGAAGCGGAAGATCGCCATTGCAGCCGCAAGTGTGAGCAGCAGTGACGGCCAGACCAGCGAGCCGGGAACGGGCATATCGAGCGTCATGCCGCCGACATCCCACGCAACGACCTGCGAGAACAGGGTGTGAAGGCCGAACCAGACCGCAAGGTTGAGGATGACCCCGACGACGGCGGCTGTGATGGCCGACATGGCGCCGGTCAGTGCGACATTGCCCCGGAGCCTTTCGATGAAGGGCGCTCCGAGAAAGATCCAGAGAAAGCAGGGCACGAAGGTCACCCAGGTCGTCAGCAACGCTGCAAGCGTCGCCGCCGTCATGGGCGAGAGCAGACCCGGATCGCGATAGGCGCCCATGAACCCGACGAACTGCACGACCATGATCAAGGGGCCAGGCGTCGTTTCCGCCATGCCGAGGCCGTCGAGCATTTCGCCGGGCCTGAGCCAGCCGTAATGCTGCACGGCTTCCTGAGCGACATAGGCGAGCACCGCATAGGCGCCACCGAAGGTGACGACGGCCATTTTGCTGAAGAACCAGCCGATCTCGGTAAACACATTCCCCGATCCGAGCAGCGTAAACAGCAGTGCGAGTGGCGCGAGCCAGAGAGCGAGAAATGCCGCAGAAACCTTGAGCGACCAGGCGAGGTTGGGACGGGCATGCGCCGGTGTTTCCTCCCCGAGCGCCGACTCCGCGTCGTCGAGCACGGCTCCGCTGGCCTTGCCATGTCCGCCGCCGATGCGAAAGAGCGGCGAGCCCAGGCGTCCGCCGATATAGCCGACAATGCCAGCCGCAAGGATGATCAGCGGGAAGGGAACGCGCAAGAAGAAGATCGCGACGAAGGCTGCGGCCGCAATGCCGATCATCAGCCTGTTCTTGAGCGCCCGGCTGCCGATCCGGAAAACCGCCTGGATCACGACGGCAAGCACGGCCGCCTTCAGCCCGAAGAACAGCCCCTCGATCAGGGCGACATCGCCGAAGGCGACATAGACGTAGCTCAAGCCCAGGATGGCGACAAAACCTGGCAGCACGAACAGGATGCCGGCAACCAGCCCGCCCGCGGTGCGATGCAACAGCCAGCCGATATAGATCGCCAACTGCTGCGCCTCGGGGCCTGGCAACAGCATGCAATAGTTGAGCGCATGCAGAAACCGGTGCTCGCCGATCCAGCGCTTTTCGTCGACGAGGACGCGGTGCATCACCGCGATCTGGCCCGCCGGGCCGCCGAAGCTCAAGGCGGCGATCCGCATCCACACCAGCAGTGCTTCCGCAAAAGGAATGCCGTGATCGTGGGGTGCCGACGCCCTGCCGGCGTCGGGCGTGTGGACAACGTCAGTCATGTCATGCCCCCTTTTTTGCCGAGGGCCAGTTGTGCGTTTCGCCGGTGGCATCGCGGCACCAGCGATAGAAGGCGTCATAGAGCAGCATGCCCGCCTGCAACTGCTCGTGGTCGTCGGCATACATGCGCGATAGCCCGAGCGAAGCCGCGAGCAGTCCAGCGACTTCGGGGGCAAGGTCGGGGCGCGAAGTATCTGCGCCGCGCACGATGGTCGCAAGCTGCAGCATCGGCTCGGTCTGAAGCCCGAAGTCCTCGACCATCACGTCGAAGGTGCAGCGCTCGCCGCGATGGCTCCAGCGGATCGGGGCGTCGATGTCGAAAGGCGTCGCGTCGAAGCGGTCGGCCACCGCTTCGACTTCGGACGGGGCCACGAACAGGAAGACCGCATCGGGATCGACGAAGCGCCTGATGAGCCAGGGGCAGGCGATGCGGTCGATTTTCGGGCGCGCACGCGTGACCCAGAGCGTGTGTCCATTCGGCTGGCGCTTCGGCAGGGCGGAGGCGGGAACCGCTGAAAGCCCGGCTTCCGCCCAGGCCTCGAAGCCGCCCTCGAGCACATCGGCGGGAATGCGCGCGTGGCGCAGCCAGGCAGCGACCCCGTGGCTCAGCTTCCGGCCGCGCTGGCAAATGACGACGGCGGACCGCCCGGCAAATTCGCCGGCCCAGTCCTCGACAAGCCTGTAATCGCGTCTGAGCGATCCGGGGATAAACCGCGGATCCGCATCGAAATCCCCGTCGGTCCTGACGTCGATCAGCGAAGGGCATTTCGGCGTACCGATGAGGCGCACTAGCTTTTCAGGGGAAATTTCGAGAGGTGACGGCATCACGCGTCCTCCGTCTGAGCGGTTGATTGGACGCGATACTTCGGCTGTCGCCTCGTGGGGTGATCGCGACCCCATGCCGGAACTTTGCCGCCGTTTCGCACTGGCTGTCAAGTTGCGGTCTGGCGCCTGCGGAACTGCAGGCGCCGTGCCACAGATGGGCAAACCGCATAGCGGCCTTTCTTGAAGCGCGTGTGACAGCGGGCCCGCGTCAGGGACCGCTTGGTTCGACGGCGGCGCGCCGGGCCTCCTCTTGGCTATCGGCGGCAACATGCGCTTCGGCGCCGGCCATTGCGGCCGATGGATGGACGCCGCCCGTGGTCGAAAGTCCGGCGAGCTTGTGGCCGCGCTCGCGCAGCCACTGGAAGACGACATAGAGCGCCGGGATGATGAAAATGCCGATGAGCGAAGCGGCAAGCATGCCGCCCGCCACTCCGGTGCCGACGGCACGACGGCTCAGCATGCCGGCCCCTTGCGCCGTCACCAGCGGAACGAGGCCAACGATGAAGGCGAAGCTCGTCATCATCACGGCACGGAAGCGGGCGCGGGCGCCTTCCATCGCCGCCTCGACGATGCCTGCACCCTTCTCCCGGTGGAACTTGGCGAATTCGACGATCAGGATCGCGTTCTTGGAGGCGAGCGCGATCAGCACGACGAGGCCGATCTGGGCGTAGATGTCGAAGGAGAGGCCCGCGATCAGAACCGAGACGAGGGCGCCTGCGACGCCGACCGCCACCGACAACAGCACGGGAACCGGGATCGTCCAGCTTTCATAGAGTGCGACGAGGAACAGGTAGGCAAACAGCACCGCGAGCGCGAGGATCACCGTTGTCTGCCCGGCAGCCTCAAGCTCCTGCAAAGCGGTGCCCGTCCATTCGTAGCTGTAGCCGGGCGGTAGCGTGGTGGCCGACAGCGCTTCCATCGCGGCCAGCGCCTCGCCGGACGACACGCCGGCTGCGGGCTGACCGTTGAGCGTGATCGAGCGATAATTGTTGTAGCGGACGATCGATTGCGGCCCGATGACATATTCGACGCGGGCGACGGAGGCGACCGGCACCATGCCGCCAGAGGCGTTGCGCACGTGCAGCCGGGAAATGTCGTCGACCGAGGCCCGGTCGGCCTGTGCCGCCTGCATGTTGACCTTCCAGCTGCGTCCGAACAGGTTGAAGTCGTTGACGTAGAACGACCCGAGCGTGCCCTGGAGCGTGGTGAAGAGGTCGCTTACCGAGACGCCGAGTGCCTGCAGACGGTCCCGGTCGAGATCGAGATAGAGCTGCGGCGCGCTCGCGGAATAGGTGGTGAAGGTCGGCCCGAGCAGCGGGTTCTGGTTGGCAGCGACGATCAGGCCGCCGGCCGTTGCCGCAAGGTCCGCCGGCGATCGGCCCTGAAGATCAAGCAGCTGGTATTCGAAGCCGGAACCGGTGCCGAGACCCATGATCGGCGGCAGGTTGAAGGCGAAGATCTGTGCGCCGCGCACGGTGGCGCCCTTGGCCATGGTCGTTGCAACCGCGGCATCGACGGAACTCGCCTTGCCGGGCCGCTCGGCGAAGGGCTTCATGGTGACGATGGCAAAGGCGCTGTTCGATTTGGAAAGGCCATCGAGGAAGCTGTAGCCGGTGACGGTAATGACGTCGGCTACGCCATCGATGCCTGCGAGCATCTTTTCGACGTCGCGCACGACCGCGTCGGTGCGGTTGTAGGACGCTCCCTCCGGCAATCTGATTTCGGTGAAGTAGGCGCCCTGGTCTTCGCTCGGCAGAAAGCCCGTTGGCACGATGCGGAAGAGCCAGCCGCTCGCCGCGATCGCAACGGCCAGAAGCACGAGCCCGAGAACCGCACGGCGGGCGATATGCCCGGCCACATGGACATAACCGTCGCGGCCGTTGTCGATCCGCCGCGAGATCCAGCCGAGGATGCCGCGTTTGGGTCCGTGATGCGGCTTCAGCAGGATCGAGCAGAGCGCCGGGCTCAGGGTGAGCGCGTTGATCGCCGAGATCACCATCGACACGGACACCGCGACGGCGAACTGCTGGAACAACTGCCCGCTCAATCCGGGAATGAATGCGACGGGCACGAACACCGACAGAAGCACCAGCGTGATGGCGACGATCGCCCCGGTGATCTCGCCCATGGCAAGCCGGGCTGCCTCGGGAGCCAGCATGCCGGGGTTTTCCTCCATCACCCGCTCGATGTTTTCGACGACGACGATCGCGTCGTCGACGACGATGCCGATCGCCAGGACCATCGCCAGCAACGAGATGGTGTTCAGCGAGAAGCCCATGGCCAGGATGACCGCGAAGGTGCCGATCAGCGCGACCGGCACGGCGATCAGGGGGATCAACGTCGCCCTGACATTGCCGAGGAACAGGAAGACGACGATGATGACCAGAACGAAGGCTTCGAGCAACGTATGCACGACGTTGTCGACGCTCGCCTCGACGAACTGGGTGGTGTCATAGGAGATGGAGTAGGTAAGCCCGTCGGGAAACGAACGGGACAATCGCTCCAGAGCCTGATTGACGCCCTCGGCGGCGGCAAGCGCGTTGGCGCCCGGTGCCTGGTAGGTGCCGATCATTGCCACCGGTTTGCCATTGAAGCGGGCGTTGCTGTCGGAACTCGCAGCACCCAGTTCGACCCGGGCGATATCGCGGATGCGCACGAACGAGCCGTCCGGCTCGGCCCTCAACACCACGTCTTCGAATTGTGCGGGATCGGTGAGGCGGCCCTGGGTCTGCAGGTTGAGCTGAAACAGCGGGTCGTCGGTCATCGGCTGCGCGCCGATCCGGCCGATCGCCGCCTGAACGTTCTGCGCTTTCAGTGCGTTGATCACATCGGTCGGCGTCAGGCCCAGATTGGTCAGCCTGTCGATGTCGAGCACGATGCGCATGGCGTAGTCCTGCGCGCCGAACAGCGAGGCATCGCCGACACCCGGCGTCCGCTTGACCGTGTCGAGCAGGTTGATCGTCGCGTAGTTCGACAGGAACAACGAATCGAAGTCGCTGCCTTCCTTGCCGTAGATGGTGATCACCTGCATCAGCGCCGACGATTTCTTGCGCACGCTGACGCCGGTCTGCTTGACCTCCGCCGGCAGCCCCGCCTCGGCCAGCGACACGCGGTTCTGCACGTTGACGGTGGCGATGTCGGGGTCGGTGCCGACCGCGAAAGTCACGGTCAATGTGTAGGAGCCGTCGGCGCCGCTCGTCGATTTCATGTAGAGCATGTCGTCGACGCCGACGATCTTGCTCTCGATCGGCTGGGCGACGGTGGTTTCGACCACCTCGGCGCCAGCGCCGGGATAGCTCGCGGTGACGCTTACCTGCGGCGGAACGATGTCGGGAAACTGGGCGATCGGCAATCGGGTCAGCGCGATCAGGCCGGCGAGCGTCAGAACGATCGAGATGACGGCGGCGAAGCGCGGGCGATCGATGAAGATTTCAGAGATCATGTTCAGCCACCCGCAGCCGGTGCCGCGTCAACCGTGATGCCCGGCCTCACCTTGCCGACACCTTCGGTGATGACGTTTTCGCCCTCCTTCAGCCCTTTGCTGACGACTGACAGGCCGCGAGCAGAACGGTCGACGTCGATACGACGCAGTTCGACCTTGGACGCGGCATCGACAACCATGACGAAGGCGCCCTGCTGGTCGCGCTGCACCGCCTGCTGCGGAACGGCCAACACGTCCTGCTTGTCGGATTGTTCAAGCATGACCCGCACCAGCGTTCCGTCGAGCAGGAGCGCGTTCGGGTTGTCGAACACGGCGCGCACGGTGACCGTGTCCGTCCCTTGCGCGACCGTACTGGAGATGAAATCGATCGTGCCTTTCAGCGCATATTCCGTTCCGTTCGGCAAGGTCAGGCCGACATTGGCGCCCCCATGCGTCACGCCCTTCTGAACGCGCTCGCGGTAGGTCAGGAGCAGTGCCGTCGAGACGGGAAACTCCACATAGATCGGGTCGAGTTTCGTCAAGGTGACGAGCGGGCCGGCATCCGGACCGACCAGGGCGCCGACGTCGGCAGAGGTCAGGCCCAGCACCCCTTCGAAGGGTGCGATGATCTTGGTGTAGGAGAGGTTGAGGTCGGCACTCTCCTTGCTACCCTTCAACCTGACGAGCTCGGCCTCAGCCTTCTTGACTTCGGCATTGGCGGTATCGACCTTGGCCTGCGAGATCGTATTGGTCGCGATCAGCTGCTTGGCACGCTCCTGCTCGAGCACTGCCAGATCCCGCTGCGCCTCGGCGGCTTCGATCGAACCGACGATCTCCTGCACGGCCGCGCGGTAGGCGCCGTCCTCGACCTGATAGAGCTGGGTGCCTGCCGTTACCTTCTGCCCTTCCTTGAAGTTGACCGCCTCGAGGAAGCCGGCAACACGGGCGCGGATGTCGACTTTCTGGGTGGCCGCCACCCGGCCGGTCAGGTCGACGCTTTCGCGCAGATCGACGATCTTTGCTGGCGCCACGACCACGGCCGGCGCCTGTTGCGCGCCGGCATTCGAGACGCTGAGCGCGACCGCCACAAGAAACGAAAAGGCAGAGAAAGCGGCTTTCGGCACGGTCATGCGACACCCTTTCAGCAACAAGGCCAGGTTCAGTCCCACGGAGTCTGCTTAAGGGCACAGTAGTCACGAATACTCTGTCTTAGAAGAGTAAATCTCCTTTTCGTAACTGTTACGTCCGGCGCGTGGCGATCGATGCTCAGGCGCGGGGCATGCCCGCTGGCTCGAGCAACTTGCGAAGGGCCGCGATCCGGAAGATGGCGTTGGCCGCGCCATAACCGCGATAGCCGCGGCGCTCGACGATCTCGAAGAAGAAGCCGCCGGAAAAGGTCGGACTGTAGAGCTGGAAATATTCGCCGTGATCGTCCCGGTCGTAGAGGATGTTCTTCGCCTTCAAACGCTCGGTGAAATCTGGATCGAGGCCGAAGCGGGCCTCCAGATCATCGTAATAGTTCGGCGAGATCGCTAGCGAGACAAAGCCACCGGCGGAAAGCTGGTCGGCCGTCTTGAAGATGTCGTCGGTGTTGAAGGCGAGATGCTGGATGCCGGAGCCGAAGGTTTCGGCGATGAAGCGCCCGGCGAGCGTGTTGCGGTTCTCGGCCCCGTTCATGGTGATGCGCAGCGATCCGGATGCGTTTTCCACCACCTGGCTGCGAACGATGCCCGACGGATCGATGATATCGACGAGTGGCGTCTTATGCGCCTTGAGCAGCGAGGTGTAGAACAGGAGCCACGTCAACAGTTCGTCATAGTGCATTGTCTGGGCGATGTGGTCGATCGCCGAGAGGCCCGCCTGGGTCACCGGGGCGTGCACCGGCTCGAATTCGACGTCCCATATACTGCCGAGATCGCTGTCGCGATCGAGGAAGTAGACGATGCCGCCGCCGACGCCGTGCACCGCTGGCATTTCGATCTCTCCCTCGTCGAGCGGCTGAGAAAATCCCTCGGCGCCGAGCGCCAGCGCGCGGCGGTGTGTCGCCCGGGCATCGTCGACCAGAAGCCCCATCGCATAGGCAGAAGCGCCGTGCACGAGGTAGGAGGAATTGGCAAAGCCGCGGCTTTCGGTGTTGATCACCAGGCGAATGTCGCCTTGCTGGAAGACCGTGACGCTCTTGCTCCTGTGGCGTGCGGCGCGGCGAAAGCCGAGTGTGCCGAGGAGCGCTTCGAGTGGCGCCGCCTCCTCTGCGTCGATGGTGAACTCGATGAAGGCGATGCCGTCGACGTCGGAGCGGTCGGGCATGTCAGGCATGCGCAGCGCGGTATCGGTCTCGGCACGCTGCACCCGGTCGGCGAGATAGACCAGCGAGCGCTGGCCGTCGACGGAGATCGCCGTCGCCGAGCCGCCGCGAAACTGGTCGTTGAAGATTTCCAGCGACAGATAATCGTCGTAGCCGGTTGCGGCCACTGCCCGCATGAAGTCGAGTACCGGCAAGTCGCCTTCACCGGGCATGTTGCGGAAATGCCGGCTCCAGTAGAGCAGGTCCATATCGATCAACGGCGCGTCGGCCAGCTGGATGATGAAGATCTTCTCCTTCGGTATCGAGCGGATGGAATTGACGTCGATCTTGCGCGCCAGCGTGTGAAAGCTGTCGAGGATCAGGCCGACATTCTCGTGGTCGGCGCGGCGCACCACTTCCCAGGCATCGCGGTGGTCGTTGATATGGCGTCCCCAGGCGAGCGCCTCGTATCCGACCCTGAGGCCGCGCCTGGCGGCGCGCTCGCCCAACTCGCGGAAATCGGCCGCCGCCCGGTCGAGCCCGCCGAGCGCGGCGGGCGACACGTTGGAACAGACGAGCACCAGGTCGGTGCCCATTTCCTGCATCACGTCGAACTTGCGCTCCGCCCGGTCGAATGTCCGGGCCCTCAGCGGTTCCGGCATGCCCTCGAAATCGCGAAATGGCTGGAAGAGCGAGATCGCGAGGCCATGGTCGCGCACGATCCGGCCGACCTCACGCGGGCTCTCGTCGAACACGAGAAAGTCGTTCTCGAAGATCTCGACACCGTCGAAGCCGGCCTTTGCGATCGCCTCCAGCTTGCTGCGCAGGTCGCCGCTCAAGGAGACGGTGGCAATCGAGGTTTTCATGTGTGTCTCCTTCGTTGCGCAATCGTCAGGCGGTCAGTGCCTTGAAATGGGCAAGCATCCGGGCGGCATCCGGCTCGCGGCCGGTGAAAAGACGAAAGGCGCCGACGGCCTGAAACACCGCCATGCCGCCACCGTCGAGCGTTCTGCAACCACGCCGCCGGGCCTCTGTCAGAAGCGCGGTCTGCAACGGGAAATAGACGACTTCGGCCACCCAGTGGCGCGCCTCGAGCAGATCGGCCGGCAGCGGCAGTCCCGGATATTTCGCCATGCCGGTCGGTGTCGCGTGGATGAGCCCGTCGGCCACGTGCATCGCCCGGGCAAGGTCGGTGCCGGCGACGATGGTTGCCTGCGGAAACAGTGCCGACATGCCGGCCGCCAGCGTTTCGGCACGCTCTGCTTCGCGGTCGAAGACCGTCAGCGCGGTCAACCCCATCGAAAGCAGCGCATAGGCGGTGGCAACGCCCGCGCCTCCGGCGCCAAGCTGTACCGCGTGCGACAGACCGGCATCGGGCAGCCCGCGCCGAAAGCTCTCGGCAAATCCCCACCAGTCGGTGTTGTGGCCGATGCGCCGGCCCGCTTTAAGCACCACCGTGTTGACGGCGCCGAGCCCCCGCGCCTCGTCCGACAGTTCGTCGAGGAACGGCATGACCAGCTGCTTGCACGGATGGGTGATGTTCAACCCGCAAAGGCCCCGCCGTTCGGCTTCGCCCAGCAAGTGCGGCAGGCCTTCGGGGCCGATGCCGCGCTGGTTGAGGTCGATCAGCTCGTATTCATAGGCAAGCCCCTGTGCCGCACCTTCGCGCATATGCATGGCCGGCGTGAGCGAAGCCTGGATGCCGGCGCCGATCAATCCGGCTTTCAACGGTTTGAGAAGGGTCTCGGTCATCTCGACGGCTTTCCTGATGGGAAGGGGTGCCGGCCCACGCCGATCGCGGGCCGGCGGCAGGCTTACTGGCCGCGAAGGGCCTGGAGCTCCTTGAACAGCGCCCCGACCGTGTCGGGACCGATCTCGGCGCTGAACTTTTCGATCATCGGCTTGACGGCGTCGCGCAGCTTCTGGGTTTCTTCCGGCGACAGTTCGCTGACCTCCATGCCGGTCGCCTTGATGTCGGCGATCGCCTTGGCGTCGAACTCGCGCGAGACCTGGCGCTGGTAATCACGGGCTTCGGTCGCAGATGTCTGGAGCACCGCCTTTTCCTCGTCGTTGAGACCGTCCCAGAACTTCTTGCTGATGAGCACGATCTGCGGGTTGTACTGGTGACGGGTCACCGTCATGTATTTCTGCACTTCATAGAACTTGGCGTTGAGAATGTTTGCGGCCGGGTTTTCCTGCCCGTCGACCGTGCCGGTTTCGAGCGCGGTGTAGAGCTCGGTATAGGGCAGCGGTACGGCATTGGCGCCGAGATTGTTGAACAGCTCGATCGGGATCGGCGACTGGATGGTGCGGATCTTCAGCCCCTTGATGTCCTCGAGCTTGGTGACCGGATGGCGGTTGTTGGTGAGATTGCGGAAGCCCAGCTCCCAATAGCCAAGCCCGACGAGCCCGGTCGCGGGCAGCAGTTCGGCTAGGCTGGTGCCGAAGGGGCCGTCCATGACCTTGTCGGCCTCTTCGCCGTTGTTGAACAGGAAGGGCAGGTCGACGGCGCCGAACTGCTTGACGTTGCCGGCGAGGATGCCGGCGTTCAACACGGTCATTTCGATGACGCCGCCCTGCAGCGCCGAGACGGTCTGGACGTCGCCGCCGAGCACGCCGCCCGGAAACAGCTTAACCTCGATCTTGCCGCCGCTCTTCTCCTTTACCAACTCGGCGAATTTCTCCATGCCCATCACTTGGGGATGGCCCTTGTTGTTGGCGGCGGCGAATTTGAGTTGCTGCTCGCGGATCTCTGCGAGCGCCGGGCTCGCCGCCATCAGCGCCACCGGCAACGCAACGCCGAGTGCCATTTTCATCAGTCTGTCGAACATAATTCCCTCCCAGGTTTGGCCGGTTTCTCCCTCCAGCCGGTTGAATGTTGCACGCGTCTTTCAGCGCCTATCGCGCAAACCAGGTGACCGGCACGGTCACCAGTTGCGGAAACAGCACGAGCAGGAAAAGCACGATCAGCTCGGCGATCAGGAAGGGCATGACGCCCTTCATCAGCTCTTCCATCTTGAGCTTGGAAACGCCGCAGATGACGTTGAGCACCGTGCCGACAGGCGGGGTGATCAGGCCGATCGAGTTGTTGATGATGAACAGCACGCCGAAATAGACCGGATCGATACCCGCCTGCTTGATGATCGGCATCAGCACCGGCGTCATGATCAGGATGGTCGGCGTCATGTCCATGGCGGTGCCGACGACGACGACGAGCGCCATGATTGCCAGCAGCAGCAGCGTCTGGTTGTCCATCAGCGGTTCGAGAAGGGCGACGAGATCGCCGGGCACGTCGGCGACGGTGATCAGCCAGGCCGAAACGGCGGCACAGGCGACGAGGAACATCACGATCGACGTGATCTTCGCCGCCGCGACGAAGACGTGGAACAGCTTGGCCGGCGGCAGCTCACGGTAGATCACCATCGACACGAACAGCGAATAGACGGCGGCAACCACGCCGGCTTCCGTCGGCGTGAACACGCCGAACTTGAGGCCGACGATGATGATGACAGGCAGGAACAACGCCCAGAGGCTGTCGATGAAGGCCTTCATCCTGACGGTGCCGCTTTGGCGCGGCGGCAGCTGGTGCTGCTCCTTGCGCGACACGATCATCCAGGTCACGCAGAGGGCGGCGGCAATCATCAGGCCGGGGAAGATGCCGGCGAGGAACAGCTTGGTGATCGAGACGCCACCGACGACGCCATAAAGGATGAAGCCGATCGAAGGCGGAATGATCGGGCCGATGATCGAGGCGGAGGCAAGAAGGCCGCCGGCGCGGGCCGGGTCGTGGCCGGATTTCAGCATCATCGGCAGCAAAAGCGCGCCGAGCGCCGCCGCGTCGGCGACGGCCGAGCCGGAGAGGCTCGCCATGATGCAGGCGGCGAAGATGGCGACGAAGCCGAGCCCGCCGCGGATATGGCCGACCATCGCCATGGCGAGGTTGACGATGCGCCGCGACAGGCCGCCGGTGTTCATCACCTCGCCGGCAAGCATGAAGAAGGGCACGGCCATCAGCGGAAAGCTGTCGGCGCCGTTCAGTACGTTCTGGGCGACGATCTGGGCATCGTAGAGGCCGAGATACATCATCAGCGCGACGCCGGTGATGATGAGCGCGAAGGCGATCGGCACGCCAAGCGCCATCGGACCAAGCAGGGCGCCGAGGAAAATCGTGACGGTCATCTGTCTCTCCTCAGGGCTTGGCGACGGGGTGGGCGAGCGATGGCGTCGGATGGTCGTCAAGAACGGCCTGGTCTTCGCTGTCACGCACCAATTCCGCGGTCGTCACATCGATGCGGCCGGTGACAATGGCGAACATGTCCCAGAGGATGATCAGGAAGGCGGGAATGCCGAAGGCGAGGCCCGCGCCGTAGAAGAACCCCATGGAAATGCCGGTCGCGGGTGCGGCCACATGCAGGTTGATCATTGTCTGTGACCAGCTGCCGCTGATCATCAGCCAGGTCGCGCCCAGCATCAGCGCCTGGCCCGCGAGGATCGCCACCTTCGCGGCGTTCGGCGGCAGTCGGCGCAGAAGCGAATCAACGCCGAGATGGGCATGTTCGCGCATTGCGACGACGGCGCCGAGGAAGGTCAGCCAGATGAAGAAGATGCGCGACAGCTCTTCGGAATAGGTGATGCCGGTGTTGAATGCGTAGCGCAGCACCACATTGCCGAAGACCAGCACCACCATGCCTGCAAGCAGAAGTGCTATGGCGACCTTCAGCAGCAGGAAGCAGAATTCGATTATCCTCAACATTTCGCTCCTCCCAGGCGATCAACCGCGCCTTGCGGTTCCAGACGTCCGTCATCGGTCAGGACATCCAAGTTCGCAAGGCTGGCATGCCGATCTCTCCTCCAAGCGACCGAATGCCACTTCAAAATGTACTAACTAGTTCGAATGTCAAGCGGCATGTCTTGAAAGAACCGGGCAAGCCCAATAAGACTTGGGGGAGGGGTCGCGGAGTGGAGCCGCGGCCAAGGCGCGGCGGCTACGGGCATTTCGCGTTGATAATCAAGGGCGGAGGAAGCGACGGGGCATGGCGGCGCGAGCAGAGAACGGACGCAAGAACGATCCACAGCGCACGAGGGAGGACATCCTCATCGTCGCGACGGACGAGTTCGCGACCCATGGTCTCGCCGGCGCCCGGGTCGATGCGATCGCCGAGAAGACCCGAACGTCCAAGCGGATGATCTACTACTACTTCGAGAGCAAGGAGGGGCTCTATCTCTCGGTGCTCGAGCGGTCCTATCGCAAGATCCGCACATTGGAGGCCGATTTGCAGCTGTCGAGCCTTGCCCCAGAGGCGGCGCTGCGAACTCTCATTTCGACCACGTTCGATCACGACGAGGCCAATCCGGAATTCGTGCGCCTGGTCAGCATCGAGAACATCCACCATGCCGCACACATGATGCGCTCGGAGGCGATCCGCGATCTCAACGTCTCAGTCATCGAGACCATCGCCGGCATTCTGGAGCGCGGCACCGCCGAGGGCGTCTTCCGGCGCAAGGCGGATGCGATCGACGTGCACATGCTGATCAGCGCCTTCTGCTTCTTCCGCGTCTCCAACCGCTATACCTTCGGCACGATCTTTCGGCGCGACTTGTCGGAGCCCGACACGATGCAACGGCACAAGGGCATGATCGCGGACGCCGTGGTGAGCTATCTGAAGGGCTAGAAAGCAGCCTGCAACACCATGTTCAGCCGTTGCGCAGATGCTCGGTCGGCAGCGCGGTCGTATATTTGATCTGGCTGAGCGCGAAGCTCGAGCGGATGCTGGAGACGCCCGGGATCGTCGTCAGGAAGTCCACGACCAGCGCCTGGTACTTCATCAGGTCCTCGACGACGACGCGCAGCATGTAGTCCGATTCTCCCGTCATCAGGTAGCATTCGACGATCTCGGGCTTGGTCCTGATCGCGGCGCTGAAGACATCGAGCGAGGCCCGGTCCTGCTGCTTCAGCGACACGTGCACGAAGACGTTGACGGCAAGGCCAAGGGCGAAGGCGTCGACGAGCGCGACCGAGCCCTTGATGACGCCCGTCTCCTTCAACTCGTTGACGCGCCGCCAGCAGGGAGAGGCCGATAGCCCCGTCGCCTCGGCAAGGTCTGCCGTGCTGATCTCGGCATTCTGCTGCAGGAGGTCGAGAATGCGGATGGTCGCGGCATCAAAGCTCGGCTGCTTCTTCGGCATGATATTTCCTGAAATGGCATCTCGGCGGTCAGTATTGCCGGAAATGGCAAAATTGCCAACGAAGATAGACCGGATATTTCGCGGCGTCGGGTGTAGCGTTTCCCTGTTCTGGGAGGAGCCGACATGGACGAGCCGTTACTTTCGACCGCCGCGCTGAAATGCCTGAAGGATCTGGAGCGCCAGGTGCTGTGGCACGCGTGCTGGATGATCCACAACGCCAACCACATCCGGGAAAAAGGCGAGGTGAAGGTCGGCGGGCACCAGGCGTCGTCCGCCTCGATCACGTCGATCATGACGGCGCTCTATTTTCATATCCTGCGGCCGCAGGATCGGGTCGCGGTCAAGCCGCATGCAGCGCCGGTGTTCCATGCGATCCAGTATCTGATGGGCAACCAGACGCGCGAGAAGCTGCAGAATTTTCGCGGCTTCGGCGGCGCGCAATCCTATCCGAGCCGAACCAAGGATATCGACGACGTGGATTTTTCGACGGGTTCGGTCGGCCTCGGCGTCGGCATCACCGCCTTCGCCTCGATCATCCAGGATTACATCGCGTCGAAACCCTGGGCGCAGAAGAAGAGCGACGGCCGCATGATCGCGCTCGTCGGCGACGCCGAGCTCGACGAAGGCAATATCTACGAGTGCCTGCAGGAGGGCTGGAAACACGATCTGCGCAACACCTGGTGGGTGATCGACTACAACCGCCAGAGCCTTGACGGCGTCGTGCGCGAGGGTCTTTGGCAGCGGATCGAGGCGATCTTCACCGCTTTCGGGTGGGACGTTAAGGTCGTCAAATATGGAGCCTTGCAGGAGGCGGCGTTCAAGGAGCGCGGCGGCGCTGCCCTGCGCGCCTGGATCGACCGCTGCCCGAACCAGCTCTATTCGGCGCTGACCTTCCAGGGTGGCGCTGCCTGGCGCAAACGGCTTCAGGACGAGATCGGCGATCAGGGCGATGTCAGCAGGCTGTTGGCATCGCGCGACGACGACGAACTATCGGAGCTTATGAGCAATCTCGGCGGCCATTGCATAAAGACGCTGGCCGACACCTTTGCCAGTATCGACCATGATCGCCCGACGGTCTTTCTCGCCTATACGATCAAGGGCTGGGGAACGCCGCTTGCCGGCCACAAGGACAACCATGCCGGCCTGATGACCAAGGCGCAGATGCAGGATTTCCAGCAGAAGACCGGCGTTCGCGCCGGGGAGGAATGGGAGGAGTTCGCGGCGGTCGCCGACGCTCAGGCGGCAAAGGAATTCCTGAAGGGCGTGCCGTTCTTTGCCGAGGGAACAAGGCGCTTCCAATCGCAGCCCGTAAAATCGGCCGGCTCGGTCCTGCTCGACGATCGCGAGCTTTCCACCCAGGCGGGCTTCGGCAAGATCCTCGATGCGCTGGCGCAGCGCGACGATGCACTCGCCGCCCGTATCGTGACCATGGCGCCCGACGTCACCGTCTCGACCAATCTCGGCCCCTGGGTCAACCGGCGTGGGCTCTTTGCCCGCGAGATGCAGGCCGACACGTTCCGAGACGAGAAGGTGCCTTCGGCGCAAAAATGGGCCTTCGGCCCCGGCGGGCAGCATATCGAGCTGGGGATCGCCGAGATGAACCTGTTCCTGCTCCTGGGCGCTGCCGGGCTTTCGCACTCCGTTTTCGGCGAACGGCTGCTGCCGATCGGCACGGTTTATGATCCCTTCGTGGCGCGCGGCCTCGATGCGCTGAATTACGCCTGCTACCAGGACGCCCGCTTCATGATCGTCGGCACACCCTCGGGCGTGACGCTGGCGCCGGAGGGCGGGGCGCATCAGTCGATCGGCTCGCAGCTGATCGGCATGAGCCAGGACGGCCTTGCCAGTTTCGAGCCCGCCTATCTCGATGAACTCTCCGCCATCATGGACTGGGCGTTCGACTACATGCAGCGCGACGGCGATGCGGTGCACGACGAACGCACATGGCTGCGCGATGCGACCGGCGGCTCCGTCTATCTGCGGCTGACGACCCGTCCGCTCGAGCAGATGCAGCGCCGCGAGGATGCGGCTTTCCGCCAGGGGGTGATCGACGGCGCCTACTGGCTGCGCGAGCCACGCCCCAACACGCAGCTCGTGCTGGCCTATCAGGGCTGTGTGGCGCCCGAAGTGCTGATGGCGGCCGGGCGGCTGGCCGAGCGTCACCGCGATGTCGCGGTGCTGGCGGTCACCTCTGCCGATCGGCTGAATGCCGGCTGGACGGCAGCCCAGCGGGCGCGCAGGCACGGCCATCATACGGCGGAAAGCCACGTCGAAGCGTTGCTGGCGCCGCTCTCCGATGCCTGCGACATCATCACCGTGACCGATGGCCATCCGGCCACGCTCGGCTGGTTCGGCTCCGTCCATGGCCACCGCACCGTTTCGCTCGGCGTCGAGCATTTCGGCCAGACCGGCACGATCGCCGACCTCTACGCCCATTTCGGTATCGATACGGAATCGATCATCGAAGCGGCAGAAGCGATTGCCCTTGGTCGCAACCGCCGCCGGTTCCGCCAGGCGGGCTAGGGCCGCCCTGTCAGCTGAGGCATGACCCGTCCTTTTGGGTATGTTGTCGCGTTGTATGACTCGACCTAATATTCTTATCCGGGTAGGGCGAGGTCCGAATAGGCAGCCATGCCAAACCGTCTTAGTCCTGAAGCCTCGGAGGACAGGGTCATGCGATGGCGGGCAATGGTGCGCTTCATGCTTCCGGCAATGCTGGCCGCCATGCTTGCAACCATGCCGGCGCTTGCCGAAGAGAGCGGAAAGCGGCTGGCGCTGATCGTCGGCATGAGCGACTACATCGTCGCCGGCGCCTTGCCGAACGCGGCGCGCGACGCCATCGCGTTCAATGGTTTCCTGAAGAAGCAGGGTTTCGAGGCCGATCTCGTGCTGAACGCGGATCGGCGCGGTCTTGCCGAGGCGCTTGCGAAGTTCTCGCGCAAGGTCGGTGCCGACGACGTGGCGCTGTTTTATTATGCCGGCCACGGCATGCAGCTTCATGGTGAAAACTATCTGGTCGGCACCGATGCGAGGCTCGCAAGCGAATTCGATATCCCGGCCGAGACGGTGCCCTTGTCGGAGATCGTCAACGCCCTTGAGAAGCGGGCGCGCATATCGCTGATCTTTCTCGACGCCTGCCGCGACAACCCGCTCGCCAATCGGCTGAACGTCGAGGTCGAGGGCGCGAGCCGCGGCGGCGCGACACGCGGGCTGGCGCCGATCGAAACCCATGGCGCCGGCACCATGGTCGCCTTCGCCGCGGCGCCGGGGCAGGTGGCGGCCGACGGCACCGACGGCCATTCGCCCTTCACCCGCGCGCTGATCGACAACCTGTCGGGTGCGGGCCTTGAGGTCGGCACCGCCTTCAAGCGCGTCGTGCGCGACGTGCGCAAGGAGACCGGCGGCAGGCAATCGCCGCAACTGCTGTCGTCGCTGGCGCTCGAGTTCTATTTCGGAAGTGAGGGCGCCCGCCCGGTCGAGGAGAAGGCGGATCCAGCGGATGCTCGCACCGCCTTGGACCTCGTCGCGCTCGATTTCGGCAAGGCGATGCGGCTCGATACGCCGAGAGGCTGGAAGTGGTTTCTCGGCAAACACGGCGACAGCACCTATGCGGAGGCCGCGCGGCAGTCGATCGGCCGTCTCGTCGCCCGTGAGGAGCTGCGCTCGCCCTTGGCCGCCATGGCGCAGGAGCAGCGCGACTTCGCCGACCGGCAGCGCCGGGCCGCGGCCCAGGCGTCATTGATCGGCGCCGGCTTCGACACCGGCACGGTCGACGGCAATTTCGGCAGCCAGACCCGCGTGGCGATCACATCCTTCCAGCGCGCCCGCGGCCTGGCGCAGACCGGCTTCGTCAATCAGGAGACGGCGGCAGCGCTTGGCATGACGACCACGGCGCCAAACCGGGAAATCCTTTCGCTTGCGACGGCGCGCCGATATGATGCCGACGATCTTGATGGTCTGGAAGACGCGCGCGTGGTGGACATGGTGCGCTGCCTTTCGGCTTTCCCCCTGACCTATGGCCGCTTCGACGGCCACCTTTATGCCGCGGCCGCCGGGGTCGTCGCCTGGCAGGAGGCTTCCGCCGTGGCCGCGCGCTGCGGTGGCCATCTGGTGACGATCGGCTCGGCCGAAGAAAACGCCTTCGTCGCATCGCTCGTCAACGGCGACGGGCACTTCTTCGACAGCGCGTTCGAGCGTGGCGAGCACCGGCGCGTCGGTCCGTGGCTGGGGCTGGTCGCGGATGGCGCTTCGGGCGCCTGGCGATGGGGGAGCGGTGCGCCGCTTAGCTACACCAGATGGTTTCGACAGGTCCCGAAGGCCGGTGGCGCCGGAATTCTCTATGTCGCCTATCGCGCAAACCAGGTGCCGCAGGCGGAAACGATCGAGACATGGGGCGCGCGCGATCCGACACTGACGACGCCAGGCTTCATCGTCGAGTTCGACTAGGGCTATCCGGGCAACCTCAGCCGACGAAGGCACGCCGCAGCAGACCGGTCATTGACGAGCGCAAGCGGCCGCGATCGGCGATCTGGGTGGGCGCGACGCCAAAAAGCAGCCGCAAAATGCCATTGCGCTGTTCCATGCTCGGCAGGATCGCTATGCCTTTGCCGGTTGCATCGGAGCCGGCAATGCGGACCCAGCCGACCTCGGGCAGACAGACCGCCTGGTCTTCCGTGCTCGCCGGTTCCAGGCCGGGGATACGGACACAATCCGCCGAGAGCCCACGGATGACCACATCGGTCGTCTGCCCGGCCCGCCGGTACTGGCCTTGGAGCGTCACGTCGATCACCTCTTCCTGTCCGTATCGCGGCAGTTCGATGCACACGAGCAGGCTGACGAAGGCAATCGCCATGGAGACGAGCGACCAGACGAGATTGAGGATCTCCCGTTCGGAGAAATCCGTGGGCGCGCTCCAGGCAAGCACGGTCTGCAGGACCGAAAGTGCCGAGAGCATGGTCACCAGGCCGAAGAACAGCGCGGTCGGCAGGTGGACGCGCATGCGGGAGCGGTCGCCGCCTTTTTCCGTCACCTTGAACGGCCGGCCGAAGGGGCTGCGGATCGCTTGCAACAGCGTCAACGTCACCGGCAGCGCCGTCAGCGCGTGGGTCACCTCCGTAAACAGCGGCAAGGTCCGCTTGCCCGAGATCCAGGATCCGTAGATCCAGAACACCAGCAGCGACGAGATGCCGTATTTCATGAACAGAAGCTCGTCGGCCTGAAGCGCGGAGACATCGAAGAGCCAGTAGATCGACGGCGCAAAGAGCAGGCAGAGAATGAAGGGCTTCGACAGCCAGCACAGGAGACCGTGCAGGTAATGGAAGCGTTGCCGCAGGCTGAACCGGCCGCGCCACAAGGGGCCATCCTTCAACAGGCCGATCTGGATCGTGCCGAGGCACCAGCGCGTTCGCTGGGTGATGTATTCGGGAATGCCCTCGGCCGACAGGCCGACGCTGAGCTTCTCGTTCAGCCATCGGGTTATGTATCCGCATTCCATCAGCCGGTAGCTGAGCAGCATGTCCTCCGACAGGGCCTCATGCGGGAAGCCGCCGATTTCGTTGACCATGGACCGGCGCACCACGAAGCTCGTGCCGACGCAAAACGCGCACTCGACCGCGTCCTTGGCCGGTTGGAACGTGTCGAAAAACACCCGCTGATCGTCGACGAAGCTTGAAGCGATATGCAGGTTGTGCTGGATCGGATCGGCGTTGAAGTAGAATTGCGGCGTCTGGACGACGCCGATGCGCGGGTTTCGAAAAAGGCCGACGACGCGTTTGAGGAAGTTGGCCTGCGGCGCGAAATCAGCGTCGAGCACCATGATCAGATCGGATGGCCGCTCGCTGTTCGTCACCTGCAGTGCGTTGTTGAGGTTGCCGGCCTTGGCGTGCCGGTTGTCCGGACGGGTGATGTAGTTGACGCCGATCGTTTCGCAATATGCGCGCACGTCCGGGCGGCGCGTGTCGTCGCAGACGTAGACCTGGAAATCCGGATAATCCATCGCCCTGGCACAGACGGCCGATTTTTCAAGGATGTGGATCGGCTCGTTGTAGGTGCAGATGAAGACGGCGACCGAAGGGTAGCAACCGCTTTCTTCAAGCTCGCTTTCCGCCGCGTCCGCCTCGGTGGTCCAGTCCGTGGTGCGACAGAGAATGAGTATCGAGGCGATCGCATAGACGATCGAGATCGCCTCGAAGCAGAAGTAGACATAGGGCCAAAGGCTCTCGGCCGTCGGTTCCAGATCAGGCAAGGTGTCGAGCACCCGCCAGCCGAGATAGAGCGCAAGCGAGGCTGCCGCCACGATGCTGAAGGCGATCCGTTCCAGCGGGTTGCGCGGGTCGGTGAGGGCCGCCAACGCCAGGAAGGCAAGCCCGACGCCGAGGTCGAACAGAAGCACGCTCGTGAGGTCTGTATCGAGGCGGAAGAACATGGATGCTCTCAATTGGGTTGGAAGGGATTGAAGCCGGTTGCGGCAAGAACGGCCCAGGCAGTGGCGCCCAGATGCGGCCGTCGGTAGTAGCGGAATTCTCCGCCCGCCCCGGCGGCGTCGATCGTGAGGCCGGTCGATATTTCCTTTTCGCGTGTGGCAAACAGCCAGCCGGACGCCGCGTCGCGATTTTCGAGCACGCTTCCCATCAGGCTTCCGGCGCGCTTGCCGTCGCCTTCCAGGCGAAACATCAAGGCGGCCTGAGCGGTGCCTTCGACCCACAGTCCATCGCGATCGCCGTTGAAATCGTAGCCGCCGGGTACAGCCAGGGTGGCGTCGATGCGCGCTGCCGCCCCGTTCCACGCCGCAGGCCGTTCGCCCGCAGGCACGACCATCAGCGGCCAGATCTGGGCGTCGAGAACCATGACGCCGTTGCGCACCGGCCTGCCCAAGGGGTCGGTGCCGATCAGGAAACCCTGTTTTTCGTCGAGCATGGTTCCAAGGAACAGCATCGTCGAGCGGGCGAGGCGATCCCACTGCCCGTCCTCGGTCTCGGATTTGAGCCAGCGCGCGACGGCCAGCGCATCGATATTGTGCTCGGTGGATTTCCAGGGAATGGGTTTTGCAACCGGATCGAAACCGTAATATCCGCCGGTCAGGCCCGGGCTGTCGTTTCGCAGGCCGCTCCCAAGCCACAGGCCGAGATCGACGGCGCCCTGGAGATAGGCAGGCTCGTGCGTGCGGGCGTGAAGCTGGAGCAGGGCGAGGGCTGCCCAGGCGACGTTGCCTGCGGCGGTTGAGACCTGGTACTCATCTTCAGCCCAGAAGCCGCCATCGCCATCCCACCATCCAGGAAGGGCTGCCGGCTCGACAACTCCGCCGGTTCGGTACGCATTGCGCATCCGCCCGTCGCGAAAGCTCCGATCCGATTTCGACGCGGCGAGCAGGGCGTCGCCGATCGACCGGGCCGCTGAAACCCTGCCGCAAGCAAGGAACGCCATGGCGGCAAGCGCATTGTCGTAGGTGAACGCAGCCGTTGCCAGCGGCGGCGGCAGGGATGTTTCATCCGGTCCGGGACGATAGCTTGGCATGAACCCGGCGGTGGGGGGCGGCCCGACTGCGGCGCGCTGGACGGTCTCCAGCGCATCGCAAAGGGCCTGCGCTTCGTCCTTGGCGGCGAGCGCCGGCGAGGTCGCGAGCGCAAGGCAGGTCAGCACGATCGCCTGCCAAGCCAGCGCAAGAGGGGAGCGGAACACGGGCTGGATCCTCGCGAGGGTTCAGAGCGCGTTGTCGCTGATCTTGATGATGTCGGGTGTCGCTGCCGCAGCGAGCGTCGTCCCGGCGGGCAGGCGGCCACTGCGTGGAGAGGTCCGCGCGACGGCGGGTGGCGTGGTCGACACGGCAACGGGTGCGCCAGCCAGTCCCTCCAGTTGCTGTTGAAGGTGACCGGCATAGGTCGCAAGCGCGCTCGAGGTGGTGTCGAGCTGCCGGCGCGTCCAGATCACCCAGGTCTTCGGCATGCTGACGGTCACCCAGGTGCCGACGCTGCAGAACTTGTCCGTGGTCGCCTGGTCCGGATGCACTGTATCCGGCGCGATGAAAGCGTAAAGCTCGCGCCGCTCGGTCGGCGGGAATGGCACGGCGTAGTCGAGATCGACCCGGTCCGTCGTTCTCGGCACCAGCCGTTCGATGCGGCCGGCAACCGGGCCGTCCCAGCCATCTGCCTCGACGGCCACCGGCGATCCTATCGACAGGCTTTGCGCCTGCCGCTCCGAGAAGATGGCGACGACGAAGGCATCGGCGCAGCTGACGGATTCGGCCAACGTGTCGCCGCCGCTGACCTGTTTTCCCACCTGGGCCACGGTCTTGAAGAGCTTGGCCTGGCCGGAAATCGCCACATCGGCGCGGACCAGCTTGGCGACGCGCTCTTCCTCCATGTCCATCAGGGCCTTCAACTGGTCGATACGAACCTTTATCGTCGCAGCCTGGATGGCGACCTGAGAGCGGTCCGCCTTCACGTTGCGGATTTCGCGTTGCAGGTCCTGCAGCGATTGCTGATCGCCGCCCACGAACACGCCGGACCGGGCGTTGCCGAGATCGGCGCTGAGCATCTCGACCCGCAATCGGGCCGCGACGATCTTGGTGTCCTCGAGCTTCAGCGTATTGGCAAGGTCATCCCTGTTGCCGGCCAGGACGCCCTTTTCGACCAGGCCGAGTTTCCGCGCGGCGGCGTTCTTCTCGTTGGCCGATGACAGGCTGACGATTTCGAGATGGGTCTCGGCATTGCGCAGGTCGTTGTCGGATTTGATCACGATCGCGGCCTGCTGGCGGTTCAGGTCCTGTTCGAGATCGGCGATCCGGCGAATGTAGTCTTCGAGAATGGATTGCTTGAGTGACAGATCGTTCTGGAGCGTGGTCAGTTCGATCGTCAGGCCGATCAGTGTCGAGCGGTCGACACGGTCGTTTTCGATAGTCGCCAACTGGAGGCCGCCATCGGCATTGCCGTTGACCGTGACCACCCGTCCGCCGATTGGCGACGTGATCGGGATGACCGGGGCATTGGTGACCGCGCGTGTCGTCGATGAGGAAAAGACGGGTGGTGCGATCGTCGTCATGAATGTCGAGCCGACAATACCGAGAACACCCAGAGATAGAATTCTGACTGACGTAGTATGATCTTTAGAAATTGCTTTGGTTGTATTGGAAGTCATAGCGTTAATCTCCAAAGGTGATTTTTATGCTACGCGTCCTCCCATGTTTTTAAGGGTTACATGCGACCTGCATCGCGTCAATATCAAATATTAATGATTTATTGATTAATATATACTCATACAATGCATGATTAGGCGGCATCTGTCCTGGCGTTGATCAGCTGCCCAAGAATTAGGCCACAGCCGAACTGGCCAGCCGCGCCGCAATTTTCGGCTGGTGCGGCCACCGGCAAGGCGACCGGAGGCCTACAGGCGGTTGCCGTGAGCGATCGCGACGCCGCCTATCACCGACCGTAGCGACGCATGAGATCGAGAAGCGGGCCATGCCTGATGGCTTCGATCTTGAACCGGTCATGCTCCGTGCCGCCTGCATCTTCCGCCGCAAGCATGGCGTTGACGACCGCCTCCTCGACGCTGTCCACCGTTGCCAGATAGACCGGATCGAGCATCTCGTCGTTGACGATTTCGAGCGTCAGGCGCGGCGGTGCGCGGTGCGCCATCGGCTGCGGGTTCGCGGTCGAAAACGCCAGGAAGATGTCGCCGGAATTGTTGCCGCCGGGCGTGCCGTTGCGGCCTATGCCGATTGCTGCGCGCCGGGCAAGACGCTGCAACTGGTGTGGGGCCATCGGCAGGTCGGTGGCGATGACGACGATGATCGAGCCGCGCTCCTGCATCTGGCTCTGTGGCGTGCCGTCGCGCATGTGCTGGCCGACCGGTACGCCGCAGATCGTCAGCCAGTCACGCTGGCCGTGGTTGGCCTGCACCAGCGTGCCGATCGTGTAGTCGCGCCCGCCGAATTCGACGACCCGCGATGAGGTGCCGGTGCCGCCCTTGAAGCCATAGGCGATCATGCCCGTGCCGCCGCCGCAATTGCCTTCCTCGACCGCGCCGCCTTTCGCCGCGTCGAGCGCCGCCTCGACCTCGGCCTCGCCGATCGGCTGGCCGTTGATGTCGTTGAGCACACCGTCATAGGTTTCGGCGACCACCGGCATGATCCAGAGGAAATCGTCGCTGTCATAGGTGGAGGCATAACGCTCCAGCATCCACTTGATCGTGGCGTGGTGGGTCATGCCCACGGCATGGGTGTTGGTGATCATGACCGGGCCGAGGAAATAACCGCCATCCTCGATCCAGTGCGTTCCGGTCATTTCGCCATTGCCGTTGAAACGGTGCACGCCGGCATAGACCGGCACCGGCACGGCCGAGCCCGCATGCGGCAGGATGGCGGTAACCCCGGTTCTGACGGGGCGCTTGCGGCCCGGGCGCGGCACGTCCTCGGAGATGGTGTGGAAGCCGACGGCGATGCCTTCGACATCGGTGATGGCATTGAAGGGACCGGTGCGGCCGGTAAATGGCAGGCCGAGGTCGCGGGCGCGGGCTTTGGTGGCGGGCGTATTCTTGTTGTCCATGATCATTTCTGCCGGGAGCGGAGGTAGAGGCCAAGCGAGGCGACGACGAAGGAGAAGGTCAGCATCATCACCGCGATCGCATTGATCTCCGGCTTGATGCCGCGCCGAAGCATGGCGAAGATGAACATCGGCAGCGTCGTCACGTCGACGCCGGCGATGAAGTAGGTGATGACGAGATCGTCCATCGAGATGATGAAGGCGAGCAGGGCGCCGCCGACGATGCCGGGCAGGAGCTGCGGCAGCACCACGCGACGAAAGGTCGTCCATTCGTCGGCGCCAAGGTCGGCGGAGGCGTTTTCGAGCGTGCGGTCCATGCCGGCGAGCCGCGCCGAAACGACGATGAACACATAGGAAATCAGGAAGGTGCACTGGCCGATGATGATCGTCGTCAGGCCGAGGTGGATGCCCGAATTGACGAAGAAGATCAAAAGCGCAATGCCGAGCACGATATCGGGCATCAGCATCGGCATGAACATGATCACCCGATAGAAACGCTGGCCGAGAAAGTCGAAGCGGTATAGCCCGATCGCGATCGCCGTGCCGAAGACGGTGGCGATCAGCGTCGTCGAGGTGGCGATGATAAGGCTGTTCCACACGGCCTGGAGAAGCTGTCCGGTCGATTCGATATAGAGCGCGTTCTCGGACACCGTGGTCTTGAAGCCCAGCACCTGGGCGTACCATTCGGTGGTGAAGCCGGTCCAGGTCATCATGTTGACCGGGTTGGAATTGAATGAATAGACGGCGATCACCACGAGCGGAATGTAGATGAAGGCGAAGAAGAGGCTGGTATAGGCGACAAGGCCGCCGCGAAAGAGGGTTTGAGCGATTTTCATCGGGCGACCTCAGCGATTGAGCGCGGCATCGGCGCCGCGGCGGCTCGACGCAAACACGTAGACGAGCAGCAGCACCAGCATCACGCTCATGACCATCATCGCCAGCGCCGAGCCGAACGGCCAGTTGCGGGCGGCGAGGAACTGCTGCTCGATCAGATTGCCGAGCATCATCACCTTGGCGCCGCCGAGAATGGCCGGAACGACGAAGTTGCCGAGCGCCGGGATGAAGACGATGATCGCGCCACCGACAATACCGGGGGCGGTCAGCGGCAGGATGATGCGCCAGAAGGTGCGGATCGGCCCGGCGCCGAGATCGAGCGAGGCGCGCACCAGCGTCCAGTCCAGCTTCTCGACGCTGGCATAGACCGGCATGAACATAAACGGGATGAAGACATAGACCATGCCGAGAATGATCGCGCCGTCCGTATAGATCAGGTCCAGCGGCCGGGCGATCATGCCCGTCGACAGCAGCATCTCGTTGACGAGGCCGGTCTGGCGCAGGATCAGCACCCAGACGAACAGGCGCACGATCAGGCTGGTGAAGAAGGGCAGCGTGATGAGGAACAGGCAGAAGTTCTTCCACCGCTCCGACAGCCGGGCGATGCAGAACGCTGCGGGATAGCAGACGATGAGGGCGGCGAGCACGGTCAGCGCCGCGATCTTCACCGAGCGGAGGAATATCGCGATGTAGACGGGATCGAAATCCTCGAACATCGGATCGGCAAAGCCGAGGATGCGGCCGAAGTTGTGCGGGTAGAAGGTCCACTCGACGCCGCCGTAAAGCCCCGGCGCCAGGAAGCTCGTGACCATCATGATCGCGAGCGGGCCGAGGAAGAAAACGGCAAGGAACAGGGAAACGGGACCGAGCAGGACGGCAAGCTGGACGCGGCGGCGAATGGCGATCGACATGTCACGCCTCCGCGCAAGCGTGAATGAGGTGAACGGCTACCGGATCATAAGCAAGCTTCGCGCGGCGCGTCCGCTCGATATCGCCGATCAGGCTGCGGCGGCCGGCGGGGATCTCGGCGATGACCTTCTTGCCGGTTGAGGTGCGGCCGAACAGTTCGAATGTCGAGCCGACGAAGACGATCGCCTCGAGGTCGACATCGAGGGTCGGGAAAGGTTCCCGTTCACCAGCGAGAAAGAATTGCTCGGGCCGGATCAACGCCGTCGCCGCGCCCGCTGCCGTATTAGCCGTGCGCCGATGGTGGATCTCCGTACCATCGCCGGTCATCAACCTGTCACCATCGATCCGGCCGTCGAAGAGATTGCTGGCGCCGATGAAGGTCGCGACGAAGCTGTTGACCGGATGATCGTAGATCGCCCGTGGCGTATCGAGTTGCTGGATGCGGCCGCCGGAGAGAACGGCGACGCGATCGGACATCGTCAGCGCCTCCTGCTGGTCGTGGGTTACGAAGATGAAGGAGATGCCGAGCTCATGCTGCAGCGTCTTCAGCTCGATCTGCATCGCCTGGCGCAGGTTCTTGTCGAGGGCCGACAGCGGTTCGTCGAGCAAGAGCAGTTTCGGGCGGGCAATGATGGCGCGGGCCAACGCCACGCGCTGCTGCTGGCCGCCTGAGAGCTGGCGCGGACGGCGGCCCTCCATGCCAGCAAGGCCGACCATTTTCAGCGCCGCTGCCACCTGCTCGCGCCGCTTGGCCTTGGCGACACCGGCAACCTCAAGCGCATAGGCGGTGTTCTCGCCCACGGTCATATGCGGAAAGAGCGCATAGTTCTGGAAGACGGTGTTGACGGGACGGCGATAGGGTGGCCGGTCGGTCATGTCCTCGCCGTCGATCAGGATCCGCCCGCCGTCAAGCTCAACGAAGCCGCTGATCGCCTGCAACAGCGTGGTCTTGCCGCAGCCGGATGGCCCGAGCAGCGTCAGGAACTCGTTGCGCCGCACCTGAAGATCAATGGCGTCGAGCGCGGTCACGCTCCCGCCTTCCGGAGTGGCGAAGGCTTTGCTCGCCTCCTCCAGCCGGACAATGGAATCCTGCATCTGTCATTCCCCAAAATGTTATTTAAATAACGCTTGTGCGTTTTCGATATATGGATACCATTTGTTCATCGGTGTCAACGGCCGCAGAAGCCGGAACCGGCAAGGACCAGGGAACGGTCCGATCCTGGGGTGCCAAGCCCCATGAACCATCAGAGGAGACTATCTATGACAAAAGCAAGCCGCGTCGTCCGGGCGACCAGGACCAAACTCCTGGGCTCCGCACGGGCCGTCGCCTTCTCGCTGTCCGCACTGATCGCCACTACGGCCCTCGGCCAGGCGGCCGAACTCAACATCTACAACTGGGGCGAATACATCAATCCGGCGGTGCTGAAGAAGTTCGAGGAAGAGACCAAGATCAAGGTCAACCTTTCCACCTATTCCTCCAACGAGGAGATGCTGGCGAAGATCCAGGGCGGCGCGACCGGTTATGACGTCGTTTTCCCGTCGGTGCACATGCACGACATCATGTCGAAGCTCGATCTTCTCGAGAAGACCGACATCAATGCCTATGAAGGTTTCAAGAATATCGACCCGGCGTTCCTCAGGGCAAAGAGCGACCCGAAGGGCGAGTATTGCCTGCCCTACGCCTTCGGCACCGTCGGCATCGTCTATAACCGCAAGGTGCTCGGCAAGGACGTGGTCGGCTGGAAGGACCTGATCGCGACGGTCAAGGAAAAGGGGCTGAAGTTCACCCTGCTCGATGACATGCGCGAAGTGCTGGCCGTCGGCTTGATCCTCAACGGCCACAAGGTCAACTCGACCGATCCGGCCGAACTGCAACAGGCGGCCGATACGATCATCGCCATGAAGCCGGACGTTGCCGCCTTCACCTACGATACCCGGCCCATGGTGCAGTCCGGCGACGTCGCCGCCGGGCACTTCTTCGTCGGCGCGATGGTCGACGTCTTCGCCAACCAGAAGGATCTCGGCTACGTGATCCCGGTGGAAGGCGCGACCATGTACCAGGAGGATATGTGTGTGTTGAAGACCGCGCCCAACAAGGACAGCGCCATGAAATTCATGGAGTTCTACACCCGTCCGGAGGTTGCAGCCCTCAACGTTTCCCAGCAGACCAATGGCACCGCCAACGTGCCGGCGCGGCAATTGACCCCCGACCAGATCAAGAATAGCAAGGAGATCAATCCGACGCCCGAAACGATGCAACGGCTCCAGATCTTCGAGGACCTGGGCTCCGGCGTGCGCCAACTCGATCGCGTCTGGACCAAGGTGAAGACGGCACAGTAACGGCGGCGAAGAACGGCAGTTTCGCCTGCGCACAGCGTGTTTGCGCGTCAAATCCGCGCTGCTGTACGCGGGCGAAAGGATCTCCGGGGAGGGGACGTGGCACAACGAATCCTGAAGCTCGTGCAGAGCGAGGAACTCAGGCGGTCGAAATCCGACAGGCTGATTGCGCATTACATCGAGCGCAATCTGGCCGAGATCCCGTTCGAGACGGCAAAGTCGATCGCAAGCCGTCTCGAGCTGTCGCCAATGACCGTCGGGCGCTACCTCCGGCGCATGGGTTTCGATGGGCTCGACCAGCTGAAGCACGAACTGCGGCGCGGCAGCTCCAACCCGGCCTGGCAGGTGAAGGGGCCGGTCGACAGGCTGCGCGAAGACGTTCGCGAGGGCAAACTGCTTGCCGGCCTGATCCAGGAGCAGATCAACAATCTCGGTCTTGTCTACGAACTGACCACCTCGCCGGAATGGCAGCAGGCGATCGAGGCGCTGATCGGCGCCAGTGAGGTCTATGTCGCCGCCTATCAGAACGTGCGCGGCATCGCCCAGTATTTTGCAAGCCAGCTCTCTTATACCCGATCGCGGGTGCAGTTTGTCGATGGACTGAACGGCACCTATTCGGAACTGCTCGACGGGTCGGTGGAGGGGCGTGTGCTCTTCCTGCACGATGTCAGGCGCTTCGCGGCCAAGGCCAAGCCGCTGGCGATGGAGGCGCGCCGGGCCGGCGTGAAGGTCATCCTCTACACCGACGAATATTGCCCGTGGGCGGCAGACGTGTCGGATATCTGCCTTGTCGTGCCGGGTTCGCATGGCCCCCTTTGGGACGGCGCGGCGACGACGATTGCCGTCATGGACCTGATGCTCAGCAACATCATCGTCGTTTTGGGCGATGAGGTCAGCGAGCGGGTCGGGATGCTGACGCGACTGCAGGACGTGTTCGGCGATTTCGAGGCCTGAGCGGGGCGCAAAGGGCGCTTTGCTTGCACCGCCTTCCGTCGTCGTCGCGGGAGGCCCATTTCTCTCTTTCAGGAAGCTCTTCCGCTGGCCGCCGTTGAGGCGGCCAGCGTGTGACATATTTGGCTAAACCGACGTCTCCGGGCTCACAGCCGTTGCAGGAGCTTTCGCCTTCGACCGACGTCCCGCAACCAGCGGCAGCACCGCCATGGCGATCGCGAGGACCCAGAGGATGATGGCGATCTTGCTCTGGAACAGGATGGCGATGTCGCCGCCGCTGATGGCGAGCGCATTGCGCAAGTTCACTTCCATGACATTCCCGAGCACGAAGCCGAGGATGATTGGCGCCATGTCGAAACCGGCCTTGCGCAGAAGCCACCCGACCATGCCGACTGCCAGCATCAGGAAGATCGAGAACACCGAGGCGTGGGTGGAATAGACGCCGACGATCGACAGCACCAGAATGCCGGGAACGAGCAGCCAGTTCGGCACCGTCAGCACCCGGGCGAAGATGTTGACGAGCGGCAGGTTCAAGAGCAGCAAGAGGATGTTGCCGATGAACAGCGAGGCGACGAGACCGCCGACCACCTCCGGCCGCTCGGTGATCAGCATCGGCCCCGGCTGGATGTTGTAGAGCATCAGCGCGCCGAGCATGACGGCGGTGGTGCCGGAGCCGGGCACGCCAAGTGTGAGCATCGGCACGAAGGCGCCGCAGGCAGTGGCGTTGTTGGCAGCTTCCGGCGCCGTGAGCCCACGCACGTCGCCCTTGCCGAAGGTACCCTCGGTATCGGAGATGCGCTTTTCCGTTGTGTAGGAGACGGCACTCGATACCGATGCGCCGGTGCCGGGCAGAACACCGACGACGAAGCCGATCGCCGAGCCGCGCAGCGTCGCGCCGATGGACTTTCTGATATCGTCGAGCCGAGCCGTCATGCGGCCGAGCTTGCGGATGACGGTGACACCGACGGCCTGGTGCTCCAGCATCAACAACGCTTCGGACACCGAGAACAGCCCGATGACCAGCACCACGAAGTCGATCCCGTCGCCGAGTTCGGGCTCGTTGAAGGTGAAGCGATAGGCGCCGGAGGTGGCGTCGAGACCGACGGTCGCCAGCATCAGACCGAGCGTGCAGCCGATCAGCGTCTTGACCGGCTGGCTGCCGACCATCGAGCCGAGCGTGGCGAAGGCAAACACCATCAACACGAAATATTCCGCCGGGCCAAAGCCGATCGCCAGTCCCGATAGCAGCGGGGCAAACAGCGCAAGCCCAAGCGCGCCCAGCATGCCGCCGACGAAGGACGAAAGGCCTGACAGCATCAAGGCTTCGCCGGCGCGGCCCTGCTTGGCCATGGGATAGCCGTCGAGCGCCGTCATGACGGCGCCGGCATCGCCCGGCACGTTGAGGAGGATGGACGAAATGCGCCCGCCATATTCGGCGCCGCAATAGACGGCGGCGAGCAGGATCATCGTGCTTTCCGCCGGCAGGCCCATGGTGTAGGCGATCGGCATCAGAAGCGCGATGCCGTTGATCGGCCCGATGGCCGGCAAGGCGCCGACAAGGGTGCCGATGAAGCAACCGGCAAGGCCGATTAGCAGGTTCTGCATGGTGAGGGCGACGGAAAAGCCGTGCCAGAGGTAATCGAGATTCATGAAAAGTCTCCTTCGCCGGGGCTCAGCCGAACAGGCGGCCGGCGGGCAGATAGACGTCGAGAAGATAGGCAAAGACCGACCACCACAGCAGCGCCTGGCCAACGCCGCCGATGACAGCCAGGCGAAGCGGCGCTCCGAAGACCCAGCCGACGCCGACGGTCATCACGAAGATCGAGATCGCGAAACCGGCGGGCTCGAGCAGCAGCACCGACGTCACCAGCAACGCAGGCACCGCCAGGATGCGGGCAAGCAACCGGCCTCGCGGAAACCGCTCCGACGTGCCGGGACGGACGAGGTAGATCAGGCACAGGCCGGCGAGAAGCATCGCCAGCAGCACTGGCATGACCCGTGGCCCGAGCGGGTCCGAGGCGAAGGCGTATTCGATCTGGCTGCCGCCGATGCCGTAGGCGATGGCGAGCGCAAGCAGGCAGACGCCGCCGATGCGGCCCACCCATGTGGATGAAGACGTACCGTCAGACATGGTGAAACTCCAATGGTTCTATGGCGCCGAGAAGCCGCACGCCTGCACGCAGGCGGTGATGCTCAACGGATCTGTGTGGTGGTTGCCAGCCGGTGCTGTGCAAGGTTTTGGGGCGGGCCGAAGGCACCGCCCCATGGGAGGTGTCGCCTACATTCCCGCCTCTTTGGCGAGGATCTTGAAGCGAGCGACATCGGCCTTGACTTGTGTGTCGAAGGCATCGCCGATCTGCGTGTATTCATAAAGCCCGCGGGCCTCGCGTTCTTTCGTGAACTCGGGTGAGGCTGCAAGTTTGGTGAAGGCGTCGACCCACCACTTGTAGTCGTCATCCGACACGTCCTTGCCGACGTAATAGCCGCGCCAGACGGGCCATTCGATGTCGATGCCCTGCTCCTTCGCGGTCGGCACGTCCGCGAGATCGCCCGGCAGTCGCGAAGGCGACATCACCGCCAGCACCCGAACCTTGCCGGCGACATGGTGCTTGGCCATCTCCGCGGCATCGCCAGCGCCGACCTTGACGTGGCCCCCTTCAAGCGCCGTCAGCACCGCGCCGCCGCCTTCGAGCGCGACGTAACGCATCTGTTTCGGTTCCTGCTCGGCGGCTTTCGCCAGCAGCGAACTCTTCATCCAGTCCTGCGAGCCGACGGCGCCGCCACCGGCGACCGCGAAGTCCGATGGGTTTGCCTTGTAGGCGGCGATCAGTTCGGCAAGGCTCTTGTAAGGCGAATCCGCCGCAACGACGAGCACGCCATAGTCGGCTCCGAGTGCACCGAGCCAGCGCACCGCGCTTTCGTCGTACTGACCAAACTTACCCTGTGCCAGTAGCAGCGCCGAGCCGGATGAGGCGGCGGTGATCAGGTTGCCGTCCTTGCCGCGCTTGCCGATGACGTGGTTATAGGCAACGGCGCCAACGCCGCCCTCCATGTAGGTGACGGCCATAGGCTTGCCGATCACCTTGGCTTCGAGCAGCGAGTTGGCCGCCAGCCGGCAGGTGAGGTCGAAGCCGCCGCCCGGCTTGGCGCCAGCAAGGCATTCCGGCTTGGCCGGTTCGGCACCCACAGGAAACGCGATTGCGGCGAAGCAGCCGGCCGCAAGAATTGTCTTCAAGATGCTGTTGATCATGGTCTCTCTCCCATCCTCCATGAATGCGCCTGCCTCCTGCAGAAAGGCCCGAAAGGACACACCGGGGCCTTGGCGGGCACCACTGCGTGTCCACCGCCACAACCCAAGAAAATGGCAATCCTCCAGGCCTGCTCCGCTCCTCCGTCTTGCGGGCAGGCTTTCCTTCTTCCGCCTTCAACCTGTCACCACCCTGTCACGGTTTCGGCCAGATCCGCCGGGTTGCTCGCCGGATTTTTCCATGTCACTGCTTGGTCATGCGCATCCTTCTGGTGGAAGACACAAGGGATGTCGGGGAGGCGATCAGCCGGCGTTTGGAGAAGGTCGGGCACACGGTCGATTGGCAAACGGACGGGCAGGCCGCCGCCGACATACTCGATTTTACCGATTATGATCTCGTGATCCTCGACGTGATGTTGCCGGGGCTCGACGGGTTCGAGATCTTGCGGCATCTGCGCACCAACCGTAAGACGACCCCGGTTCTGGTGCTGACGGCGCGCTCGGAGATCGAAGACCGCGTCGGCGCGCTCGATCTCGGCGCCGACGACTATCTCGTCAAGCCGTTCGATTTTCGCGAGCTGGAGGCGCGGGTGCGGGTGTTGTTGCGCCGAAGGGCAGGCGATCCCACCAACCTGATCGAATGCGGCGACCTCGTGCTCGACCGCAACAGCCGCTCGGTGCGCGTCGGCAACCGCGAGGTGCAGTTGAAGCGGCGGGAAATCACGCTGCTCGAGGTGATGGCGACGCGACCGGGTCGCGTGTTCGGCAAGGACGAGTTGCTCGACCACCTCTTCGGTTTCGACGACGGCGCCAACCAGAATGCGATCGAACTCTATATCGGCCGCCTTCGCAAGAAGATCGAAGGCTCGCGCGTTCGCATCGTCACGATCCGCGGTCTCGGTTATCAGCTGGTGGCTGACGATGCGGCGTGAACCGTCGCTGTTTTCGCGGCTGGTCGTTCGGGTCGCGCTGGTTCTCTGCGGCGGCGCGACGCTGCTTGCCGTTGCCGCATGGTATTACGCGCGCGCCGCGGCCGACGACGCCTATGATCGCCTTTTGCTCGGTGCCGCCATCCAGATCACGGCGAACATGACCGTCGACCACGGCAACCTCGCCGTTGCCCTTCCGACCTCCGCCTTCGAACTGCTGGGCCTTGCGGCCCGCGACCGCATTTTCTACCGGGTGATCGGGCCGGACTTGAAAACGCTGACAGGCTACGAGGACCTGCAAACGGACCTGGACCTGACGTCCGCCCGCTCAGCGCCCGTTTTCCTTTCGGCTCGCTACCGCGACGTCCCGGTGCGGGTGGTCGTTGCGGCCCGGGCGCTCTCCGATCCCTCGTTCTCCGGCTGGTCCTATGTGGTGCTGGCGCAGACGACTGAAGCGCGCCGGGCGCTGGCCGGCGAGCTGACGTCGCGCGCGATGATCCTCGTCGGTATCATGAGCGTGCTGGCACTCGCCGGCACGGTGCTTGCCATCCGCTATTCGCTCCTGCCGGTCAGCGCGCTGGGTGCCGCCCTTCGCGCCCGCGATCCGCAGGACCTGACGCCCGTCGACGTCGACGTGCCACGCGAACTGCGGCCGTTCATGGCCTCGATCAACCACTTCATGGGGCGTCTCGACGAGCGCGTGACACTGCTGCAGCGCTTCATAGCCGATGCCGCGCACCAGATCCGAACCCCACTGACAGCCTTGTCGGCACAGGTCGATATGCTCGAAGAAGACGAGATGGATGAGGTTGGAAAGCGGCATCTGGGCCGGGTGCGCAAGCGGGTCGGGCAGCTGGCGCGGCTGACCAATCAGCTGCTCAGCCACGCCATGGTCATCCACCGGTCGGACTCGGTGCGGTTCAAGCCGGTGGATTTGTCCGACATCGCGCGCAAGGCGTTCCGCGCAGCCGTGCCGATTACGGTTGATCCCGATATCGTCATTTCTTTCGAGGCGCCACCTGGGCCGATCGTCGTGCTCGGCGATGCCGTCAGTCTACGCGAGGCGATCGCGAACATCATCGACAATTCGTTGCGGCACGGGACCGTCTCACACCTCGCTGTGCGTGTCGTTGGAGGCGACGGTCGCGCCCGTGTCGAGGTCGAGGATGACGGCCCCGGCATTCCCCGGAGCGAATGGGAGAGCGTGACTGCGCGTTTCGTGACATCCAAGACAGGAGAGGGCAGCATGGGCCTCGGTTTCGCCATCGCCGCCGAGGTGGCGTCTGCCCATCGGGGTGCGATCGGCTTTCAGGAGAAGGGCGAGCACGGCTTCACCGTCATTTTCGATCTGCCCGCCCAGGTCGAGGGCGCACGATGAAGTGCGGCACACTCGCGACGCTGACCGCTGCGATCGTTCTAAGTGTCGCGACATCGGCAATGGCGGTCGAGGGCGCCCGCGCCTTCTTTCCGGCAGTCGAGCAGGAGCGCGGCCGCCTCGTCGTCCATGGCGCGACCGACGTCGAGGCAATGGAGCCGCTCATCCGGGATTTTCAGTCGACGGCGACCGATGTCGCCATCGACTACACCGACTACGTGACCAACGATCTCTATCGGGACGCCGATGCCGCCTGCCGCAAGCAGGAGAACTTCGGCGACATCCTGCTTTCGTCCTCCGTCGACCAGTTGGTCAAGCTCGCCAATGACGGTTGCGCGCTGGCGCATAGCTCGGCCGAAACTGAGGACCTGCCCGACTGGGCGAACTGGCGCGAGGAGGTCTATGGCTTCACCTTCGAACCCTCAGTCATGGTCTATCACAAGGACTTCGTGCCACCCGAAGATGTTCCCCACAGCCACGGCGAGCTGACCGATCTGCTCCGCTTCAAGCCGGACTACTATCGCGGCCGCATCGGTACCTATGACCTGCGCCAGTCCGGCATCGGCTACCTGCTCGCCTTCCTCGACGCGCAGCAGGCCTCGACCACCTATGGCCGGCTGCTCGAAAGCCTGAGCCGCGTCGAGGCGGTGCTGCGCTGCTGCAACAATGCGGTGCTGTCGGAAATCGACAGCGGCAACGTCTTCATCGGCTACAACATCCTCGGATCCTACGCCTATGCGGCGGCGCTGCGGAACCCGAAGCTGCGCATCGTGCTGCCGCGCGATTATACGTTGATCCTCAGCCGCGGCGTGCTGATCCCGAAGGGAGCCACTCGGCCGGACCTGGCGGGTCGCTTCCTCGACTACCTGCTGTCGGATCGTGGACAGGAGGTCGCCCGGCGGAAAGCCTTCTTCTTTTCGCGGACAGGACCGCTTCCCGACAATGTCGACGGGCCGCCGAAACTGATCGAATCCGGTATCGGCCGGCCGATCCGCATCGGCCCGGCCTTGCTGGCCGCCCAGGACCAGCTGCAACGATCCACCTTCATCGACGACTGGACCCGCCTCCTGCGCGGTAGCGCCGGCGGCAAGACGCCTTAGGCAGGTTCGTTCGTCGGCGGTGCAGGGTGTGCCAGCACCGACGGATGGCGGCGTCCCGTCCTTTGCGGCGCCTTGCAAAGATTTTTGTCGGCAAAGTGCTCGCCTGTCGCAAGTGCCAGTTTTTCGACGTTTTTGACGCCATTTTCACCCGCCGCGCATGAAAAACCCGCGAAATTTGAAGGATTTTTGAGGGCGCGGCGTATCCTTGCAGAGACTTGCAAGGATTCTTGCGGGCGTCGCCTTGACTGCAAGTTCGTTTGCTTGAACGATGCCTCATGCAAAGAAACTTGTAGAGCGCCATGACACTTCTCGATCGCATCAAGGCACAATCGAAACGGCTGACCGACGCGGATCAGAAGCTGATCGCGACGATGCTCGAGAACCGGGCCGAGGCCGCCTTCCTGTCAGGCCCGCAGCTGTCGCAACGTGCCAGCGTCCATGAGGCGACGGTGACGCGCCTGGCGCAGAAACTGGGATACCGGGGCTTTCCCGATCTGCGGGCGCAGCTGCAGCGCGAGGTGCTCGACGATCAGGACGCCGCCACCCGCATGCGTCGCTCGGTCGCCAAGGTCGAGCATGGCGACTATCTGACCGACCTGATTGCCGCGGAGATTTCGGCACTGGAGACGCTGGCGCGATCGGTGCCGCAAGGCGACGTGGATCTGGCCGCCGACATGATCTTCGAGGGGCGTCGTGTCTTCGTGTTCGGCCAGGGCCATGCCCAATCCGTCGCCGGCTTCCTGCAGCGCCGTCTCGACCGTTTCGGCATGACGACGATCGCGCTCACCGGCCGTGGCCGCGATATCGCCGAGCGCATGGTCAGCATGGACGCAAACGACGTCGTCATCGCGCTCGCCTTTCGCAAGCAGCCGCAAAGCTATGCGCCGCTGGTGCAGCACGCCCGCCGCGTCGGCGCGCGATCGATCCTGATATCGGACCTGGCCGGCTCGCTGATGGAGCCGGTTGCCGATCTGATGCTCGCAGCCCCCCGAGGGAGGTCGGGAAGCGAGTTTCAGACGCCGACCATCCCTTTTGCCATCGTCAACGGCATCGTGCTGACGATCGCCGGACGGCATGAGCGCGAGGTCATGGGTCGGCTTGAGAAACTGTCGGAGCTGTTCAACGACTTCGATTGACTGGGGAAAAATGGAGGAGGAAACCATGTTGAAGCGACTGATGAAGTCCGCGCTTGCGGCCTGCGTCGTGCTGCCCACGGCGGCAATGGCGACAGATCTGGATAGCATGACGCCCGAGCAGTTGCTGCCGCTCGCGCAGAAGGAAGGCAGTGTCACCGTCTTTTCATTGTCGAGCCGTATCGCCAAGGTCGAAAAGGCCTTTGAGGCAGCCTATCCCGGCGTCGACCTGATCGGCCTCGACATGAGCTCAACGAAGCAGATCGCGCGCCTGGAGGCCGAGCAACAGGCCGGCGTGCATGCGGTCGACGTGCTCTATATCGCTGATACGCCGGTGGTCTTCACCAAGCTTCTTGAAGCCAAGCGCATCGTCAACTACGTGCCGCCGCGCGTGGCGGGGCAAATCGACGATCGCTACAAGGGACCGCTTCTTACCCAGCGTCTGTCGACCAAGGTGCTGATGTATAACGAGAAGGCCTATCCCGGCGGCTCGCCGGTGACGAACCTTTGGCAACTGACCCAGCCGGAGTGGCAGGGCAAGGTGCTGATGGTCGATCCGAGCCAGCGCGGCGAACTGCTTGACCTCCTGACCGAGATCGCGCTCCACCCAGACGAGATGGCTTCGGCCTACAAGGCGCAGTTCGGCAAGGACATCGTCGTCGATGCCGATCTTCAGGGCGCCGGCGAGCAGTTCATAAAGGATCTCTTCGCCAACGATCTGATCCTCGTGCCGAACAGCGACGTGCTCAACAAGTCGGTGGGCGACGCCGCGGCCAAGAACCCGCCGGTCGGCTTCGGCACCTATTCGGACCGCCGCGACAACGAGAAGGAAGGCTGGGCGCTGCAGATCGCCAACGATGTCGAGCCGGCCAACGGCATCCTGTTTCCAGCCGTGCTGACGATTGCCGACAAGGCGCCCAATCCGGCCGCCGCCCGATTGCTGATCGACTTCATGTTCGGCGACGACACGCCGACGGGAGGGGCTGGCTTCGAGCCCTTCAATGTTCCCGGCGACTATGCCACGCGCACGACCATTGCCCACCATCCGGACTCGGTCAAACTCGATGCGCTGAAAGCCTGGACCATCGATCCGGCCAAGACCGCCGCTGCCCGCGGACGCGTCTCCGATCTCATCATCACGCTTCAGTAACGGGTCATTTGCCGGCGCGGCACGTGCCACGCCGGCAAATGACGGGGTTCGCCAATGACATTCCTATCGACCTTCGCGCCATCGGGCGGTCGCCGACTGTTCCGATCCGGCTTCATCATGCCAGCCGTCCTGATTGCCATCGTCGCCATTCTGGTGGTGGCACCGCTTGTCCGCATCCTGCTGTCGACACTGACGCCTGAAGGCATCGCCGCCTGGCAGGCGGTGCTCGCGAGCCCCCTGTCGTTCAATCTCTGGTGGCGGCCGCTGTTCAACACCATGATCCTCGGCTTCGGGGTCGCAAGCGGCTGTCTCGTCATCGGCGGGTTTCTGGCCTGGCTGGTGGTCCTGACCGATGTGCCGGGTCGCCGCCTGCTCGGTCTGATGGCGACGTTGCCCTATATGATCCCGAGCTTTGCCGCCGCTCTCGCCTGGGGAACGCTGTTTCGAAACTCAAGGCTCGGCGGCTCCGCCGGCTTCTTCGAAACCAATGGCCTTGCCATTCCCGACTGGCTCGCCTGGGGGCTGGTGCCGACGGCCATCGTGCTGATCGCACACTATTATTCGCTTGCCTATACGATTATCGCCGCTGCCTTGAGCTCGGTCGGCGCAGATCTCGTCGAAGCCGGCCAGATGGCCGGCGCCAAACGACCGCGCATCTTCTTCGGCATCATCCTGCCCGTGGTCACGCCGGCGCTGATCGCGGCCGCCTCGCTCACCTTCGCCGGTGCTGTCGCCAACTTTGCAGCACCTGCGCTTCTCGGCCTGCCGGTGCGCATGCAGACGCTGTCGACCCGCCTCTTCGGCATGATCGAAACCGGCCAGAACGAACGCGGCTTCGTGCTCGCCTTGCTCCTGATCGCGGTTTCGGCGCTGTTCCTCTGGATGTCGGACCGTATCGTCTCCGGCCGCAAGGCGTTCATCACGGTCACCGGCAAAGGTGGTCGGACGAAACGCTTTCCGCTCGGTGCCTGGCGCTGGCCGCTCTTCGCCATCGCGGTGATCATAGGTCTCCTGACGACGGTGATGCCGGTGCTGGTGCTGGCCGCCTCCAGCCTTGCGCCACAGAGCGGCGCCCTGTTTTCCAACTGGACGCTGCATTTCTGGATCGGCGAAGGCGGTGGCGAAATCGCCCAGGGTCAGGCAGGCATCTTCCGCAACCCCGTGCTGATCGATGCACTCTGGAACACGATCCGCCTCGGCCTCGTCGTCGCGCTGACGACCATGCTGCTCGGGCTGGCGCTCGCCTACACCATCGTCCAGCGCCGCGGGAGCCTGCTTGCGACCATCCTGTCCCAGCTTGCGTTCGTACCGCTTCTGGTGCCGAGCATTGCCTTTGCCGCGGCCTATATCGCGCTCTTCGGCGCGCCGATCGGCCCGCTGCCATCGCTCTACGGCACCTTCGCCTTGCTGGTGATTGCCGCATCCGCCCACAATCTGCCCTTCGCCGTGCAGTCGGGCCGATCGGTGCTCGGCCAGATCTCCGCCGATATCGAGGAAAGCGCGCGGCTGACCGGGGCAGGGCTCATTCGCCGGCTGTTTGCGATCATCTTCCCGCTCGCGATCCGCGGCCTGTTTGCAGGTGCGATCCTCGTCTTCGTCAAGATGGTGCGCGATCTCTCGCTGGTGGTGCTGTTGTTCACGGCGACCTCGCCGGTGCTCAGCATGGTCGCCTATCGTTACGCCGCCGAGGGCTTCATGCAGTTTGCCAACGCCATCACCCTCGTCATCCTCGTCGTCTGCCTTGCGGCTTCGCTTGTCGCCCACGGCCTTCAGAACCGCGTGCAGAAATGGAAAGAAACATGAACGCACTTGCAACCGGTGCCGCGGATGCGATCGAAATCCGCAACCTCGTCAAACGCTTTGGCGCCTTCACGGCGGTCAAGGATGTCAATATTTCGGTGCCCGCAGGCTCCTTCCTGGTGCTTGTCGGCCCGTCCGGCTGCGGCAAGTCGACCCTGCTGCGCATGCTGGCGGGTCTGGAAGGCCCGAGCGAAGGCGAGATCGCCTTTGTCGGGCAGACCGTTTCGAGCGGTGCCGGCGGCGTTATCGCCGATGCCGGTCGCCGCAATGCCGGCCTCGTCTTCCAGAGTTATGCCCTCTGGCCGCACATGACAGTCGCCGGCAACATCGCCTGGCCGTTGAAGGTGGCGCGCTGGCCGCGCGAAAAGCGCGACCGCCGGGTCAAGGAGGTCCTTGCCCTCCTGGGCATCGGCGCCCTTGCCGAGCGCTACCCGGCGGAAATTTCCGGCGGCCAGCAACAGCGCGTCGCCATCGCCCGCACGATCGCGCCAGAGCCGAGCATCCTGTTGTTCGACGAACCGCTGTCGAACCTCGACGCCAAGCTGCGCATCGAGATGCGCAGCGAGTTGATGCGCATCCACAGGGCGAGCGGCGCGACATCTGTCTATGTCACGCACGATCAGGTAGAAGCCATGACCATGGCGACGCATGTCGCCGTGCTCAACAATGGTCGCGTCGAGCAGTTCGGCAAGCCGATCGAGCTTTTGCGCAACCCGGCCACCACGTTCGTTGCCACCTTCCTTGGCACGCCGCCGGCCAATCTGTTGCCGGCGCGCCGGGTCGGGGACATGTTCGTCTTCAACGACACGCCACTCGTCTCGGGCGCGGTCGCGCCCGGCCATGCGGAGGTGCAGCTTCTCTATCGCGCCGATGACGTCGCCGTCGGTGCGGTGCCGGATAAGCCCTCGGTCACGGCACGCTTTGCCGAAGCTGCCCCGATTGCGGGACGCACCATGGTCACGGCCATGCTCGGCGATCTGCGCATCACCGGCATGGCGGAAGGATATTTCAGCGCCATGCCCGGCGATGCCGTCGCACTGTCATTCATAAAGAGCCCTGACGCCGTCTTTGCCGTCAGCGGAGAAAGGATAAATCAATGAGGCTGATCCTCATGCGCCATGGCGAGACCGAGTGGAACGCCGAGCAACGCCTCCAGGGCCAGGACAACTCGCTGCTGTCAGAACGCGGCGTGGCCCAGGTGCGGCGGTTCCGCCCCTATGCCAGGGCGCTGCAGCCGGCCCGCATCATCGCATCTGATCTCGGCCGCACGCGCCAGACCGTGGCGCTGATCGGCCATCCCGACGCACCCTCAGACGAGCGTTTCCGCGAGCTCGACATGGGCGAGTGGACGGGGCGGCGCAAGCCGGAGCTGATCGCCGAGCGTCCGGAGGACTATACCGCCTGGCGGGCCGGCACGTTCACGCCCGCCAATGCCGAGACCTGGATCGCTTTTCGCCACCGCGTCGCCGACGGGGTGCGAGACTGGATGTCGCGGACCGACGGTGACCTCCTGGTGGTCGCCCATGGCGGGGTCATCCGCGCCGCCTGCCACGAGTTTCTGGACCTGCCGCCGTCACGGGTCGTGCCGGTGACACCGGGTACGGCGACCATCCTGAATTTCCCGACGCCGGACCGGGCGTCGGCCCAGCTCGAAGGCTACAATATCGGCTCCGTCGCGCCCGATATCTCCGTTGCCGACTAGAGAAATTCAGGAGAAGCGCAAAAAGGGACACGGAGTGTTGCTCGCTTCGGACCGGATGGATGTGGATCCTTCCGTCGGCGTTAGCCAACTAGATGCGCCGAGTTCGAGACACGCTTGAAGGCGTCGACGGCAAGGCTGCCGACGCCGACGGGGGCCCGTCCGTTGACGGCTGCGATCACGTCGGATGCCCCTTTGGTGGTGAAATCGCCGTAGAGTTCGATCAGGCCGAAACCGCTGGCCGCAAACTCGGCGGCGGCTGCCGCAGCCGATGCCTCGTCCGGCACGAAAGCGAATGTCGTCTGTTGCGGCGGGAAATCGTGAACCAGGCGATCGGCGCCCGGATCGTCGCCGTCATGCAGAATGATGAAGGCTTCGCGCGGAGGATGGCCGTCGTTGAATGCCGCGTTGAAAGCGGCGGCGGGAACGATCGATTCAATCCCGAACAGGACGGCGCTGATCTGTACTCGATTGCCGATGGCGCCTTGCAACGCGGAGCGCACGTGCATCGGTATGCCGCCGCAAAGCTCGATCCGGTCGACGCCCTGATCTGCGAGCGCCGTGGCGACCGCAAGGATCTGCGCATGATCGGATACGGAAACGATCGTCAGGGTGCCGCCCGGGCTCTCTCGGATCGTGCGATTTTTCCGCGGATCGGCGCCAATGGCGTCATGGATGATCGCCCTGTGGAATGCCATGGTGTCTCTCCGGTTCTTGTCGCAGCCGATGCCGGACTGCAGGGGACCATGGTTAGGTGTAGCGCAAATTTCTTCGCGATATAATTGCCGACATCGCGGTTTTTGATGCCTTCGGCGCTCGCTGCATATTGAACGCGGACGAGCGGCTCGTCGCCCCTATCGGCGGCGAGGGATGAGCAGGGCCGAAGGGAAGGCGCAGCGCCTCAACCGATAGGCGTGTCTCGGCGGGTGGTGATCAGTGCAGCGCCGAGGGCATGACGAACACCGACATGCCATCTTCCTCGACGGCGCTCAGGAATTCCGCGAGCGCTGCCGCATCCGTCGGGAACAGGTCTTCCCAGCGTGTCGCCATGCCCTGGGCATCGGTGACTTCGAGCGCCCACTCCTTGCCATTTTCGATCCGGGAGATTTCGACCGTGACGGTGATGCCGTCGCGGGAGAACTCCTGCGAGAGCGGGGATAGGACGATTTTCGGTTCTTCGTTCATGGGGCACCTTTTGCCGTGAAGCAGGGTCGGTTGGACAGGCGCGCCGAACCGACAGCTCTAGCTACGCCATTGCCGCTGCGGCAATCAAGACCGACAGCCTGCAATCCAGGGCCTATCAGCGCCCGGCGCGCCGAGCGCCGGTCGATCGTCGTCGCAAGAACGCATTCGCGTCACGCGTTGCGTCGCCCCGGTTCTCGCGCGCGGAAAAATACCTTTCGAAACGCGTCACAGCAGGCGAGGCCCAATCGTCAAAAGGGAACGAGGCCCGGAAACGCCGGCGCAGCTGACCGGTCCACGACACCACCGAAGCTGCGAAAGACGCATTCCGCGGCTTCCACCCGCAACCAACAGAAAGAATGACAATGACGTCCATATCCTCGCCATCGCCTGTTCGCCTCGTCAATCCCGCCGGCCTCTATGATGCGTCTGCCAATGGCTACTCCCATCTAGGCCTGGTTTCGGCCGGTGCGCGCCTCGTCTTCATCGCCGGCCAGGGCGGCGAGGACGAGCGTGGCAACCTCGACCCGGATTTCCGGCTGCAGGTCCGCCAGGCTCTCGCCAATCTCGGCACTGCGCTCGCGGCGGCCGGCGCTGGCCCTGCCGACATCGTCAAACTGACTGTGCTGATCGTCGACCACAGCGAAGAACGGCTGCATGTCTTCGGCGCCGAAATGCAGGCGGCGTTCGGGCAGGGGGTAAAACCCACCTGCACGCTGATCCCGGTGCCACGGCTGGCGCTCGACGGCATGCTGTTCGAGATCGAAGCGGTCGCCGCCGTCGCATAACCAGACCTGCGCGATCGGCGCCGGACGCATCGGCCCGGTCGCGCTATCGCGTGCGAAACCGTTGCCGATACTGCGCCGGGCTGATGCCCGTCATGCGCTTGAACAGCCGCCGGAAGAAGGTCGGGTCCTCATAGCCGACCTCGGCAGCGACATCGTCGATGCCGAGGTCGCCGGTCTCCAAGGTCTGCTTGGCCTCCTCGATGCGGATGGCCTGGACGTAATCGACGGGAGCATAGCCGGTCGCCTGCTTGAAGCGGCGCTTGAAGGTACGCTCCGGCAGGCCGGATTGCTCGACCATGCGCGTGACCGGATTGCTCGTGGTGTAGTGATCCGCGATCCATGCCTGGCTGCCGGCAATGACGGCATCTTCGTGCCGGCGCGGCTGCGCCATCGCGGCAAAGGGCAATTGTCCGTCGCGGCGATCCCCGATCAAAAAGAGCTTGGCGATCCGTGCGGCCTCCGCCGGGCCGCAGAAACGGCCGATCAGGTAGAGCACCAGTTCCTGCCAGGCAGAGGCGCCGCCGCTCGTCATCAACCGGCCGTCATAACCGCTTTCGCACAGGATGCGCTCGGGCCGGAAACGGACGGCAGGGTAGAGGTCGCGGAAAAGACCTGCCGCTGTCCAGTGCGAGGCAGCCTCCTTGCCGTCGAGCAGGCCGGATTCGGCCAAAAGCAGCGAGCCGCTGCAGGTCGAGCAGACCGTGGCGCCGCGCTGCAACTGGCCTTTGACCCAGGCGATTTCCTGCGACCAGCGTTCGGTGGGAACCTCGTTCGACCCCAGCTCGAGATCACAGATGATGATGACGTCGGCATCGGCCTCAGGGCCGATCGTCGCCTGCGGCGCGATGGGTACGCCGATGGCGGAAGGGAATGGCTCCAATTGCCGCGCGAGAATGCGTGGCCGCAGCCGGCGAACAGGGGGCCGCCTGGCCCCCACATCGAAGCGGCCGACATGGCTCATGACTTCATAGAGACCATAGACCGCCATCGGGCCGGTTTCAGGCAGGACCAGAATGCCGACGCTGAGATCGGCGCCATCGGTTTTCTTCGGAAACATGCCGCGAGCTTGGCATGAATGCCCCGTTCTTGTCCATATCGCCTCTAACGACGATGCGGCCTGGGGCTTAGCCTTTGTGCACGCGGTCAATTCCGACCGACACCGAGGAGAAAAGCCATGAACATGTCGAAAGCCGAACACGCCACCATCATGATCGAACGCACCTACGCAGCCTTGCCCGATCAGGTTTTTGCGGCCTGGTCAAGCCGCGAGGCGCTCGCCACCTGGAGCGCGCCCGGCGACGGCTGGGAGTTGGCCTGGCGCGCCTTCGATTTCAAGGTCGGGCACACGGATGTCTGCACCTTCGGCGCAATCGACGCGGAGCCCTATGTCAATACCACGCGTTACGAAGAGATAGTGCCAAACCAGCGCATCGTCTACGCCAGCACGATATCCTACCTCGACGAGCTTATCTTCGCTGGCGTCGTCACCGTTGAATTCCTGAGGGTCGGTGATGCGACACGCCTGGTTATGACGGAGAACGGCGTCTATCTCGACGGAAGCGACAGCCCGCTCGGCCACGAGGACGGCTGGGCCATGATGCTCGACAGTCTCGGCGACTACCTGAAGCGGCGCCTGCGGCTTGCGGCCTGACGCCGCAATTTCCCCGACAAGCATTTTCTACCAGACCGGCCGGATGTCCACCTCGCGACGGCGAGTTAGGGGATGTCCGACCGGCAGCGCAGGTGGATCGTGACGGGTTTTCCCGGGGTAAATCCGGCCCTCCCGTCATAGGCTGTTGACAGTGCCGGAAAGTGGTGGCGCGATGGGCGCTCGCTCTTCCCTTCCATCGAAAGTTCCGGGAAAAGGGCCGATGGCATTGCAATACGACATGTTCGTCTCTCCGGATCCGGACGAGACCGGTGCACGCTCAAGGCGTGGCTCCCCGCGCGCGGCGGTCGGCATGAGTGCCGGCGCCATGGTCGACCACCTGGAGGCGACGGGTCGCTACCGCGTCCTGCAAAAGCTTGAGGCGCGTCCGGTCGTCGCAGCACCGCGTGCCGGGTTTCCGCTCGTCGGCGTCATCCTCGACACGGAGACCACCGGTCTCAATCACCGCAAGGACGAGATCATCGAGATCGGTCTCATCGCCTTTACCTTCGACGCCGAAGGCAGGATCGGCGACGTGATCGACGTCTATGGCGGCCTCAGGCAGCCGGGCGGGCCGATCCCGCCCGAGATCACCCGCATCACCGGCATAACCGACGACATGGTTGCCGGAGAGACGATCGATCTGGCTCGGGTGCAGGCGATCGTCGCGCGCGCCGATCTGATCATCGCCCACAATGCCGGGTTCGACCGGCCGTTCTGCGAAGCTTTCTCGCCGATGTTCGAGAAGAAGGCATGGGCCTGCTCGGTGTCCGAGATCGGCTGGAGTGATCGCGGTTTCGAAGGCACGAAGCTCGGCTACCTGATTGGGCAGGCCGGCTATTTCCACGACGGCCACCGCGCCGTCGACGACTGTTTTGCGCTGCTCGAAGTGATTGACGGTGCCCATGAGGGCCCGCAGCCGTCACCCTTTGCCGAACTCTATGCGGCAAGCCAGCGGTCACGCGTGCGTCTATACGCTGAAAACAGCCCTTTCGAAATGAAGGACCACCTGAAGGGCCGCGGCTATCGCTGGTCTGACGGCAGCGACGGCCGCCCGAAATCCTGGTGGATCGAGGTCGGCGAGGACGCGCTGGAAGACGAACTGCGGTATCTCAGAGCCGAGATCTATCGCTGGAGCGAGGCAGATCCGCCGACGGTGCGGCTGACAGCCTTCGATCGCTTCAAGGCGCGCTGAACGTTCCGATCGGCGCTGAGCGCATGGCTGGTCTGCGAAGTCGGCTCTACGAAAACCGTGGGCACTCTGTATATTGAACTCATCGAAGCGATGCACCTCCTCCCGCAGAACTTCGATACATGCAGGCGCTTTCTCCTCCTCCCAACGAGCGCCTGCCGGAATGGCAACACTCCTCCTCCCAGTTGCCATTCAATCCCTTTAAGAGCCTGCCGCACCTCCTCCCGCGGCAGGCTTTTTCTTTTGCAGAATGCAATCCTTCAGAACGAGAGCTCAAGCTGCAAGCGAGCTTGTTCCTCGCTGCCGCCGAGCGACGACAGCGTGACGCCGAGCAGGCGTATCCCGCGCTTGGACGGGTGGACGGATGAAAGCAGCGATCCGGCGACCTCCAGCATCTCAGCAGCGCCGCTGACCGGCAAGCCGAGTGTTCGGCTGCGTGTTGCCTGCGTAAAGTCCGAATATTTCACCTTGACGGTCACGGTCTTGCCGCTCATCCCGTGTGCCTCGCAATAGCGCCATACCTTGTCGGCGAGCGGCAGCAATTCGGCCAGGGCCGGCTCGAGCTCGTAGATGTCCTCGACGAAGGTGTCTTCGGCGCCGACCGATTTGCGCACCCGGTCGGGCTGGACGCGGCGTTCGTCGATGCCGCGGGCGATGCCGTAGAAATAGGGGCCGGACTTGCCAAAATGTTCCTGCAGGAAGGCAAGGGACTGCTGGCGCAAATCGAGGCCGGTCTCGATGCCCAGCCGCTTCATGCGCTCGGCCGTTGCCGGCCCGACTCCATGAAACTTCTTCACCGGCAACGCCTCGACGAAGGCCGGCCCGTTCTTCGGCGTGATCACGAACAGGCCGTCAGGCTTGCGCTGGTCGCTCGCCATCTTGGCGAGGAACTTGTTGTAGCTGATGCCGGCAGACGCCGTCAGCTTCGTTGCCGCCTTGATTTTCGCCCGGATCTCCTCGGCAATCTCGGTGGCGATCTCCATGCCCTTCAGATTGTCGGTGACGTCGAGATAGGCCTCGTCGAGCGATAGCGGCTCGATGACGGGCGTGTATTCGGCAAAGATCTCGCGGATCTGCTGCGACACGGCACGATAGACCTCGAAGCGCGGCTTGACGAAGATGAGGTCCGGACATTTGCGCTTCGCCGTGACGGAGGGCATGGCGGAATGGACGCCGTATTTCCGCGCTTCGTAGCTTGCTGCCGCCACGACGCCGCGCGCGGCCGCGCCGCCGACCGCCACGGGCTTGCCGCGCAGTTCCGGATTGTCACGCTGTTCGACCGAGGCATAGAAGGCATCCATGTCGATGTGGATGATCTTGCGCTGTCGCTCCGTGCCGGCCGCGTCGGATGCGGGCTGTCGGGCGGTCACGCTGTCTTCCGGCTCGGCCACGTGCGGCTTCCTACTTCCACATCGTCCGCATGCGGGCGCCGACATCGATGCGGATCTGCCTGGCGCTGCGCTCGGACGCAGCCGCGCTGACCAGTGGCCAGGACGCCGTTTCAAAGAACTGCAGCAGCGTTGCCGGGATGAAGCGCGTGCGCGCGGCAAAGACATGGCGGTCGCCCTGCGCATGCTGGCCGCTGGTGAAGAAGCGCTGCGGGGTAATCAGCGTCAGGTTGTCCTTTGCCCTGGTCATGCCGACATAGAGCAACCGGCGTTCTTCCTCGAGTTCGTGCGTGGTGCCGACGCTAAGGTCGGAGGGGATGCAGCCGTCGACGACGTTGAGCATGAAGACCGAGCGCCATTCCTGCCCCTTGGCCGAATGGATGGTCGACAGGATCAGGTAGTCCTCGTCGAGCAGCGGCACGCCTGCCTGGTCGCTGGTCGCATCCGGCGGATCGAGCGTCAATTCGGTCAGGAACCGTTCGCGGCTCGGGTAGCCGCCGGCGATCTGTTCCAGTTGCAGGAGATCGGCTTTTCTCGTGTCCGCATCCTCGTGAATACGATCGAGATGCGGCTCGTACCATTCCCGCGCCTGGGCGATTTCACCCGGCCAGCCTCCGGCCTGTTTGCGCAACCCCTCGATCAGGGTGACAAAGGCAGCCCAGCTGTCGCCGGAGCGCGGCGGCGCCGGGATTTCGGCAAGCGCCGTCAGCGGCTCCGGATCTGCGGCAATCGCGTCTAGGATCTTGCCGGCCGTCTGCGGCCCGACACCCGGGATCATGTGCAGGAGGCGAAAGCCGGCGACCCGGTCGCGCGGATTCTGGGCAAATCTCAGCACCGCCAGCATGTCTTTGACATGGGCGCTGTCGAGAAATTTCAGCCCTCCGAATTTGACGAAGGGGATGTTGCGCCGGGTCAATTCCACCTCGAGCGGTCCGCTGTGGCTGGACGTGCGAAACAGCACCGCCTGCTGCTTCAGCGTCATGCCGACCTCGCGGTTTTCCAGCACCTTCTCGACGATGTAGCGCGCCTGGTCGGCTTCATCGGCGACCGCCAGCAGTTTCGGCCGTTCCGCCGATTGCCGCTCGGTCCAGAGGTTCTTGGTGAAGCGCTCGCGGGCGAGGTCGATGACGCCATTGGCGGCGGCGAGGATCGTCTGGGTGGAACGATAGTTTCGATCGAGCGTGATGACGTCGGCCGGCGGGGTGAAGGTGCCCGGAAAATCCAGGATGTTGCGCACGGTCGCGGCGCGGAACGAATAGATCGACTGGGCATCGTCACCGACAACCGTCAGCCCCCGGCCTCCCGGCTTCAGCGCCATCAGCACCGAGGATTGCAGGCGGTTGGTATCCTGATACTCGTCGACCAGCACATGGTCGAAGCGGCCGCCGATGTCATCTGCGAGTTCCGGCACGCTGACGGTCTGCGCCCAATAGAGCAAGAGGTCGTCGTAATCGAGCACGTTTTGCGCCTGCTTTGCCTCGACATAACAGGCAAACAACTGCTTCAGTTGCTCTTCCCAGCTGGAAACCCAGGGGTAGTGCGCGCGCAAGACCTCGCCGAGCGGCGTCTCGGAGTTGACGGCACGCGAGTAGATCGACAGGCAGGTGCCTTTGGTCGGAAACCGGGTCTCGGTCTTCGACAGGCCAAGTTCGTGCCGCACAAGGTTCATCAGGTCGGCGCTGTCTTCCCGGTCGTGGATGGTGAAATCGACGTTGAGCCCGATCTGCTCGGCGTAGATGCGCAAGAGGCGCGCGCCGATGCCATGGAAGGTGCCAGCCCAGGTTAGCGCGTCGGTGGCAACGGCAGCGTTCGAGCCCAGCACCTGGGCGCAGATGCGCTCGACCCTTCGTGCCATTTCGGACGCTGCCCTGCGTGAAAACGTCATCAGCAGAATGCGGCGCGGATCGGCGCCGTTGACGATGAGGTGAGCGACGCGATGGGCAAGCGTATTGGTCTTGCCGGAGCCTGCGCCCGCTATGATCAGCAGCGGCCCGGCGATGGTTTCGCCCGGCGCGGTGACGCCAAATTCGACGGCGTCGCGCTGCCGGTCGTTCAATTTTTCCAGATAGGCCGCCGCCACGCCGAAGTCCCCGGTAAGTCCCTGCAGATGCTGCCCCTTGCGCCGAGCACCGGCGCAAACGCCCGCGCTCCGGGCAATGCCGAGGCATCCCCGCGCTTGAGATCGTGATTCACGGCGGGGAACGAATAAGGAACATATCAGCCGCAGATCATATTGCAAAGGCCCGATTGGCTTTGCCGCAGCCGCAGCGTCTTCGGACGAAAGCCGTTCAGCGCTCAGGTCGTAAGCGAGATTCCGTGCCGGTTGGCCACTGCGGCAACAGAGGGACGCTCGCCGGGGGCGGGGTCGCTCAAGTGGCGAAGGCCGATACCGCGCAATTCATCGACGAAGGACTGTACCGCGGCGTCTTCGGCGGGCCGGCCGAGCCGGGTGGCGACGACGCGCACAAGGTGGGCCAGATGGGCGTGCAGAACCGCCTGCAGCTCTCGATCGTCGTCGATTTCGAGCAGGATCGCCAGGAGAAAACGCATGCGTCCACGGTCGAACACCAGCGTTGACAGCATGGCCTCGACGGACGACGCGTCCGCCGGCGTCTGCCCTGCGGCACGCGAATGGGATGCGTCAAGCAGGGCGATGAACAGGTCGGCCTTGCGCGGAAAATAGTAGGTGAGGTGCGATTGCCGCAGGCCCGTCGCCTTGGCGATCTTCGGCTGGGTCAGCGCCTTCATACCCTGCGCCTCGATGATGTCGAGCGCTGCATCGAGAATGCGCTGGCGGGTTGTGTTGTCAGGTTTGGCCATGACCTCTCTTTCCTTAGCCGAGTTCTAGCTCATAAAAGGCGCCGGGCAAGGGTCATCGCCAAGATGGATGATGCCGCCCTCCTCGCCAAGCGGTGCGACGAATGTGCCGAGCGACATCAGCACCTCCAGGTGATGGACCCCCGCTGGAGGGCGAGCGGACAGAGCGTGTTCGACGGTGACGGCGGCGATGAGAGCGGTGATTTCAGCTTCGTGCTGCCCTTCGAAGTGGGCGGTGATCGCATGCGGCATGCCATTTCGACTGCCCGACACGACGATGGACAATGCCGCGCGTTTGGATCCGAAGCGCAGCCGCGACAGTATTCTGGTCAAGGTCGGCACCCATGCGCTCCGGCCGCGCAACAGCGGCAAGGCACGAAACAACAGACGGCTGATCGCAGCCGGGCAGAAGGTCAGATAGGTCGCCACGTCGGGGATCGGGAGTGTACGACGAAGCACATGCTGGTCGGCGAAATCGAAGGCTAGGGCCGGATGGTTCCTTGCCTTTGCGCCGAACGGGAGTTCGACAAGTTCGGTTGACCGCCCTGGATCGGCGATCCCCTTGAGCGTCCAGGCGATCGCCGCGGGACCGTGATCGTCGCCCAGCCCCAGCATGATGCCGATGGTGGCGCGGTGCACCTGATCCAGCCGCCCGGCGCAGGCCTTGACCATCAGATTGGTGAGGCCTGGCGCGAAGCCGACGGAAAGAATGGCGCAGCCGTCGTTTGTCTTCGCAAGGTCCTCCAACTGTTCGACCTTTCTGAAGAGGGCGTCGGTGGCGGTCACGTCGATATAGAGGATGCCTCGGGAGAGGGCGAAGGCGGCAAAGGCGACCTCATCCTGATCGATGCAGACCACGACCATGTCGATGTCGGCAAGGGCGGCCTGCCAGCCGGCCGGATCTGACAGGTCGACGCTGCGCGCCGAGCAACCGAGCTTTGTTGCCGCTCTTCGGCCCTTGTCACAACTTCTGCCGGCGATGACGACCGTGCCGATCCCCAAAGCTATGAGGCGCCGCGCGATCCGGCTACCGACATGGCCGTAACCACCGACAATGAGGATTGTTGTCGTCATGACGCCCGAATTCTCCTGGCAACGACGCCGCGATAGCCAAGCGCGGTGAAAAACACCTGCGGCGCTTCAAAGCCGGCCTCTGTGACCAGATCAGCGAGCCGCTCCGGGGTTGCGCGGAACCAGTCTTTGCGGACGCGGGTCATGACGTTATCTGCGGCTTCGACCTCAAGTCCTTGGCCGATCATCCATTGGCGATAATCGTCTTCGAAGAGGGATGCGTCAGTGGGGTCGATGAGCACCAGCGGTGCTCCGTCACAAAGCCGATCGGCAACAGCCTTGAGAAAGGCCGCCTTCGCGCCGTCGTCTCTGAGGAAATGCAGGACGAGGGACGCAAGGGCTGCGTGATAGGTTTCGCGCGGCGCATCTACTGCTGTTGCCTGTTCGAACCGGACCCTGTTGGCAAAACCATATTGCCGCGCCTTTGTCACGGCGCGCGCCAGCATTCCGGCGGAAGGGTCGATCGCGGTGAAGTCGGTGACCGGCAGCGCGCGGACAAGCGCGACCAGGTCTTCACCCGTGCCGCAGCCGACGACGAGGACATGTGTGCCGTCGCCCAGCCGGTTTGCGAGTATCGCAGCGGCCAGTTGCTGGCCCAGCCGATAGCCCGGCACCCTCGCCACGATGCGCTCATCATAGTCGACGGCGGCCAGATCGGAAAAGGCGGACATATCGATTGTTTCCTTGGCGTTGTGGCAGAGGCGTGCGACTCGCATCCGCGGGGAGGGGTGAAGCAATGGCAATGCCGTCGGATCGCTTGCGCGACCTCTACTTTCTCCGGAGTTTGCAATAATTAGTTGGTAGACTACCAAGAAAATTCTTGCAACTGGAAAAGAGCTGGACCTCAGATCCCGTTCGGCTGCCAACGATCGTCGTGGTGGCATCGATCGGAGCGTCGCCATAGACCGGGTTGGCCACTCCCGGTGATGACGGCTGTCGCGCGCACGCGCCACCCTGCCAAGATCAATCCGATACCCGCGACTACCGAAGCGGTGCGTTTGCGGCTATCTCTGTGGACCACGCCTTCCGATCCGTCGCATGACCAGCGAGCCCGCCGCACCCGTGACAGCAAACGACCTGCAAACCGATCACCCTCAACCTGACGCACCGGTTTCCTGCGCGCCTACGCCTCGCATGCTCTCATGGGCGCGCAACTCGGCCGTCTATCGCCTTGAACGCCAGATGATGACGGAGAAGCAGCTGTTCGATGCCATCAGCAGGAAGGGGCGGCAGAAGTTCGAGGATATCAACCCGGAGCAAATCAAGGCGGTCGCCGAATTCGCGGTGAAGTTCGCCTATGACCTGAACGCACTGAATGACGCCGACTATGCCCAACTCTCCACCCAATCGGCGGTGCGCAGCGGCAAGTCGAAACGGGCAATTGCGCAGAAGCTCTCGGCAAAAGGTATCGACCGGGAGACGGCATCCGTCGCGCTCGAGGCGACCGACGATCTCTATGCGGCCGTCGTCTTCGCCCGCAAGCGCGGGTTCGGACCATTTCGCCGCGGCGAACTTGACGACAAGCGCAAGGTCAAGGAACTCTCCGCCTTCGCCCGCAACGGCTTCGGCTTCGAGATCGGCAGAAAGGTGTTCGAGATGAGCCCTGACGAGGCGGACGCCGCGTTGCGCAGGGATGCCGTTTCGTAACGCAAGGGTACGCCCATCTCTGCCCATTCATTCGGTCGACCGCCTGCCAAGGTCATGGGCATCGTCGCGGCGTTCGACCGAGTGAATTTTGCAACAGTCGGACAATGGTGAGCGGCAGGCGGGGGCCATCCACCAACGAGATCGGTTTTGACCACATTTCGGTCACGAATGGGACCAAAAGCAGACCTCTCTCCGCGCATGTCCCCAACCCCGGAATAAAACAGTGTCTTTTCAATTGTCCCGCCGATCGCTGCTTGCAGTGGTCGCAAGCTCCATTTTGAGCGCCTGCACGCAGGTTCCCAAGCCCGGTCTCGATGCAAACGCCGCCGACAAGGCCAACAAAAAGGTCGTCACCCCACCGGAGAAGGCTCCGGTCGAGGCCGAGCGCAAGGACGAGCCTGCCTCCAAGCTCGACTACGCCAGGATCTACGGCCCGGTGAAGGATGAGGGATATGATATTCCGGCGGTCGAGTTCGGCGCGATCAAGCCGGAGTTCCTGCGCCAGGAGGTTGCCTATGCGACCAACGAGCCGGCCTATTCGATCGTCGTCGATACGCAGAGCATGTTTCTCTACTGGGTGCTGCCCGGCGGCAAGGCGATCCGTTACGGCGTCGGCCTCGGCGCGGCGGGCCGCGCCTGGAAGGGCAGGGCCGTCGTGCACTGGAAGCGCAAGTGGCCGCGCTGGACCGTGCCGGACGACATGGTCGCGCGCCAGCCGCATCTGAAGAAATACGGCATTGAGGCCGGGGGCATGGATCCGGGCCTCAGCAATCCTCTCGGCGCGCGCGCCATGTACATCTTCCAGGACGGTCAGGATACGCTCTATCGCATCCATGGGTCGCCGCAGTGGCGCTCGATCGGCAAGAATGCGTCCGCCGGCTGCGTGCGCATGCTGCAGCAGGACGCGATCGATCTTTACAACCGCGTCCGCGGAAAAACGCCGCTGCTCGTCATCTGACGCCACGGCTCACGCGTGGGGGCATTGCTGCTCCCACGTCGTCCTCCCGCCTCAATAGATCGGCGGGGGTGCCCCGGGGATGCCGCCTTCGCCGGGAAGCAGGCTGTTCTGCGGCTGCATCTGTTGCGCCGCCATGCCGCCGGCTGACAGATCCGTCACAACGATTGGCGTGCCGTTCGGCACACGGTCATAGAGGTCGACGACGTCCTGGTTGATCATGCGCACGCAGCCCGACGACACCGACTGGCCGATGGTCCACCATTCGGGCGAGCCGTGGATCCGGTAGAGCGTATCCTCGCCATTCTGGAAAATGTACATGGCGCGGGCGCCCAGTGGATTTTTCAGCCCCGGCTCCATCCCGCCGGCCTCGATGCTGTACTGCTGCAGCTCCGGCTGGCGGGCGACCATCTCGTTCGGCGGCTTCCAGCGCGGCCACGGCCGCTTGTACTGGATGACGCCGCGACCGGCCCAGGCAAAGCCTGCCCGCCCGAGGCCGACGCCGTAACGCATCGCCTGCCCATTTTCATAGACCCGATAAAGGAAATGGTTGCCGACATCGACGACCAGCGTCCCTGGCCGCTCGCCGGTCGGGTCAGGAACCATCTGCCGGTAGTAACGCGGGTCGATCTTTTCGTAAGGGATAGCCGGCAGCGGATAGGTCTCACCCGGCTTTTTGCCGTACATCTCCGAAAGCACGGTGCTGCCGACCGGCACCGGTTCGGGGGCCGGCGCATATTGCTGCGAAACCTGCTCGCGCGGCGTGCCGCATCCGGCCAGTCCGAGTGCCGCTATCCCGGCAGAAAGCTTCAGGAAGGATCGACGGCCGACATTACGGTGGGGCATGGGTGTCCTCAGTTACCTACGTTCGACGACCACCGGGCGAGACCGCATCAGCGTCATCGCCCGCCGCCACCGCTCACAGGCCGGCAAAGGGATCTGCCAGCGCCGCATCCGGTCGGCTAATGGGGTATTTAGTTGCGGATATCTTGGCGGCCAGCTTTTCAGCACCGTTTTTCTCAAGCAGCGCCCGGAAGCTCGGGTGCATGCCGCCATCGACATAGGCGTTGATGGGCGCCGTGGTCTGGTTGGCGACCAGGCCGGCGATCTTGGCGTCTTCGCTTTGAAGCCGTGCCATCAGCCCGGCGTCGGGCGTCGCCGCGGCCGCCGGGCAGGCGGCAAGCGGGCTTGTCGGCTCGCCGCCGACGAATTCCGTATTGAAGACATAACGGCCGCCGCACACCGAGACCTTCGGCTGGCGCTTCGTCGCCTCGAAGATGTCGTAGCCCTGCTTGATGTTCTTCCAGAAGGCAAAGTTCGGATCGCTGCTGTGACTGGCCATGTTTGCAGCCGTCATGCGGAATGGATAGGCCTGGACCTGGAACTGTCCCTGGCCGCCGGCAAGGGCGCGCTGGACAACCGCGTAGATTTCGCCGACCCCCTGGTCCGTCAGCGCGTAGCAGCCCGACGAAGAGCAGGCACCATGCACCATCAGCGCCTCGCCGGTATAGCCGAGCGCGGATTCCAGCCGGTTGGGATAGCCCAGATTGAACGACAGATAGAACTGCGACTTCGGGTTCAGCATGCTCGCGGACACGTGGTAGAAGCCTTCCGGCGCCTGGCGGTCGCCGGCCTTGGTCTTCGGCCCGAGCTTTCCCGACCAGCGGCACATCGGATAGGTCTTCAGCAGCGCATACTGGCCAGACTTGTTCTGCTTCCAGATCTCAAGTTCGCTCTCCTGCTTGAAGATGCGAACGAGGACCGGGCTTTCAGGCTTGGAGCCGTTCTTGGCCATGGCGCCGATCAGCTTGGCCGGGATCGGCGGCGGCGCGCGAACGTCGTCGAATTCCGACATGCAGCCGGAAAGGGCGATGGCGGCCATCATGGCGACAGCGGCGCGGCGGGCCTGTTTCGTCTTGCCCAGAATCTCGCCGGTCTTGGACGGCGACAGGGAAAGAAGATGTCTCGTTATGCGCCGCATGCGGGCTCCTTGAAATGGCGACCGGACCTTAAAACCTCAAGCGGCTATAGCTGCAAGCGCTTGCGGCTGGCTTTCGTCTCGCGGCAGTTCAACAAAACTTGAACGCCGGGCATTTCCGATGCACACCAGCCTTGGCATGTGATGGTAAATTTTGTCCAAACAGCGGCATCACGTGCGCGTGACCCGGTCGGATCTGGTCGCCGCCCGCGTGTCAGGCCGCATTGTTCAGCGAAGATGCCATGGCGCGCAGGATCACCACGGATGATGCGGCGCCCGGATCGACATGGCCGAGCGAGCGTTCGCGCACCCGGGCCGCGCGTCCCTTGGTGGCAATCATCGAGCGCGTGGCGTTGGCGCCGGCCTCGGCCGAAGCGACGACGTCGTGCCAGAAACCGTCCGCACTCTTGTTTTCGGCAAGCGCTGTCGCTGCGGCGTCAGCTGCCGGCAGCCAGGCATCCAGCATCGTCTTGTCGCCGCGTTGCCCCTTGCCGCGTTCGCGCATGCCCGAGCCCATGGCGTCGATGATGGCGGCGCAGGTGGCAAGGTCGAGTTCGGTCTTGTCGGCGACAGCCTGCGCTGCCCGGCGGAAGGCCGTCGCATAGAGCGGCCCGGTCGAGGCGCCGACGGCGTTGAGAAAGGCGCCGGCCGCCGTCGCCATCACGTCGGAGATATGCGCTTCATCAAGGTCGAGCTTTGCCAGTTCGGCTTTCACCGCCAGGAAGCCGAGCGACATGGTGGTGCCGTGATCGGCATCGCCGATGGCGCCATCGAGTTCCGACAGATGATCCTTCTCGGCTTCCACGGCATCGGAGATCGCCTGAAACATGCTGACCAAGCGGCGCGCCGCATTTTCCGACATCACTGTCCTCCCAGAACGCCCGGTCCCATGATGGATCATGGTTCCTGACGGAATGCTAATTGATACGCAGGAAAGCCGTTTCGCAAGGGTGGTGCAGCAGCCCGGTCAGTTCCTGGTCGAGATGGAGGATCGAGATCGACGCGCCGACCATGTCGAGAGACGTGCAATAGTGGCCGATCCAGTTGGCTTCAATCTCTATGTTCTTGGCGGCAAGGCGCTGCGCCACGCGCCGGTAGAGAATGTAGAGCTCCATCAGCGGCGTCGCGCCGAAGGAGTTGATCAGAACGGCGACCCGATCTCCCGATGTCGCCTTCATCTCCTTGAAGATGTTGTCCATGATGGCGTCGGTGATGTCGTCGGCGGGCTTGATGCGCTCGCGCGTCACGCCGGGCTCGCCGTGGATGCCCATGCCGATTTCCATGTCGTCGGGGCCGATCTCGAAATTGTGCCGCCGCGTCTGCGGCATTGCGCAGGGCTCGAGCGCTACGCCGACCGTGTAGGTTCTGAGGTTCGCCTTGCGGGTTACGGCCTCGCAGGCGTCGAGCGAAAGGCCCTGGTCGCAGGCCGCACCCGCGATCTTGAAGATGAAGAAGTTGCCGGCAACGCCGCGCCGTCCCTCGCGATCCTCGATCGGTGAGGAGGCGATGTCGTCCGTGGTGAGGACGGTGCGGACCTTGATGCCTTTTTCCTCGGCGATCTCGGCGGCCATCTCGAAGTTCATCACGTCGCCGGCATAGTTGCCGTAGACGAAGAGCACGCCCTCGCCGCCGGATGCGGCCACCGCGCATTGGACGATCGGGTCAGGCGGTGGCGAGGAGAAGATGTTGCCGACGGCAACTGCGTCGGCGAGCCCCTTGCCGACATAGCCGAGGAAGCAGGGCTCATGTCCGGTGCCGCCGCCGATGACAAGGCCGACCTTGCCCGGGCGCGGCCCCGATTTGGCGACGAGTGCGCGATGCGAGCCGTTGATCGGTTCGATGTAGTCGCGGTGCGCCCTGACGACGCCGTCCAGCATTTCCTCGACCACTTCATTGGGATTGTTGAGGAATTTCTTGACGTGGGTGCGGTAGGAGCTGGGCGTCTGCGCCAGCTTCGGGCGTTGCGACATGCGCGCGTCGAGGCCGGTGACACCATCGGCCCTGAGGATGCCGTGACCCGTGGCGGCGTCGGTGATCAACACGTTGACATAGCCGCCGCGCAGTGCGGCAAGCAGCGCCGGTACCTTGTCGAAGCCGCCGGCAACCGCGATGCGCGTGCCGATCCGGCGCAGCACGTCGAGCGAAATGCCGACCGTCCTGTCGTCGAGCGGCCCGGAGACGGGGCGGCCGCGCTCGTCGATGAAGCGGCCCGCGACGACACCCACGGCCCCAGCCGCGAGATAGTCCTGCAGCGACACGGTGTCGAAGAAGCCGCTGGTATGGATCGTCGAGTTCGGGCGCAGCGACGAAATGCCGAAGAGGATGCGGTTGGCCTGTGAAAGCGTGGCGAATTGCTCCAGCAGCAGCGGCTCGTCGAGCAGCATCTGTCGCAACGCGCCCGACTTGACGATCGCCGGCGCGGTGATGCCGACGCAGCGCGCGCCGATGGCACGGGCGATCGATGCGGCGCAGAGTTCGGGCGTATAGGAAAATGCCGCCGTCGTGCCGCCGGTCGCCTGCACCACAGTCATGTCCTGAAGTGCCTGCGCTTCCGCATGCTCGCCGACCGACATGACCGTGCGGCCCCAGGAGACCGCCAGCGTGTCGCCGGATTTCACCAGCTTCTGCAGCGCCATGGCGCCGGCGACGCCGAGCCGATCGATCAGCGGTCGGGCATTGTCATCACTCGGAACGACGAGACAGTCGGAAAGGCCGAAATGGCGCTTTAGTTCCTGGGCGATCGTCAGCGAGGCGAGCCGTGCCGGCTCGAGCGAGATGTTGACGATGCCCTTTTCGCGGGCGTCGGCGAGGTAGCTGTTGACGGTCGCACGCGAGACGCCCATGGCATCGGCGATTTCACCCTGGGTCATGCCATCTTCGTAGTAAAGCCAGCAGGCCCAGACATAGGGATCGTCACCATAGCGCAAGGGGATGGCATCCGACGGGTCGGTCGTGGCGCTTCTGCCGGCGCCGCCCTTGCGTGACGAGGATGTCTTCGATGTCATCTGGTTGCGTTCGTTCCCTGTTTTGGTTGGTGAACATGGAAGCAACGTCGTGCTTTTGCAACCTTGCAGCAGTGCGACTTTGGCCGGGCCGAAGGAAGTGCAAGGTTTATACAGTCGATTTGTTGCGCCACGCATTTCGGTGCGGGCGCCGGCCGGCGCCACCGGCCGAACTCCCTTGGTCGCGGTGCGCGATCCCGCCGTATTCAGCGGGATCGCGCCGGTCCTGGGAGGCGTAGCGTTCAGGCAAAGGCACGCTAGCCGTGCCGTCGCCCTCGTCGTGAGTTAGGCGAGGCGCGCGCGGGCGCCGAGCGAAAGTTCCTTCAGGATGATCGCGCAGGAGGTGGCGCCCGCATCGAGCACACCGAGCGAACGCTCGCCGAGACGGCTGGCGCGACCGATCTTGGCAACGAGATCAATGGTCGAATCGCGGCCAGCCTCGGCGGCTGCAACCAGCGCGTCGAGCGCTTCCTCGAACGGCTTGCCATCGGCCGTCGCGCCGTCGAAGGCTTCGACTGCCGGAACGAGCGTGTCGATCAGCGTCTTGTCGCCCACCTTGGCCGAGCCGATCGACTGGATGCCCTCGAGGCCGGCATGCAGCATGGTGCTGTAGGTCGCGGCATCGATGGCAGGAACGCCGTCGAGCTTTTCGGCGAACTCGGTGAACATCACGCCGTAGAGCGGGCCCATCGAGCCGCCGATCTCGGTCATCAGCACGGTGCCGAGCGTGTCGAGCGCCTCCGACAGGGTGGTTTCCCTGTGCTTCAGCCGGTCTGCCGCCATGCCAAAGCCCTTGGCCATGTTGACGCCGTGGTCGCCGTCGCCGATCTTGCCGTCGATTTCGCTCAAGTAAGCGCGGTTCTCGATGATGCGCTCTGCGAGCGACAGCACGATCGCGCCGGAATTGGCGTTGCTAAACGTCTGCATGATACGCCTCTTTCGTCACAGGATGGTGGTGCAGCGAACCTCGACGTCGAGGAGCGCCTTGAGTTCGTCGTCGAGCGCCAGAACGGTCAGCGTCGCGCCGACCATTTCGAGCGATGTGAAGTAGTTGCCGATATAGGTGCGGTAGATCTTGAGGCCGCGAGCGGTGATTTCCTTCTCGATCGTGTCGTTCAGGATGTAGAGTTCGTTGAGCGGCGTGGCGCCAAGGCCGGAAACGAGCACTGCGACTTCGGTGCCAGATGCCAGGTTGTGATCGTCGAGCACGATCTGGCACATGTCTTTGGCGACTTCGTCGGCGGTCTTCAACGCCTCGACCCGCACTCCCGGTTCGCCGTGGTGGCCGATGCCGACTTCCATGGTGCCGGGCTCGATCTGGAAATTCGGATGGCCGACGGCGGGAAGCGTGCAGGGGCCAAGGCCGACGCCGATCGAACGGCAATTGTCGATCGCCTTCTGTGCGGTTGCGCGCACCTCTTCGAGGCTTGCGCCTTCGGCTGCCTTGGCGCCGCCGATCTTCCACATGAAGATCTCGCCGGCCACGCCGCGGCGCTTCTCGCGCTCCTCGGGCGGTGCCGAGCAGACGTCGTCATTGGCAACGACGGTCAGGACGTCGATGCCGTCCTTGGCCGCAAGCTTGATCGCCATCTTCACGTTCATGTTGTCGCCGGCATAGTTGCCGTAGAGGCAAACGACGCCCTTGCCGCCATTGGCTTCGCGGATGGCGTCATGGAAGCTCTTGGCGGTCGGCGACGAGAACAGCTCGCCGACGGCGACCGCGTCGAGCATGTTGCGGCCGGCGTAGCCGATGAAGGCCGGCTCGTGGCCCGAACCGCCGCCGGTGACGACGCCGACCTTGCCGGCGATCGGCGCGCCCCTGGCGACGACCACGCGCGGGTTGTCAGCCAGGCGAACGATGTCCGAGTGAGCCTTGACGAAGCCCTTGACGGTATCCTCGACGACCTCGTCGGGATTGTTGATGAACCTTTGCATGGTGTCTCCTGTAGATGGGGTCGTGGCTCGTCAGAGAATGGTGTAGCCGCCGTCGATCAGAAGATCGGCGCCGTTGATCATGTCGGCTCCCGCCGACGACAGGAACACGGCGGCGGCCGCGATCTCTTCCGGGTAGGCGAAGCGGCCGGCCGGGATGCGCTTCTTGGCAGCCTCGCCCTTTTCGCCGCTCCAGGCCTTCTTGCCGAGCTCGGTCAAGACGATGGTCGGCGAGATGGTGTTGACGGTGATGCCGTGCTTGCCCCATTCGGCCGCAAAGGTCTTCGACATGCCGATGACGCCGAACTTCGAGGCGCAATAGGCGACATGGTCCTCGATCGCGACGGTGCCTGCCTGCGAGGCGAGGTTGACGATCTTGCCGCCCTTGCCAGCCGCGATCATCGCCCGGCCGACGGCCTGGGTGACGAGAAAGCTGCCCTTCAGGTTGATGGCGATGGTCTTGTCCCAATGGTCGAGCAACAGCTCTTCGGCGGGTGCCAGGAACACGACGCCGGCGCTGTTGACGGCGATGTCGATACCGCCAAAGGCGGCGACCACGCCTGAAACGGCCGCATTGACCGAGGCCGCGTCCGAAACGTCACAGACGAACGGCCTTGCATCACCCCCGAGAGCCGTGGCCTTGGCGCGCGCGATGTCTTCGTTGATGTCGAGCACGGCCACTTTCGCGCCCTTTTCGGCAAAGGCGCTGGCAACGGCCGCGCCAATGCCGGAGGCGCCGCCGGTGACGAGGGCAACCTTGCCGCTCAGCGGAAAATTGAGGTCGATCTGGGGTGTGGTCTCGGTCATGTCCTGGTTCCCTCGGCGGTTTGAGAAGCGGGGCGGGAAGGCCGCCCCGCTTCGGTTGGCGTTACTTGCGGGCTTCGAGCAGCTTGTCGACGTTCTCGGTCGTGACCGGCGTCCAGGGAACGTTGTATTCCTTGCCCTTGCCGTCGTTGAACGGCATGTCGGGATACTGCGCCCAGATGTCGGACTGCGGCTTGTAGTCGCCCTTCTTCGCCTGGAAGATCGCGAGGTCGAGCGCGCCCTGCGCCTGGGCGCGGGCATCCTGCAGGATCGACGTCATCGTGCCTTCCTTGACGGCCGTCAGAGCATCGGTCACGCCGTCGATACCGGCAATGGCGAAATCGTCGACCTTGAGGCCGGCCGACTTGATCGCTTCGATCGCGCCGAGCGCCATCTCGTCGTTCTGGCCGATGACGCCGTTGATCTGGCCCGAGTGGGCGGTCAGCCAGTTTTCCATCAGGGTCTGGGCTTCGGCACGCGACCAGTTGGCGGTCTGCTGCTCGAGAACCTTGACGTCAGGGCACTCGGCCAGCGCCTTCTTGTTGCCTTCCAGGCGCGAGATCTGCGCCGACTGGCCGATCGGGCCTTCGATGATCACGACATTGCCCTTGCAGCCGATCTTGTCGAGCACGGTCTTGGCTTCCATGTAGCCCGAGACGGTGTCGTCGGAGCCAACATAGGCTGTCAGGAGATCGGAGTTGACGCGGGTGTTGGAACCGACGACCGGGATGCCGGCGTCGTGGGCGGCCTGAACGGCGGTAGCACCTGCCTCGATATCGATCGGAACGAAGATGATCGCGTTGAACTTCTGCGTGATCATCGTGTTGAACTGTTCCTGCTGGACCAGGGCGTCGTAGCGGCCGTCGAACACGGTCAGTTCGACTTCGCCGCTCTTGACGGCGGGATGCTCCTCGAGGGCTGCCGACCAGATCTGCATGAATTCGGCGTTCAGACCGTAAGGTGCGGCGCCGATCTTGAGCTTTTCCTGCGCGACGGCTGACGACGCGAAGAGGGCCGTGGCAGAGGCCAGGGCGATCACGAGTTTCTTCATGCTACTCCTCCTTGAGTGTTGTTTCCGCGGCCTTCATGGCGCACGGGTTGGTGGACGGCCGCTGACGGGCGGCCATCCCTCGGGGTCAACGACCCTGATTTCCGGGTGAGCGACCCTGACCCCTTGAGGGCAGGCTCGCTGACGGGGTCAAAGACCCTGATTGCGCTTCTGGTCGAGCATCACGGCGCCGACGATCAGGGCGCCCTTCAAGACCTGCTGGTAGTAGGATTGGATACCCATCAGATCGAGGCCGTTGTTCATCACGCCGATGATCAGCGCGCCGATCAGCGTCCCCGTCACCCGGCCGACGCCGCCCGAAAGGCTGGTGCCGCCGATGACGACCGCTGCGATCGCGTCGAGTTCATAGGCGATGCCGGCCTGCGGCAGGGCCGAACCCGTTCTCGCCGACAGCATCATGCCTGCTAGGCCGGAGAGCCCGCCGGAAATGACATAGACGAGGAAGCGGATGCGGGTGACGTTGATGCCGGAGGTCTTTGCCGCGTGCGGGTTGCCGCCGACGGCATAGATGTAGCGGCCGAAGCGCGTGCGCGTCAGGATCCACCAGGAAGCGAGAAAGACGATGGCGAGCAGGATGACCGGCATCGGGATGCCGAGGATGTTGCCCGTTCCGATCCAGCGGAATTCCGGCGTGAGCGCCGGCACCGGCTTGCCGCCGCCATAGATCAGCGTCATGCCGCGTGCCGCGGACAGCATGCCGAGCGTGGCGACGAAGGCGGGAACCGAAAAGCGCGAGACGATGAAGCCGACGATGATGCCGCAGGCGACGCCGACGAGAATGCCGATCGCCAGTGCAACGAAGAAGGGGTAGGGCGCCCCGGCGACGCCGGCCGTGGCAGACGTGGTCGCGAAGCTGGCGCTGACCATGCCGGCGAGCGCCACCACCGAGCCGACGGAGAGGTCGATCCCGCGCGTCAGGATGACGAAGGTCATGCCGATCGCCAGCACGCCGTTGATCGACGTCTGCAGGAGCACGTTGGAGATGTTGCCCGGCGTCAGGAAATACTCGTTGGAGAACGAGAGGATGACCGCCAGAAGCAGGAAGGCGAGAAAGATGCCGTATTCCTGGATCAGCGTGCCGCGTTTTTCGGCGCTGAACCAGCTGCTGGACGGATTGTTTTCTATGTTGGACACGGTTCTCAGGCCCCTTTGATGTCGGACAAGCGCTTTTGGCGTCGATCTCGCGGGTGGTTCAGGTCGATAGATGCACGAGCGACTGGGCGTCCGTCGCCCGGCGCTCGTAGATGCCGGCGGATTTTCCCTGGCGCATGACGAGGATGCGGTCGGACATGCCGAGCACCTCGTCGATCTCGGAGGAAATCATGACGACGGTGCCGCCGGCGGCGGTGAAGTCGCAGATGATGCGGTAGATCTCGCGCTTTGCCCCGACATCGACGCCGCGGGTCGGCTCGTCGAGCAAAAGCAGTCGCGGCTGGCGCAGGAACCACTTGCCGAGCACCACCTTCTGCTGGTTGCCGCCCGATAGGCCAGAGACGGGCATCGTGTCGCGGGCAGCCTTGATGCCAAAGCGGGCGATCATTTCGGCGCTGGCTGCAGCCTCGTCCCGCCCCTTCATGACGAAGCGCGGGCTCATCTCTGGCAGGCTCGCCAGGCAGATGTTGCCGCGAACGCTGTCGGCGAGATTGAGACCGCTGACCTTGCGGTCCTCGGTGACAAGAGCGATGCCGCTCGCCATCGCGTCGGCGGGCTTGCTCACCGTGATCCGTTCGCCTTCGAGCAGGACGCTGCCCTGCGACGGGCGATCGAGGCCGAACAGGCAGTTGAAGATTTCCGTGCGGCCCGAACCCATCAGTCCGTAGATCCCGAAGATCTCGCCCTTGCGCACGGAGAACGAGATGTCCTCGATCTTGCCCGGCAACGTCAGGCCGGAAACCTCCAGGCCGATCGTGTCGGTCGGATCATTGGTCTTGATGTATTCCTCGCCCAGTTCTCGCCCGACAATCATCTTGATCAGGCCCGGACGATCGATATCGGCAAGCAGCCCGCTGCCGACATAGCCGCCGTCGCGGAATACCGTGTAGCTGTCGGCGATCTGGAAGATTTCCGACAGCCGGTGCGACACGTAGACAACGCCCTTGCCCTCGGCCTTGAGGCGGGCAACCGCGGCAAACAGGTGCTGCGCTTCCTTCTCGCCGATAGCCGATGTCGGCTCGTCCATGAAGATGACTTCGGCTTCATGGCTGAAGGCCTTGGCGATTTCGACGAGCTGCATCTGCGCGACCGAAAGCGTCATCATCGTCTGGGTGGCGCGGATGCCGAATTCGAGCCGGTCGAGAAGCTGCTGCGCGTCGCGGTTCATCTTCTTGAAGTCGATGCCGCCGAAGCGCCCCGATGGCTCGCGCCCGAGGTAGATGTTCTCGGCGACCGTCATGTGCGGGACCGGGCTCAGTTCCTGCTCGATGATGGCGATGCCGGAGGCAAGCGCCTCGGCCGGGTTGCCGTAGTGCACTTCCTTGCCGCGCCGCCAGATCGTGCCGCCGTCGCGCTGCTGGATACCCATCAGGATCGAGAGAAATGTCGATTTGCCGGCGCCGTTTCCGCCGCACAGCGCGTGGACGGAGCCGGCCTGAAGTTCAAGGCGACCGTCGCGCAAGGCCGCGACGCCCCCGAATGATTTCTTCAGTCCTTCAACCTTCAAAAGCGGTTGCATGGTGTCCTCCCACGCTGCGATGGCGATTTAGCCGCCACCGATTTCGACAAAAATCACATGATGATCGACAACTGTCAATATTGAGATTTTACTTTTGATTTTTTTGGTCGTCTTTTGTCAAAATCGAGTTTGGCCGTGGCATGAATTGACATGAGTCAATGCAGGCCTCCCGCCCCTCGGGCTTGTTTTAGCGATCCGTTTACGTCGCGATGACGGTTTGCCACGCCGGGCCTATTCCCGGTTGAGTTTGGGTCATCGCGGGCTATTGTCGTGCTGTGCATTGGAAGGTGGGACGCTGATATGGAAAAAGCCCGGAAGAATTGGCTGATACTCGGCCTCGTCGTTCTGACTCTGGCCGGCGGCTACTACGCCTGGCAGAACCTCGATCGCAACGCCCTGCCTGCAGGGATCGCCAGCGGCAATGGCCGCATCGAGGCGGTCGAGATCGATATCTCGACGAAAACCCCGGGCAGAATCAAAGAGATCATGGTTGACGAGGGCGACTTCGTCACCGCCGGTCAGGTGCTCGCCCAGATGGACACGGTCCAGCTCGAGGCCCACAAGCGCCAGGCAGAAGCGCAGCAGCAGCGTGCCATCGTCGGCGTCGAAGCGGCAAAGAACTTGGTGACCCAGCGCGAGGCGGAAAAGGCCGCAGCCGAAGCCGTGCTGGCGCAGCGCCGGGCACAACTGGACGCTGCCGAGCGGCGCCTCGCCCGATCGGAGCAACTCGTCAAGACGAGCACCGTCTCGCAGCAAGTGCTGGATGACGACCGTGCAACGGCGGAAGGCGCCCGCGCTGCGGCGAAGGCCGCGGAAGCCTCGCTTGCGGCATCCGATGCCGCGATCAATTCGGCGAAATCCCAGGTGATCGATGCGCAAGCCTCGGTCGAGGCGGCCAAGGCTTCGGTCGAGAGCATCGATGCCGACATTAACGACAGCACGCTCGTCTCGCCGCGCGACGGCCGCATCCAGTATCGTGTCGTCCAGCCCGGCGAAGTGCTGGCGGCAGGCGGCCGCGTGCTCAATCTCGTCGATCTCGGCGACGTCTACATGACCTTCTTCCTGCCGACGGACCAGGCCGGCCTGTTGTCGATCGGTAGTGAGGTCCGGTTGGTGCTCGACGCCGCACCGCAATACATCATTCCCGCCAAGGTCTCTTATGTCGCCGATGTCGCCCAGTTCACGCCGAAGACGGTCGAGACTGCCGAAGAGCGCCAGAAGCTGACCTTCCGCATCAAGGCGCAGATCCCGAAGGAGCTGCTGAAGAAGTATATCCGCATGGTGAAAACGGGGCTTCCCGGTGTCGCCTATGTCAAGGTCGATCCCAAGGCCGAGTGGCCGGCGAGCCAGACCGGCACGCTGGTGCAGTGATGGCGGATCCCGACAGGGCCGGCCTGTCGCCGGCAGAGCCCGTGGTTCGCCTGAATGCCGTCACGCTTTCCTACGGCAAGGTGAGGGCGCTCGATGACGTGACGCTCGACGTCCCCTCCGGCTGCATGGCCGGCCTGATCGGGCCCGACGGGGTTGGAAAATCGAGCCTGCTCTCACTCGTCGCCGGCGCACGCGCCGTCCAGGGCGGCCGCGTCGAGGTGCTAGGCGGCGACATTGCCGATGCCGGCCATCGCCGCCGGACCTGCCCGCGCATCGCCTACATGCCCCAGGGCCTGGGCAAGAACCTCTATCCGACGCTCTCCGTGTTCGAGAACGTCGATTTCTTCGGCCGGCTGTTTGGCCATGATCGCGAGGAGCGCGAGCGGCGGATCGCCAGCCTGCTTCAAAGCACCGGCCTTGCCCCCTTCGCCGACCGTCCGGCGGGAAAGCTTTCCGGCGGCATGAAGCAGAAGCTCGGCCTCTGCTGCGCTCTCATCCACGATCCCGATCTCCTCATCCTCGACGAGCCGACAACCGGCGTCGATCCCCTGTCGCGCCGGCAGTTCTGGGAGCTGATCGACGAAATCCGCACCGAGCGGCCCGGCATGAGCGTCATCGTCGCCACCGCCTATATGGAAGAGGCGGCTCGCTTCGACTGGCTGGTGGCGATGGATGCCGGCCGGGTGCTGGCGACGGGGACGCCGGACGAACTGCTGCAAAAGACCGGCGTCGACACGCTGGATGCCGCCTTCATCGCGTTGCTTCCGGAAGATCTCAGGCGCGAACATCATGACGTGGTCATTCCGCCGCGCCCGGAAGGGGTGGGCGACGATATCGCCATCGAGGCCAACAACCTCACCATGCGTTTCGGCGATTTCGTCGCCGTCGACAATGTCAGCTTCCGCATCGGCCGCGGCGAGATCTTCGGCTTCCTCGGCTCCAACGGTTGCGGCAAGACGACGACGATGAAGATGCTGACGGGCTTGCTTGCCGCAAGCGAAGGCACGGCCAAGTTGTTCGGCCGCGAGGTCGATCCGCGCGACATGGAGGTGCGCCATCGCGTCGGTTACATGTCGCAGGCCTTCTCGCTCTATACCGAGCTCACGGTCCTGCAGAACCTCGAACTGCACGCCAAGCTCTTCGGCATGGCGGCGGACACGATACCGAAGCGGATCGAGGAGCTTGCCGATCGTTTCGACCTTTCGGGCGTGATGGCGGCGCTGCCGGATGCCTTGCCGCTCGGCGTGCGCCAGCGCCTGTCGCTGGCGGTCGCCCTGATTCATTCGCCCGATATCCTCATCCTCGACGAACCGACATCCGGCGTCGACCCCGTGGCGCGCGACAGTTTCTGGCAGATCCTCGTCGACCTCTCGCGCAACGAGCAGGTGACGATCTTCATCTCCACCCATTTCATGAACGAGGCGATGCGTTGCGATCGCATGTCGCTGATGCATGCGGGCAAGGTGCTGGTCAGCGACACGCCCTTGGGCATCATGAAGAGCCGCTCGGCATCGACGCTGGAAGAAGCGTTCATCGCCTATCTGGAAGAGGCGATCGCTGGCGCCAAGCAGACGGCGCCGTCAGTGGTGAGGGCGCAGGCTTCGTCGAAGCCGGCAATCGCCCAGGCGGTCGAACGAAAGGCGTCGGCGACGTCCGGGTTCTTCGACGTCGGGCGGATGTTCAGTTACACCCGCCGCGAGGCGCTGGAGCTGGTGCGCGATCCCATCCGGGCGACACTTGCGACCATCGGCACGGTCATCCTGATGTTCGTCATCGGCTATGGCATCAACATGGATGTCGAGGACCTGACCTTTGCGGTGCTCGATCACGACCAGACGACCACCAGCCGCGAATACATTCTGGAGATCGCCGGCTCGCGCTATTTCATCGAGAAGGACCCGATCACCGATTACGCCGACCTCGACCGGCGCATGCGCAACGGCGAACTGAGCCTCGCGATCGAGATCCCTCCGGGCTTTGCCCGCCGCGCCGCCCGAGGCGACACGGTCGAGATCGCCGCCTGGATCGACGGCGCCATGGCGAGCCGCGCCGAAACGGTCAAGGGCTACGTGCAGGGCCTGCATGCCCATTGGCTGACCGGCAAGATCCGCGAGCGCTATGGTGCCGCGGCCACCGCCGGCACGTTCAAGATCGAGACGCGTTTCCGCTACAATCCCGACGTCAAGAGCATCGTCGCCATGGTGCCCGCGGTCATCCCGCTGTTGCTGATGCTGATCCCGGCCATGCTGTCGGCGCTCAGCGTCGTGCGCGAGAAGGAGCTGGGCTCGATCGTCAATCTCTATGTCTCGCCGGTGACGCGGCTCGAGTTCCTGGTCGGCAAGCAGCTCCCCTATATCGCATTGGCCATGCTCAATTTCGCGCTTCTGACCGCCTTCGCGATCTTCGTTTTCCGGGTGCCGTTTACCGGTAGTCTTTTGACCTGGACCGTCGCGGGCCTGATCTATGTTTCGGCGGCAACGGCCATGGGGCTCGTGATCTCCACCTTCATGTCGAGCCAGATCGCCGCGATCTTCGGCACGGCGATCCTGACCCTCATCCCGGCCATCCAGTATTCCGGGATGATCGATCCGGTATCCTCGCTTGAAGGGGCGGGCGCCTTCATCGGCCAGATCTACCCGACGACGCATTTCATGACGATCGCGCGCGGGACCTTCTCCAAGGCGCTCAGCTTCGGCGATCTCGCCGGCGCTTTCGTGCCTATGCTGATCGCGGTGCCGGTGCTTTTGGCGATCGGCACCTTCTCCCTCAAGAAGCAGGCGAGGTGACCATGCGCCTGTCCCACATCTACCAACTCGGCATCAAGGAACTCTGGGGGCTCTGGCGCGATCCGATCCTGTTGATCCTGATCGTCTATTCCTTCACGCTGTCGGTCTATACCGGCTCGACCGCGATGCCAGAGACGCTCAATCGCGCCGCGATCGCCATCGTCGACGAGGACCGATCGCCGGTATCGACGCGAATCTCGACCGCGTTCTATCCGCCCTATTTCGTGCTGCCGCAGATGATCACGCCGGCGGAGATGGACCGGCGCATGGATCAGGGGCTCGATACCTTCGCGCTCGACATACCGCCGAATTTCCAGACGGATCTGCTCGCCGGCCGCTCGCCGACAATCCAGCTCAATGTCGACGCGACGCGCATGAGCCAGGCCTTTTCGGGCAACGGCTATATCCAGCAGATCGTCACCGGCGAGGTCGCGGGCTTCCTCGACCGGCACCGCAGCGAGCAGCAGCTGCCGGTCGATCTGGTCCTGCGGGCGCGCTACAATGCCGAGTTGAACAAGGGCTGGTTCGGCGCAGTGATGAACGTCATCACCAACATCACCATCCTGTCGATTGTTTTGACCGGGGCTGCCCTCATCCGCGAGCGCGAACATGGCACGGTCGAGCATCTGCTCGTCATGCCCGTGACCCCGTTCGAGATCATGGTCAGCAAGGTCTGGTCGATGGGGCTTGTGGTGCTCCTGGCTTCGGCCGTCTCGCTGGTCTTCGTCGTCAAGGGCGTGCTCGCCGTCCCGGTGCAGGGCTCGTTTGGGTTGTTCCTGCTGGCTACCGCCTTGCAATTGTTCGCGACAACGTCGATGGGCATCCTGCTGGCCACCATCGCCGGCTCCATGCCGCAGTTCGGCCTGCTCTTGATGCTGGTGCTTCTGCCGTTGCAGGCGCTCTCCGGTGGCATGACGCCGCGCGAAAGCATGCCCGAGATCATCCAGACCATCATGCTCGCCGCACCCAACACCCATTTCGTCATCCTGGCGCAGGCGGTGTTGTTCCGCGATGCCGGCCTGGACGTCGTCTGGCCACAGCTTCTTGCGCTTCTGGTGATCGGCGCTGTCCTCTTTGCCTTCGCCATGCGCCGCTTTCGGGCATTCCTGAAATAGACCGAGCGTGGCGTGTCGCGGGCAAAGCGCGCGCAGACTTTTACCAGTGGAAAATGCGACCGGCGGTTGACGCGCCGCCGGCATCTGGTAGGTCTCGTCCCTGCGAAACAGGTTCCGTCATGCGACGGATGAAAAGGGAACACGGTGAGGATTACCCATCAGGGGCCGATACCGCGACTGCCCCCGCAACTGTAACCGCCGAGCGGAACCCCATGAAGCCACTGCGCGACATCTCGCGTGGGAAGGCGGGAGGAAGCGACGACGCGGAAGTCAGGAGACCTGCCTGTTTCGGTCACCCATGCCTGGACACGAGGGGTGTCGAGGCGCGGCCGTCCGTAGCGGTGACATTGGAGCAATGTTGCCGCGTGCCGCAGACGGCGCCGGGGTGGTCGCTTGTCGTCTTGCCTCAGCCATTGTCTGCCCGCGGTCGATCGCGCGTGGGCCGGATCGTGCCCGTCGCGCCGGAGTGGGGACGACATGACGAAACAATTGACTGGCGCAGCCGCGCTGGTTCTGAGCCTCGTGGGCGTGGCTCAGGCACAGGACCAGGGCACAAACGAACAGCCGACGAAACTTGAAAAGATCCTGGTTTCCGATGGCCTGACGCCGACCGAGCAGCGCAAATCCGGACGCGCCTTTACCGTGATTACCGGAGATCAGATCGGGAAAAACCAGATCCGCTACGTCGCCGACGCCCTGCGTCTGGTTCCCGGTTTCTCGGTCTCGCGCACCGGTGGCCCCGGCGGCCTGACGCAGGTGCGCGTGCGCGGTGCGGAAGGCAATCAGCTCTTGGTGGTGATCGATGGCGTCGAGGCGAACGATGTCTCTCAGGGCGAGTTCGATTTCGGTGGCCTGGTTGCCGACGACATCGAGCGCATCGAAATCCTGCGCGGACCGCAAAGCACCTTCTGGGGCGCCAACGCCATGGCAGGTGTCATCAACATCGTCACCAAGAAGGGAAGCCGCGATGGTGCCGTGTCAAACGCCCGCACCGAAGTCGGCAGCGACGGCACCTGGCTTGGCGGCCTGTCGACCCGCGGCGGCGGCGAGGGCTATGATTACGCGCTGTCCGGCGTGTTCCAGAGAGCCGGCGGTTTCAATATCTCCGATACCGGCTCCGAGGATGACGGCGACCGTAATGGCACCGTCAACGGCAAGTTCGCCTTCGATCTCTCGCCGGATCTGAAGCTCGACGCGACCTTGCGGGCCGTCAACCGCAAGACCGACCTCGACGCACAGGACTACATGACGGCGCTGACCTACGACACGCTGGACTACACGCGATCGCGTGAGCTGTCGGGCTCGCTCGGCCTGACCCATTCGGCGCTCGACGGCGATCTCACCCAGAAGGCGCGCGTCTCCGGCCTCGACGTTCACCGTGACAATGTCAGCGGCTTCGGGCGATCCTGGAACGACGGCAACCGCTACAACGGCAGCTACCAGGCAAGCTACGGCTTCGATGGTGGAGACGGTATCCGCCACCAGATCACCGGTGGCTACGAGTGGCAGCGCGAGACGTTCGGGCCGTCGCATCTGCTCGAGACCTTCAGCCGCAATGCGCATTCGCTCGTCGGCGAGTATCGCGGCGAGTTCGCCGACCAGTTCTTCGTCAATGCAGGCCTCAGGCGCGATTTCAACGATCGCTTCGAGGACGCGACCACATGGAGCCTCAGCGCCTCCTGGGAGATACCGGGCAGCGATACGCGCCTGCATGCATCCGTCGGCACCGGCGTGACCAATCCGACCTTCTACGAGCAGTTCGGATATATCCCGGGAACCTTCATCGGCAATCCCTACCTGAAACCGGAGGAAAGCCTCGGCTGGGACATCGGTGTCGAGCAGCGCTTCTTCGACGACGGTCTGACTGTCGATGTCACCTATTTCGACCAGAACCTTAAAAACGAGATCGCCACCGTCTACGACGCCAGCTTCCGCTCGACGCCGGTCAATCGCTCCGGCGAAAGCCTGCGCCACGGGGTCGAGGTCTCCGCGACCGTCGACTTCTTCAACGGACTGACGACGACGGCGTCCTACACCTACACCGCTTCGAGTGAGCAGACGCTGGCCGGTGGTCCGCGCCTGCAGGAAATCCGCCGTCCGCGACACGCCACAGCGCTCGATGCGGCCTACGTCTTCCATGATGATCGCGCGCGCGTCTTCGGCGAGGTCATCCTCAACGGTCGGATGCAGGATGTCGCCTACAGGCCCGGGCCCGAGAGAGTGCCGCTTGGCGCCTACACGCTCGTCAATGTCGGCGGCAGCTTCAAGGTCAACGACACGCTTGAGGTCTTCGGCCGCGTCGACAACCTTTTCGATGAGGATTATGAGGAGATCTACGGCTACAACACGCAAGGCGTCACCGCGTTTGCCGGATTGAAGGCCACATTTTGATGATATCCGGTTGGTGTCGGCGATTTCTGGTTGCGGGGCTGCTTTGGGCAGCCTCGCCTGCTGGCATCTCGGCGGCCGAAACGCCGCGCCGCGTCGTTTCCATGAATGTCTGCACCGACCAGATGGCCATGCTTCTGGCGGACAAGGGACAGCTCTATTCGGTCTCCTATCTCGCCGCCGACGCCTCGACCTCGGCGCTTGCAGACGACGCTAAGCGCTATGTCCTCAATCACGGGCTTGCCGAAGAGATCTTCCTGATGAAGCCGGATCTTGTCATTGCCGGCACCTACACGACACGCACCACGGTCGATCTGTTGAAACGGCTCGGCTTTGTCGTCGAGGAGTTTGCGCCCGAGGTATCGATCGCCGAGGTCAGGACCAACCTGCGGCGAATGGGGAAAATTCTCGGCCGCCAACAGCGAGCCGACGCGCTGGTGGCGGCAATGGATGCCGAGATCGCGCGGCTGCAGGCGATGAACTTGTCTGAGGTCGAGCTGGCGCTCTACTACGCCAATGGCTTCACCTTCGGCAGCGGCACCCTTGTTGCCGACATCGTCGGCATCGCCGGGCTGGAAAACCTGGCGGAAAGGCTCGGTATTTCCGGCACCGGCAAACTGAGCCTGGAAGCGCTGGTGCTCGCCCGTCCGGATCTGATCGCCGTCGACGCCAGCCCTGATCGAGGGCCGGCGCTGGCAAGGCAGACCTTCGACCATCCGGCCTTCCGGGCCATTTCCGCCGGGCACCGGTCGGTCCAGCTCGACAGCCGCTACACCATCTGCGGCGGGCCGTTCACGCTGATCGCCGCCGGCATCCTGCAGCAGGCCGCCATGACGCTTGGCGGCGTGAAACCCGACATGGGGAAACGATGACCGAAACCGCCCGTTACCGCCTGCTGATCGCAGTTCTTGCCATGGTGGTTGCCCTTCTTTTCGTGCTTTCGCTGACGGTCGGTCCGGCGGAAGTCGCGCCGTTGCAGGGGCTTTCGGCGCTTTTCGCTGATGACGACAGCCTGATCGGGCTGGTGATGCGGGAAATCCGCCTGCCGCGGGCGATCCTCGGGCTGATGATCGGCGCAACGCTCGGGCTTTCCGGCGCTGCCCTTCAAGGCTATCTGCGCAACCCGCTCGCCGAACCGGGGCTGATCGGCGTCAGCGCCTCGGCTTCGCTCGGCGCGGTCATCGCCATCTATACCGGACTTTCTGCCCTCATGCCGCTGGCACTTCCGTTGATGGCGCTTGCCGGCGCGCTCTGCGCAGTGCTCGTCGTCCGGCTGATGGCGGGCGCGGATGCGCGGCCGCTCTCGGTCATCCTCGCCGGCGTTGCCGTTTCGACTTTTGCCGGGGCGATGACCTCGCTGGCGCTCAATCTCTCGCCCAATCCGTTTGCGGCGATGGAGATCATGTTCTGGATGCTGGGCTCGCTCACGGATCGCTCGATGATCCATGTGTGGCTGGCCGCGCCCTTCATGGTGTTCGGCTGGCTGATGCTGGCAAGCCTTGGCCGCGCGCTCGATGCGCTGACGCTGGGGCATGAAACGGCGGCCAGCATGGGCGTCGACATGCGGCGGGTGCAGCGTCTTGCAGTCATCGGCACGGCCGCCTCCGTCGGGGCGGCGACCGCGGTTGCCGGCGCCATCGGTTTCGTCGGCCTGATCGTTCCGCACCTGTTGCGCCCGCTGGTCGGAGCGCGGCCCTCGCGGCTGCTGCTGGCCAGCGCGCTCGGCGGGGCGACCCTGTTGCTGGCTGCCGACATTCTCGTGCGTGTGGTGGCGCCCGGCCGTGACCTCAAGCTCGGCGTGCTGACGGCGGTCGTCGGCGCGCCGTTCTTTCTCGTCCTTGTCCTGCGCGCACGGAGGCAGATGGCATGAGCCGGCTTGCCGTTTCCAATCTCGCCGCCTCGCTCGGGGGCAACCGGGTGCTGAAGGACATCGCTCTCGACGTCGGTCCGGGCGAATTCGTCGGCCTTATCGGGCCGAACGGTGCCGGCAAGTCGACGCTTTTGCGCGCCTGTCTTGGCCTGGTGCCGTCGAGCGGCGACATTCTCATCGACGGGCAGGATCTGCGACGCATGGCGCCCCAGGATCTTGCGCGCCACGTCTCCTATGTCGCCCAGGATCGGGACATCGCCTGGCCGATCACGGTCGAAGCGCTCGTCGATCTCGGCCGGCAGCCGCATCGTGGCGCCTTCGCGCGACCGACAGAAGGCGACCGGGCGGCGGTCGAAGCGGCACTCGAGCGCATGGATATCATCGCACTGCGCGCGCGCCGGGCGACCGATCTCTCCGGCGGTGAAAAGGCGCGGGTGCTGATTGCAAGAGCGCTCGCGCAGCAGGCCGGCCTGCTTCTGGCCGACGAACCGGTCGCAGGCCTCGATCCGGCCCATCAACTCGCGCTGATGCAGGTGTTTCGCGATCTCGCGCGTCATGGCACCTCCGTGGTCGCCTCCATGCATGATCTCGGTCTGGCGGCGCGCTGGTGCGATCGGCTGGTGCTGCTCGAAGGCGGGCGCATCGTCGCCGACGGGCCACCGGCCACCGTGCTGACCGCCGATCTCCTGCGGCGCGTCTACGGCATCGAGGCCTATGTGACCGAGACCGGAGGCGGGCTGGTCGTGCAGCCCACGCGCCTTGCGCAAACCAAGAACGAACAACAGAATTGAGGGACAATTTCATGGCCGACCTTGCCGACGTGCTGCGCACCCATCTGAAAGACCCGGAGGCTGGATGGAGCATGGGGACGTTCGGCGCCATTGCCGAGTTTCATCAGGATCCGGGCGAAACACTCATCGTCGACAGGGAGGATATGCTGTGTCGGGCGACGGAGCGCGGCGGCGTGCTGATCGATGTGGCGCGGCTCGGCGATATCGTTCCGGTCGCCTGGGAGACTGTGAGCCCGAGGGCGCATCGCTGGAGCCACGCAGTCGCGCTTTGCCTGCCTGAAAGCGATGCCCGGCGCCAGGCGCGCGCGGTGTTGAGCGAACTTGGTCGCGACGACGCTGCCATTCGCCCGGGTGATCGCGGCGCGATCCTCTTCGACATGGGGCTTTCTCTGCCGCAATGCGATTTCTGCATCCGCACCGACGACGCGGCCCTGATCGACACCTTGAGGCGAAGCCTCGGTCGGTCCCTGTTCGAGCCCGACAATGCGGCGATGGCAGCGATCCTCAAGGCCCATCCCCATCGCGTCGCGGTGACGGCGATCGGCCGTGTCGAGGTCTACCAGAAGATCGGCGGGCCGGACACTGGCGGCGTCTCGCCGCCCGGCCCTCACGCCCACGTGCTGGCGCAACTGCTGCGCAGCGGCCGCACCCATTCTGCCAACACGCCGATACCACCCGGCCTGCTGCCGCTCGGCAGCCTGCATCCCGGCAATCCGGTCGTCGGCCCGATGGGCGAGGAGCGGGCTTTCGACCCGCATCTGCACGAGCGGTTTCAGGCGCTTCTGGGGCGATACGGCAATGGGGCCACGGTCACTGCCAAGGCCGAGCTCATCGCTGCCTTGGCCCGCGATGACCGCCCGAAGGACTTTGCCGGCGCCAACAGCCGTTCCACCCGCGCCGTCATGCGCGTTGCCCTCAGGCAGCAGGAACACCTCGCCCGCCTGAGCGGCGACGACGCGCAACTTGCAAGGGTTCTCGCCTGGCGCATGGTGCATGACCGCGCCGTCGATGTCGCAGACACCGACGATGAAGCGCCGGGGCATTGAAGGCGAAGGCAACGGCCACTGCCGTCCCGAGCGCGCCAGGTCGCCTTGCGTCGCAGCCGTTTTCACGCCAGACAGGCGATGAACGCAATGCTGGAACCGAAGAAGGGCAGGGGACGATGGCCGAACGCAAGCACGGAGAAGCAGCCCCCGCAACCGAGACAACCGTTGCCGGCGCTGACTGGTATGGGCTCGACGTATCCGATCGCGACCACAGCCGTACGCTGTTTTCCGATCTGGACATGACCGAAGCCACCAGCACCGGTGCCGTCTTCAAGGACTGCACCTTCCGTCGCGCCAAATTCAACTGCTCGCACCATGACGGCAGCGCCTTCATCAACTGCACCTTCGTCGGCTGCAATTTCTACGACGTCGATTTCAGGGACTGCAAGTTCGTCGGCAGCATGTTCGACAGCTGCAAGTTCGACGCGACGCGGGTCAAGGGCGGCAACTGGTCGTTCGTCGGCCTGCCGGGGGCGGATCTGCGCAGCGCGGTTTTTACCGATGCGGTCCTGCGCGAGGCCGACCTGACCGGAGCGCGTTGCCAAGGGGCAACCATGACCGGGCTCGACCTGTCCGGTGCCTGGCTTCACAGCGCCGATTTTACCGGATGCGATCTTCGCGGCAGCGATCTGAGTTCGATCGAGCCCGAAACGGTGACGCTGAAGCGTGCCGTCATCACCATCGAGCAGTCGGTGATGATCTGCGAGGCCATGGGCCTGGTGGTCCGGGCGTCTTGACCTCGTCCGTCAGGGGATGAAAACGGCGGGAAGCTCTAGTTTCGCGGCTCGCCGCTCGGGGCATAGACCGTCTTCTGCTTGAAGGCGAAGATATTGCCGCAGCGGCAGCGGATCATGTGCTTGGCCGGATCGCTGGATGGACGTTCGGTGGAAAAGCCCGTCGGCATCTGGTCGATCTGAAAGCCGCGGGTCCTCGATTTCGGATCGTCGTTCTCCGAGGCCTCTGCAAAGCCGGAGGCACCGCACTTGGCGCATTCCAGTTTTCTCGAATAACGATCTCTCGACACGATTGTCCCAATCCAAATCAATATGGACCCGGACTATAGGAGGCGAGGGGCAGGTTCAAGGCCATCCGTCGAGACGGCGCTCCGTCGCGGGCCACCTGTTGCCGATCAGACAGTATCCTGCCGACGTCGGATCTCGGCGGCGATCGTCGCCTCGTCCTGCCTGAGGGAAAGACGTTTGGCAGCACCGAGCCCCTGCTTCCATGTCGATAGTGCGCGTTCCTTGCTGTCGTCGAGCCAATGGGCCAGGCCGCACCACAGACCGTATTGCGCCGTGCCGACCGGAAAAACCCGGCAGTAACGGGCAAGCTCATGCAGCGCCCGGCGCTCCCAATGCCCCCATTGCTCATACTCGCGCGAAAGGCCCGCTTCCCGCCCGCGAAACAGAACCTCGGCCACGCCTGAAATGCCGATCAGCGTGCTGTGGGAGGAGGGGCGGCGCATGGTGTGCAGCAGGCGAAGCGTATCGACCGCCGCCTCGACGCTCTCTGCGTGTCTGCCGACGCGCGCAAGCGCCAAGGCCAGCGCGCCGCGTGCAGAGATCTGTGCGGCCAGATCGACGGAGCCGTGCATGGCCGAGGTGATCAGCCGGAGCACCTCGACCGCTTCGCGCGGCCGATCCATGTGCAGCACGCAGAGTGCCTTGCAGCGCAGCGCCCAGATCTCCTGTTGAATATTTCCGGCGTTCTGCGCGCGTGACAGAAGCGTCAGCGCCGTCGGCTCCAGCGCGCTCCAGTCTCCGCGGTAATAGAGCGACCAGAAGCGCATGCCCTGGGCATTGCACCAGCGCAGCTGGTCTCCAGCCTTGAGGCTCAGATCCTGGGACTGGTCGAGGCGGCGATCGACCATCTGCCAGTCGCACTGGCCGATGCGCCACAACGTGTCGAGATTACAGACATGCGAGTGGATTGCCGGGTCGGCGATCTCGATCGCCACTCGCTCGGCTCTCGACATGAAATGGCGGCAGACGCGCTGCCAGCCCATCATGCCGAAACCACAGGCGAGTTGTGACGAGGCAACCGCGGCTTCGACGGAAGACCCGATGCGCTCGGCGTGGGTCACGGCGCCGATGAGGTTGCACATCCCGCGTGTGAAGCGCAGCTCGAAATAGTCGACCAGTGCCGCCTGGTTGAGGCACCGCGCCATTTCGCGCTCCCAGCGCAGGAGGTTTTTCTGCCGCGTCCTTTCGGGCGACGGCGGGAACATCTGTTGGTAGGCAAGGCGCGTTCCTCGGGCGAAGAGGCCGATCATCGTTGCACCTGTCGACGTCGGCACGGGTGCACCCGCCGCTCTCAGCGCACGGCGCACGGCGACGCCCTGGGCGTGGATATCGCCCCGGCTGTAATGCGCTTCGGCGAGCTGCCGCCGCCACCGAACGGCCTGCAGCCGCTGATCGTCGCTCCATGGTTGCTTTCGAGGCTCGTGGCTGAGGCAGATGCCGACAAAGGCCTCGACTTCGCGAAAGGCACCGATCTGCAGGGCGTTGGTCGCGGCGAGGTCGGCGTATTTCACCGCTTTCTCGGTGTTGCCAGCCGCTTCGAAATGCTGGACGAGGACGGCGGCATCGGCACCCGCCGTCTCCTTCCGTCCGGATTCCAGCCAGGTGGCGAGCGCACCGTGAAGCCGGTTGCGCAGGTCGCCCGGGATCGATCCATAGACGACGTCGCGCGTCTGGTCGTGGCGAAAGGCGTAGTGTCCCGGCTGGTCCTCGGCACGCACCAGATGCGCCGCCACCAGCGTCTCGATTACCGCATGGACGCTCTCGCCATCGAGATCCGGCCCGACCAGGGCCTGCAGCTCCCTTGAGGTAAACGAGCGACCGACGACCGCGGCCGCCTTGATCACGTCCTGGCCCGATACTGTCAGACGGTCGAGACGCTCGCGGATGACGCGCTCGACGCCTTCGAAATAGCCGAGATCGTCGAGCGGGCGGATGGATCGCCAGAAACCGTCGCGAATGGCGATCAGCCCCTCGCTCTTCAACGTCAATGCGATTTCCTCGGCGAAGAACGGATTGCCGCCGGCAAGTTTCGAGATGCGGTGCGCCAGCTCGTCATGGGGCGGCGCGCTTCCGAGCGTTCGCGCCGCCAGCTTCCAGATCGATACGTCGCTCAGTTCGTCGAGTTCGAGAAACTGGCAGAAGCGGGCCGGATCGTCGCTCTGCGACGTCGCTCCCCCGAACCGGGCGATTTCGGCCCTGCGCCTGAGGTTTTTCACCTCCTGCGGGATCTCTTCGGAGCGGATGCAGAGGATCAGCAGAAGTGCGGTCTGCGATCCGAGCACCCATTCGACCAGCCGCCAGGAGGCCGAATCCAGCCATTGGCTGTCCTCGAGCACCAGCGTCAGCGGATGGGGAGCGGATACGGCGATGATGTCGCCCATCAGGCGCATGGTCGCGTCGGCGCGGTGCGCGCCGTCAAGATGCCTGGTACTTTCGTTCTGCGCGATGTCGATGGTCAGCACGTCGGCGAGCAAAGGCAGGCGCGCAAGAATGGCAGCGTCGTTGCGGACCCGGCTTTCAAGACGCTCGTAGAGGGTGGCGCCGTCGCTGTCGGGGGGCAGGCCGAAGAGGGTCTCGATGACCCGCCGCCAGGCCCATAGCGAGGTGCGCCGGTCGTCGCGCTCGGCGGGCGCCACGGCGACGAGCGCTCCCTTTGCCCGCAGTTCGTCGGCAAAGGCGGTCACCAGCCTGGTCTTGCCGATGCCGGGCTCGCCGAGCACCACGACAAGGCTGTTTGTCCCAGCGCTGACGCTGGCAAACGTGGTTCTCAGAAACCGCAATTCGCGCTCGCGGCCGATGAGGCTTGCCGGCACAGAGGCCGGCGTGTGTCGCATCTGCGGGCGGAAGGCGGGTGCCATGTCGCCGAGCCCTTCCAGTTGCAACGCGCCACGCCGCTCGAACGCGAAGGTGGCGCGGCTTGCCCGCTCGGTCGGCGCGTCGCACAGCACGTCGTCTTCGGCGACCGCCATCAGCCGCGCGGCGCGATTGACCGGCGGGCCGAGCACCATCAGCTGTCGCCGTCGGGCGCTGCCGACGACGCGAAACAGCGCGTCTCCCGTCGCCACTCCGACCGATACCGACAGATCGAAGCGTTGCGCAGTGCGGCAGATGGCGCGCGCGGCGTCGACAGCGCGCTGAGGGTCGTCGCGATGAAAGGTGCCGCGAGCGCCGAAAGCCGCAATGAAAACGAGGCCCTTGTCGTCGAAGATGAGTTCACCGGGGGGGCCGCCCGCGGCGTGCAGGTCGGCCTGGAGCGAAATGCAGAGGTCATGATGGCGGGCAAGCGCCATGGGATCGCTGTGGTCGAGCCCGGCAATCCGCGCAAACAGCGCCGAAATCGGCCGAAGCTCGGCAAGCCTGTCGAGCCGGGTATCCGGTCTCGGGCCGGTGCCGTCATCATGTGCAAACCCATTGTGCGCCGGCGGCGAGACTTTTCCCGATGCCCGCACGATGTCCTGCAGTTGTAGAGGCAGGAAACCGGTCAGCCATTCGGTGTGCGGTGCCGAAGGGAAAAAAGGCGCGTTGTGAAGTGCATCGTCAGCATCCGCGACGGAGACCGTCGAAATCGTCTGCGCGGCGGCGTCCGACAGCACATATTCCCAGCGCCGGGCCTGGGTCAGGGCGCGCGCGGCTTCAACGACGGCCTCGCCGCCAGCGATCAGATTCCAGATTGGCTGGCCACCGAGCGCGGCTGCCCACAGTTGTCCGGCCCCGACGCCGACATGGAGCGCAGGTCCGACTTCGTCTCCATCCGGTCCTGCATTCCGGTTGCTGCAGATCGCTTCGGCACAATCGGCTGCCGATCGCACGGCGCGGCCGAGGCCGGCATCGCCGCCTGGCCAATAGGCAAGCAGGCTATCGCCTGAGAAGTACAGGACCTCGCCACCGCGCGTGCCGATCTGCTCGGCGCAGCGCGCATAGGAAAGCGACAGAAGTTTCGGGATCTGCTCGAGGCCTTCCTGTCCGCGCCGGGCCAGCTGTTCGACCAGTGCGGTGTAGCGCGATACATCCACAAATAGCACCGCCGCTGGAAACGCGACGGCTGCCGGGCGCTCGCCGTTGCTGCCATGGATCCGACCGAGCAGGTCCAGCGGCAGGAAACCTTCCAGGAACGGTTCGTTCTTGCCCATGAGTTCTGTCTCGCGGCTGCACAAGGATGAAGGAAGCGCCGACGCCCAGTTTGCTCATACGACGGGGTGAGGTGCCTACCACTTCTGGATTAGCGGCCCCCCTCTGACGTATCTGCAGACTTTCGCATATAATTCGCCCGGCGCTAAGAGGGGTCTCTCAACCTCAGTCGGAATAAGGCATGGGTCGAAAGGGCCGATGTGGCGTCATGCGTGAATGCACAACCCAAGGTTAAGTCCGGCATTTCCTGGTAGCGGCGTCTGAACCGGATGCGGCGCGTTGTCTGCCATTGAAAAAGCCCGGAAGACGAGGGTCTGCGACTGCAGCCGACTGCTATCAGGTGGAGAGCACGATGCGAAGCTGTGAGATCGGAAAATGCGCATTTCAATCTGCCGAACGATGCAGGCTGGCCCTGGATGAAGGGCGGCAGTGGACCTGTATCGCCTGCGGCGTTGCCTTGCTGCGGAGGCCTCGATGAGCAGCCTCGACACGGAATCGAAGACCGCCTGGATATCCCAGGGTTTCGAACGGCTGGTCGCGCGTGTCCGCCAGGCGCCGGCCAGCGTCCATTTTGATGTTCTGATCATCGGGAGCGGTTATGGCGGCGCCGTCGCCGCATCGACCTTCGCCGGACGGACATACGACGGCAGGCAGATCGCGGTCGGCGTACTGGAGCGTGGGCGTGAATACCTGCCCGGCGCATTTCCGACCGGTCTCGGCGAATTGCCGCGCCACATTAGAAGCGACAGCAACAAGGATGGGCTGATCGACATCAGGATTGGCGCCGAGGTGGTCGCCGTCGTCGCCAATGGGGTGGGGGGCGGATCGCTGATCAATGCGGGTGTCATGGAAACGCCGCTGCCGAGCGTCTTCCGTCGGGGATGGCCAACCGCGCTCAAGGACCTCTCGACCTGGAAATCCTACTTCGACCGCGCCCGGGATCTTCTGGGTGGCACCATTCTCGGGGCTCCCAACACGATTGCCGACCATGTCGACGGCGTGCCGCAAAAATTCAGGTCCGTTCGCGCACTGGCCCCGGATGGCAATTTTCGCCCGGCGTCGATCACTGTCGCGATGCGCGACACGGTCAGTTCCGGCAACGTGCGCCTGAACAAGTGCGTGCGGTGCGGCGATTGCGCGACCGGTTGCAATGCCGGCGCGAAGAATTCGCTCGACGTCAACTTGCTCGTGCGCGCGAACGAGCACGGCGCGGAGATCTTCAGCGGCGCTACCGTGCTCAACGTGGCACGCGACGGCGAGGCTGGCTGGATCGTCAACTGTGTCCACACGGACGCAAAGCTGCGCAAGCGCGATGGCGCAGTGGTGTCGATCAAGGCAGGCAAGGTGGTGCTCGCAGCCGGCACACTCGGATCGAGCGAGATCCTCATGCGATCGCATAGCGCCGGCCTTCAGCTGTCGGACGGGGCCCTCGGCACGCGTTGTTCGACCAACGGCGACATGCTGGTTGCCGACTATGCGACGGCAGCCGAGGTCAATACGGTCGCCGACGAAACGATCAAGCCCTCGACGCGTGCCATCGGTCCGACGATCACGGGCATCATCGACCTGCGCGCCTCAGATGGCGTCATGATCGAGGAAATGTCCGTGCCGGCGGGCCTGCGCGTTGCCTTCGCCGAGGTCTTTGCCACGCTCAACACGCTACATAGCCTTTCCAGGCACGACGGCGCGCGCCATCGGCCAGGGTTTCCGGACGATGACATTTACGCCGTGCCGGCGGTGCGCATCGGGCACTCGGCGCTTTACGCCGTGATGGCCGATGACGGCGCGGCGGGGCGGATCGAACTCGACGGCGACCCGGTCGCCACCGGCCGCGATGGCATTGCCCGGATCCGGTGGGACAAGCTGCAGGGCCAGCCGGTCTTCGACAAGGAGGTCGAAGCGCTCGCGGCGCTGACGAAGGGCACGGGTGGTCGGCTCATTCCAAATCCGGTCTGGAAGTTGTTGCCTGCGGACCTCACCTGGTTGCTCAAGGATCAGCGCGGACCGCTCGCGACCGTGCATCCGCTCGGCGGCTGCGCCATGGCCGACAGCGGAGCGAACGGGGTGGTCGACCATCTCGGCCGGGTGTTCACGGCGACCGGCGCCGATACGGTATATGACGATCTCGTCGTGCTCGACGGATCGATCGTTCCAAGCGCGCTTGCGACGAACCCGGCCCTGACCATCGCCGCGATTGCGTTGCGGGCGGCCGAAACCCTGTCCGAGGCGTGGGATTACGCTGCGGCCGCGGCGCGGCCCGATGCCGCGCCTTTGGTTCGCCCGGTCTTTCGCGAGACCGATGTCGCTGCGCGGGCGCAGTCGAGCGCGGTTGAGATCACCGAGAGGCTTGTCGGCCCTGTCAGGCTGACGCCGTCACAGGGGGTGGAGGAAACCCGGATCGTCGAGCTGACCATGCGCTTCACCCCGACGACGCTTGCGCAGCTGACACCGAACACGGGCGGCCAGCCGATCCTGCGTGTCGCAACCGAACTGCCGGACCGGGCCATTCGCAGCCAGATCCGGATTTTTCCCCGCGATGTCTGGGAAAAGCTTGAAACCACCTGGCTGCCGCTGCATGTCAGGGAGCAGAAACTCGATGCCGCGGTGGAATTCAGCGCCCCGATCTCGGGCAGCCTCCGGATTTTCGAGCGGCAGCAGAGTTCGGTGCTGCAGCGTGCGTGGCGCGCCGGCAAGGCCTGGACCCTGAACCGGGGGCTTCGCGATGCCTACCAGGCCATCGTTGACGGTGATGACGGTCCCGGTCCGTGGTCGCGGGTCAAGTCGGCCTTCGCGATCGCCAGCCGTTCCGGCGAAATCAGGACGCTGACCTATGACCTGACGATCGGGCCGCCGGATGTCGGTAGCAAGATCGCACTTGCCGGCAACCGCATCGTCGGGACGAAGACCTTCACCTACGAGCGGCGCTGCAATCCCTGGCGGCAACTGATGGAGGTGACGCTCGACCGGTTTCCCGGCCTGAGCGCCGGGGCCACCGAGCGGCTGCTGAAACTTGATGTCGGCTATCTCGCGCGGATCGGCGTGCCCCTGTTCCGGATCGTCGATCAACGCGACGGCGCCAACACCATCGGCGACCTCCTGGCGTTCTTCGGTTTCGTGACGCGGCTTTTGCTTGGCCTGCATATATGGAGTTTCCGTGCTCCCGACCAGGACCGGCGTCCGCGCGATGCGATCGTCAACAGGCTGCCGCCGGACACGCTCAAGCTGCCGGGCGGGGGATCGATCACCGCCGAACTGCACCGCGTCGCACTCGCGCCGGAAAGACCCGATGGCGGCGGCAACGACATTCCCGGCGAGGTGCGGCTCACGCGCTACCGCCATCCCAATACCAAGAAACGCCCGTTGGTGATGTTCCATGGCTATAGCGCCAGCGGCACGACGTTTGCCCATCATGCCGTCAACCCGAATTTCGCCAGTCATTTCTGGAACACCGGTCGCGACGTCTGGATTGCCGACTTGAGAACCAGCGCCGGCCAGCCGACGGCCACGGAGGCCTGGAGCTTCGACCAGATCGGCAATGTCGACGTGCCTGCGGCGCTGCGGACGGTGGCGGCGACGTCGCCCGACGGGACGGTCGATGTGATCGCCCATTGCATGGGCACCGTCGTCTTCAGCATCGCGGTCCTCAACGGCCACGCGGCGGGGCTCGTCAATCGCGCCGCATTCACCCAGGTCGGCCCGCTCGTCGTCTTCGCGCCGGCCAACATCTTCCGCGCCTATGTCGTGCGCTATCTCATCGACTTTCTGCCGGACAGCTATAGCTTCAACCCGAAGGATCCGACGCTTGCCGACGATCTTCTCGACCGGTTGTTGTCGACGCTGCCCTATCCGGTCGAGGAGTTCGATGTCGAGAATCCGCTCTGGCCGGCGAGACGAACGCCCTGGACCCGAACCCGGCATCGCATGGATGCGCTTTACGGGCGGGATTTCAACGTGCGCAACATGGAGCCGGAGATGTTGCGCTACATCGACGAGCATTTCGGCCCCCTCAGCCTGTCGACCGTGTCGTCGACGCTGCATTTCGTGCGCTATTCGACGATGACGGATTTTCACGGCCGCAACCGCCTCGTTTCGCGTCAGAACCTGGAAAAGCACTGGTCTTTCCCGACATTCAGCGTGCATGGAGCCGAAAACGGTCTGTCGCATGTCTCGACCGTCGATCGCATGCGCCAGATCTTTGGCGATGCCGGCCGCAACTACCGGCCGCCCTTCGTCAATCCGGGCGCCGGGCACCAGGATGCGCTGGTCGGAACGACGCGCCATGCGACCCTGCAGCAGATCCAGCAGTTCCTCGATGCCGACATTGCTCCGGGCAAGCTCAGGGCCGATAGCGACAAGGTCGTCTATCCGCCGTGGATCGGACCCATCCTGACCGAAGAGCGCCCGAAGACACCGGCGCTGGTGATCCGTCTGGGGTCGGCGCCATCGCACCGGGCGACGGAAGCAGCGCTCCTGCTTCGGGTCAAGCTAGTCGGCGATCGCATTCGTCGTCCGGATGATCCGGCATTGCCTTGGGATACGGCCTACCTTCTGGAGCACCTGGTCGCCTATACCTCCCGGGCGCTCGAAGAGGAAGGCTGGGATACCTTCGAGGTCCCGCTGCCGGCGCGCATGCCGGGCAAACCCGACGCGGATCGCGGCAATGCGCTTCTGGTCCTGCTTGCCTATGACGAGGACGCCGCGCTGGCGGCGCCGGATCTGGAACACGAAGAACCCCCACCGCCACTTGAACCTGTCGCAGTGCCGCCGCCGGTGATCGTGCTGCGCGAGGCCGCCGCTCCCCCTGGCCCTGGCCCCGGCGGAGGCGTGGCCGGCGGCTTGCTCCTGCCCACCTTCGACTTCGACCAGCATCTGACGCGGCCCGGTCGTGTGGCGGACGGGCCGGCCTATGGCTACTTCGTTGCCGACATGGCCGAGAAGCGGATGCGGCGGCTGGATCCGACAGGCGCTGGCGATGCGACGAGCACGCAGGCGGTCGCCTTCGCCTTCGGCCGGTTTGAAAAGATGGCCGTCGCGGTCGAACGGGCACTCGCATTCCACCCGCCGAACGCCCGGCGCCAGGCGTTCATGCAAGCGGGCGCGCCGCCGGTCGTCGAGCAGGATTTCGACCTCAGGGACGGCGTCATTCCCTATGATCCGCCGCTGCGGCCGGCTCTGGAGCCGGTGGCGAAAGGCACCAGCTTTACATTGTCGTCATGCCAGTATCCGGCCGGATTCCTCGACGAGGCCGTCGCCTACCGCTCCTATGGCCGCATCGGCGAACGGCTGGAAGGCGGCGCCGGCATCAAGCCGGATTTCGCGGTTTTCGTCGGCGACCAGGTCTATGTCGATCCGACGGCGGGGCTTTATGACCCGACCCGCCGCGACGACCGGTACCGGCTGCCCTATGAGGCCTGGCTCAGCCAGAAAAGCGTGCGCAACGTGCTCAGGCAAATCCCGTCCTTCATGCTGCTCGACGATCATGAGATCGACAACAATTGGGAACCGATCTCTGATCCCGACGACGCTGCCAATGCCGAGCAGGCGACGCGTGGCATCGATGCCTATTGGAAGTATCAGCGTGGCATGCACCCCGAGCTGGACATGTTCGATTTCGACGGCTTCCACTTCTTCATGCTCGATACCCGGACCCGGCGCAGCCATCGGATGGTGGGCGACTGTCTGAAGACGGCGACGATGGTCGCGCCGGAGACGATGGAGCGCCTGAAGCTATGGCTTCTGCTGGCGCCCGGTCCGAAATTCGTGCTGTCGCCGGTTATGCTGCTGCCGCGCCACCGGCGCGCCATCCAGCGTGACAGCAGCCTCTCATGGACGAACCTCAGCGCGCTGCATTCAGACGGCTGGGACGGCTATCCCAACACGCTTCGCGAGGTGCTTGCCTATATCGCCGACAACCGGATCGAGCACGTGGTGTTTCTGTCGGGCGACGAGCATCGGGCTTGCCTTGCCAAGGTCGACCTGTGCGGCGAGGACGGCGCCGTCACGCGGCTCCACTCGATCCACACGGCGGCGATGTTTGCTCCCTATCCCTTCGCCAACGGCATCGATGAGGAGATCGTCGACAGCGAGACGATCGAGATCCAGTCCGATGGCCGGGCCTATCGCTGCATTGTCAACGCAACGCGCCCGGCGCCCGGCGACGGGCCGACGTTTCTTCGCGTCCGGTCCGCACGCAGCGGCTGGGAGCTCGATTGCGAATTCGGCGATGGCGCGGTGCAGACGGTGACGATCTGACGGGTGCGACCGCCAGGTGGCAACGAGGCCACGTTTCAGCGATATCCCGTCGCATCGGCCGGCTTGTCCGGCTCCATCACCTCGCGCATGTAGCGCCAGCAGTCGGGACGCGATCCGTCGATGTCGGTGAAGCCATAGTCCTTGGCAACGCCGCCACTCGACAGCGACTGCCCATTCCACCGCGCCTTGTTCGGGTCGGCGGCAAGTGCGGCGATGGCGCGGCCGACGAAGCGCGGGCTTTCGGAAATGACGAAATGCGGTTGATCCCTGGCAGCGTCCCGCCAGGTCGCTTCCGTGACGTTGAAATGCTCCAGCATCATCTCCGAGCGCATCCATCCCGGCGTGATCGACAGCGCCGTGGCGCCGTGCGGCTCCAGGTCCTTGGCGTGCGCCCAGGCCATGCGGTTGGCGGCGACCTTGGCAAGATCGTAGAACGGCGACAGCCTGTAGTGGCCGGCATTGTATTCAGCCGTCCCGTCCGTCACCTCGACCAGCAGCCCGCCCGGATTTTCGATCATCAGCGGCAGCGCATGGTGGGCTGTGATCAGATGGGTGTCGATGGCGAGCCGCAGCAGCTTCAGGCCGTTGTCGAGGTCATGGTCCCACACCGGCTTGTTCCATTTGAACAGGTTTTCGCCACCCCAGATGTCGTTGACGAGAATGTCGAGCCGGCCCTGTTCCTGCCGGATGCGCTCGACCAGCGCCTTGACCTCGGCCGGTTGCAGGTGGTCGACCTGCACGGAGATGCCTTCGCCACCAAGATTGGTGACCAGTTCCGCAGTTTCCTCGATCGTTTCCGGGCGCGCGTAGTCCGATTGTCGGGTTCTGGTCGTGCGACCGGTGACATAGACCGTTGCGCCGGCCGCACCGAGTTCGGCGGCGATGCCGCGGCCACCGCCGCGCGTTGCACCCGCCACCAGTGCGATTTTTCCGCGAAGCATCATATTTTCCTCCATTGGTGATCCCTGCCATCTGGTGCTGGCCGGCGCTTTCACATATATAAACGATTGTTCGGTTATTAATGAGAGTCAAGATGCCCCGTCCAAAAACCATGCCCGACGAAGATGTGCTGGCCGCCGCGCTGGCAATCCTGCATGTGAGCGGTCCGGAGGGGTTGACCTTTGCAGCGCTTGCCGGCCGCACGGGGCTCTCCGCCTCGACCCTGGTCCAGCGGTTCGAAAACAAGCAGACCCTGCTTCAGCGCGCGCTTCTGCAGGCCTGGGACGGTTTGGACCGGCTGACTTCAGAGCTTTCGGCGGCGCTGCCGAAGACGCCGGAAGGTGCTGTCGACCTGCTTGTCGGCCTGTCCGGCGATTATGGTGGCATCGAAAGCTACGCTGACGGGTTGCGGATCCTGCGCGAGGATCTGCGCGACCCGGTGCTTCGCGCCCGTGGCGTGTTGTGGCGCGACGCGCTCGCCAAAGCGCTGGATGAACGCGTCGGCGGCGCGTCGGGGCAGATCGGCGGGGCGGGTCTGCTAATGGCATCCCACTGGCAGGGCGCGCTTCTATGGTGGAGTTTCGATCCGAAGGTTCCGGTCGCCGATTTCGTCCGCCAGAGCCTCAACCGTTTCGTGTCGATGCTGGCGTTGGACACCTTCGCTCCGCGGGGCAGGTAGAATTTGGCCAAGGAGCGGCAGCCGGAGCGCTCACTCGGCTTCAAATCCGCGTGACATCGGCGGTCGCCCCATGACGCCGACACGCATACGGCCTAAATCGGACGGCATGATCAAAATTGCTGCCGCTCTGCTTTCGCTGCTGTTGATGTGCTCCCTGGCCAACGCGCAGGATCGGCCGCCGCTTCCGGCCCTGCTGGATGGATTTGCCGGGCGTGACGACCTGACGCCGCTGAAGACGGTGATTGTTTCCCGCTCCGGCGTGGTCGTCGCCGAGCGGGGCTACCGGGGCAATCGCCCGTCCGATAGCACCAACATCAAGTCCGCCTCCAAGTCGATCGTATCGGCCCTCGTCGGCATCGCGATCGACAAGGGGCTGCTTGAGGGGCCGGATCAGAAAATTGCGCAGCTTCTTGCGGCCGAGCTACCGGCTTCGCCCGACCCGCGGCTGCAGGAGATCACCATCGGCCATCTTCTGTCGATGCAGGCAGGCCTCGGGCGGCTGTCCGGGCCCAATTACGGCCGCTGGGTCGCCAGCCGCAACTGGGTCCGCTTCGCGCTGGCGCAACCGTTCGACGATGTTCCCGGCGGGCAGATGCTCTATTCGACAGCTTCCACGCACCTGCTCTCGGCAATCCTGACCAAGGTCAGCGGCCGCTCGACGCTGGCCCTTGCCCGCGAATGGTTGGGCCCGGTCAACGGCTTTCGCATCAATGCCTGGGACCGTGATCCGCAAGGCATCTATCTCGGCGGCAACCAGATGGCGATGAGCGCGCGATCGCTGCTTGCCTTCGGCGAGGTCTACCGCAATGGCGGCAAGACAGCCGACGGAAAGCAGGTGGTCTCGGCGCAATGGGTGGCACAGTCCTGGCAACCGCGCACCAATTCGCGCTTCTCCGGCGACATCTATAGCTATGGCTGGTTTCAGCGCGAGATCGCCGGCGAGACCGTGCACTTCGCCTGGGGCTATGGCGGCCAGATGCTGTACATCGTGCCGGCGCTGGAGCTCACCGTGGTGATGACCTCGCAGGAGAGCGGCCCGTCGGCACGCACTGGCTACCGCGACGCCCTGCACCTTCTGCTCGGCGACATCATCGACACGGTAAAGGCGGCGCCGCGCCTCGGCGAGTGAGGCGAGAGCCCGGAGCGTTGGGCCGGCGTAAACCTAGGCCGAGCCGCGCAGCATGATCTCGGCGCTGAGCAGGATGCGCTCGTCGGCCGGAAAGGCCTGGCCGTCATTGTCCGTTTCGCCGAGCTTGTAGAGCAGGAGTTCGATCGCCAGCCGGCCGATCTCGTTGTAGTTCTGCGCCACCGTCGTCAACGGTGGGCAGGTGTAGCGCGACAGCGGATGATCGTCGTGGCCGGCGACCCGCAGGTCGCTGTCGGCCTCCCGGCCGACCTTGACACCCGACTGGAAGGCGGCCGCGATGACGCCGAAGGCGACGCGATCGTTGGCGCACAGCACCGTCTTCGTCGGAAAGCCGCCTTGGCCGAGAATGCGCAGCGTTTCGTCGTAGCCGAATTTTTCGAAGTCCCAGGAAGCATTGGGCGCGGTCGGCACGATGGCTGGATCCATCTTCAGCTGCTGCATCGCCTCCTGGTAGGCGTTCAGTCGGGCGAGCGCATTGTTGTTGACCGGCGGCATGCCGAAGTAGCAGGGCGGCTCGCCGGAGCGGCAGAGATAGTCGACCATCAGCTTGAAGCTCTGCCGGTTGTCGGTACCGACGAAGGAGGAACTGCCGTCGAGCGGCGAGTCCACATAGACGAGCGGAATGCTCTCGCCGAGCGAGGTCAGCTTCTGGTGATGCGACTGGACGCCGAGCGGCGCGATGATCGCGCCCGCGACGTTCATCGACTTGAAGGTCTCGATCGCACGTTCTTCCATCTCCGGCTTGCCGTCGGAGGACAGCACGAAGGCGAGAAAGCCTGCCTGGTTGGCGATATGCTCGATCCGCCTCGTCAGCGCCATGTAGAAAGGGTCGGTCGAGTTGGGAACGATGACGCCAAGAATATTGGTTCGCCGCCGGTTGAGATTGACGGCGAAGATATTCGGCCGGAAGCCCGATTGCTTGATCGCAGCCTCGATGGCGTCACGGGTCTTCTTGCGAACCGAAGTCGGATCGTTGAAGTATTTGGAGACCGTGGGGCGCGACAAACCGACGAACTCCGAAAAATCCTCCATCGTCTTGATTTGTCTGTCCACGGTCGAAGCGCCCCCATTCTTCTTTTGGGTTTCGTTTATAGATTTATTTCCGAGGGATAGGCAGTGTCGACTGCGAAATATTCACGGGATCAACGGCCGGCCTATCCTTTGCAGGCGGCGAAGTAATCCTCCAGAACCGCGTCGACGGCGGCGATCGCCAGCGCCTTTGCTTGCGGCGCGACCCGCCCGTCCCGGACGCGCTCATAACTGCCTGCGAGATACTGGCTGATCAGTGTCTCCGGGATGGTGACGCCATCGAGCAACCGCAAGAGCTCGTCGACCGCTGTCGCGACCTTCGGATGCGGCCAGTAGTAGCGGATGCGGTCGCTATAGGAGAAATGGCGCTGGAGGCGCAAAGCCTCCGGCGAGCCGTGATAATACTTACCCCAGTTGGCCGGTTCCTCGCGCATCACCTCTTCGGTGATTTCAGCCAGGCTCTTTGCGCGTGCACCCGGAAACAGGAACGCGGCGATCTGGTCGAGGCCGTATAGCGCTTCCCGCAGGGCGAAGGTCAGGCCTGGGCCGACCTTGAGGATGGCGAAGCCATCGGCGACGAGCGCGCGAAGCGCATCCTGGGTCTGGTAGTCGGTGGAATGCGCCTCGAAGACGAGGCCGTCGAGCTTCGTCAGGCTCTCGCTCAATGCGGCGGCCTTCGGTCGGTCATAGGGGATGACGTTCTCGTTGCCGAATTCGACACCCGGCTGAACCACAGCTCCGACGACCCGCGAAAATGCAGCCTCGGCACCCGCGTCGCCGAAGGCCTTGCGATGGATATCGACGGTTTCGACGGCCGCGTCGGGTGCGGTGACCTCGAGCTCGTCCAGTTCCTCCAGCGCGCCGCCGGGGACCGGAACCTCGGTGCCGATAATATAGACCGGAGCGGTGCCGTCGCGTCCGCGGATCGCGTCTTCGGCGGCTGCGGCAAGCCGTGCCGCGCGTAATGCCGTGATCGCATCGGGAAGGGCGACAGGCTCGCCCGCGCAGCCCATGCTGGTGTCGAGATGCAATTTCGTGAAGCCGGCCTGCGCATAGGCGCGGATCATCGCCTCGGCCTTCGCCATCGCCTCATCGGCCGGCAGGTTCTTCCAAGGGTTTGGGCCGAGATGGTCGCCGCCGAGGATGATGTTTTCGACCGGAAAGCCGGTCTTTCCCGCAATTTCCCCGACGAAGCCGGTGAAGTCGGCCGGCGTCATGCCGGTGTAGCCGCCGTCCTGATTGACCTGGTTGCAGGTCGCCTCGATCAGGAGATGGGTGCCTTCCTTCAGCGCGCGCAGCATCGCCGCCTCGATGACCAGCGGATGTGCAGAGCAGATCGAGGGAATGCCGCGCAGGCCCGGCCGGTCGCGCCACTTGGCGATGTCGATCAGATAATTCGGCTTCATGGGCTTCAATCCTTTCGCGCACTGATGAAGGCTTCGAGCTCCACCCTCGTGGATGCCCCCTCCATCGGGCCTGAGATCATCACGGCGCGGGCGCCGGAGGCGTTAGCGAGCTCGAGGGCTTCGCGAGGAGACGCACCGTTCAGCCATGAGGTGACGAAGGTGGCGCCGAAGCAGTCGCCTGCTCCGGTCGGATCGACCTCCTCAACAGCAAAGCCGGGCAGCGTGAAGGACGTTTGCGCATCGAAGTAGCTGGCGCCCTCGGCGCCGCGCTTGACGACGATCACGCGGATGCCGGAGGCGAGTAGTTCGGCAACGGCGTCCGGTTCGGTTCTGGCCGCGGTGAACAGGAAGAGTTCGGCGCCGCTCGGCAGGAAGACGTCAGTCTTGGCGAGCACCGTCCTTAGCGCTTCGCGCATTCCCGGGCTTTCAAGGATTTCGGCGCGCAGATTGGGGTCGAAGGACACGGTGCCGCCGGCGGCCTTGACGATGTCGATCGCCGAAAGAATGCTCTCGACCACGCTCGGCGCGTAGAGCGAAGATCCCATCACATGCAGGTGACTGCAGCCGCGAACGAGCGCCATCGCCTTGTCGTCGAGGCGAATGGTGCCGCAGGCGCTGTCGCGGATGTTGAAGACGAAGGCGCGGCTGCCGTCTTCGCGGTAGCGCACGAAGGCGCTGCCGGTGGTGGCCAGCGGATCGACGGCGATGCCGGAAATATCGACGCCGTCGGCCTCAAGTCGGGCGAGGTTGACATGGCCGAAATCGTCGCTGCCGACACGCGAAATGATCGCGCTTGCCTGGCCGAGTTTGCCGACCTGGTCGATGAAGATGGCAGGCGCCCCGGATGGGAATGGGCCGACCAGCGGTGTCGCCTGGCGGAAGCCGTCGCCCTTTTCGGTGGCGATGATTTCGACGAGGATCTCGCCGATCGTGAGTATCTTGTGCATGGATGTCACTCGTGTCGGCTCAGCGCTTTGCCTGCTTGGCGCGCACGTCGAGCCAAACGGCGACAAGGATCACGAGGCCCTTGACGATGAGCTGGTAGAAATAGGGGACGGACAGCATGTTCATGCCGTTGTTCATCACGCCGATGATGAGCGCGCCGATGAGCGTGCCGACCATGGTGCCGACGCCGCCGGCAAGCGAGGTTCCGCCAAGCACGGCTGCGGCGATGGCGTCGAGCTCGTAGCTCATGCCGGCATTGGTCTGGGCGGAGAAGAGCCGGGAGGAGAGAAGCACGCCGCTGATCGCCGCCATCACGCCCGAAATCATGAAGATGATGATCTTGATGCGATCGACCTTGATGCCCGAATAGATGGCCGCTTCGCGGTTGCCGCCGGTGAGGTAAGCACGGCGCCCGAAGCTGGTCTTGCTGAGCACAATCTGATTGATGACGAAGAGCACGGCAACGACCCAGATGATGATCGGCAGGCCGAGGAAACCTTCGGTGCCAATGGCGGTCCATGTCGAATTGTCGATCATCGCCGGCGCGCCGTTGGTCGGCAGGCTGACGAGGCCACGATAGATGCCCATGGTGGCAACGGTGACGATGAAACTCGGTAGCAGCAGCTTTGCCGTCAGGACGCCGTTGAGCATGCCCATCAGCGCGCCCGCCAGGATCGTTACAGCAAGCGCCGGGCCGAATCCGAGCCCGAAGGCGAAACATTGTGCCCCGACCATGCCCGCGACCGCGATGATCGAGCCGACTGAAAGATCGATCTCGCCGAGCAGGATCACCCAGGTCATGCCGAAGGCGGCAATCGCGATCACAGCCACCTGCTGCAGGATGTTCATGAAGTTGACGACCGACATGAAGCGGGGATTGAGGAAGGAAAAGATGACGCAGAGCATCACCAGCGAAAGAAGGATGCCGCCATATTGCTTCATTGCCCTGACGAGGGCGGCCTGGGCTGCAGTTTGCTGGGTCATGATTGGAAACCTGTCGCGTGCGCCATGATCGTTTCGGGAGTGAGGTCGGTGCCTGAGAGGGTCGCGCCGATGACGCCCTCATGCATGACGACGACGCGGTCGCTCATGCCGAGCACTTCCGGCAGCTCGGAAGAGATGAGAAGGATCGCCGTGCCTTCGGCCGCCAGCTGGCGGATGATCTTGTAGATTTCGAATTTCGCGCCGACATCGACGCCACGGGTCGGCTCGTCGAGGATCAGCACCTTCGGCCGGGTCAAAAGCCATTTGGCGAGCACGATCTTTTGCTGGTTGCCGCCGCTGAGGGCGCCGGCCGGCGTATCGAGCGAGTGCGTCTTGATCGCTAACCGGCCGACTTCGGCAGCGGCCGCCTTGCGCTCGGCGCTACCGCGGGTAAAGCCGAAGGGGCCGGTGAAATCGGGAAGGGCAGCCATGGAGATGTTCCACTCGACGCTGTGGCCGAGCACCAGGCCCTCTTCCTTGCGGTTCTCGGTGACGAAGCCGATGCCGCGGGCAATCGCTTCGGCCGGCGAGCGGAAGCGCACGTCCTTGCCGTCGAGCCGCACGGTTCCATCGGCATTCTTCATGCCAAACAGCGCATTCATGACCTCCGAGCGGCCGGAACCGACCAGGCCGAAGAAGCCGAGGATTTCGCCCGGGCCGACCGCAAAGGAAATATCGGCGAATTCGCCTTGGCGTGTCAGGTTCTCAACGGCGAGCATTGGCGCGCCCTGCGTCGAGCGTTCATGGCTCGGCGGTGGATAGATCTCCTCCATCCGGCGTCCGACCATGAGCGCGATCAGCGCCTCGATGGTGACGTCGTTGCGGTCATGGGTGGAGACATATTCGCCGTCGCGGATGACGGTAATGTCGTCGCTGAGCCGCATGATCTCTTCCATGCGGTGGGAAATGTAGATAACGGCAACGCCACGGCTTTTCAGCCGGCCGATGATATCGAACAGGATCTCGGCCTCGCTGTCGCTGAGCGACGAGGTCGGCTCGTCGAGAATGACGACCTTGGCGTCGTGGCTGAGGCCCTTGGCGATCTCGACCAGCTGTCGCTGCGCGATCGAGAGATTGCCGACCTTCTCGGTGACGTCGATGGGCAGGCCGAGGTCGGCGACGATCGCCTTTGCCCTGCTCACGAGCGCCTTGTCGTTGATGAAGCCGAATGAGCGCGGCTCGCGGGTCGCAAGGATGTTCTCCGCCACCGTCAGGTTGTTGCAGAGGCTCAGTTCCTGAAAGACGATCGCAAGGCCGAGCGCCGACGCCTGCTGCGGGTTTGCTGGGCGGTAGGGCTGGCCGTCGAGGGTAATCTCGCCTGACGTCGCGTTGTGTACGCCGGCAAGGATTTTCATCAGTGTCGATTTGCCGGCGCCGTTTTCACCGAGCAGCGTGTGCACGCGTCCACGGCGCACATCGAGCCGCATGCTCTTCAGCGCCGCGACCTGCCCGAAGGATTTGGTGACATTGCTGATCTTGAGAACGGTGTCCGTGGTCGAACCATGCATGGCGGCCTCCTTGGATCGCGCCGAAAAGCATCTCCGGCGTTGCCGCGCCTTGGCGTCTCGCAAGACGGACAAAGCTGCAGCGACACTCTGGATTGCCGCATGTTTCATGCCGCAGGCCGGAGACGTTCGCGTAGGGGTGCCGCCGCCTTTCGGGCGGCGGCTGTCCTTGGGAGGACTTACTTCGCGGTGTAGACGCCGGGAACGATCGGCTGTTCGGCCGGAACCTGTTCGCCGGCGGCGACCTTGACGGCGGTGTCGACCGCCTGCTTGCCCATCTGGTCCGGGAACTGCTGGATCACGCCGACCATGACAGGGTTTGTATCAACCGCGTCGCGGGCTTCCTTCATGCCGTCGAAGCCGATGACCTTGACCTGGGCTTCGAGGCCTGCGGCCTTGACGGCAACGGCTGCGGCGAGTGCTGCGTCATCGCCGAAACCGAAAATGCCGGTGATGTCGGGGTTGGCCTGCAGCATGTTCTGCGCGGCCGCAAGGGCTTCCGCGCGTGTGATGCCGGTCTGGATCGCGACGATTTCCATGTCGGGATGCTTGGCGATCGCTTCCTTGAAGCCGTTGACGCGGTTCACCACCGACTGGACCGTCGGATAATCGATGACGGCGACCTTGCCCTTGTTGTCGAGGACCTTGGCCATCAGTTCGCCGGCCTTGACGCCGCCGGTGAAGTTGTCGGTGCCGATATGCGAGGTGACGGTCGCGCCGTTGGCCGGCACGTCGACGGTGATCACCTTGATGCCGGCCTTCTCGGCCTTTTCGATCGCGGCGCGCACGCCCTGGCTATCGACCGGCGAGATGACGATGACGTCGACGCCCTTGACGATGAAGTCTTCCACGTCGGCGAGCTGCTTGTTGAGGTCCTGGTTGGCGATCGCAACTTCAAGCGCGACGTTCTTTTCCTTGGCTTCGGCTTTCATGGCGTCGGCAAGCTCGATGTAGAACGGGTGCTGCTGGGTGAGAAGCGATGCGCCGATGCCTTCGGCAGATGCTGCCGATGCGAGCAGGGTCAGTGCGGTGCCGGCGACGAGCGCTTTCAGAATACGGGGCATGTTCATGGGTTTCCTCCCTGGAAACGACGTGGGCCTTTGGTCGTGGCGGCCAAGCAGGAGGGCCCTCCCATCACCGTCTTGGCGATGGTGTAAAAACCACAAAACTTTTCGCGCGTCAATTTTTAAAATTACGCGATATAATTACTAACAGCGCAGCGCGAAAAGTATTTCACTTCCCGTCTGAGTAGCTGGCGGGAGTTCGGTGGTCGGGCGTGGCACTGAAACCTGCTACAATGAGGCGACGGATCACCGGCACACACCGTCAAGAAGCGGGCGCCGTTGCCGGCAACAGAAAAGAAGCGGGAACGTTTGGCGGAAACGTGCATCCAATGCTGCGGGAGGGCCAATCATGGCGGCAATTCGAGCAAGTGCGCGGGTGATCACGGATCCGGCTGCGGACATGGAACTGGCGCAACGGGCGCTGGCCGGTGACGGGCAGGCCTTCCTGACAATCATGCAGGCTCATAACCAGCGCCTCTACCGCATGGCCAGGGGGATCGTTCGAAACGACGGCGAAGCCGAAGATGTGGTGCAGGAGGCCTATGTGCTGGCCTTTGCGCATCTTGGCAGTTTTCGTGGCGGCTCGTCTCTTGGCACATGGCTGTCTCGCATCGTCATCAATGAGGCACTCGGACGGGTGCGACGGGGCCGCCGTAGAACGCAGGTGCTGGGTTCAATCAACGGCGGGCAAAACGCGACCATCATTCAGTTTCCCGTGCCGGCAGGCGTCGAGGATCCCGAGCGCGCGATGGCTCAGCGGCAGATCCTGCATCTGGTCGAGCACGCAACGGACAATCTGCCCGACATCTACAGAACCGTTTTTATCGCGCGGGTGATCGAGGGGCTGAGCGTGGAGGAAACGGCGGATCTGCTGTGCTTGCGCCCCGAGACAGTCAAGACCCGGTTGCATCGGGCGAGGCATCTCGTGCGCAAGCAGCTGAACGAGCAGATCGGCCCGGTTTTGCTCGATGCGTTCCCCTTTGCCGGGCGCCGCTGCGCCCGGCTGACCGCCGCCGTGATGGAGCGCCTCGCTCTTTCCATTTGATCTGCAGGAACCTTTGCGAGCAGGCGACATCCAATGGGTGTCAAAAGCAAACAGCTTCCACGCCATGCGTGGAAGGAGGAGGTTACCGTGAACATTCGGCCCATGACTGCGCTCGTCACGCTATGCATGCTCGCCTTTTCGCCGCCGGTGCAGGCGGCGGACAAGCCGACCGATCCGCAGATTGCCCATATCGCCTATACGGCCGGGGTGATCGACGTGGAAAACGCCAGGCTTGCTATCTCGAAATCCGGCAACAAGGCCGTCGTCTCCTTTGCCGAGGACATGGTGCGCGACCATGAGGCGGTGAACACACAGGCGCTCGACCTCGTCAAGAAGCTCAAGGTGACACCGGAGGATAACGACACCAGCAAGGCGCTTGCCAGGGCGGCCGACGACGAGCGCGCCAAGCTTGCCAAGCTCGATGGCGCCAGCTTCGACAAGGCCTATGTCGACAATGAGGTCGCCTACCACAAGCAGGTAAACGGCGCACTCGAGACCTTGCTCATCCCCTCGGCCAGCAACGCCGAACTCAAGGCGTTGCTTGAGACCGGTCTGAAGATTTTTCAGGGTCATCAGCAGCATGCCGAGCATGTCGCCGCAACGTTGAAATAGGGCGCGGCCATGCGAGCCGGCTTCTATCTCGTTGCCATTACCGGGCTCATGCTCGGCAATGGCGCAATGCTTGCGGAGGCTAGGACCATTCGCGTGACCATCGATAAGATGGCGTTCGTCCCCGCGGAGATCGAGGCACAGGTGGGCGACACGATCGAGTGGGTCAACAATGACATCCTCGTCCATACCGCAACCGTCAAGGGAGGCTGGGAGGTCATGATCCCGGCGAAAGGTACGGCAAGTCGTGCCGTGGTGGAGGCAGGGCAGGTGGACTTTTACTGTCGCTTTCATCCGAACATGAAGGGGCGGATATCCGTGGCGGCGCCATAATCACTTCCGGCTCGTCAGTGAAGCTTCGGGGGATGCGTCGAACATAGGGGTGGTGCGCGTCAGGGGCCGGGCCCCGATGCGCAAGCAGGCTCATATTGCAAGCGACCCCGCTGTCGGGCGGCTTGCCTTTGCCGGTCTTTGCCCCAGTTTCTCCTGTACAGCGAGAGGTGCCAACATGAACGCAGAGCGCAAGGCGATGCTGGTTCGCGTCAGCGGCAGGGTGCAGGGCGTCAGCTTCCGCCTCTGGACCCGCCGCGAGGCGGAGCGCCTTGGCGTGGCGGGCTGGGTGCGCAACGAGCGCGACGGATCGGTGGCAGCGATGATCGTCGGCAGCGACCGGGTGCTCGCCCATATGGTGGAACGGCTATGGATGGGGCCGGCGGCAGCCTCGGTCGTGAGTGTCGAAACCGAACCGGTCGCAGTGCCCGATCCCGTAGAGGGGTTTCAGATCACGGGCTAACGGGCGGACATGGCCCTGTGCGCGCCGGTCGGCGCTTGGCGAGGAATGCGACAAAACCGGAGAGTGCGGCAGAAAACACCGGGGAGGCGTTTTTCCTCCCCGGTGCCTAGTCTTGAGTGGCCCTATCCCTTGACGGTCAGGACCGGTCTGATGCGGGCGACGGGGGCGACCAGGCCGGTCGCCACCATCGGATCGACCACCTGATCGATCGGCCGGTAGGCTGCCGGAGCCTCCTCCTTCATCCGGCCCTGGATCTCCGCGAGGATATCCGGCCGGCCGCGGATCGCCGCGCTCGCGGCGTCGACCGGGCCGACCACGCGCAGGCCGGCAAGCGTCGTTTTCGCGGCGCGTGCCTCCTGGCGCGAGAGCCGCCGACCGGCGCCATGGGCCGACGATTCCATGCCGTCGGCTGCGCCCAGTCCACGTAGCAACCAGGTGCCATCGCCCATCGAGCCCGGCAGGATCACCGGTTCACCGGACCATTCGTAAGGCGAACCCTTGAGCGTGCCCGGGCCGCGCGCCGGACAGGCGCCCTTACGATGGCGAACCGTATTGCCGGCCTGCCAAACGGTGTTGTGCGGCGCGTCGTAGACCAGCCGGTGTGCGACCGGCCGGCCGATCGTTCGCGTGAGCGCTTCCACCGCCGCCAGGCCAATCAGGAAACGATTGACGAAGGCGGCATTCGCGGCGTTGGCATGGCCGTTCATGTACCGCCCGTAACGGTCGGCGTCCCGGGTTTTCGAGACGATACCATCGCGCGGTCCGGTCGCGCCGCCTTGCTGCGCGCGCTCCCTCGCCGCCGTTCCGATGCGCTGGCCGAAGTCGAGCGAACCGGAATGCACCACGATCACAACGCCTGCCCGCTTCAGCCCGGCGATGCGGGCGAACCCGCCGTCGACGATGCGCTCGACCACGCCGAACTCGACGAAGTGATTGCCGCCACCGATGGTGCCGAGAATGGCATCATGCCGGTGCCGGTCATCGGGTGCCGCGTAGTCGGCAAAGTCCGGATCGATGCCGTCCGAGCGGAAGCAGCCATCGTCGGACATGCGCGCGACATCCGCCCAGGCTGATGCCAGATCGACGCGGCCAAGCAGCCCCTGACGCTTGCCGGAAAGGTTTTCGAGCAGGCCCGGTACGCCGTCCCTGAGGACTGCGTGACGATCCCTGCCGGTCAGGGCGATATCGCGCCCTCCCTGGAAGAAGACATGCCGCAGCTGTCCCTCGAGGTCAGGCGCGAGCTCGTCCTCGCGGATGTCGTCGAGCACGATCATGCGCATGCCGCATCCGATATCGTTGCCGATCAGATGCGGAATAACGGCATTGTCGATGTCGGCGACCAGCCCGACCGGAACCGGCTTGCCCGGATGGAAATCCGGGGTCGTGACGATGCGTCCGGCGACCGCACCACGGATCGCCAGCGCTTCCGGCGATGGAAGGGCCGAGGCGAGATCGTTGAGTGCGCGCGCGCGTTGATGCTCAGGCTCGTCGATCGCGACGACGGACCTGATCGCATGCCCGGAAACGACATCGTTCCGGACGATAGGATTATGTTGGTTGGACATTTGGATTCTCCGTTGCCTTGGGGTCAGCAGCCGCGGCAATACGGATTGGCGCACTCACTAGTTGAAAGCGGGCCGGCAGTCAATCCTGCGGCCGACATGGGCCGGCAGCACGGTCAAGCCGCTCAAGGCTTTCAGCCCCGGACCGGTTTGGTCCGGGGAAGAATGCTGGGGCGCCGGAAGACGTCCTTGCGCTCAAAAATCCCAGTCTTCGTCTTCGGTGGCGACCGCCTTGCCGATGACGTAGGACGAGCCGGATCCGGAGAAGAAGTCGTGGTTCTCGTCGGCGTTCGGCGACAGGGCCGACAGGATCGCCGGGTTGACCTTGCAGGCATCGGCCGGGAACAGCGCCTCGTAGCCGAGGTTCATCAGCGCCTTGTTGGCGTTGTAGTGCAGGAACTTCTTCACGTCCTCGGTCAGCCCGACGCTGTCGTAAAGCGATTCCGTGTACTTCGCCTCGTTGTCGTAGAGTTCGAGCAGCAGGTCAAAGGCGAAGTCCTTGATCTCCTGCCGGCGCTCTTCGCTCAGGCGCTCGAGGCCCTTCTGGAACTTGTAGCCGATGTAATAGCCGTGCACCGCTTCGTCGCGGATGATGAGGCGGATCATGTCGGCGGTGTTGGTGAGCTTGGCGCGGCTCGACCAATACATCGGCAGGTAGAAACCGGAATAGAACAGGAAACTCTCGAGGAAGACGCTGGCGATCTTGCGCTTCAGCGGATCCGCGGTGCGATAGTGCTCCAGGATCAGCGCCGACTTCTTCTGGAGATGTTCGTTCTCCTCCGACCAGCGATAGGCGTCGTCGACGTCAGGCGTCGAGCAAAGCGTCGAGAAGATCGAGGAATAGGAACGGGCGTGCACGGCCTCCATGAAGGAGATGTTGGAATAGACGGCTTCCTCGTGCGGCGTGATCGAATCCGCCATCAGCGTCGGGGCGCCGATGCTCGTCTGGATCGTGTCGAGCAGCGTCAGGCCGGTGAACACGCGGATCGTCAGTTGCTGTTCTTCCGGGCGAAGTGCCGCCCAGGAGGGGATGTCGTTCGACAGCGGCACTTTTTCCGGCAGCCAGAAATTGCCGGTGAGCCGGTTCCAGACTTCGAGGTCCTTGTCGTCCTCGATGCGGTTCCAGTTGATGGCGCGCACGGCCTGCGCGACCTTGGGCGCCTTGGTCTTGACTTGGATGTTCATGATTGTCCCCGGAATATCAAAGAGCGCAGGATACGCAGCCCTGCACTTCCGTGCCGGACAGCGCCATCTGACGAAGGCGGATGTAGTAGATCGTCTTGATGCCCTTCTTCCAGGCATGGATCTGCGCCCGGTTGATGTCGCGGGTCGTCGCCGTGTCCTTGAAGAACAGAGTCAACGACAGGCCCTGGTCGACATGCTGGGTCGCCGCCGCATAGGTGTCGATGATCTTCTCCGGGCCGATTTCGTAGGCGTCCTGGTAGTAGTCGAGATTGTCGTTGGTCATGAAGGCCGCCGGGTAGTAGACGCGGCCGATCTTGCCTTCCTTGCGGATCTCGATCTTCGAGACGATCGGGTGGATCGAGGAGGTCGAGTGGTTGATGTAGGAGATCGAGCCGGTCGGCGGCACTGCCTGCAGGTTCTGGTTATAGAGGCCCGTGGCCATGACGGCCATCTTGAGATCCTGCCAATCTTCCTGTGTCGGGATATCGATGCCCGCGGTTTCGAACAGCTCGCGCACCCGCTCCGTCGCCGGCTTCCATTCCTGTTCCGTGTATTTGTCGAAGTAATCGCCAGACGCGTATTTCGAGTTCTCGAAGCCCTTGAAGCTCGTGCCGCGTTCGACCGCGATCCGGTTCGAGGCGCGGATGGCGTGGTAGGTCACGGTGTAGAAGTAGATATTGGTGAAGTCGATGCCTTCGTCCGAGCCGTAATAGACCCGTTCGCGGGCGAGATAGCCGTGAAGGTTCATCTGGCCGAGACCGATCGCATGGCTGTCGTCGTTGCCCTTCTCGACGGAGGGAACCGAAGAGATGTGGCTCATGTCGGACACCGCTGTCAGTGCCCGGATCGACGTCTCGATCGTCTTGCCGAAATCCGTGCTGTCCATCGCGGCCGCGATGTTCAGCGAGCCGAGGTTGCAGGAAATGTCCTTGCCCATGTGCTTGTAGGACAGGTCGTCATTGTATTCGCTGGCTTCGCTGACCTGCAGGATTTCCGAGCAAAGGTTGCTCATGGTGATGCGCCCGGCGATCGGGTTGGCGCGGTTCACCGTGTCTTCGAACATGATGTAGGGGTAGCCGCTTTCGAACTGGATTTCCGCCAGCACTTGAAAGAACTCGCGCGCCTTGATCTTCTTCTTGCGGATCCGGCTGTCGGCGACCATCTCCCGGTACTTTTCCGTGACCGAAATGTCGGTGAAGGCGACGCCGTAGACGCGTTCCACGTCATAGGGCGAGAACAGGTACATGTCCTCGTTGTTCTTGGCGAGTTCGAAAGTGATGTCGGGCACCACGACGCCGAGAGACAGCGTCTTGATGCGGATCTTCTCGTCGGCGTTCTCGCGCTTGGTGTCGAGGAAGCGCATGATGTCGGGATGGTGGGCGTTGAGGTAGACGGCGCCTGCGCCCTGGCGTGCGCCGAGCTGGTTGGCGTAGGAGAACGAATCCTCGAGCAGTTTCATCACGGGGATGATGCCTGACGACTGGTTCTCGATCTGCTTGATCGGCGCGCCGGCCTCGCGGATGTTGGTGAGCGAGAGCGCAACGCCGCCGCCGCGCTTCGACAGCTGCAGCGCCGAATTGATGCCGCGCGCGATGCTCTCCATGTTGTCCTCGACCCTCAGCAGAAAGCAGGAGACGAGCTCGCCGCGCTGCTTCTTGCCGGCGTTGAGGAAGGTTGGCGTCGCCGGCTGGAAGCGGCCGGAGATGATCTCGTCGACCATGTCGCGCGCCAGCGCTTCGTCGCCGCGCGAAAGCGCCAGCGCCACCATGCAGACGCGGTCCTCGTAGCGCTCGAGGTAGCGCTTCCCGTCGAAGGTCTTCAGCGTGTAGCTGGTGTAATACTTGAACGCTCCGAGGAAGGTCGGGAAGCGGAACTTCTTGTCATAGGCGTGGTCGAACAGATCGCGCACGAAATTGAACGAATACTGGTCGAGAACCTCCTGCTCGTAATAGCCCTCGGTCACCAGGTAATCGAGCTTTTCGCGCAGGTTATGGAAGAACACGGTGTTCTGGTTGACGTGCTGCAGGAAGTACTGCTTCGCCGCCAGCCGATCCTTGTCGAGCTGGATGCGGCCGTCCTCGTCATAGAGGTTCAGCATCGCGTTCAGCGCGTGGTAATCGAGCGCCGCTTCCGTCGCCTTCAGGGGGCGTTCGAGTGTTGAGACGTCCAAAATCGTTCCATCCCGTCCTTGACATTGGCGACGTCCTCGTCGGTGCCCAGAAGCTCGAACCGGTAGAGATAGGGCACCTGGCACTTGGCCGAAATCACGTCGCCGGCGATCCCGTAGGTCGCGCCGAAATTGCTGTTGCCCGCGGCAATCACGCCGCGGATGTGGGAGCGGTTGTCCGCATCGTTCAGGAAGCGGATGACCTGTTTGGGCACGGCGCCCCGGCCGTCGTTGCCGCAATAGGTCGGCACGACCAGCACATAGGGTTCCTTGATCTCAAGCGGCCCGTCGGCCGCGCTCACCGGAATGCGGATGGCGCGAAGGCCGAGCTTGCCGACGAAGCGATGGGTGTTTTCCGAGCGCGTGGAGAAGTAGACGATCAGGCCCATCGCCCGGCACCTCAAGCTTACGAGAGCGCGCTGATCTTGTCGGGGCGGAAGCCTGCCCAATGTTCCGGGCCGGCAACGACGACGGGAAGCTGCATGTAGCCGAGGCCCTTGACCGTCTGGAGCGCGTCCTCGTCGTTCGAGATGTCGATCACCTCGTAGTTGACGCCCTTGCGGTCGAGCGCGCGGTAGGTGGCGGTGCATTGGACGCAGGCGGGCTTGCTGTAGACGGTGACGTTCATTTCTTCCTCGTTGGGTCGGCTGGATCTGGACATGAAAAGGCATGCGGGCGCGCGAGCGCGTTCCGGCGAAAGGGCAGGGCTGGCAGAATGGCGACGGGCTCGGATAAGGACCGAGCACGGGTCTTCGTCAGATGCGCGGGAGCCCGCGCCTCTTCAGTGGCGAATGATAGGAATTCGATGACGCGGACATGACTTCACCCCGAAGTTGAAGACGGCGCTTCCGGGGAGACGTCGAGACGTTCAGGCAGGTTTCATCCTGCCTCAAGCATACCTCTGACCTCTCCGGACACCCCGCCCGTGGACGTTTATCGATCGAGGCAGGTCTCCTGGCTCACGGGTCGCTGCTTCTGCCCGGACCTTCCCGAAGCCTCATGCTTCAGTGGCCGAATGCTGGACAGTCGCTCGCCGTTTACAGTTGCGGGGGCAGCCACGGCTTGACCGGACGAAATCGCCACGGGGCACCGTATTCCCATCTTCGCTCCCAATCCTTGCGAATCGGAAGAACCTCGAACACTAGATATAGTATATGGTCGGAAAATCGCGTCAATAGGTTCGATGGCGCGGATGCCCGATGGAGTGTGCAATATTTTCCCGGGTGTGGATAACGGGGAGTAAATGCGCGGTTCCAACAAGCCTGTGGATGAAGAGCCGTCGTCGACGGCTCTCCAAGTCGAACACGTCAGGCAGCGAAGGCCGGAGCCGGGCGGTTGTCGCGGTCGACGGCCACCATGACGAAGACGCCACGGGCCGTCAGCGCCGGTTTTGCGCCCTTGAGATCTTCCGACCACAACTCCACCTCTACGGTCGTCGAGCTCCGGCCGGTGCGCACGATCCTTGCAACAATCTCGATGATCGAACCAAGGGTGATGCGGTGCTTGAAGTCGATGCGCTGGCAGGAGGCAAGCACCGTCGTCTTGCGGCTTGCCCGTGTCGCCACGACGAAGGCCGCCTTGGTCATCTGCGACAGCGCGTCGCCACCGAACATGGCGCCGAAGCTGTTGGCCTGGTCGGGAAAGACGATGTCGACCATGCGCACCGCATCGTCTTTCGGCGGACCGATCGCGGCAGGGGCGAGCGCAGGCAGCGACCAGCCTCCTTCCTTGCCTTCGGGCATCGCCACCATGGTGAACTGGCCGCGGGTGCAAAGATCGCTTGTGCCCTCGATCAGGTCCTCGGCGATCATGTCCACCTCCACCACCATCGAGCGCCGGCCAACCTTCATCGGGCGCCCGGAAAAGCTGACGATCTGGCCGATACGGACAGGGGCGCGGAAATCGACCCGGTCGCAGGACGCGGTGACGAAGGGGACCCGGCCGTGGCGGGTGGCGACGATGAAGGCGATCCGGTCCATCAGCGCCAGTCCGGCACCGCCGAACAGCGTGCCGTGGTGGTTGGTGTCGCCGGGAAAGACGATGTCGATCAGCGTGGCAGGCGCCGGGGTTTCCCCCGGTGCCATCCAGATATTCCCGTCGTCCGTCATGCGCTTGCCGCATCCCGGCCGGAGGCGGCGAAAGATTGCCGCAACGCCTGTGCCGCCTGCACCATGTTGACGAGGGCGGGGCGAACCTCCTCCCAGGCCCTCGTTTTCAGGCCGCAATCCGGGTTGACCCAGATCTGCGTCGGCGTCAGGCCGTCGGTCGCCTTTTCGATCAGGGCCACCATCTCGTCGACCGAGGGCACCCGTGGCGAGTGGATGTCGTAGACGCCCGGGCCGATCTCGTTCGGATAGGCCTGATCGGTGAAGGCGCCGAGCAATTCCATCTTCGAGCGCGAGGTTTCGATGGAGATGACGTCGGCATCCATCGCCGCGATCGCCGCCATGATGTCGTTGAACTCCGAGTAGCACATGTGCGTGTGGATCTGCGTTTCGTCACCCACACCCGAAGCGCTGATCCGGAAGCACTCGACGGCCCAGTCGAGATAGGTCTTTCGATCGGACCGCCTCAGCGGCAGTCCCTCGCGCAGCGCCGGTTCGTCGATCTGGATCACGGCGATGCCGGCAGCCTCCAGGTCGGTGACCTCGTCGCGCAGCGCCAGCGCGATCTGCCGGCACACGATCGAGCGGGGCAGGTCGTCACGCACGAACGACCATTGCAGCATCGTCACCGGGCCGGTGAGCATGCCCTTCATCGGCCTTGACGTCAGCGACTGCGCATAGGATGCCCAATCCACCGTCATCGGGTTTGGCCGCGAGACATCGCCGAAGATGATCGGCGGGCGCACGTAGCGCGAGCCGTAGCTCTGCACCCAGCCGCTCTGGGTGAAGGCATAGCCGGAAAGCTGCTCGCCGAAATATTGCACCATGTCGTTGCGCTCGAACTCGCCATGCACCAGCACCTCGATGCCGATGTCCTCCTGCCAGCGCACGGCCTTCTCCGTCTCCTGGCGCAGATATGCAAGATAGTCGACATAGCTGAGCTCGCCCTTGGCATGCAGCGATCGCGCCTGGCGCACCTGCGGTGTCTGCGGGAAGGAGCCGATCGTCGTCGTCGGGAAAAGCGGCAGCGCCAACCTCTCTTCCTGCAGCCGCCGGCGCGTTGCAAAGCCCGACTGGCGGCGGCTTTCGGCAGCCGTCAGGCCTTTCAGGCGTCCGGCGACCAGCGGGTCATGGACCTTGAGCGAGGTCAGACGCGCCGCTGCCGCCACGATCGATTTCTCGAATACCTGTTCCGGATTGGCGAGGCCGGGCTCGAAGGCGCGGGCAAGCAGGCTGAGCTCGTCCAGTTTCTGCAGGGCGAAAGCAAGCCATGAGGCGAGCTCCGGGTCGAGCGCTTTTTCGAGGTTGAGATCAACAGGCACGTGCAGCAGCGAGCAGGACGGCGCAAGCTCGATGCGCTCACGGCCATGCGCCTCGATCAGCGGCTGCAGGCGGCGGAACAGGCCGGCGAGGTCTGTTCGCCACACATTGCGGCCATCGATGACGCCAAGCGACAGCACCAGATGCGCCGGTGCCGTCTGGATGAGGGCTTCCAGCTGCAGCGGTGCACGGACCAGATCGAGGTGCAGGCCCGCGATCGGCAGCGAAAGCGCCGTCGGCAGGTTGTCGCCAATCGCGCCGAAATAGGTCGCAAGCATGATCTTCAGCTGCGGGATTTCCGAGGCGAATGTCTTGTAGGTGAGCGTCAGCGCCCGGCGCTCCCGCTCGTTGAGATCGAGCACAAAGCAGGGCTCGTCGATCTGCACCCACTCGACGCCGGCATTGGCAAGCTCGGCGAGAAGCTGGACATAGACGGGAAGCAGCCGCTCGATCAGATCGATCGGTTCGAACCCGCCGGCAAGCGCCTTGCCGAGCTTCAGGAAGGTGACGGGGCCAAGCAGGACAGGCCGGGTGACATGCCCGAGCGCCTTGGCTTCCATGAAGGCCTCAAGCGGTGCGTTGCGCGTCAGCTCGAAGCGCTGGTCTTTGGTAAACTCGGGGACCATGTAGTGGTAATTGGTGTCGAACCACTTGGTCATCTCCTGCGCCGGGTTGCCGCTGTCATCGACTCCATGGCTGCAACCGGAAGCGCACGTGGCAGCCGTCGAACCCCGCGCCATGGCAAAGTAAGTGTCGAGATCGACCGGGCCGCCCTTCCAGCCATAGGCCGCAGGCACCGCGCCGACGAGCACGGATGTGTCAAGAACCTGATCGTAGAGCGAGAAGTCGTTCGATGGAATGATCCGGATTCCCCGCGCCTTCTGCGCGGCCCAGTTTTCCGCCCGCAGCGTCGCTGCGACGTTCAGCAGGTCGTGCCGGTCGATCTTGCCGGCCCAGTAGCGCTCCAGCGCGAATTTCAGTTCGCGGTGGCGGCCGATACGTGGAAAGCCGAGATTGGCTGTCTTGATGGTCATTTCCTTACCCCGAGGTTGTGGGCAAGGCTTTGAACGCGACGCATCCACGACCGAGGCAGGCTCGCTCGTCAAGGCGGCACATCGGACACCCCGCCCGTGGACGTTATCGATCGCGGCAGGTCTCCTGGCTTGCGGGTCAACACGAACCGTCCCGTCTTCCCGAGGCGTCTCCCTCAGTGACATCATTGGACGGCCGCTCGCCGCTTACAGTTGCGGGGGCAGCTCCGGCATGAGCACCTCACGGTGCCGCACCGAATTCCCTCTTAGCTCCGGCCCGTCGCAAGACGAGCCGCAGAACCACGACTGCACGACAATGCCCTTCCAAGTCGGCAAGGTCAACCGCATAAAGAAATGTTTATGTCTTTATTTTCCTCCGTCCGCGGGCGGGCGGCGCTCGTTGCCTCGGGTCGCGGCGCGGCATCGACATTCACGACCTGTGTGGAAGCGGAGGCGTTATCGGGTGCGGGCGCCAGAGGCGCTTGGAAGGGCTTGGCATCCACCACGTGCTGCCAAGGCGCGGCTATGTCGCCCGCCCGGGCACGGATGCTGTCATTGTCGCGCGTCAGGCCGATGTCCCTCAGCTGGAATTCGTTGAATGTATCGACCGACGTCGTGACGTCCGCGGCTCTTCTCGCGAAAGTCCAGACATGACGGATGATCGATCGCAGTGCGCTCGGCATTGCTAACCCCTTCAATTCTGCGGTGATGTGTTCGCGACAAAATTGAGGATTTTCGTGGATTCGCGCAAAGCGGTTTCTCGCATGCTGCCATAAAGAATGCTTATCTCAACGCATGAGCAAATTGCCCCCCATGAGCGCGGTGCGTGCCTTCGAGGCCGCCGCCCGACACCTGAGTTTCACCCGCGCGGCGCAGGAACTTGGCATGACCCAGGCCGCCGTCAGCTATCAGATCCGGTTGCTCGAGGAGCGCACCGGCACAGCCCTCTTCGTCCGTATGCCGCGGGAAGTGCGGCTCACGGCCGCCGGCCGGCAACTCGCGCCGAAAGTGACGGAAGCCATCGACCTCCTGGGCAACGCCTTTTCGGAGATCGCCGACAAGACCGAGCATCACCTGCACATCTCCGTCCTTCCGACGGTGGTCTCGAGCTGGCTCGGCTCGAGGCTCGCCTCGTTCCAGGCGGCCCATCCGAACATCAGCATCCGGGTGCACATGTCGACCGAGCTCATCGACTTCAAGCGTGATGCCATCGACCTGGTGGTGCGCAGCGGCAACGGCGACTGGCCGGGCCATGACGTCTTTCCGCTTTTCCCGATCGAGTACCTGCCGGTCTGCACGCCGACATTCCTGGAAAAGCATCAGCTCAAGCACCCCGCAGACGTTCTCAATGTCAGGCGATTCGGCAATGCCAGCTGGTGGCGTCGCTGGATGGTCGAGACCCGTGTGGAACCGCCGGCCAGCAACGGCACGGAGCTGATCTTCGACGTCCAGGCAATGGATGTCGCCACCACATTGCTCGACCACGGCATCGCCATGGCGGTCTCCACCTTCCTGATCGAGGAGCTTCGCAGCGGAAAGTTGATCCGGCCGTTCAACCATGTGGTCCGGGACGGCCGCGCCTATTGGCTGGTCTATCCGCAAAGCCACCGGCGGCAGAAGAAGATCCAGGCGTTTCGGGAGTGGATCATTGCAGAGGCCAAGGCATCGAACCTGATGCTGGCGCAGGCGATGGGGGAATAAGGGCCATATCGGTCTGAAATACAGGCGGGTATGAATTATTATTCATGCCATGAATTATATTGACAGATGCCTTGGCCATAGTTTTAATCGTGACAGTCGGAAGTCGAGGAGGAGTTCCGGCAAACTCACACATCAGCGGTCATTTCTGACGGCAGTTTTGGTTTTGGGAGGGGCTTCGGCCTCGAGGAGGACGCGTGCGCACTTTTTTGAGCACGACCGCGCTGGCGGTCATTGCAACGACGTTTCTGGCTGGCCCCGCCAGCGCGGAGACGGCCAATCCGTTTCGCTGCGAACCCGGCGAAAAATACGTGATGAACGTCATGGTATCGGGCGTCGAATACTGGTTCCCGGTCTATGAAATGTTCAAGCAGGCCGGCCAGCAGTTCGGCTGCGAGACCGAATACACCGGCACGCCGGAATATGACGTCAACAAGCAGATCGCCACCTTCGACCAGGCGCTGGCGCAGAACCCGGCAGGCATCCTCGTTCACCCGATGAACTCGGATCCCTTCATCGAGCCGATCAACCGCGCCATCGACCAAGGCACGGCAGTCGTCACCTTTGCGGCCGACTCGCCGCTCTCCAAGCGCATCTCGTTCATCACGTCGGATAACACACGCGAAGGCGTCTATGCCGCCGATGCGATCGCCGAGAAGATGGGTGGCAAGGGCGAATACGCCGTTCTGGAAAACCCCGGCCAGGACAACCACGACAAGCGCATCACGGCCTTCGTCGGCCGCATGGCTGAAAAATGGCCCGACATGAAGCTCGTCGGCCGTGCCGCCTCCAACCAGGATCCGAACAAGGCCTACCAGGGCCTGATGAGCCTGATCCAGGCAAACCCTAACCTCGGCGCGGTCTTCATGCCTGAAGCCAACTCGGCGATCGGTGCAGCCCAGGCCAGCAAGGAAAGCGGCGGCAAGGTTCTCGTCATGTGCGCCGACGTCAACGCCAACATTCTCGACATGATCAAGGCCGGCGAAGTGTTCGGCTCGATCAACCCGAACCAGGGCATGCAGGGTTACATGGGCTTCATGCTGCTGTGGCTTGCCAAGCATCCCGAACTCATCGATCCGATGAACGACGCCAAGCGTTCCGGCTTCAATCCGATGAGCATTCCCTTCGTCGACAACGGTCTGTCGATCGTCACCGCCGCCAATGCGGACGACTTCTACTGGGACAAGTACCTGAAGCGCCGCGGCACCAAGGGTATTGACGAGTAAGGGTCTTTGACATGGCTATCCGGATGTCCGGATAGCCCGTCGAACGCATGAGAGTGGAGAAGGCGATGATATCGCAGCCGGTCCTTCAGGTCCGCAACGTCACCAAGCACTTCGGGGCTGTGAAGGCGTTGACCAATGTGGATTTCAACCTTGAAAAAGGCGAGATCCACGCGCTTTGCGGCGAGAACGGCGCCGGAAAATCCACCCTTATGAACATCATCGCCGGCGTGCTGCAGCCGAACGAGGGCGAGATCCTCGTCGACGGCACGCCGACGAAAATCGCATCGCCCGCCGCGGCCCAGACGCTCGGCATCGGTCTCGTGCACCAGGAGATTGCGCTCTGCCCGGATGCGACGGTGGCGGAAAACATGTTCATGGCGGCGACCAACCGGCGGCGCTCGCCGCTGATGAACTACGCCGCGCTTGCCCGCGACGCGCAAAAGGTAATGAACCGGCTGGCGCCGATCGACGTGCGCTGCAAGGTTGCTGACCTCACCATTTCCAGCCAGCAGCTGGTCGAGATCGCCAAGGCGCTGACGCTCGACTGCCGCGTGCTGATCCTCGACGAGCCGACAGCGGCACTGACGGAGGCCGAGGCGCAGGCGCTGTTCGGCATCATCCGCGACCTGAAGGCGGCGGGCATTTCGATCATCTACATCAGCCATCGCATGGCCGAGATTTTCAGCCTTTGCGACCGTGTCACCGTCTTTCGCGACGGTCGCCATGTCTCGACGGAGCGCATCGCCGATGTGACGCCCGATGACGTCGTGCGCCGCATGGTCGGCCGCGAGATCACCCAGCTCTATCCGCCGAAGCAGGCAGAGGGCGAAAAGTCCGGCGAGGTCATCCTGTCGGTACGCGGTCTTGGCGACGGCGAGCGTATCGCCGATGTCGGCTTCGAGCTGCGCAAGGGCGAAATCCTCGGGATCGGCGGGCTGATCGGCTCCGGCCGAACCGAGATCGCGGAAGCCATCTGCGGCCTGCGCCCCAAGGTGCGCGGCGACGTGAAACTGCACGGCAAGACGCAGGCGATCGGCAATTACCGAGACGCTGTCGATGCCGGCATCGTGTATCTCTCCGAGGATCGCAAGGGATCCGGTGTGTTCGTCGACATGTCGATCGCCCAGAACATTTCGGTACTGGACCTGAAGACGCTGACCGGGCCGCTTGGGCTGATGAACGCGAAGGCGGAAGCGGACCTCGCCAGCGAGTTTACCCGGCGGCTCGGCGTGCGCATGGGCGGCATCGCCATGCCGGTGTCGTCGCTGTCGGGCGGCAACCAGCAGAAGGTGGCGATCGCCAAGCAGCTTGCGGTGCGGCCGAAGGTCATTCTCATGGACGAGCCGACGCGCGGCATCGACGTGGGCGCAAAATCGGAAATTCACCGGCTGCTGCGCGACCTCGCGCGCTCCGGCATCGGCATCGTCGTCATCTCGTCGGAACTGCCTGAGCTTCTGGGGCTTTGCGACCGGGTTCTGGTCGTTCGCGAAGGCGGCATTGCCGGCGAACTCGGAGAAGCCGAGATGTCGGAGGAGGCGGTCATCCGCCTGGCATCCGGGGTCGGGTCACGGGACGAACGACAAGAAATAAGGGCGGCCGAGCATGTTGCCTGAGACAAGCAGAGTGAATGGGGAGGCGGAAATGGCAGTCGATACGGTGGTTGCAACGCAGGTGCAGGTTCCGGCCTGGCGGCGGATCGGCACGATGCGCGAGGCAGGGCTCATTGCCATCATCCTCGCGCTCGGCGTCATCATGACCTTCGCGTCGCCGCACTTTCTCACCTTCGGCAACATGCGCGCCATGCTGATGAGCTTCTCGGTCGAAGGCATCGTCGTCGTCGGCATGACGATCCTTTTGATCGTCGGCGGCATCGATCTGGCGGTCGGCTCTGTCGTCTGCTTCGCCATGGTGCTGGCCGGGTCGCTGTTTCTTGCCGGCGTCGATCCCTGGACGGCTTCGCTCGTCGGGATCCTTGCAAGCAGCCTTATCGGCGCCATCATGGGTTTCTTCGTCACCGTGGTCGGGCTCAACCATTTCATCACGTCGCTTGCGGCCATGGTGATCGTGCGTGGGCTCTGCCTGGTCATTACCAAGGGCACGCCGCTGTCGCTCTTCACCCTGCCGGCATCGTTCAAGGCGGTCGGCCAGGGCACGTTCAACGGCATCCCCTACGTCATCCTGATCTTCATCGCCGTCGTCGTCCTGTTCGACTTCCTGCTGCGCCGGGCGACCGCTTTTCGCAAGGTGTTCTATACCGGCAGCAACGAGAAGGCGGCGCTTTATTCCGGCATCAAGACCAAGCAGGTGAAGTTCTGGGTGACGGTGCTCTGCTCGACGCTCGCCGGTGTCGCCGGCGTCATCTACATGTCGCGCTTCGGCGCCGCCACCCCCACGTTCGGCGTCGGCATGGAGCTCAACATCATCGCCGCTGCCGTCATTGGCGGGGCGTCGCTGAACGGCGGTTCGGGCACGATCCTCGGCGCCATCCTCGGCATCGCGCTGCTTTCGGTGGTGACCAGCTCGTTGATCCTGCTCGATGTGTCCGTCTATTGGCAGGACATGATCAAGGGCTGCATTCTGCTCGCCGCCGTCTCCATCGACCATTTCCTGCATACGCGGAAGGCCAGCTGACCATGCCGATCGCCAATCCCAGTCAGAACATCCTCTCCAGCGCTCGCGAGGAACTCGTGGTCGCCCGGCAGATGCACCAGGCGCTGGTTCTGCACTTCCTCGAAGGCCTGACCCAGTCGCAGATTGCCGACCGGCTCGGAATTTCCCAGCCGACCGTCAACCGCCTGATCAAGCGTGGCCGCCAGCTCGGCCTCGTCGAGATCAAGATCAAGTCGCCGATCGAACCGCTCGTCGACATGGAAGAGCAATTGCTGGCGCTCGGCGGCATCAGCCGTGCGGTCGTCGTGCCGACCGTGTCGGACAATCAGCAGACGGCGCTGCAGGCGGTGGGCGAGGCAGCAGCCCGCCTGTTGATGGAGGAGATCGCCGACGGCGACACCATCTGCATCACCGGCGGCAAGGGCGTCAGCGCCGTCGTTGCCGGCCTGCATGCCTCGCGGCGCCTCGATATCGAGGTTATCCCGGCAACGGGCTGCGTCCAGGGCAAGCACTATACCGACGTCAATCATGTCTCGACACTGATGGCCGAGCGGCTCGGCGGCAGGTCCTACCAGATCCATGCGCCGCTCTTTGCCGACAGCGCTGCCGAGCGCGCCATGCTGATCAACATGCGCTCGGTGGCGGACGTCTTCAAACGGGCGCGTGAAGCCAAGGTGGCGATCGTCGGCATCGGCTCGATCCTTTCCGACGATTCGAGCTACTACGACTTGCACCCGTCATCGAGCACCGACCGCGCCGCGATAGAGCGCTCGGGCGCGAGCTGCGAACTGCTGGCACATCTGCTCGATGACCAGGGCCGCGTCTGCGACTACAGCCTCAACCGTTCGCTCGTGTCGCTGACACTCGACGAATTCGCGTCGATCCCGACCAAGATCGGCGTTGCTAGCGGACCGAACAAGGCCGGGCCGATCCTCAGCGTCCTGCGCGGCAGGCATCTCGATACACTCGTGACCGACGAGGCGACCGGCGAGCGCATCCTTGCCATGGCAAGCGAAAAGGGACTTTCGGCATGAGCAGTGAACAGTTGACGCGCGAGATCGGCCGCTCCGGTGTCAAGGCATCCGCCGTCGGGCTCGGCACCTGGGCGATCGGTGGCTGGATGTGGGGCGGAACGGACGAAGGAGAGTCCATTGCCGCCATCCAGGCCTCGCTCGATGCCGGTGTGACCCTGATCGACACGGCGCCCGCCTATGGCCTCGGGCGCTCCGAGGAAATCGTCGGCAAGGCGCTTGCCGGTCGCCGCGACAAGGCCGTCATCGCCACCAAATGCGGCCTCGTCTGGCACACGACGAAGGGCAAGCATTTCTTCGACCAGGACGGCAAGCCCGTTCATCGCTACCTCGGTCGCGACGCCATCATGCACGAGGTGGAACAGAGCCTGAAGCGGCTCGGGACCGACTATATCGATCTCTATATCACCCATTGGCAGGACCCGACGACACCGATCGAAGAGACAGTGCGCGCACTCGAAGACCTGAAGAATGCCGGCAAGATCCGCGCGATCGGCGCCAGCAATGTCGACCGATCCGAGCTGGAGGCCTACATCGCCACCGGCCGCCTCGATGCGATCCAGGAACGCTTCAGCATGATGGACCGCGAGATCGAGGCGGAGCTTCTGCCGCTGACCACGAAAAACGGCGTGGCGACGCTCAGCTATTCCTCGCTCGCCCTTGGTCTGCTGTCCGGCACCGTCGGTCCGGACCGGGTGTTTTCAGGCGACGATCAGCGCCGCGACAATCCGCGCTTCTCGGTTGGCAACCGCGAAAAGGCGACGGCCTTTGCCGGAGCGATCCGGCCGATTGCCGAAAAGCACGGCGCCAGTATTGCGCAGACGGTCATTGCCTGGACGCTGGCGCAACCCGGTGTGACGTTCGCGCTTTGCGGTGCGCGCAATCCGGCGCAGGCGCTCGACAACGCTCGCGCCGGAACCATCCGGCTCGACGGCCAGGATCTCGCGGCGATCGACGAAGCGATAGCGGCGAAACTCGCCCAAATGGATAGGTAACGGACCGCCATCATGAACCGAGAAGAGATCTTTGACGGGCTCCGCCAGAGCCCGAAGGTGGACGTCTGCGTGCTGGGCGGCGGCATCAACGGCCTCAGCGTCTTTCGCGAGCTGGCGCTGCAGGGCGTCAATGTCGTGCTCGTCGAGAAACACGATTTCTGTTCCGGCGCCAGCGCCGCATTGTCTCGCATGGTTCATGGCGGGCTGCGCTATCTCGAAAACGGTGAATTCAGTCTGGTGCGGGAATCCCTCGTCGAGCGCGACCGGCTGCTGCGCAACGCGCCGCACTATGTCGGTCCGCTGCCGACCACGGTCCCGGTCTTCGATTTCTTTTCCGGTATCGCCAACGGCGCCGTCCGCTTCCTCGGTCTTTCCCGTCGGCCGAGCCGCCGCGGCGCGGTTGTCATCAAGGCGGGGCTCGCCATCTACGATTTCCTGACGCGCAAGCGCGCCCTGATGCCGCGCCACGAATTCCGCGGGCGGCGCTCGACGCTTGGCCGGTGGCCGGCGCTCAATCCCGCAATCAAGAGTTCGGCGACCTATTACGACGCCTGGGTGAGCCAACCCGAGCGGCTCGGCGTCGAGCTGCTCGAGGACGCGCTGTCCGCCGGTGCCGGTGTGCGTGCTGTCAACTATGCCGAACTCAGGCTCACAGCGCCGGGACGCTACGCGGTCAGGGACACGATCAGCGGCGCGGAGGTTTCGATCGAGCCGACCCTGATCGTCAACGCCACCGGCGGCTGGATCGACATCGCCAACCAGGGCCTGTTTTCCGAGCCCGCCCGTCCGGCACCGTTGATGGGCGGCACCAAGGGGTCGCATCTGATTGTCGACAACGACGACCTTACGCGGGCGCTCGACGGGCACATGATCTACTACGAGAACGAGGACGGGCGCATCTGCATCCTGTTTCCCTATCTCGGCAAGGTTCTGGTCGGCTCCACCGACATTCGCGTCGACGACCCGGAAACCGTACGCTGCGAGACGGAGGAGCGCGACTACATCCTGCAGTCGCTCGCCTTCGTCCTTCCGGCGATAAAGATCAGAACCGAGGAGATCGTCTTCCAGTTCTCAGGGGTCCGGCCGCTGCCGGCTAGCAAGGACAGTTTTACTGGCCGCATACCGCGTGATCACTATTGCACCTTCGTCGAGACCGCCGACGGCGGTCCGCCAGTGCTGTGCATGATCGGCGGCAAGTGGACCACGTTCCGCTCCTTCGGCGAGTTGGCGGCCGACCAGGTGCTGGAGCGGCTGGCGCGGGCGCGGCGCATCTCGACATCAGAGCGTCCGATCGGCGGTGGGCGTGATTTTCCGGCCGATCGCGAAGCCTGGATCGCCCGGGTCGCCGCGGCGAGCGGCCTTTCGTCGGAGCGCGTCGAAACACTGTTCAAGCGCTACGGGACGGATGCAGAGCGCATTGCGGCCTTCACGGCGGCAGCACCCGATACACCGCTTCCGCATGCCGGTTACTCGAGCCGCGAAATCCAGCTGCTGATCCGCAGCGAGAAGGTCGAGCATCTCGACGACCTGCTGCTACGTCGCACCACGTTGGCAATCACCGGCGAACTGTCTCTCGACATGGCGGATGCCGTGCTGGCGCTGCTCGCGGCCGAAAAACGCTGGTCTGCGGCACGTCAGGCGCAGGAGCGCGCCCGTTTTCTCACCCTTCTCCTCGAACGCCACGGCGTCGACGAAGACACGCTTTCCGCACGGAACGAACAAAGGAGTGCATTATGCGAAACAACCGCAAGGTCCGGATGAACCGTCTTTTTGGCACGGGGCGCTGCCTGGACGTGGCGATCGATCATGGCGTCTGCAACGAGCCGTCCTTCCTCGACGGTCTCGAGAATATGGAGGCTGTCGTCAAGGCGCTGGTCGATGCACGGCCGGACGCGATCCAGATGAACTATGGCCAGGCCGATCTGCTGCAGGATATCCCCGGCAAGGACAAGCCGGCCCTGGTCATGCGCATCGACATGGGCAACCCGTACAACCGCATTCGTCACCGCGATATGTGGGCGGTGCTGCAGAACGAGGCCGAGCCGCTGATCGGCGCGCTGGAGATGGATGCCGCCTGCGTGGTCGTCAATCTGTTCATGCTGCCGGACGAACCGGATCTGTTCCGCCAGTGTGTTGCCAACATTTCCCGCGTGCGCGCCGACTGCGAAAAATACGGCATGCCGCTGATGATCGAGCCGCTTGTCATGCAGCCGGTCACCGAGCGCGGCGGCTACATGGTCGACGGCGATGCGGAAAAGATCGTGACGCTGACGCGGCTCGCCCGCGAGATGGGCGCCGACATCGTCAAGGCCGATCCGACGACCAATGCGGAGGATTTCCACCGCGTTGTCGAGGCGGCGCGCTGCCCGGTTCTGGTGCGTGGCGGCGGCAAGGAAGACCTGCGCGCCGTGTTCGACAAGTCCGCGGCCTTGATGCGACAGGGCGCTGTCGGCATGGTCTACGGGCGCAACATCTACCAGCATGCAAACCCGAGCGCCGTCGTCCGGGGCTTGATGGCCATCGTGCACGACGACGCCGATGGTGCGGCCGCCTTCGCATTGTACCAGCAGGGCTGATTGCAGCCGAAGCTGGTACAAGGACGACGATCCGAACCTTGGGAGGGGTTCTTTATGGCAGACTATCTTCTGGGACTCGACGCCGGAAACACCGTGATCAAGGCGGTGATTTTCGACCTCGAGGGCAACGAGATCGCGGCGGCCGCGCAGGAGGGGCACAGTCGTGTGCCGCGGCCGGGGCACGTCGAGCGCGGGCTCGAGGAACTGTGGACCCATGCCCGCGCCGTCATCCGCCAATGCGTCGAACGCGCCGGCATCCGCGCCGAAGAGATCGTCGCGATCGGTTGCGCCGGTCATGGCAACGGTCTCTATGCTCTCGACGCGCAGGGAGAGCCGCTGCTTGGCATCCAGTCGCTCGATACGCGCGCTGCCGGATTGGTGGAAGAATGGAAGGCGCAAGGGGTCGGCGACCGGACCTATGCCATCGGTCGCCAGCGACCCTGGCCATCGCAGACGCCGACGCTTCTTGCCTGGCTCAAGCGCTACCAGCCGGAGACCTTCGCCAGGATCGGCACGGTGTTCCTGTGCAAGGATTTCATCGTCAACCGCCTGACCGGGCGACGTGTCAGCGACGTCTCCGACATGACCGGCTGCGGTCTGCTCAACGTCGTCAACCGGCGTTACGATCGCGACCTGATGGCTGCCTTCGATCTCGGGGAAGCAACCGGCCTCTTGCCGGATCTGGCCGAGAGTGCAGATGTCGTCGGCACGGTCACGCCGGAGGCAGCAGAACAGACCGGGCTTGCCGCTGGCACACCGGTGGTCGGCGGTCTCTTCGACGTCATCGCCTCTGCCGTCGGCTCGGGCGTGACGCGAACCGGCGCGGCCTCCATCATCGCCGGAACCTGGAGCATCAACCAGGTGATCATCGACGGCCCGGATCTTTCCGGCCCGGTCTTCATGTCGTCCACCTTCGATCGCGGCCGTTACATGGCCATCGAGTCGAGCGCGACCTCGGCTGCCAATCTCGAATGGCTGGTGCGTGAGTTCTTTGCCGAAAGCGGCATCGAGGACGGGCGCTCGCCCTACGATGTCTGCTGCGCGCTTGCAGCCGAAATCGAGCCTGCCGCCAACGACCCGATCTATCATCCGTTTCTCTATGGCGCGCAGCAGGACGGCAATGCCCGGGCCGGTTTCTACGGGGTTGCCGGCTGGCACACGAAGGGGCATCTCGTGCGCGCGGTTCTGGAAGGTGTCGCCTTCGGCCATCGCCAGCACATCGCCACCATGCGCGCGGCAGGCGCGAGTTTCGACGAAGCTGTGCTTTCAGGCGGCGGGTCGCGCAGCCTGATCTGGCCCCAAATCTTTGCCGACGTGCTCGGCGTTCCGGTGTCTGTCGCCCGCTCGCGCGAAACCGGCGCGCTCGGGGCCGCGATTGCCGCCGGCACCGGAGCTGGCATCTTTGCCGATTTTTCTGAGGGTGCGGCTGCGATGGTCAGGACGGAACGGCATTACCGGCCAGATCCGGCAATGACGCGCCATTACGAGAGACGCTACGGCGTTTACCGCGATATCGCCGATGCGATGGGCCCGATCTGGCGACGGCTTTCGAACGCCGGCGCCGAGGTCCAGGAGGCGGCAGCCTAGCCACAAAAGGCGCGCTGAGAGGGAAGTCCCTGCTGCCGCGGGTCGCTGAAACCGTGAAGCCGAGGGCGGGGAGGCGGCCATCGGCTTGTTCGTTCCATCTCGAAACGAACGCCGCCGCCTTGGGAGGGAATGGGCAACGGCGCTGCAATCGCGTGGAAGAAATCAGAACCGCATGTTCACGCCGGCCTTGATGACGTGGCTGTTGATGTCCTTTTCGGTCGTGCCGAAGGCCGTGCTCGTGCGGACATCCGGCGTGGCGATGTAGTTGTACTCGAGCTTGGCCGAGAGGCCGCCGCCGAAGCCCTGCTCGACGCCGGCGCCGACCAGATAACCGCCCTTGAAGCCGACGTCGTTCTGGACGCCGCCGCCCTTCTTGTAGCTGGTCATGGCATAACCGGCGGTGCCGTAGACGAGCGTCTGGTCGAAGGACAGGCCGGCCTTCGCCTTGATCGCACCGCGCCATTTTTCCTTGAGCTTGCCGCCACGGACATTGTGTTCGGTGTCGCCGAGGTAGGATCCCTCGATTTCCGTGCCGACGATGCCCGGCCCCATCTGCATGTTGTAGCCGGCCTGCGCGCCGAAGGCGACGCCGTTGCGATCGGAAAACGGGTTGGGGCTGCCGGAAAAGCCGATGCCGCCATGGGCGCCGACATAGGCACCGGTCCAGTTGAAGGCCGGCGGATCCTGGTAGGTGGACGCCGGCTCCGGCGAATAGGGATCGGCGGCCTGAGCCTGCTGGGTGCCGGCTGCGGCCAGAAGGGCGAGGCCGAGCGAGAGGCAGAGTGCGTGACGTTGCTGCATGGCGTTACTCCGTGGATTGGACTTGGCGCCGGTCGCGGCGCTCAGATCCTGCCGCCTCGTTCGCGCCGGACTGGCGCGATGATCGACGCTGCAAGATGGGTGCACTTGTGCGCCGCACGGATTGCATCAACATTGCAAATGTCGATTAAATTGCTGATTTTATTATTAATAACCTGTTAGGACCTGTGGCGTTGGCCGGGCAACCTTCACGGATCTCAGGCTGCGGGCAGCGTGATGCGGAAACAGGCACCGCCTGATGGCGCGCAGACCACCGAGATGTGGCCCTTGTGACGGCTGACGATTTCGCTGACGAGATGCAGGCCGAGGCCGGTGCCGTGATCGCGCGGCAACAGCCGGTGAAAAGGCTCGAAGATCCGTTCCCTTTCACTTTCGGGCACACCGGGTCCTTCGTCGCTGACTTCAATGATGCCGCCACGGTCCACATGGATGGAAATAAGGCCACCGGCGTGCTCGATGGCGTTTCGCACCAGGTTGGTGACGGCGCGCTCGAGGGCGCCAGCGTCTCCGCGCGCATTGACCTGGTCGGGGCCATGGCTGAAGGAGATGTCGCAACCGGCCGACAGCGCCAGCGGCGCGAGATCCGCGGCCACGTCGCGGCAGAGCGAGACAAGATCGAGTGGCGCGAAATGGGATCCGTCGCGGTCGATGCGCTCGAGATCGAGCAACTGCTCGGCAAGTCCGGCGATGCGGGCGGCATCGACCAGGAGACGGCTGCGCAGCGGGCCGAAATCCATGCCCTCAAGCCGCGTCTGCAGGATCGCGACCGGGGTTCGAAGTTCATGGGCGGCATCGAGAATGAAACGCTGGCGCCGTTCGTAGCCTTCGTCGAGGCGCTGCAGCGCACCGTTGACGGCCTCCACGAGCGGCCGCACCTCACCGGGCACGCGGCCATCGGGCAGGCGGGCGCCACGGCGGTCGACGTCGATGCTCCGCGCGTGGTCAGCCACCTCGGCAAGGCTCGAAAAGGCGCGGCGCACGATGATCGGAATGGCGAAGGCCGGAATGAGCACCAGGATCAGCACGATCGGCAACAGCAGCAGGTTCGTCAGGAAGAACACCGCGAACGAGGCGCTCCACAGTCGTCCGCCGCCGGTCAGAACGGTGTAGGGGCCGCCTTCGGCCTCGATCACGCGGACGACGGCTGACAGCACATAGGGTTCGACGCCATCGCGGATGTCGCCGAAGGTGACCCTGTCGAGATGGCTGCCGATGCCGCGATAGGCATCGGGCACCGGTCCGCTCTCGACAGTCTCGCCGCGGGCGTTTCGGACGATGAACCAGAAACCGGGGCTCTCGGCGCGCATCGCGCCGAGCTCGGGCGTATCCTTCAGTCGCAGCCTCTGGTCGGGCCCGACCTCGACGGCGCCGGCCGCGATCGACGCAGAGCCGGCGTCGAGGATCATGCCGCCGAGATCGGCACGGATCAGGAGCGCCATGAAGCCGGCAATGACGGTGACGAGCAACAGCACCTGAAACGTGAGGATATGCCAGATCAGCCGCTTCTTCAGCGAGTGGTTGGCGCTGGCCGTCACGTCGCCGTCCTCAGAAGATATCCGACGCCGCGAATGCCGTGGATCTCGACGCCGGAGCCCGATTCCAGCAGCTTGCGGCGCAATCGCGAGACATGGGCGTCGAGCGAATTGGACTGGATCTCGTCGTCATAGCCATAGACCGATTCCTCCAGCGTCGAGCGTTGCACCGTCCGACCCTGCCGGCGTACCAGCGCCTCGAGCACGAGAAGCTCACGACGGGGAAGTTCGAACACGCGGCCGTCGATGCGCGCTTCCCGACCGTCGAAGTCGAAGACGAGATTGCCGATGCGGGCCGTCATCGGGGCGAGATCGGGCGCGCGACGCATCAATGCGCGCAGTCTGGCCAGCAATTCCTCGACTGAGAAAGGCTTGGCCAGATAGTCGTCCGCCCCCATGTCCAGCCCCTTGATCCGTTCGTCGACGCTGCCCCGCGCCGTCAGCACGATGACGGGAATGCCAGCCTTCAGCGCACGCACGCGCGGGATGAGCGTCAGGCCGTCGCCATCGGGCAGTTGCCGGTCGAGAATGACTGCGTCATGCACCTGGCTCGCCATTGCCGCGATCGCGTGATCGAGCGACGGGGCGTGGTCGAGGATCATGTCGTAGCGGCCGAGGGCAACGCTGAGCGCTGCCGCCATCTCCAACTCGTCCTCTACAAGCAGCAGGCGCATGTCTCGTTACTCCGGCGTCGTTTCGTGGTTGCCGCACCTTTGATCGACGCGCATTGCCGCAAAGTTGCGGTGTGTGCGGGCACCGGACGGATCATTTGTGGATCCACGCGCAAGGCAACCGCAACCCTTCCGCGACGGCATTTACGGTATCCGACGGCACGACGAAGCAGGCAGCGATCGATACAATCGTCGCGGGGACATCAAAAGAATGCGAGGGGGCTTGGTCGCAACGACCGGGCTCGGCCGCGTCCTGGCCGCAGGCGGGCAGAGCGGAACGTTGGACGGGCGTGATGGGTGCCGGCCTGACTGTCGCCGAGACGAGCGGCAGCGGCGGTCCTTCGGGCCCGCCGCGTTTTCGCTGGAAATTCCGGTCGCTATGCGACCGCCATCATCGTCTGGAACGCCTCGTAGGCGGCCAGGACCGTCTCGCGCTGCGCCTCATGGCCGGCAACGAACGCGTCGCCATAGATGGTTTCGTCCGGATATTCCGTGATCAGCGTCAACGGTGCCTTGTGGCGATCGTCGACGGAGATGAGGCAGGGGAAGCCGTTGATGATGCGGAAACCGGTTTCGCCCGCATGGGTTTCATAAAGCGCGATCTGCCGGTCGTTGTAGGCGAGCAGGCCGGGAACCGCTGCCAGGCGTGCCGTCACCGCCTCGATCAGTTGTTCGGCGCGCTGCTCCCAATCGGCATGATGGCGCATGATCAGGAAGAAGCCCTTGGGCAGGGTCCACATGGCAAAGCCGCGCGGCACGTAACCCGACAGCGGCCGCGTCCACTCATGCGATGGGTAGCCGTGCAAATTGACGTGAAGTTCGGCGCCTGACAGCGCATCGGCCTCGTTGCGGATCGCCCGCTCGTTGAGCGCGGTGCCGGTGCGGTATTCCAGGTCGTCGCCAAGCGCCGTATAGCGGGCGGCATGGTGCATGTGCAGCGGGTTGTCGGCGCGCAGCCGCTGGTGAACGGCGTAACCATCCGGATTTTCGAGGGGCGAGATCGTGAAGTGCGTACCCGGGAGCGCCGCGAGCGTCTGGGCGGCCCTGAGCGCGCCGACGATGCCGGTGGTTTCGTTGGGATGCTGGCCGCCGCTGATCATCACCGCGGCGTCGCTGCCCTGGCGATAGCGCGCCTTGACCGGCCGACCGGCGCGAGAATGTGCTTCGAACGGCTGTCCGCCGACCTTTTCCAGTTCGGCGTGGATCTGGACCACGGCAAGCGGCGCCTTTGCCGTGTCGATCGGCTGGCTCTCGCCTTCGGCGTCGGATGTGGCGAGCGGCCGGGTCTCGACGCGCACCGACGGCTTGCCGTCGGCAAGGACGATTTCCGGTACGATCTGGCCGGGCTTCAGGCCACGGTCGCCGAGCGGGCGGCCGGACTTCTTCTGGAACACTTCGAGCAGCGAGAAGTAGAAGTCCTCGTGCAGCGCTTCGCGCAGGCTGACGACCTCTTCGCCGACAGGCAGTCTGAGGTCGCTGATCGGCAAGGTCACGTGGATGTTGAGTTCGTCGAAATAGGGTTCTGCGTCGCCCCAGCCATGCTCGGCGATCGCGCGCATCGCGCCGGCGAACAGCCGTTCGTAATCGGTTTCGAGGTGGCACTCGCGCCTTTTGCTGCTGGTGTCGTCGAGACGGACCCAGCCGGTCGGCGACAGCAGCGTTTCGCCGACGAAATCCGTGTGCTGGCGGTTGGGTGCAAAGACCGCATGGGTTTCCGTGCGGCCGTCGGCAAAGGTCAGCGCGACATCGTAGGTCAGGGCCCGGTCGCTGCCACCGACAAAGGTAATTTGCGCGTTGCCGATGAGCGCCGCCAGCGGATAGGCCTCGAGCAGGAAGCGGTTTGCCGGGCAGCCTTCCGGCTGCGGATAGCGGATGTCGACACGCTTCAGCGCCTTTAGGTCGACGTCCTCGAGGAAGAAATGCAGGAGCGGCTTGTAGGCGCTCCTGAACTTCGCCTCGACGCCGAAGGCGGCGAGCTTCTGCTCGGCCGCCTCTCGGCTTTTACGGTCATCGAAGAGCCATGCCTCCAGCCGGGTGCCGCGGGCAGCCTCCTTGCCGTAGGTTGCGAGCATGGTGTCGAGCGTGCGCTCGAAGGTCCCTTCGAATATCGTGGTCATCGTGAAGTTCTGCCTGTTGGGTCGAGACTGTCGCGCAGCCAGTCGCCGAGAAGGTTGAGGCCAAGGACGGTGAGAAGGATTGCAAGGCCCGGGAAGACGCTGACCCACCAGGCGTTCTGCAGGTAGGTGCGGCCGTCGGCCAGCATGCCACCCCAGCTCGGGATCAACGGGTCGACGCCGAGGCCGAGGAAGGTCAGGCTGCTTTCGAGCAGGATGTTGTTGGCGACATTGAGCGTCATCAACACGATGACCGGCCCGATCAGGTTCGGCAGCAGATGCTGGAACAGGATCTTGTAGTCGCGAACGCCGATGGCACGGGCCGACTGGATGAACTCGCGCTCGCGCAGCGACAGCACCGAGCCGCGCACCAGGCGGGCATATTGCACCCATTGCGACACGATCAGCAGGATGATGGTGTTACCGAGCCCGCCGCCGACGATGGCGATGAAGGTGATGGCAAGCAGGATGAACGGAAGCGCCAGCTGAACGTCGGCAAAACGCATGACCACCATGTCCCAGAAGCCACGGTAATAGCCGGAGACGAGACCCATCACCACGCCCACGACGACGGCGCCGGCAACCGAGGTAAAGCCGACCAGCAGCGAAATCTTGCCGCCGGCAACCACGCGCGCCAGCACGTCGCGGCCGAGCGGATCGGTGCCGAACGGATGCGCCCAGTTGACGAACGGCGCAGTCAGCCGCGCCATCAGATCGATCTTGTCGGCGCCGCCTGGAAATAGCACGCCGGAGAGCAGAACGGCGAGGCACATGCCGCCGGCAAGCAGCGTGCCGAGGATGAATTCGAGATTGCGGAAACGGGCGAAGCGGCTGTTTGCGGCCTTGGTGGTCATCGGCTCACTCCGTCCGGATGCGCGGGTCGACGAGGCCATAGGCGATGTCGACGATGAGGTTGACGCCGACAATCATCAGCGAAAGCACGGTGATGCAGGCCTGCAGAACGGGATAGTCGCGGGCGCCGACAGCGTCGAAGGCAAGCGTGCCCATGCCCGGCCAGTTGAACACGCGCTCGACGACGACGATACCGCCGAGAAGACCGCCGAACTGAAGGCCGAAATAGGTGATGAGTGGGATCGCGCAGTTGCGAAGGGCGTGCTTGTAGAGCACCTTGCTTTCGCTAAGCCCCTTGGCGCGGGCGACCATGATGTATTGCGACTGCAGCGTTTCGAGCATCGCCGTGCGCACCAGGCGCACATTGGTCGCCGTCAGGATGATGCCCATGGTGACGGCCGGCATGATGAAGCTGGCAAAGCCGTCCATGCCGCTTGGCGGCAGCCATTTCAGGGTGATCGAGAACAACAGCACCAGCATGATCGCGAGCCAGAAGTTCGGGAAGGACAGGCCGACGAGCGAGAGGATGCGGATCGCCTGATCGGCCCACTTGCCGCGGGCGACCGCAGCCTTGATGCCGAGCGGGATCGAAATGACGATCGAAACGATGAGCGACGCGAAGGCGAGCATCATCGTGGCGGGCAGGGCGGCGGAAATCAGCTGCGACACCGGGGTTCCGCCCATGAACGAGCGGCCGAAATCGAAGACGAACATGCCTTTGATGAAGGCGAAATACTGCGCCAGGAAAGGCTGGTTGAGGCCGAGCGCCTCACGGATGCGCGCAAGGTCTTCTTCGGTGATGCTGCCGGCACCCTGGGCGAGCATCAGTGCCGGGTCGCCGGTCAGGCGGATGGCAAATGAGACGGTGAGCGTTACGACGAAAACGACGAACACCGCCTGCAGAACACGTTTGATCAAAAATCCGGCCAACTTACCCGCCCTTCATGAAGAGGATCCGCCGCTCGACGTCGAGGAGCGGCGGATCTGATTGTTATTCGACCGTGACGTCCGTCAGCCGCAGGCGGCTGTCGGGAACGGGCGTGAAGTTCTTGACGCGCTTGCTCACGCCGTAGATGGCGTTGAGGTTGTAGAGCGGCATTTCCAGCGCACGGTCGGCTGCGTAGTTGGCGATCTGCTTGAGGATTTCCTCACGCTTGGGCTGGTCGATGATCGAGCGCTGGGATTCCAGCAGCTTGTCGAGATCGGCGTCCTTGTCGTAGGGGTTCCACTTTTCGCCCGAGTGGTACATCGAGTAGGCGGTGTTGTCGTAGTCGAGCGTCCAGCCGCCCCAGGCCTGCTGGAACATCGCGCCGGTCTTGCCGGCCGGGATGATGTCGTTCAGCAGAACGTTGGTCTCGTAAGGCTTGATGGTCGCGTTGATGCCGACGAGCTGCAGGTAGCTGGCAACAGCCTGCACCACTTCGTTGAACGTCGCGTCGTTGCCGCGCACGTCGATCTGGACGGAGGCGCCCGGTGCGACGCCCGCTTCCTTCAGCAGAGCCTTCGCCTGCTCGGGGTCGTAGGGCAGCGGCTTCATCGTCGGGTCGAAGCCGAACGACAGTTCGCCCTGGAAGCTGGCGATCGGCGCCGCTTGGCCACCGAGGATCGACTGGATGATGGTGTCGCGGTCGACGCCGAGGATCAGGGCCTTGCGAACCTTCGGGTCCTTGGTGATGCCGTCGCGGGTGTTGAAGCGCAGAGCATAGACCGTCGGGCCGGGGGTGGAGACGATCTCGAGCTTGTCGTCGCCCTGGATCGTCGGGATCATGCCGATCGGAATGGTCGGCGGGATGACGAGGTCGACGCGGCCGGCCTGCAGTTCGGCAACGGCGGTTGCCGGCTCGGCGATGAAGCGGAAGTCGAGGTTGGAAAGCTTCGGTGCGCCGCCCCAATGGTCGGCAAAGGCTTCGAGCTTGATCGCGACCTTCGGCTCATAGGAGACGAACTTGAACGGACCGGTGCCGACCGGATGGGTGTTGAAATAGTCTTCACCCTTTTCCTGGATGTACTTCGGCGGCACGATCATCGCGCCGTAGCCGGCGAGCTTGGTCAACAAAACCGGATCCGGCGCCTTCAGGTGCAGATCGACGGTCTTGTCGTCGATGATCTCGACTTTTTCGATCGCGGCATAGTTCGACTTCTGCGGACCCTTGGAACCTTCTTCGCCGAGCAGGCGGTCGAAGGTGTACTTCACGGCTTCGGCGTTGAAGGGTTCGCCGTTGTGGAACTTGACGCCTTCGCGTAGCGTGAAGCGCAGGCGCTTGCCGCCGTCGAGCTCTTCCCAGGCGGTTGCAAGGCCGGGGACCAGCTTGCGGTCAGGACCGCGATAGGTCAGGCCGTCGAAAATGTTGGTGGAGACAGACGCCCAGTTGACGAGGAAGGTGTCGACGGGATCCCAGCTGCCCGGATCCTGCGGCGACGAAACCGTCAATGTGCCGGCGGCAAAGGCCGGCCCGGTCGTCAGAAGGCTGCCAGTCAGCGCAAGCGCGATGAAGGCGGCGTGGATCCCCTTTTTGTTGATCATTTTTTACTCACTCCTGTTTCGACTGCCTTCCCCTCACGGAGAAAGCGGCTTTACGCGTCCAGGGCCACGAAATGGCCTGGCGCGATCTCCTTTCGCGGCAGTACCGCGGGTTCTTGTCCGACACGGCGGATCGGGCTCGGGATCTCGCCCTCGATCATCCCGCGGTCGCGACCCTTGCCAGGATCTGCGACGGGTACGGCCGAAAGCAGCCGGCGGGTATAAGGATGGCTGGGCGTCTCGAACACCTGGCGGCGGCTGCCGAATTCCATCACCTGGCCGAGATAGAGCACGGCGACGCGGTGGCTCATGCGCTCGACCACGGCCATGTCATGGCTGATGAAGAGGTAGGCGAGACCTTCCTGCTCCTGCAGTTCCATGAACAGGTTGATGATCTGAGCCTGGATGGACACGTCGAGCGCCGACAGGGCCTCGTCGGCGATGATCAGCTTCGGCCGGGACGCGAGTGCGCGGGCGATGCAGACGCGCTGGCGCTGGCCGCCGGAGAACTCATGCGGATAGCGCGTCGCGTGGGCGGATGTCAGCCCGACGCGCTCGAGCAACTCGTCGACACGCTTTGCAATCGCCTTTTCGCCGAGGATCAGCCCGTGGGTGCGGATCGGCTCGGCGATCGAGAAGCCGACGGTCTTGCGCGGGTCGAGCGAGGCGAAGGGGTCCTGGAATATGTACTGGATTTCCTGCTTCAGCCGCTGGCGCTCGGCAAAGCTCATTGAGGAGACCGGGCGTCCGCCAAAGAGGATTTCACCTGAGGTGGCGTTCTGCAGCTGCTGGATGGTGCGCCCGATCGTCGACTTGCCGGAGCCGCTTTCGCCCACCAGCGCCAGCGTCTCGCCGGGGAAGATATCGAAGCTGACATTTTCGATCGCATGCACGCGGTGCGTGGTCTTGCCGAACAGGTTCTTCTTGACGTCGAAGCGGGTGACGAGATCGCGCACCGACAGGATCGGTGCCGCATCATAGCGCGCGGTACGCTGGATATGCTCCTCGCCCACCAGCGTCGGTGCACCGTCTATCATCATGGTCAGCGGCATGCGCTTGGGGAAGTCTTCGCCGGTCATGCTGCCGAGCTTGGGCACTGCCGACAGGAGGGTCTGGGTATAGGGATGCTTCGGCTTGGCGAAGATCTCTGCGACCGGACCTTCCTCGACCTTGCGGCCCTTCCACATGACGACGACATCGTCGGCCATCTCTGCCACCACACCCATGTCATGGGTGATGAAGATCACCGCCATGCCGAGCTCCTTCTGGAGATCGCGGATGATGGTGAGGATCTGCGCCTGGATGGTGACGTCGAGCGCCGTTGTCGGCTCGTCGGCGATCAGGAGCTTCGGGCGACAGGCAAGCGCCATGGCGATCATGACGCGCTGGCGCATGCCGCCGGAGAGCTGGTGCGGATAGCGCCCGACGAGTTCGGCGGAATCGGGAAGGCGCACCATGTCGAGCAGGCGGCATGTCTCCTTGAGCGCTTCGGCCTTCGTCATCTTCTCGTGCAGCATCAGCACTTCGGCGATCTGGTCGCCGATCGTGAACACCGGGTTGAGCGAGGTCATCGGCTCCTGGAAGATCATTGCGATCTCCTTGCCGCGGATGCTGCGCATCGACTTTTGCGGTTCGGCCGTCAGGTTCACCGCGCCGTGCTTGCCCTGAAACATGATGCGGCCGGTCGGGAACTTGCCGCCCATCATGTCGGCAAGCCGCATGATCGACAGCGACGTCACCGACTTGCCCGAGCCGGATTCGCCGACGATCGCGAGCGTGCGTCCGGCGGTGACCGAGAAGCTCAGGTCTTCGACGACGGCATTGCCATTGAAGGCGACGGACAGGTTTTCGACGGCCAGCAGCGGGGGAGTGGTATCAGCAGTCACGCGATCTTCCTTGTCACAATGTGGTCGCGGCGCGCGCGGACTGTTCATAGGCGCCCGACATGAAGCGCAGCACGGCGGCGATTTCCGAGAGCGTTTCCTCGGAGGGCCGTGCATTGGCCGTCGACGTCACGAGCAGGCGCTCGCGGATCTGCGCATAGCGGGTGCAGGCGTCGGCACCCTTGTCGGTAATCTGGATGGTCTTTTCCTTGCCCGCCTTGCCAGTGGTGACAAGTCCGGCCGCCTCCAGCTTGCGGATGGCGTAGGTGGCGACATGGGTGTCTTCGATATCGAGCACGAGGCAGATGTCGGCGAGCTTCTTGCCGCGGTCGCGGTGGCGGATGGTATGCAGGATCAAGATTTCTGTGGAGGAAAGACCGGGCACCCCGGCAGCGGCCATGCAACGCACCATCCAGCGGTGGAAGGCGTGCGAGGCGAGAATCAGGCCGTACTCGACTTCGGAGAGGCCCGGGGAGCCGCCTTCGGCCAGATGTGCGGAGGAGACGATCGGCCCGATGGCCGCCACGGGCTTCATATGGCCGGGTAGAGCGTCCTGCGCCCACTCCCTGCCGTCAAAGCTCTCCTCAGACTTCTTTGTCATTCAGCACTTCCTCATCTTGACGATTTTATGTCATCATTTTATCGACATTTTGTCAACGAACTGCTTTGATGAATTTCGGAGCCGACCCGAGATGGCGGCATACGAGTGAGAGGGATGGACGATGAGCGCACGCGACACCGGCAGCTGGGACTTCTGGATCGACCGTGGCGGCACCTTCACCGACGTGATCGGCAGGGACCCGCAGGGCGTTCTGCATGCGCGCAAGGTGCTGTCGGAAAATCCGGAAGCCTACCGCGATGCGGCCGTGCAGGGCATCCGCCTGCATCTGGGTCTGCCGACCGGCGCGCCCATTCCGGCCGGCCTCATCGGCGAAGTGCGCATGGGCACCACGGTCGCGACCAATGCGCTGCTCGAGCGCAAGGGTGAACCGCTGGCGCTTCTGACGACGCGTGGCTTCCGCGATGCGCTTCGTATCGGCTACCAGGAACGCAAGAACATCTTCGCGACCGAGATCATCAAGCCTGAAGCGCTCTATAAGGACATCGTCGAACTCGGCGAACGGGTGCTGGCCGACGGCACGGTCGAGCAGGCGCTCGATGAGGCCGAGGCGCGCCAGGCGCTGACGGCGCTGCGCGACAAGGGCTACGACACCGTCGCGATCGTCTTCATGCATGCCTACAAATATCCCGAGCACGAGGCGATGGTTGCCCGGATCGCCCGCGAAATGGGCTTCGAGCAGGTCTCGGTCAGCCACGAAGTCTCGCCGCTGATCAAATATGTCGGCCGCGGCGACACCACCGTCATCGACGCCTATCTCTCGCCAGTGCTGCGTCGCTACGTGGCGCAGGTCTCGAGCGAACTCGACGTCGAGCGCTCCGGCGCGCGCGTCATGTTCATGATGTCGTCGGGCGGGCTAACGGCCGCCGACATGTTCCAGGGCAAGGATGCGATCCTCTCCGGCCCGGCCGGCGGCGTCGTCGGCCTTGCCAAGACCGGGGAAGCGGCCGGCTTCGACCGGGTCATCGGCTTCGATATGGGCGGCACGTCCACCGACGTTGCGCATTTCGATGGCGAATATGAGCGTGCCTTCGAGACGGAAGTGGCCGGCGTGCGCGTGCGCGCGCCGATGATGCTGATCCACACGGTCGCCGCCGGTGGTGGCTCGATCCTGCATTTCGACGGCGAGCGCTTCCGCGTCGGCCCGGATTCGGCCGGCGCCAATCCCGGTCCCGCCTGTTACCGCAACGGCGGCCCGCTGGCCGTCACCGACGCCAATGTCATGCTCGGCAAGTTGATGCCGGACTTCTTTCCGGCGCTGTTCGGGCCTGAGCAGAACGAGCGGCTCGATGTCGAGACGGTGCGCACGCGTTTTAAGGCGATGGCCGATGAAATCGGCGACGGCCGCAGCCCCGAGGACGTCGCCGACGGCTTCATCCGCATTGCGGTCGCCAACATGGTCGAGGCGATCAAGAAGATCTCCGTCCAGCGCGGCTACGACGTGACGCGTTATGCGCTCAGCTGCTTCGGCGGCGCCGGCGGCCAGCACGCCTGCCTGGTTGCCGACCAGCTCGGAATGAAGAGCATCCTGGTGCATCCGATGTCCGGCCTGCTTTCGGCTTATGGCATGGGCCTTGCCGATATCCGCGCGACCCGCCAGAAGGCGCTCGGCGTCGCTCTCGACGACAAGGCGCCGGCGGCACTGGCAGCGCTTGGCGCGGACCTGCAGGTCGAATGCCTCGGTGAACTCGAAGCGCAAGGGATCGCCCGCGACGAGATCCGCACCCACCTTCGCGCCCATGTTCGCTACTCCGGCACCGACACGGTCCTGGCGGTCGATGCGCGCTTCCCCGACCATGACGATATCGCCCGCCTGCGCGCCGAATTCGAGACGCTGCACAAGCGCCGCTTCGGCTTCGTCGCCGAAAACAAGGCGCTGGTGATCGATGCGGTCGAAGTCGAGACCGTCGGCGGCGGCGCTGCACAGATGGAAGGCGAGGGTCTCGCGACCACGGAAGGCGCGCCTGCCCTCAGCCGCAGCACCCGCTTCTATTCGCAGGGCCAGTTCCACGAGGCGCCGGTCGCGCTTCGCTCCGACATCAAGCCCGGCCAGCGTCTCGACGGTCCCGCGATCATCATCGAGCCGAACCAGACCGTCATCGTCGAGGACGGCTGGCAGGCGGAACTGACGGCCAAGGACCATATCGTGCTTCGCCGGGTCAAGGCGCTGCCCGAGCGCAGCGCGATCGGCACCAAGGCCGATCCGGTGATGCTCGAGATCTTCAACAATCTCTTCATGTCGATCGCCGAACAGATGGGCGTGACGCTGCAGAACACCGCCTATTCGGTCAACATCAAGGAGCGGCTCGACTTCTCCTGCGCGGTCTTCGACACCAGGGGCAACCTCGTCGCCAACGCGCCGCACATGCCGGTGCACCTCGGCTCCATGGACGCTTCAGTCGCAACCGCGATCCGCGAGAACCCGGTCATTCATCCCGGCGACGTCTTCCTGATCAATGCGCCCTATAACGGCGGCACGCATCTGCCCGACCTGACGGTCTGCACGCCCGTCTTCGACGACGAGGGTCGTGAGATCCGCTTCTGGGTCGCCAGCCGCGGCCACCATGCCGATATCGGCGGTATTTCGCCCGGCTCCATGTCGCCGCTTGCGACCAACATCGAAGAGGAAGGCGTCTATATCGACAACTTCAAGCTCATCGATGCCGGCCGGTTCTGCGAGACCGAGCTCGAGGCACTGCTCAACGGTGCGCGTTATCCGGTGCGCAACATCGTCCAGAACGTCAACGACCTGAAGGCGCAGGTCGCCGCCAACGAAAAGGGCGTGGCCGAGCTGAAGAAGATGATCGCGCAGTTCGGCGAAGATGTCGTGGAGGCCTATATGGGCCACGTCCAGGACAATGCCGCCGAAAGCGTGCGCCGCGTACTCGACCAATTGCCGGACGGCGAATTCTCCTACGAGATGGACCAGGGCTGCAAGATCGTGGTGAAGATCACCGTCGATCGCGACAAGCGCGAGGCGACCGTCGATTTCACGGGCACGTCGCAGCAGCGCGCAGACAACTTCAATGCGCCGGCACCGGTCACCCGTGCGGCCGTTCTCTATGTTTTCCGCGTGCTCGTCGAAGCCGACATCCCGATGAATGCCGGCTGCCTCAGGCCGATCCGCATCGTCATCCCGGAAGGCACGATGCTGACCCCAAGCTATCCGGCCGCCGTCGTTGCCGGCAATGTCGAGGTCAGCCAGGCCGTGACCAACTGCCTGTTCGGCGCCGTCCAGAGCCAGGCGGGCGCGCAGGGCACGATGAACAACCTGACCTTCGGCAATGCGCATTACCAGTATTACGAGACGATCTGCTCGGGTGCGCCGGCCGGACCAGGATATAACGGCGCCGATGCGGTCCACACCCACATGACCAACTCGCGCCTGACCGATCCCGAGATCCTCGAGACCCGCTTCCCGGTGGTGCTGGAAGATTTCCACATCCGCCGCGGTTCCGGCGGCAAGGGCAAGTGGTCGGCAGGCGACGGCACCAAGCGCACCATCCGCGCCCGCGAAAAGCTCGACTTCGCCATTCTCTCCGGCCACCGCCGTGTTGCCCCCTTCGGCATCAAGGGCGGCGAGGCGGGCAATCTCGGCCAGAACCTCGTGCGCCGCAACGACGGCCGCACCGAGGAGCTGTCGGGTTGCGCCCACACGGTTCTGGAGGCCGGCGAGGCCTTCACCGTGGTCACGCCGACGGGCGGCGGCTACGGCCGGGACTGATCTCCCAAGACTGCTGCGGTGGTCTGCGGGCGGGCGAGCAATCGCCCGCCCGCTTTGCGTTTGGAGCATGCACGCGCCGTTTGCGTGTCCTGGTCGGGGCGAACCTGATGTTGCTGTTTTAACTTTAATTTAAATTCGCAATTACTAAGGATAACGCGGTCGGTGCGCTCAGGACCTCCGCCTCCTCCCACGGAGCGCGCGCAACATCCCGGATCTCCTCCCGCCGGTTTGGCCGACCATGTCCAGCAAACCAGCGCGATCGCGGCATCACAGGAGTCACGGCAGTGGCGTTCAAGAATTTATCGATATTGACTAAGGTCGGCCTCGTGGTCGTGGTCATGGGCCTATCCTCAACCCTGATCGCGCTCGCCGGCGCCCGCGGGCTGTCTTCGCTCGGAACGACGATCGTCGAAGTCGGCGCCCGCGAGGAAGCAGCTCGCGAGGCGATGGATCTCCGGGTCGACATCATCGCCATCAGCCGCATGACCTATCAGTTGGCGGCAACGCCCGCGAAGGCTTCCGAGTTCGGCGCCGAGACCGAAACGCGCGCCACCGAAATGCTCGCTCGCGTCACCAAGATCGAGGCGGTTGCCGACGATGCCGAGGATAAGCTGCTCAACGACATCCGCACGACGCTCAACAGCTACTTCGACGAAATCCGGGCGATGGTTGCCGTTGCCGGCTCCAATGGCGCGGATGCCGCTGCTGTCAAGACAGCACTCGACAAGGCGCTCGACGCCCAGAAGATCGTCACCTCCACGGTCAAGGCCTATACCACCTATTCCGGCGAGGCGCTTGCAACGGCCCGTGCCGAGGCGCTGTCCTCCTCTTCCGTCGCGATGACGATCCTTCTGGGGGCAGCTGGCGCCTGTATCGTGTTCGGCATGGGGGTCAGCCTCGTCGTCGCCCGCCGCGGCATCGTGGTTCCGGTGCAGTCGCTGACCGCGATCATGAGCGAACTCGCAGACGGCAAGCTCGATGGCGATGGCGCCGACGTTGGCCGCCGCGACGAGATCGGCGAGATGGCCCGTGCGGTCGAGGTTTTCCGCCGGAACGCCATCAGCATGCGCGACATGAAGGCCCAGGAGGCGGTGCTGCACGCCCGCAGCAGCGACCTCCAGTCCAACATCAGCATCGTGGTCGCTTCCGCCGTTGCCGGTGATTTCACCGGCCGGATCACCAAGGACTACGACAACGAGGACCTCAACCGCTTCGCCGCCAGCGTCAACGAGCTGGTGTCGAGCGTCGACCTGACGGTCAACGAGGTCCGCCGGGTCGTGGCAGCACTTGCGGACGCCGACCTGACGCAGACCATGCGCGGCGAATTCCACGGTGCGTTTGCCGAGCTTCAGACCAACGTCAACGCCACGATGGTCACCCTGCGCTCGACCATGCAGAACGTGCGCACGGCGGCCGGAACGATCAACGACAATTCCGCCGAGTTGAGCTCGGCCGCCAACGACCTGTCGAAGCGCACTGAGCAGCAGGCGGCAGCGCTTGAAGAGACGGCGGCAGCCCTCGACGAAATCACCTCGACGGTCAGGACCGCTTCCGAGCGGGCGAACGAGGCGCATGACATGGTGCGCGCCACCAAGGACAGCGCCGGCCGCTCGGGCCAGATCGTGCGCAGCGCGATCGACGCCATGGGCCGTATCGAGGATTCGTCCAACCGGATCAACCAGATCATTTCCGTGATCGACGAGATCGCCTTCCAGACCAACCTGCTGGCACTGAATGCCGGTGTCGAGGCGGCGCGCGCCGGAGAAGCGGGACGCGGCTTTGCCGTCGTCGCCCAGGAAGTGCGTGAACTGGCCCAGCGCTCGGCAAACGCCGCCAAGGAGATCAAGACGCTGATCAACAGCTCGGCCAGCGAAGTCGAAAACGGCGTGTCGCTGGTGCGCTCGACCGGCGAGGCGCTGCTGGAGATCGAGACGCTGGTCAACAGTGTCAGCGGTCACGTCAACACGATTGCAACGGCCGCACGCGAGCAGGCAACCGCGCTGCAGGAGATCAACACCTCCGTCAACCACATGGACCAGATGACCCAGCAGAACGCTGCGATGGTCGAGGAAACGACGGCTGCGAGCGGCACGCTTGCCGAAGAAAGCCGCCAGCTGCGCACGATGTTGGCGAAGTTCAAGCTCGAAGGTGCCGCAACACGCGAAAGCTGGAGCCGCGCCGCCTGACGCTGAAACGCGAGCGGAAGCAAATGCGAAGGGCCGGCAATTGCCGGCCCTTTTGTTATCTTGCCTTCACGTCGCCGCCTTGGACGTCGTCACGCTTCCGGCGAATAGCCGAAGACCACGGCCGGGTTCTCGGCCGTTTCGACCCAGACGCTTTTCGTCTGCGTGTAGGCGAGCAGCGCATCGCGGCCGCTGGAGCGACCATAACCCGACCGGCCAAAGCCGCCGAAGGGCGACATGACGCTGATCGTCTTGTAGCCGTTGATCCAGAACGTACCGGCCCGCACGCGGCCGGCCATGCGGTGGGCGCGCCCGACATCCTTCGTCCAGACAGCGCCGGCAAGGCCATAGGGGTTGTCGTTGGCAAGGGCGACCGCCTCGTCTTCATCGTCGAATACGGTGACGCCGACGACCGGGCCGAAGACTTCCTCGCGCGCGATCGTCATGTCGGGCTTGACGTTGTCGAGAATGGTCGGGGCGAAGAAGAAGCCGCCGGAGGAGGCAAGCGCTTCAGGCTTGGCGCCGCCCGTTGCAAGTGTTGCGCCTTCGGCGACGCCGTGGCGCACCATCGCTTCGATCTTTGCCCATTGACGCTGATTGTTGATCGGGCCGATCTGGGTCGTGTCCTGATAGGGATCGCCGACGGGGATGCGCTCGGCAGCGCGGGCATAGCGCTCGACGAATTGCTGATGCACCGAACGGTGGATCAGGAGGCGAGATCCGGCGACGCAGCTCTGGCCCGCGCCCGAAAAGATCGCCGACTGCGCGCCGACGATGGCGCGGTCGAGATCGGCGTCGGCAAAGACGATGTTGCCGGATTTGCCGCCGAGTTCGAGAATGCAGGGCACGACGTTTTTCGCAGCCGCAGCCGCAATCGCCGACCCGGCCTCGGCCGAGCCGACGAAGACGACCAGTGCCGTCTTTCGGTGCGCGACCATGGCGGCACCCGCCGTCAGGCCGGCCCCGGCGATGACGTTGACGAGGCCGCGCGGCGCGCCGCCAGCCTCGCAAAGTGCGCCGAGCACGAGCGTGCTGAGCGGCGTCAGCTCCGACGGCTTGATGACGACGCCGTTGCCGGCGCAGATCGCCGGCGCGATCTGCCAGCCGCCGGTAAAGAGCGGCGCATTCCAGGGCGTGATCTGGGCGACGACGCCGACCGGCTCGTGCCTGACATAGTTCAGGTGCGAGGTCGGTACGGGGATGACCTCGCCATGCAGCTTGTCGCACCAGCCGGCATAGTATTCGAACATCTCGGCGACACGCAGCGCTTCGCCCCGGATGTCGCGGATCGGCCGGCCGGCGGACCGGCTTTCAAGCTCGGCCAGTTCGAGTGCGCGCTCGCGGATCTTGCGTGCGATCTCGTTCATCACCCGGCCGCGGGCGGATGCCGTCAAGGCCATCCATTCGCGCTGGGCGCGCGAGGCCGCTTCCATCGCCGCATCGATGACGGCGGCATCGGCGTCCTTGAACGTCGCGAAAACGGCGCCGGTTGCCGGGTCGGTCAGATCCTGCTCAGGTCCGGAGCCTGCCATCAGAGCGCCGTCGACATAGCTGCCGATCTCGGCTCCGGGCAGGAAGCCATGGAAGAGTTCGTGGATGCGCTCGGCCTTAGCGGCCGGCATAGTCATGTCGTTCATCGTCTTCCCCTGGTTCTATCGGTTGTCGTTGGCTGCCGCGCGAAAAGCGCCCATGCGGGTGAAATCGTCGGCATTGTCGAGCGGGCTTTCAGCCCAGAGGCGGGCGACTTCCGACGAAAGCGGCAATGTGGCGCCGGTCCGGGCGGCAAGCTCGCCTGCGAGCCGGACATCCTTGCGCATCAGCCCCATGGTGAAGCCGCTGTCGAAGCGGTCGTTCATCACCCAGGTCGGAAAATGCACCTCGCTGATCATGGATTTTCCGGAAGCCGCGTTCAGCACCTTCAGCGCCTGCTCTGGCTCGAGCCCGGCGGCAAGGGCGAGCTTCAGGCCTTCGCCCGTCGTCACCATGTGGGCTGCCGCCAGCAGGTTGTTGACGAGCTTGGCGACATTGCCGGCGCCGCTCGGACCCACATGCAGGGCTTTTGCCGCCATCGCGTCGATCACCATCTTGGCGCGTTCAACGTCGGCGTCGCTGCCTCCGATCATCATCGTCAAGGTGCCGCCGGCCGCGCCCGCAGGTCCGCCGGAGACCGGCGCGTCGATAAAGCCGTGGCCAAGCGCGTTGAGCCCGGCTGCAAGGTCGCGCGAAACGTCGGGTTCCGACGTCGAGGTATCGATGATGATCACCCGATCGGCAGCGCCCTTCAGGGCGTCGAGATTGGCCTCGACGACCGCTGCCACATCCTTGGCGGTCGGCAGCGAGAAGACGATGAATTCAGCGCCGGAAAAGACATCAGCAAGCGTTTCGCACGGCGTCACCCCACCGTCGGCGGCGAGTGTCCGCCTGATGTCGGAAAGGTCGAAACCCCTGACGGCAAAACCGTTGCTTGCAAGCGTGGTCGCCATGCCGAGCCCCATGGCTCCAAGCCCGACCACGCCTATGGCTGTCTGTTTCGTCGTCATATCCGATGTCACCCTCACCATTTGTCTTGATCGCGAGAAGGTGGCATGGGCTCCCGGGAGCCGGTAGACGGCGGCGCCGGTACACTGCGTTGCTGGCGCCGCAACGTCTGTTTGCGATGGGAGAACGGCCGGTTGTTGACGGCTCTCTGCGGGCGTCAGACGGTCACGACGATCTTGCCGAATTGCTCGTTCGTTTCGAGATAGCGGTGTGCTTCGACGATCTGTTCAAACGGGAAAGTCCTGGCGATCACCGGTTTCAGCGCTCCAGCGGCAAGGCCATCGAGAATGAAGGCCTTGGCCGCTTCCAGTCGACGGGCGTCGCCCGTGATCTCGTGAACGAGGTAGCCGCGCAAGGTCAGCGATTTGCCGAGGACCGCGGGCAACGGAAAGGGCGTGGGATCGCGGCTGAGGCCGCCATACTCGATCAGGATGCCCCCCCGCGCCATGGCCGCGGTCAGCGGTTCGAAGATCGGCCCGCCGATGGGGTCGAACATCACACGGATGCCCCGGGGGCCGCCGATCTGCTGTAGACGCGCGGTCAGGTCTTCTTCGGCCGAGGCAACGACATGGGTGGCGCCGGCATCGAGCAGGGCCTGCTTCTTGGCAGAGGTGCGCGTGACGGCAATCGCCTTGGCGCCGACCCGGTTGGCGATCTGGATTGCCGCAAGGCCCACACTGCTCGAGGCGGCGGTGATGACGACTGTCTCTCCCTTCTCCAGTCCGGCGATGTCGATCAGGCCACCATAGGCGGTGAGATACGGCATCCAGAGTGATGCGGCTTCTTCGAAGCCAAGCGACGGTGGGTGCCTGACGACGCGAGCGGCGGGCCAGGTGATGACGTCGCCATAGGTCGGCCAGCGGACCATTGATATCGGCGGAATGACGCTGACGGCGTCGCCGGCAATGAGGCCTTCGATCCCTTCGCCAACCGCATCGACCACGCCTGCTGCCTCAAGGCCGAGGCCGGATGGGAAAGCCGGTGTTTCGATGTAGTGACCCGAACGCAGCAACGCCTCCGCGCGATTGAGACCGAGTGCCTTGACGCGAATGCGGACCTCGCCCGGCCCGGGGATCGGCACCTCCTGATGCTCGACGCGCAGAACGTCGGGGCCACCATGTTCATGAAAACGAACGACACGTGCCATCGGCTGTAACTCCATAATGATTGAACTGAATAAGCTATGCCTTTCGTTATCGTTGGGATAAATCACGGTTTTGGCAGAGCAGTAGAAACCAGGAGTTTCGAATATGGATCGCCTCACGAGCATGACGGTATTCGTAAAAACCGTTGATCTGGGCTCGTTTGCCGCAGCGGCGGAAGCACTCGACATCTCAGGGCCGATGGTCGGAAAGCATGTCCGGTTTCTGGAAGAGCGGCTCGGCGTGCGGCTCCTCAACAGGACCACGCGCCGACAGAGCCTGACCGACTTCGGACGCGCCTATTACGACCGGTGCCGCATTGTACTCGCCGAGGCGGAGGCTGCGGATGCGCTTGCAGCCGACCAGCTTGCCGAGCCGCGCGGCCGGCTGCGGGTCACCATGCCGGCGCTACTCGGTCGGCGCTGCGTCGCGCCGATCCTTCTGGCGTTTTCCGAGAGATACCCGAGGCTCGAACTGGAGTTGTCCTTCGGCGATCGCATCGTCGATCTGGTGGAAGACGGATATGATCTTGCCATTCGAACCGGCACTCTGGAGGACCGGGCAGGCCTCATCGCGCGCCGGCTGGCGAGCCACAAGATGGTCGTTTGCGCGGCGCCGTCCTATGTGGAGCGCCATGGTTCACCGCACCAGGTGGCGGACCTTGGTGCCCACCAGGCGATCACCTACAGCCGGCCCGGATGGGTGCATCCCTGGCTCTTCCCGCGTGATGGCCAGCGGGCGCTTGAGGTGACGCCGGCCAGCCGGGTGCGGCTCGACGACCTCGAGGCGATCGCGGATGCGGCTGTCTCCGGGATCGGGCTGGCGTGGTTGCCATCCTGGCTCGTTCGCCAGCGCATCGACAGCGGTGCGCTCGTCGAAGTGCTCCAGGAAGAGCCGGGATATCGCTTCGACAATTACGCCCTGTGGCTGCGCACGCCGCATCTGTCGCTGAAGGTGCGGCTTGCTGTCGATGCCTTGGCGGCCGCCTTGCCGAAGGCAATGATCTGAGCGGGCGCGGTCGCGTTCAGCTGCGGAAGGACTGCATTTCGAGCGCCAGATGCTGACCGAGCTTTTCCACCGAAAGTGGCAGACGCCGGTGGGCGCGCACCATGAGATGGGCGCTTGCCTCGCGCAGCAGCGGATCCTGTAGGTCGATCGCCCGCATGGCCCCGCGCGTGATCTCGCCGGAAACCGCGGCGCGTGGCAGGAAGGTGACGCCGAGGCCGGAGGCAACGAAGCGGCGCAGCACTTCGATAGAGTGGGTTTCGAGCAGTGGCGCCAGCGCCATGCCGGCATCGGCGGCGACACGGGCGACGATCTGGGTGACGCCATTGCCCTTGCCGAGCAGGGCGCAGGGCGTGGCCAGACAGTCCGCCAGCCTCAGGTCGGTGCGGTCGGACAGGGCATGCCCGTTCGGCACGATGACGCAGAGCGGCTGGCGGGCGATCGCCAGCGCCCGGATGCGCGGGTCCGTCAGCGGCGTGTAGGCGATGCCGATATCCGCATCGCTGTTGGCGATGGCGTCGACCACATCCTCCGTGCTTCCCAGTTCAACGATGTAGCGCACATACGAATGTGCCCTGGAGAAGGACGATAGTCCGTGTTCGACGAGATCGGCCATGAAGCCTTCGCCGCAGCGGATACGGATACGCGTCTGCTGCACACCGCGGATCTGGTCGAGCTGTTCGGCCAGGAGGCCGTTGTCCTCGAGGACACGCTTTCCATGTTCGAGGACGAGTTCGCCGGCATCCGTCAGCACGGTGCCGCGCGCGGTACGCTCGAACAGGGCAAGGCCGATCTCGCGTTCGGTGTCGGCGATCTGGCGGCTGACGATCGATGGCGCCAGCCCCATATGTTCCGCAGCGCCGCGGATCGAGCCGATGCGGGCAACTGCCATAAAGATTTTCAGCGCTTTCGCGTCGAGCACGTCCATAGGGGGCATGGATGCGACGGAAACCGTTTGAGGTCAACGACCAAGAGACGTGGCGATCAGCCTTGTCCAGAGGTCAACGCCCTGGGCAATGATGGCGTCGTTGAAATCGTAGTGTGGCGAATGCAGGCCGGGATTGACGCCGTCGCGGCGTGCGCCGAGCCAGAGGTAGCAGCCGGGGCGTTCTTCGAGCATGAAGGCGAAGTCTTCAGCCGCCATGCTCGGCGCGGCGTCGACGACGGAAAGAGCGCCGCCCTGCGCTGCCACCGAACGGGCGAATGCAGCCGATGCCGCATCGTTGATGGTGGCGGGATAGCGGCGCTGATAGTCGAGTTCGGCTGCGCAGCCGAGACCCTCGGCGACGGAGGCAACGAGCGTGCGCACGCGCTGTTCGAGGATGTCGCCGACATCCTTCTTGAACCAGCGGGTGGTGCCGCGAATGATCGCCTCCTGCGGGATGACGTTCCAGGCGTCGCCGCCATGGATCTGGGTCACCGAGAGAACGGCTGCATCGAGCGGCGAGACGTTGCGGCTGGCAATCGTCTGCAATGCGGTGACGACCTGGGCTGCCGCAACCAGCGGATCGGCGCCCTCATGCGGCATGGCGCCGTGCGCGCCCCGGCCGGTGATCTTGATTTCGAAGACGCCGAAGGCGGCCATCATCGCATCGTCGCGGGCAACGCAGGTGCCGACGTCGAGCGCCGGCCAGTTGTGCATCGCGTAGACGGCGTCAGCCGGAAAGTCGCGAAACAGACCGTCGGCGACCATGGCGCGGGCGCCGCCTTCGGCCTCTTCTGCCGGCTGGAAGAGAAAGTGCACCGTGCCGTCGAAATCCAGCTCCGAGGCCTGACGCGCGGCGGCGAGCAGCATCGCGACATGGCCGTCATGGCCGCAGGCGTGCATCTTGCCGGAGGTTTTGGACGCATAGGCAACGCCGCTCGCCTCGACGATCGGCAGCGCATCCATGTCGGCGCGGATGGCGATGGTGCGCGGCGAGGTGCCGCGCGAAAGCGTGCCGACGAGGCCGGTGCCGCCATAGCCGCCTTTGACGGCGATACCCCATTCCGTGAGCTTGCCGGCGATGAAGGCCGCCGTTTCCCGTTCCTCGAAGGCGAGTTCCGGGTGGGCGTGCAGGTGATGGCGCCAGGCGATCGTTTCCGCGATGCGGCCGGGGGTGATGTCGTGGCGGCTCATCTCGTCCATCCTGTCTCGTTAAATCGGACCCGGCCGCGAAACGGCCGGGTCCAGCTCTATTCTACTGGCCGAGCCTGAGGAACAGGTCGGCGACGACGACGGAGCCCATATAGGTGCCGACCATGACGCAGATCGCCACGATGACGATCTTCCAGCCCGAGCGGCGGGCGATCGCGAACTCACTGGCCGTCAGTGCAAGACCGCCATAGGCGAGCGCCGGGGTTGCGAGCGCCAGGAAGTTCAGGTGCTCGACCTGTTCGCTGACCCAGGCCGCACCCGGCACGCCGGGGATGGTGATGAGGATCGCGATCAGCGAGACCCAGGCGACGCTCGGCAGGTAGAAGGGCACGAAGCGGGCAAAGCCGAGGCCGATGATGCAGGCGACATAGAGCACTGCCATGCCCGGCAGGGCTACGAGCGGCGACGTGCCGGTTCCGACCCAGTTGGCGATGAGGCCGATGGCGCAGGCGATCAAAAGCAGCCCGGCGTGCTTGACGACATCGATCTTGCGTTCGTCTTCCGGGTTGAGCGGCAGGTCGTCTGCGAGATTGGCGGTGGTGTTGGTTTGGTTGGCCATTGTTCCTGTCTCCCCGATCAGGCTGTTTTGCGTTCGGACGGGCGGGCCTTGTTGTAAAGCCATTCCGTCAGCGGCAGGGCGACGAACATGCCGACGTAAAGGCCGGTCGCGTAGGTCAGGATGTTGCTGGCGGCTGCGAGTGCCAGGATGATGTCCTTCTGGTCGGGAACCACGGCGACGAGGCCGCCGGTGCAGGCAGCAAGCATCGAGCCGGAGCCGACGCCGCAGGACATGGCAAGCGCGCGCACGTCGAAGATGCCGAGCCCATGGATGAGCGGCGGCATGATGGCGAAGACGAAGGTGCCGATCAGTGTGCCCGTTGCATAGACGCCCATGGCGCCAGCACCCTCAGGCGAGTTCAGGCCGTACTTGTCGGCGATCAGCGCCAGGTTCGGCTCGCGGTCGATCGAATAGGTGGCGCCGACGGCTTCACGACCCATCTTGAGCAGGAAGACGGCGACCGGGAAGGCGAAAAGGATCGTGCCGAGATTGCCCAGCTCCTGCAGCACGAGCGCCGGACCGGCCTCGATGATCTTGGAGATCTGCGGTCCGACCGTCGTGCCGAACTTGGCGATGAACGGCATGATCGCGACGGTGATCATGGCGCCGGACAGCTTGACTGCATCCTTGGAAAGGAACTTGGCGCTCGCCTTGAAAATGGCGGGATTGAGCATGATGCCGAGTGCGAAGGCGTAAAGGATCGGCAGGAAGATCACGGTGCCGAGGCCGATCGAAAGGCGTTGAATGCCGATCAGCTCGGAGACGATGACGATCGCAAGCACAAGGATGTGCAGATAGAGCCCGCCCGCGGCGGCTCCGGGTTTTCCGGTCATGATGTTCTCCTCTGGTTGGGGACCAGTTGTTGTTCTTTGCCCAGATTTCACACTATGGGGTGCGGGCAAATTGCGGCTAGCCGGTCGGCGAGCAACGAAGTGTTGCCGTTCCAGCAACAGCTACAGCGCTGAACGCGGCACTTGCAGCGCCGCACGTCGCATCTCTTCAATTCATGGTCGCAGTCCTGTCCTTGGGTCCGTGCGGCGTCGCATGCTCACGCGAATCTGCCGCCTTGCCGGCCCTCGCTGTTGCACGGGACGGCACGCGGGTCAAAGGCGACGGTGGATCGCGGAGACGTCGCCAAAGCTTCCGCCGCCGGTTCACCGCGGTCCTCAACGAAAATTCTGCGAAAAATCACCAAAAATGGCTGAAAACCCCCATTGAAATCGATTACATTTTCTGGCTTCATGGTTCTCGCAAGATTTTGGGAGGATCTTATGAAGAAGTTTATCGCCGTAGCACTCGGCACCGTCGCATCCATTGCCATCTCCGCTTCGCTCGCCAATGCCGAGACCTTAAAGATTGGTCTGTCCAATGGTTGGGTCGGCAGCGAGTGGCGCACGCAGATGATCGACGAGGCCAAGGCGGCTGCGGAAAAATGGAAGGAAAAGGGCGTCGACGTCGAAGTCAGCGTCCAGAGCGCCAATGTCGACGTTCCCGGGCAGATCGCCCATGTGCGCAACTTCATTGCCGAAGGCGTCAACGCCATCATCATCAACCCCAACAGCCCGACCGCTTTTGATCCGATCTTCGCGCAGGCGAAGGAAGCCGGCATCCTGGTGATCGCCACCGACGCCGAGGTCTCGTCTCCGGATGCAACCTATGTCGGCATCGACCAGACGGCCTGGGGAGCCTCCGGCGCCAAGTGGCTGGCCGAAACGCTCGGCGGCAAGGGCAAGGTCGTCGCCATCAACGGCGTTGCCGGCCATCCGGCAAACGAGATGCGCGTCGCTGGCTACAAGAGCGTCTTCAAGGACTATCCGGATATCCAGGTGGTCAACGAGGTCAACGCCAACTGGGACCAGGCACAGGGCCAGCAGGCCATGCAGAACATCCTTGCCACCTATCCTGACGTCAACGGCGTCGTGGTGCAGGACGGCATGGCGGCCGGCGCCTGGAAGTCGATCATGGATGCCGGCAAGGCAAGCCAGATCGCCGCGACCGGTGAGATCCGCAAGGACTTCATCGATCTCTGGAGCAAGGACAAGCTGAACTCCGGCGCGACCGTCAATCCGCCCGGCGTCATGGCAAGCGCGCTCAACGTCGCCGTGCTCATGCTGCAGGGCAAGGAGCTGAAGGAACCGGCAACGGCCGGCCAGTACAAGAACGCCATGTACCTGCCGATCCCGTTCATCGACTCAAAGAACCTGGCGGACGCCGCCAAGCAGGTCGACGGCAAGCCGGGCTACTACTCCTACACCAGCGCTCTGTCGATCGCAGACGCCGAAGCGCTCTTCAAGTAAGCGCCTGAAGCCGGGCGGATCGCCTGATCCGCCCGGCGCCCCGGACCCGACTTTACGGACCAAACCCCATGTCGAAACTGAAGTTGAACGGCGTAAGCAAGGCTTACGGCGCCACCCTGGCTTTGCGCCGCGGTGACCTCGAAATCGCCGCCGGCGAAGTGCATGTGCTGATGGGCTCGAACGGCTCGGGCAAGAGCACGCTGTGCAAGATCATTGCCGGAAGCGTGCGGCCCGATCGCGGCGAAATCCTCATCGACGGCCACCCGGTGACGATTTCCGGTCCGCAGTCGGCGCGTGAACAGGGCATCGGCATCTTCTACCAGGAGCTCAGCCTTGCCGCGAACCGCTCGGTTGAGGAGAACATCTGCCTGGCAATGCTGCCGACAAAGGCCGGGATCTTCGTCGATCGCGCAGCGCTGAAGGCGCGGGCGGCGCGCTACATAGCGCTGTTTTCCGGTGTGTCCGGCGATGGGTTTGCGGCCACGACATTGGTCGGCAATCTTCGTGCCGACCAGCGGCAGCTGGTCGAGATCATGAAGGCGCTCGCGAGCGAAGCGCCGATCCTGATCTTCGACGAGCCGACCTCGGCGCTCGATCGTGCCCAGGTCGACCGCTTCTTCGACATCCTGCGCGGGCTGAAGCGCGACGGCCGCGGCATCATCTTCATTTCGCACCGCATGGACGAGATCACTGCCATAGGAGATCGGGTGACGATCATCCGCGACGGCGAGACCATCCAGACGCTCAACCTTTCCGAGACCGATCCCGCCGCCGTCATCCGGCTGATGGTCGGCGGTGCCGGCGACATGCCGGCCTCGCAATCCTCGGCGCCTGCCGCCGCGCGCTTTTCGGCTGGCGCCGCCATGACGGTCGACGGCCTTTCCGGCGCCGGTTTCCGCAATGTCAGTTTCGAGGTCGCCAAGGGCGAGATTCTCGGGCTCGGCGGGCTGCACGGCCAGGGACAGTCGGCCCTGCTGCGCGCGATCTTCGGCGCAGGCTCTATAACCTCTGGCGAGATCCGCATTGGCGGCGACCGTTTCGACGCCAAGAGCCCGCGCGATGCCATCCGGCGCGGCTGCGCCTATGTCTCGGGAGACCGTGGCCGCGACGGCGTCATCGCCGGCCGGCCGATCATCGAGAACGTCACGCCCATCCATTACCTGCGCGATCGGCTGATGGTCGCGCGTCCGTCCAGCCTGAAGGCCAAGGCGATGCCGGCACTCGAGGCCATGCACACCAAGTTTGCGAGCCTGATGTACCCGATCAATTCTCTCTCCGGCGGCAACCAGCAGAAGGTGATCATCGCCCGCTGGCTGATCGACCGGCCGGACGTGCTGCTGCTCGACGATCCGACCAAGGGTATCGACCTCTCGGCCAAGGCCGATCTCTTCGCCCTCATTCGCCAACTGGCGGGCGAGGGGCTCGGGATCCTGCTCTATTCCTCCGAAGATGCCGAGCTGCTGGGCAACGCCAACCGCATCCTGGTCTTCAACGGCGGATCGGTGACGCGCGAACTCACCGGCGAGGATCGCACCCGCTACAATCTCTACCAGGCTGCATACGAGGCCGCGTGATGACACCGACCACGATAGAAACCCGACCCATCCGTCCCGGCGGCCTCAAGCTCTGGCTCGAACGCTATCCGTTCCTGCCGGCATTGATCATCGTCGTCGCCCTTCTGGCGCTCAATGGCGCGTTCTCGCCCAACAGCCTCAGCTACCGCTCGCTGACGGGGCTGCTGAGCACCTACATGGCGCTGATCATGCTGGCGATCGCCCAGACCTATGTGGTTTCCGCAGGGGATATCGACCTTTCCGCCGGCGCGACGTTGTCGCTCGTCAATGTCGTGATCGTCGTGCTGATGGAGAAATGGGGCGGTGGCGCCAGCGCCGTCATCGGCGCGATGCTGGCGGGCATCCTGCTCGGGCTTGCCTGCGGCGTGATCAACGGCATCGTCGTTGCAGCGCTGAGATTGCAGGCGATCGTCGCCACCTTCGCCACCAGCATCTTCTTCACTGGGCTCGCGCTCTATGTGATGCCCGTTGCCGGCACGCCGGCGCCGGCATTGTTCTGGCGCAGCTATGGCGGCAGGCTGCTCGGCCTACCCTTCGTCTTCTATGTGCTTGCGGTACTGGCGCTTCTGCTCTTCGTCCTGTCGCGCACCCGCCTCGTCACCCAGCTCCTGGCCGTCGGTGACGACCAGCAGGCAGCCTACCAGACTGGTCTTCCCGTGGTCCTTGTGCGCATCAAGGGCTATGCGCTCTGCGGCCTGTTTTCGGCGCTGGCTGCCTTCTGCCTCACCGGCGATACGGCGAGCGGCGATCCGCTCGTCGGCAGCAAGATGACGCTCTACAGCGTCGCAGCCGTCGTGCTCGGCGGCAGTGCGCTTGCCGGCGGTTGGACAACCGTCGTCGGCTCGCTGCTCGGGGCGCTGACCATCGGCCTCGTCAATTCGCTGGTCTTCTTCATGGGCACGCCTTCCGAGTGGCAGAACTTCGTCCAGGGCCTCGCCATCCTTCTCGTCTTGATGGCCGGCGTGCTTGCCGGCCGGAGGGCACGCGCATGACCACCGTCGTTTCGTTCATCAAACAGCCGCTGGTGATCGCGCTGCTCCTGATCGTGGCACTGCTCGCTCTCGGCGAAAGCCTCTCGCCGGGCTTTGCCTCGGCCGACCAGATCCTGCGGCTTCTGATCGTCGCCTCCCTTCTCGGCATTGTCGCCGCCGGCCAGAATGTCGTCATTCTCGGCGGCCGCGAAGGCATCGACCTCTCCGTCGGCGGCGTGGTCTCGCTCTCGGCGATCATCGCCGGCAACGTCATGAACGGCGCCGATGGCGGCATCCTGCCGGCGATCCTCGCCTGCCTTGCGGCAGGCGCCTTCTTCGGGCTCCTCAACGGCCTCGGCGTGACGCTGCTGCGCATCCCGCCGCTGGTCATGACGCTCGGCATGCTCGGCGTGCTCCAGGGCCTGCTCGTCGTGATCCGCAACGGCATTCCCTCCGGCCGCGCCGCCCCCGGCCTTTCCGCTTTCGTCACCCAGCCGCTGGCGCTCGGCATTCCCGGCATCATCTGGCTGTGGATCGCCATTGGCCTTTTCATGGCGTTCATGCTCAACCGCACGGTTTTCGGCCATCGCATCTATGCGATCGGTTCCAACGAGCATGCGGCTTATATGGCCGGCGTGCCGGTCCGCCGCATGCGCATCGGCCCCTTCATGATATCAGGCATGTTCGCGGCCATCGCCGGCCTCTGCCTGCTCGGCTATTCCGGCTCGTCCTTTGCCAATGTCGGCGAGCAATACATGCTGTCCTCGATCATTGCCGTCGTCTTCGGCGGCACGTCGCTTGCCGGCGGCAAGGGTGGCTACACCGGCACCATGGCCGGAGCCTTGCTGCTGGTCATCCTCCAGGGCATCCTCACCACCGTCAACATCGACGAATCCGGCCGCCAGATGGTGTTCGGCGCAACGCTGTTGCTGCTGATGCTGTTCTATGGCCGGGGAAGGGCGATGCGCGCATGAGCGACCACCGGCCCAAGATCAAGGATATCGCCGAGCGCGCCGGCGTCTCCGTCGCGACCGTGTCGCGGGCGCTCAGCGATTCTGGCCTGGTGACGGCCGAAACGCGCCAGCGCATCCATGCGCTTGCCCGCGAGCTCAACTACCGTCCGAATGTCAGCGCCCGCAACCTGCGCACCCGCAAGTCGATGTCGGTGCTGCTGGTCGTGCGCGACGTCGGCAACCCGTTCTATCTCGACATCCTGAAGGGCGTCGAGGCAACGGCGCGCGAGGCTGGCTACTCCGTCCTGATGGGCAACACCGAAAACGACCCGGATCGCGAGACGGAGTATTTCAACATGCTGCGTGACGGTCATGCCGATGGCATGATCCTGATGACGGGCAAGCTGCCGCCGGCAGGACAAGACGTCGGGGGCGACCTTGCGCAACTGCCTGTCGTCGTCGCGCTGGAAATGATCGAGGCTTCCGGGCTGCCGCATGTGCAGGTCGACAATGTCGCGGCGGCAAGAGCCGCGGTCGAACACCTGATCGCGCTCGGCCACCGCAAGATCGCCCATATCGCCGGTCCTCTGCCCGAGGTCATGGCCGTTCACCGGCGCGACGGTTATCGCGCCGCCATGCGGGAGGCCGGCCTTGCCATCCCCGAGGGCTATGAGGTTCGCGGCGACTATCTGCTCGAAACCGGCCAGCTCTGCTGCGGACAGCTGTTTGCCCTGTCCGAACCGCCGACGGCACTTTTCGCCGCCAACGACGAAATGGCCTACGGCGCCATCCATGAGCTGCGCCGCCTTGGCCGCGACATACCGGGCGATGTCTCGGTCGTCGGCTTCGATGATCTCTACCTGAGTAAGGCCTTCTATCCGCCGCTGACGACCGTGACCCAGCCGCGCGCCGACATCGGCCGGACGGCGATGTCGCTGCTGCTGCGCATGCTTTCCGGCGAGGAGGTGGGCCTTGCCCCGCCCATCGTGCTGCCGACGGCGCTGAGCGTTCGAGCCAGCACCGCTTCGCCACGGCAATAACCTGACAATCTGGGAGAAGAGAATGACACAGCTACCGAAGCAGACGCTGCGCGTGGGTTTCGTCGGAACCGGCTTCATCGCCCACTTCCACCTGAAGTCGATGATCGGCGTGCGCAACGTCGAAGTGACCGGTGTCTTCAGCCGCAAGGCGGAAAACCGCGAGAAATTTGCGCGCGAAGTCGAAGCACTCGGGCTCGGCACCTGCCGCACGCATGAGAGCCTTGAAGCGCTGCTGTCGGCTGACGACGTCGATGCGATCTGGATCCTGTCGCCGAACTACACGCGCCTCGATGTGATGCGCTCGTTGCACGGGGCGATAAAGTCGGGCCGCAGCAAGGTGTTTGCGGTCGCCTGCGAGAAGCCGTTGGCGCGCACGGTGGCGGAAGCTCGCGAGATGCTGACGCTTGCCGAAGATGCCGGCCTCAACCACGGCTATCTCGAAAACCAGGTGTTCTGCACGCCGGTGCTGCGGGGCAAGGAAATCATCTGGCGCCGGGCCGCCTCCACCACCGGCAGGCCCTATCTGGCGCGCGCGGCAGAGGAGCATTCCGGACCGCACGAACCCTGGTTCTGGCAGGGCGACAAGCAGGGCGGCGGGGTGCTCTCCGACATGATGTGCCACAGCGTCGAGGTGGCGCGTTATCTGCTGACGGCACCCGGCGCGCCGCGCAATTCGCTGAAGATCAAGGCGGTCAACGGCACGGTCGCCAATCTGAAATGGACGCGGCCCAATTATGCCGAACAGCTGCGCAAGCGCTTCGGCAACGATGTCGACTATCGCAACCGCCCGTCGGAGGATTTTGCCCGCGCCACGGTGACGCTCGAAGATGAGGACGGCAACGAACTGATGATCGAGGCGACGACCTCCTGGGCCTATGTCGGCGCAGGGCTGCGCATCCAGCTCGAACTGCTCGGGCCGGAATACGCGCTCGAATACAACTCGTTGAGCACGGGCCTGAAGATCTTCATGTCCCGCGAGGTCACGGGTTCGGAAGGCGAGGATCTGGTCGAGAAGCAGAATGCCGAGCAGGGGCTGATGCCGGTGCTCGAGGACGAGGCGGGCGTCTACGGCTATACGGACGAGAACCGCCACATGGTCGAGTGCTTCCGCAAGGGCCAGAAGCCGCTCGAGACCTTTGAGGACGGGCTGGCTGTGGTCGAGATGCTGATGGGCCTTTATCGCTCCGCCGAGATCAATGCGACCTTGCAGTTCCCGGCTCCGGAGCTTGAACATTACGTACCGGTCGTAGCCCGCAAGGGCGCCTGATCGCGACTGTTGGAGACTGGCGGCGAGAAGCGCCGCCAGTCTCGCCGGACCAATTCGGGTCTGCGTGTCAATGCGATGCGAGGTCCACCCGGTCTTCGCCGGCGGCGCGCCCGGTCATCTCGTCGATATCGATGACAAAGAAGAGGTGATGCGACGCAGCCGCAACGCCCTCTTCGACCGGCTTCAGGCCGCCCGGTTCCCACCAGTTGGTGCGTTTTTCCAGCAGAGACCAGGCGTGCATGTGTTCATCGTGCCCTTCTCTGGTGTCGGCCAGTTCGCGATATCTGCCGTAGATCACGGCGCTCTTCCAGCTTTCCCGTCCTGCCAATTCGTCGACCTCGACGCAGACGCGCGGGTTCGTGCGCATCCAGTCGACCTTCCGGCCGGGCATCGAGAAGCCATAGAGCCGGTTGGTGCTGTAGGCATATTGAATGGGAACGACATAGGGCTGGTCGTTTCTGGCGCAGGCCAGCCGGCCGATGTGATTGGAGGAGACGAGGCCGATACACTCCTCACGCGACAATTCCCTGACGAACATGTTTCGTTTCCTTCAACGGTGAACTGCGAGCTGAGGATTGTGGAGCAATCGCCGACCTCGGCATTGATATGGCGCAAGGCGAGCACATTGAAAGGCACCCTTTTGGTCGCGCCGGCGATCTCTCCCGCGGTGGAAAAATCGAAACGCGGCGCGTAACTGCCGGGAATAAACCTCGCCCGGCGCCGTTAGGTCCTCATCGAATGACCATGACGGTCGGTTGCCGCGCGTCTCTGCTGTCGCCAACCGACCGAACGAAGAAAAGGATCGGGCCATCATGACCAGCGTTCGGGCAATTGCATCGGAGCGAGACATCGTCATCGCCTCGGCCAGTGGAGGGCACGATTTCGGCGCGCAGATGCCGCTGCGCCAGGTGCGGCTGTTGACGGGCTCGATGCTCATTCTTTTCGCGGCGATCCTGATTTTCGTCGCGGCCGACGGGCTTACCTTGCCGATGCGGTTCGCGCTGATGGTTTTTGCGACCACGCTGGTCTGCTGGACGATCTTCGACCTGCCGGAAACACCGGTGGCGCTGGCCGGTGCGCTCGCGCTCGGCGCGACGGGCACGGTCAGCGAAGAGGCGGTGTTTGCGGCCCTTGGCAACGATATCGTCTGGCTGATGATCGCCGCCTTCGTCATCGCCTCGGTGCTGCAGGCATCGGGTCTTGTGGAGCGTCTCACCTTCCGGCTGCTCGCGCCGTTTCGCCGCGTCAGGAGCCTGTTCTGGGCCTTGACGCTGACAATCTCTGCCTCGGCCTTCATCATTCCTTCCACTTCGGCGCGGGCGGCCATCTTCATGCCGGTGTTTCTGGGGCTGACGGCAGCGATCGGCAGGCCGGGCGTCACCCGGGCGCTTGCCTTGCTTTTCCCCTCTGCGATCCTGCTCTCCGCCGCCGCTTCGCTCACCGGTGCCGGGGCACATCTGGTCGCGGTCGACTTCATCCGCCGCAGTGGCGGCAAGGCGCCTGATTTCTTCGACTGGGCGCTGCTGGCAGCGCCCTTCGGATTGATCACCAGCCTGATTGCCTGCGGACTCATCCTCAGGTTCTTCCTTGGCGCCGAAGACCGCAATGCCCAGTTCGAGACTGCCATGCGGGGCGAAAAACAGCCGCTGCTCGTACAGGAAAAGACCTTGCTTGCGGTGACGGCGCTGATCGTTCTGGCGCTCGCGACGTCAGGCCTGCACGGCATTGCCTTGCCCTTCGTCGCGTTGATCGGCGCCCTGGTGATTGCGTCGGAAAAGGTTTCGGGCATGCCGTTTCGCAAGGCGCTGAAGACTGTCGAGTGGAACCTTTTGCTGTTCCTCGCCGGCACGCTCGTCATCGGCGAGGCGCTGATGAGCACCGGCACTGCTGCGTTGCTTGCCGAGCGCGCCATCGGCGTGCTCAGCCTTGTCGGCAAGCCGCCGGCCTGGCTGGTGATCCTGTTCACGGTGATCCTCGCGACATTGGCCCACATCGTCGTCGCCTCGCGGACGGCGCGGGCGACGGTGCTGATCCCGGCGCTCGCTCTGCCGCTCGCCGGCCTTGGCGTCGACCCGGCCGTGCTCATCATGGCAGCAACCCTTGGTAGCGGATTCTGCCAGACGCTGATGGTTTCGGCCAAGCCCGTCGCTCTCTTCGGGGGCATGGAACCGCCCGCTTTCACACCCGCGGATCTGATGCGGCTCGCAGCCATGCTGCTTGTCCCCTTCATCGGGCTTCTGACGCTTGTCGCCGTCTTCATCTGGCCGTTGATGGGTTTCGGCGCGTGATATAAGCGACTGAAAATATTGAATTTAGGAAAGGCCGGCGCTCGCAAGCTCCGGCCTTTTCATTTTTTTGCATAGGCGGCGAAATAGTTTCGTATCGCGCGGAATAAACCCTTGGAGCTGCCGTTTCTCCCTTGCATCCGCATTGTCACAAAAACGCAAGGAGACTGTCACATGACACTAACCATTCTGGTTGCACCGTCTGGTTTCAAGGAAAGTCTGTCGGCGGAAGAAGCGGCCGATTGCATCGAGAAGGGCGTGCTGCGCGCCTGCCCTCAGGCACGGGTTCTGAAGGTGCCGATGGTCGATGGCGGCGAGGGTTTTACCAAGGCCCTGGTCGCCGTCACCGGTGGCACGCTGCACGAATGCGTCGTCACCGGGCCGCTCGGCACGCCGGTCCTGTCGCATTTCGGGTTTCTCGGCGGCCAGGACGAACCGGTCGCCATCATCGAAATGGCGGCTGCCGCCGGCCTCCGGCTGGTGCCGCGCGATCGCCGCAACCCTTGCATCACCTCGAGCTACGGCGTTGGCGAACTGATCCGGGCGGCGCTCGACGCCGGCGCGCGCCGCATCCTGCTTGGTTGCGGCGACAGCGGCATCAATGACGGCGGCGCTGGCATGGCGCAGGCGCTGGGCATCGCGCTCATCGACAAGGATGGCTTGCCATTGTCACCCGGCGGCGGCGCGCTCGGCAGGCTGGCCCACATCGATCTTTCCGCCCGCGACCCGCGCCTTGCGGATGTTCGTATCGATGCGGCCGTCAACTGGCACAACGTGCTTCTCGGCGAACGCGGCGTTGCCCGGGTCTTCGGCCCGCAGAAAGGGGCAACGCCCGCGCAGGTCGAGGTTCTGGCCGATGCGATGGAAACCTATGCGGCGGCAATTCACCGCGCCACCGGCATCGAGGTCGGCAGTGCTCCTGGCGCCGGCGCGTCGGGCGGTCTCGGTGCCGCCATCCTCGGGCTGCTCGGCGGCACGCTGCATCCGCGCTACGACATCGTCATGCAATATCTCGATCTCGACAGCATGATCGCGAGGGCGGATCTCATCATCACGGCGGAAGGCAGCCTTGATGGTCAGACGCCGTTCGGCAAGGTGCCGGCGGAAGTCGGTCACCGCGCCAAGGAGGCCGGACGTCCGGTGATTGCGCTCGCCGGCACCATCGGCAAGGGTGTTACCTTGAACTTCGAGCATGGCATCGACGCCTTCGCCTCGATCCTGAAGGCGCCCTGCAGTCTCGATGATGCGATCAACGCGGCACCGAAGCTGCTGGTCCGAGCGGCAGAGGATGCGGTGCGCATGGTCCGGGTCGGCATGCTCCTGACCGAGCGAGGACTTGCGGCCTGATTGAACCAGGCATGACGGCTCCGGCGGAAAGGAGGTGCGCAATGCGACACCTTCTTTCCGCCGGAGCTTCTTTATGGGCTCGATACGGGACGTCCTGCCGCCAGGGAGCGGCGAAAAAGCCCGCCACTATGAACGGCAAAGCTCGCGCGCGTTGAGAACGCCCCAGCCGAATACGGGATCCTTGCCGGGCGCGCCGACATCGTCTGCGGTTTGCGCCACGAGCTTGCCGATCTCCTCGGCCGAAAGCGAAGGGTTCGAAGCCCTGAGGATGGCGACGGCTGCGGTCACGAACGGAGCGGCGAATGACGTGCCGGTGCGCGGCCGGCCACCATCGACGGACGCGGCCGTCCAGACGCCGGTGCCAAGCGCCGCAACGTCGATATGCTCTCCCTGCGCGGCGCGGCGATAGGGGCGGAAATTGCGGTCGACGGCGGTCACCGCGATCAGTTCGGGGTAGGCGGCGGGATAGACGGGCTTTGCCCTTGGGCCATCGTTGCCGGCGGCCGCGACCTGGAGGATGTTGCGCTCGGCAACCAGCCCGACGGTCTTTTCGAGCAACTGGTTGTGCGGGCCTGACAGGCTCATGTTGATCACAGTCACGCGGCGCGATGCCAGAAGATCGATCGCCCTGATGAGATCATAGCTCTCGGCGACATCGGCGTCGCCGTTCGTTTTCTGGAAGGCGTCGACCGCGATCACGCGTGCATCGCGCAGCAGACCGGGCGCGCGGCTGTCCTGCCGGCCGGCGATGAGAGCGGCAACAGCCGTGCCGTGCTGGCGCCCGGACTCAGGCGCTTCGTCGGCCGCCAGCCGGATGATGTCGAGGTCGACGCCCTGAAGTGCTGGGTGGTCGGGGTTGATTGCCGTGTCGATCAGCCCGATCGGACCAGCGGCGGTGCAGGCCCTGCCGGCATCGGGTGCGGGCCAGCCGATCGCCGTGCGCACCAGCGCGCAGCGGCCTTCACCGCAGGGAGCGGGCTCGGCGCTCCCCTCGTTCGGATCGAAATAATGGTTGAGATCGGCAACGGCACCGGGTGCGGCAGCGGCGACTTCCTGGCGCGCGGCATCGAGCGTCATGCCCGTGGGCACCGAAAGCTTGACGATCTCGGACCCGGAAAGGCCAAGGGATTGGCGCCCCCGCGTTGTGAAGCCACGTTCGCCGAGGCGTTGGATCGCGGCTTCGTCGAGGCCGATCGCGATGATTTCGCCGGGAACATGGGTTGGTTTGCGCACAGGCGGCGGGCGTCGGGCGACGCGTTTTTCCGGTGCACCCCGGAAGAGATCGAGGAGATTGCCGCCACCGCGCCAGGTGCCGCTCGATCCGCGATCGGATGACCGGTTCGATGACGAGCCGCCGCCACCACCGCCGCCATCATCATCGTCTCCGCCGCCATCGTCGTCGTCCGCATGGGCCGGCGTGATGAAGCCGAAAGAACTGCTGGTGGAGGAGCCGGCCACGCCGGATGCGACGATGTCGCCATGGGCGACAACCAGGCCGCAGATCGATGCGGCCGTCAATCGGAGCAGGTGTTTCTTCAAGGCATTCTCCTCGTCCCGACCGCGCCGGGGTGGATCAGCTTACCGTGAAAGGCTGGCCCGCCGGTGGTGACATTTGCGTGTGCTTCCCATATCGCTCAACGGATGAATCGACAAATTATTCCCCCGCGTGCCCGTCGAAGCGCCGGAAGGAACGCGAAATGACTGAACAGGACATCGCCTTCGGCGAACGCCTGGTGGCTTTCCTACCGAACCTTCGCCGCTTCGCCATCTCGCTATGCCGTTCGCGCGATCTCGCCGACGACCTCGTGCAGGCCGCCTGCGAGAAGGCGCTCGTTGGTTCGGAGCGGTTCGAGGAGGGCACGCGCTTCGACGCCTGGATGTTCCGCATTCTGCGCAATCTGTGGATAGATCAGCTTCGCCGGCAGAAAACGGCGGGGCCGACCGAAGAAATCGATGCCCAGCCGGAGCTTGCTGTTGCCTCCGGCGAGGCGGGCTCGGAAGCGCGCATGACGCTGAAGAACGTGGCGACCGCCATCGACGGCCTCGTGCTGGAACAGCGCGAGGTGCTGCTTTTGACTTGCGTCGAGGACCTCTCCTACAAGGAGGCGGCCGAGGTTCTCGGCATTCCCATCGGCACTGTCATGAGCAGGCTTGCGCGCGCCCGCAAGAATCTTGCTGAGGCGGCGGGAATAGAACCGCCAGCCGCGCGTTCACCGGATATGAGAGGCGGGGCAAGATGAGCGACATGGAATTCACCGACGAAATCCTGATGGCATTCGCCGATGGCGAGCTCGACGAGGAGACGACGCGCCTTGTCGAGGCGGCGCTCGAAACGGACGACAAATTGATGGCACGCGTTGCGATGTTCATGGAGACGCGCGCCGCTTCGAGCGAAGCCCTGAAGCCGCTGCTCGACGAGCCGGTTCCCGATCATCTGGCAGACAAAGTGCGCGCAATGGCCGCCGAAGCCGCAGCGCGGCACGACGATGACAGGATGGCGGCAACGGCTGCCGCCGACGATCGTGCCAACGCGGACAACGTCGTTGCCTTCCGTCGGCCAGAAGCACACGCGCAACCACAGCGGCCCCTGTCGCAGGGAATGATGGCTCTGGCCGCCTCGCTGCTGATCGTCGTCGGTGGTGTCGGTGGATATTTTCTGGGCGGCGCAGGCCAGACGGGTATCGGCAGCCCCGAGGTCGCCGGCCTGGTCGATCCGGCCGTCGCCGGCATTCTCGACCAGCGTGCATCGGGTGAGGAACTGGCCCTCGGCGACGGACAGCTGCGTTTGGTTTCGACCTTTGAGACCGGCGGCCAGCAGCTTTGCCGCGAATACGAGTTGAAGCGGCCGAACCTGCCAGACTTCGTCTCGGTGGCTTGCCGCAGCGACAGCGGCTGGCGGACGCAGCTTGCGATCGTCACGCCGGAAGCCGGTGAAGGCTTTGCGCCGGCGTCGTCGCTGGAAACCGTCGATGCCTACCTGACTTCGATCGGTGCCGGCGGACCCCTTGACGCGGAAGCCGAGAAGAAGGCGCTTGCCGGCGTCAAATAACGCTCAGCGCGGCTTGTCCACCGGTACGGACAGGCCGACCTTGACGCGGTCCATGGTGACGAACGTCCGGAACCGCCGGATGTTCGGGTTGCCGAAAAACATGCGGCGGGTGAAGGCTTCGTAGTCGCCCATCGTCGGCACGATCACGACCAGCATGAAATCGACGTCGCCGGTGACGTAGTAGCATTGCTGTACTTCGGGTGCGGCCGAAAAGGCGGCCTTGGCCGCATCCAAAAGCGCGATCTGCTCACTTTCCACTTCCACCTCGACGAAGATCGTCAGCGCCTGGTTGACGCGGGCCGGGTCGATCACGGCGACGTTGGCGCGGATGACGCCGCTCTCCTCCATGCGCTTGATCCGCCGCTGCACGGCCGGCGCTGACAGGTTGACCGCTTCGCCGATCTGCCGTTGTGGCGTGGTGTTGTCCTGCTGCAGGATCGAAAGGATCGCGAGATCGAAGCGATCGAGCGCCGCCGATGCGGTCTTGGAAGCGGCCATCATGTCCTCGTGCTGGTTTACAAACTTGCATCTGATGACGCCAATTAGAGCGCATTTCTCTCGTCCGGTGAAATAGAACTTCACGAAACGAGGAGATTGCCCCATGCTCATTCGCAACCATCACGTCGATTTCGGATCGCCGCTTTTGCCCGAAGACGCCGAGATTCTCTCGATCCCGGCGGCAGCGGAGGTCGAGCGCATGTTGTCTCGCCGGGACGATCATCGCGAGACGCCGCTTCACTCGCTTCCGGCGCTCGCGGCCGAACTCGGCGTCGGGGCGCTCTTCGTCAAGGATGAAGGCCACCGCCTCGGGCTCGGCAGCTTCAAGGCGCTTGGCGGATCCTATGCCGTGATCCGGCTGGTGCTGGAGGCGGCGCGCAAGCGGACCGGCCGCAACGTCGATGTAGACGATCTGGCGCATCCCGACATCAGGGCGGTGGCACGGGAAATGACGTTCGGCTGCGCAACGGACGGCAATCACGGCCGCTCGGTCGCGATGGGGGCGCAACTGGTCGGCGCGAAGTCGGTGATCTTCGTGCACCAGGGCGTCAGCCGCAAACGCATAGAGGCGATCGCGCAATATGGCGCCGAGATCGTCCGGGTCGAGGGAACCTACGACGACTCGGTCGAATTTGCAGCGAAGGTCTGTGGCGAGCGCGGCTGGACTGTTGTGTCCGACACGTCCTGGCCGGGCTACGAACATATCCCCGGTCTCGTCATGCAGGGCTACACGGCGCTCCTGTGCGAGGCGCTACGGGAAATGGTCGCGCCGCCGACCCATGTTTTCGTCCAGGCGGGCGTCGGTGGCATTGCGGCGGCAACGGCCGGCCATCTGGCGCTGCGCTACGGCAAGGATCGGCCCCGCTTCGTCGTCGTCGAACCGGCGCGCGCCGCATGCCTCCTGGAAACGGCCAAGGCCGGGCATCCTGTGAAGGTGGCGCATGGCGAGCCGACCGTCATGGCCATGCTCGAATGCTACGAGCCTTCGCTTGTCGCCTGGCGTATTCTTTCGCGTGTCGCCTGCGCCTTCATGACCGTCGACGAGGAGGATGCCGTTTCCATCATGAACCGTCTGGCGCGCCCGACAGGTGCAGATCCGGCCATCGTCGCCGGCGAGAGCGGTGGCGTTGGTCTCGCCGGCCTAGTCACCGTCGCCGGGGATGCGAACATGCGTGCCACCCTGGGGCTCGATGCCAGCTCGCGGATCCTGGTGATCAATACGGAGGGCGCCACGGACCCCGAGCGCTATGAGGAACTGGTCGGTCTGCCAGCCTCGGCTGTCGCCGGCACCTTGAGCGTGGAAAGGGTGTGAAACCGATGACAAACGTGGATGTCGAGAGGCTCGTGGCCGAGATGACCGCATGGCGCCGCGATCTGCACGCCCACCCGGAATTTGGCTTCGAGGAGAAACGCACGGCGGCCTTTGTCGCCGCAAAGCTCCGGGCGTTCGGTCTGGACGAGGTCGCAGAAAATGTTGGCGGTACCGGCGTCGTCGGCACGCTCAGGCGCGGCGCGGGAAACCGCGCGATAGCGCTGCGCGCCGACATGGACGCGTTGCGCATAACCGAGCAGGGGACCGCCGCGTATTGCTCCACCCGGCCGGGCACCATGCATGCCTGCGGTCACGACGGTCACACGGCCATGCTGCTCGGGGCGGCCAAGTTTTTGGCCGAGGAGGGCGGCTTCGATGGCACCGTGCGCTTCATCTTCCAGCCGGCCGAGGAATGGGGCAAGGGCGCGCAAGCCATGCTCGCCGATGGCCTGATGGAGCGCTTTGCCTTCGACGAGATCTACGGCCTGCACAACATGCCCGGCCTTCCGGTCGGAAAGTTCGAGACGCGTCCGGGCGCGATCATGTCCGCCGAGGACAATTTCGAAATCACGCTCAGGGGCGTCGGCGGTCACGCGGCCCGGCCGCATGCCGGCAACGAAACGCTGGTCGCTGCCTGCGCCACCGTGGTCAATCTGCAGACCATCGTTTCGCGCAGGCTGTCGCCCGCCGATATCGCCGTCGTCTCGGTGACGGAAGTGATCACCGACGGCACGCGCAACGCGCTTCCGGGTCTTGCCCGCATTCTCGGCGATGCCCGCAGCTTTCGGCCCGAGGTAAGCGCCAGGATCGAAGAGCAGATGCGCACGATCGCCAAGGGGACGGCGGATGCCTATGGCTGCGCGGTCGAGGTAAACTACACGCGCGAGTTCGTTCCCCTCCAGAATGATCCGGCACTTGTCGACCATGCATTTTCGGCGGCCGGCGTGGTGTTCGGAGCGGAGAATGTCGGCGTTGCCGCCGAACCGATGACCGGCTCGGAGGATTTCGCGCGGTTTCTCGCCCATGTCCCGGGCTGCTTCGTCTTCATCGGCAACGGCACCCAGTCCGCGCCGCTGCACAATCCAACCTACGACTTCAACGACGATGCGCTGATCTTCGGTGCCCGCTTCCATGCGGAAATCGCCCGGCAGCGGCTGGCGGTTCCGGATGCCGGGCAATGACCGACGCACTGCAAGCATCCGCATATTCGAAAGCAACGCATAGATGTCTCATTCTTCCATCAACGCCGGGCGCCTGCTGGCGCATATCGACGAACTCGGCGCCATCGGGCGGGACGATCAGGGCCGGCTGACGCGGCTCGCCGCGTCCGACACCGAAAAGCAGGGGCGGGATCGCCTTGTTGCATGGCTGGAGGCCGCAGGCCTTGATGTCGTCATCGATCGCATCGGCAATATCTTCGGCCTGTGGCAGAGCGAAGAAAACGCCGGACAGCCGGCGCTGATGCTCGGTTCGCACATCGATACGGTCATCAATGCCGGTATCTACGATGGCTGCTACGGTGTCCTGGCCGGGCTCGAGGTGATCGAAACGCTGAGGGAGCAGGGTTTTGCGCCAGCGCGGCCGATCGCCGTCGCCGCCTTTACCAACGAGGAGGGCGTGCGCTACGCGCCCGACATGCTGGGCTCGCTGGTGCATGTCGGGGGCATTGCCACCGAGGCGGCGCTTGCGACGATTGGCACCGATGGCACGACACTCGGGTCGGAACTGGCGCGCATCGGCTATGCCGCTGCCGTCGAGCCTGGCGCCTTGAAACCCCATGCCTATGTCGAGTTGCATATCGAACAGGGGCCGGTGCTGGAGCGCGAAGCGACACCGATCGGCGCCGTCGAAAACCTGCAGGGGATTTCCTGGCAGCGCATCACCATCGACGGCGTCGCAAACCACGCGGGCACCACGCCGATGGTGATGCGTTGCGACGCCGGCCTTGCGGCGGCCCGCGTCGGCCTGTTCCTGCGTGATCATATCGCGCGGTCGAACGCCCCGAGCGTGGCGACGGTTGGCACCATGCGCTTCGAGCCGGACGCGATCAACGTCATCCCTTGCGCGCGGTCTTCACCGTCGACTTGCGCGACCCGGACGAGGAGCGCCTGCAGGCGCTGGAAAATACGCTTGCGGAGGAATTGCGCAGGATCATTGCGGAGGAAGGCGTGACGGTCACCGTCGAGCGGCTGGCCCGCTTCGAGCCGGTGACATTCGATCGTGCGATCGTCGGGATGATCGAGACGTCGGCAAGCGCCCGTGGGCTGAAGAGCCGGCGCATGACCTCGGGTGCCGGCCACGACGCCCAGATGATCGCCCGTACTGCGCCGGCGGCGATGATCTTCGTGCCAAGCCGCGATGGCATCAGCCACAATCCGCGTGAACACACGGCTCCGGCCGATCTCGTCGCCGGCGCCAATGTTTTGCTTGATGTGGTCAGCAAGATTGCGGGCCGGCCATAGGGAGGGCGCGTCACAACTACCGGGCTGTCGAACGTCAAGGCACTCCCACCGGTCATCCTCGGGCCAAGCCCGAGCATGACGGAAGAAGGGTGCGCACCCGTGACAAATAGCGATGCCCGACAAAAATGACCCCTGCTGCCGTCGTCGCTAACCTTCGGCCACAGCGACCTCCACTGGCATATAGAGGTCGCCACCCTCGCGATATTTCGCCGCCATCGCCTGAAAGCCTTCCTTCTGCGCCTCGGCGCGGATGTCGTGCGAGATCCGCATCGAGCAGAACTTCGGGCCGCACATCGAGCAGAAGTGCGCGACCTTGTGCGCCTCCTTCGGCAAGGTCTCGTCGTGGAACGAACGCGCCGTCTCCGGGTCGAGCGACAGGTTGAACTGGTCCTCCCAGCGGAACTCGAAACGAGCGCGCGACAAGGCGTCGTCGCGGGTGCGGGCGGCCGGATGCCCCTTGGCAAGATCAGCGGCGTGGGCGGCGATCTTGTAGGTGATGACGCCCACCTTGACGTCGTTGCGGTCGGGCAGGCCCAGATGCTCCTTCGGCGTGACGTAGCAGAGCATGGCGGTGCCGAACCAGCCGATCATCGCCGCCCCGATCCCGGACGTGATGTGGTCGTAGCCGGGCGCGATATCGGTCGTCAGCGGCCCCAATGTATAGAACGGCGCCTCGCCGCACACGGCGAGCTGCTTGTCCATGTTCTCCTTGATCTTGTGCATCGGCACATGGCCCGGACCTTCGATCATCACCTGGCAGTCCCTGGCCCAGGCGATCTTCGTCAGTTCGCCGAGCGTCTCCAGTTCGGCAAATTGCGCGGCGTCGTTGGCGTCGGCGATCGAACCGGGGCGCAGGCCGTCGCCGAGCGAAAACGACACGTCATAGGCGCGGCAGATGTCGCAGATCTCCTCGAAGTGCTCGTAGAGAAAACTCTCCTTGTGGTGATGCAGGCACCACTTGGCCATGATCGAGCCACCGCGCGAGACGATGCCCGTGACACGGTTGACAGTCAGCGGGATGTAGTGGAGCCGGACGCCGGCATGGATGGTGAAGTAGTCGACGCCCTGTTCCGCCTGCTCGATCAGCGTGTCGCGATAGACCTCCCATGTCAGGTCCTCGGCGATGCCGTTGACCTTTTCCAGCGCCTGGTAGAGCGGCACGGTGCCGATCGGCACCGGCGAGTTGCGGATGATCCATTCGCGGATGTTGTGGATGTTGCGCCCGGTCGACAGGTCCATGACCGTGTCGGCGCCCCAGCGCGTTGCCCAGACCATCTTCTCGACCTCTTCGGCCATCGAGGAGGTGACGGCGGAATTGCCGATATTGGCGTTGATCTTCACCAGGAAATTGCGGCCGATGATCATCGGTTCGGATTCCGGGTGGTTGATGTTGGCCGGTAGCACGGCACGGCCGCTGGCAATCTCCTGGCGGACGAATTCCGCCGTGACGTGGTCGGGGATTTGGGCGCCGAAGCTCTCGCCGTCGCGTGCCGTGGCGCGGGCCGCGTCGCGACCGAGATTTTCACGGATCGCGACGAACTCCATCTCGGGCGTGATGATGCCGGCGCGCGCATAGGCAAGCTGTGTCACCGCGCGCCTTCCGGTCGCGCGCAGTGGCGCGTGGCGGAAGGGAAACGTCGGCGTCAGCCGGTCGCCCGTGGCAAAGCCGTTATCCTCGGGGCGCACGCTGCGCCCATCATAGGCCTCGACATCGCCGCGCGCGACGATCCAGTTGCGCCGCGGTCGCGGCAGCCCATCCTCGATGCGGATGTTTGCGTCTTCGACCGTGTAGGGTCCGGAGGCATCATAGACCGTGACCGGCGGCTCGCCCGACGTCGGGTGCAGGGCGATCTCGCGCATCGGCACGCGGATATCGGGATGGATCGTGCCCGGCTTGTAGACCTTCTTCGAGGCAGGAAGCGGGCCCTTGGTGACGGAGAGGTCCGCGGGTTTTGTGGCAATATTCATGACGAGGCTCCAAGTTTGCGGTTGGAGACCCAGTTCTGAAGCCGGAAGGAAAAGACACGTCCGCCCCGAAACTCCGCGCGAATGACGGAATCGTGGCGTCGATGTCTGCACCGTCCCTACGCCAGTATGAACTGGATCAGGTTCAACGGGTCACTGCGCCTCGGTCGGCAAAAGCCGTTCCGACCAGCAGAATCTCAGCCCCTTGACGGGACCCCCCTGGTGAATGTCTTGAGATAGCCATCGATGAGGACGCGCCGTCAAGCGCTAATCCGGCGGTTGTGCCCTTCGCCTGTTGATCGCGCGCCAGGCCCATTGCTGTTCGCACGCTCTCTTCGCGCATCTCCTGGCGGAAAAGTGCTGCGCATATTTTCTGGAAATGCCTTAGCGACCGGGCTTTTCGGATGCCGGGCGCTCGGCATAGTCGGCGCGGTTGATGCCGTGCCGTTGCAGCTTGTCGTAAAAGGTCTTGCGCGGAATGCCGAGTGCCTCGATCGTCGCCTTGACGTCGCCGCGCTGCGCCCGCAGCACTTCTTTGAGAATCTCCGCCTCGTAGCGCTCCAGCCTTTCGGGCAGGGCAGCAGCGGATGTTGTCGCGCTCGCCGGCGTTTGTCCAAGCGGGCCCTCGACGCCAAGGGCGACCCGTTCGGCAAAATGCGACAGCTCGCGCACATTGCCGGGCCAGGAATGCGACATCAGGTGATGGCGCACGGCCGGAGAGACGTCGGGCACCTCGCGCTTGAAGCGCTCTGCCGCGCGCGTCAGGAAATGCGAAAAGAGCAGCGGGATATCGTCCCGGCGCTCGCGCAGCGGCGGGATCGACAGGGTGACGACGTTCAGGCGGAAATAGAGATCTTCCCGAAAGTCGCCGCGCTGCGCCGGGTCGCCGAGATCGATCTTGGCTGCGGCGATCACGCGGATATCGACCGGGCGGACCAAATTGGTGCCGAGCGGCGTGATTTCGCGGGCTTCAAGCACGCGCAGCATCTTCACCTGCGTTGCCGGCGGCATTGCCTCTATCTCGTCGAGGAAAAGTGTGCCGCCGCTCGCATGTTCGATACGGCCGATGCGCTTCTTCAAGGCGCCGGTAAAGGCGCCCTGCTCATGGCCGAACAGTTCGCTCTCGATCACCGTCTCCGGCAGCGCGCCGCAGTTGAGCGCGACGAAGTTGCCGTCGCGGCGCCGGCTCCAATTGTGCAGGAGCGTCGCCACCACTTCCTTGCCGCTGCCGGTCTCGCCGGCGACGAGCACATCGACGTCGGTGTCGGCGATATGCCGCAAGGTCTGGCGCAGCCGTTCCATGACCGGCGTCTGGCCGATCAGCGGCAGGCTTTCGCCGGCCACTTCGGCTGCGCGCTTCAGCGCGCGGTTCTCCATCACCAGCCGGCGTTTTTCGAGCGCGCGCCGCGCGCTCTGTACCAGCCGGTCGGCGGCGAAGGGCTTGGGGATGAAATCGTAGACGCCGTCCTGCAGGGCCTGCACGGCCATCGGAATGTCGCCGTGGCCCGTGACCAGGATGACGGGAAGGTCGCGGTCAAAGCCTGAGACGCGGCGAAACAATGTCAGGCCATCGATCCCCGGCATGCGAATATCGCTGATGACGATGCCGCCGAAGTCGGGATCGAGCATGGCGAGCGCTTCCGCCGCACCGGGGAAGTCCGTGACGCCGAGGCCGGCCAGTTCGAGCGTCTGCTTCATTGCCTTGCGGAGGTCGCCGTCGTCGTCGACAAGGCATACGGATTGCTGCATCGCTCAGGCCCTCTTCAGTCGCACGGTGAAGACGGTGCCCTCAGGGCCCGTCTCGACGGCAATGTCGCCGCCGTAGTCGACGACAATTTCCTTGGAGATCGCAAGGCCGAGGCCGAGCCCCTGTTCCTTCGAGGTGTTGAACGGAGTGAACAGGTCTTCAAGGATGTCGGGACTGATGCCGGGGCCGTTGTCTGCGACCACAAGCAAGACCGTGTCGGAGGCATCGACCTCGCAACGCACCTGGATTTTCGCGTCCGGCCGATCGCCGAGTGCCTCTAGCGCATTCTGCAGCAGGTTGATCAGCACCTGTTCCAGACGGATGCGGTTGCCGTGCACGCTGAGGCCGTTCTCCGGCAGATCGACGACGATCGCGTCCATGCGGCCGGCAAAGCGGCTGCGAAGCAAAAGCTGGGCCCCTTCGATCACCTCGCGCATGGCCGTCGGCTCGGCAACGAAGCGGCCCTTGCGGGCAAAGCTGCGCAGCTCGTCGGTGATGGTGCCGACCCGCTCGGTCAGGGCTGCGATGCTTTCGAGGTTTTCGACGGCGGTTTGTTTTTGTCCACGGTCGAGGAACGTGCGGGCGTTGTCGGCATAGGCGCGGATGGTTGCAACCGGCTGGTTGATCTCGTGGGCGACGCCGGCCGCCACCTGGCCGAGGATCGCCAGCCGGTTCGCTTGGACCAGTTCCTGCTGCACGGCCTGCAATTTTTCGCCGGTGCGCCGGTGGTCGGCGATCTCGGTTTCGAGATGATCGCGGGCGAGGCTCAGATCCTGCGTGCGCTCGGTCACCCGTCGCTCCAGTTCGTCGCGCGCGGCGCGTTCCTTGTTGGCAGCCAACATCGACGACTGACGGCGGCGAAGCAGAAAGGCGCCAAGCGCCAGAAGCGGCACAAGGGCGGCCAGCGCCAGCAACCGCGCTTCACGGCTCGCCGCGCTCAGGGCGTCGTCGAGCGGAGCGAGTTGCTCCAGGCGCCAACTGGTCGAGGGAACCATGGTCTCGACCCTCAGGAACTGCTTCTCGCTGCTCCCGGGCAGGAGCGCCGTCAGCATGCTCGAGCCGTCGCTGGTCGGCTCGATCCGCCGGAACGGCAGGGGCAGCAGCGAGGCGTCGCCGAACTGCAAGCTGTTGCGGATGGCGGCAAGACGGTCGGCCGGAATGTTGCGGGTGGTCATGAACCGCCAGGAGGGGAAGCTGGTGATGAGCACGATGCCACGCCGGTCGGTGACATAGACAGGCTTGCCGGAAGCGAGCCAGTCGGCCTCGACCCCGTCGAATTCGAGCTTTGCGACGACGACGCCGATCGGGCCGGCGGGCCCGTCGACCCGTCTCGAAATGTAAAGGCCCGGCCTTTTGCTGACGTTGCCCATGGCGAAATGTTCGGCCTTGCCGTCGCGCATCGCCATGCGGAAATATTCGCGGAAGGCATAATCGTTGCCGACGAAACTGGTGGGCTCGCGCCAATTGCTGGCCGCAACCGCCACGCCGTCAAGACCGATCGCGTAGATCACCGCCGCGTTGGTATTTTCGGCCAGCGCCTCGAGCTTCTGGTCGAGGCGCTGCAGCGACGGCGCGGCCCCTTTTTCGAGCGCGGCCTTCACCTCGACGTCGTCGGCCAGAACCAGCGGCAGGGCGCGCTGGCGCTCCAGCACAGCCCGCAGCAGCGAAGCCTTGAGATTGGCGTCGATGCGGCTCTGGATATCGACCGCCGCCAACGCCTTGTTTCGTCCATACTCGCCGGCGACAAAGAGACCGGCGCTGAGCAGCGCCACCGCGACCACGGCGAAAATCAGCCAGGAACGGCGCATATTCCGGTCGAGATCTCCGGCTTTCAATGGGGCAGAGGCAGGCATTGTCATGGCGGAATTGTGCATTATTCCGCTCATATTTCCATATGCGTTGTGCGGATATCCGCTCAAATTTTCGTGTGTCCGAACCAGCCATCAATAAAATAGACCGATATTTCAATGGCATGATGGTGCGCGCCACGATCTGGCACGCCCATTGCAAATGACGTCCTCATGACAGCCCGAGCTGTCGCGCTTCTGAAAATGGCCCGGGAGGCCCGGCACGACGCCGGACTGGGCTTAGTGGAGGATATCATGATTATCGACCAATCCGCGGAACCGCGCGGCAAGACACCCTTCTATCGTCATCTCTATGTCCAGGTCCTGGCGGCGATCGCAGCGGGCATCCTGCTCGGCCATTTCTACCCCGAGATCGGCACGCAGCTGAAGCCGCTTGGCGACGCCTTCATCCGGCTGGTGAAGATGATCATCGCGCCCGTCATCTTCCTGACGGTTGCCACCGGCATTGCCGGCATGACCGATCTTGCCAAGGTCGGTCGGGTCGCCGGCAAGGCGATGATCTACTTTCTGACGTTCTCGACGCTGGCCCTCATCATCGGCCTTATCGTCGCCAATGTGGTGCAGCCGGGTGCAGGCATGCACATCGATCCCGCCTCGCTCGACGTCAAGGCGGTCACGTCCTACGCCGACAAGGCGCATGAGCAGTCGATCACCGGCTTCCTGATGAACATCATACCGACGACGCTCGTCGGCGCGTTCGCCGAAGGCGACATCCTGCAGGTGCTGTTCATCTCCGTCCTGTTCGGCCTGGCGCTTGCCATGGTCGGCAAGAAGGCTGAGCCGGTCGTCGACTTCCTGCATGCGCTGACGCTGCCGATCTTCAAGCTGGTCGCGATCCTGATGAAGGCGGCGCCGATCGGCGCCTTCGGCGCCATGGCGTTCACCATCGGCAAGTACGGCGTCGGCTCGATCGCCAATCTGGCGATGCTGATCGGCACGTTCTACGTCACCTCGCTGCTCTTCGTCTTCGTCGTGCTCGGCGCGGTCGCCCGTTACAACGGCTTCTCGATCGTCGCGCTCCTGCGCTACATCAAGGAGGAACTGCTGCTGGTTCTCGGCACGTCGTCCTCGGAAGCGGCGCTTCCGGGTCTGATGAGCAAGATGGAGAAGGCCGGCTGCAAGCGCTCGGTCGTCGGCCTGGTGATTCCGACCGGTTATTCATTCAACCTCGACGGCACCAACATCTACATGACGCTCGCCGCGCTCTTCATTGCCCAGGCGACCGACATTCCGCTGTCGCTCGGTGATCAGGTGCTGCTGCTGCTGGTGGCGATGCTGAGCTCCAAGGGCGCTGCCGGCATCACCGGCGCGGGCTTCATCACGCTTGCCGCTACGCTTTCGGTTGTGCCGGCGGTGCCGGTCGCCGGCATGGCGCTGATCCTCGGCATCGACCGCTTCATGTCGGAATGCCGGGCGCTGACCAATTTCGTCGGCAATGCGGTTGCGACCATCGTCGTCGCAAAATGGGAAGGCGAACTGGACGAGGCCCAGCTTGCCGCGACCCTTGGTGGTCGGGCGCTGCCGGAAAGCCCGGTGCAGGGCCTGCAGCCCGCCGAATAGAGCTGCCTCCCAGGGCAAGACCGCATCTCGGTGCGGCAAGGCGTGGCTCACTTTCGGGTGTGCCACGCCTTTTTCGTTTTAGGATCAGCCGCGTGGTGCTGGTGCGCTACCACGCGGCCGACCGTCGGCAAGACGACGCGGATTGTCGCAAAACGCATCGGCGTCGAACGCCACAAGGGCGACGAACGCCTCTATGTCGTTTCCGGAATGCTCAAAGTCCGCGTGCACGACACGGCCTATCCGTTGTGGCGGGCCGGCGCCGCGATCGGTGTCCCGGCATTCATGCGGGCGATGAAGTCGCGCAGCATAGGCACGCGCCGGGGTCGGAAACTCTCGTCCGTCGCCCTCATTTCAGCGATGCGATCGATGCGAAACTTGCGGTAATCCTGGCGCAGGCAACACCAGCCAAGCAGCACAAGAACGTGTTCGAGATAGACGATGCCAAGCGGTAGCACGCGCCGTTCGCTGTGTTGTCCCCCGGCGTCGACATAGTCGATGACGATGGCCTGCTCCTGCCAGCAGGCTTCGCGTAGCAGGCCGACGTCGATATCCGGCACGGCCCTCTGCTCGAAACGATGAACCTGCGAGACCGCATGGATGGTCTGCTGCTGCAGCCGGTCGGGCAGGGTGGCCGTGATCTTCGACAGTACGGCTGTCGCGGCGCGCGCGAGCTCGGGCTCGCCCATGTGGCGAACTTCGCCGAGCCCGAGCACAAGGGCTTCGATTTCAAGGCGCGTGAAAGTTTGAGGCGGAAGGGCGATGTCCTCCGTCAGGCGGTAGCCGAAGCCACGCTCGCCGTCGATGACGGCGCCGGCGGCGCGCAGGCTGTCGATATCGCGGTAGAGCGAGCGCGGCGACACGCCGGTTTCCTCCGCCAGCCGCGCGGCCGTCACCGGCTGTGGCAGGCTGCGTAGCGCCTGGAGAAGACGAAACAGACGATCGCTGCGTGCCATGGTCCTACTGACGGAAATTGACAGTTGGCCCCGTTTATAAAGAGGCCAGACAGAAACCGCAATCGAGGTCTTTTCCATGTTGACGCTCTATCACGCCCCGCGCTCCCGCTCTTCGCGCATCATCACTTTGCTTCGCGAGCTCGATGCGCTCGACAAGGTCGACATCGTCATCGTCGATATCACCCGTGGAGACGGCAGCGGCGCGAAAGATCCGAAGAACCCACATCCCGATGGCAAGGTGCCGCTGCTGGTGCACGACGGTGTCGTCATCTGGGAAAGCATCGCCATCATCCAATACCTGACGGATCTGTTCCCGGCCAAAAAGCTGGCGCCGCTTGCCGGCGATCCCAAGCGCGGCCGCTATCTGAGCTGGCTTGCCTGGTACGCCGGCGTGGTCGAGCCGGTCCTGATCGCCGAGGCGGCGGGCCTTTCGCATCCCTATCTGCAGGCCACGTTCCGCGGCTCTGCAGAAATGGCGCAGCAGTTGGAGACGGCGCTCACGAAGAGCCCCTATCTGATGGGCGATGAATTCTCCGCTGCCGACCTGCTGCTTTATTCGCCGTTTGCCTGGTACCCGGAAGCAACGCCCGCCGTGCCGGCCGTCAAGGCCTGGATCGCGCGCTGCGCCGCGCGGCCATCGGTGCAGTGGGCGTCAGAATTCGATGCGTCGCAGCAGGTTGCCGCATAACCGCGAGAGTGTACCAGGCGATGTCCATTGAAGTGCCGTGCGTCAAACATGACGCGCGGCGCTTCGGTATTCGAGCCGGGCGCTCGGATCCCCTTCAACGCCCTTGCGAGATCTGGCGGAGCGATAGCGTCATCGTCGCAACAAGGCTTTGGCCGTGCGCGAGGATTGCAAGTCCGCCAAAGTCCGGAAGATGATGACCGTTCGGCAGATGCGTCATCGGTTCGAGGCAGAAGAAGTCTGCATCTTCCGGGGTGTAGAGCATGAAGTGGCGGAAGGGGAGCCCCGCTTCGATCTCCAGGCACAGATCATGCTCCGGCCACTCGATCACAGCCTTGCCGTCCCAATCCTCATAGGCGTTGTTGAGCCATTGGCGCGGAAGTGGATTGCCGCTTTCGAAGTCCAGATTGCGCGGTATCGCCCCCGGCTGATCGGGCAGGTGGCCGGCACGCTCGGTCCAGAAGCGATCGGCTTTTGCCCTCAACCGCGTGCCTGCGGTTTTCGGGAAGAAGGGATGGTGCCCGAGGCCCATCGGCAGCGCGAAAGCCGACCTGTTGGTGACCGAAAGCGTTATTGTCAGGCAGTCACCGTCGACGCTGAAGTGCTGAACGGCATCATAGGCATAGGGGCTCGGCGCAACCGCGCGGTGTTCGTAGCGCAGGCATGCCTCGGTTTTGCTGTGCGAGGCCACCTCCCATGTCGCCAGCCAGCCGTCGCCATGCAGATAACAGGGATCGCCGGCATTCCGGGGGAGGGCGTAGCGATGTCCGGCGAGGGTGAAGGTATTGCCCTCCAGCCTGTTGCCAAAGGGAACGAGCGGAAAGCCGGCTTCCGCCCCGTGGCGCTGAGACGCAAGGCCATCGGTTTCCGTGGGTCGAAAGATCGGGATGCCGGCATAGCTGCCAGAGAGGATCGAGCCGCCGAAGCGGCTCAATTCGATCGAAAGCGCGCCACTGGCGAGCCGCAGCGTGTCCCCGGACATGGGCTGCTAGGCTCGCCGCCCGGCAGCCGACGAGCGCAGGTTGTCGAGCAGCACGGCGAGCAGCAGGATGAGGCCGCGCACGACATACTGGTAGAAGGCCTGGATGTTGAGCAGGTTCATGACGTTTTCGGCGATGCCCATGATCAGCACGCCGACGATCACGCCCGTCATCGCCGCGCGGCCACCAGCCAGCGACACGCCGCCAAGCACGCAAGCGGAGATGACCGAAAGCTCGAGGCCGGTTGCAGCGTTCGGCTGGCCCGAGGTGATGCGCGAGGCGAGCAGCACGCCGGCAACGGCGCAGACGAGCCCCTGCAGCGCGAAAATCCAGATGCGCATGCGCGCGACATCGACGCCGGCAAGCCGCGATGCCTCCGGGTTGCCGCCAATCGCCAGCGTGTTCTTGCCGAACACCGTACGGTTTAGCAGGAAACCGAAGGCGACGAAGAACAGCGCCATCACCCAGATCGGTGTCGGAATGCCGAGGAAGCGCGACAACGCCAGCTGATAAAAGCTCGGGTCGTTGATGCCGACGGCGCGGCCGTCAGACGCGATCAACGCCAGGCCGCGCACGATCTGCATCGTCGCAAGCGTGGTGATCAGTGCGTTGATGCGGAAACGGGCGATGACGACGCCGTTGACCGTGCCGACGAGGCCACCGCAGATGAGGGCGGCGACGAGGCCGAGCAGGATCGAGCCGGTCGCATTCGATGCCATGACCGCGACCATGCCGGAAAAGGCGACCGTCGAGCCGACCGAAAGGTCGAAGTCGCGCGAGGCGAGGCAGAACATCATGGTGCAGGCAACGATGCCGATGGTGACGACGGACTGCAGCAGGCCGAGCATGTTGCGCTCGGTCAGGAAGTTCGGCACCGTCAGCGACACGACGAGAAAGGCGAGCGCGAAGATGACGACAAGGCCCTGTTCGCCGAGAAGAAGTTTTTTCAAGGAGGTCATCGTCAACGTGCCTGTGCGTGAGAAGGAGTGTTTGGGTTTTGAACGTCCGGAAGGGCGGCAGCCAGAATGCGCCGGTCGTCGAAATCTGCTCGTGGGATATCGGCGGCGACGCGACCCTCGCACATGACCATGATGCGGTCGGCGATGCCCATGACTTCTGGCAGTTCGCTTGATATCACCACGATCGCCATGCCGTCGGCTGCCAATTCATAGAGGATTTCGTAGATTTCCGACTTGGCGCCGACATCGATGCCGCGCGTGGGCTCGTCAATCATCAGGACCTTGACGCCCTCTTCGGACAGCCAGCGGCCAAGGATCACTTTCTGCTGGTTGCCGCCCGAGAGATTGATGATGTCCTGGCGACGCGACGGCGTGCGCACGCGCAGCTTGGCAATGAACTTGTCGGCAAGCGCGCCCTCCTTCTTCGGGTTGATGATGCCGAAGGGCGAGAAGTGGCGGCGTGAGGAGATCGTCATATTCTCCTCGATCGAGCGGCCCTGGACAATGCCGTCGAACTTGCGATCTTCCGGGCAGAGCACCATGCCGGAGCGGATCGACTGCGGCGGGCTGTCGGCCGCGATCGTGACGCCATCGACAGAGACCGATCCGCCGCTTCGCGCGTCGGCACCGTAGACGAGACGTGCCAATTCGCTGCGGCCGGCGCCGATCAGGCCAAAGAAGCCGAGGATCTCGCCGCGACGGACGGAAAAGCTTAGAGGGTGGCGCAGTTTCGGCCCCGAAATACCTTCGACGCGCAACCGTTCCTGGCCAAGCGCGCGTTCGCGCCAGCCCCAGATGTTGGAGATCGCGCGGCCGACCATCTCGGAAATGATCTGGTCGCGCGTCACCTTCGAAATCTCGGGGTGATGGGCGGCGAGCTTTCCGTCGCGCAGCACCGTCAGGCTGTCGCAAAGGCGGAAGATTTCGTCGAGGCGATGCGAGACATAGAGAATGACGGTGCCGCTGGCGCGCAGACGGTCGATGAGGGCAAAGAGGATCTCGCTCTCCCTTGAGGAGAGTGACGACGTCGGCTCGTCGAGCGCGATCACCCGGGCATCGAGCATGACGGCCTTGGCGATTTCCACCATCTGCCGTTCGCCGATCGATAGCGAGGCGACTTTCACGGAGGGGTCGACGTCGATGCCGATCTCGGCAAGCTTCGCCGAGACGACGCCTGTCAGTTGCTGGCGATCGATCACGCCGCCTTTGCCCGGAAACCGCCCGAGCCAGAGGTTTTCTGCCACGGTCAGTTCCGGGACGAGCTGCAACTCCTGGTGGATGACGATGACGCCGGCATGGAAGGCGTCGCGCACCGAGCGATAGTGCTGCTCTTTGCCGTCGATCAGGATTTCGCCGGTGTCTGCCGACTGGTCGCCGGAGAGAACACGGATCAGCGTCGACTTGCCGGCGCCGTTTTCGCCCATCAATCCATGGACGGCACCTTTTTTCACCGAGAACGAGACGTTCGACAGTGCCTGGACGCCGGGGTAACCCTTGGAGATGGATCGGAATTCGAGGAAGTCTTGCATCTGCGACGCTCCGGAATGGGGCGCCCGGCGGCGATAGGCCGCCGGGCAAAAGTCATCGAAGACGGGGATTACTCGATGCCGAGGTCCTTGCGCACGGCCTCGTAAGTGTCGCGCAGCGCGATCTGGCCGGCGGTGAGCGTCAGCTTTTCCGGCTCCTTGCCATTGGCGACCCACTCATACATGTTGAGCGCGGTCTCGTAGCCATGGCGCTTCGGCGAGATGATCACGGTGCCGTAGAAGCCGGTGGCTGCCGGTTTCTTGAACTCGTTGATGGCCGAGTCCGCACCGCCGATGCCGACGCCGATCATGCTGTCGGGGGCGATGCCGACGGTTTCGGTGGCGCGCACGGCGCCGAGCACCGCTTCGTCATTGAGGCCGACGGCCACCCACTTCTTGATGCCGGCATTCTTGTTGAGAACGACGGTCGAAGCGTTGAGGGCCGCTTCCGTGTCGGTCTTTGCCTGCGGCGCGTCGAAGATGTTGGCTTCCGGGAAGCCGTTGGCCTTCAGCACCGAGAGCGCACCTTCTACGCGGTCGACGGCGGTCGGCAACTGGTCGTAGGAAACGCGGATCGCGCCGACGTCCTTCATGTCCCAGCCGCGCTTCTTGATCTCGTCGACGATCGACTGGCCGACGGCTTCGCCGATCTTGGTGGCGGAAATGCCCATATGCGGCACGTCTTCGATCGGGCTGCCATCGGCATTGACGAGGCGATCGTCGACCGTCATCAGCTTCAGGTCGTTGGCTTGGGCCTTGGCGATGATGCCGGGGCCGAGCTTGACGTCGGGCGTGCAGATGATGAAGCCCTGTGCGCCCTGGGCGCCGAGATTGTCGATCGCCGACTGAACCTTTTCGCCGTCTTCCGCGCCGATCTTGACCAGCGTGAAGCCTTTTTCCTTGGCGGCGACGTCGGCGAACTTCCACTCGTCCTGGAACCACGGCTCCTCGGGCTGCTTGACGATGAAGCCGATCTTGACGTCGGCAGCGAAGGCCGAAGTTGCGGCGAATACGGCGACGGTGCCAGCCAAGATGGCGGCCTTGAAGAAGCGCATGATTTCTCTCCCTGGTGAACTGCCTCCTGCAGTTGCTATTTGTGTATGATGTATCATCATATCCGTCAATTGCCTTTGTATGATGATTGAGATAGTGATGTATAACTATTGTCGACGCAGCCTCATGATCCCCGTCGCGAGGGCGGGTGAACTGGAGTAAAAGCGTCGAAGGAATTGAAGGGATGGGTGGAGATGCAGATGGAAGGACGGGAGCCGCAGGCCGCAGCGGGAGAGCAGGTGCAGCGCCGGCCGCGTGTTCAGAAGAACGTGACGCGGTCCATCGCCTCCGACATCTGCGCCGATGTCTTTCCCGTCGGCTCCACACTGCCGCGGGAAAATGACCTCTGCGAGCGCTACGGCGTCAGCCGGACGGTCATCCGTGAATCGCTGAAGATCCTGGAATCCAAGGGCATGGTGCGTGGCCGCTCGCGGGTCGGCACCGTCGTTTGCGGCAAGGACGAGTGGAACATTCTCGATGCACAGGTGCTCGAATGGATCGGCGAGCGCATCTTCGAATTCGATCTTTTGAACTGCATTCTGGAAGCGCGCCGGGCGATTGAGCCGGTCGCGGCCGAATTTGCCGCAGAGCGCGCGACGGTGCAGGAAATCGCCGATCTCGAGCGGGCCTGGCAGGCGATGCGTGACGGCGAGCGCGATGTCGCCGGCTTCACCGATGCCGACGTCGCGTTCCACACCTGCCTGCTCAAGGCCAGCCACAACCAGGTCTTCCTTCAACTCGTCGGCATCATCCAGGCGGCGCTCAAATTTTCGCTGCATGCCTCCAACGAGGCCGCCGAGCGGCGCGACGAGGCGATCGACATCCATCGCGAACTGGTCGAAGCCCTGCGCATGCGAGACAAGGCGGCTGCGCGCGACTGCTCGATCCGCATGCTCGATCTCGCCGCGCGCGATCTGGCGACGGCAGTCAAGCAGCACAGCCCCGCGAAGCCCGTTCTCTGAAAATCCCCGCAGCCGTGCTGTCGCCCGGCTGGTCACGACCCATTATCCCCACCGAACCGGACATCATTCGATGAAGATCACCAAGCTCACGACCTATATCGTCCCGCCGCGCTGGCTGTTTCTCAAGGTGGAGACCGACGAGGGTATCGTCGGCTGGGGCGAGCCCGTCGTCGAGGGCCGGGCGCTGACCGTCGAGGCTGCCGTGCACGAGCTTTCCGACTACCTCGTCGGCAAGGATCCATTCCTGATCGAGGATCATTGGAACGTGATGTATCGCGGCGGTTTCTACCGTGGCGGTGCCATCCATATGAGCGCGCTTGCCGGCATCGACCAGGCGCTGTGGGACATCAAGGGCAAGGCACTCGGCCAGCCGGTGCATTCCCTGCTCGGCGGCCAATGCCGCGACAAGATCAAGGTCTATTCCTGGATCGGTGGCGATCGCCCGAGCGACGTTGCCCGCAACGCCAAGGACGTGGTGGCGCGCGGCTTCAAGGCGATCAAGCTCAACGGTTGCGAGGAGTTGCAGATCGTCGACACCAACGAGAAGATCGACAAGGCGGTGGAGACCATCGGCATCATCCGCGATGCGATCGGCCCGAATATCGGCATCGGCGTCGACTTCCACGGCCGGGTGCACCGGCCGATGGCCAAGGTGCTGGCCAAGGAACTCGAGCAGTTCAAGCTGATGTTCATCGAGGAGCCGGTGCTGTCGGAAAACCGCGAGGCGCTGAAGGAAATCGCCAACCATTGCTCGACGCCGATCGCGCTCGGCGAACGGCTCTATTCGCGCTGGGACTTCAAGTCGGTGCTGGCCGACGGTTATGTCGACATCATCCAGCCCGACCTTTCCCATGCGGGCGGGATCACCGAATGCCGCAAGATCGCTTCGATGGCCGAGGCTTATGACGTGGCGCTGGCGCCCCATTGCCCGCTCGGGCCGATCGCGCTTGCCGCTTGCCTGCAGATCGACGCCATCAGCTACAACGCCTTCATCCAGGAACAGAGCCTCGGCATTCACTACAACGAGGCCAACGACATTCTCGATTACGTCTCCAACAAGGATGTCTTCCACTATGAGGACGGCTTTGTGTCCATCCCGCAGGGGCCGGGTCTCGGCGTCGAGGTTGATGAGGCCTATGTCATCGAGCGCGCCAAGGAAGGTCACCGCTGGCGCAACCCGATCTGGCGCCACGAGGATGGCAGCGTCGCCGAGTGGTGACGGCTGCGCCGGTTGATCGAATGAGGGAGGGGATAAGCATGAGCAAGCGGCTGGCTGGCAAGCGCATCGTCATAACTGGTGCTGCCCAGGGCATTGGTCTCGCCATGGCGGAGGAATTCCTGAAGCAAGGCGCCAGTCTCTTCCTGATCGATCGCGACGGCCCGCTGCTCGAAAAGGAGGCGGGAAGGCTCAAGGCGGATGGCGGTACCGTTGCCTCGACGACAGCCGATATCACTGACTCAGACGGAATTGCCGAAGCCATCCGTCAGGCGGAGCAGGCGATCGGACGGCCGAACGCGCTCGTCAACAATGCCGGCATCAACGTCTTTTCCGAGCCATTGGCATCGAGCGATGCCGACTGGCAGCGCTGCTTCGACGTCAATCTCAAGGGCGCGTGGAACTGCAGCCGTGCCGTGCTGCCGGGCATGATCGAGGATGGCGGCGGCGTCATCCTCAACATTGCCTCCACCCATGCCTTCACCATCATTCCGCATACCTTTCCCTATCCGGTGGCCAAGCATGCGCTTCTCGGCATGACCAAGTCGCTCGGCATCGAATACGCTTCGAAGGGCATCCGCGTGAACGCTCTTGCGCCCGGATACGTGCTCACGCAGAAGGCGGTCGAATACTGGAACAGCTTTCCGGATCCGGTTGCCGCCAAAGCCGAAACAATGAAGCTGCATCCGGGCGGCCGCATCGCCACGGCTGACGAGATTGCCCGCGCGGCACTCTTCCTGGTGTCGGACGAATGCACCTTCATCAACGCCACCTGCCTGACTGTCGATGGTGGCTTGAGCGTCCTGCACCATCCCTGAGCCGGGGCGGGCGGTCTGATCTCAATCGCTTTCGCCAATCAGCGAGGCCCGCGTTGGTTGGCGTTGCCCGCCGCTCTCTGCTTGGTACCGGCCGCGCAGGCCCCCTGTTTCCCTGCTGCGGCGTTCGCATTCTCACCTGCCTCCTCACCGGCTTCCTCCATCAACTCCCTCCGACGTGGCCCGGTTTTCGAAACCGGCGAGCAGGGCGGCTTGTTGTGCAGGTTCGATGCTTGACTGCGAATAACTCCGATTATATGAGAAATAAAAAGTGCCACGCAGCGCGGGCGCAAGGTGGAGGGGTGGACATGGCGAGAAAACTGAGATCGCAGCACTGGTTCGGAGGGCTCGACAAGGATGGCTTCATTCATCGCAGCTGGATGAAGAACAACGGCCTGCCGGATGACGCCTTCGACGGGCGTCCGGTCATAGGCATCTGCAATACCTTCTCCGAACTCACACCGTGCAACGCCCACTTTCGCGGCCTGATCGAGCACATCAAGGCGGGCGTGCTGGAGGCAGGCGGCCTGCCGCTGGAGTTCCCGGTGTTTTCCTGCGGTGAGTCCAATCTGCGCCCGACGGCCATGCTCTTTCGCAATCTCGCTTCCATGGATGTGGAGGAGGCGATCCGTGGAAACCCGATCGATGGCGTCGTTCTGATGGCCGGCTGCGACAAGACCACGCCGTCGCTCGTCATGGGCGCTGCCTCATGTGATCTGCCGGCGATCGTCGTCTCCGGTGGGCCGATGCTGAACGGCCGGCTGAAGGGCAGGACCATCGGTTCGGGCACCGACGTCTGGAAATTCTCCGAGGATGTGCGGGCCGGAGTCATGTCGCCGGCCGAGTTCATGGCGGCGGAAAGCGCCATGTCGCGATCGCCAGGTCATTGCATGACCATGGGCACGGCCTCGACCATGGCATCGATGGCCGAAGCCCTGGGCCTGGCCTTGCCCGGCAACGCGGCCTATCCGGCGGTCGATGCACACCGCGTGCGCCTGGCGCGGCTGTCCGGCCGGCGGATTGTTGCGATGGTCGCCGAGGACCTGCGCCCCTCGCACATCCTGACGCGAGAAGCCTTTGCCAATGCCATCCGAGTCAACGGCGCCATCGGCGGCTCGACCAACGCCGTCGTGCATCTGCTGGCGATTGCCGGGCGGGTCGGCACCGAACTGACACTCGAGGATTGGGACCGGTTCGGCCGGGATATCCCCACGATCCTCAACCTCATGCCATCAGGAAAATTCCTGATGGAGGACTTCTGTTACGCCGGCGGCCTGCCCGCGGTTATGAAGGAGATTGCCGACCTGCTCGACCTCGCCAACCCGACGGTGACCGGCAAAAGCGTCGGCGAAAATATCGCGGATGCGGAAAATTACAATCCGGATGTCATCCTGCCCCGTGCCGTTGCGCTGACCCAGCAGGGCGGCATCGCTGTGCTCAAGGGCAATCTCGCGCCGCAGGGCGCGATCCTGAAACCGTCTGCGGCAACCCCGGCGCTGATGCAGCACCGCGGCCGCGCCGTCGTCTTCGAAACGATCGATCACTACAAAGAGCGTATCGACGATCCCGAGCTTGCCATCGACGAGACCTCGGTGATGGTGTTGAAGAACTGCGGCCCCAAGGGCTATCCAGGGATGGCCGAGGTCGGCAACATGGCGCTACCGCAGAAGCTGTTGAAGCAGGGCGTGCGCGACATGGTGCGCATTTCCGATGCGCGCATGTCAGGTACGGCCTTCGGCACCGTTGTGCTACATGTGGCGCCGGAGGCAGCTGTCGGGGGTGCCCTGGCGCTGGTCAGGGACGGTGACTGGATCGAGCTCGACGTGGCAGGACGCCGGCTGCACCTCGATGTCGACGAGGCCGAACTGGCGCGCCGGCGGCAGGAATGGACGCCGCCCAAGATCGCCATGCCGGGAGGTTACCAGGGCCTTTATGTCGAGCGGGTGATGCAGGCCGATCGTGGCGCTGATCTCGATTTTCTCGTCGGTTGCCGCGGGCACGCCGTGCCGCGCGACAGCCACTGAGGGGGAGCGGCGATGTCCCGGTTCGATCCCACTGACCTTCACGGCATCCACGCCATCCTCTATGCGCTCTTTGATGGCGACGAGAAGCTCGATCGCGAAGCCATGCGGCGGCAGACAGAAGTCTGCCTCGTGGCCGGCGTGCACGGCATGGCGGCACTCGGCCTTGCGACCGAAGCCTCGAAACTGAGCGAGGTGGAACGCATGGCGGTGATGGAATGGCTGGTGGAAGACACCGCCGGCCAGGTGCCGGTGGCGCTCACCATCTTCGGGCCGTCGGTCGAGGAGCAGGTGCGACAGGCACGCCATGCCGTTGGGGCCGGCGCCGACTGGCTGATCCTGCAGCCGCCGATCGTCGGCCAGTTTTCGGCCCAGGAATACATCCGCTTCTTTGGCCGAGTTGCCGACGCGATCGACGTACCGGTCGCCATCCAGAATGCACCGGCCTTCATGGGCAGGGGTCTGACGGCAACGGACATTGCCGAGCTCGTCCGCCAGCATCCGAACATCACGCTGATCAAGGGCGAGGGGCCGGTGGTGGATATCGCCGCGCTGATCGAGGTTACCGAGGGACGACTGCCGGTTTTCAACGGGCGGGCCGGGCTCGAACTTATCGACAACCTGCGCGCCGGATGCCGCGGCTTCATTCTCGCCCCCGATTGCATCGACCACGCGGTGAGGGCCTATGAATTTTATCGCGACGGCTGGGACGAAGAGGCGGAAGCGGCCTATCGCGACATGCTCCCTGCGGTCGTTTTCACCATGCAGGGCATCGAGAACCTGATGTGCTACGGCAAACGTCTCTTCGGTGAGCGCGCCGGCCTGCCGGTTTTCGACCGTGCCCCGGCGCTGCGGCCGACCGCGACGGGTTTGGCGATGGTTCAGCGTTTCGCATCTGAACTTGGCCCCTTCGGCGGGGAATAGGCGCGGTCGCTATCCCTCTTGGCTTGCGCCTGTTGGGGTGTGCCGGGGGCTATGGTAGCAAGGGGTCGAATCGCGCCAGAGTGCGCGACGGGATTTCAAAAACGGGCGGCAGATGACGACATTTACGATCGGAGACCGGGGCTTGCCCGCGCAGATCGCAGCCGAGATCGGCCGCCGGATCGCAATGGGCGAACTCAAGCCCGGCGTAATCCTGCCAAAGGAATCCGAGATGCTCGGCAATCTGCGCGTCAGCCGGACGACCTTGCGCGAGGCGCTGAAGATCCTGTCGACCAAGGGTTTCATCGAAGCCAAGCCGCGCCTGGGCACCCGCGTGCGGGCGCCCGAACATTGGAACACCCTCGATCCGGTGGTGCTCTCCTGGCATGAGGGCGCACAGGACCAGCCGCACCTGGCCGAGGAACTCTTCGAAATTCGCCTGGCGATCGAGCCGATGGCGGCAAGTCTCGCGGCTCGCCGCGCGTCGGACGAAGAGCGCCAGCGCATCCGTGCCGCCTACGAGCGGATGGTCGAGGACCATGCGGCGGTTTCCGACGCCATCGAAGCCGATATCAACTTTCACCTGGAAATCATCCAGGCGGCGCACAATCGCTTTCTGCTGCCGGTATCATCGGTGATCCGCACCGCGCTGACGATCAGCATCCCCAGGACGCTTCGGACATTCGGTGGGCTGCAGCACTCCCTGAAGATGCATGAGGCGATTGTCGAGGCAATCGAAGCGCGGGACCAGTCGGCGGCTGCGACGGCCGCGGAAACGCTGCTGAACGCAACCTACCAGCGCAATTTCCAGGCCGGGAAACGCTAGGAACGCCTTCAGCTTCACTTGCGATGCAGGTTGATCTCGCTGGTGACGACCTTGTTGCCGGAGGCTGGGTCGACGTCGACGGTGGTCAGTCGCATGCCGTTTGCACCGACTTTCTGAACCGTCAGGTTGGCGCTGCGATCGCCGTTGACCTCCTTGGCCCAGCGGATAGTGAGATTGATCGCGTCGCCACGACGGCTGCCGCTGAGGCCCGCCCGTCCGCCGCGCGGTCCAAGATAGGATCCGCTGTATTTCGTGCCGCTGGCCTTCAGTTGTGCGTCGATCGAGCGCGAAATCAGGATGAGCCCGCGACACACCCCTTCCATCGACAGAGCCATGCCCTTGGATTGGCTATCGAAGTTACAGGAGACGTTGACGGGCGACATGTGTGTGCGAATTCGAACCGTGCCTTCTCCCGACCAACGCCCTTGAAGCGACTTCAAGAACGCGCCTTCGTCAGCCTCGGCGCCACCGGCAAGCGATGTTGTCATGGCGGCCAGTGCGAGCCATCGAAGCATGTCGCAACCCTCCGTTCAGAGATCGGCATGGTACACCAGGCATGGCCCGGACCACCAGCCGCAACGTCTGGCTGCCCGCAATGTTCCGCCGTCTCCTTGGAATTGGCTTTGTTGAACTGGCGTCAAGGTCGGTTTCGTCGTGCCCCAGCCGCTGCGCGCTACCGCTTCGGGTTGCGAGCGTTGTAGCGAAGCCATCAATGCGGGTGGAATGTCGCCAGCAACGCGACGCGGTCGTTAACCTCATCACCCGAAAATGGCGTCGGAGTGATGGTGTTTAGCGATGGAGGTCGGTAAATAAACCGTTAATGTTGTTGTATATGCAGTGAATGGCAACGCCACCTCGGCTTGAATATTGTAGCGCACGACATTTTGGATCGGTTTAATGTTTATCGTATCGGGTTTTGTTCTATTTTCAGGCTTTCCAATACACATCGCCGATTGCCGCCGCTCCATGGATAGGGGCGAGTGCGGCTTTGCCGGCGTTGAGGTCGATCTTCCAGCGCGGCGGAGCCTGACGGCATGAGCGTCCACCCATCCGTCAGCGACATGTCGGCGCTGCCGCTATCCGTCCGGGTGCAGGCGATCCTCGGTCGCGAGCAGTTCGCAGAGGCCTTGCGTGATGTGGCGTTGCGACTGGTCGAAATGCACGATGTCGCGCCGCGGATCGTGCGATACACCGCCAATTTGCAGAAATGGTTGCTGACGCAGGCCATCCTGACCCTTCACTTCGAGCACAAGACCGATGTAACCCGTCCCGGACTGACGGCGGCCAAGCTCATCGATTTCTTCGTTGCCAATAATGTCGCAAGCAGAAACACCGCCGTCGCCCATCTCTCGGAGATGCGAAGCTACCGATTGCTGCTCGACGCCGAATGGGCGGGCGACAAGCGTTTGCGGCCCCTGACGGTGGCAGATACCGCCGAGGATCTCATCCGCCAGTGGTTCGAAGGTCATCTCAAATCGCTCGACCGGTTGGACGGCGGTACGCGCTACCGGCGCTCCGTTGCCGAGCCGTCGTTGATGCATTTCGCGCAGCCGAGGATGACGCGACACCTGATTGACGAGCCCGGCTGGTGTTCGCCGCCCGAGAGTGTCGCGACCTTCGTGTGGACGGAATCCGGTAGCAATATTCTGCATGATCTGATCGCGCGCCTGCCGAAAGGCGAGCTTGCGTCGGGGCAGATACCGATCGGCGCCTTGCGCATCAGCGAGATCACCGGACGCTACATCATTTCGAAAAGCCACGCCCAGAGGGTCTTTGCCCGTGCCCGCGACCTTGGCTTCGTCGGTTGGCAAAAGCCCGGCAACCGGGGTGACCTGTGGGTGTCGTCCGATTTGGTGTCCGACTATCGCCGCTGGCAGGCGATCAAGTTCGCAGCCCTTGACGAGGCCTTCGACTGGGCCGTCGCGCAGTCCCGCTGATCGCTGGTTGCTGGTCGCGCCGCAGATGAGGCCAGGCAATTGGCCGGCGGCCGCATCATGGTTGTTTTTCCGTTAATCCCGATCGCCGCTTTTTATCGTTCAAATTGGTGGAAATTTTTCCAAGTATCTATGGTCATTGCTTAATTTCGCGTCGTTACAACTCCTCTCACCAAGAACGGGGAGATAAGAAATGAACAACGCTAAAGTAATTTCCGCAGTATTGCTTGCATCGCTTCTTTCGGCTCCGGTCGCCATGGCCGGTCCTGAGTTCGCTTCGCCGGCCTTCGTGCAGCAGGCAACCGGCGGCGCCGGCTTTGCGGCGCTCGATACGGCTTCGATCATGAAGCCGGTGATGGATCTGATCGTCGCAGCACCGACCGTCGATACGACGTCGCTCGCCGGCAATCTATCCTTCGTCTACCAGAGCGGCGACTTCAACACGGCCTCGATCCAGCAGAGCGGCGTGCGCAATGTCGGTTTGATCCAGCAGGCCGGCTACATGAACTCTGCTTCGATCAGCCAGACCGGCGTCGGCCACCAGGCGTTCATCTCGCAGCAGGGCCGCAACAACGTTGCGATCATCAGCCAGCGCTGACATGCAAAAACAGATCGAAAGCAGCGCCCGGGACAGGCGCCGCTTTCGATCCTCACTCGAGAGAGCCGGCGTTCGCTGGCTCTTTTTCGTTTTGTGCGGGCGCCGGGTTTACTGCCCGTCGTCCACCTCCGGCAGCGGTACCGGGTTGGGGTTGGGCTGCGGCACGCCGCCGAAATCCGGGAAGTCGATGGTGAAGCCCGGACCGCTGGAGCTTGCGCCTTCGCCCTGGGCGGTTGCCTGCGACAGCAGCCAGTTGCCGTTCAGCGGGTCGCCGCCGAGCGAAGGGTTGATCGGCCGGTAGACCAGTTCGGATGCAAGGCCGGTGCCGGCCGCGGCGATGGTGACCGTTGCCGCGAGAAGCGCGGTTTGAAGCAACTTCATGGGTATTCTCCTTCTTGAAGATCGGGGGCGGTCAACGTTTCGGTAAAACGTACATCCGGCCCGGAACGACGACAACGGTCTTGTTTTCCAGGCCGCGCAGGCCGGTCGGCATCATGTACCGCCCGCTCTGCGCCGTCTGGATCGCCAGCACTGTCGAATTCTTGGAATCGCGCACGTCCAGCACGCCAGCGAGGCTGTTGCCGTCCTGGATGTAGGCGATCTGGTTGTTCTCGCCGGAAACGCCGACGAGCTGGAAATTGTTGTCGCCGCGGCTCGCCTGCACCACCGAGTTGTTGGTGCCGCCCTGGACGAGAAGCAGGGCCGAGCTGTGGCCCTCGATCGCCTGGACAGCGCGGTTGTTGGTGCCCGCCTGCTGGATCAGCGCCAGACTTCCCGTTCCCTCGATGCCGGCATTGGCGGTATTGCCCTGGCCGAGCTGGATGATCGAGGTGGTCGAGCCGCTTTCGCCGCCGAGGAACGGCTGGATCGGCGCCATCAGCGCGTTCACTTCTGCCGGGTTGGTGCTGTAGTCCTTGACCAGCAGGTCTTCGGCCGAAGCCGTCGTTGCGGCCGCCGCGAAGCCTGCGGCGATAAGCGCGTTGCGAAGAACCTTGCTGAATGGGCGTGTCGAGCGTTTCATCTTTTTTCTACCCGTTTCTCTGTTTCTTCGGTCAGATACGTGTCGTCGGTTGCGAAAGCTCGATCGTCTGGTCGAGGTCGCAGAGTGTCTTGCCGCTGTCGTCGGTGACAACGAGCATCAGGCGAACCTTGCCAACACGGTTGATCACGACCTGCGTGTCGCCGAGCGAGCTCGCGAAAAAGCGGTTCTTCTGGCTGGTCGTGCTGCTTCCCCCCGGAGATTGTGTGGCGATGCTGAGGGAGAAACTGCCGTTGAGATCGGTTGCACCTTCGATGAAGGGTCTGAGCGTTGCCATCTGCTGCCCACCGATCCGCACGCCGCATGCCGTGATGCGGGGGTCGCTGGTGTTGCCGAGGATGGTTTGACCGCTCATCGAAGTGGCACTCGCTGGGAAACCGAAAATGATTGTGACTGCGAAAATCTGGAGAAACCGAATTGCCTGCTGAAGCCGCATGATCTGAACCTCCGTGTGGGGAGTGGGGCGCCCGAAGGCGCCCCACCAGTTCGATCAGTTCTGGCTGACGAAGGCGACGTTTCTGGCGCCGGCCTGGATGACCACCGAGTTCTGGCCGCTGTTGCCCTGGTTGACGATCGCATAGTTGCGATCGGCATCGCTGGTGCCGCTGCCGTACTGCAGCACAACCGAGTTGGAGGCCGAGCCCGTCTGGCTGATCCAGGCGTTGGAGTAGGCGCCCGCCTGGACGACCGCCGACGAATGACCGCCAGCACCCGTCTGGTCGACGAGGGCGAGCGAGTTGTTCGACGACTGTACGATCAGCGAGGTGTTGCCCACCGTGTTCGACTGGTTGGTGGCCGCGACGTTCGTCTTGCCGTTCTGGATCGTCAGAGCGGCATTGCCGAGGCTTGCGATCTGTGTGGTCGTTGCCACGTTGTCCTGACCGGCCTGGATGATGCCGGCTGCCGACAGGATGGCACCGGTCTGCAGGTTGCTCGCGGAGTTGCCGTTACCCGACTGAACGATGGCGGCAGCAGCCCCAAGCGTTGCGGTCTGGATGTTGGCAGCACCGTTGCCGTCACCGATCTGAACCGTGGCTGCAAGCGAACCGGCAGCGACGGTCTGGAAGTTGAAGGCCTCGTTGTCGTTGCCGACCTGAACGATGCCCGCAGCTGAAGCGACCGTCGGGATGTTGATTTCGCCGAGCGGATTGGTGAACGGGGTCGATGTCGTCTGGGTGGACTGAGTCTGGCTGTGGGTTACCGTCTTAGGGCCGAGCAGCCATGACGCACTACCATTCTGTACGTTGGTGTTGATGCCGTAGGTGGTCGTCGTGATGCTGGCGATCCCGCTTGCCGGCGCGATCAACTGACCGATCTGGACGTTGGCGGCGCTGTTGTCATTGCCGAACTGAGCGACCAACGCGATCGAGTCTTCCGCCGGGGCCGAACCCGAACCGGTCAGTGTCGTCGGGCCACCGGCGATGCCGAAGGTGAACGGGCCCTGCATGTTCGGCGTAAGGTAGTTGCTCAAGCCGGGAACGGAGGCGGTTGTCGTCAGGTTGAAGGCCGGAAGGACTTCATAGCTGACCGTCTGCGTTACGCCCTGCGTGTTGTAGGCCGAATTGCCGGAGCCAACCTGCAAGATGCCGGCGACGACATTGCTGCTGTCGGCCTGCTGCAAGTTGCCCGCAGTGTTGCCCCAGCCGAACTGGCCGATGAGGGCCGTTGCGCCGGTGACGTCGTTCTGAACGTTGGCAGCTTCGTTGTTGCCGCCAGCGCCCTGGATGATGAAGGCGTTCGACAGCGACGATGCCGTCTGGCTGTTGACCGCCTCGTTGGAGCGGCCGCTCTGGATGATCGTCGCATTGACGCCAGTGCTGGAGAGCTGCAGGTTGGCAGCCGAGTTGTCACGGCCGTCCTGCAGGATGTTGGCACTGCCGCCGGTCACGCCGGATTGCAGGTTGGCTGCCTCGTTGCGGTTGCCCGACTGGATGATCGAGGCGTCGACACCGCTGCTGGTGAGCTGGACGTTGCCGGCCGCGTTGCGGTTGCCGTCCTGGATAATGCCGGCGGTGCCGCCGATTACGCCAGACTGGCCATTGTTCGCCTCGTTGCGGTCGCCGTTCTGCAGGGTAAACGCATCAACATTGCTGCTGTCGGCCTGGATAGTGCCGGCAACGTTGCGATCGCCCTTCTGCAGGATGACGGTGGCCATGTTGGTGCCGTCGGTCTGGAGGTTGGTCGCTTCGTTGCGCGCGCCGTCCTGGACGATTAGCGCATCGGAGTTAACCAGATCTGCCTGCACGTTGCCAGCCGTGTTGCGGCTGCCGAGCTGCAGGATCGAAGCGTTGGTCGGATCAACGTTGGTCTGCAGGTTTGTCGCCTCGTTGTTCGAGCCGCCCTGGACGATGTTCGCGGTCGCTTCAGAGCCGCCGCTTTGAACGTTGGTGCCGCTGTTGCCGCTGCCGACCTGCAGGATGTTGGCGGTGTTTTCTACGCCGCCGCCGACCTGCGCATTGCTTGCGCCGTTGCCGGTGCCGAGCTGGGCAATGTTGGCCCCGTTGTCGCTACCGGTATCCTGGAAGTTGGTTGCGGTGTTGCCCGAACCGAACTGGCCGATATTGGCGCTGTTGGCCGTGAACTGTTCGCTGCCGATGGCGTCGTTCTGGTAGTTGCCGGCGTTGTTGTCGTCGCCGAACTGCAGGATCGTCGCGTCGTTGCCTTCGACTGTGTTGCCGCCGCGGTTGCGGGCGTTGACGGCAAGGTTGTCGTCGCCGAACTGGCCGATGGCGGAGTTGTGGTTCGTGCCGCCTTCAGACAGGTTGAAAGCGTCGTTGCGCTTGCCACCCTGCAGAATGGTTGCTGTCGAATTGCGGCCATCGTTCTGGGTGTTGACGGCAAGGTTGTCGTTGCCGACCTGGCCGATCGACGCCTTGTTGTCGTTGTTGTAGCCATTGTTGTGGTAGTCGCCGATCTGGCTGTTGAGCGCGGTGTTGCGATTACCATCCTGCACGGTCTGCGCCGTGTTGTTCTTGCCGCCGCCGGCACCGCCTGCCTGCAGGTTCACGGCGTTGTTCCTGTTGCCGCTCTGGACGATCGAGGCGTTGAGCTTGTCGGCCGGACCGGCCTGGGTGCCGGGCGATTGCAGGTTGGAGGCGGTGTTGTTGTTGCCGTCCTGCAGGATGAAGGCGTCGGAATTGTTCACTGACGTCTGGACGTTGGCAGCGCCGTTGCTGTTGCCGTCCTGGATTACCGTTGCGGAGGTCGGATCGACATTCGTCTGCGTGTTGACGGCACTGTTGTCCTTGCCGTTCTGCGCAATGATCGCCGTCGCGTCAGCCGAGCCACCTTGCTGGGTGTTGATTGCGCCATTGCCCTTGCCGACCTGCAGGATGCCGGCATTGCCGTCTTCGCTGCCGGTCTGGTTGTTGATGCCGGCATTGCCGGTGCCGCTCTGGGCGGTTACGGCGTTGGACGAGGTTTCGTTCGTCTGGTTGTTGATGGCAGCGTTGCCCGATCCGCTCTGCAGGATGCCGGAGAAATTGCCGCCGCCAAGCGCGCCCTTCTGGTTGCTCTCGGCGTAGTTGCCGGGCTTGTTCGCACTTTCGTTCAGCTGGATGATGCCGGTATCATTGCTCGTTACGCCCATTTCCTGGGTGTTGCGGGCAATGTTGGCATTGCCGCCCTGGAAGATGGTGCCGCGGTTGCTGCCGGTCTGGCGGAACGTGTCGACCAGGTTGTTGGTGCCGAACTGGGCGATGCCGCCGACGTTGCTGCCCTTCTGCAGGAAGTCGCCGCCGACGACGTTCTGGCTGCCGAGCTGCATGACGCCGAGGTCGTTCTTGCCCTGCTGGGCATCACCGGGTGCGCCGGCAGCCGTCAGAGGCAGGAACACGTTCTGCCGGCCGTGCTGATAGATGAAGCCACGGTTGGCTTCTTCCTGGGACAGGTAGGCGAAGTTGCTGTCGTCGCGCTGGCCGATGTAGCCGGTGTTGGCTTCCTGCGCGGAAGCGCCTGCGGACATCGCCAGGATGGCAACGCCGGTCAGCAGCAAAGTCTTTCTTGCTGAGAATTTCATGGACTTCTCCCTTTTGTTCGGCGCGGGCGTCTTGGTCGCCTTGAGGCGCCGCACTCAATTAGAGCGTTAACAATTCGTTTAATATCACTGCGTCCTGTGTCTGAACAAGGCGCTCATACAGATTAATTAAGTAATAGTTAATCCAGAAAAGGCAAACACCCAAAATTGGGTCAATTAAATCCGAATCGTAGAAAATAAAAAATGCGCCATTACGAATCGTTATTGATTCGCAATGGCGCATTTTAAAGTAGAGGCTGATTTAATATTTATTGTGTATTAGGATCATGAAGATGGAAGTGAGATATTTCCGTACTTCTGATCGTAATTGCGGATGAATTCGGCCTCGCTGGCGCGATCCTTGAGGTGCCAGAGGCCTTGACGTACGCCATCGACGGCGAGCGAATAGACGCCGAGCTCGATGCCTTCGCGCACGGCGAGCGAGCCGGGGTCGTTGCGGGATTGACCGAGTTCGATCTCGAGCAGTTCACCGGCCGTGGCAAACTTGTATGCGCCGCCGCGCACCTGGACCGAATAGATCTGCTTCGTGGTCGTGGTGGAGGCGAGAACCTCACCGGTCTGGACGCTGACAGCGCGCAGATTGACGGTGACGATATCGGAGCGATACTGCACGTCGCCGCCGATGCCGAGGTAGCGCGCTCCGGCGCCGCCGGTCAGCTCGTTGGAATCGTAGCCGACGATGCCGCCTTCGAGCAGCAGCCCGGCAAAACGCACGGGCGGCAGGCCGCTCTGGCGACCGTAGGCGCGCTGCGTGTTCTCGATCAGGGTGCGTTCCTGGACGAGGTTCTTCAGGCCGGAGCGCTCGACGACGCGGAACCACTGGCCGTTGCCGGTCTTCTTCAGGACGTCCACGAGGATGGCAGCGCCGCCCTGGGTAACGGCGCGGCTATATTCGGCAAAGGCCTCGTTGGGTTTCGCCTGACCTGTGAGGTCAGGAAAATCATAGACGGCGATGTCCACCGGGATCTCCGGCGAGGGCATCGATCTGACCTTGGGCGTCGTCTTCGTCGGCGCGGTCAAAGTCGCTGCCGGCGTCGCCAGCTGTTGACCGCTTTGACATCCTGCAAGGAGCCCACCAAAGACACAAAGAGCTGCCAGTTTGAACTTCATAATTCCCCCGTCAGATTGCTGCCGCCAGGTGCAGCAAGCCATGCGTCATCGCTTCTCGAGCCGGATCGGACCGAAACTAAAGGCGCGCGGTTATACTTCCCCGAAAACTATAGTTTCCGAAGCGAAAGCACTTCCAGACTGATTAAATTCCCTCAGCGGTTCACCCGGACGAACTAGCCCAGCCCTGTCCATGCGAACTTTCTCACACAGCTTCCCTACCACTGAAGTTTTATGGGTTCGCAGTCCCATTTTTGGGTGAATTGGTCATTTTGGCCGAAAATGAGGCAGGAACGACGGAACTGGTTAACGCGGTGGTAACCAAGATGAGGTCGTACTTTCGGGTTATCGGCTCACCGTGCCGCGTCCGACCGAGGGCCAGTCCATTTCGGAAGAGACCAGTCGGACGATCGCCGATGATCCGGTGCCGACGGTCGGCACGATGTCATTGCTTGTACCCTGTACAGTGCTCGATTTACCTGCGGCCGCTGCCTGTCCTGCATTCTTTCCCGAGCGGGAAGAAGATGCCGAAGTATTTCTTTTTCCTTGATAATTCGGCTTTGCGATAGCTGGTTTTGCGCCGGCCGGCATCTGCTCGACATAGGCCTTGTTGCCGCCATTCCTGTTGACCTGGTCCACATAGGCCTGCGCCCATGCGGTGCCGCTTGCCGATAGGGAAAGGCATAGCAGGGTGGCAATCTTCATGGGCGACAGCAGGCTCGACATCATGTTCCTCACCAAATCTAAAAACCCGGATTAGACATGATCCTTAGGCATTTCTTCATGAAACCACAATCGCCGTGACCTGTTTGACTCGGGTAATGTTCCATGGAAGACAAAATGCACGAAGATATATTGGAGGACTTCCCATGACGTACAGGAGCGCGATGCGTCTTGTATTCGGCCTTTCGACGGCGCTGGTGCTCGGTTCACCGTTGCCGCTGGCCGCGCAGCAGTCGACGACGGGGCCGATGTTCTCCACGCCCGCGTCGCGGTCGACAACCGGAGCGCCGATCCTCAGCGATCCGACGGCAGACGGAAACGGCGCAATCATCGATTCGATCGGTGGCGGAGCGAAGACGCGACCCGCTGCGACAACGGAAAAGGCGCAGAAGCCGGCGTCGAACACAGATGCCGCCGCCGCGCAATTCAAGGAATGGGTGCTGCAATGCGTCGAGCAGGGCAAGGAGCCGGCCCGCTGCCAGGTCTCCGGCAGCACGCTTTCCGGCGATGGCAAGCAGGTGATCCTGGTGATGAGCCTTGCCTTCCGCCCCGACGGCAAGACGGTTGCCATGCAGATGGCCGTTCCGCTCGGGGTCGCGTTGAAGGATGGCGTCAAATTCGATGTCGCCGGCGGCTACAAGACGTCGATGGCGCTCAGCCGCTGCACGCCGCAGGGCTGCCTGGTCGAAGGTGCGGTCGAACCCGCCCTGATCGACGCGATGAAGGCGAAAGCAAAGGCGACGGTGACGGTGGCAACACCGGAAGGCAAGGCGATCCCGATTGCGCTTTCGCTCTCCGGATTTTCCGATGCCTATGCCGCGCTGATCGAGCGTCAGGCAGGGGCAAAGAAAGCCGCCGGCAACTGAACCGCGTCGCCCCCGGCCCGCCCGCCTCGTTAGGGCGCGCGGGTCGGATGCTTGCGACTAGATCCCGTGCAGGACCTGCGTCGCCTTGACGGCCGCCGAGGCGCGGTTTTCGACGCCGAGCTTCACATAGATCTGTTCCAGATGCTTGGTGACGGTACGGGCGCTGAGGCCGAGGATCTCGCCGATATCGCGGTTCGATTTTCCCTTGGCGATCCAGAGCAAAACCTCCGATTCGCGCTGGGTCAGCGAAAAATGCTGCCTGAGCATGCCGTCGTCGCTGCGCCCGCTGTCGGCCGTCAAGCGGAAGAGATACTCATTTGCGCCGATCGCGCCGAGAAACGAAACCTGCAGGCCCGACGGTCGCGGTCCTTCCAGGGTAAAGCTCGCCTCCCGCGCGCCGCGTGCCCCGGTCGTCTCCATCCAGTGGGCGATACGCCGCGCGATCGTCGCCAGCCCGTCGTCGCTGCCGGTTGCGGCATTGACGAGGCGGGTCGCCTGCGGCGTCGACCAGCGAATGCCGCCGTCGGCGCGCACGGCAAGCAGGTGCCGCCCGGCCGCATCGAGTGCGACATGGGCGCTCTGCGCGGAGCGGGCGTTGGACAGGTGAACGCGAATGCGTGCCCGCAATTCGTCGATATTGATCGGCTTCGTCAGATAGTCGACGCCGCCGGCTTCGAGCGCGCGAACCACATGCTCGGTTTCCGTCAGCCCGGTCATGAACAGCACTGGCGTCTGCCCGACGGCGGCGTTGGCTTTCAGGCTCAGGCAGGTTTCAAACCCGTCCATTCCCGGCATGACCGCATCCAAGAGGATGACGTCGGGCGTGATCCGCTCTGCAATCGAAAGCGCCGCGTTGCCCGAGGTGGCGATCAGGACGGAGAAGCCGGACTGTTCCAGTGCCTCGGTCAGAAAGCCGAGCGCTTCGGGCGAATCGTCGACCAGAAGCACAATGTCGCGACGATCGTAGGTCTCAACCACGGGGAGCGGCTCCATTGGTCGTTGTCTGCTTCAGGAAGGCGTCGTAGCCGGCGAGGTCGAAGGCCTGGACGTAGTTGCGGGCCGCCGCCACGAAGGGCTGATGTTGCGGTTCCAGCGCGATTTCGGCGAGCTTGGCCTCGATACCTCTGACGTAGCCGATCTCGCCGAGCCGGATCAGCTCCTCGACATGGTGCCCGTCGGGCAGCGGCATGGTGTCGGCACGGATCGATGCCGGCTCCTCGCGCGCTTCGTCTTCATGGATCCAGGTGAGCCCGAGCTGTACCGCGAGCTTGTCTGCGAGTTGGCCGACGCCGAAGGGCTTGGCCAACGTGTCGTTGTGACCGGCATAGGCGCTGGTCCCCGAACCGTCGCCAATATTGGCCGACAGCATGATGATCGGTGCCATCTGGCCGTCCCGACGCAATCTGTCGACGAGCTCCCAGCCGTTCATGTCGGGCATGGAGATGTCGATGAGGAAGATGTCGGGAGCAAGGGTTTCGAGCATCTCGAGACAATGGCTGCCGCTTTCGGCCGCAAGCACGGTGAAGTCCATGGGGCTGAGAATTTCGTGCATCAGGTTGCGATGGTCGGCGTTGTCGTCGACGACCATGATCGTGCGGCGCGGGCCGGGATAGGAGGTGACCCGGCGCAGGGCGGCAGGGGGTGCCGGCCGGTCGACGGCCGACAGCATCAGGCGTACCCGGAATGCCGTGCCCGTGCCCGGCTGACTGGTCACGGATACTTCGCCGCCGAGCGTTTGCGTCAGCAGCCGGGTGATGGTCAGGCCGAGGCCGAGGCCTGGCATGCTGCCGAGGTGCTCCGCTTCGCCGCGCTGGAACGGATCAAAGATGCGCGGGAGATCCTTCTCGGCGATGCCGCGACCGGTGTCGGCGATGGTAAATGTCGCAACCTGGCTGCGATAATCGACGTCGAACCGGATCTCTCCGCGCTCCGTAAATTTCAGGGCGTTGGAGAGCAGGTTGACGAGGATCTGGCGCAGGCGCTTTTCGTCGGATTTGACGTAGCGCGGCAGGCTGGACGCCCGACGATGCAGGAAGGCGATGCCCTTTGCCTGTGCCTGCGGACGGAACATCTCGACCACCTGGTCGAGGAAGTCGAAAATGTTGATCTCGTTGGAATAAACCTGCAGCTTGCCGGCCTCGATCTTCGAGATGTCGAGCAGTCCATCGATGAGGCCGGAAAGATGGTCGGCACTGCGCTTGATGACCTTGATGGCGCCCTGGCGCGCAGGCGGGATCGTGTCATCGCGCTCGAGCACCTGGGCGTAGCCGAGCACGGCGTTGAGCGGCGTGCGCAGTTCGTGGCTGAGGCCAACGACATAGCGGCTCTTGGCGCGGTTGGCCGCCTCCGCGGTCTCCTTGGCCTGCTGCAGGGCGGCATCGGTCTTCTTGTGCGCGGCGATTTCCTTCAGGAGCAGGGTGTTCTGCCGCGACGATTCTTCTTCCGCGACGACCCGGCTATCGTGGGCGAGCACGTAGAACCAGCAGACGATGCCGGCGAGCACGGCAAAGACGAAGAAGACAACGGCAATGGTTCGCTCGACGACGGCAGCCGTCTCCGGCGACGCGTTGCCGGTCTGGTGCGCGATCATCGCCAGGATGAGGCCGATACCCGCGATCGAGAGCATGGCCGAGATGGCGTAGCGGCCGAGCCGTGTCGAGAGTTTCGCCGTTATCGCTTCTGGAAGCAGCGTGTGGGCGACCGTTGCGATCTGTGCGTTGAAGCGAGCCTTCGGCTTGCACATGTCGTGGCAGCGGCTGTCGAGCGAACAGCAAAGTGAACAGATCGGTGCCGCATAGGCCGGGCACCAGGCCATGTCCTCCGGCTCGAACGGGTGTTCGCAGATCGAGCAGGTGATCTCGCTCTGGGCGGCCCAGCTTCTTCTCGGCTTGCGGGCGAGGTAATATTTGCCGCCCGTTGCCCAGGCGATCAGTGGCGATGCGACGAAAGCGATGACGAGGGCGATATAGGGCGCAAGCGAAGCGGCGATGGTGCCGAAGGCCCCGAAATGGGCCGCCAGCGCGATCGTTGCCGAAAGCGCCATGGCGCCGAGGCCGACCGGATTGATGTCGTAGAGATGAGCGCGCTTGAACTCGATGCCCGGAGGCGACAGGCCGAGCGGCTTGTTGACGAAGAGGTCGGCCGAAATCGTGCAAAGCCAGGCCATGGCGATGATCGAGAACACGCCAAGTGTCTCCTCGAGCAGGCGGTAGATGCCGAGTTCCATCAACAGCAGCGCGATCGCCACGTTGAACACCAGCCAGACGACGCGGCCGGGATGGCTATGGGTCAGGCGCGAGAAGAAGTTGGACCAGGCCAGCGACCCGGCATAGGCGTTCATCACGTTGATCTTCAGCTGCGAGACGACGACGAAGGCGACCATCATCATGAGGGCTGCGGTGTCTGACGGGACCATGTAGCCGAAGGCCGTGTAGTACATCTGCGCCGGGTCTGCTGCGCGCGTCGAGGGAATGCCGGAGGAGAGTGCCAGCACGACGAGAAAAGAGCCGGCCAGCAGCTTCGGCGCCCCGACCAGCACCCAGCCGGAGCCGGCCAGGAAGACGGCAGCGCGATGATGCAGCTTGCGCTGGCCGTCTGGCGGCAGGAAGCGAAGGAAGTCGACCTGTTCGCCGATCTGCGCCATCAGCGCGAAGATCACCGCTGAAGCTGCGCCGAACTCTATCAAATCGAAGGGAGCGAGCGTGCCCGGCGGGCCGGAGGCGTGGTGGATTCCGGAATAGGCAAGCCAGATGCCGACCTTCTCCCAATCGGCAAAGGCGATGAAGACGAAGGGCAGGATATTGAGCACGATCCAGAACGGCTGGGTGATCAGTTGAAACTTGCTGATCAGACGTACGCCATGGGTGACGAGCGGGATGACGACGACGGCGCTGACGATGTAGCCGATCCAGAGCGGCATGCCGAGCGCCAGCTCGAGCGCCCCTGACATGATCGAAGCCTCGATTGCAAACAGGATGAAGGTGAAGCTGGCATAGATCAGCGACGTCAGCGTCGAGCCGATATAGCCGAAGCTGGCGCCGCGCGTCAGAAGGTCGATGTCGACGCCATGGCGTATGGCGTAGCGGCTGATCGGCAGCCCGACCGTCAGGATCATCAGGCTGGCGATCAGAATGGCAACGATGGCGTTGGTCGTGCCGTAGGACATGGTGATCGCGCCACCGATGGCTTCGAGCGCCAGAAACGAGATCGCCCCGATTGCTGTCTGCGAGATGCGCTCGGAGGAGAAGCGCCGCGCGCTTTTGGCGGTGAAGCGCAGGGCATAGTCTTCAAGCGTCTGGTCGGCGACCCAGCGGTTGTATTCGCGTCGAACGGGAATGATGCGCTGGCGTGCCGCCATGTTGCCTCGTCATCTCTCGCATTGCTGGCGGGTCAATGCCTATTTTCACGGCACTGGAATTCTATGCGTGAAATTTATGCAGTGCGGAGATGGCGAAAGCAAGCGTGAAAGGATCAGCCGCTGACAGTCGTCGTGTCGACGACGACAAAATCGTGGGTGATCGTCGCGGACTTGGCGAGCATCGCCGACGCTGAGCAGTATTTTTCGAGCGAGAGGGCGACCGCGCGCTCGACCTTCTTCTCCGAGAGGCCGCGGCCCTTCACGACGAAATGCATATGAATTCGGGTAAAGACCTTGGGGTCTTCCTCGGCGCGATCGGCATCGAGTTCCACGGAGCAATCCTCGACCGGCTCGCGGCCCTTTTCGAGAATATGCACCACGTCGTAGGCCGAGCAGCCGCCGGCGCCGATCAGCATCAGTTCCATCGGGCTCGGGCCGGGCGTCTTGCCTTCCGGGCCGGAGGCTGTTCCCAGAACGATCTTGTGACCGCTGCCGGATTCGCCGACGAATGTCCGCTCTTCAACCCACTTGATACGTGCCTTCATGATCTCTCACCTGTCTCGATATCCCTGTCGCGGCCGATTGGCCGTCGAAGACCCTCAATAGCCGGAAACAGCATCGCGCGGCCAGTCCGGCGCGCGGATTTCGATGCCATCAGTCATGGCGCCTTGGGTGCTTCCACTTTGCCCCCTCGGCCTACGTAGAATGACGTATGTGCAGTGCAACAGGACTGGCGGATGATCCCTCAAGCAACGGTCAAAAGGAACGACGCCTCGTTGCGGCGACCAGAACGAGAGGGGTTCAATCAGATGAATATCAGGGCACGCATCACCGGCGCATTCCTGGCAACGGTCCTGTCGACCACGGCCTTCAATGGCGCCTTTGCCGCCGACGACACGATCAAGGTCGGCATTCTGCATTCGCTTTCGGGCACCATGGCGATTTCCGAGACGACGCTCAAGGACGCCATGCTGATGCTCATCGACGAGCAGAACAAGAAGGGCGGCCTGCTCGGCAAGAAGCTCGAAGCCGTCGTCGTCGATCCCGCCTCCGACTGGCCGCTGTTTGCCGAAAAGGCACGCGAGCTCGTTTCCGTCGACAAGGTCTCGGCCGTGTTCGGCTGCTGGACGTCGGTGTCGCGCAAATCCGTCCTGCCTGTTTTCGAGGAGCTGAATTCGATCCTCTTCTACCCGGTGCAGTATGAGGGCGAGGAAAGCCAGCGCAACGTCTTCTACACCGGTGCCGCGCCGAACCAGCAGGCCGTTCCGGCGGTCGACTACCTGATGGAAAACGAAAGCGTTGAGCGCTGGGTGCTGGCCGGCACCGACTATGTCTATCCGCGCACGACCAACAAGATCCTCGAAGCTTATCTGATCTCCAAGGGCGTGAAGCCCGAAGACATCATGATCAACTACACGCCGTTCGGCCATTCCGACTGGCAGACGATCGTCTCCGACATCAAGAAGTTCGGCTCGGCCGGCAAGAAGACGGCCGTCGTCTCGACCATCAACGGCGACGCCAACGTGCCGTTCTACAAGGAACTGGCAAACCAGGGCGTCAAGGCTGAGGATATCCCGGTTGTCGCCTTCTCCGTCGGCGAAGAGGAACTCGCCGGTCTCGACACGACGCCGCTCGTCGGCCACCTCGCTGCGTGGAACTACTTCCAGTCGGTCGACACGCCTGCCAATGCCGAGTTCATCAAGACCTGGAAGGCCTATACCAAAAACGACAAGCGCGTCACCAACGACCCGATGGAAGCCCATTACATTGGCTTCAACATGTGGCTGAAGGCTGTCGAAAAGGCCGGAACGACCGACACCGACGCCGTGCTCGACGCGATGATCGGCGTTTCGGTTCCCAATCTTTCCGGCGGCTATTCGACGATGATGCCGAACCACCACATCACCAAGCCGGTGCTGATCGGCGAGATCCAGAGCGATGGCCAGTTCGAGACGGTTTGGGAAACGCCCGGTCTCGTCGTTGGCGACGAATGGTCAGATTATCTGCCCGATTCCAAGGACCTGATCGCCGATTGGCGCGCGCCGATGTCCTGCGGCAATTTCAATGTTGCCACCGGCAAGTGCGGCGGTAAGGGCTCCTGATTTCATCACCTAGGGATAGTGCCGGATCGAGAGGCCAACCCCTCGTTCCGCTTTGCATAACGAAACCATAGGCAGGCATGCTCTTCGCCCGACGCTCCCGTCGGGCGAAGGGATAACGAATTCCAAGCCGCCACGACGGCGCCTCCTTGCGCTTGCCGCAGGCGCGCCAGATCCAAGCGAGAGGGCGATGTACCGCATTCTGCAAACCCTGTTGATCACCCTTTGCCTGCTGGTGTCAGTCCATGTCACCGGCCTGCGCGCAGCGGACGATCTCGCAGCCCTGGTTGCCACGCTCGGGACGGCCAAACTGTCCGAGCTCGACGACCGCATCGACGCGCTTGCCAGGAGCGGCGATGCGCGGGTCATCCCGGTGCTCGAAGCGCTTGGCGAAGGCAATCTTTACACCCGCAAGGCCGACGGCAGCGTCTTTCTCACCACGGAAAAGGGCGCGAGCCTCGTTCTCCTCGACCCGTTGAGCGGCGCCGAGATCGGCGAGGCTGCCAAGGGCGACATCCAGAAGATCAAGGTCAACAATTCAGTCCGTCGCGCGGTTCGAAGCGCGCTCAGCGGGCTTACGCTTTTCAGCACGGATACGAGTGCAAGATTGAAGGCAGCGCAATCCATGCGCCAGACGCCGAATGCCGACGCGCTCGAAGCGATCGAGACGGCGCTCGCCGCCGAAAAGGATGCCACGGTGCGCAAGACCCTCGACGAGGCGCGCGCCGTCACACTTCTCATCTCCGACCGCTCCGACGACGACAAGCGCGCCGCGATCAAGACCCTGGCCGAAAGCGGCGGCCGCGAGGCTCTCGGCGTGCTGACATCGGCGCTGTCTTCGGCGGATGCCAGCCTGAAACCCGATATCGAAGCGGCGCTGCAGCAGATCGAGCAGGCGCAGGTCTTCTGGAACGCCGGCCAGAACGTCTGGTACGGGCTTTCGCTCGGCTCGGTGCTGTTGCTTGCGGCGATCGGCCTTGCCATCACCTTCGGCGTCATGGGCATCATCAACATGGCGCACGGCGAGATGGTGATGCTCGGCGCCTATACGACGTTCATCGTCCAGGACGTCATCCGTACGTCCTATCCGGTGCTGTTCGACTGGTCGCTGGCGATCGCTCTGCCGCTCGCCTTTCTCGTCACAGGGATCATCGGCCTTGCCATCGAGCGCAGCGTCATCCGCTTTCTCTATGGCCGCCCGCTCGAAACGCTGCTCGCTACCTGGGGCATTTCCTTGATCCTGCAGCAGTCGGTCCGCTCCATCTTCGGGCCGACCAACCGCGAGGTCGGCAATCCCTCCTGGATGGCCGGCGCCTTCGAGCTCGGCGGTCTGACGATCACCTGGAACAGGATGTGGATCATCGTCTTTGCGCTGGCCGTCTTCGCTGCGCTTCTGTTCCTGCTCAAAAGAACATCGATGGGCCTCAAGATGCGCGCCGTCACGCAGAACCGCCGCATGGCGTCGTCCATGGGCATTCGCACGCCCTTGGTCGATGCGCTGACCTTTGCGCTCGGCTCGGGGATTGCCGGCATGGCCGGCGTGGCGCTGTCGCAGATCGACAATGTCTCGCCCAATCTCGGCCAGGGCTACATCATCGACAGCTTCATGGTCGTCGTCTTCGGCGGCGTCGGCAATCTCTGGGGCACGCTGGTCGGTGCATTTTCGCTGGGCATCCTCAATAAGTTCCTCGAACCCTATGCCGGCGCCGTTCTCGGCAAGATCCTGGTCCTCGTGCTCATCATCCTCTTCATCCAGAAGAAGCCGCGTGGGCTCTTCGCGCTAAAGGGAAGGGCGGTGGAAGCATGATCACCTCGTTTCTGTTCAAGAATCTCGACCGCGGTATCATCGTCGTCGTTGCCATCCTGCTCGGCCTCGCGGTCGCCATTCCCGCGCTCAATCTGCTGACGGCGCCGGATCATCCGTTCCACGTGCCCACCTATCTGGTCTCGCTGTTTGGCAAGTACCTGACCTACGCCCTCCTGGCGCTGGCGCTCGATCTCGTCTGGGGCTTCTGCGGCATCCTCTCGCTCGGCCATGCCGCCTTCTTCGCGCTCGGCGGCTATGCCATGGGCATGTACCTGATGCGCCAGATCGGCGCGCGCGGCTCCTATGGCAATCCCTTGCTGCCGGACTTCATGGTGTTCCTCAACTGGAAGGAATTGCCCTGGTTCTGGCAGGGCTTCGACATGTTCTGGTTTGCGGCGCTGATGGTGGTGCTGGTGCCGGGTCTGCTCGCCTTCGTCTTCGGCTGGTTCGCCTTTCGCTCACGCGTCAACGGCGTCTACCTCTCGATCATCACCCAGGCGATGACCTATGCGCTGCTGCTCGCCTTCTTCCGCAACGACATGGGTTTCGGCGGCAACAACGGCCTGACGGATTTCAAGGATATCCTCGGCTTCAACATCCAGGCCCAAACGACGCGGGCTGCCCTTTTTGCCGCCTCAGCCGTCACGCTCGCCTCGTGCCTGGTGCTGACGACGGCGATCGTGCGCTCGAAATACGGCAAGGTGCTGGTTGCAGTGCGCGACGCCGAAAGCCGCACGCGGTTCCTCGGCTACCGCGTCGAGCATATCAAGCTCTTTGCCTTCACCGTCTCGGCGATGATGGCGGGCATTGCCGGCGCGCTCTACGTGCCGCAGGTCGGCATCATCAATCCCGGCGAGTTCGAGCCCGGCAACTCCATCGAGGTCGTCATCTGGACGGCCGTGGGCGGACGCGGCACGCTGATCGGCCCGATCGTCGGCGCCATCCTCGTCAACGGCGGCAAGAGCATCTTCACCGCCGCCTTCCCGGAATTCTGGCTGTTTGCGCTCGGCGGGCTCTTTGTCTTCGTCACGCTGTTCTTGCCCAAGGGCGTGGTCGGCACCGTCAGCGCCTATCTCGCCCGCCGCAAGGCGCAAGGCCGGGCGGCGGATGCCGACAAACTTGTCGCCGAACCCATGGCGGCGGAGTGATAGCGATGAACCAGACGATCAGCCAGACCAAGCCGAAAAGCCTTCTCTATCTCGATGGCGTCTCCGTTTCCTTCGACGGGTTCAAGGCGCTCAATTCACTCTCCTTCGTGATCGAGCCGGGCGAACTGCGCGCCATCATCGGCCCGAACGGCGCCGGCAAGACGACGATGATGGACATCATCACGGGCAAGACACGGCCGGACGAGGGCCAGGTTTTCTTCAAGGGCGATATCGACCTCACGCAGCGGGACGAGGCAGAGATCGCCAATCTCGGCATCGGCCGCAAATTCCAGAAGCCGACGGTGTTTGAAAGCCATACCATCTGGGACAATCTGGAACTGGCGCTCAATCGTCGTCGTGGCGTCTTCCCGACGCTCTTCTACCGGCTGACGGCGGACGACAGGGCGCGCATCGAGGAGATCCTGTCGACCGTGCGCCTGAGCGCACGCCGCGACGATCTTGCCGCCAACCTCTCGCACGGCCAGAAGCAATGGCTGGAGATCGGCATGCTGCTCGCGCAGGAACCGGAACTGCTTCTGGTGGACGAACCGGTGGCCGGCATGACCGATGCGGAGACCGCCGAAACGGCAGTCCTGCTGAAGGAGATCGCACGGACGCGCTCGGTGGTCGTCGTCGAACACGATATGGGCTTCATCCGCGAGCTTGGCGTCAAGGTCACCTGCCTTGCTGAAGGTTCGGTGCTTGCCGAAGGCTCGATCGATTTCGTCAGCAGCGATGCCAAGGTGATCGAAAACTATCTCGGCCGCTGACCGCGGCTCCACGGCACGCGCAAAGGAAAGGGACGCCTCCATGCTGAGCGTCGAAAACGTCAATCTTCACTATGGCGCCGCGCAGGCGCTGCGCAACGTCTCGATCGAAGCGCCGATGGGCAAGATTACCTGTGTGCTCGGCCGCAACGGCGTCGGCAAGTCGAGCCTGCTGCGCGCCATCACCGGGCAACATCCGGTCAGTGCCGGCGCGATCGCCTTCAATGGCGTGCCCCTCAGTGGCATGGCACCCTATCGCCGCGCCCGGGAAGGCGTCGGCTATGTGCCGCAGGGGCGCGAGATCTTTCCCCTGCTGAGCGTCAAAGAGAATCTCGAAACCGGCTACGCCCCGGTCAAGCGCGCCGACCGCTCGATCCCGGAGGATGTCTTCAACCTGTTTCCGGTGCTGCGCACGATGCTCGGGCGGCGCGGCGGCGATCTTTCCGGCGGCCAGCAGCAGCAACTGGCGATCGGCCGGGCGCTCGTCACACGTCCGCGCATCCTTGTGCTCGACGAACCGACCGAAGGCATCCAGCCATCGATCATCAAGGATATCGGTCGCGCGATCCGCTATCTCCGGGATTCAACCGGGATGGCGATCCTGCTGGTGGAACAGTATCTCGACTTCTGCCGCGAGCTTGCCGATCACGTCTACATCATGGACCGCGGCGCCGTGGTGCACCAGGGGCCGCCGGAAACGCTGGACACAGTCGAGGCCCGGCGCCATCTCACGGTCTAGCGGAAGCGCTCTCTTGCGCATTTCCGGACGGAAAACCGCTTCGCCCGTATTCGGGAAACGCCCTAGCCGCCATATTCGATGATCGCGAGCCCTGCATTGTAGTCGGTCGCATAGATGATGCCGGCTGCATCGACGAAGACGTCGGCCGACTGGATGACGCGTGGGCGCCCGGCGCGCCGGTCGGTCATTTCGCTCGGTCCGGCCGGAACGAGCGCTCCGGTCTCGCGCGGGCGATAGGGGTCGGTGATATCGAAAGCGCGGATGCCGGCATTCTGCCAGGTGGCGAAGATCAATGTCTCCGAGACGAAAGAGCCCGGGCGATTTTCGTGCAGGTTGTGCGGACCGAAATGGCCGCCCTTGGCGACGTAGTCGGCTTCCGCGGGGATCGGGAAGGTCGAGATGCTGACCGGGTTCGACGGTTCGCGGATGTCGAAGATCCAGGTGTGCTTGCGGCCGTCCTCCTCATGATCGAGCACCGCCTCGTCGGCAACGACAAGCAGGTCGCGACCGGGCAGCGGCAGAGGCGAGTGCGTTCCGCCGCCGAAGGGTGGCGACCAGTTGCGGTGGGCGATCAGCTTCGGGTTGGCATGATCCTTGATGTCGAGAAGTGTGAGGCCGCCGTCGCGCCAGCAGGCATAGGCCGTGTCCCCTGAAACCAGCGCATGGTGCAAAGCGTAGCGCTTGCCATCCGGTGCCGTCGATGTCTCGCCAGCCGCCTTGTTCATGCCCGGCAGCCACCAGCGGCCGACGATCTCGGGCCGGGTCGGATCGGCCATGTCGATGGTGACGAAGATATAGTCGGTAAAGCCGTCGAACAGCGCCGAGGCATAGGCGTAGCGGCCGCCGACATACCAGAGGCGGTGGAAGCCGACGCCGTCGATATTCAGCTCGCCGATCTTGCGCGGGCGGTCGGGAACGGAAATATCGAAAACCGACATGCCGGCGCTCCAGGCGCGCTTGCGGCCGCTGCCGGCAACGGTGTCGCCGACGGACTTGGTGTAATAGGTCTTCTCGTCGGCGAAGGTCTCGACATCCGCAAACAGATCGAGCGCATTGATGACCAGCAGCAGGTCGTCATGGGTCTGGAGATGGATGTTCCAGGTGTTGGCCGGTGCCGGCACGTAGGTCACCGCACCTGGTCTCTTCGGGTCGCGCACGTCGACGATCGAAAACCCTTGCGACCAGGGATGGGCGACATAGGCAAAGCCGCGGTGCACCATCAGTTGCAGACCGTCGCCGCGACCGCCGATCGGCGAATGGCCGATCAGCTTCATGTTGCTGGTGAAATCGGGCGCGGGAAGGTCGATGCCGGTCATGGTCTTTCCTGTCTCGGTCTAGCAAATAAAAAGCGCCGCGCGGTTCGGCGCGGCGCTTCTTCCAGTCAAGCCATCAATTGGTCGCGGCCGGGATCCACTCGGCGGTCGCCGCATCGCTCTTGCGGAAGGCCGGGAATTTTTCCTGCAGGTCCTCGATCGTCTTGATCTCGCCCTTGGCGAGATCGTCGCGGGTGACGAGGGTCGGTTGCAGCAGCACCGACGTGCCGGGGAACTGGCCGGCGATGGCCAGCGAAACAGCGCGCACCGAGACTTCGCCGACGACAGCAGCATTGGTAGCGGCCGTTGCCTGCCAGGCGCTATCAGGCTCGTTCATCAGCTGGATGTCGGCGGTCGAGATATCGACGCCATAGATCTTCACCTTGCCGGCAACGCCCAGTTCGTCGATCGCAAGCTTCACGCCCTTGGCGAACTCGTCCCAGGGAGTGAAAATGACGGAGATATCCGGGTTTGCCGTCAGCACGGCCTTGGTCTGGTCGGCGACGGACGCCGGCACGGTGTCGTTGACGACGCCCCAGGTCGCCTTTTCCGTCAGGTTGTGCTTGGCCACGAAGTCCTTCCAGACGGCGTAACGACGGTCGAGCGGCGCGAAGCCGGCGACATAGACGGCGCCGCCGACGAAGCCGTCGCCCTTGTCCTTGACGGCCTGTTCCAGCACCAGGCGCGCCATGTCCTTGTCGCTCTGCTCGATCTGCGGGATCTGCGGATTGTCGAGGTTGACGTCGTAGGCAACGACCTTGATGCCGGCGTCGAGCGCCTTCTGCGCCACGTCCTTCAGCACTTCCGGTCGACCATTGTTGATGATGATGCCATCGACGCCGAGGTTGATTGCCTGCTCGATGAGGCTGCGCTGGGTGTCGTTGTCGTTGCGCGCCTGCGAGACCGTCAGGTTGACGTGAAGCGCGTCCGCCTGGCGCTTGACGCCCGCTTCGAAGGCCTGCAGCCAATCACCGCCGCCGAGGAAGCTGACGACGGCGATATCGACGTCGCCCTTGTCGAAGGGGGCTGGTGCGCCGTCGATACCAGCCGAAAATGAGGGGCTCGTCATCAGCGTGGCGGCGAAAAGGCCGCCGAGAAGGGTTCGCGTCAAATGCTTCATGGTCAATATCCTCACACGGTTTGAAAGGGGTGTCAGCGCGCCTGGCTGCGGCCAAGGCCATAGGTGAGCGCAAGTGCGCCGACGAGCACAGCGCCTTTGACGAAGTCCTGGGTGTAATAGGGGGCGTTCAGCATCGTCAGGCCGTTGAGCAGGAGGCCGACGAAGACGGCGCCGACGATGGTGCCGAAGACGTTCGGGCGGCGCAGGCCGAGAACCGCAAAGCCGATCAGCGCGGCGGCGACCGAATCCATCAGCAACGAGGCGCCGGACGAAACGTCGCCACGGCCGACCCGCGCTGCGACGATGATGCCGCCGAGCGAGGCGAGCGTGCCAGAAAGCACATAGGCCAACGTCTTCAGCTTGGGCACCGAGGCGCCGGCGAGACGGGTGGCGAGCTCGTTGCCGCCGGTGGCAAACAGCAGGCGGCCGAGACGCGTGCGCTCCGTGAGCACGAACAGCACGATCGCGACAAGCGCCATGATGACGACGGGGGCGGGCACGACGCCGAAGAAACTCGAACGCCCGATCAGAAGGAAGGCCGGATCGTAGGCGCCCGTTGCCGTGGAGCCGTCGGGCAGGATCAGGCCGGCCGAGATCGAGCGGCCGGCCGTCGGGATCAGTTGCAGCCCGGTCAAAAGGAACATCATCGCCAGCGTTGCCAGCAGGTCGGGCACGCGCAGGCGCACGATCAGGAAGGCATTGACCAGACCCACCAGCGCACCGAACAGGAGGACCAGCGGCACGGTCTCGTAGACGCCGAGGCCCCAGACGATCATCGAATAGCTGGCTGCCATGACGCTCGACGCTGCTACCGCGCCGATCGACAGGTCGAAGCCGCCGACGGCAAGCGTGATCGTCACGCCGGCGCCAAGGATGGCGACGACGGAGACGGCCTGAAGAATGCTCATCAGATTTGTGACGTTGATATAGGCGGGCTGGGCGAGCGCAAAACCCGTGACCATGACGATCAACAGGATGAAGACGGCGCTGGCGCGGATGGCGGCGCTCAGGCGCTCGCCGGCCGAGCTTTGATTTTCGCTGTTGAGGGTCGTCATCCGTTCATGCCTCGATTGCTACTGCCGGCCGCTGCGCATCGAGGGCCGGCGTCAAGGTGTGGTGATCGATGATCAGGATCCGGTCGGCGACTTCCAGCGCCTCCTCCGGGTCCGACGTGGCGATCAGGGTGGCGCGGTCCGTACTGGCGCGGATCGCCGTGATGATGTCGTGGCGCGCTCCGACGTCGACGCCCTGGAACGGTTCGTCGAGCAAAAGCACGCGGCTCGGCTCGGCGTTCCAGCGTCCGAGGATCACCTTTTGCTGGTTGCCACCGGAAAGCGAGGACATCGGCGCATAGGGCCCGCTTGTCTTGATGCCGAGCGTATCGATGGCGCGCTGCGCTTCCTGCCTTTCGCGGGTGCCGAAGAGGAAGCCGAGCGGATACCATTTGGGCAGATGCGGCAGGCTGATTGTGGGCGCGAGAGCGCTGCCCGGCCAATCCGAAGGCATCAGCGAGGTGCGGTGCCGGTCTTCGCCGGCCATGAAGACCCCCGCGTTGATCGCATCGGCTGGCGTGGTGGGTCGGTAATTCCTGCCATCGAGCCGCATCGCGCCGGCGGCGAGCGTTCTTGTGCCGAAGATCGCCTGCAGCAAGCGGCTCTTGCCGGCGCCGAGCACGCCGGTGACGGCCACCACCTCGCCCGGGTGGAGCTTGAGGTCGAATGGCGTGCTGCCGGCAACAAGCTGGACGCCCGCCATCTCCAGCACTGGCTCCCCGTGCACAACGCGGGCATCCGGTCGCGCGGTGCGCAGCGGTCGGCCGATCATGGTCTCGACTGCACGATCGAAGTCGATGGGTCGAGCGAACTCTCCAACGACCGTGCCGCCGCGCATGACGATAGCGCGATCGGCAAGCGCATTGAGATCGGCGATGCGGTGCGAGATGAACAGGATCGCCAGGCCCTCGTCGCGAAGCCGGCGCAGGATCGCATAGAGCCGTTCGGACTCGCGGCCGGAGATGCTGGCGGTCGGCTCGTCGAGGATCAGCAGCGAAGCCCGTCGCGACAGGGCGCGGGCAATGGCGACGAGCTGACGATCGGCCGCCGTCAGTTCGGCAAAATCCCGGTCGAGCGGCAGCTCGAAGCCGACATTGTCGAGCATGGCGGCCGCCTTGCGGCGGACCGCGGAGCGGCTGAGGAAAAACGGTGCCGAGCGATCCGCATAGGCCTGCAGCAGCAGCGCATCGGCGACCGTCAGTCCGGGAGCGCCGACGCGCTCGGTCGACTGGTGCACGGTCACGACGCCGGCATCCGTCGCCTCCGCCGGCGAGCGCGGCGCATAGGATTGGCCGGCAAGCGTCATCGTGCCGTGGTCGGGCGCAAGCGTGCCCGCGAGCACGTTGACGAGGGTCGATTTGCCGGCGCCGTTCGCGCCCATCAGGGCGACGATTTCGCCCGAGCGGATCTCCAACGAGGCCCCGGCAAGCGCCTTCGTCGGCCCGAAAGCATGGGCAAGTCCGTCGATGCGGAGAAGGGGCATTGCCAAACCAATTCGTCACTGCGCGCTAATAAGGGCCGAAAAATATGCATTTTCAGTAGAGAAGAACAGCGCAGTAAATGAAAGCGGATGTCAAATTTATGCTAATATGTCGCAAAAATATCCGCTAAATTCGCAATAATCGGAAATTTCATCCATCCACTCTTGCTGGCTGTTTCGTAATTGATAGCGGGGCGCGCAACTTCTGCTGCCAGACCGGCGGTTGCGAGCAAGGCATTCCTCCCGGGCCCGCCGGATTGGAATGCTGTTATTGTACATAAAAATTGTAGATTATACCATCGTCATCACGGCTGATGGTCAGCCGCAAGGGTTCTGATCAACAGGAGATCGGCAATGCGGTACGATTTGAAACGCGCGACGATGGCGCTCATGGCTTTTGGGGTTGCCGGGTCGGCGTCGGCTGCGGGGCTGGAAGGCGCGCCGGCGCCTTTCGACAAGGGCGGGGTGAAGGTGGCGCTCATTTCCTACATTTCATCGGGCGATTTCTTCCAGGCCTATCAGGCCGGTGCGGAAGCCCAGGCCAAGGCGCTGGGCATCGACCTGCGCGTGTTCCCCGGCAAGCAGAATGCGGCCGAACAACGCGAGCAGGTGCAGCAGGCGATCAATCTCGGCGTCGAGGGGATCATCGTCGACCATGGCCTGCCGGAATCGCTCGGGGATGTCGTGCAGCAGGCTGTCGACGCCGGCGTGAAGGTGGTGGCCTTCGACGTCAACCTGAACAATCCCGCCGTGCCGCAGGTGGAGCAGAGCGACCATGAACTGGCGCGCCTCGCTCTGGAACAGGCGGTCAAGGACAACGGCACCAGCTTCAAGGCCGGTTACGTCTATGTCGCCGGCTTCGCGCCGCTCGACCGCCGCAACGAGGTCTGGGACAAGTTCAAGACGGACAATCCTGATGTGGTCGAGAAAGCCCGTTTCGGAAATGTCAGTGACACCACGGCAACGAGCACGGCCGACCAGGCAAAAGCCGCCTTCGCCGCCAACCCGGATATATCGGTGGTCTTTGCGCCCTATGACGAGTTCGCCCGCGGGGTGAAGCTCGCGGCCGCCGATCTCGGGATTGCCGGCAAGCTGAAGATCTATTCGGCCGACGTTTCGACGGCGGATATCCAAGAGATCGTCGAGGAGGGCAGTCCGTGGGTGGCGACGGTTGCCACCAACCCTGCCGTCGTCGGTGCGGTCTCAGTTCGGGCGGTCGCGCTGAAGATCGCCGGTCAGGAGGTGCCGAAACAGATCCTGGTCAAGCCGGCGCTGTTGACGCAGGAGGCGCTGCGAAAGGCGGGTGTGAAAACGATCGAGGAACTGGCGGCAAAGGTTCCAGCCTTCAGCGCCAGCGACGCGGTCACGGCTGACTGGATCCCGGCAAAACTGTTTTGAGGTTTGCGGTCCGTCTTTGGCGGCGCGGCACCGAACAGAAAGAGCAAAACGTTGCCGATCTGCCATAGATTCGACAATATAATTCACAAAATCTATGCAGATACTTACGTAATTTCTTGAGAGTGACCCGGTTTGGGTGTATGGCATCCTAAGCGAAACAGTGCGGCCGTCTCAACCCGTTGCCCCCGGTGATATCAACGTCGGTGCGGAGCGGACTTGTGGCGGCCTTTGTGTTCAGGAAAGCGAAGTGCAATGTTGACCAAAAAGGGTAAATACGGGCTGAAGGCTCTTGTCGACCTGGCTCAACTGGAGCCCGGCGAAACCGCCTTCATCACTGAAATCGCCACCCGCAACAATATCCCGAAAAAGTTCCTCGACGCGATCCTGCTCGAGTTGCGCAATGCGGGCATTCTGCGCTCGAAAAAAGGCCCAGGCGGCGGCTATTCGCTTTCGAGGCCGGCGTCCGATATTCGCATCGGCCAGGTCATCCGCACACTCGACGGCCCGCTGGCACCGATCCGCTGCGCCAGCCGCACCGCTTTTGAAGCCTGTGACGACTGTTCCGATCCGGTCAACTGTCATGTGCGCAAATCGATGAGCGACGTGCGCGATGCCGTGGCGTCGATCCTCGACAACATGACGCTCGAGCAGTTTGCCGCCAATGACAACGGCACCGAGATCGTTGCGCTCAAAGACGCCGAAGTCGGCTGAACGGCGCGCGACGACGGCTGTCTTGCCGGCAAGGCAGGTAGGACTTTCCCGCTTGTCGACGCGAGTTGAAATTCGTTTGCTGTTATTGTCTATAGAATAAATGCACTATTCCCTCTCAAGCTATGGAGAGAGGCGAATGAGCAACGTGCATTTCCTCCGGGAACCCGAACCGGCCAATACCGAACAACAGGAAAGGCGCCAGAACCTGTTTGCGCAGGCAAGCGAAGTGTCGGCCAAGTTTGCTCGGCGCGGTCCCGAGCTCGATCGCCTGGGCCTACCGCCGCGCGACGAGATCGAGGCGCTGCGGCAGGCGGGGCTGCTGTCGGGGCTGCATGCGCCGGAAGTCGGTGGTGCCGGTTTGAGCTGGGTGGATGGATTGCGTCTGGTGCGGATCGTCGCGCGCGGCGAAAGCTCGATCGGGCAATTGCTCGGCTATCATTACGTCAACAGCCAGTATGTCTACTGGGCAGCCGCTGACCCGCGCCAAGCCTGGGTGTTTGGTGCCGAAACGGTGAGCGGCAGCTCTACTGGGGCGCTGCGGTCAATCCGCGCGATCCCGGCCTGGTGCTGACAAGGCGCGGCGGTCACTATGTGCTCAACGGGCGCAAGACGTTTTCGACCGGCGCGCATGTCTCCGATCGCATCAACGTCAATGCGACGCTCGACGACAAGGTTGCCAATTTCGTCGTGCCGACGGATCGGCCCGGTTACGTCGCTCATGACGACTGGGATAATATCGGCCAGCGGCTCTCCGACAGCGGCAGCGTCGAGTTTCAAGACTTTCCCGTCTATGAGCGCGATTTCATTCTGCCGCTTGCCGCCCCGTCCGATCCGCCACCGGTACAGGCAACGTTCAATACGCCGCTGATCCAGCTGGTGTTCGTCAATTTCTATCTGGGGACGGCGGAAGGCGCGCTTGCTGCGGCGCTCGACTATGTCAGCACCACGACGCGTCCATGGATCACATCCGGTGTGACGCGCGCCGGCGAAGATCCCTATATTCTCGAACGGATCGGCGAGCTGCAGGCGGCACTCAAAGCCTCCGTGGCTCTGGCCGATGTGGCGGCGGGCATTGTCGAAACGGCGCTGGCAAAGGGCCGATCGGTAACGGAGCGCGAGCGCGGCGAAGCGGCTCTTGAAGCATACGCCGCCAAGGTGAGCGCCACCCATGTGGCGCTCGACGTGACCGCGAAAGTGTTCGAGCTGATGGGTGCGCGCGCGACGGCGTCCCACTACGGTTTCGACCGCTACTGGCGCAACGTCCGCACCCACACTCTGCACGACCCGGTGTTCTACAAGGCTCGCGAGGTCGGCGATTTCGCTTTGAACGGCCGGATCCCGTCGGTCAGTCTCTACAGCTGAGCGACAGGCAGCGGCACCGGGAGAGAAACCATCGGGCTTCGGCCCGATGGGCCGCGCCCGTATCGTTCCAAGCGGTCCGCCTGCCGTCAGGGTTCAGTCGACTGACGAGCCGGCTCTGGCTTTGATCGGCGCCTGTTCCCATTCTCTTTGGCATGCTCGGGCTTGCCCCGAGCATCCATCTGGCTCAAACCATGACGATCTGATCGCGCTTGTCGCCACGTGCATCATGGCTGGATCCTCGGGTCGAGCCCGAGGATGACTGAATCTGGGGCCAGCCCGAAGAAGGTGAAACGCCGGTCGAACCGTGGACGAAGAACGGAGGGGCACGACCGTTTCTGCTCGGTCTCCCGTTGGATTTGACGATACCGTCTTCGGTCGCGCGCAGGAGGGCCGGCACCTCCGGCCTCCCGAAATCTCTGGCGAGCGGTGTTCCTATGCGGACGCCGCGATCGCCTGGCTGTTTCCGGCGCGGTCGCGATAGCCGGCGCCAGGGTGAGGGGCTGTGAGCCTCGGACCGGCGCCAAACAGCTTTTCGCGCAGGGTACCCTGGCCATAGGCGGTCTTGTAAACGCCGCGCTTCTGCAGTTCCGGCACGAGCAAGTCGACCGTATCCTCGAAGGTTTCAGGCGTGACGGCATAGGCGAGGTTGAAGCCGTCGACATCGGTGTCCTCGACCCACTCCTCCAGCAGATCGGCGACCGTTTGCGGCGAGCCGACGAAGACAGGGCCGAAGCCGCCGATGCCGACCCAGTCGGCCATTTCGCGCACGGTCCAGACCTTGTCCGGGTCGATCGTCGTGAAGGTCTCGACCGCGGACTGGACCGCGTTGGTATAGCGATGGCGCAGCGGTTCGTCCGGAGAAAACTGACCGAAATCGATGCCGGTCCAGCCCGAGATCAGCGCCAGCGCGCCCTCGTAGGACACATGCCGGCGATACTCGTCGAACTTCCTTTTGGCCTCCGCGTCGGTTTCGCCGATGATCACCGTTTGCAGGTTGAAGGTGAGGAGATCGCGCGGATTGCGCCCGGCGCGGGCGGCCGCCTCGCGAACGTTTGCTACATAGCGTTTCAGAACGGTCTTCGAGGGCGCTGCGACGAAGACGCATTCGGCATGGGCGCCGGCGAATTCCTTGCCTCGGCTGGAAGCGCCGGCCTGGTAGAGAACGGGGGTGCGCTGCGGCGAGGGTTCGCTGAGGTGGATGCCGGGAACGGTGAAATGGCGACCGCGATGGTCGATTGCATGGACCTTGTCGGGGTGGGTGAAAATACCGCTTGCGCGATCGCGCACGACGGCGCCGTCTTCCCAACTGCCCTCCCAGAGCTTGTAGCAGACCTCGAGATATTCCTCGGCGACATCATAGCGGTCGTCGTGGCGCGTCTGTTGTGCCTGGCCAATGTTGAGCGCGCCGCTGTTGAGATAGGAGGTGACGATGTTCCAGCCGACACGACCCTTGGTGAGGTGATCAAGCGTCGAGATCCGCCGCGCGAAGGTATAGGGATGTTCGAACGATAGCGAGGCGGTGAGCCCGAAGCCGAGATGCTCGGTCGCGTGCGCCATCACCGGCACCAGTTGCAGCGGATCGTTGACCGGAACCTGGGCGGAATGGCGCAGCGCCGCGTCGAGATTGCCGTTGAGCACGTCATAGACGCCGAGCACATCGGCGATGAAGAGACCGTCGAACTTGCCGCGTTCGAGCGTCCTTGCCAGATGCACCCAATAGTCGAGATCCTTGTAGCGCCAGGACTGGTCGCGCGGATGCGTCCACAGGCCGGGCGATTGATGGCCGACACAGTTCATGTCGAAAGCATTCAGCCGGATTTCGCGGCTCATGTCCGTCTCCTCGTGGAAAGCTCAGTGTGCCGCTTCAAGGTCGGTTCCGACCCTCAAGCGGCATCGTGGCGGGATCTCAGAGCGCGCCGTTCTTCGGCGGCGCAATGCCGTTGAGGTGAAAGTTGCCGACGACGTGATGCTTCCAGCGCACCGGATCGTGGAGGGTGTGCGTGCGGGCGTTGCGCCAATGCCGGTCGAGATTGAGGCCGATGCGGGTCGAGGACGTGCCGGCGAGTTCAAACAGCGTGTTGGTCGCCTCGAGCGCGATTTCCGTCGTCAGCACCTTGGCGGCGGCAACGGAAAGCGTCGCCTCGACGACGCTCTCCTCGGTGCCGTTGATCTGGGCGATGTCGACCTTCTTGCCGGCCCGCTCGACGATGGCGGTTGCCGCCTCGAGCCGGATCGCAATCTGCCCGATGCGGGCGATCGTCAGCGGGTCGTCGGCTGCCCGCTCGACGCCGCTGTCCGTCCACGGCCGCGCGCGAGTGCGAACGAAGTCGAGCGTTTCAGCAAAGGCGGCGCGCGCGATGCCGAGATCGACGCCAGCATGGATGATCTGGCCAACCGAGCCGATCGTGGTGGCGCGTTCGAAGCCGCGATGATGACGCACGACCGCGTCGGCCGTGACGTAGACATTCTGCAGCACAGTGGTGCCGCTGCCGGTGGTGCGCTGGCCGAAACCGTCCCAGTCGTCGATGATCTGCAGGCCCTCGGCGCCGCGCCCCACAAAGGACATGGTGAGTTTTTCGCCGGGATCGAGGGCGAAGACGACGATCCATTCGGCAAAGAGCACCCCGGTCGAATAGAATTTGCGGCCGTTGAGCCGATAGCCGAGGCCATCCGGCGTCAGGCGTGTCGCATAGTCGCCGACGGTTTTCGTGTCCTTCTCCGACAGCGCATTGCCGAAGCGGTCGCCGGCAAGGGCGCGACCAAAGAAGAATTTCTTCTGCTCCTCCGTGCCATCGGTGCGCAGCGCTTCGAGAATGTAGAAATGGTTCTGCGGGATCTGTCCGATCGAGCTGTCGGCCTCCGACAGGATGGCGGTGATCTCCGCCAGCACAGCGTTGGAGACGTCGATGCCGTCATAGTCGGAGGGCACGGTGATCGCGAGCAGGCCCGATTGGGCCAGCGTGTCGAGCTCGTCGAAGGGCAGGATGCGGTCGGTATCCCGTTCGTTCGAGCGTTTGGCGAATTCGCGTGCGAGATCATGCGCGATCTCCAGCGCCTCCTCCTCGCTTTCGATCCGATGTGCCGAGAGCCTTGTCTTCTCGGAAAGCTGCGAGATCGTCCCCATGTGATTGCTCCCTGTCGATAGTGGGGCATATCTGTGAATTATCTGGCGTCGTCAGGTAAGATCGTATATTCTATGGAATATGTGGATAATAGTTTTTCGTTCCTCATGCGCAAACGAACGCTCGGCATTTCGAGGCTGATACGACGTTCGCAGGCACGAAATGGCGTTCGCGAGGCGTGGCCGCGCTGACACCAAAATTCGCGCCCCGGAACGGATATCAATAAAAAACTGCGGATCGCTCGGAACCATTGTCGCGCTTTCGCATTTCGCCATGGCCTGCAGTCTACCGACTGTGCGGCCGTCAGAGTACCGGCCACACGGCACGATGACAAATACATGCTGACAGTATTGGCCATTCGCGTTTCCCGGCCTTAACCACTGAAGGAGACACAAATGACGAATTTGCTGCCCGCTCTTCATGAAGGGCATGCCTCCATCATCCTGCAACATCTCTTCCGAGATGCCCTTGAGGCCTATGATGATTGGGGCGAGGGGATGCCTGAACCCGTGGTTTCGTTCGAAGGCAAGGTGCTGCCGATCGGGTACGTCTTCGACCGGATGAAATCTTGCACCGACATCATGCCGGCAAACATGATCGGCATCGTCACCGACGGTCTGACCAAGCCCTGGAGTGGCGACGGTCCGCTCGACGAGATGACGTTTTCGACCGCGGCGCGTGTCATGTCCGTTCTCACCAAACGGCAGACGCGTCGTTACGGCAGCGGCTCTATCGAAGTCTTTGCCGAGCGCTTCAAGCCATCGTTGCGTATCGACGCCTGATCCGTCAGGACAGATCGAAAAGCCCGGAGAGCGCGCAGGCGCTCTTCGTTGCCTGCTTTCGCCGAATCCGGCTTCCTAGATCCGCTTCCATTTCGTAGACACGACAGGAACCGGCGATGGGATCGATGAGGCGGCGACCATGAATTTTCGACAACTGGAGGTGCTGCGGACCCTGCTTGCCACCGGCTCGACGATCGCGGCGGCAAAGACCATGGGGCTTAGTCAGTCCGGCGTCAGCCGCCTTTTGCAGCAACTGGAAGAGGACCTGTCTCTAACGCTGTTTGCGCGCGACAAGGGCCGGCTGATCCCCACGCCCGAGGCGATGAAGCTGTCGGAGGATGCCGAGCATATCCTGCTCGGGATCGATCGTTTCACCAATCTCGCCCAGGATCTTCGCAGCGGCGCGGTCGGCCCGGAGGTCGTCCGGATCGGCCTGCCGAACAGCATGTCGGAAAGCTTCGCGCCGGCGATGCTCGCCGATTATGCCAGGGATTTTCCCGGCGTGCGCATCGAAACCTTCTTCGACACCACCGTTGCCATTGCCCGCCTCGTCGAGCAGCGGATCATCGATTTCGGCTTCCTGCGTTACGAGGGGCAATTGAGCGCCAGCCTCGAAATGCAGCCGGTGGCTGGCGGCGTCAGCGTCTGCGTCATGGCCAAGGATCATCCGCTGACGGCGCTCGATCACGTCACGCCAAAGGAGTTGAGGGGCATCCCGCTGATCCTTATCGGTCGCCGCCGGCCGACCCGGGTCATGCTCGACGAGATCTTTCGAAAGGCCGGCGTGCCGCAGAAGGTCAAGATCGAGACGCACAGCAACAGCTCGGCCTGCGCCTATGCCGCCCATGATCTGGGTGTTGCTATCATCAGCAGTTTCTTTGCAAATCTGCACCGGCACCTGCCGATCGAGATCAGGAGTTTTTCGCCGCACCTGACGCAGGATTTCGGCGTTGCGACCGCTGCCGGCGTGCCGCTGTCGATTGCCGCCCAGGCGATGATCGATTGCCTGAAGCGCCAGGTTGCCGCCTCCCAGCAGCCGTGAGCGCTTGGGTGCTGCCGTAATTGGCAAATGCCGTCTGCGACACTACATTGCGATCCATGTGTTGAGAGAGTGAAGAGCATCATGTTTCAGGCAGCCGTCATCGATACCGGCGACAAGACCGAATTCTACAGGGAATTGGCGCAGCAGCTCGAGGGTCTGCTGCACGGCGAGCCGAACCTGATCGCCAATGCCGCCAACGCTTCGGCGCTGATGTTCCAGACGATGCCCGATCTCAACTGGGCCGGTTTCTATTTCCTCGATACCGACGCCGAACTGGTGCTCGGGCCGTTCCAGGGCAAACCGGCCTGCGTTCGCATCCCCGTCGGCCGCGGCGTCTGCGGCACGGCGGTGAAGGAAGGGCGATCGATCCTCGTCGAGGACGTGCACGCCTTTCCCGGCCATATCGCCTGCGATGCGGCATCCCGCTCCGAACTCGTGGTGCCCGTCAGGCGCAACGGCCGGGTGATCGGCGTCATCGACCTCGACAGCCCCAAGCCTGCCCGTTTCGACCGGGACGACCAGGCCGGCATCGAAACGCTCGCTGGCATCTTCGCAGCTGCGATCGGCTGAGGAACGCTGCCTTGGTTGCTCTGAAAACGACCGACCCTCGTTCGGTCTTGGCCTGAAATGACTGAAATCGAGAGTTCGCTTGTTCCGGCCGATACGCATGCGCGCGTCGCCCGCAAGATCGATATCGTCGTCATCGGCGCCGGGCAGGCAGGGCTGTCTTCGGCCTACCATCTAAGCCGGCTCGGACTGTCTCCCCACGTGCAATACGTGGTTATCGACCGGTCGCCGCAGCCGGGCGGCGCCTGGCAGTTCCGCTGGCCGTCGCTGACGCTCAGCACCGTCAACGGCATTCACGATCTGCCCGGCATGAAGTTTGCCGAGGCCGTCGACACGAGCAAGGGCGAAGTCCACGCCGCCGTCGCCGTTCCGCAATATTACGGTGCCTACGAGAGGGCATTCGAGCTGCCGGTCCGCAGACCGGTTGCCGTCAGCGTGGTGTGCGAGCGTGGCGAACGCTTCCGGGTCGAGACCGATGCCGGCGTCTATGCTGCCCGCGGCATCATCAATGCCACCGGCACCTGGGAGGCGCCTTACATTCCGCCCTATCCGGGAGCAGAGCTTTTCAAGGGGCGGCAGCTGCACACCAAGGACTATCAGACCGCCGACGCGTTTGCGGGCCAGCGCGTTTTGGTGGTTGGTGGCGGCATATCGGCGATCCAGTTGCTGGACGAAATTTCCAAGGTTGCATCGACCACATGGGTCACGCGCGAGGAACCGGCCTTCCGCGACACGCCGTTTACGCCAGAGGTCGGCCGTGCGGCGGTCGCCATGGTCGAGGAGCGTGTCCGCCGTGGTCTACCGCCGGGCTCGGTCGTTTCCGTCACCGGCATTCCGATAACGCCGGCGATCCTCGCTGCCCGCGCCCGCGGCGCGCTCGATCGCCAGCCGATGTTTGCCGAGATCACCGCATCCGGCGTGCGCTGGCCGGACGGACGCGAACAGGCCTTCGACGTCATTCTCTGGAGCACCGGTTTTCGCAGCGCGCTCGACCATCTGGCGCCGCTGCAGTTGCGCAACGCTGACGGCGGCATCCTGATGACCGGCCGGCTTGCGACACAGGTAGCGAATGACCCGAGGATCCACCTTGTCGGTTACGGGCCGTCCGCATCGACGATCGGCGCGAACCGCGCAGGCGGCGCGGCTGCGCGCGAGCTCGCCGAACATCTTCAGCTGCTCTGATCGCCGTTTCCCAGGCCGTCCGCCGCGAGCCCTACAGTGTTTCGCCACGGCGCCCGCCTTCGGCATCGAGGGGTGTATGCGGAAAATTCCGCTTGAGCCGGACGTTGCGTCATACCTTAAGCCTGATTCCCGAAGGCGCCTTGAACAATCGGGCGTCGAGTCTCGGCGGGTCGCTACAGCGGGATCTTCATGCCCGCAGGCACGCCGATGCTCATCGCGTTTCGCTTCATCGGGCGTCGGTACCGGAGCTGTCCTTCGGCGACATCCGACGGCGGCGGCGAAGGATACGGTCGCGGATGATGATGCAGGCAACGCAGAAGAAGCGCCGGTCAGCGGTCACTGCGGTTCGGCGCGTTGTGGTCGGACTCGCCTTTACCGTGTTCGTCGTTGGTGTCGCGTCTGCCGTCAGCGCAGCGGGTGCGCGTGGTGGCGATCTCTTTCCCGATCTCAAGATTGGTTTCAACATCCGCTGGTGAACGACGGACCGGGGTGAACCGCGGCTGCACGTTTCACGCATCGCCTCTGCGCGTTGTTGCCTGCTCCCGCTCTGAGTCCGCAACAATCGTCGGGGACGTTCATGCGCTGTGACTGCCACGCCACACGATGGTGCGCATGTCATGCCTTCGTCATAGAGCTATGACGATTCGTCATAATATTGCGCAGTTTTTTCCATTCGATCATAGTTGTTTCAAGAAAAGCCGGCAGGAGGGCCGAATCGCGATGTTGCGCCAGGCTGCTCTCAGTACGGGGAACCCATGATCAAGTTCATACTCAACCGCCTCGTGATGGCGATACCGACGATCGTCATCGTCTCGGTGGCCGTGTTCACGCTTATCCGTCTCATTCCCGGTGATCCGGCCGCGCTGATGCTTGGCGATATGGCCGAGCCGCAGCAGATCGCCGAAATGCGCGGCGTGCTCGGTCTTGACCGCAGCATTCCCGAGCAGTTCGTCATCTGGGCCGGCAATATCCTGTCCGGCGACTTCGGCCGCTCCATCGTCACCGACGAGCCGGTGCTGCACCTGGTGCTGAGCCGCTTCATGGTGAGCGCCGAGATCGTCGTGATCGCGGTGTTCCTGGCAAGCCTGATTGCTGTTCCCGCCGGCGTCATCGCCGCCTGGCGGCAGAACAGCCTGACGGACCTGGCGCTGGTCGGCACTGCGACCGTGCTCCTGTCGATCCCGACCTTCTGGCTCGGTTTGCTGTTGCTGCTCGCCTTCGGCCTGAAGCTCGGTTGGTTGCCGGTGCTCGGCTACGTGCCGATCTCGGAAAACTGGAAAGGCGGGCTTCTCTATCTCGTGCTGCCGGTGATGACGCTGGTCATCCATGAAATGGGCGTGATCATCCGCATGGCGCGCGCCTCGACGCTCGAAGTGCTCCGCCTCGATTACATCACCCACGCCCGCGCCAAGGGCCTGTCGGAAAGTGCCGTGCTCTGGAAGCATGCCTTCAAGAATGCCTTCGGCCCGACCTGGACAATGATCGGCCTGATCCTCGGCAACCTGCTCGGCGGCATCGCCGTCATCGAGACAGTGTTTACCATCCCGGGGCTCGGCCGCCTGATGGTCGACAGCATCTTCCAGCGAGACTACCCGGTGATCCAGGGCTGCCTGCTGCTCGTCGCCTTCTCCTATGTCGTCGTCAACCTGGTGGTCGACCTTCTCTATCCTCTCTTCGATCCGCGGGTGGTGGCAGAATGAGAAAGTTCACGTTCAACGGCGTCATCGGCGGCGGCCTGATTGCCGCACTCGTCATCACCGCACTGATCGGCGTGTTCTGGACACCCTACGATCCCAGTGCACTCGGCTTCACCTCGCGTCTCGCCGCTCCCGGTGCTGCCCATTGGCTCGGCACCGATGAGTTCGGCCGCGACGTGGCCAGCCGGTTGATGATCGGCGCCCGCGCCAGCGTCTGGATCTGCTGTCTGACGGTTGCCTTCGCGGTCGTCTGTGGCACGTTGATCGGCCTCATCAGCGGCTATGCCCGCGGCTGGGTCGATGGCGTCATCATGGCGGTCAACAACGCGCTGCTCGCCTTTCCGGGCATCCTTCTGGCGCTCGGGCTGCTCGCCGTCTTCGGGGCCAACCAGTACGGCATCATCTTCGCGCTCGGCATCGCCTATACGCCATCGATGGCACGCGTCGTGCGCGGCGCGGTCCTGTCGCTGCGCGAGCGCGAGTTCATCGAGGCTTCGCGCGTCATGGGCAATGGCGAGATATATACGATGCTGCGCCACATCTTGCCGAACTGCCTGGCCCCGATCACCGTGCTTGCGACATCGATGTTCGGCTGGGCGATCCTGTCGGAAAGCGCGCTGTCGTTCCTCGGCCTCGGCGTACCGCCACCGGCGCCGACCTGGGGCAACATGCTGGCCGCCGGCCGCCCGTTCATCGAGCAGGCCGTCTGGCTCGGCTTCTTCCCCGGCCTCTGCATCGCGCTGACATTGCTCGGCATCAACCTTCTCGGCGACGCGCTCCGCGACAAGCTAGACCCCCGCATGCGAGGCCTGAAATGACCGGTAGCTCCCTCCTCAGTGTTCGCGACCTGTCGCTGGCCGTCTCCCACAATGGCAATCAGGTGGTGAAGAGCGTCAGCTTTGACGTCGGCGCGGGTGAAATCGTCGGCATCGTCGGCGAATCCGGCTCCGGCAAGACGCTGGCGACCCGCGCCATCATCGGGCTGATCCCGCCTGCCGTGCGCCATGTCGGCGGCACGATCAGCTACCGCGGACGCGATGTGCTGTCCCTGAAGGATCGCGACCTAAGGCAATTGCGCGGCGGCGAGATCGGTGTCGTGTTCCAAGAGCCGATGACCTCGCTCAACCCGTCGATGACCATCGGCCGGCAGCTCGAAGAAGGCCTGATCCTGCACACGAAGAAAAGCGCCGACGAGCGTCGGGCTGCGATCCTCGATATGCTGAAGCGCGTCGGCTTGCGCGAGCCGGAGCGGGCGCTTGTCGCCTATCCGCACGAGTTCTCCGGCGGGATGCGTCAGCGCATCATGCTGGCCTCCGTGATGCTCCTGAAGCCGGCGCTGCTGATCGCCGACGAACCGACGACTGCGCTGGATGCTGTGGTCCAGCGCGACGTCATGGAACTGATGGTCGAACTCACAAAGGCGGAAGGCACGGCCGTCCTCCTGATCAGCCACGACCTGCCGATGGTGGCGCGCTACACCGACCGCTTCGTCGTCATGGAAAAGGGCGTGATCGTCGAGCAGGGACAGACTGCGGACATTTTGAGCGCTCCGGAGCATCCCTATACCCGCAAGCTGCTCTCCTCGCTGCCGTTTCGCGCGGCACCACGCAAACTCGACATGTCGCGCACGCCCATGGTGTCGGCCCGCAACATCGTCGTCGAGTATCCCGGTCGCAAGGGGCTCTTCCGCAAGCAGGCGCCGAAACGCGCGCTGCATGGCGTCAGCGTCGACATCCATGTCGGCGAGGTCGTTGCCCTCGTCGGCGGCTCCGGTTCGGGCAAGACGACGCTGGGGCGCACCATCGCCGGCCTCGTCGCGCAGAGCGAGGGCGAAATCCTGTTCCAGGGACGCGAGCGCAGCGCCGATTGGCGTGATTATCGCCTGAACTGCCAGATGGTCTTCCAGGACCCCTATTCGTCACTCGATCCGCGCATGACGATCCAGGCGCTGGTTGAAGAGGCCTTGCGGCTGGTGCCCGATCTCGATGGCGCGGCCAAGCGCAAGCGGGCGCTCGATACGCTCGACGAGGTCGGCCTTGCCGGCGATTTTGCCAATCGCTATCCGCACGAGCTTTCAGGGGGCCAACGCCAGCGCGTTGCGATTGCACGAGCGATCGCGCGGCGGCCGAAATTCCTGATCGCCGACGAGCCGGTCTCGGCACTCGACGTAACGGTGCGGGCGCAGGTGCTCGAGCTCTTTTCCGACCTGCAGAAACGCTACGGTTTTTCATGCCTGTTCATCAGCCACGATCTCGGCGTCGTCGAGCAGGTGGCTGACCGGGTGATCGTCATGCAGGACGGCCGCATCGTCGAACAGGGCGATCGCGACCGGATCTTCGACCAGCCGCAGGAGGCCTATACGCGCAAGCTGCTTTCCGCGATCCCCGCGCTCGACCTCAACCAGACGGGCGGCGTTACCCTCAAATGGCGCCTGGAGGCCTGACATGACCGTCGCGATCAAACCCGCCACCATTTCCGATCGGCTCCACGCGATTGCCGACGCCCAGCCGTTCATTACCCGCTTCCTCGTCCGCAATCTGCAGACCGGTGAAACGATCGGGCGCGGCGAAAACGAGGAGACGCCGTCGGCGAGCACCCGCAAGACCTCGATCATGATGGCGGCGCTGAAGGCGGCCCACGAGGGCCGGCTCGATCTCGATCTGCCCATCACTTACGAGGAGCGGCTGAAGCACGAGGTCGCGAGCGGCATGTTGCGCTACATGACGCCGGGTCTCGTCATTCCGCTGCGCGATGCCATCGTCGGCATGATGGTCTTGAGCGACAATGTCTGCACCAAGATGGTGCTGGAGCGGCTGACGCTGGAAGAGGTTGACGGCTATTGCAAGGCGATCGGCATGGTGGGTACCCACCATCGCTTCCTGATCCCGCCGCTGGGGCTGAAGCAGGACCATTCGCTCGGTGAAGTCACGACCACGACGGCGAGCGACCAGATCCTGCTGCTCGAAGCGATCCTTGCGGCCCAGGACGATGAGGCTGCCGCTGCCCGGCTTGGCGCATCGGTCGCGCTTTGCCGCTTTGCGCTGCAGACACTGAAGAACCAGGTTTTGCGCTACGGCATCCGCTCACGCCTGCCTTTCGAGGTCGTTGCCGCCAGCAAGTCCGGCCGCGGCAAGCGCGGGCGCATGGATACGGGCCTCGTCTATCGCGATAACAGGCCGCTCTACGCCATTGCCGTCTTCACCGATGGCGTGCCGCAGGTGATGGCCGACGGCACGCCTGGATACACCATCGCGCTCGAAACCATCGGCCTGTTGTCCAAGGCCTGCTGGGACGCGTTCTGAGCCGAGATCAACCGCAACAAACCAACAAGAAACAACTGGAGAAGAGTGGAACAATGAGAAACTTATTCCTTGCCGGCACCATCCTGATGAGTGCCGCCGGCTTTGCCGAGGCGCGTGACCTCGTCGTCGCGCAGAGCTCCGATATCCGCAGCAACGTGCCGGGCGTCAACCGGGACGGCAACACCGATTCCGTGATCTTTCATATCGTCGAAGGTCTCGTCGGCTATGCCGAGAACGGCGAAGTCAAGCCGCTCGTCGCCAAGAGCTACGAGGTGTCGCCGGATGGCCTGACCTATACGTTCAAGCTGCGCGACGACGTGAAGTTCCACAACGGCAATGCGGTCACGGCCGATGACGTCGTATGGAACTGGAACCGCTACATGGCAGCAGACACCAAGTGGACCTGCGCCGGCGATTTCGACGGTAGCAAGACCATCAAGGTTTCCGCCGTCACCGCCGTCGATCCGACCACGGTGACGATGACCATCGAAAAGCCCTCGGCTGTCTTCCTCGGCCTGATGGCACGCCCCGAGTGCGGCTACACCGGCATCATCGCCAAGGATTCGGTCGGCGCCGACGGTGCCTTCGTCGCGCCCATCGGTACCGGTCCGTTCAAGTGGGCCGAGTGGAAGAAGGGCGAATATGTCCGTCTCGCAAAGAACGACGCTTACGTTTCGCCCGCCAATGACGGCAAGCCGGATGGCATGGTCGGCTCCAAGCGGCCGCTGGTCGATGGCATCAAGTTCATGGTCATCCCCGATGCCTCGACGGTGAAGACCGGCCTTTTGTCCGGCGCGCTCGATACCGCCGAAGTCTCTGCCGACCTGATCTCGGAGTTCAAGGACAGCGAGACGATGCAGCTCATCGTCAAGCGCAACAACGGCAAGAACCTCCTCTACTTCCAGACCCGCGACAAGGTGCTGAGCAACGTCGCCGTGCGCCGGGCCATGACCGAAGCGCTCGACCTCGACCAGCTGGTTGCCGCCGTGTCGAACGGCACCGGAGAAGCCAACGCGTCGATGGTTTCTGCGGACTCGATCTTCTATTCCGACGTCCAGAAGGCGAAGATCCCGATGGATCTGGAAAAGGCCAAAAAGGACCTGGCCGACGCCGGCTACAACGGTGAGCCGATCACCATCATTGCCAACAAGCGTGGCAACGTGCCGAGCTTCCCGGCAGCCGTCGTCGCCCAGGCGATGATGCAGCAGGTTGGCCTCAACGTGCAGATCGAGGTGCTCGACTACGCCACCCAGGTTGATCGCCGCCGTTCCGGCAACTACCAGGTCATCTCGCAATCGGTGTCGCCGCGTCTCGACCCGGCACTGATGTACTCCTTCTACGTCGGCAACAAGGACAAGAACGCCTCGTTGATGTGGGATAATCCGAAGGCGATCGAGCTGATGAAGGCCGCCTATGTCGAGGCCGACCAGGCCAAGCGCCAGGCGATCTTCGACGAGTTCCACAAGCTGATGCTCGAGGAAGTCCCGGGGATCTTCATGTACGACATGGTCGACATCTGGGGCGCGACGAAGAAGCTGCACGGCGAGCCCGTCTGGCAGTCGAACACCCGGCTCTGGGAAGTCACGCTCGACGACTAAGTCGTCGCCGGGTCCGATCCTGCAATCCAGTGGCGGCATCCGTGCCGCCACCTTCCATCCGAAGACAGAAATGCCAATGCGGCCGGCCCCCGTCGCCCGCAAGAGGAATATCTATGCCCCAGCCATCCGTCGTCGCCGCTCTTTCCGAGATCGTCGAAGCATTGAAGCCCGAATTTGCAGCCATGAGCGACGCGATCTGGGATCATGCCGAGCTGAGCTTTCGCGAGCACAAGTCGGCTGTGACGCAGATGGCAATGCTGGAGAAACACGGGTTTCGCATCAAGCGAGGAACGGCCGAAATCGAGACCGCCTTTACCGGCGAGGCCGGCGAGGGCGGCCCGGTGATTGCCCTTCTCGGTGAGTTCGATGCGTTGGCCGGGCTGAGCCAGGTTGCCGGCATCGCCGAGGAAAAGCCGCTCGTCAGTGGCGGCACGGGGCATGGCTGTGGCCACAACCTGCTCGGCACAGGCTCCTTGCTCGCCGCAGTCGCACTCGCCCGTTATCTCCGCGAAAACAATCTGCCGGGAACGGTGCGCTATTATGGTTGCCCTGGCGAAGAGGGCGGCTCGGGCAAGACCTTTATGGCGCGCGCCGGGGCCTTTGCCGATGTCGATACCGCGCTCACTTGGCATCCGGCACCGTTCAACGGCGTGCGCTCGACCAACAATCTCGCCGTTCTGGAAATCTATTACCGCTTCAAGGGCGTGGCTGCGCACGCCTCGAACGGCGCCCATCTCGGGCGCAGTGCGCTCGACGCGCTTGAGCTGATGAACATCGGCGTCAACTTCCTGCGCGAGCACATGCCGCAGGATTGCCGCGTGCATTATGCCATCACCGATGCCGGCGGTACGGCGGCCAATGTCGTCCAGGCGCGCGCCGAAGCGCTTTACCTGGTGCGCGCGCCGCAGATGCCGGAAGCGCTCACACTTGCCGCCCGGATCGACAAGGTCGCCAGGGGCGCCGCCATGATGACGGAAACGGAGGTCGAGATCGTCTTCGATCGCGCCGCCACCAATCTCCTGCCCAACATCACGCTGGAAACGGCAATCCACCAGAACATGGTGGCGCTCGGCCCGGTTGGCTTCGACGAGGCCGATATCGCGTTTGCCCGCGAGATCCAGAAGACGATGACGCCGGAGGCGATCGCCAGCAGCATCCGGCTCTACCAGATCAAGGGCGACGTCTTTGCCAACAGCCGGATGGACGGAACGAGCGGCCTGCACCTCGGCCTTCGCGACTTCGACGGACAGTCGCATTTCCGCGCCGGCTCGACCGATGTCGGCGATGTCAGCTGGGTGACGCCGACGGCGCAATGCTGGGCGCCCGCCTGGGCGATCGGCACCGCGCCGCACACCTGGCAGGTGGTCGCGCAGGGCAAGAGCCCGGCCGCCCACAAGGCCTTCGCGCATGCGGCCAAGTCGCTGGCGGCAACCGGCCTCGACCTCATCCTCAATCCGCATCTGCTGGCTGAAGCCAAGGCCGAGTGGCGTGAAAAGACCGAGGGCAAGCCCTACCGGTGCCCGATCCCGGACCATATCGGCCCCAAGCTCTGATTATCGGCGGGCAATCGTCTCGCGCACTGCCATGTCAAGCCGTCAGCCTCCCGGGGTTGGCGGCTTTTTCGTTTCTTCGGACCCATCAAACAAACGAGGGGCTTGTCGCACCTCTCGGTGGAATGCGGTCCGACGCCTTGACGCGAATCGCAGTCTGCGGCATCACTGTTACGGAATTTCGCGAATATGCGACATTTGAGCGTATCTGATTTAAATCTCTGTTAGTGTCTTCCGGCGACAAAGCCGTGCGAAGGCGCGCAAGGAGCACGGCGGGAATGGACATGACGGTAACACAGACGCGACCCGGGACCGATCTTTCCCACGCCAGGCTGCCGGCTGACGAAGCGATCGCCGCTGACGCCCGCGCCCTTTCCGAGCAGTTGAAGGCGATGCGCGAACGGCTGTTTCCGCCGACCGCGATGAAGACGCTGCGCAGCTTCACCTCAGGCGAGGCGGCCAAGCTGATCGGGGTGTCCGACGGTTACCTGCGCCAGCTGTCGCTGGCAGGCGAAGGGCCGCAGCCCGATACCGGAACCGGCGGCCGCCGCTCCTATTCGCTCTCCGACATCAACGCGCTGCGCCGGCATCTCGCCGAGCAGGCGCTGGCCAAGGGCAATGCCGCCAAGGCGCGCAGCTACCTGAAATGGCGCGACCGCGAGCGCGGCGAGCACTTGCAGGTAATCTCCGTCACCAACTTCAAGGGCGGTTCCGGCAAGACCACATCGTCGGTCCACATCGCGCAATATCTGGCCATGACCGGCCACCGGGTCTTGGCCGTCGACCTCGATCCGCAGGCCTCGCTTTCGGCGCTGTTCGGCTACCAGCCGGAACTCGACCTCACCGGCAACGACACGCTCTATGGCGCCATCCGCTATGATGCCGAGGCGCGGCCGCTGAAGGATATCATCCGCCCGACCTATTTCGACGGGCTCGACCTGGTGCCCGGCAATCTGGAACTGCAGGAGTTCGAACATACGACGCCGCAGGCACTGAGCGCCCGCCATAGCGGCTCGGATGCCGGGCCGTTGTTCTTCGCGCGGGTGCAGTCGGCGCTTGCAAGCGTTGCCGACGACTACGACGTCGTCGTCATCGACTGCCCGCCGCAGCTCGGCTACCTCACGCTGTCGGCGCTTTGCGCCTCGACCTCGGTGCTCGTCACCGTGCATCCGCAGATGCTCGACGTCGCGTCGATGAACCAGTTCCTTTACATGACATCCGACCTTTTGAGTGTCGTGCGCGAGGCGGGTGGTGAGCTCAATTTCGACTTCCTGCGCTACCTCGTCACCCGCTTCGAGCCGAATGATGGCCCGCAGGCGCAGATCGTCGGTTTCATGCGCTCGCTGTTCGGCGACCGGGTCCTGACCTCGGCGATGGTCAAGTCGACGGCCGTTTCCGACGCGGGCCTGACCAAGCAGACCCTTTACGAGGTCGGCCGGGAAAACTTCACCCGCGCCACTTATGACCGGGCGATCGAATCCCTGAACTCCGTCAACGGTGAAATCGAAGCTCTCATTCATGCGGCCTGGGGGCGCTAAGGACATGGCTGGCAACCGCAAGAACGAACTGCGCGCTCTCTTTTCCGGCAATGTGCCGCCGGCAGCCCCGGCGCAGGTGACCGAGACGGCTCAGCCGACGTCTGCCGCCGTGACGGCATTGACCCCTCCGGCACCCCCGGCCGACACGCCACGCGCCGCATCTGGCGCGATCAAGGCCATGGGCCTGTCGCTCGGCAGCATCACCCGCGAGGCCGAAGAAGCCCGGTCGCTGCGCGAGGCGTTGCATCAGGGCGAGCGCGTCGTCGAACTCGACCCGGATCTGGTCGATGCTTCCTTCGTCGGCGACCGCCTGACCGATGGCGAGCTCGATGATCCGGATTTCCTGGCGCTCGGCGACAGCATTCGCGAAAACGGCCAGCAGTCGCCGATCCTGGTGCGGCCGCATCCGGAAAAGCAGGGACGATACCAGACCGCCTACGGCCACCGGCGGCTCAACGCCGTGCGCAGCCTCGGCATCAAGGTCAAGGCGATCGTCCGGTCGCTGACGGACGACGAGCTGGTGCTGGCGCAGGGCAAGGAAAATGCCGAGCGTCGCAACCTGTCGTTCATCGAGCGGGCGTTGTTTGCCGCAGCGCTTGCTGATCGCGGATTTGACCGCAAGGTGATCGGTGATGCGCTTGCCGTGCAGAAGAGCGAACTGTCGCGTCTGATCCAGGTCGCCGAAGGCGTGCCCTTGGCGATCGCCCGGGCGATCGGTCCGGCGCCCAAGGTTGGCCGTGAACGCTGGATGGCGATCGGGACCATGCTCGAAAGCGAGCCGGCGCGGCAGAAGGCGGAGGAGGAGATCGGCCTCAGGCGGTTCCTCGAAGCCGACAGCGACCAGCGCTTCCAGTTCGTCTTTGCCAGGCTGTCGCGCGTCGACCGGCAGGACCCGGCCAAGCCCGAGGCTCTCGTCGACGAGAACGGTCGGAAATTTGGCAAGCTGAAGCGGGACGGAAAGACCGCCCGGATCGAGTTTTCGCCTGACGTCAGCCCTGCCTTCGTCGATGAGGCGATCGAGCTTCTGGCGAAGCATCACGCGGCTTTCACGGCTGCGCGCCGGAGCTGATCGGCCAGCGTATTTGAAAGCTCGCAGCGACTATTCCCGGGCCGGCGTGACGCAATCACGCCGGCCCGATTCGTCGTGGCCTTAATCTGCGACGCAGGCGACGTCCCGCGCCCAGCTGCAGCGTCCCGAAATGACGATCCGGAAGAAATATTTTCGCCCTCGTGACGCCAGCGACAGAATGGCGCGATGCCCTTGAGAGGGATGGGGATTGCGGTTGCTGTCGAGGCCGTTTTACCGGATCGAACGTGCCCTGCGTCGTCATTCGAGTGGCGCTTGGAAGGGACTTGTTAACCTTCATTTCCTATCGCTTAGCAGGCCCCTCGGCGATGTCTCTAGCTCTTCCAGGACCCATGCGTATTCCCAGGACAAACTTCTCTCAGGCAGCTTTGCATGATGCAAACCAGGCGGATTACTATGATGATCCGCAGGACGGTGCGTTGAGCGATATGCCCACCCATGACGTGGATCCCGTCGATCCCTATCAGTTGTACGAGGCGCCTGCGGCGCCCCGCAAGCCCGCCAACCAGCAATCGGACGCGACCGCTCATGTCGGCCGCGCTGCGCGCCTCTATGGCCAGGGCACGGCCTATGCGCCCGCCCAGGTGACGTCGTCGACCGACGAGCCGCTGCCGACCCTGTCGGAGATCGCCGGTCACTACGGCGATTCGACCTGGGAGAGCCATTTCTTCCTGGCACCGAATGTGCGTTTCACCCGCACGCCGGAACGGGAGTTCACAAAGCGCCGCGCACCGTCTGATGCCGAGAGCGAAGCGGTATCGGAAGACAACAGCGCGCCGGTCGAAGCCATCGCTGCCGAGATTGCGCCAGTCGAGGCCGCGCCGGTCGCCATCGACGTGGCCCCGGTCGCCGTCGAGTTTACCGCCCCCGTCGAAGCGCCGGTGACCTTCGCTGCGCCGGTGCCCGCAGCGGAGCCGGCCCTGCCGTCCTACAGCCCTTCCGAGCTGCTGCGCGTGCTCACCAGCCAGTTGCCGCATTGGTCGTCTGGGCCGAAGCCAGAGGCCGCCAACACGGTCTCCGTCGTGGATGCCGCCGTCGTGAGCTCGTCCGCCGCTGTCATCGTCGAAGCCCCTGCGGCGATCGTGTCGCCGCCGGTAACCGTCGAACCGCTCGCGACCTCCGTGCCGACGGTCGCAGCGGCAGAGGTTCCGGCCGATACGCGTCTGTCCTTCCTGTCGGACTTCGCCTTCTTCGAATTCGGTCCGTCTTCAGGCGACGAAGAAGCGGCCGAGGCTGTACAGCCGAAGCCTTTTGTCGAAACGGCGGCACCGGTTTCGTTTGCTCCCGCCACTTTCGCGCCGGCTCCGGTTTCGAACCCGGGCCTGATCAAGTCTGTCGAAATCAGGCGCATGCCGCCAACGGCGATCACCTCGCTCTTCCGCGTCGTCGAATGCCGCCCGGCAACCGCCGTGCCGGTGATCGCTGAAACGGTTGTCGCAGCGCAGGCTGAGCCCGTGCCGGCGCAGCCCGCACCAGAAGTGCCCGCGCCAATGGCGGTGCCGTCGGAAATCTCGTCGGTCCCCCCTGTCGTCATCGAGCCTGTCGAAATCGCTGGGCTGGTGGCCGAGGAAGAGCCTGTCCGCACTGTTGCGACAGTCTCCAAAGCGGCGATCACCATGCCTGCCCAGGTGTCACGTGCCCCTTCGCTGTTGCCGCCGATCGGCGTCATCGAACGGTTCGCCCAGGCCGACGGCTATGAATTCCCGTCCGAGGACCTGCTGCAGGAGCCGCCGGAAGGTCGTGGCTTCTTCATGTCGCAGGAACAGCTCGAGCAGAATGCCGGGCTCCTCGAAAGCGTGCTTGAGGATTTCGGCGTGCGCGGCGAGATCATCCATGTCCGGCCGGGCCCGGTCGTCACGCTTTACGAATTCGAGCCGGCACCCGGCGTCAAGTCATCGCGCGTGATCAACCTTGCCGATGACATCGCCCGCTCGATGTCGGCACTGTCGGCCCGTGTCGCCGTGGTCCCCGGCCGCAACGTCATCGGCATCGAGCTGCCGAATGCGACCCGCGAGACGGTGTATTTCCGCGAACTGATCGAATCCGTCGATTTCCGCAAGACGAACTGCAAGCTGGCGCTTTGCCTCGGCAAGACCATCGGCGGCGAACCCGTCATCGCCGAACTCGCCAAGATGCCGCATCTGCTCGTTGCCGGCACCACCGGCTCGGGCAAGTCGGTGGCGATCAACACGATGATCCTGTCGCTGCTCTACCGGTTGAAGCCGGAAGAATGCCGCCTGATCATGGTCGATCCGAAGATGCTGGAACTCTCCGTCTATGACGGTATCCCGCACCTGCTGACGCCCGTCGTCACCGATCCGAAGAAGGCCGTCATGGCGCTGAAATGGGCGGTGCGCGAAATGGAGGATCGCTATCGCAAGATGTCGCGCCTCGGCGTTCGCAACATCGACGGCTACAACCAGCGTGCGGCAGCCGCCCGCGAAAAGGGTGAGCCGGTCATGTGCACGGTCCAGGCCGGCTTCGAGAAGGGCACTGGCGAGGCGCTGTTCGAGCAGCAGGAGATGGACCTCGCGCCGATGCCCTACATCGTCGTCATCGTCGACGAGATGGCAGACCTGATGATGGTTGCGGGCAAGGAGATCGAAGGCGCGATCCAGCGGCTTGCGCAGATGGCGCGTGCGGCCGGTATCCACCTGATCATGGCGACGCAGCGTCCCTCGGTCGATGTCATCACCGGCACGATCAAGGCCAACTTCCCGACCCGCATCTCCTTCCAGGTCACCTCGAAGATCGACAGCCGCACCATCCTTGGCGAACAGGGGGCCGAGCAGCTTCTCGGCCAGGGCGACATGTTGCACATGCAGGGTGGCGGGCGCATCGCCCGCGTCCACGGCCCGTTCGTTTCCGACCAGGAAGTGGAACATGTCGTCGCGCATCTGAAGACGCAGGGGCGGCCCGAATATCTCGAAACCGTCACGGCTGACGAGGAAGAAGAGGAGCCGGCCGAGGAACAGGGTGCCGTCTTCGACAAGACGGCCATGGCGTCCGAGGACGGTAACGAACTCTACGACCAGGCGGTCAAGGTGGTGCTGCGCGACAAGAAATGCTCGACGTCCTACATCCAGCGTCGTCTGGGCATCGGCTATAACCGCGCCGCATCGCTCGTCGAACGCATGGAGAAGGAAGGCCTCGTGGGTGCCGCCAACCATGTCGGCAAGCGCGAGATCATCCATGGCAATCGCGACCACGCCAGCACGCCTGAAAGCGACGACATGGATTGAGGCCGCGGCGCCTGTCGCAAGTGTGATCGGAAAGGCCGCGAAGATAGCTTCGCGGCCTTTTCCTATGCGTGCTTTGCTGCCGCCTAGGCTTCCGGCGCGTTGAAGACCGCTTCGATCGCATGACCATCGGGATCGATGACGAAGGCGGCGTAGTAGTTCGGGCCATAATGGGGGCGCAGACCCGGTTTGCCGTTGTCCCTGCCACCATGCGCGACCGCCGCCTCATGGAATGCGTCGACTGCACTGCGGTTCGGCGCGGCGAAGGCGAGATGAAAGCCCGGTCCCGGAGCCTGCTGGCCCTCAGGGCAGAGCTTGATCGCGAGTTTGTCTCCGCCGCCCGCAATACCATATCCGACGGCCTGATCAGGTTCGCCGGGTCTGAGGTCGTCCCAGACCCTGACATAGCCAAGCGGCGCCAGGGCAGCATCATAGAATGCGGCGGCGCGCTCGATGTTGGAGACGCCGAAGGAAATGTGGTGAAGCATGAGGCTCTCGCTGCAAATGGCCGTTCTCTGGCCATGAGACAGTGGTCGACACCGATCCGCAAGCCGTCCCGACCTTTATGATCGGCTGTGCACGCCTCAACCGGGATATCATGGGCAAATCGCACGGCCCGTTTGCCGGCACGCGCGCCTGCTTGAGCCATGGCTTTCGCCGCTGCCGGATCGTACTTTAGCTGTCCGCCGTCCCCTAATGTTAGAATAAAAACGTTTTTATTTTTCTTGAAAACGTTTTTATTGGCTGTTACGCATAATGTGAGAACGAGCCAAGGGCCTGGGAGGGTGCATGGCGGCGCATATGCACAAGACCCGGCGTACACCGCCGCCGACAATCAAGACGCTGGCGGAAATCACTGGCTATTCCATCGCGACAATCTCGAAGGCGCTCAGGGATTCGCCTGTCGTCTCGCCGGTCACGCGCGATCTCATCTTCAAGGCGGCACGCGAGGTCGGTTATCAGGCCAATGCCCGCGGAATGGCACTACGCACTGGAAAAAGCTTCCAGGCGGCCGTGCTGATGCCGGTGACGGCTGCGCGCGACTATGAATGGGACGGCGTCGAATACACACAGGTCTTGAGTGGCGTCAGCCAGGCGCTCGAAGGCACCGACTACCGCATGTCCGTGCATGTCATCCGTGATGCTGCCGATGGCGTCGAGACCGCGCGCCGCATCGTCGAGCACGGGCTGGCCGACGGATTGATCTTCTCTGGCATCCTTGCCGACGACCCGCGCATCGACCTGCTGGTCGACCATCATTTCCCGTTCGTGTCGATGGGGCGTTGCCGCAAGGATCTGGACTACGCCTATGTCGATATCGACAATGAATGGGCGGCCCATGCGGCGACCGCGCGGCTCATTGCCGGCGGGCATCGTCGCATCGCGCTGGTCAACCCGGAGCGCCGGCTGTCCTACGCGCTGGACAGGCTCGATGGTTTTGCGCGCGCTTTCCGCGAGGCCGGGATCATTGCTTCCATGGACCTCGTCGTCGAAGGCGATCTGTCGACGCATTTCGGCCGGCAGAGCGTGATCGAGCTGCTGCAGGCGGCGGAACCACCGACCGCCTTCGTCTGCATCAACGAATCGACCACGCTCGGCGTGCTCTCGGGGCTTGGCAGCCTCGGGCGGCAGGTGGGCGTCGATATCGACGTGATCGCCTATGACGACATCAATGTCAGCGCCTATTTCACGCCGCCGGTCACCACATTCTACCAACCGATCGAGGTCCTCGGACGGACCCTCGGGCAGTTCCTGCTGAAGCGCATGGAGGGTGAGGACCCGAAGGCGCTCCGGCAGGTCTTCAGGCCAACCCTGATCGAACGACAGCCGGATAATCTCGGCGGCAGGCTGGCCTGAGCTTTATCATCCAAGGAGGAGAACCATGAAGAAACTGATCATTGCGCTGACCTTTGCAGCCCTGTCGGCAAGCGTGTCCCATGCCGCCGATCTCGGCGGGAAACTGCTCAAGGTGGGCTCCGACACCACCTCGCCGCCGATGGAGAGCGTCGATCCCGCGACCGGCCAGATCGTCGGCTTCGACGTCGACGTGGTCAACGCCGTCTGCGCCAAGATCAATTGCCAGGCCGAGTTCATCACGACCGGCTGGGACGGCATCTTCGCCGCCCTCGACCAGGGCAATTTCGACCTTGTCGCATCCGGTGTCTCGATCACCGAGGAACGCAAGAAGGCGATGGATTTCTCCGATCCCTACATCGTCAACAGCCAGGCCGTGCTGATGCGCGTCGAAGACCAGGACATCACGCTCGAGCGCTTCAAGGATGCCGGCAGGAAGCTTTCGGCCCAGGCCAACACGACCGACGCGCAGGTTGCCGAGAGCGTCGTCGGCAAGGAGAACGTCGCTGCCTATGACACGTTCAGCGCGGCGATCATCGCGCTCAAGAACAAGGACGTCGACGGCGTGGTCATCAACGGCGCCAATGCGGCCGCCTACGAGCGCGAGTTCGCCGGCGAGCTGGTGGTCGCGATCAAGGATCTGGAATCCGACCCGCTCGGCCTGGTCTTCCGCAAGGGCGACGAGAACATCGCGGCCTTCAACGAAGGCCTGAAGATGATCAAGGACGATGGCACGCTCGACCAGCTGGTCAACAAGTACTGGGGTCTGAAGTAAACTCCCGCAATTCCCCGGAGCGCCGACATGTGCTCCGGGATCCCAGCCTGTTTCATTCGATACCCCGGAGGAATGAATGTCGTTCCTGAGAAGCGTGCGTCCGAGCAATCTTATCATCCTGACCGCGCTGCCCTTCATCATCTATCTCTTCGTTTCCTCCGGAGACTACCAGCGGTCGCTTCGCGCCATTCTCGGCGTCGAGAACGGATCGTCGGCCTTCGTGCCCGGCTTCCTCGCACTGGCGATCGCCTTTTCGGCGGGGCTGTGCGTTCTCCTGTTTTCGCGGGCGAAGGCGAGCCGCCCGAAATGGGCGGTGGCGGCCGCCGTGCTCAACGTCGCGGCAGCCGGCGTCCTGCTACCGGGACAAAACATCCACCCCTTCATCGCCTCAGTGGTGGCAAACGGCGTCGATGCGTTCAAATCGGACCTGATCGTCAAGGGCGTGACACCGCGCCAGCTGACGGACGCGGCCGATCTGTGGGTGCGCAGCATCGAGGCATGGCTGTTCCCCGCCTATCTTCTTTTGAGCCTTCTCGGCCTCGGGCTGTTCTTTGCCGGCGCGCGCCCCGGCGAGCCCGTCGACAGCCCGCTGCGGCGGATGGGGCGCTGGATTCTCGGCATCATCAACGGCGCCGGACTGATCTTTGTCTTCTTCTTTGCCCATATCGCCTTTGCCGCTGGGGTGGCGACCACCATTCGCGCAGCGATTGCCGCATACATTCTGGCGGCCGTGCTGGGCCTTGTCTGGGTCGGGCTCTTGCAACTGCATTCGACGGTGCGCACCAGCCTCTATTTCGCCGTGGCGACACTGGTTCTGGCACTTGCGGCCGGGTGGTTCCTGCTGCAGCCGCGCGATACCTATGTGCTGGCGGGTACGCTTCAAGGCAAGGTGGGCATCGTCACCAACACGCCGGCGGGCCTCATCAGCGCCGTGCGCTTCGGCCAGTATGAGGGCGCGCCGCAGGCGGAGACGCCTGTGCGTACCTTCGTCGGCCCGACCGAGGCGCTTGCCTCGATCGCCAAGAACGAGGGCGTCAGCGCCGCCTTGCTGCCGGCCGCCGCCGCGCCCGCCGATATGCCGGTGCTCTGGAAGATCGAAGCGCTGAATGATCGCGACCGCGCGACCGGCATCACCATCGCCGTGCTCGCGATCGTTCTCGGGCTTTTGACCTTCGGCGGCTACCTGCACCAGCGCCATCCGTTGGCGATCGGCTCGGAATTCATCGTCGACACCATTCGCGGCATTCCGATGCTGGTAATCGTGCTTTATGTCGGCCTGCCGCTCAGCGGCGCGCTGAAGGACGCGACGCAAGGCGTGCTCGATCCGCCCAATCTCGTGCGCGGCATCGTCGCCATGGCGCTTGCCTACTCCGCCTATCTCGCCGAAATCTTCCGTTCGGGCATCAACGCCATTCCGGTCGGCCAGGTCGAGGCGGCGCGCAGCATCGGTCTCAACCGCTGGCAGACGGCGCGCCTCGTCATCCTGCCGCAGGCCTTCCGGATCATCATTCCGCCACTCGGCAACGAGCTGATCGCGATCCTGAAAGACACCTCGCTGCTGTCGATCCTGTCGATCCGCGACATCACCCAGCGCATGCGCGAGTTCCAGTCGGCGAGCTTCCTGCCGTTCGCGCCCTATAACTCCGCGGCGATCTTCTACATCTTCCTGACGCTTGCCGCGGCGAGCCTCGTGAACATGGTCGAGAGAAAATATGACATCAAGCATCGATAGCACGGGGGGGCGCAGGCCTCGGACTGTGTTGGTCACCGGTGCCTCCCGCGGCCTCGGCCGCGAACTGGCGTCCCTTTATGCGGCGGACGGCTGGCGCGTCATTGCCTGCCTGCGCGGCGCGGCGTCTTTGGGTGGAGAGATCGAAACGCAATTGCTCGATGTCTCCGATCCGTCTTCGATTGGAGCTCTCGGTCGAGCGCTGCAAGGCGTGGCGATAGACGTTGTCATCAACAATGCCGGCATTCGCGGCGATACCGGCGGGCTTTCGACGCTCGACGACGACGACTTCGTCGAGGTGATGCGCGTCAATGCGCTTGCGCCTTTGCTTTTGGTTCGGGCGCTGCGGGCAAACCTTCTGGCGGGGGAAAGTCGGGTCATCGCCAACATCTCCAGCCGCGCCGGCTCGCTTGCCGAAGGCACGCTCGACGACGATGACGGCGACTATGCCTATCGCTGCTCGAAGGCGGCCCTGAACATGGCGACGGTAAAGCTGGCGCAGGATCTGCGCAAGGACGGCATCACCGTGCTGTCGTTGCATCCCGGCTGGGTGAAGACCGACATGGGTGGAGACGAGGCGAGTGTGCCGGTGGCGACAAGTGCCGCCGGGCTGAAGGCAATTATCGACAAGGCCGATCCAGCCGATAGCGGCAGTTTCCGCAGCTACGACGGACGACGGATTTCATGGTGACGGGACACGCAGCAGGCATGACAGAGATGGACGTTAAGGCAGAACAGGAGCTCGCGGCAATCCGGGCATTGCTCATCGAGGCCTATGGCATCGAAGGAGACGTATCGCCGCTCCCGGGCGAGCATGACCTCAACTACCGCGTCCGGGGAAAAAACGGCGGGCAATATCTCTTGAAGCTGCACGCGCCGGGGGATGTGGACGATCTCGGCATGCAGGTTGCTGTGCTTGACCATCTGGCGCAAGCGGAGGCTGGCCTGCCGGTCTCGCGGCCGGTGCAGGACCGCGAGGGAGCATCGACGGTCAAGACGACGCTGCGCGGCGAGCGCACCGCCAGGCTGCTCACCTGGCTTGAAGGCGATATCTGGGCGAAAGCCGCCACGCGAAGCCCGACCAGCGTGGATACGCTCGGGGACCTGCTCGGCCGGCTCGACCGATGCCTGGAGGGCTTTGGACATGCCGGCACAAAGCGCGTCTATGCCTGGGATATCGGTCGCGCCGACATGCATCTGCCGCATGTAGATCTGATCGATGGCGCCGACAAACGGGTCGCGGTCGGCGCGATCCTCGAGCGGTTTGCCGGATCGGTGCTTCCGAAGCTTGAAGCCTGCCCCCGTCAGGTCATCCACAACGATGCCAACGACTACAACGTGCTTCTGGACGAAGACGGGCGCGTCAGCGGCCTCATCGATTTCGGCGATATGGTCGAGACCTGGCGCGTCGTCGAGATTGCCGTCGCTTCCGCCTATGCGCTGATCGGCACCAGGGACCCGGTCGGTACGATTGCGGCGCTCGCGGCCGCCTATCACCGCGTAAACCCGATCAGCGAGACGGAGGCGAACCTGATCTTCGACCTCGTTCGCACCCGTTACGCCGTCAGCATGTGCATGGCCGCCAAGCAGATCCGCGAAAACCCCGAGAACACCTATCTGCTCGTCAGCCAGAACGACGTCTGGCGCGAGCTTCAGCGGCTGGAGAGCGAGAACCGCGCGATCGCCGTCGCCCGCATTCGCGACGCCTGCGGCTTTGCACCGGTGGCACACGCGGCATCGGTCGTTCGATGGCTGGAGCGGAATGCTCATGGTTTTTCCGCCATCGTCAAACCGTCCGTTACAAAGCCGGAAGTCGCCGTCTTCGATTTCTCCGCATCCAGTCCCGAGGCGGCGCAATGGACGGCGCTAGACGCTGCGGCAGCGGAGACGCGGATCGCGGATCAAATCCGGGGGCAGAGCGCCGATTTCGGCCTCGGGCTTTATGGCGAGGAGCGCGGCATCTACCAGGGCGATGCCTATGATACGGCGGCGGGCGAGCGCCGCTCGATCCATCTCGGCGTCGACATTTTCGCTCCGGCGGGCGAGCCGGTGCATGCGCCGTTTGCCGGCAAGGTTGCCTTCCTTCATGACGATGCCGTCGCCTTCGGTTTCGGCCCGACGGTGCTTTTGGAACATGCGACCGATACCGGCGACATTTTCTGGACGCTCTACGGCCATCTGTCGCGCAGTTCACTCGCGAACCTGACGGTCGGCCAGCCGATCTCCGCGGGTGAAAGCTTTGCGGCTTTTGGCGCACCTGAGGAAAACGGCAACTGGGCGCCGCATCTGCACTTCCAGCTGGTGACCGACCATCTCGGGCTCGAAGGCCGCATGTTTGGCGTCGGCCTGCGAGATCAGTGGCAGGTCTGGCGCGAGGTGAGCCCCGATCCGAGCGTCGTGCTCGGGCTCTCCGTTCCGGCCTCCGTCATCGTCGCCCGCGACAAGGATTTCCTCGTGCGTGAGCGTCATCGCCGCATCGGCCGTTCGCTCAGCATCGCCTATAGCGCCGCACCGCTGAAGATCGTCGGCGGCGAGGGCGCCCACCTGGTCGACGAAGATGGCACGCGCTGGCTCGACATGGTCAACAATGTCTGCCACGTCGGCCATTGCCATCCGCGCGTCGTCAAGGCGGCGCAGGCGCAGATGGGCAAACTTAACACCAATTCGCGTTATCTGCACGATTCGCTGGTCGAATATTCCAGGCGGCTGGCCGCCCAGTTCCCCGATCCGCTCAACGTCTGCTTCTTTGTCAACTCCGGCAGCGAAGCCAATGATCTCGCACTCAGGCTGGCGCGCGCCTATACCGGCAACCGCGACGTGATCACCGTCGATCACGCCTATCACGGCCACCTCTCAAGCATGATCGACGTCAGCCCCTACAAGTTTGCCGGCAGGGGTGGCGAGGGGCGTCCAGCCCATGTCCAGGTCGCGGAAATGCCGGATCTCTATCGCGGTCGTTACCGCTATGGCGACGTCGATGCCGGCCGTAAATATGCCGACGACGTGCGCAACCAGGTCTTGGCGCTGGCGGCCAACGGCCGCCGGCCGGCGCTGTTCTTCAGCGAGGGCATACTCGGCACCGGCGGTCAGTTGACGTTGCCGGAAGGCTATCTGCGCGAGGCCTATGCGCATGTGCGCGCCGCCGGCGGCCTCTGCCTCGCCGACGAGGTGCAGGTCGGCTTCGGCCGGGTCGGCAGCCATATGTGGGCGCACCAGACGCAAGGTGTGGTCCCCGATATCGTCACCATGGGCAAGCCGATCGGCAACGGCCACCCGATGGCCGCCGTCGTCACCACGGAGGCGATCGCCGCATCGTTCGCCAACGGCATGGAGTATTTCAACACCTTCGGCGGCAATCCGGTTTCGGCCGAGATCGGGCTTGCCGTGCTCGACGTCATCCGCGACGAGCGGCTGATGCGCCACTGCAAGGTCGTCGGCGACCGGCTGATGGACGGAGCGCGTGCGCTTTCCAAGCGCCATGCCATCATCGGCGACGTGCGCGGCTACGGCCTCTTCAACGGCATCGAGCTTGTGCGCGACCGCGAGACGCTGGAACCGGCGGCAAGCGAGCTCGACTTCGTCATCGCCGAAATGAAGCGCAAGCACCGGATCCTCTTGAGCAGCGAGGGGCCGCACCACAATGTGCTCAAGGTCAAGCCGCCGGCGCCGTTCAGCGCAGCCGATTGCGACTACTTCCTCGAAGCGCTCGACGACACGCTCGGGCGCCTAAGCCCTTGATCGAAATGCGATACGGCTGGCCATGCGCCGGCCGTGTCTTTTCTGGATCCTTTGTCCTGCACAGCAATTTCTCGGGCGCGGATTTTTTCTCTTTACAACGAAGTTAAACGTTTTTATCGTTCATATAAACGTTTAACACGAACATGTGGCAGCTAGAACTTTCAGGCTTGCGCCGCAATGTTCGCCATCAGGGGAGGGCCCGTTGGCAGCTATCCGAATTGAAAATCTGCGCAAAGGCTTTGGGTCGCTCGAAGTCTTGAAGGGCATCAATCTCGATATCGCCGACGGCGAATTCGTCTGCTTTCTCGGCCCATCCGGGTGCGGCAAGAGCACGCTGCTACGGTCGATCGCCGGGCTCGAGGAGCTCGATTCCGGCTCGATCCACCTCGGGGATCGCGATATCACCGATCTGCGCTCGGCCAAGCGCGATATCGCGATGGTCTTCCAGAATTACGCGCTCTATCCCCATATGAACGTGCGCAAGAACCTGTCCTTCGGCCTGGCGCTGAACGGCATGAAGCGCGACGAGATCGATCGCCGCGTCGACAATGCCGCCGACATCTTGCGCATCTCCGAGCTGTTGCATCGCAAGCCCCGCCAGCTCTCCGGCGGCCAGCGCCAGCGCGTCGCCATCGGCCGCGCGATCGTTCGCGAACCAAAACTGTTCCTGCTCGACGAGCCACTGTCGAACCTCGATGCCGGCCTGCGCGTCACCATGCGTGTCGAGCTCGCCGCTCTCCACGAGCGCCTTGGCGTCACGATGATCTACGTCACCCACGATCAGGTCGAGGCGATGACGCTGTCCGATCGCGTGGTCGTGCTCGACAAGGGCAAGGTCAGCCAGTTCGGTACGCCGCTCGAATTGTTCTATCAGCCGGCAAACCTGTTCGTGGCCGGCTTCATTGGCTCGCCAAGGATGAATTTCGTCACCGCGAACGTGGTTCGCCAGGATCGCTCGGAACTGACGCTTTCGGGCGGCGGCCTGGTGCGCGACCTGACGGTCGAGACACTGTCATCGGCTGTCGTCGCCAAGGACAAGCCGGTCACGGTCGGCATCCGCCCGGACAAGCTCGAACTGGTTTCGCCCGAGGAGGCGCATCTGGTCGGCGACGTCCGACTGGTGGAGCGTCTCGGCACCGAGAGCCATGTGCATATCGCTCTTGAGAACGGCTCCGACATGACCGCTGTCGTGCGCGGCACCCATCCGGTTTCCAACCGCGAGCGCATTCACCTGCGTATCCCGCCGGAACATTGCCACCTGTTCGACGCCGAAGGCAGGGCGATCGCGCGGGCGCTCGAGCCCGAGACGCAGATGCTGATCAATCAGGAAAAAAGCAAAAGGGTCGCGTGACCCGAATGAGGAGGAGAAACATGCAGAACAGGACGAAATCGCTCATCGGCTCGCTGATGGTCTTGGCGATGGCTGGAGTCGCCACGGCCCGTGCGGAGGAGACCTTGCGCTTTGCCACCTGGGACACGGACGAGAGCCTCGCGATCCAGCAGGCGATCGCCAAGAAGTTCGAGGAAAAGCATCCGGGCGTGACGGTTCAGGTCGAGCCCTATGCGGACGGTTACGACCAGAAGCTGATCGCCGCTTTCGGCGCCGGCAGCCCGCCTGATGTCATGTATATGTGGAACTTCCCGCAGTATTACACCTCGCTGATGCCGCTCGATGATCTGATCGCGCGGGACGCTGCCGAAGTGAAGCCGGACGATTTCCCGAAAGGCCTGATGAACACGACGCGCGTCGAAGGCAAGACCTACGGCATGCCTTCGGGCTTCACCACCCAGGTCGTCTTCTACAACAAGGACATGTTCGCCAAGGCCGGCGTCGAGGAGCCGAAGGACGGCTGGACTTGGGACGACCTGCGCGCCAAGGCCGCCAAGTTCCGTGACGAGCCGAACAAGGTTTACGGCTACGCCGTCGACGCCAAACCCGATCCTTACGATTTCGAGCAGTTCCTCTGGTCGAACGGCACCAAATACATCTCCGACGACGGCAAGCAGATCGACGGCTATATGAACAGCGATGCCGCCGCGCAAGTGCTCGACATGTTCGGCGACATGGCCAAGAAGCAGGAAGCGATCACGCTCAACCTCGGCGACGACACATCGGGCAGCACGCTGTTCAAGGGCGGCAAGATCGCCATGTTCCAGAGCGCCATGTGGTCGAAGTCCGGTATCGATGCCTCGGGCATCAAATATGGCGTCGCACCGCTGCCGAAGTTCGGCGACAAGACCGCGCATTCCGCGCTCGGCGTCTCGGCGATCTCGATTGCCAAGGATGCGGCCCATCCGGATCTCGCCTGGGAGTTCGTCAAGTTCTTCTCGTCGCCCGAAGCCGTTGCCATGCGCGTCAACGACCTGCCGGTGCGCACCAGCGTGGCTGAAGAAAAGGGCATGACCACGGACCCGATCTACAAGCCGTTCTTCGACATTCTCGCGACGTCCAACACCGAGACCCATGCGTTCCTGAAGAACGCCAACTGGGGCAAGGTCCAGGACAATCTCGCGCGTGCCATCGAAGCCACGATGATCGATCAGGGCAATGCCAAGCAGCATCTCGACGATGCGGTCAATCGCTCCAAGCGGCTGATCAAGTAAGAAGAGGGAGGACGGGGAGATGGACATGACCTATGCCGGGGCGGAGCCCAAGGTGGCAAAGCGAAAGCGCTCCGCCATCGCGCGCTATGCCGCGCCTTATCTGTTCATTTCCCCGTGGATCCTCGGGTTCCTGTTCTTCACGCTCGGACCGCTCGTCTTTTCGCTGACGATGAGCTTCTACGACTGGCCCGTTGTCGGCGAGCGCACCTTCGTCGGCCTCGACAACTACCGTACGATGATGATGGACGACCCGCAGTTCTGGGAAAGTCTCTGGATCACGGTGAAGTTCGCGGCGATCTACGTGCCGTTCAACATCATCATGTCGTTCTTTCTGGCACTGATGCTGCACAACATCACCTTTGCCAGCGGCTTTTTCCGCACCGCCTTCTACCTGCCGAGCGTCATCTCCGGCGTTGCGCTCGTGACGATCTGGAGCTGGATCTACAGCAAGGAATACGGCCTTCTGAACTTCATGCTGTCGCTTGCCGGCATCGACGGGCCGAACTGGCTTGGCGATCCGAACCTGGCGATCGTCGCAATCATCATCGCCAGCCTCTGGGGCCTCGGCGGCACCATGCTGATCCTCCTCACCGGTCTCAAAGCCATTCCGAAGGAACTCTACGAGGCGGCGACCGTGTCGGGCGTTCCCGGCTGGGCGCAGATGCTGTTCATCACCCTGCCGATGCTCGGCCCGATGCTGCTCTTCACCTTCATCACCTCGATCATCTCCGCCTTCCAGCAGCTGACGATCGCCCTGCTCCTCACTAAGGGCGGCCCGCTCGGCTCCACCTATTTCTTTGCCATGTACATCTACGACAACGCCTTCAAGTATTTCGACATGGGCTATGCCGCCGCCGGCTCCTGGGTGATGTTCATCATCGTCCTTATGCTCAGCCTCGGCGTCATGCGCTGGTCGGCCGCCTGGGTCTATTACGAAGGCGAAGTCCGCCAGAATGATGGAGACGGCCATGCGTAAGACGCTGCTCTATTCCGCGCTGATCCTGCTGTCGGCCCTGTTCATCGCGCCGTTCTACTGGACCTTCATGACGGCGATCAAAAGCGCCGCCGATCTCTACCAGTTCCCGCCGGTATTCTGGCCGTCGGAATGGCATTGGGAGAACTTTGGCGCTGCCTGGAACAAGCAGCCCTTCGGCACCTATCTGACCAACTCGGTTATCGTCGTGGTGTTTTCGACCATCGGCCAGCTGATCTCCTCGTCGCTGGTCGCCTACGGCTTTGCCCGCTTCCGCTTCCCTGGCCGCGACCCGCTGTTCATCGTGCTGCTCGCCACCATGATGATCCCGTGGGATGTGAAAATGATTCCGCTCTACATGGAATTCAACATGCTCGGCTGGATCAACACGCTGAAGCCGCTGATCGTGCCGGCCTATTTCGCCGATGCCTTCTTCGTTTTCCTGCTGCGCCAATACATCATGACCGTGCCGATGGAAATCGACGAGGCCGCGCGCATGGATGGGGCCAACGCCTTCGACATCTACTGGCGCATCCACCTGCCGCTGATGATGCCGGCGCTGGTGCTGGTCGGCACCTTCCACTTCATGAACGCCTGGAACGACTATCTCGGCCCGTTGATCTTCTTGAACGACCAGTCGAAGTACACGCTGACGCTCGGGCTTTCGATGTTCAAGGGCCTGCATGAGGTCGACGTCACCTCGATTGCCGCGATCACGGTGATCCTCTGCCTGCCGCCGCTCGCCCTCTTCTTCGTCGCCCAGCGCTACATCATGGATGGCGCGGTCGGATCGTCGGTGAAGGGATAAGTGATGCTGTTCGATATCGATCATATCCCCTTCAGCCGACGGGGCCGGTTCCTGACGCTGTCGATGATGAAGGTGCCGGGCGGCGATGGAGGCCGGGCCCTCTATCTGCGCTTCGTTGCCGGCGGCGACGAACGGCCTTCGCTCGGACGCCTCTGCCGCGTCGAGTTCCTCGATCCTGCGGGCAAGCCGGCCGAGGCGACCTTCGAGCTTTCGCCGGAGCGTCTGGTTGCGCGTATCGGCGCGGGATCGCTGACCTTCGTCATCGGCGAAGGCGAGCAGCTGCATATCCGCGGTGAGAAAGCCGGTGTGCGCTTCCATCTCGAAGGGTCGCGTTACGACTACGTCTATCGCACGCCGACCGGTGACGATTGCCTGGTGGCGGCCGTCGAAAACGTCAAGTTCATTCCTCGCGCCGTATCAGGCACGCTCGATGTGTCGGGCGCCTGGCAGCGCGACCACTCGGCCGACGTCTCTTTCGCTTTCTCGGGCGAGGGCCCGTTCGAGGGCAATGTCGACTTCTTCCGTACCGTGCCGCCGACAGCGCCGCTCCAGAGCTTCACGGATGCCCTTACCGGCGCGACAGCCGAATTCGCGGAATGGCATGCTTCCCTGCCGAAGGCTACGGCCGGCCAGGACGAGGCGCATCGGCTGGCAAGCTATCTGCTGTGGGCGAACGGCGTGCCGGTGGGCGGCCAGTTGACCCGGCCGGCGATCTACATGTCCAAGAACCACATGATCAACATCTGGAGCTGGGACAACGCGTTTTCGGCTCTGGGCGTGGCGGCGATCGACCAGAACCTCGCCTTCGACCAGTTCGCCGCGATATTCGACCACCAGGATGCCTCCGGCCTGCTGCCCGACTATATCAATGACCGCGACGTGCTCTTCGCTTTCACCAAGCCGCCGGTGCATGGCTGGGCGGTGTCGCTGATCGCGGCGAGGCATCCGGATTTTCTGACCGCAGGGCGCCGGGAATACCTGCGCGAGGCGATCGGCCGACAGGTCGATTACTGGCTGACCTATGCCCGCGCCGATGCGACGTCGCTGCCGAGCTATTTCCATGGCAACGACAGCGGCTGGGACAATGCGACCTTCTTTGCCGAGGGCGGCCCGGTTGTCTCTCCTGATCTGCCGGTGTTCCTCATTCTCGCCTGCGAGACGCTTGCGACCTTGCTCGAAAGCGATCCGGCCCGGGCCGCGGAATGGAACGCCAAGGCGGATGCCTTGCAGACGCTGCTGTTTGAGCGCCTGTGGACCGGCGAAACCTTCGGCGCGCGGCTTGCTGGCGCACCGGACCGCATTCTGCCGGGCGAAAACCTGATCCAGTTCATGCCGTTGCTGCTCGGCGCGCGCCTGCCCGCCGAAATGCGCGAAAAGCTTGTCGCACGTCTCGTTTCCGGCGGCTTCATCGCTGCCTGGGGGCCGGCGACGGAAAGCCCAAAAAGCCCCTTCTACGAGGATGACGGCTATTGGCGCGGGCCGATCTGGGCGCCGACGACACTGCTTCTCTGGGACGGCCTTCGCCGGCAAGGGGAGATTGAACTGACGCGTGAGATCGCGGAAAAGTTCTGTTCACTTGCCAGCAAAAGCGGTATGGCCGAAAACTTCGATGCGCGGTCGGGGAGGGGCCTTCGCGATCGGGCTTTCGCCTGGACATCCGCAGTCTATCTCCTGCTGGCGGCATCGCTCAGCGACCACAACCCGTGACGAGCCGAGACGCCATGCAGAGACCGACGATCAAGACCATTGCGCAGGAAACGGGGCTGTCGATCGCCACCGTATCCAAGGCCCTGAAGCATTCGCCTCAGGTTCGACCGGAAACGCGTGCGATCGTCATCGAGGCCGCCGAGCGGGTCGGCTACGAACTCAACATGCATGGCGTGCAGTTGCGAACCGGCAAGACCTATCAGGTCGCCGCCATCATGACGGCTCCGGGACCGAAGCAGAACGAGTGGGAAGGCGTCGAATACGCCCAGCTATTGAGCGGCATTTCCTGGGCGCTGGAAGACAGTCCCTATCGTGTCTCGCTTTATGCGGTCAGGAATTTCGAGGAAAGCCAGGCGATCATCAAGCAGATCGTGTCGCTGAAGAAGGCCGACGGCATCATCATATCGGGTACCCGTGCCGACGATCCGCGCATCCGCACGATGCACGCGGCGGACTTTCCCTTCGTCACCTATGGCACCAGCGTGCACAACGCGCCGCATGCCTATGTGGACGCCGACAACGAACAGATGATCCGCGTCTCGATGGCGCGGCTCGTCGAACGCGGTCATCGCCGCATCGCGCTGCTCAACCCGTTGTCGGACTTGAGCTACGGCATCACCCGGCTCGAGGCCTACAGGCATGCGCTCGAGGGCGCGGGCCTGCCCTTCGATCCGGCGCTGGTTGCGCATGGGCGGCTGACCCCTGCCTTCGGGCGGGAAAACGTGCTGACGATGTCGGATCTTTCCAATCCGCCGACCGCCTATATCTGTGCCAATGAGGCCTCCGCGCTCGGCGCCTTCTCCGGTTTCCACGAGCGTGGGCTGGTGCATGGGCGCGACGCTGTCATCAATGCCACCGACGACCTCAATGTCAGCCAATATTTCGCACCGCCGATCACCACCTACTACCTGCCGATAAGCGAGCCGAGCAGCCTGCTCGGCGCCTATATCCTGCGCCGGATGGAAGGCGAGCCGCCGGAGGCGCTGCAGACGCTTCTGATGCCCAAGCTGATCGAGCGCTGCGACGACCGCCTGACCCAGAGCCGCTAAGGCCGAAAACGATACGACGACAACACGCCTGTGCCCGATGATATAAACGTTTATATCCCATGAGGGTGCATGGCATCGAAGACGAAATGCCGGGTGAAGCCGGCCGAAAGCATGACGAAGGACCTGATCTTGCATATGCCCCTGACGCGACCGAACCGTTTCAACGCCGACCAGCAGGAGACCGACATGCTCGAACTCGGCGTCTGCTACTATCCGGAGCAATGGCCGCGCGAGAAATGGGAAGAGGATGCCCGCCGCATGGTCGAACTCGGGCTTGCCTGGGTGCGGATCGGCGAATTCGCCTGGGCGAAGATCGAACCCCGGCCGGGCGAGTTTCATTGGGAATGGCTCGACGACGCGATCGACGTTCTCGGCAGTGCTGGTCTCAAGGTCATTCTGGGCACGCCGACCGCAGCACCGCCAAAGTGGTTGATCGACCGCCACCCCGATATCCTGCCCGTCGACGTCAACGGCGTCGTTCGCAAGTTTGGCGCCCGGCGCCACTATTGCTTCTCCAGCCGGGCCTACCGCGTCGAGGCAGCCCGCATCACCGACGCCATGGCCGAACGCTACGGCGGACACGCCTTCGTCCACGCCTGGCAGACGGACAACGAATATGGCGACCACGACACGATCTACAGCTATTCCGCGGAGGCCGAACGGGCCTTTCGCCTGTGGCTTGCCGAACGTTACGGCACGACAGACGAGCTGAACCGCGCCTGGGGCACGGCCTTCTGGGCTATGAACTATAACAGCTTCGATGAAATCGAGCTGCCGAACAATCTCGTCGAAGAGCCGAGCCCGACCCATATCGTCGACTTCATCCGCTTCTCGTCCGACCAGGTGAAGAGCTTCAACAAGGTGCAGGTCGACATCATCCGCGGCCATGCCCCCGGGCGCCCGGTGACGCACAATTTCATGTCGCACAACACCGACTTCGACCACTACAAGGTCGGAGAAGACATCGATATCGCCTCCTGGGACGTCTATCCGATGGGCGGGCTTCTGAATGGCCGCCTCTCGGCCGACGACAAGGGCCGCTATCTGCGCGTCGGCGATCCGGACCAGCCGGCCTTCAACCATGATCTCTACCGCACCGTCGGCCGCGGTCGCGTCTGGGTGATGGAGCAGCAGCCGGGTCCGGTCAACTGGGCGGCACACAACCAGTCACCGGCCGACGGCATGGTGCGCCTTTGGACCTGGCTTGCCTATGCGCACGGCGTCGACATGGTCTCCTATTTCCGCTGGCGGCAGGTGCCGTTTGCGCAGGAGCAGTTCCACGCCGGCCTGCTTTTGCCCAACAGCGAGCCGGACCAGGGTTATCTCGAAGTGGCGCAGGTGGCCGAAGAGATGAAGCTTCTGCCGAAGGGCGAGGCGCGCGGCAAGGCCAAGGTGGCAATCCTGCTCGACTACAATTCCCGCTGGGCGACACGCGCCCTGCCGCAGGGCAGGACCTATTCGGCCGCAGCGACGGCGCTCGACTGGTATTCGACCGTCTCGCGCCTCGGCGTTGACGTCGACTTCATCGGCCAGCATTCCGATCTCGAGGGTTACCAGCTGGTGCTGGCGCCGGACCTCGTCATCGCCAATCAGGCTTTCGTCGAGAAGCTGGCGAAGTCTGAGGCCAAGGTATTGTTCGGACCGCGCAGCGGCAGCAAGACCGAGGACATGCACATTCCCGAAGGCTTGCCCCCGGGCCCGCTTGCGGCTCTCATCGATGTCAGCGTCGCCCGCGTCGAATCCCTGCCTGAGTTCCATGAGGAGTTGGTGCTTTACGGCAACGAGACCTATCCCTCCGGAATCTGGCGGGAAACCGTTCGCACCAGCGAGACGGTGCTTGCGACCTTCGAGGGTGAATACCGCAACGGCGCTCCGGCGCTCGTCGGCAACGACAAGGCACGGTACCTCGCGGCAACCGCCCAGGGCGATTTCCTGAGGAAGGTGATCAATGATGCGCTTGGTTGGGCTTCGGTCGAGGCGCTCGCCGATCTCGGCAACCTGCGCATCACCCGCCGCGGCAAGCTCAACTTCGCCTTCAACTATGGCAAGCAGCCGGCGGAGGTGCCGGCCGGAGCGGGTGCCACGTTCCACGTCGGTGGCCGCAAGCTTGGTCCCGTCGACGTCGCTATCTGGACGGAATGACGATTGAATCGTGGGCGGATCGCTCCGCCCACGGTCCTTGCGTGGTTACTTCGCAAATTCGGAAGCAAGAATGCCTTCGAGACGATCGTAGCCGATGGCGATGCCGCTCTCCATTGGCGACTTCAGCACCGCGTCGCGTGTCTCGGTCGAGGAGTAGATGACGGTCGTCGTGACCGTGGTGCGTCCGCCATTCTCGACGAAAAGTGTCGTCACCTCGGTCTGGCCGCCTGTCCAGTCCTCGTCGAACAGTTCTTCATGGACGATCCGGTCTGGCGCAGCGATTTCACGATAGGTGCCGCCCATGCCCATCTCGGTACCGCCAGTGTCCTTCCAGACATAACGAAACTTGCCCCCGGGCCGAAGGTCGATCTCGCAGACGGGCAACGACCAGCCGTCCGGGCCGGTCAGCCAGCGCTTGACGAGTGCCGGTTTGGTGAAGGCGTCGAAAACCAGCCGGCGCGGCGCGTCGAAGGTCCTGACGATGCGAACCTCGCGATCGCCATGGGCCGTTACGACAAGTTTGTTCGATGTTGTGTTCATGTCAGTCCTCCTTCGTCGTCAAATCGGTGAGATGTCCCGTCGACGCCTGTGCGGCGGCTTCGGCCTTCAGTTCCTCAAGCAATGTATCGAGCCTTGAAAAATTGGCTTCCCAGAGCTTGCGGTATTCCTTCAACCAGTCCGTCGCCTCGGCGAGCGGATCGATCTCGATGCGGCAAGGGCGGCGCTGCGCGTCGCGGCTGCGCGACACCAACCCGGCGCGCTCCAGAACCTTCAGATGTTTCGACACAGCCGGCTGGCTCATGGCGAAGGGTTCGGCGAGTTCGAGGACCGAGGCATCGCCGAGGGCGAGGCGGGCGAGAATGGCCCGCCGTGTCGGGTCGGCGAGTGCTGCAAAGGTGGCGTCGAGGCGTTCGGACGGTGTCATTTATATAACCAAATAGTTCTAGAACTGTTTGGTTATCTTATGCCGCGCGACGAGAGTCAAGCCGGCAGCCGCAAACCCCGTCACGCCCAGTTCTGCGCGCATCGCCGCCGAAGCGAATATGCGCGATCCCGCAAGTTGTGGATGAGGCAGGTTGCAGGACCGTTCTTGCGGCCGAAGGGCTATGGCTGGCCTGATGCCGGCAGGATTCGGCCCCGATTTTGGCCGGTCGGCAGCGGACAGGAGTACCAGACCATGAAAATCATTCGCATCGCCAAGACCGCAGTCGTCGCTGCCATCGCCTTGTTCTCGACGCTCGTCGCCTTCGGCAACATCACCGACTACGCAACAAACTTCGCCTTCGTCCAACATGTGATGATGATGGATACGATCTTTCCCGATGCGGCGATCAAGTATCGCGCGATCACCAGCCCGACGCTGCACAACCTGTTCTACATCGCGATCATCGCGGCCGAGGCGCTGACGGCGCTGCTCTGCTGGCTCGGCGCCTACAGGCTGGCCACGAACCTCAACGGTGGCGCCCGCGAGTTCAACCGGGCAAAGACCGTGGCGATATCAGGCCTGACGCTCGGCTTCCTCGTCTGGCAGGTCGGCTTCATGTCGGTGGGCGGCGAGTGGTTCGGCATGTGGATGTCGAAGCAATGGAACGGCGTACCCGACGCTTTCCGCTTCTTCATCACCATTCTGCTGGTGCTGATCTTCGTGGCGCAGCGCGACGAAGAGACCGTCTGAATGACAAAAAAGGGAGCCGTCATGGTACGGCTCCCGGTTGACTAGACGCGCTCCAGCGCGACGGCGATGCCCTGGCCGACGCCGATGCACATCGTCGAAAGGCTGTAGCGTCCGCAGGTTTCGGCAAGCTCCAGCGCTGCCGTCCCGGTGATCCGGGCGCCGGACATGCCGAGCGGATGGCCGAGCGCGATGGCGCCGCCATTGCGGTTGACGCGCCCGTCGTCATCGGCGATGCCGAGATCGCGCAGTGTAGCCAACCCTTGCGAGGCAAAGGCCTCGTTGAGTTCGATCACATCGAACTCTTCCTGCCTGAGGCCCAGCCGCGCCATCAGTTTCTTTGAGGCGGGTGCCGGCCCAAAACCCATGATGCGCGGGGCGACACCAGCGGTCGCGCCGCCAAGGATCCTTGCAATCGGCCGCAGGCCGTATGTCTTTACCGCCGCCTCCGAAGCGATGACCAAGGCTGCGGCACCATCATTGACGCCGGAGGCATTGCCGGCCGTCACCGTGCCGCCTTCCTTGCGGAAGGGCGTGCCGAGCTTGGCAAGCGCCTCTATCGTCGTTGCGCGCGGATGTTCGTCCCGCTCGACAACGATGGCATCGCCCTTGCGCTGCGGGATGGTGACGGCGACGATCTCCTTGGCCAGCCGGCCGCTCGCCTGCGCAGCCGCCGCCTTCGCCTGGCTGCGCAGCGCAAATTCGTCCTGATCCTGCCTGCTTACCTTGAAGTCCTCGGCGACGTTTTCGCCGGTCTCGGGCATGGAATCGACGCCGTATTGCTTCTTCATCAGCGGGTTGATGAAGCGCCAGCCGATGGTGGTGTCATGGATCTCGGCACTCCGCGAAAAGGCGCTCTCCGCCTTTGGCATCACGAAGGGTGCGCGCGACATGCTCTCGACGCCACCTGCTATCATCAGCTCGGCTTCGCCCGCCTTGATGGCGCGCGCCGCCGCGATCACCGCGTCCATCCCCGAGCCGCACAGGCGGTTGACCGTGGTGCCGGTAACGCTCGCCGGTAGTCCTGCGAGCAGCAGCGACATGCGTGCGACGTTGCGGTTGTCTTCGCCGGCCTGGTTGGCGCAGCCGAAAATCACGTCGTCGACCGCCTCCCAATCAATCGAGGGGTTGCGTTCGATCAGCGCCTTTAGCGGGATCGCGCCGAGGTCGTCTGCCCTCACGGACGACAGCGCGCCGCCGAAGCGCCCGATCGGCGTGCGGATGTAATCGCAGAGATAGGCCTCGGCCATTTATGCGGCCTCCCGGCTGGCCTGATGGGCCTTCCTGGTGCGTGCATTGATGTCGCGAAGCGTTGCAAGCTCCACCTCGCTCGGCACCGGCGTCTCGATCACCCGGCTGGCAAACTTGATCGGCCAGCCGCAATTTTCGACGATCTGCTCGCGCGTCACGCCATGATGGATCGACACGACGGTCAGTTCCTTGCTCACCGCATCGGGCTCGAGGATGCAGAGGTCGGTGATAACGCGGGTCGGCCCCTTGGTCTTCATGCCGAGCCGTTCGCGATGATCGCCGCCTTCGCCATGGCCCATCGAGGTGATGAACGGCAGCTTTTCGACGAAGCCGCGCTTGGAAAGCGCCATGGTGATGAAAATGCGGCCGCAATTCGAGGCGATTTCCGGCGCGCCGCCGCCGCCGGGAAGCCGGACCTTCGGGTGATCATAGGGCCCGACGACCGTGGTATTGAGATTGGCGAACCTGTCGATCTGCGCCCCGCCGAGAAACCCGGTGGTGATGCGGCCGCCCTGCAGCCAGTAGCGAAACATTTCCGGCACCGAGACGGTGAAGAGGGCGGTATCGCAAAGCTCGCCGTCGCCGATCGACAGCGGCAGCACGTCCGGCTTGGTGCCGACGGTTCCACTTTCGTAGATCAGGGTGATGTCGGGTGCGTGGGTCAGTCGCGCCACGTTGCAGGCGGCCGACGGCGCGCCAATGCCGACAAAGCAGACGTCGTCGTTGGAAAGTTCGCGCGATGCGGCAATGGTCATCATTTCGGTCGGGGTGAAGTCCGTCATCATCGCCTCCTCAAGCAGCTTTCGCCGGCGTCTTGCCGGCATGTCGTGCAAAATCCTCCGGCCCGGCGTCGAGCACGTTTTCCTTGATCCAGGCGGTGAAGCTGTCGCGGTCGCGGGCGATTTCGTCCCAGCCGATATAGAAGGCGTTCGAGCGCGGATAGTAGCCATGGGCGTAGGACGGGAAGGCGCCGCCCGGCACATGGCTGACGGCGGTAACCGCCCAGCTCGGCAGGACGACCGAATTGGGCGAGGGCGGTGCCAGCTCGTCGACGATTTCCTCGACCGTGACGATCGAACGCTTGGCCGCAAGCACGGCCTCCTTCTGCACCCCGACGATGCCTTCGAGCAGAACGTTGCCCTTCCTGTCGGCGCGCTGGGCATGGATGATGGTCACGTCGGGCCGGATCGCCGGAACGGCGGCGAGCACCTCCGACGTGAACGGGCAGGTCACGGACTTGATGTTGGGGTTCACCTTCGGCAGATCGGCGCCGATATAACCGCGCAGCATCGCAAACGGCAGGTTGGCGGCGCCGGCCTCATAGGCGTTGGCCATGGCCGCATGCGAATGCTCCTCGATCTCCAGCGGTCGCGGCCACTGGTTCTCGACCGCGTCGCGGAAGCGGTGCAGCGAGCCGACGCCCGGATTGCCGCCCCAGGAGAATTTCATGCCGCGTGCAGCGCCGACGCCGATCAGCTGGTCGTAGAGAATATCCGGCGTCATGCGCACGAGAAACAGATCCTTGCGACCCTGGCGGATCACTTCATGCCCGGCGGCATAGGGGATCAGATGAGTGAACCCCTCCATGGCGACGGTGTCGCCATCCCTGACATTGTCGCCGATCGCTTCGGCAAGTGGCACGATCTTCGCCATGTTTCCTCTCTCTTCCGTCGCGCGTTTTGCCGCCAGTCAGGCGGGCGCTTGATTGTTTGCGGGGGGAGGGGCTTCGTCTCAGGGATTCACAGCCCCACTCGTCCGGGGCAATCGGTGGTTCTCGTTGCCTGCCGCTGCCTGGAATAGGCTCTCAAAAACCGGCGGGGTCAAACAGTTTGTGCGATATTTGACATTTGTTCGTATATCGCACAGATTGATGTCTGCTCAATCGAGGGTGAACGATGCGAGAAACCGACTTCGTCAGCGGCTTTGCCCGCGGCCTGACCGTCATCGAGGCCTTTGGCGAAACGCAACAGAAGCTGACGATCACCGAGGCGGCCAACATCACCGGCCTCGACCGGGCGACGGTGCGCCGTTCGCTGTTGACGCTTTCGCAACTCGGTTATGCCGACTACGACGGCAAATTCTTCTCGCTGACGCCCAAGGTGCTGCGGCTCGGCCATGCCTATCTCTCGGCAACGCCGCTGCCGGCAATCGTCCAGCCCTATCTCGACCAGCTCTCCGAGCGGGCCGGGCAGAGCGCCTCTGCATCGGTTCTCGACGGCACGGAGATCGTCTACATCGCACGCGCCTCGCAAAAGCGGGTGATGTCGATCAGCCTGATGCCGGGTTCGAGGCTTCCTGCCTACTGCGCCTCGATGGGGCGTGTATGGCTCGCCGCCCTGCCTGAATCCCAAGCACGGGATGTGCTCGCCCGCTCCGACCTCAAGGCGAACACGCCTCATACGAAAACCGATGTGCAGGTGTTGATGGCCGAGATCACCCGTGTGCGCGAACAGGGCTATGCGATCATCGACCAGGAGCTGGAAATCGGCCTCTGCTCGATCGCCGTCCCGCTTCTCAACGACCGCAACCAGATCGTCGCCGCGCTCAACATCGGCGCACCGGCCGCCCATGTATCCGCGGGCGAAATGCTCGAACGCTACCTGCCGCTTCTCAAGGAGACGCAGGCGGCATTGCGGATCGTGCTGCGCTGACGCCAGCGCCGGCATCGGCGCTTGACGGAAACCGCAACGGATCATCTAATCGGGGAAAGCCGGAGAGCAGACCATGCCCGAAGACGAGCGCCCAACGGAAACGAAGCTGACGACGACGAAACGGCGTTGGGCGGCAGCGGGAAAATTCCTGACCGGGCGGGCAGCCCGGCCGCAGGACGAGCGCCTGCCGCCGGGGCAGCACCTCGTTCGGGATTGGCCGGTGCTGGATCTCGGACAGCAGCCGGCAATCGGGCTCGAGCGCTGGCGCCTGGATGTAACCGGCCTTGTCGAACAGCCCCTGTCGCTCGATTGGGCGATGTTCAAGGCCCTGCCGCAAAGCGACAGCCTTTCCGATATTCACTGCGTCACCACCTGGTCGCGCTACGACAACCGCTGGCAGGGCGTCTCGACGCATGACCTGCTCGATCAGGTCATGCCCACCCCGGAAGCGACCCACGTCCTTCTGACGAGTTACGACGGTTACACGACCAATCTGCCGTTCGCCGACTTCGCCTCGGAACACGCGCTGCTTGCGACCGATTGGGAAGGCCAGCCGATCAGCCGTACCCATGGCGGACCGATGCGCCTCGTCGTGCCGCATCTCTATTTCTGGAAGAGCGCCAAGTGGCTGACACGCATCGAGTTTCGCGCCGGCGACGAAGCTGGATTCTGGGAGCGCAATGGCTACCATATGCGCGGCGACCCCTGGCTTGAGCAGCGTTACTCGCAAGACTGACATCGAGCGGAGCGACCGCTCCGCCCGATGGTACGACCGACCGGCAGGGCAGGACGCACTACTTCATCAGATCCATATGTTGTTCGGACCGGGCCCTGATCAGGGGATCGAGGTCCGACTTGTAGGGGCCGTATTTCGTAAACATCTCGTAGGCATCGAGTGGCGGAATGCCCGATGCGCGGATGAAATCTTCCAGATCGTATCGAACTTCGCCATTGGCGACGCCTTCGGTAAATTGCTTTCCCGTCTCGGATGTGGACATGTCGATCTCCGATATCCTGGGCCCGCAACGGCAGTGTTGGTTTCCCCGGCTGCAGGCGTGATAGGTGCTTGGCGTGGTCACGATAATGACGCCAGATGCTGAACGCGGCGCGATGACATCGAGAACGCGTCACTCAGTCTCTGGAACGCTGTGGCATGCTCACGGCACATGGACATGGGCTGGGTAACGCGGATGGAGCCCCATCTCCTCACTCGGTTTCGGCAGTTTGGTCAGTCAGGCGGCAGCAATCCGTGAGGCAATGCGCATCAGAAAAGCCGCCCGCTTGGCCTGTCGTTCCGACGGTCGGAAGATACACTATCGGGCCGCCGTCCCAAACCCCGGAGCGTGTTTTGCCGCGGCCTGTTGCAAAAAGTGACTGGCCCTGAAGCAAAGTCAGACCTTGAGGCTGCGGACAGTCAAGCGGCGCGCGTCAGGTTTCCGGTGCCGAGCTTGCCGCCTGGAAACGCGCTTCGAACTCGCGCCGCAGGCTTTTGCGGATCTCGGCCGCGCGCTGGCGGCGCAGTCTGACATCGGTTGTCGGATTGTAGGGGGGAACCGCGGTCGGGCGCGCTTCGGCATCGACGGCGACCATCGTGAAATAACAGGAGTTGGTGTGCCGGCGCTCGCCCGTTCGGATGTTCTCAGCCTCGACGCGGATCCCGACCTCCATCGACGTGCGGCCTGCATGGTTGATAGAGGCGCGAAAGGTCACGAGTTCGCCGACATGGATCGGCTGGCGAAAGACAACCTGGTCCACCGATAGCGTCACCGCATATTGCTGCGAGTAACGCGAGGCACAGGAAAATGCGACGCGGTCGAGAAGGTTGAGCAGGGCGCCGCCGTGGACCTTGCCGCTGAAATTGGCCATGTCGGGCGTCATCAGGACGACCATTTCGAGCTCGCTTGTGTCATGTCCGGCTTCCACGGCAACTCCTCTGGAATGGTCGCTACCCCTCAGGGTGCGATTGCGCATCGAGGGACGATGCCAGCATTGCCGGCCAGGGTCCAGCTTGCGCCCCTCGTCGCCGACGGTTGGAGCGGCTGTCATAGACCTGGAGCCGTACAGGCCAGCCATATCGGGACGGCCCATGTCCCTGGTGGGAGAGGGCGTCATTGACCGCCACAACGATGCGCTCCCGGGCCGCGTCAGCCGCAGATAGCGTCGTTGACCGCTCGCCTGAACCGGCAGCAATAGTTGCCTGCGGCGAGAGATCGAGCGCAAACTCGCCCAGAACCCGCCCAGAAATGGGTTGCAAAATTATGCGGATCGCTCTTGCATTTTTTTTGCGCATAAATTCAACTGGTGCTCGCAGGCGGATGCCAGTGGCGAAAAATGCCGGCACATGACGATGGAGGGGGGCCATCGCACCGCAAGCGCAATTGTTTTTCTCGAATTTTGCCCAACGCCACCCTTCGGCGAACTCCGGGCGTTGCTGCCACTTTTTACCGCGGGGCATTTCCGGGAAGCCCCAAAATTTACACGGCAATTTCCTTTTCCCAGTTTCCGTATTGATCGCCATGAATGAGCAATTGCACCCATCCGACCATTCCACCAGCCTGCCACCCTACGAACTGATCCCGATTACCGACTGGGCCTTGCCAACGGCGGGGGAGCCCGCGCTTGATTGGGCCTATCTGGCTGCAACGCACCTCATCGGCCTGCCGGCCAAGCTTGCGATCGCTGCGATCCTGGAAGAGACCGGCATGCTTGCCGGCGCCGATCGCGCGTGGATGTTCGAATATTGCGACGACCTCCTGCGCTTCCGCAACACCCAGGAATGGGTGCGGGGTGATGCGACATCCCATGTCAACGACTTGCAGCAGACACCGGTGACGATGATCGGCTGGCTGCACCAGTGGCTGATCGTCGGAAAGGCGGTCATGATCAACGATGTCGCCCGGCTGCCGCGCCCGGCGCGCGCGCTTCAGGCCGAAATGCTTCGACAGAACGACAAGAGTGTTCTTTGCGTCCCTGTCTTTCACGCGGGCACGTTGCGCGGCTGCATCGGCTTCGATGCGACCCGGGCGATGCGCCGGTGGACGATCCAAGAGGTTCACCAGCTTGCGCGCTGCGCAAGGCTGATCGGGATCGCCCGCTACGGGCGGGCGACGACCCCAAGCGAACGGGACGGCGCTGCCGCGACGTCCTCCATCGGGCCTGATCCCCTCGTCCATCTGCATATGCCGGGGCGCACCCGCGGCGTGCCGCTGTCTGCGATCGTCGGACTTCGTTCGGCCAAGGATTACACCCAGATCTGGCTGAAGGATGAAGCTGCCGTCCTGGATCTCCGCCCGCTTTCATTCTGGATCGGCCTGCTGCCGAAGTCGAACTTCCTGCGGATCCACCGTACCGCGGTGGTCAACATCGCGCACGTGACCGAGCTCGACCGTCATGCCGGTCCGACAAAGCAGGCCTGGGCCGTGCGCCTGCGCAGATTCGACGAACTCTGGATCGTGTCCCGCCCCTACAGGCAGGAATTGCGCAGCCGGCTCGGCATCTGAGATTTTCCACAGAGCTCAACGGCGCACTTTGTCGCTTCGTCGAACCCGTAGGTTGTTTCGTCGATAAGGCGTTGCTGCTTCAGGGTTGCCATGTAAGCGAGCTTCCTGGGACATTTTCAGACGACGGTGGAGGGGCAAGCCTTTGAAAAAGATCAATTGTAAGAATCGGGGCTTGGAAAGCGGGCTTGAACGGGAAGAGCGTAACGAGCGGCGGCCGCCATCGCGTCGGCCTGCTGCCCGTAGCCGGCGCTCGCTGATGAGCAGCACCGCTCTCTGGTTGTTCGCGGCCTCGGGTCTTGCCCTTGGTATGGCCACCGCGGTGCCGCTGGCGCAGGCGGGAGGCAAAGGTGGTACCGGCGGCGGCAGCAGCGCCGGCGCCGGTGGCAGTGTCGACGGCAGTCTGCAGGGTACGCCCGGCAACAATGCGCTGGGTTCCGGAAACGGCGGCGGCGGCGGCGGGCCGGGCGCGGTCGGTGGCGCGGGTGGCTCTCACAACGGTGGGACAGGCGGTGCCGGCGGCGCAGGCGGGACCGGTGGCAGCCCGGACGGCTTAACGGGCGGGGTCGGCAGCCCTGGCGTCGGAGGCCTTGGCGGCGGCGGTGGCGGTGGCGGTGGCGCGCACGGTCAAATTGGGAACTTGCAGGGCGGACGCGGTGGCAACGGTGGTTCGTCTTCGAACGGCGATGGCGGCGGAGGCGGCGCCGGCGGCTATGGTGTGGTTCTGCTGGGGCCTAGTTCGGATTTTAGCTCTAATATTACAGGCGGTCAGGGTGGCGATGGCGGCGCCGGCGGGGCGGCGTCGGGCGGCAGCGGGATCGGCGGCAGCGGCGGTGACGGCGGCGATGGCGCAGCACTGGCCAATGCCGGCACATTGACGGTGAATGGCGAAGTTAACGGCGGGAAAGGCGGCGCCGGCGGCGCCGGCGGTCAACCGTCACAGATGCGCAATGGCGACGGCGGCCACGGCATCAGCGCGCTGAACGGCGGCACGGTGATCGTCAACGGCACTGTGCGGGGCGGCCAGGCCGGAACGGGCGGGACAGGCGGCGTGGGCGGCTCGGGCCTCTTCGGACGCGATCTCATTGTGAACCTGGGTGCTTCCGGCTCCATCAACGGGCAACCCGGTGGCAATGCCATGACCTTTGATGGCGGCGCCAACACATTCCGTTTTCTGGCCACGTCCCCCGGTCTCTTCGGCAACATCGCAATCAACAATGCCGCCACTCTGACGATCGAGCAGAGCGCAAACGGTAGTCTGAGCAGTGCGATTACGGGCGACGGGTCGCTGATCAAAACCGGCAGCGGCACGCTGACGCTGGGTGGAATGAACACCTACACCGGTGCAACATCGATTGTGGCGGGCGGTACGCTTGCCCTCTCCGGCCAGGGCAGGATCAACGCCTCGAGTGGTTTGACGGCCGACGGCATTTTCGATGTCTCTGCCGCGGTGTCGCCGTCGGTCAAGTCGCTTGTCGGCAGTGGCCAGGTGGAGCTCGGCAGCAAGTCGCTGAATATCACCAATGCGACCGGTACGTTCTCCGGCGCGATCAACGGCACCGGAGGCATTTCGGTCAAGGCCGGCACCCAGATCCTGACAGGTGTCAACACCTTTACCGGTCAGGTGGGTACGGACGCCGGTGCGACGTTGCAGATCGGCAATGGCGGTGCGGGCGGTTCACTCGTAGGGAACATCAACAATAGCGGCGCGGTGGTCTTCAACAGTTCCAGCAGCTTGCTCTATGGCGGGTCGATTACCGGCAACGGTACGTTCTCGCAGCTCGGCACCGGCACGCTGACGCTGACTGCGACCAACAGCACGGCTGGCGCGGTAACGATCGGCACGGGCAGCACGCTGCAACTCGGTAATGGTGGCACGACCGGCTGGATCGGCGGCAGCGGCAACTTCCTCGGTGTGATCACCAACAACGGCACGCTCGTCTACAACCGCTCGGACAATGTCAGCCATGCCGGCACGTTCGGGGGCACCGGCACGATCACGCAGGCCGGAACCGGCAAGCTGACGCTGACGGGCAATAACTCGCTGTTTGCAGGCTCAACGTCGGTGACGGGGGGCACGGCACTTATCAACGGCCAGCTTGGCGGCAACGTCAATGTCGGCAGCGGCGGTACGCTCGGCGGATCGGGCCGGATCGGCGGTGATGTCGCCATCAATGGCACGCTTTCGGCCGGCAACAGCCCTGGCACCCTGACGATTGGCGGTGATCTGACGCTCAATGCCGGCTCCACATCGGTGTTCGAGTTGAACGCACGCGGACTCGTCGGCAGTGCGGGCAACAACGATCTGGTGAAGGTCGGCGGCGACCTGACGCTCGGCGGCGTGCTGAACGCTCAGGTGGCCCAGGCCGGTTTTTACCGGCTGTTCGAATATGACGGTTCGCTCACGGGCAATTTTGCGACGACGACTGCCACATCGACGGCGCAGAACTTCACGGTTGCCAGCCATCAGGTCGAGACGGGTATCGCCAAGCAGGTCAATCTGTCGGTGCTCGGCACCGGCCAGACGATGCACTTCTGGGATGGCGCGGACACGACCGGCAACGGCGCGGTCAACGGCGGCGCCGGCACCTGGTCTTCGACAGGGACCAACTGGACCGGCCCGGCGATGCGTTCCAATATCAACGGCCGTTTTGGCGGCTCGGTCGGCGTGTTTGCCGGTGCGAACGGCGGCGCCGTCAACGTCGTCGGCACACAGAGCTTCGACACGCTGCAGTTTTCTGCAACGACCGGTGGCACCGGCTACACGCTCAATGGCGGCGTGCTTGCCTTCAACCCGGCTAGCGGCACGGCGGCAACGATCAATGTCGACAGCGGCATCGCAACCACGATCGGTTCGGTGCTGCAGGATGGCGGGACCGGCACCGGGCTCAAAAAGGCCGGCAACGGCACGCTGACGCTGACGGGCGTGAACACCTATACCGGCGCGACGACGATCAACGGGGGCGGTACGCTGGCCCTGTCCGGCGCGGGCAGCATCGGCACTTCGAGCGGCGTGACGGGTGACGGCACCTTCGACGTCTCCGCGGCGACAGCGGCGAATGTCAAGTCGCTGACCGGCGGCGGCCGGGTCGTGCTCGGCGGCAACACGCTTAATATCAACAACGCCACGGGCACGTTCTCGGGTGCGATCAGCGGTGCCGGCGGCGTCAACATCGCGGGCGGCACACAGGTTCTGACCGCCGCCAACACCCATACCGGCGCGACGACGGTCGCGGCGGGGGGCACGCTGGTGCTTTCCGGCCAGGGGCGGGTCAGCGCCTCGAGCGGATTGACGGCCAACGGCACCGTGGACGTTTCGGCGGCGGGCGCTCCGATCATCAATTCGCTTGCTGGCAGCGGCCAGGTGCTGCTCGGTGGCAAGACGCTGGTCATAAACAACGCGACGGGTACGTTCTCGGGTGCAATCAACGGCACCGGCGGCGTTTTTGTCAGTGGCGGTACCCAGGTCCTTTCCGGCGCCAACACCTTTACCGGCACGGCGGTCACGAATACCGGTGCGACGTTGCAGATCGGCGACGGCGGTGCGGGTGGCTCGATCGTGTCTGATGTCAACAACCACGGCGCGCTGGTCTTCAATCGTGCCGGCAATCTGACCTATAGCGGCGAGATCACCGGCGACGGCGCGTTCTCGCAGGTAGGCAGCGGCACGCTGACGCTGACGAAAGACCACAGCACGGCCGCTGCGGTCACGATCGGCACGGGCAGCACCTTGCAGCTCGGCAACGGCGGCACGACCGGCTGGATCGGCGGCACCGTCGGTTACCTTGGCTCGATCGCCAACAACGGCGCGCTCGTCTACAACCGTTCGAACGACGTGACTTACGCCGGCGTGGTCTCGGGCAACGGCACGTTGACCCAGGCTGGTACGGGCAAGCTGACGCTGACGGGCGACAATTCGCAGTTCAGTGGCGCAACCTCGGTGACGTCGGGTACGACCTACGTCAACGGCCAGCTTGGCGGCAACGTCAATGTCGGCAGCGGCGGTACGCTCGGTGGATCGGGCGAGGTCAAGGGCGATGTCGTCGTCGATGGCACGCTCTCGGCCGGCAACAGCCCCGGCACGCTGACGATCGCTGGCGATCTGACGCTCAATGGCGGCTCTACATCGGTGTTCGAACTGAATACGCCCGGCCTCGTCGGCGGCACCGACAACGATCTGGTGAAGGTCGGCGGCAACCTCACGCTTGGCGGTGCGCTGGACGCGCGGGTAGCGTCGGCCGGCTATTACCGGCTGTTCGAATATGACGGTTCGCTCACTGGCAATTTTGCGACGACAACAGCCACATCGACAGCCCCTGGCTTCACCGTTGCCAGCCATCAGGTTCAGACGGCAATCGCCAAGCAGGTCAATCTGTCGGTGCTGGGCACCGGCCAGACGATGCAGTTCTGGGATGGCGCGGACACGACCGGCAACGGCACGGTCAACGGCGGCGGCGGCACATGGACGTCTGCTGGCACGAACTGGACCGGCGACCCGCTGAATGCCGGCGTCAACGGTACCTATGGCGGATCGGTTGGCGTGTTTGCAGGCGCCACTGGCGGCACCGTCAACGTCGTCGGCACGCAGAACTTCGACACGCTGCAATTCTCCGCGACGACCGATGGCAGCGGCTACACCATCAATGGCGGCGCGCTTGCCTTCAACCCGGCAAGCGGCACGGCGGCGACGATCAATGTCGGCAACGGCGTCTCAACCACGATCGAGACGGTGCTGCAGAATGGCGGGACCGGCACCGGGCTCAACAAGGTCGGCAACGGCACGCTGACGCTGAAGGGCATGAACACCTATACCGGCGCGACGAGCATCGCGGCGGGCGGTACGCTGGCCCTGTCCGGCCAGGGTCGGATCAACGCCTCGAGCGGTCTGACGGCCAACGGCACATTCGACGTCTCTGCTGCGGCCGCAGCTGAGGTCAAGTCGCTTGCCGGCACCGGCCAGGTGGTACTCGGCAGCAATTATCTGAAGATCAACAATGCGACCGGTACGTTCTCCGGTGCGATCACTGGCGCCGGCGGCGTCAATATCGCGGCTGGCACGCAGGTTCTGACCGGCGCCAACACCTTTACCGGCGGTGCAGGCATCTCTTCCGGCGCCACGCTGCAGATCGGCGATGGCGGCGCGGGCGGAAGCCTGGCCTCGGGTGTCACCAACTTCGGCGCGCTCGTCTTCAACAGCTCGGCCAACGCAACCTACGGCGGTTCGATCACCGGCCCGGGCTCTTTCTCGCAGATCGGCACGGGCACGCTGACGCTGACGGCCAACAACAGCACATCCGGCGCGGTGACCGTCGGCACGGGCAGCACGCTGCAGCTCGGCAATGGCGGCACGACCGGCTGGATCGGCGGCTCGGGCAATTTCCTCGGCTCGATCGCCAACAACGGCGCGCTGATCTATAACCGCTCGAACGACGTCACCTATGCCGGCACTGTCTCGGGCAACGGCACACTGACCCAGGCCGGCACGGGCAAATTGACCCTGACGGGCGTCAACAGCTTTACCGGCGCGACCGACATCAAGTCGGGCGATCTGATCGTCAACGGTTCGCTGGCGAATTCCAGCCTGACCACGATCAGGCGCGGAGCGCGTCTCGGCGGTACCGGCACACTTGGCAACACGACGATCCAGGCCGGCGGCGTCCACGCCCCGGGCAATTCGATCGGCACGCAGACGATCGCCGGCAACTACACCAACAACGGCGTTCTGCAGATCGAAGGCTCGCCGACTGCCACCGACAAGCTGATCGTATCGGGCGGCGTCGATATCTCCGGAGCGACCCTTGATCTCCTGCTTTCGCCGAACACGGCATCCAGCTGGCAGCTGATCAACGGCCCGTTCATCCTCATCGACAAGCAGAGTTCAGGGGCGATCACCGGCACCTTTGCCTCGATCGTCGACAACCTGGTGTTCCTCGATCCGACCGTCGATTACAGTGGCGGCGACGGCAACGACCTGTCGCTCAAGCTGACCCGCAACGATGTCTCCTTTGCCAGCATCGGTCGCACCCGCAACCAGATCGCCGCCAGCACTGTCGTCGAGGGTCTCGGTCTCACCAACCCCATCTTCAGCGCTGTCGCCTTTGCGGCAACGCCAGAGGCGGCGCGGACGGCCTTCGATCTGCTTTCCGGCGAAGTGCACAGTTCGTTCCAGTCGATCCTGATCGAGGACAGCCGGTTCCTGCGCGATGCCGCAAACGACCGTCTGCGCTCGGTGCTCGGCACGGTCGCTGCGAAGCAGTCGAGCGAAACGACCGGCGCAATCGGCAGCGGTGAACTGGCTCTCTGGTCGCAGGGCTTCGGCTCCTGGGGACGCATCGACGGTGACGGCAATGCGGCCAAGGCAGACCGCTCCATCGGCGGCTTCTTCGTCGGTGCCGACACGCAGGTGGACGAATGGACCGTCGGCGCTCTTGCCGGTTACTCGCGCGCCTCGATGGACATCGACGCTCGGTTCTCTTCGGCAACCTCCGACAACTATCATCTCGGGCTCTATGCCGGCGGACGCTGGGGCGATGCATCGCTCAGAACCGGCGCTGCCTATAGCTGGCACGATATCGAGACGAGCCGCACGGTTTCGTTCCCGGGCTTCTCGGACACGCTCGATGCCGACTATAGTGCCGGCACCGGCCAGGTCTTCGGCGAGTTCGCCTATGCCTTCCAGACCGGCGCGGTCGATCTGGAGCCGTTTGCAAACCTTGCCTACGTGCACCTCAACCGTGACGGCTTCACCGAGCGTGGTGGCGCGGCCGCTCTCGTCGGCAAGGACGCTTCGCAGGACACGACGTTCACGACGCTCGGTCTGCGCGCTGCGTCCAGCTTCGACCTCGGCGGCGTTCTTGCGACGGCCCGCGGCACTGTCGGCTGGAGGCATGCCTTCGGCGACACGTTGCCGTTGTCGTCGAACGGGTTCTCTGCGGCAAGCACGTTTGTCATTGCCGGTGTTCCGATTGCCGAAAACTCGGCGGTGCTTGAAGCCGGTCTCGATTTCGCTGTCGCGCCGGACGCCACCCTCGGCCTGACCTACACGGGTCAATTCGGCGGCGGCGTCAGCGACCAGAGTGTGAAGGCAAATCTGAGCGTCAAGTTCTGATTGAACGCAATCGAGGCGAACAGCCGCCCGCCGGGGTGCTTCAGCATCCAGGCGGGCGGCTGTTCGCGTTCAAGGCTGGCTTGAAGCGTTCTACGCGCCAAGCTTCATCCGCTCGGCAAGTCGCCAGGCTCTTGGCGTCATGCCGGTCTGGCGCAGGAAGAAGCGCGAGAAATAGGCCGGATCGGCAAAGCCGAGCCGGAAGCCGATTTCCTGGACGCTGCCGCGCGTGAAGACGAGTTCGCGGCGGGCCTCGTCCGTCAGCTTTCGGGCGATGATCTCGTGGGCACTCTGGCCGGTGACATCGCGGGCGATGCGATTGAGATGCGTGGGCGAGAGGCCGAGTTCTCGGGCATAAAACGTGGCCGGCCTGTGAGCGCGGTGGTGCTGTTGGAGGAGGCCGAGAAACTGCTCCATGCGCCGTTGGTTTTCCGTGTCGGCGGCGTCGTCCTTGACCGGGTGCTCCTCGCCCAGGCGTGCAGCCAGCGTCAACGCGGACGTCAGGTAGGCGTCGAGCAGGTCGGTCCGATGGCTTCGGTTGGCCTCCCATTCCGCGCCCAGTCGGGCGAGCGTCAGCGCCACATAGCCACCGTCTTCGCTACCGTCGAGGCGGGTCAGGCGCGGAGCAGCCATCCAGCTCCCGAGGCGGCTGCGCTCTCCCGGCGAAACCCGTAAATGCGAGGCGAGAACGGTAAAGACGAAGCCGTCGATATCGCGAGAAAACCGGAAGCCATGATTGAGCGCCGGCGGCACGGTGATCATTACGGGAGGGCGAATGGGCTGCACCGTTTCGCCAAACAGCGCATCTCCCGAACCGCCGGCAATGTACAAGATCTGAAAGAAATTCTGATGCCGATGCAGCCCGATCTCCCAATGATACAGGCTGCTGCGCGACGGGATCGTTTCGCAATGCAGCCAGAAATCAGGCCGTTTGCGCGCGTCTTCCCCGTAGAGTTCGTAGGTCGGGACCGGTTTCGTCATTGCTGTCATCCATCGCCGATGTTCGATTAGTGCAATTTCTCGACGGGAATGTCCATTGAGGCCGGCGACCCTCCCGCGCAAGATTTTGGCGAAAGTCAATTTCGGGAGGACAGCATGCGCACACAGGTCGTCATCATCGGGTCGGGGCCATCGGGTCTTCTCCTCGGGCAATTGCTGACCGGCGCCGGCATCGACAATGTCGTGCTCGACCGCGTGAGTAGGGATTACATCCTTGGCCGGGTGCGCGCAGGCGTTCTGGAGGAAGGGACGGTCGGCCTGATGTGCCAGGCAGGCGGCGATACCCGCTTGCGTGCGGAAGGGCTGCCGCATGACGGCTTCTCACTGGCATTCGACGGCCGCGATCACCGCATCGACCTCGCCGGGCTGACCGGCGGCAAACGCGTGATGGTCTATGGCCAGACCGAGCTGACGCGTGACCTGATGGCAGAGCGGGAACGATGCGGCGCGCCGTCGATCTACGCTGCTGCCAATGTCGAGCCGCACGGCTTTGATGGGCAGAACCCCTATGTCACCTATGAACGCGATGGTGTGAGCCAACGCATCGAATGCGACTTCATTGCCGGGTGCGACGGTTTTCACGGCGTCAGCCGCAAGTCCGTACCTGACACTGCGATCCGCACGTTCGAGAAGGTCTATCCCTTCGGCTGGCTCGGCATTCTCGCCGATGTCCCGCCGGTCAGCCACGAACTGGTCTATGCCAACCATCCGCGCGGCTTTGCGCTCTGCTCGATGCGCTCGCAGACCCGCAGCCGCTATTACCTGCAATGCGCGCTTGACGAGAAGATTGAGGCATGGACCGATCAGCGCTTCTGGGACGAACTGCGGCGCCGGTTGCCGGCGCACCATGCCGAAGCGCTGGTGACGGGTGCGTCCTTCGAAAAGTCGATCGCGCCGCTGCGCTCCTTCGTCGCCGAGCCGATGCGTTTTGGCCGGCTGTTTCTCGTGGGAGACGCCGCCCATATTGTTCCGCCGACGGGCGCCAAGGGATTGAACCTGGCTGCGAGCGACGTCCACTACCTGTTCAACGGGCTGCTGGAGCACTACCAGGATCGGTCGAATGCGGGTGTCGATGCCTATTCCGCAAATGCGCTGGCCAGAGTGTGGAAGGCGGTGCGCTTTTCCTGGTGGATGACCACCATGCTGCATCGTTTTCCCGATACCGGCGATTTCGATCAGAAGATCCAGGAAGCCGAACTCGACTATCTCACTCATTCGCGCGCCGCCTCGACCGCGCTTGCGGAAAATTATGTCGGCTTGCCGTTTTGAATGAGGGCTGTCGCAGGAAGGTCACTGCGCAGCATGCCGTAAAGGGCGGTGTCCCACCTGACGTCGCCGACCTTCGCTGACGATCGGCGCACGCCCTCCTCGACAAAGCCGAGCTTGAGATAGGTCCGGATCGCCGCGGTGTTGAAGGTGTAGACGTTCAGTTCCAGCCGCTCGAAGCGCGCATCGGCAAAGAAGCGCGTGACCACCTGCCGCAGGAACGGGTCGGCAAGACCCTGTCCGCGAAACGTCGGATTGACCGCGACGCGGGCGAGGCGGCCGACGCCGTTTTCCCAGTCGAGCGCGATCTGTGCGTGACCGGCAAGAGAACCGCCGACGGTGCCGGCAAACATCCAGCGTTCCGGCGCTTCGCCAAGGGTCGAAGCGAGCATTGCCTCGAGTTGCATCGCGTCGAGCGGAAAGCGAAGTCCCGTTCCACCCCATTGCGCCAGCGCTTCGGCGGTCGGAAACCAGTCAAGCATGCCGCCGATATGGTGGCGGGCGAATGGTTCGAGTTGCACGGGAGCGATGGGCATGGCGACTTCAGAATGGTGAACGGGTCTGCAAGATCGTCAGTCGACCAGGCTTTGTAAAGGGGCGACCTTCGCCGTTCGTGCTGCCGCCGTCATGGCCTTTGGGCAATGTCGGCGGCTGCCTCGCGGATCGTCTGTATCAGGATCGATAGCGGCAGCGATGTGACGGAGTCGGCACGCATCGTCAGGCCGACCGGCCCCTTGGTCTCGCTCGTGTCGATCGGCAGGACCGCGAGCGTTCCATCGGCGATATCGCTGGCAACGACACCCTGAGAGATGATCCAGATGGCATCGCTGGTCCGCACGAAGGCCCGGCCAAAGGCGTCGGATACAGTCTCGATCTGGTTTGGCAGGCCGGGCGTGCCGTTGGCAATCAGAAAATGATCGACGAAAGGGCGGATGATCGAGGCGCGCGTCGGCATCAGCACCGGATAGTCCGCAAGATGGGAAAACGCCGATTGCGCGCCGGCAAGCAGGGGATGCCCGGCGCGAACGGCAAAAACCACCTGTTCGGAATAGAGATGCTCGAAGGAAAAGCCGGTCATTTTCTCGGGTGCGGCCAGCCGGCCGACGACGAGGTCGAGGTCGCCGACCCGCAGCTGCTCCAGAAGCACGGCATTCTCACCGGTGACGATCTTGATCCTGGCGCCGGTGTCCTCCTTCAGGAACAGCGACATTGCCCGCGGCATGATCCGCGTCGAGACTGTGGGGAGGGCGCCAATGCGCACCGGGACGCCGTCGCCGGAGCGCTCCTGCGAGACCGAATCGAGCCCTTGGCGGAGCGCCGTGAGCGCGGCACCCGCATGTCGGAGAAAGACCTCGCCATAGCGGGTGATCTTGATGCCGCGTCCCTCGCGTTCGAAAACGGCAACGCCCAACACCTCTTCCAGCTCGCGGATCGTCTTGGTGACGGCCGGCTGGCTGACATGCAGGAGTTCGGCCGCCTTCATGACGCTCTTCTGCCTTGCGACCTCGACAAACGTCTGCAGATGGCGAAACTTGACGCGGGCATCGATCATGGAATTCATAACCCTCGGGTTAATGGAATGCCGTGAAATATCATTTTACCTAACCAGATTAAACAGACAATTTGTTTTCAGAGGAGACGTGCCGTGCAGTTTGCCCGCATCAACGACATCACCATCCATTATCAGGTCATCGGCGCCACGGCCGAGCGGCCGGTGCTGGTCTTTGCCAATTCACTCGGCACCGATTTCCGGATCTGGCGGGATGTCATTGTGCGTCTGGCGGGCGACTACGCAATCGTTCTCTACGACAAGCGCGGCCATGGTCTCTCCGATATCGGCCCGTTGCCTTATTCGATCGAAGACCACGCCAATGACTTGGCCGGGCTGCTCGACATGCTCGCCGTCAGCCGGGCGATCGTCTGCGGCCTTTCCGTTGGTGGGCTGATCGCCCAGTCGCTCTATCAACAGCGGCCGGATCTCGTGCGCGCCTTGGTTCTCTGCGACACGGCGCACAAGATCGGCACGCCGGAACTCTGGGCGCAGCGTATAGCCGCGATCGAAACGAACGGCATCGAGGCGATCGCCGATGGTATCTTGGAGCGTTGGTTCACACCGGCCTTTAGACGGCCGGAAAATGCGGCATTGGTCGGTTATCGCAATATGCTGATCCGCCAGTCGGCGACGGGCTATGCCGCGACCTGCGGCGCGATCCGCGACGCCGACTACACCGAGGCGGCAAAGCGTATCGCCGTGCCGGTTCTTTGCGTCGTCGGCGATCACGACGGTTCGACCCCTCCGGACGTGGTGCTTGCCACCGCACGCCTGATCCCGGGTGCCCGCTACGAAGTCATCCGCGACGCCGGCCATATTCCCTGCGTCGAAAAGCCGGAGGAACTGACCGCGATGCTGCGCGCCTTTTTCGAAATTGTAACGCATGGAGACAAAAGCCATGAGTGAAGCCTTTACGCCCTCCGACCGCCATCGCCAGGGCATGGCGACGCGGCGAGCCGTTCTTGGCGACACCCACGTGGATCGGGCCCAGTCGACGTCCACCGACTTCGATCGCCCGTTCCAGGATCTGATCACCGAGGCGGCGTGGGGGCATGTGTGGTCGCGTCCGACCTGGACGAAGCGGGAGCGTTCGATCGTGACGATCGCGCTCCTGGCGGCCCTTGGGCAGGATGAAGAGGTGGCGATGCATGTGCGCGCCACCGCCAACACCGGCGCCACCCGTGACGACATCTGCGAGGCGTTGCTGCACGTGGCGATCTATGCCGGGGTTCCCGCCGCCAACCACGCGATCAAGATCGTCAAACAGGTCTTTGCGGAAATGGACGCGGGTAAGGCGGCCTGACGGGAGAACGAGATGTCCGATAGAGCGAACCGCAAGCCCGAGACCGGCGCCTTCTTCCCGCGCGACAGAAACTGGCATGCGCCGGCATTGACGCCCGGCTACAAGACCTCGGTGCTGCGCTCGCCGCAGAAGGCGCTTCTGTCGCTCGACGGCACGATCTCCGAGATCACCGGCCCGGTCTTCGGCCATTCGATGCTCGGCGAACGCGACAATGATCTCATCCATAATTTCGCAAAGCCTGGCGAAAGCGCGATCGGCGAGCGCATCATCGTCCATGGCCGGGTGCTCGACGAACGCCGCCGTCCGGTTCCCGGCGCTCTTCTCGAATTCTGGCAGGCGAATGCCGGCGGACGCTACCGCCACAAGAAGGAAAGCTATCTGGCAGCGCTCGATCCGAATTTCGGCGGTTGCGGTCGCACCATCACCGACGAGGACGGCTTCTATTCCTTGCGCACCATCAAGCCCGGCCCCTATCCCTGGCCGAACGGCGTCAACGACTGGCGCCCGGCCCACATCCATTTTTCGATCTTCGGCCACGGCTTTGCGCAGCGGCTGATCACGCAGATGTATTTCGAGGGCGATCCGATGATCTGGAAGTGTCCGATCGTCAATACCATCGCCGATCGCCGTGCGATCGAGCAGCTGATCGCACCGCTCGACTGGGCCAACACCATCCCGATGGATGCGAGAGCCTACAAGTTCGACATCGTCTTGCGCGGACGGCGCTCGACGCTGTTTGAAAACCGCATGGAGGGCAACTGATGGTCCAGGCGCTCGACCACCTCAAGGAAACGGCGTCGCAGACCGCCGGTCCCTACGTCCATATCGGCCTGACGCCGAATTTCTGTGGCATCGGCGGTGTCTACGACGCGGACCTGGGGACAGTGATGGTCGGTGAAAAGACCCTTGGCCAACGCATTACGGTCAGCGGCAGGGTGCTCGATGGCACGGGCACGCCGCTCAAGGACGCCCTGGTGGAAATCTGGCAGGCGGATGCCGCGGGGCTCTACAACTCGCCCTCGGAGATGCGCGGGTCTGCCGATCCGGCATTCTTGGGCTGGGGGCGGTGTCCGACCGGCGCCGAGGACGGCGTCTTCCGGTTCGAAACCATCAAGCCTGGCAAGGTGCCCTTCAAGGACGGGCGACCGATGGCGCCGCACATCACGTTCTGGATCGTTGCGCGCGGCATCAATGTCGGCCTCCACACCCGGATGTACTTTCCCGACGAAGTGGAGGCGAATGCCGCGGACCCCCTGCTTTTGCGGGTCGAACATCGCGATCGCGTCGCCACGCTTGTCGCAACCGGCAGCGCCCCTAATTATATCTTCGACATTCACCTGCAGGGTGAGAAGGAAACGGTCTTCCTCGACATCTGAAACCGGAATGTCATGGCTGCGGACGGTCTGTTGCGTTTCGGTGCGTAGACGTCGGAAGCCGGACTGTGGCACTGCGTTGAAGTGTGAGCCTCGCTCGAGGCAACCATCGGGGGGACAATGACCTATTCCGCTTTCGACCATCCCTATCTCTCCGGTCTTCTGGGTGACGAGGCGGTGGCTGCCGAGTTTTCGACAGCCGCCGATATTCACGCCATGCTCGCCTTCGAGGCGGCGCTGGCGCGTGCCGAGGCGATCCACGGCATCATTCCGGCAAGTGCCGCCGACCGCATCACCGAGGCCTGTCGCGGCTTTTCCCCCGATGTCGCAGCACTCCGGCGGGCGATGGCGCTCGACGGTGTGGTCGTTCCCGAACTGGTGCGGCAGTTGCGCGTGGCCGTTGGTGGCGAAGCGGCAGCGCACGTCCATTTCGGCGCGACCAGCCAGGATGTGATCGACACCAGCTTGATGCTGCGCATGAAGGCCGTTGCCGAGCTCTTCGCCACTCGCCTGGGCGACGTCGTCTCGGCGCTGGAAGAGTGCGACGACCAATGGGGCGAGCAGGCCCTGATGGGGCGCACGCGCATGCAGGCGGCGATCCCGATCATCGTTTCGGATCGCCTGCGCACCTGGATCGAACCGCTGCTCGACCATAAGGACAGGCTCGAGGCGATGGATCGCGATCTCTTCGCAGTTCAGTTCGGCGGCGCGGCCGGCACGCTCGACAGGCTGCAGGGCCGGGCGGACGATGTGCGCGCGACGTTGGCCGAGGAACTGTCGCTTGCGGATTTTCCGCAATGGCACAGCCAGCGTTCGGAGGTCGCCGATTTCGCCAATGCCCTGTCGCTGGTGACTGGAAGCCTCGGCAAGTTCGGGCAGGACGTGGCGCTGATGGCGCAGCAGGGTGGCGAAATCGAGCTTGCGGGCGGCGGCGGTTCGTCGGCGATGCCGCACAAGCAGAACCCGGTTGCAGCCGAGGTCCTGGTGGCGCTTGCGCGCTTCAACGCGACGCAGCTTTCCGGCATTCACCAGGCGCTGGTCCACGAACAGGAACGCTCCGGTGCCGCCTGGACGCTCGAATGGCTGATCATGCCGCAGATGGCAGGCGCAACGGCCGCTGCCCTTCGCCTTGCAGCCGAGCTTGCGGGCAATATCCGGCGGCTCGGCTCCGCATGAGCGTTCAAGTCTCGGGCTCGCTCCTGTTGGCCGCGGTGCATTGCCTGTCCAGGCGCTTCAGAAAAACCGTGATTTCACGGGCCACCTGCAGGTCGCCCTTCTTTTCGGCGACGGCGCGGCCCTCGGTCCAGGTGCGCCGGGCCTCTTCGATGCGGTTCAGCTTCAGCATGGCCGCTCCACGGAGCTTCCAGGCTGCCGAATAGGTCGGATCGAATTCGATCGCCCGCTGGAAATGCAAGATTGCGGTTTCGCCATCCCCTTCCTGCAGGCAGATGCTGCCAAGGGTGAACCGCAAGAGCGCGTCGTCGCGGCCGTCCTGCAGAAGTTTTTCAAGCACCAGTCGCATGGTCGTTCCCGAATGGATGTTCGCGCGCGGCTCAGATCGTCGGGCAGGCGGCGCCCGATGGCAATGGCCGCCCGCCCGATGGCGTGGCGAAGCCTGTCGATCTTTCGAGCGCCTGATACTGGCGCTCGCTCCACAGAAGCGGCTCGGCAAAATCCAGGGTTTCCGTCGCGATGATGGTTCCGACGAAGAGCCTGTGGTCGCCGACAAGCACGGATGCGCTCAACATGCAGTCGAGCCCGGCGGTCGCGCCGATGAGGCGCGGGCGGCCGGAGGGCCAGTCCGCCCAGACCCCGACGAGATAGCGGTTGGCGGCCGAGACCCGGCCGGCAAAGGCGTCGGCGACCAGTTCCTGCCCTTGGGCGAGCATGGCGAGCGAAAAGCCTTGCCGGCTCGAGATGGCGTCGGCCAGGGCGCTATCGGCCTTGATCGAGACGACGATCGACGGCGGGTTTGCCGAGAGCGAAAAGACGGCCATGGCCGTGCGCCCCAGGCATTCCGAGCCGCTGCCGGAGCTGACGACGCAGACCGTCGTGGCCAACCGTGCCATCGTGTCGGCAAACTGCGGCCGGGTGACAGCGCGTTCGGCGTGGGCTGCAATGTCGACGGAGACGATCTGGGTCATGGGGCACAATCCGGCTTGGGTATGGATGTGGCGCCGCCGAGGCGGCGCCACGGCAGGCTGGCTCAGGCAGCGTTGAGCGCGGCCTCGGCGAACTCGTAGTTGGCAAGCCGGTCGAGGAAGTTGCTGACATAGTCGGGGCGGCGGTTGCGGAAGTCGATGTAGTAGCTGTGCTCCCAGACATCGAGGCCGAGCAGCGCCTTGCCCTCGTTGGTGGCGATCGGGTTCGAGCCGTTGGCGGTCTTCGTCACCTTGAGCTTGCCGCCGGCATCAAGGACGAGCCATGCCCAGCCGGAACCGAACTGGCTGGTGGCCGCCGCCTTGAACGCGTCCTTGAAGGCCGCGACGCTGCCGAAATCTTCGGTGAGCTTCTTTTCCAGGCTGTCGGGAATGCGACCGCCCTTGGGTGATAGATTGTTCCAGAACAGGATGTGGTTCCAGTGCTGGCCGGCATTGTTGAAGACCGGTGCCAGTTCGGGCTTGCCGTTGACGTGGCGAATGATGTCTTCAAGCGAAAGGCCGGCAAGCGCCGGATCCTTGTCGACGAAGCCGTTGAGCGCGGTCACATAGGCCTGATGATGCTTGCCGTGGTGGAATTCTAGCGTCTCGGCGCTCATGCCGGCGTCGGCCAGCGCACCGATGGAAAAGGGAAGGGAGGGAAGTTCGAAAGCCATGGGTGAAATCCTCATCAGCCGGATGCAACGCAGCTTGTGTCTTGTGCGGAAACCATCCGGCGTGTATTTAACAAGACAATTCTTTGTAAATCCCCGGACGATAATATGTCAAGCGATCACTTGTTAAATCCGGATCAGAGCCAGGGGCGTTCCCCCGCCGAACGTATTCTGCTGGCGCTGAAACTGCATGGGCCACAGACGGCCCCGGCGCTCGGCAAGCGCCTGTCGATATCGGGCGAGGCGGCTCGCCAGCAGCTGGTCAGGCTCGCGGAGGATGCGCTCGTCAACTCCTGGTCCGAGGCGCGTGGCGTCGGGCGCCCCTCGCAATATTGGGGGCTGACGGCATCGGGCCATGCGGAGTTTCCCGATACCCATGCGGAGCTGACCGTCCAACTGCTGCGCACGATCCGCCAGACGCTGGGGGAAGACGCGGTTGATCGCATCATCGCCGCGCGCGAGGAGGAGACGCGAACCGGCTATCGTGCGGCACTTAACGGAGCTGCAAGCCTCAAGGAGAGGGTGGAAACGCTCGTGCGCCTGCGCACGGCCGAAGGTTACATGGCCGGTTTTGAGGAGGTCGCCGACGGCGCCTTTCTCTTCGTCGAGAACCATTGTCCGATCTGTGCCGCGGCCGCCAGCTGCCAGGGGTTTTGCCGGGCGGAGATCAATGTTTTCCGCGATATTCTGGGTTTGGATGTCACCGTCGAGCGGAGCGAGCATATTCTCGCCGGCGCTCGCCGCTGCGCCTATGTGATCACGCCGGCGCCAATCGCGGGTGCCGCCTGACCGTCTGGACGTGGACCGGATGCGTCGCGCATCCGGTCCCGCCGGCCATAAGCTCTCAGCGCGCGCCCATGCGCAATGCACCGTCGAGACGGATGACCTCGCCGTTCAGCATCCGGTTCTCGCAGATATGCTGTACGAGGGCCGCAAATTCCTCCGGCTTGCCGAGGCGCTGCGGGAAGGGAACGCTCTTGCCGAGCGAATCCTGGACCTCCTGCGGCATGCCGGCCATCATCGGCGTTTCAAAAATGCCGGGCGCGATAGCGACGACCCGAATGCCGTGCCGTGCCAGTTCGCGTGCGATCGGCAAGGTCATGGCAACGACGCCGCCCTTGGAGGCGGAATAGGCGGCCTGTCCGATCTGGCCGTCGAAGGCGGCGACCGAGGCGGTGTTGACGATGACGCCACGCTCGCCGTCGTCGCCAGGCGCTTCCTTCTCCATCGCAGCCGCTGCCAGCCGGACCATGTTGAATGTGCCGATCAGATTGATACCGACCGCGCGGGCAAAACTCTCGAGGCGATGGGGCCCTTCACGACCGAGCACCTTTTCACCCGGTGCGATGCCGGCGCAATTGATCAGCCCGTGAAGATGGCCGAACTTGTCGACAGCGGCGGAAATAGCGGCTGCGCCGTCTGCCTCGCTGGTGACGTCCGTCTTGACGAAGAGAGCGTTGTGTCCAAGCGTCTCGGCCATCGCCCGCCCGGCGTCTTCGTTGATATCCGCGAGTACGACGCGCGCGCCCTTGCCATGCAAGAGGCGGGCAACGCCGGCGCCAAGGCCCGAACCGCCGCCGGTCACAATGAAGACTTTTCCGTCGATCTGCATTCCAAAATTCCTCCCATATCGATCTCCGCCACGCGCCAGCGCTTGCATGCCAAGGCAGCGAAGGTCACTCCCTCCGGCGTGACGCGCGACGTTAGCGTTTTTGCAAGCGCGCGGAAATCGCCCTCAGCGCTTTTAATGCTGCATTGCACCTGACGTACAACGTGTGCCTGGGCGCAGCTCATTTTCGACGCGCGCTGAACGTGCTGGTGAGGGGTGGTCAAAAGCCGGGCGATGGCTTAGAAGCGGCGCCGCATCCGGTCGCAGCCCACCCGGTCAAAACAAGGGATCCACATCTATGAGAACTATCGTCATCTGCTCCGGCGGATTGGACTCCGTTTCGCTCGCCCACAGGATCGCGGCGGAACACGAACTCGTCGGCCTTCTGTCCTTCGATTACGGCCAACGCCACCGCAAGGAACTCGAATTCGCCGCCGCCTGTGGCCGGCGGCTCAACGTTCCGCATGAGGTCATCGATATCACCGGCGTCGGCCGGCACCTGACCGGATCGGCACTGACCGATGATGTCGAGGTGCCCGACGGCCACTATGCCGAGGAGACGATGAAGGCGACGGTCGTGCCGAACCGCAACGCCATCATGCTGGCGATCGCCTTCGGGCTCGCCTCGGCCCGCAAGGCAGAAGCGGTCGCCGTTGCCGTCCATGGCGGCGACCATTTCATCTATCCCGATTGCAGACCGGGCTTCATCGGCGCATTCCAGAAGATGCAGGACGAAGCGCTCGACGGCTATGGCAGCGTGCGCCTCTACGCCCCCTATGTCGAGGTGCCGAAGGCCGCGATCGTCACGGATGGCGCAAGGCACGGCACGCCCTTCGGCGAGACCTGGTCCTGCTACAGAGGCGGCGAGCGCCATTGCGGGCGCTGCGGCACCTGTGTCGAGCGACGCGAGGCCTTTCATCTCGCCGGCGTCGAGGATCCGACCGCCTATGCCGATCCGGACTTCTGGCGCGCGGCCACCAGCCGCTTCTCGGCAGAGGAGATCCGCTGATGTACCGCATCACCAAGGAGTTTCATTTCTCCGCCTCGCACCAGTTGAGCCACCTGCCGGCCGATCACCAGTGCGCGCGGCTGCATGGCCATAACTACATCGTCGAGGTCGAGCTTGCTGCCGCCGATCTCGACGAAGACGGTTTCGTGCGGGACTATCACGATCTGACGCCGCTCAAGCGCTACATCGATGACAGTTTCGACCATCGTCACCTGAACGACGTGCTCGGCCACGAACGGGTGACGTCGGAGTACCTGGCGAAGCATTTCTATGACTGGTGCAAGGCGCTGCTGCCGGAAACGTCGGCAGTGCGCGTCAGCGAGACGCCGAAGACCTGGGCGGAATACCGACCATGACCGGCGCCGTAATCCGGGTTAGCGAGATCTTCGGCCCGACAATCCAGGGCGAGGGCGTGCTGATCGGCCAGCCGACGGTCTTCGTGCGCACAGGGGGCTGCGATTACCGCTGTTCCTGGTGCGATACGCTGCATGCGGTCGACAGCGAATACCGGGAAGAGTGGCGGCCGATGGCGGTGGACGATGTCTGGAGCGCCGTCGTGCGGCTCTCCAGCGGCGTGCCGCTCACCGTTTCGCTCTCCGGCGGCAATCCGGCCATTCAGCCGCTCGGCCCGCTGATCGCGCGTGGCCGTGGCGACGGTTATCGGTTTGCGCTCGAGACGCAGGGCAGCGTCGCCCGGGACTGGTTCGCCAATCTCGACACGCTGGTGCTCAGCCCGAAGCCGCCGTCGAGCGGCATGGAGACCGACTTCGCGAAACTGGTCGACTGTGTTGCCATGGCGGCAGGCCATCCGACGACGGTGCTGAAGATCGTCGTCTTCGACGACCGGGACTATGCCTATGCCCGCGACGTCGCCCGGCGGTATCCGTCGCTACCGGTTTACCTGCAGCCGGGAAACCACACGCCGCCGCCGCCCGAGGACGACAGCGCCACCGTCGATATCGAAGGTGTGATGAACCGCATGCTTTGGCTGGTCGACAAGGTGACCGACGACAGATGGTTCGACGCGCGGGTGCTGCCGCAGCTGCATGTCTTGTTGTGGGGCAATCGCCGCGGCGTCTAGACACGGCAGAAGCAGCCTGTCGTTCGCGCTGAGATGAGGGAGCGCGGTCTAAAACTCGCAGTCGCGTTTCGACTTCCCCGCGCTTTTGATGTCCCGCTGGAACAGGGTTTCGTTCGCATCCGGATCGATCGCCTGGAAGTCCTGCCAGAGGTGCCCTGTGTCCGCACCCATGCGCGCGAACGTGCTGATCAGCAGCGAGCCGTAACTGGCATGGACCGGAAGCTGCTTTTCCGCCAGTAAGCGTTTCAACACCGGCAGCGCCGCCACACCATTTTCTCCCGCCCGGCATAGGCCCTTCATGCCGGCGAGATAGGGATGCTGGTAGCGATTCTCCTGATAAAAGTGCTGCCCGCCGCTGAGCCCGACTTCGATCAGATGGAGGAGCGCGGGCACGCCGTCCTTGCCGAACGCCCCGAACCTGGCAAGTGCCAAGTCGAGATATTGTTGCGCGGACGGGTCTCGCGCCAGACGGTCGAGGTCGTAGAAATGTGGCGCAAGCGACTGGATGGACAATGCCGCCAGCGCAATATCGAGATCGCCGAGCGAGCTTTCGAAGTGGACGCCAAGATGGTCGGGCCAGGTCTGTCCGGCGCTCGCGCGCGCAAAAAGCAGGTCGGCAAGCCTTGCCCGCGTCTCCGCCGGTTCGTTGTCCTCGGCATATCTGACAACCCGGTAGAACTGCTGGGGTGGCGGAAACTGCGGAGAGGCAAGGATCGTCAGCGCAAGGTCGAATTCGCGTTTGCCGAGTTTGGCATTCCGACCCATTCCGAACTTGCGAAAATACGTGGAAAATGCCTCCCATTCCGCCGGTGTCGGGGCACGAGAAGCGGCGAGTGCGGCTTCGATCTTCGCGACAATCTGCCCGCCAACGCCTGCGTCGTCGAGCGCCAGTTGCAGGCCGAGTGTGGATGTCAGAAATGTTACCCAATGCGCGTCATCGTCGACATATCGGCTGGGGCTGTTCACCATCTTGGCCAAGCGCAACCACCCCATATCCATTCGGAATTCGGAATTCGGAGCCGAATGCCGGCCCCGGCAAAAGCAGGGGAGCAAATGGAGCGTAATTTATCCGTGTCGAACGATAGATTTCGTCAAGTCCAGTTTTTCGATCCACGGTGTGGACGCTTGTCGTGAACGTTGAAATCGTGTCGGCCGAAAAATCGAACCGGGCTTCGATGTCGCTGACACCGCGCCTGGTGCGGCCTTGCGAGATTACCAGATCGGCGTCTCCAAGCGTGGTAGCCTTCTGCACCAGGCATCGGCCGTTGCTGATCGACAGATTCATGGCCTCGACAGCGTTCGTATCTCGCGTCTCACCCGCGGCATTGCGCAAGCGGAGGCTGTGGTTACCCGACTGGAAACGCGTCGGTGGGCAGATGGAACGGTTCTCAAGTCGAAACTCGATTGCCTTTTCATCGAGCCGAGGCTCGGGGAGAGGAATTTTCACAGGCACGACCAGCACTCTGTCGGCGCTGCCGCTCAACAGCGCGTGAAGGCAAAAGCCGTCGCATTGCGTCGTTTGCCGATCAAAATTGTTCCACTTGCGCACCGCGATCGCCCTGGCCGTGACCGGCGCCGTGATCTCGTTGTGGTCCGCCGCCGCGATCGCCTCGACGTCGTTCTCGATACGCCAGTTGAGAAGTGCTGCCGGAAGCGCAAACAGCGCGGCAGTTGCCACGCAGGCGAGGACTATCTTCAAACTTTTTCCTGCCGGCGCCAGCCGATAGACGAGAACAAACGTAAGGGAGACAAGCAGGAGCGCAGGGGCCGCCCAGAACAGGATGGCAATCGGAAACCCGATGATCGACAATGCGGCCACCAAGCCGAATATTGGCAACTTAAGGGCGAGCACGGCAACGATTGTCAGAGCAATGAAGTACCAGAGGAAGGCATTGCGTCTTGATGGTCTTCGATGGTTCATCGGGGTATCCGGCCGTGGGCGATTTCGCTGTCTGGCATAATCCGGGGCCGGTGAAGAAAGCACCACGAAGATTGGATAGCCTTTGGTTGCATTTGCGTTAGCGTGGATGTGGCAGGCCAAAAAAGCCTCGACGGTCCGCCGAGGCTTTGAAGTTCTTGTTTCGATGATCCATGGCCGCATGACATGATCGAAACGGCCCCCAGCAAACCCGGTGCGGTTCAATCGACGAATGCGAGGGTGCTGACGTCTTGCATTGCGTATCCGTTGGAGTGCCGCACCCTCACATTTGATGTTGCGATTCCAGGTCGGTAACCTCCGGTTGTCGGCTTGCCGTGAGATAGATGACCAGGGTGACGATGGCGACGAGAAACATGAGGCTTGTCGCGATCGTGCCGAACCCAAGGCCGCCATACTCCACCGGCTGAGAAAGGAGGTCACCAAACGACGCTCCAAGCGGGCGCGTGAAGATGTAAGCGAGCCAGAAGGTCAGTATCGGATCCAGCTTGAGAGCGTAGTAACCGACGGCAATCACCGCGATGATGGCGCCGAACAACAGGCCCGTTTCCAGGTAGCCGATGGCCAGGACCTCAGCGACCAGATCGCCGACGGCCGTACCGAGCGCGAAGGTGAACAGAATTGCCAGCCAATAGAAAATCTCTCGGCGCAGCGTGAAGATCGAGTGGATCGACAGTGTTCTTTCCGTCGCGTACCAGACGGCGAAGGTGACGGCCAGAAGGACGGTGAAGGCGATCGCCGTCGTCTCGAGCGCAACCCCGAAATTGTCGACGAGGTTGTCGGTCACGAGTGTCCCGACGATGCTGATGAGGACGACGGCAGTCCAATAGACCGAAGGGACATAGCGTCTCTGGGCGAACTGCATCAGGAGGGCGGCCGCCAGGATCGCGCTCATCACCACCGACGTCGTGGCGAGCCCGAGCCCAAGATTGACGGCCAGGTAGTCTGCGGCGGTTTCGCCCATCGTGACCGCCATCAGTTTGATCAGCCAGAATTCAATGGTGACGTCGGGCACCCGGTTTTTCGGGCCTGCCGACACGGTGTTCGCTGTCATGACCTGTCTCCCTCAAGACCTATTTGCCGATGATTGTGATTGCTTGCGTGAGGAACTGGTCGGCGCGGACATCGTCATCGGCGTTGCAGCGCTCGACAGCCTTGTCTTCGAGATCCTGAACCTTCGCGCGATCGGCATCGCCAAGCTTCGCGCTCGCTTTTGCGGCGCGCATATCCTTCAACATGGTCTCACAGGGGACGGTCGCTGCAGAGGACGCCAACGGCGATGCGCCGACAAGGAGCGCGGCAACGAGCATGACGGGGGTGATTTTCTTCACGGGGGCAATCCTTCCGATTGTACGAGCTGTCGTTGGCGTCGCGCCATTCGTTGACGCCGGTATGGTTCTACCGGGTCAATTTTGCCGGCCCCTTTCCCAGGTCTTACGGTTTCGTAATCTCTATTGTCGGACAGCGCTGCCGCATTCCCGGACTAATTGAACCCGCCCCGATGACTTGCTTCTTTCGAAAAAGATGACCGTGTCGGCAGCTGCTCGACAGGTGCGCGGCCCTAAAGATCGGGTTTGTTCAGCTCAGAGGTTCAGATGCGCATCCTCGTCATTGAAGACGACCACACGACAGCCGGATACGTCGAGCGCGGCTTCTGCGAGGCGGGCCATGTCTGCGATGTCATCGCAGATGGGCGCGACGCGCTGTTTCACGCCAGCAAGGAAGACTACAATGTGCTTGTGGTCGATCGCATGCTTCCAGGGCTCGATGGGCTGTCGCTGATGAAGGCATTGCGGGCCGCTCAGGTCAAAACGCCGGCGATCTTCCTCACGTCGGTCGGGGGCGTTGACGACCGCGTAGAAGGGCTCGAGGCCGGGGGCGACGACTATCTCGTCAAACCCTTTGCCTTTTCCGAGCTTCTGGCGCGCGTCAATGCGCTCGGACGACGTCCACCATCTCAAGCGCAGGTCACCGTCCTGCGGTGCGCCGACCTCGAGCTCGACCTTGTCAAGCGCCAGGCCCGACGTGGCAGCCAGACCATCGAACTTCAGCCACGCGAATTTACGCTGTTGGAGGTGCTGATGCGCGGGGAGGGCCGCGTTCTCACGCGAACCATGTTGCTCGAGCGCGTCTGGGAGTTTCATTTCGACCCGAAAACCAGCGTTGTCGAAACCCACATCAGCCGACTTCGGGCAAAGATTGACAAGCCGTTCGACGTCCAGCTCGTCCATACCGTGCGCAACACCGGTTATAGTGTCCATGCACCGCGCTAGGCTTTATCGAAGTACACCCTTCCGGCTTGCCCTGACATTCGCGGTTCTTTTCGTTGCAGCCTTTGCGGTGTCGGGGTTGATTACCTATCAGTTGCTGAAACGCGACCTGTTGTCCGCGCTGGACAGGGCCGTCGACGATGCCTACGCGGTCACGGCGTCCACCTACGCGAAGGACGATGTCGAGGACCTGATCGCCACCGTCGAAGCCTATTCGAAGCTGCGCTCCGGCAGCCGTGTCTTTTCACTTGTCGATCAGGCTGGAAGGCGGATCGCCGGAAACGTCGACGCCGTCGGCCTTGCGCCGGGTCTGTCGACCTTGAAGGCCGCCGACATCGGCGTCGAAGGCGCGGCAGACTTTCGCGTTCGGGCGGGAACAGTCGACGGATACATGCTTGTCGTTGGCCAGAGCTTCGAAGAGACAGACAAGCTGGAGGACATCGCCCTGATCAGCTTCGGATGGGCGCTGGTCATCACCGTCTTCATCGCCATTGCAGGTGGCACCTTCCTTGGCTCGCGCGCGCAGGCTCGCCTGGACGGGATCGTGCGCACGATGGTCGACGTGTCGAACGGAAGGATGCGGGCCCGAATTCCACTACGCGGGAGCCGAGACGACATCGACGCGGTTTCGGGCCAGATAAATCACGCGTTGGAACGCCTGGCCAATCTGGTCGAAAGCATGCGTCAGGTCAGCGCGGACATTGCCCACGAGCTCAAAACGCCGCTCAACAGGCTGACACTGACGATCAATGATGCCCTGGCGAGGAATGCCGAGGGTCTTAGCGTCGACAAGCAGCTTGTCGACGCGTTGGCCGAGAGCGAACAGATCAATGCGACTTTCGAGGCGTTGCTGCGGATATCGCAGATCGAGGCTGGCGGACGGAAGGCGCGTTTCAGCGAGATCGACCTCCTGGGCATTCTGACTACGGTCGCGGAAATCTATATCGACGTGGCTGAAGACCATGGGCAAAGGCTCCATTTCGTGCCGGAGATCACGCAGTCTTGCGTTGTCCAGGGTGATCGGGAGCTCCTGACGCAATTGTTCGTAAACCTGGTCGAAAATGCCATCAATCACTGTCCCAAGGGCACCGACATCGTCATCGGCATTACCGGAAGCCGTCACGGTTGCACGACGACGATCAGCGACAACGGCCCGGGCATTCCGGCGGCCGAGCGGGACAAGGTGTTCAGGCGGCTGTATCGGCTCGACAAGAGCCGCACGACGCACGGCAGTGGCCTCGGTCTGAGCCTGGTTCGCGCCGTATCCGATCTACATCATGGCGTCATCCGCTTGGCCGACAACGGGCCGGGCTTGCGCATTTCCCTGACCCTTCCGGCGGCCGCAGCAGAGCAAAACTGACCTGGCGGCCGTTCAGCTTCATGTCAGCGGCTGCATGCATGGTGCTTGAAACAGGAGCACTTCGGATGAAATTCGGAATTGTCAAACCGCTATTGTGGACGACGCTGACGGTAGCGTTGGCCGTTGGCGGATATCTCGCAGCTATCCAGCTCTCCGGCAACTTTGACGAGGTCATTGCGGGCGAACTTTACCGCTCGAACCAGCCGACGCCAGAGCAGATCACCAAATACGTCAAGCGTTATGGCATCAAGACGATCATCAACCTTCGTGGTGCCGATGACGGCGCGGCCTGGTATCGCGACGAGGTGGCGACTGCAACGGCGCTCGGCGTAAAGCATGTGGACTTCAAGATGTCGTCGAGCCAGGAGATGACGTTCAATCAATCCCAGAGTCTAGTTTCGCTGTTGCGCGATGCGCCCAAGCCACTGCTCATTCACTGCAGGTCAGGCGCTGACCGCACGGGGCTGGCGTCTGTCATCTACCTTCAACAGATTGCCAGGACCGACGAAGAGACCGCCGAAAAACAGCTGTCGATATGGTTTGGGCATATCGGCGTTCCCTACGTCTCCTCTAGCTACGCAATGGATGAGAACTGGGAAAAACTGGAGAAAGTGTTCGGTCTGGCCGGTTAGAGCGTTTCATCTTTAAACGGATGCGATTCCGTCGGCTCAAAACGGCCGTTCCACGCGAAGGATGGCGAGAGCGATGCGGATCCATCGGGCAAGCCATCCGACAAAGTGGATGGCCGTTTTCAGCCAACCCGAAGGGCCGGATGAATTTTGGCAGAATGCTTCCGTTTCAAGATGAAGCGCTCTAGCGGCCGACGGGTTCCTCGCGGCGAGGCAGATAGCGTCTGGCGATCATCCAACAGATCGTTGCCCATGTCGCGCCGGCGCACCAGCCACCAAGCACGTCCGTCGGATAGTGAACGCCCAGATAGACCCGGCTTAGCCCGACCAGGAGCGTGAGCACCAGGGCCACGGCAATGACGTACAATCGCGTGGCACGGCTCGCCTGAACGCGCGAGAGAAGCAGACCCAGCGTCAGATATGTGACGGCGGACAGCATGGCATGTCCGCTCGGGAAACTGAGATCGTGAACGTCGACAAGGTGGGGGACGATGTCGGGCCGCGGCCTTGCAATTCCGATCTTCAAAAGCGTGCTGAGCAACCACCCGCCAAGGACCGAAAACAGGACGAACATGCCGGTCTGGCGTCGCAGGGCGAGCAGGAGATAGCCAACGGTGCCGATGGTGACCAAGGTCAGGACCGTCGTGCCGCCGAGGCTGGTAATGTCGGCGACCACATGTGTCAGCCATTCGGGACCGATCGGGACGGAAAGGTCACCCGGCTGGCGCAGTGAGCGCAGGATGGCATCATCGAAGGCGCGCGTTTCGCCCTCGATGACTTCGCTTGTCAACCTGAGGAAGACGAAGGCCCCGCCAGACGCCACGGCGAATCCGGCGATGACCGAGGAGCCAAGCGACGTTACCTGCCCGGAGAGCCATTTGCCGAGTGCGGGGATCGTGGACAAGACAGAGTTCCAATCGCTAGAAGCGCACGGCAGCCTCAAAGCCGCCAGGCCTGCCGGTTGCCGGGGAGTGAAGCGCCAGATTGCCGTTCATCTGCTCGACGAAGCGCTTGACGATCGAAAGTCCAAGTCCGGAGCCGGCCGCTTGCGTCGGCCCCCGGGTAAAACGCTTCGTCAAGCTCGCCAGTGTCGCCTGATCCAGAACGGCGCTTTCATTGACGATCCGCAGGCCCTCACTGTCGAAGTAGACATCGACGATGCTTCGCGCGGGACTGTGGACCAACGCGTTCTCGAGCAGGTTTCGCACGACGATCGCGAATGCATCTGGGCGGACTTGCCGTTCGACGCGTGCATCGCCCTGTGCATGAAGGACGATGCGCCCCGCGCCCAACGCCGATCGCCTGATGTCTTCGATCACAACGTCCAGGATCGGGAAGAGGTTTGTCTTCTCATCCGAAATACCGATGCCGGCCTCGGCGCGCGACATCTGCAGCAGCTTTTCCGCCAGCCGCGCGAGGTGTTGAAGCGAGCGCTCGATCTGTCCGGCGCGTGCCGCCAGCGACGGTGGCACCTCGGCGAGCAGACGCTGGGTCTGGGCCAGCGCGCCCGCGATCGGTGTGCGCAATTCGTGGGCGCTGTTGGCGGTGAACTCCCGCTCCGCCTCGAGCGCTGATCGGAGCCGCTCCAGCAACAGGTTGACGGAGCGGGCGATCGGGCGAAGTTCGACCGGGAGCCCGGCCTCATCGACCGGGATCATGTTGCCGCCGTCCTTGGTGCCGATATCGTTGCGCAACCCTTCGATCGGCGACAACGTCATCCGGACAACGAGGATGATGGCAATGATGCTTGCGGGAATGAGGGCCAGGATCGGGAAGAAGAGGGCCATGCCTCCCTCGATTGCAGCCTCGCGCCTGTGGTCGAGCGCATCCGCAACCTGGATGTAGAGTGAGCCATCCGCTGTGCCGGCCGTGTAGAGCCGGTGTGTGTCGGTCTGTGAGAAGCCGACGGCAAGTGCGATGGGAAACGGTTCGGAAGGCGCGTCCCTTGACTTCAACAGGATCTGACCGTCCCGCCCCCGAACCTGGTAGGTGAGATATTCGCGGTTGGTAGCGGCCTTTTCCGCCACGCCCCGGGGGGCGTTTCCTGCTTGCCTTCCCGCCAGATCGTCATTCACGATCGGTAGCAGGCGTTCTGCCGTTTCCTGAATTCCACTGTCAAAAATCTCGGAAAACTCGTCCTGCATGATCAGCACGCCGAAACCCATGGCGACGAGCCAGAAGGCTGCGACGACGCTGGTGATCGCCACGACGAGCTTGCGGGTCATGCTTGGCGTCTGAAACATGGTCACTCACTTGATGCAGTAGCCGACGCCCCGGATTGTCTCGATGCGATCGTGCCCGATCTTCTTTCGGAGCCGGCTGATATAGACCTCGACCGTGTTGCTCTCGATTTCGGCGCCGAAGGCATAGAGTTCCTCGTGCAGCTGCGCCTTGGATACGATTGCTCCTGGCCGCGCCGCGAGCTTGTCCAGCACCGCCCATTCACGGGCGCTCAGGAGCTGGATCTCGTTGTCGACGACGACGTTTCGATTGATCTGGTCGATTTCGATGCCGGGCAGGCGAATGGTTGACGTTGGTTTTCCAGCGTAGCGCCTCGACACGGCCAGCATTCGCGCCGTCAATTCGTCCAGGTCGAAGGGCTTGACGAGATAGTCGTCCGCGCCGCTGTTGAGCCCCTCGATCCGATCGGAAACCTGATCATGTGCGGTCAGGATGATCACCGGCGTCGCATCCTGTCGCCCGCGCAGGTGGCGCAGCAGCGACAGACCGTCTCCATCTGGCAATCGAAGGTCGAGAAGGATCAGCCCGTACTCGACTGTCTCCGTCGCCGCCATTGAGTCGACGACGCCGGTAAACCAGTCGACAGCGTGTCCCGCGGCGGCGATGTGGTCGCGCAGCGCCTCCCCCAGAACCTGATCGTCTTCCACAAGCAGAACGCGCACACCATCACCAGACATCAAACGACCAATGGCTATTGTCGCCCGAAGAGACATGTCAAGTCGACCGTTTTTCGATCGGTCTGGTTGCCGAAGAAGCCTCGGTTCGCTTGCAGGCCGCAAACACGTCGAGTTGTGGATCGTATACCGACGTGGAGACATTCATCATGCCGAGCACGCTGTGAAAGAGATTGTCATGGGAGTAGGCATCCGCCCGTGCACGTTGTGTCAGGCAGGCGCGGTCGACACCGAAGGACGCCGCAAAAGCCGGATCCATCCAGGTAAGGAACGGGACATGCGTCTGCGTGTCCGGCGCGAAGAGATAGGGCGTACCATGCAGGTACAGTCCGTTCTCGCCAAGCGATTCTCCGTGGTCGGACATGTAGAGCATGGCGCCTGCGAGCTTTTGTGAATGGGCCGCGAGCTTGTCGATGATCATGGAAAGGATGTGGTCGGTATAAAGGATCGTATTGTCGTAGGCATTGAGGATCTCGCTATCGAGGTAGTCCCCGAGCTCCGCCGTGCGGCAATCGGGCGTGAAGCGTCGATAGTCCTCTGGATATCGAAGATAGTAAGTCGGCCCGTGGCTACCCAATTGGTGAAGGACCAGCACGCTATCCTTGTCGACGTTGTCGAGCCAGGCGTCGAGCTTGTCGAAGAAAATGGCATCCTGGCATTCGCCGAACCGGCAGAAGCGCGGATCCGTCGACGTGGCAAGGTCGACGTAGCGGATCCGATCCGCAACTCCCTTGCTGCCGGTGTTGTTGTCCCACCATTCCACCTGGATGCCGGCATGGGAAAGAACGTCGACAAGGTTTTCGTTTTCGAGGGACTTTCGATGGGAATAACCCGACCGCGTGAGGTTCGAGAACATGCATGGGATCGACGTCGCCGTCGCAGTGCCACAGCTGGTCGTATGAGCGAAGTAGACGATGTCCCTCCGGGCAAGTTCCGGATTGGTGTCTCGACCATAACCGCCGAGCGCGAAATTGGCGGCGCGCGCGGTTTCGCCGGCAACGATCACCGTGACGCGCGGCTTTCTGACACCGTCGATCGCCGGACGAACTGTTGCGTCGGTGCCGAGAGGTGCGACAACGATTTCCTGCTCTGCGCCGGTTTGCATGAGGTACTTCAACGTCCCGGACAGCGGCGTGATCGGGTTCAGTGTCTTCACCAGGTCCTTGTGCTGGCGGATCGCCGTCACGAATGTCTTGGAATGCGAGAAACCGGCGATGCCGAAGACCAGGAAACTGACGGTTATGGCGACGCTATTGCGCATCAGCTTGTGACCGAAGGGGTGGTGAACGATCCGCACCCAGATGATCGCCACGACGGGCAACAGCACGTAGAGAGCCAGATGCCAGGCAAATGCCGGCGTCAGCAGATGTCCGGCTTCCGCGGGCGTGGTTTCAAACGCGTTGCGGACCATGTCGCTGTCGATCACAACGCCGAACCGGTCGGTGAACCACGAAGAGACGCCTGCGACCACAACCAGCACTATGAAGAATGGCTTGGTGAGGTACTTCACCGAGAACATCGTCACCAGGCCGAAAAACAGGCAGCTGATTGCCAGATAGAGGGTAGCGACGGCGAGGGGGTATGCCGCGAGATAGAGGTTTATCTTCCCCCAGAAGGTCTGATTGGTGAACACCACGAGGTAAAGTGCGGTCAATGCGCTCAACTGAATGCTACCAACCCTTGGCCGAAAGCGTTGAATGACGGTCCACGTCGATGGTTTGTCGTGCAAAGCTAAACCCCATGGCTGGCAAGTTCGATGCAACGCGACAGCAGACGCCGCGTGCTGGGCAGTGCATCCTTTGCGTGGGATTTCTGACATGAACCTGAAGGGGGAGAGGCGGATCGCCGATGCTTTGCCCGGGGTCGTTGCAATGCTCGTTTTCAACAGGGCGAGCCAACGCGGCTAGAACGACGTCTTCGGCTCACGGAAGACACCGCGTTTCTTGAGGTGGCTGATCAACGCGGTTGCCAGGCCGACGAGCGCCATGAGTGCGGCAAGGAAGAGCAGATAGGCAAGCTGGTGCTCAAGGTCATCGGCGCTGGCGAAGCGATACATTTCGGTTCCAAGGACGGCAATCAGGGCCGATGAGACGGTCGAATAGTCCTTCGCGATGACACGCTTGACGTTGAACGTCATCCCCTCGGTAGCGCGCTCAAAATTTCCAAGCCGCAGCGTCCAACGCGGTACGTCCCGACAGTAGGCGCGGTAGGCATCCCCAAACTTGTCTTCCAGGAACGCCTCCTCGGCATGGACAATGCACTGATACATGAAGGCAAACAGGCAAATACCGATGGCGATGACCAGCGGATCGCCGTGCAGCAGGAATATGCCCGAATAGACAAGCATGTTGCCGACATAGAGTGGGTTTCGACAGACACCGAACATGCCTTCGGTCACCAGATCCTTGGCGTAGACCCGCTTATTCAAGCCCCCTCGCTTGATATAGGCATAACCCACCACGACCATGCGCAATGCCAAGCCGCTGAAAACAACGAGGACCGCAACGACGTCCTTGAACAACGCTGCCGTGGGGCTACCCCAAAGCTCGAGCGGCGGTGCAGCCAGGCAGAAAAGCGCGACAATGACCGCAGGAAAGACTTGATTTCGATATCGGAAGAAGAAGTTTCCAAGCGTTAACATCATCGTCTTCATCTCGATGCTCTACTTTACCGCGACAATTCCGCAGAAATTGTACCAACGGAAAAAGACTTCGACGCTCCGGAAGCCGACTTCCCGCAGCAGTTGCAGGTTTTCCTCCAGACGATAGGGGATCAGCACGTTTTCCAGAGCCTCGCGCTTCTTGGATATCTCGATTTCGGAGTAACCGTTGCGCCGCTTGAAATCGTAATAGTGCTGGATAAAGAGCCGATTGAAGGTCGTGTCTTCGCCTGTCAGCTTCTCGACCAGCAACAGACAGCCTCTATCGTTCAGGGCCTGATGCATCATGCGCATGACCCGCTCGCGATAGAGGGGGCGAATGAACTGGAGCGTCAGCAGCATGGTGACAACGCTCGCGTTTTCCATGTCCACGCCCTGGTGGAGATCGGCCGCCATCAGTTCGATCTTGCGTCTGGCACCTGCTGCTTCGATCTTTTGCCGGGCCTTGTCCAGCATGTCCGGCGCATTGTCGATGCCGACGAACCGAACGTCCGGCCCGATGACGCCGTCCAGACTGAGGAGGGTCGTGGCCGTCGAGCAGCCAATATCATACAGGTTCGTGTGCGGTTGCGCGAAGTCGAGCGCGAGCTCGCAGACCATGCGCTGCATCTCTTCATAGTAGGGGACAGAGCGGCCCACCATGTCGTCGAACACATCGGCCACGGTCGCGTTGAACGCAAAATCGCCGACCTGTTGGGCCTCTCGAGCAAAGACTTCATCCTTGCGATTGGTGCGCAAGTGGAGGTGCGGTGCCTTATCAGCCATCGATTGCAACCCGATTGATCCGATGCGTGACGGACCTCAACATAGGACATGCTGGAGCCAGTCGCAGCGCAGGAGGCCACGATAACCTGACACGAACCTGAAGGGACCAGTCGACCCGGCGCGCACCGGCGGCGTTGCACCAAGGAGACAATCGATTCCAGGGCGAACGCTACTGTCGAGCAATGTGTTGGCGGACATCGATCCGCGAGGGTGGTGGCTGCCGGAGCAGTGCTTCAGTTATGTGCTGGTACGGTGAAAGCCGCCGCCGATCGCGGATCCTGCGGCGGCACGCTGCTGAGCGGTACGCGGAAGTAGGGCTCGCCCGAGGCGGCAGCTTCGAAACTGCCCTGAACCTCAAACGTTGTCTGAAGGTAGTTGGTGCTCGCCAGGTCCTGGCTGCGGCCCTCGAAAACGAGCTTGCCTTTGCAGAGCAATAGAACGTTGTCGGCGACGGCCATCGCATGATTGAGGTCGTGGATTGCAAGCACGACAGCAATACCTCGTTCGGTGCTCAGCCGCTTGAGCAGCTCAAGGACCTCGACCTGATGACCGATATCGAGGAACGATGTCGGTTCGTCCAGCAGGAGGATTTCCGCCTCCTGCGCCAACGCGGCCGCGATCCAGGCGCGCTGGCGTTCTCCTCCGGAAAGATTGGCGAGATCACGGTCCGCGAGCGCGACGAGACCCGTTTGCTCAAGCGCCCAGTCGACGACCGCGAGATCCTTGCGCGAAAAGCTCTGGAACAGGCCGAGATGCGCAAAGCGCCCCTGCCGAACGAGTTGCTCGACGGACATGTTTTCGGGAGATGTCGGGTTCTGCGGCAGGAAGGAGAGGCGCTTGGCAAGGTCCCGCCGCCGCCAGGTTTCGAGCGGCCTTGCATCGAGGCGGACTGTGCCGCTCGTACAGCGCGCAAGACCGGCCAGGGCATGCAGCGCCGTACTCTTCCCGGATCCGTTTGGACCTATCAGCGACGTTATCTCTCCCGGGCGTACCTCGATCGACAATGCGTCAAGCGCGGTCATCGCCCCGTAGTTGATCGTAATCTCGTCGGCTCTCAACGGCATAGCGGCCTCATCGATATCGGCGGAGCAGGAAAATGAGGAACGGCGCACCGGCAAAGGCGGTAACCACCCCAATCGGGATTTCTTCGGGCCCGCCGACCAATCGGCCCACCAGGTCGGCGCCGGTCACGAGCGCTGCTCCGATCAGCGCGGCAAACGGAATGACCAGTGCAAAATGTTTGCCGGCGACGAAGCGTGCCAGGTGCGGCACGACGAGGCCGACGAAGATGAGCGGCCCCACAGCACCCACGGCGCTGGCAGCCAGGATCGAGGCAACACAAAGCGCCAGGCTGAAATGGAGCCGATATGAAAGACCGAAGGACCGCGCGACATCCTCATCGAAACGCAGCATCAAGACCGGCCGATAGAGCACGGGTAGAACGGCAAGGCCGACCACAGTGAATGGAAGCAGGAAAAGCACGTGTTCCCAGCCCCGCGCATAGAGGCTGCCCGAAAGCCACTGCATGACAATCTCGAAACGCGAGCTGCCCCAGCCGACCACGATGCCCATGGCGATGGCATGGAGGAACGCGCCAATGGCAATGCCGCACAGCGTCAGTTGCAGTGCGGCCATCCGTTTGGAGATGGCAAGACAGTAGATCACCAGGCCGCTCATCAGCCCGCCGACGCAGCCGACCAGCGGCAGCCAGGAAACGGGCAGTGTATAAAGCGCGTTGGCATCCGAATTGAAGCGATAGACGGCAAAGAACAGGAAAACGGTGACCGCCAGCGTGGCCCCTTGCGATATGCCGAGGATGGTTGGATCGGCGAGCGGATTTCGGGTGATGGACTGCAGTAGTGCGCCGGCGACCGCGAAATGAATGCCGGCCAGTATTCCCGTGAGGATCCGTGGCAGGCGGATTGTCAGAATGATCAGGTCTGATTGTTCCGATCCGTTGCCGGTCAACGTCGCGATCACCTCGCTCGTCGGCACATCAACGACGCCGAGCAGCACCGCGACGACGACCAGGCTCATCGCCAGAAGCAGGAGCGCAAGCATCCCCCTTGTCGGCGTGGCGTTGATGGCGCGTCCTTCGATCATGGGCGTGTCCCCGCTGTCATTCGGAGGCCGCGCCGCTGGATCAGGTAGATGAACACCGGGCCACCGATCAACGCCGTGAAGATGCTCACCGGAATTTCGCGTGGAGCCGCGACGGACCGTGCCAATGCATCGGCTGTCACCAGCAGGGCTCCCCCGAGTGCGATGTTGAGAAGGATCGCCCAGAACGTGTCTGCGGGGCGCAGAAGGCGAACGAGGTGAGGGGCAGCAAGGCCGATGAATGCGATTGGCCCGGCCACGGGCGTTACGCCCGCGACCAGGATGATTGCGCAGATGAGGATGACCGGTTTCCAGATGGCCGTGTTGACGCCCATGCCGGCCGCCGCTTCATCGCCAAGGCCGAACAGGCCAATGACCCGGTGGCTGACGAGCGCACCGAAGAGGCCGACGACAATCCAGGGAAGCATGTAGACGACCTGTGGCCAGGAGCGGCCTTGAAATCCGCCGGAAAGCCAGAACAGCACGGATGGTGACTGCGGCCCTGCGAGCAACAGGACGTAAGTCGTGATGGCGCTCAGGAACAATGCGACCGTAACGCCGGAAAGCGCCAGATGCAGCGGAGAACCGCGCCCGCCATTCGATGCAAAAAGCGTCAGCGCTGCTGCGCCGATACCGCCCGCCATGCCAATCGGCGGATAGTAGACGGACGATACGGCCGGGAAGAAAATGAAGGTGATGACGATAGCCGTTACCGCTCCGGCCGACACACCCGTCAGGTCGGGCGCTGCCAGCGGATTTCTGGTGATCGACTGGAGCAGGAAGCCCGCGGTGGCCAATGCTGCGCCGGCGAGGAACGCCGCCAGACTGCGAGGCATTCGAAGTGTCCAGACGATAATACCGTCCGTTCCCTGATTGGGCGTCAGAAGCGCACCGGCAGCCTTCGAAAGCGACATGGGCTTCGCTCCGAAGAGCAATCCGGCCACAAAAACCACGAGCGTACCGGCGAGGATAAAGACAAGCATGGAAAGCGAGCGGGAGTGCCGTTTCATGAGATTGACCGCGCAAATTCAAGTTTGGCGGCCGCGCGCTCGAAAAGAAGCACCATGCCGATGCCGGCAGCGACCAGTCCCGCCCCCATTCCGATCCAGACGCCAAAGGCACCGAGTGGCGTCTGGGACCCGAGCAGCCAGGCCAGCGGCAACCCGAAGGCCCAATAGCAGACAATCGTTATCCAAAAACCATGGCCGGCCCGTCCTACGCTGCGCACTGCACCCACACCAATGTTCTGGACGAAATCGAACACCTGGATAATCGCTGCTATCATCAGGAGCGTGAGCGCCATGTTGTAGGCTTGTACGGATGTGGCTTGATCGAGTGAGAACAGTCGCAGGATCGGCGCGGGAAACAGGCAGAACAGCACCGAGAAGAGGCCGACCACGACAAGGCCCAGGCAGAAGCCGCTGCGCCCGATGCGCAGGGTTCCGTTCCAGTCCTTGCTGCCGAGCGCCTCGCTGACGCCCACCGACGTCGCATGCGACATCCCGATCGAGAGCATGAAGACCACATACATGACCTGGTTGACCACCGCGTGCGCTGCCAGCGCGGAGGCGCCGAAGGCGCCCATCATCAATGCGATCGAAAGCGTGAAGCCCGCTTCGGACCCGTAGGAGCCGGCGGTCGGCAAGCCGATCGCGAGCAGTCTGCGCAAAGATCCGAGAACCTCGTTTCGGGATTTCACCGGCGCAAACCGCGTCGTTCGATGTGTCACGACTGCAACTGCGGCAAATTGCAGGAGAAAGGAAATCGAGCTGGAGGCAGCAACACCGGGGATGCCAAGGATCGGCAGGCCGAAAGCGCCAAACAGGAAGCCATAGTCGAGGAAGGCATTGACGACGACGGTTCCCAACGTGATGGCGAGCAGGACGCTGGTCTTGCGCCGTCCCACCACGACACCGCGGTACGCGTAGAACCAGAACAGCGGGAGGTAGCCGGGCGCCATGAAAATTAGGTAGTCGCGGACTTGCACGGAAATGTCCCCGTCCTGCCCGAACCACTCCAGCGTGGATCCTGCCAGGGCGAGTATCGCGGCCGCCACAACGGCCGTGATCGACGACATGATCAAGGCGGCGGCAAGATGATTGCCGCCGACCTTGTCGCCCTGGTCTTGCGCCACCAGGTTGGATGTTCCGATGATCATCCCGAAACCCATGGTTCTCAACAGGTTGAACAAGGTATAGCCGAGCGCGCCGACCGCAATCGCGGTGCCGCCGAACCAACCGAGCATGACCATGTCCGTCGTCGAAATCGCCACCTGAGCGATTTGGATGAATGAAAGCGGTAACGCCAACTCGGCGATGCGCCGCGCTTCGTCAAAGGTAGGGATGCTGTCTGACACTTCGGTGGTCCGCATTGGCCCGGCCCTTCGGGCCGGAAAATTCGTGCTACTTGACCGATTCCGGTATCAGTTTGCGCGCCTCGGCCCTTACGTCGACGGCCGGGAACGTATCGGGGTGAAGCAGGTGCGCCGCTTCCTTCAGGACAATTTCACGCGCGATCGGTCCGTGCGCTTCAACCCAATGGTCGCCGACATAGTGGACCCGGCCATTCTTGACGGCGCTCAGCTGTTGCCAGATCGGGTTGTTCTCCTGCGGGCGGTCCGGACCATAGTCGTAGACGAAGATAACCTCCGGATCCTTTTCCAGCATCGTTTCGAGGCTCATTTCCAGCCCCCAGTTTTCAGGCACCGACGGTGTCGGATTCTGGCCGCCGATGTTGTCTCCTCCCAGCGCCACGAGAATGGCGGCCGTCATGTTTTCCGACCGGAAGACCCACGGCGTCTCGCCGCCCCACATGACGACGAAACGCGGATGCACATCCTTCGGCGCTTTCGCCGCATAGGCTTCTAGGTCTGCCTTGAATTGTTTGTTCAGTTCCTGGCCGCGCTCCGGTTTGCCGAGGATGGTCGCCAACTGACCGATCGTACGATCGCTGTCGGCATAGAGTTCGAGGTTGTAGGCCAGATACGGCGCGACTTTCTGATATTGTACCGCATTGCCTTCGGTGTAGCGGCGGATGGCGACGGTGATGTCAGGCTTTGCCTCGGCGAGAAGCTCCAGGTTCGGGGTCGCACGTTGGCCGATCTGCTTGACCCCATCCAGATAGCCTCCCAGGAAATCGGGATTGCGCCCCTCGACCATATAGGTTGTCGCGACCGGCTTTATTCCGAGCGCCAGCGCGACGTCGGCAGCAAAGTACGACACCGAGGCCAGGCGCTTTGCCTCCGTGGGCACGTTGACAACCACTCCGCGGTCATCAATGACATTGAGCGTCGATGGCGACTGCGCGTGAGCCGGCAGGCTGGCCGTACCCAGCGCGAGGATGGCGGCAAAGGCATGGCCGGTAGCGGTGCGGCTCAGGCGGGCGAAGGGCATTGTTGTCTCCATCGTCGGTTGCCGCTCATGCCTTGATCTGCCGGGCATGAGCAATTCTCATTGTCGCGAAGCGCTCTCGGACCAATGGGGCTCCGGGATTGCGGTCCCTGGTCTTTATAGTGCTTCATTTTCTGGATTGTTGATATTAATAGTCCACTTTAAAGCAATCGAAAGTTTCTCAAGCCCGCATGACAAATTCGCACGCTGAAAGCATCAAGAACCCGCCGTTGAACACGCTCGTGGCGTTTTCAACCGCAAGCAGGCATGGAAGCCTGACATTGGCGGCTGCGGAAATGCATCTCACGCCCGGCGCCATCAGCAGGCAGGTGAAGCAGTTGGAGGATGCGCTGGGGGTGAGCCTTTTCCACCGGTCGCACAACGCCATCACGCTGACGGATGCCGGGCAACGCTACTTGACCTATGTGAACGCGGCGCTCGCCATTCTCGAGACAGGCACACGCGGCTTGAACACGCAGCGCTCGCGGATCGTCATCCAGGCTCCGATTACCCTGGCGAGGCGGTGGCTCATACCGCGCATCGGTTCGTTTCGGCAGGAAAATCCGGCGGCCGACCTCGTTATTCAGTCCCTCGCGCTGGGTGCGGTCGAAAGACCCGATTTGACGATTACCTACAAACGAAGTGCCGACGCCGCGGAGGTGTCATCGGCGTTCCTGCTGGACAGGACAATGGCTGTGTGTTCGCCAAAGCTGATAAGTGGCAACCGGAGCCAGCTGGAGGCGAGCGATATCCTCGATTTACCCATCCTGCTGGACACGGCAGATGCATGGTCCTGGAGGTGCTGGTGCAACGCTGCGGGCCTCGCGTTCGAGCCACGCGGCGGAAGCATGGCCTTCGATACGGACGAGGCATCGATCGACGCGTGCATTTCAGGCCTTGGCGTAGGGCAGGCAAGCCCGCTCTTCATTGAGCCGGAGCTGCGATCGGGACAACTCATTGCGCTTTCAGCCGCGGTGGTGCCCACCGTTGGCGCATACGAAATCTCCAAGCCGGTCGAGTTCGGCATGGCGGGGATCTTCCTGGAATGGCTGACGAAATGGAGGAACGTGGAGGCTGAATGACCGCGACCGCGCAGTGTCCGGTGGCGGCATTAGACTGACATGGACCGCCTCGCGTTTTTCAGACGCCCTCGGGTTAAGGTGAAGGCAAGGTCATCGAGAGACATAACCGGCAGATTATGGTTTCTGCCCCATAATTCATTTTTACATCACCGTTTCGCATGGCAAACTGACAGACATCAAAATCGAATTGCTTTGCGAAGACGGTGCCGCAACGGGAGTGGACGGTGCCACAGGGAGGAAACATGAAACGGACTGTACTGGCCGCGCTCGCGGCGCTGGCAATGAGTGGCGCTGCCTATGCCGACACGATCAAGATCGGTGTCGTCGGGCCTTTTTCGGGGCCCTTCGCGCTGCAGGGCAAGAATTTCAAGGCCGGCATCGACGCCTATATGGCGGTGAACGGCAGCAAGGTCGGCGACGACGATATCGAGATCATCTACCGCGACGTGCCGCAGGCCGATCCGGCGCAGTCCAAGGCGCTGGCGCAGGAGCTGGTGGTGAAGGAAGGCGTGCAGTATCTGGCCGGCTTCTACTTCACGCCGGACGCCATGGCCGTCACGCCATTGCTGGAGCAGGCCAATGTGCCTCTGGTCATCATGAACGCGGCGACGTCGGCGATCGTGACCAAGAGCCCGCTGGTGGTGCGCACCTCGTTCACCACCTGGCAGACCTCGACGCCGATCGCCAAGGTGGCGAAGGACGCCGGTGTGTCCAAGGTTATCTCCGTCGTCAGCGACTACGGTCCGGGTGTCGACGCCGAAAACGCCTTCAAGGCGGGTTTTGAGGCGGTTGGCGGCCAGGTCGTCGAGGCCATCCGCATGCCGCTCGCCACCAATGATTTCTCGCCGATCATGCAGCGCATCAAGGATTCGGGCGCCGAAGGCGTCTTTGCCTTCCTGCCGTCAGGTCCGACCACGCTCGGCTTCGTCAAGGCCTATAACGAAAACGGCCTGAAGAGCGGCGGCATCAAGTTCTTCGCGCCGGGCGACCTGACGCAGGAATCCGACCTGCCCGCCCTCGGCGAAGCGGCCCTCGGGATCCAGACGACCTTCCACTACGCCGTTTCGCACGATTCGCCAGAAAACAAGGCTTTCGTCGAGGCTGCGTCGAAGGCGATCGGCAATCCGGCCGAACTCTCCTTCCCCTCGGTCGGCGCCTATGACGGCATGCATGTCATCTACAAGATGATCGAGGCGACCGGCGGAGAGCAGGACGCGCAAAAGGCCGTCGACGCCGTCAAGGGTCTCGCCTGGACGAGCCCGCGGGGGCCTGTCGCCATCGACCCGGAATCGCGCCACATCACGCAGAACATCTATCTTCGGGAAGTGACCAAGGCGGATGACGGCACCTACTACAACAAGGAGGTTCAGACTTTCGAGAAGCAGGGCGACCCCGGTCTCGCAGCGCTGAAGTAGAGGCTACTGCAAACGCGGGCGGCTGTGCGGCCGCCCGCGTTGCAGCCAACGGACCGGCGACACCGTCGCTCGCGTGACGCGGATGCCCATGGCATTTCTCCGAATGGCTGCAAGCGGTTTGCGCAGGCACCGGGTAGGGTGCGGATCCCCGAGTGGTGCGCGGCGTGTCGTAGCCGGACGTGCTCGACAAAAAGCGTCGGATCGCTTCCGGCTTTGGCTGAAGCGGGGCGATCTATTCTATCCGTGGTGTGTCGGAGAGGGGCGATTTCGCCCGCCCGTCACTTCGCGAGTGATAACGAAAGGCATCGGATAATCCCATGCAGACAGTCCTCAGCATCGCGATCGATGCCCTTGCCTACGGCATGGTGCTCTTCGTCATTTCCATCGGGCTTTCCGTGACCATGGGATTGATGCGCGTCGTCAATCTCGCTCATGGCGCCTTTGCCATGATCGGCGGCTATATCGCCTCCTATGCGGCGCGCGATCTGGGGCTCGCCTATGGTTTCGCCATCCTGCTGGCCGTTTTCGGCACGATCCTGATCGCCATTCCGATCGAGCGCCTGCTTTATCGCCGGATCTATGGCGCGCCGGAGCTCACCCAGGTGCTGATGACGATCGGCATCACCTTCTGCATCATCGGTATCGCCAATTATGTGTTCGGCCCGACGCTGAAAACCGTGCCACTGCCGGCACAACTGCAGGGTTCCGTTGACCTGGGCTTCCGCGCCATTGCCACCCACCGGTTGTTTGCGATCCTGTGCGGCCTCGCCGTGGCGCTTGCCCTCTGGTACGCGATCGAAAGGACGGCCTTCGGCGTCAAGCTGCGCGCTTCCGTCGATAATGCCGCGATGGCGGCCGCCCTCGGCGTGCGCACGCAGATCGTTTATGCCGTGAGCTTTGCCGTCGCGGTTGGCCTTGCTGCCTTTGGCGGGGTTGTCGGCGCCGAGCTTCTGCCGGTCGAGCCCTATTATGCGCTGCGCTACATGGTGACATTCCTGGTCGTCGTATCCGTCGGCGGTGCCGGCTCGATCCCCGGCGCGCTTGCCGCCTGTCTGCTGCTTGGCGGCATCGATACGACCGGCCGCTACCTGATGCCGGAATTCGGCGAATTCTTCTTCTATCTGGCCGTCATCGCCATCATCTGCGTGTTCCCGCGCGGACTTGCCGGGAGGACCAAGGGATGAGCATGACCACCACCAACGAGATGATCGGACAGACACCGGTCAGGCGCCGCTTCGGTGCCAGCGACCTGATCGGCCTTGGCGTCATCGTGGCGCTCGCCATCGTCGGCTATTTCCTGTTTCCCAACAATCTGGCGCTGCTCACGCGCATTATCGCGATCGCACTTCTGGTGCTGTCGCTCGATCTCGTCACCGGCTATTGCGGGGTGGCGACACTGGGGCACGCCGCGCTGTTCGGCGCCGGCGCCTATGCCGCGGGGATCGTCTCGGCACATTACGGCATCAACGACCCGATCGCCATGCTTGCCTTCGGCATCGCCGCCGGTGCCGTTGCCGGCCTTCTCTGCGGCGCCGTCATCCTGCGGGCCCATGGCCTGCCGCAACTGGTTCTGTCGATCGCGCTCATCCACCTCTTCCACGAGTTCGCCAACAAGGCGTCGTCCTGGACCGGCGGCAGCGACGGCCTGTCCGGCATTGCCCCGAGCGCTTTGCTTGGTCTTTATGAATTCGACCTGTGGGGCCGCACTGCCTACGTCTTCGGCGTCGTGCTGCTCGTGCTTGTCTTCGCCATTCTGCGGCTGATCGTGCGTTCGCCGTTCGGCATGCTCTGCCGGGCGATCAAGGAAGATCCGGTCCGGATCCGCTCGATGGGAGCATCGCCCAAGGCGGCGCTGATGAAGATGTACGTCATTTCAGGCGCGGTCGCTGGCGTCGGCGGAGCGCTGAACGCGATCTCGACCCAGGTGGTCGGCCTCGACAGCCTGTCCTTCACCATGTCGGCCGAAAGCCTTGTCATGCTGGTACTCGGCGGCACCGGTTCGCTCTTCGGCGCGCTGACCGGAACCATCGTGTTCATGTTTTTCGAGGACGTGGTTTCTGCCGCCAATCCGTTTCACTGGCTGACCATGGTCGGCGCGCTCTTGATCGCTGTCGTCCTCTTCGCGCCGAAGGGGCTTTACGGAACGGCTGCGGACTTCCTGTCTCGCCGGCGAGAGGCAAAATGATGCAGCCGATCTTCGAAGTCCGGAACTTGAAGCGCGCCTTTGGCGGGCTTGCCGTCACCAACGATGTCAGCCTGAGCATGGCGCCCGGCGATCGCGTCGCACTGATCGGTCCGAACGGTGCCGGCAAGACGACCTTCGTCAACCTGGTGACCGGCAACCTCACGCCCGGTTCCGGCGAGGTGCGCCTCGGCGGCGAGACCGTCACCGGCATCGACGCGATCGGCCGGGTGCGGCGAGGGCTCGTCCGCTCATTCCAGGTGACGCGGCTGTTTCTCGAGATGACGCCGGCCGAGCACGTTGCGCTTGCCGTGCTCCAGCGCGACGGTCGCTCCGGTCGCCTGTTCGGCAACTTCCTTGCCATGCCCGACGTGATGGACGAGGTCGGCCAACTGCTGGGCAAGCTCGGGCTTCGTGAGTTGATGCACAGAAAGGTCAGCGAGATCGCCTATGGCCAACAGCGCCTGCTGGAAATCGCCGTGGCTCTGGCCTTGAAGCCCAAGGTGTTGCTGCTCGACGAACCCGCGGCCGGCGTGCCGCAGAGCGACACCGGGCGCATCGAGCAGGCGCTTGCGGACCTGCCGGCCGATCTCGCCGTGCTGATGATCGAGCACGACATGGATCTGGTCTTCCGTTTTGCCAAGCGCGTTGTCGTTCTGGCTGCCGGGGCCATCATCTTCGACGGTTCGCCGTCCGACGTTACCCGGGATCCACGGGTGCGCGAAGCCTATCTGGGGAGCTATGCCAATGCCAGCCACGCCGCTTGAGGTGCAGAACCTGTCGGCCGGTTACGGCCCGACACGGGTGCTCGAAGACATCTCGTTCTCGGTTCCGGCCGGCGCGCGCCTTGCCGTTCTCGGCCGCAACGGCATGGGCAAGACCACGCTTTTGGCGACGCTTGCCGGCCAGACGAAACGCTATGGCGGTCAAATCCACATGGGCGATACGGATGTCACCGCCTTGCCGAGCGCCTCGCGCGCCCGCAAGGGCCTCGGCTTCGTGCCGCAGGCGCGTTGTGTGTTTCCGACGCTGACCGTCGAGGAAAACCTGTTCGTCGGTCTGAAAGACCGGCCGAAGGCGGCTCTGCAGGAGGCCTACGACATGTTTCCCCGGCTCTTCGAGCGCCGGCGCAACCTCGGCAGCCAGCTGTCCGGCGGCGAGCAGCAGATGCTGTCGACGGCGCGCTCGATCCTCGGGCGCCCCTCGGTTCTGCTTCTCGACGAGCCGCTCGAAGGATTGGCGCCAGTCATTTGCGAGGAACTGATGAAGGCCTTTGCCGAGCTTGCGCGAACCGGCGACATGACGATCGTTCTGGTCGAGCAGCGCATCCAGAGTGCGCTGGACTTTGCCGATCAGGTCATTGTTCTCGAGCGTGGCCGGATCGCCTGGAGCGGTACGCCGCAAGCGCTTTCGGACGACCACGATGCCATCGAGCGCCTGCTGGGCGTCGGCGGTCTTCATTAAGCGTGACGGCGCTCGCCGGCACAATCTTGTGAACCGGGAGCGCGCAGTGTGCAGTTGGATTAAAGGTGGGCGGACGCGGTGAGCCCGGCTAGACGGATGCGCGCACCCGTTCCCATGCATTCGTCAAGTGGCGGCAGAGCACCTCGGACAGTCTGGCCTTGTCACGTGCTTCGAGCGCGATGATCATCTCGTCATGTTCGGCGACGGATGCCGACCATTTTTCCGGCCCCTCGTGGCCGATGAAGCGAATGCGCTTCAGCCGCGTTTGCAGCATGCTGTGCATATCCGCGAGTGGCGCGTTTTCCGCAAGCAGCACGATGGCTGAATGGATCTGCTGGTTCAGCTTGTAGTATTGCAGGCGCTCGCCGGCCTTGTAGCGGCGTACCATTTCGTCATGCAGCGCCCGCACCTCGGCGATGCCCGCATCAGTGGCGGTGTCGCAGGCCAGTTTGCCGGCAAGCTCTTCGAGCGTGCGCAACACCGTCAGCATATCGTGCACGTCCTTGGCGCTGAAGCGCTTCACGACAGCGCCACGGCTCGGAACCAGTTCCACCAGGCCTTCGCTCGCCAGATACTTGATCGCTTCGCGCAAGGGGGTCCGCGAGACGCCGAGTTGCTCGCCGAGCTGGCCTTCATGCAGGCGCGTGCCGGGCGACAGATCACCTTCGATGATCATGTCGCGCAGGTGGCTGACGAGGGTGTCGTGCAAGGCCGTCCGCCTGATCGGGCCGGGGCCGCCGTCAGCGCGTCTCTCCAATGGTGTGATTTCGTTCATCATTTCGCTTCTGCGCTTGGCGGCCGCGCGTCGGCCGTCCGTTCCCCTTGCGTGCCGATTGAATCAGCACTGCCTGATTGAAGCATGGCGGCAGGGCTCGTCATCGTCAACAGAAAATGCTGCATACAGAATACAAAAGACTTGATGCAGAATTTTGAATAACGTATGACAGCGGCCGAGAAGCATGAAGTGGAGGACATCTCACATGACGACCAACGGTGCTGCCGCTAACGGCGCGCGTCCTGTCATCGCGCTTGCCATGGGCGATCCTGCCGGTATCAGTCCGGAACTCACCGCGCGGTTGCTCGCGCTCTCCGATATCCGCGAAGCTGCCCACATCATCACGATCGGCGATCGCCGAATTCTGGATGAGGGTGCAAGGATTGCCGGCGTGACGCTCGATCTGCAGGCGTCCACTCTGGAGGACCTCGACAAGGCGGGTGTGGATCGCCACGTTTTCGTCGATCTCGGTCACCTTGATCCGGCCGATGTCGATCGCGGCGAGGCAACGCTTGCTGGCGGCACGTTCGCCACGCGCAACTTCCGCACCGCTCTGGAGCTGGCGCATGCCGGCAAGGCCGAGGCCGTGTGCTTTACGCCCTTCAACAAGAAGGCAATGCGCTTTGCCTATCCGGGCTACGACGACGAGATCCGTTTCGTGTCGGACGTGCTTGGGTTCACAGGCAAGATCCGGGAATTCAACGTTCTCGAGAAGGTCTGGAACGCCCGCGTCACCTCCCACATTCCGATCAAGGAAGTCGCTGACAGCCTCTCGATCGATGGCATCATCGCCGAGCTCGAACTGACGCAGGCCTGCCTCAAGGAGGCTGGTTATGGCGAGGCGAAGATCGCGGTTGCCGGTCTCAACCCGCATGCCGGCGACGGCGGCAGCTTCGGCATGGAAGAGATCGACATCATCGAGCCGGCGGTCGAGAAGGCCAAGGCGCTCGGCTTCAACGTCGATGGCCCGTTCCCCGCTGACACGGTCTTCGGCCGGGCTTTGAAGGAAGGCTACAATGCCGTCCTGACCATGTACCACGATCAGGGTCAGATCGCCATGAAGCTCATCGGCTTCGACAAGGGTGTGACGATGATGGGTGGCCTGCCTTTCCCGCTTTGCACCCCTGCGCACGGCACGGCCTACGACATTGCCGGCAAGGGCATTGCCGATGTCAACGCGACCCGCGAGGCGCTGCTCCTTGCCGTGCGCATGGCGAAGAAGAAGGCGGCGCTCTCGGCTGCTGCCTGAATTCCCACGCTTTCAAGCACTACCGGCGCAGGAGGAGGTCTTGCGCCGCATTTCACCCAACGGGAGGACTAGATATGAAGAAATCCGTTTCACTTGCATGCATCATGGCAGCCGCATTCGGCATTGCCGCTCCGGCATCGGCTTTCGAGC
>UBXV01000045.1 GCA_900469625.1 Hyphomicrobiales bacterium
GCTTCGATCGTCGAGTAATCTGCTGATTACAGATCAATAGAGAGGCCCCGCCGGAAACGGCGGGGCCTTTTTTGTTTCGGACGCCGCCAGGACTTCGTCGATGAAGGCGCGCTTACCGTGGGTGTAAATGTCCCAGTTGCCTTCGGCCTCTTTGGCGAGGCGTTTCTTCAGGGTTTCGTAGCGGCGCGCATGCTCCGGCTGTCCACGCAGGTGGTCCCGAAAAAGCAGGCGCGCGGCATGGGCGGCGTTGCCGTCCTCACAGAGATAAAGCCGTGTGCCGCAAGGGCGCGTTTCGCTCGTGAAGGTCCAGAGGCCGCTTGCGTAGGGGTCTCCGTGGAAGGCGTAGCCCGCATTGAGAAGGCGCGCATTGAGTTCATTCAATGCGTTCAGATCCGTGACGACCGCGTCGATATCAATCTTCGGCTTTGCCGCCAATCCAGGCACCGCGGTGCTGCCGACGTGATGAATTTCGCGGATGTAAGGCGAAAGCAGGGTTGCGATCGCCGAGGCGAGCTCGTCGAACAGCGGTCGCCAGCAGGGATCATATTCGACAAGTGTGATGCGTGTCATATGATTCGGGATCCGGAGGATTGCCGGAAGGATAGCGTATGGCGGGCTTCGCGGATGTGGAAAATTCCGTCAAGCTCGACAATGACTTGCGCCGGACTGCGAGGTTCCCGGGCGCCAGGGAAGGGGGCGTCACATTTTCCGTGAGTATTTTTCGTTTCTTCCGTCAAAGGCGCTTGTCATTGCCCGATAAACTGAATAATAAGCCGCTGACTTGATGCACTGACCGGTTCGAGAATGACCGGTGAAAGTGATCTAGGGGTATAGCTCAGTTGGTAGAGCGGCGGTCTCCAAAACCGCAGGTCGTCGGTTCAAGCCCGGCTGCCCCTGCCATTGCCCCCGACCTTTGCAAACGGCTCGAAGCCGGTTAAGGTAGGGGGAGGTCGGATAGCCCGATCATCGAAATTCACAGAAAAGACCGAATGCCTCTTGTGATTTGTGGAATCGGTCTTTATGTAGGGTCCAAACAGACACGCGGTGCGTGGGGCTGAATCATCGGCTTTACGCGCCGTAATGGCGTGAGCATTACATGGCATCCAAAACGAATCCGTTTACGTTTCTGCAGCAGGTTCGCTCAGAGGCGTCGAAAGTAACTTGGCCTTCCAGGCGCGAGACGATGATCTCGACGCTGATGGTTTTTGTCATGGTCTTTTTTGCCGCTGCCTTCTTCTTTGCTGCGGACCAGTTGATGGGTTGGCTTATCGGCCTAGTCCTCAACGCTGGCGCTTGATTGGGTGGAGGGTAGTATGGCTGCACGCTGGTATATTGTTCACGCCTATTCGAATTTCGAAAAGAAGGTGGCTGAATCGATCGAGGAAAAGGCCAAGCAGAAGGGCCTTGAGCACCTGTTCGAAAAGATCCTCGTTCCGACTGAAAAGGTCGTCGAGGTTCGCCGTGGTCGCAAGGTTGATGCTGAGCGCAAGTTTTTCCCGGGTTACGTCCTGGTGCGCGCCAACCTGACCGATGAGGCCTATCACCTCATCAAGAACACGCCGAAGGTTACCGGTTTTCTCGGTACCGACAGCAAGCCGGTTCCGATTCCGGACCATGAGGCCGATCGTATCCTCGGCCAGGTCCAGGATGGCGTCGAGCGTCCGAAGCCTTCCGTTTCCTTCGAGATCGGCGAGCAGGTTCGCGTCTCGGATGGTCCGTTCGCCTCGTTCAACGGCATCGTTCAGGATGTCGACGAGGAGCGGTCGCGCCTGAAGGTCGAAGTATCGATCTTCGGCCGTGCGACCCCGGTCGAGCTGGAATACGGCCAGGTCGAAAAGGTCTGAGAAGATCAAAAGAGATTGGGCAAGTCGTTTCGGCCTGCCCTGGCGGAGAAATCCGCATGCGCGTGGAAGGACGTCGGCCTTAGCCGGGACGAAGGGTCCGCACCACGCAACCGCAGCCGCCGATCCACGGGTCGGCAGAATGCCGGGAGACCGGCGCAACAGTTCCTCGTTTCGATCCGTCGGTATGAGGCAATGAGAGGCAGAGAGAAATGGCTAAGAAAGTTGCAGGCCAGCTCAAGCTGCAGGTGAAGGCAGGGTCGGCCAATCCGTCCCCGCCGATCGGTCCTGCACTTGGTCAGCGCGGCATTAACATCATGGAATTCTGCAAGGCGTTCAACGCCGCCACGCAGGAAATGGAAAAGGGTATGCCGATCCCGGTCGTCATCACCTATTACCAGGACAAGTCGTTCACCTTCGTCATGAAGCAGCCGCCGGTCAGCTACTTCCTGAAGAAGGAATCGAAGATCACGTCTGGTTCGAAGACGCCTGGCAAGGCCAAGGCTGGCTCGATCACCAAGGCTCAGATCCGCACGATCGCAGAGGCCAAGATGAAGGACCTCAACGCGGCCGATATCGAAGGCGCAATGGCAATGGTCGAGGGTTCTGCCCGCTCCATGGGCCTGGAAGTGGCGGGCTAAGACCATGGCGAAGATTGCAAAGCGTGTACAGAAGTCCCGCGAGGGCATCGACCCGACGAAGATCTACGGCCTCACCGAAGCTGTTTCGTTGGTCAAGGAACGTGCAACCGCCAAGTTCGACGAGACTGTTGAAGTCGCGATGAACCTCGGCGTTGACCCGCGCCACGCCGACCAGATGGTCCGCGGCGTCGTCAACCTGCCGAACGGCACGGGCCGCACGGTTCGCGTCGCCGTGTTCGCACGTGGCGCCAAGGCTGATGAAGCCAAGGCTGCCGGTGCAGACGTCGTCGGTGCTGAAGAGCTCGTCGAAATCGTCCAGGGCGGCAAGATCGACTTCGATCGTTGCATCGCGACCCCGGACATGATGCCGCTCGTCGGCCGTCTCGGTAAGGTACTCGGCCCGCGCGGCATGATGCCGAACCCGAAGGTCGGTACGGTCACCATGGACGTTGCCGGTGCCGTCAAGGCATCCAAGGGCGGCGCTGTCGAGTTCCGCGTCGAGAAGGCTGGTATCATCCACGCCGGTATCGGCAAGGCTTCGTTCGACGCCAAGGCTCTGGAAGAAAACATCCGCGCTTTCGCTGACGCCGTCGTCAAGGCGAAGCCGGCTGGCGCCAAGGGCAACTACGTCAAGCGCGTAGCGATTTCGTCGACCATGGGCCCGGGCCTGAAGATCGACCCGGCAACGCTCAGCGTCGCCTAACGAATTTCGGGCTTCGGCCCGGGAAAGAATTTCCGGCCCTTCGGGGCCGGAAATCCGGATTTCGATCCGGAACTCCTGTCCGAGATTGCGGGTGGTTATACCTTAATCACTTCGGCCTGCATGAGACGGGTAAGATCTGAATTTCACGATGACGCCGGAGGCGTCGAAATTCGGTTCGAGCCTCGCTTGCCTTGTGTCAGACCCGGCTTTCCGGGAACGCCAAGGGACAGGATCCTCAAGCGTTGCTCGGGATCTTCGTAAGATGATCCCTGGTGACAAAGGCAAACCCGGCGGGGCTGCATCATTGCAACCCTGCCTACTGGAGACAGACAGTGGAAAGAGCGGAAAAACGCGAATTCGTCACGGAGCTGAACGAAGTCTTCAAGGCTTCCGGTTCGGTTGTCGTGGCCCACTATGCTGGTGTCACAGTTGCGCAGATGAACGACTTCCGTTCGAAGATGCGCGCTGCTGGCGGCACCGTCAAAGTCGCGAAAAACCGCCTGGCCAAGATCGCTCTTCAGGGCACCGAGTCGGAAGGGATGACAGATCTCTTCAAGGGTCAGACGCTGATCGCATTCAGCCAAGACCCGATCACGGCTCCTAAGGTCGTCATGGATTTCGCCAAGACCAACGACAAGCTCGTTGTCCTCGGCGGCGCCATGGGAACAACCACGCTCACCGCCGAAGCAGTCAAGTCGCTTGCGACCCTGCCTTCGCTGGACGAGCTGCGCGCAAAGCTGCTGGGCCTTCTCAATGCCCCGGCAACTCGCGTCGCTACGGTTGTTGCAGCACCGGCAAGTCAGCTTGCCCGCGTGTTCGCCGCCTATGCCAAGAAGGACGAAGCCGCCTAAGGCGGATTTTCGCTGTTGTATTTAAAACCAGTTCGAACCGAACAAAAGGAAAAGTAAAATGGCTGATCTCGCAAAGATCGTTGAAGACCTCTCCTCGCTGACCGTCCTGGAAGCTGCTGAGCTTTCCAAGCTGCTCGAAGAGAAGTGGGGCGTTTCTGCCGCCGCTCCGGTTGCTGTTGCTGCTGCTGGCGGCGCTGGCGCTGCTGCACCGGTTGAAGAAGAAAAGACCGAATTTGACGTTATCCTCGTTGACGCTGGCGCCAACAAGATCAACGTCATCAAGGAAGTCCGCGCCATCACCGGTCTCGGCCTCAAGGAAGCCAAGGACCTGGTCGAAGGCGCTCCGAAGCCGGTCAAGGAAGCAGTTTCCAAGGCTGAAGCTGCTGACCTCAAGAAGAAGCTCGAAGACGCTGGCGCCAAGGTTGACGTCAAGTAATTCGGCATTTTGCAAGGGGAGGTGGCCATTTCGGCCGCCTCTCTTTGACCGTTTTTAGAACATATTACCCAAAAGCCTGTCGCAAAACGGCTTTTGGGTAATGGGTTCTTCAAGAGGATGGTCTCGAACGGAATTCAGCACAGCAATCCGCGCTGGGCGTTTTCCGCAAGTTAGACGAGATTGAACTACTCATTGATTGACGGGGTCGACTGGCCATCGGTTCCCGTCCGTTGCAGGCCCGGATGCAAGATTGACAAGGAGCGACGATGGCTCAGACCCTTTCGTTTAACGGTCGCAGGCGCGTACGCAAGTTTTTTGGTAAAATTCCAGAAGTCGCAGAAATGCCGAACCTCATCGAGGTTCAGAAGGCATCCTACGACCAGTTTCTGATGGTTGAAGAGCCCAAGGGCGGACGCCCTGATGAGGGCCTTCAAGCCGTTTTCAAATCGGTTTTCCCGATCAAGGATTTCTCCGGCGCATCGATGCTCGAGTTCGTTTCCTACGAATTCGAACAGCCGAAGTTCGACGTCGAAGAGTGCCGTCAGCGCGATCTGACCTACGCAGCGCCGCTCAAGGTGACGCTGCGCCTGATCGTGTTCGATATTGACGAGGATACCGGCGCGAAGTCGATCAAGGACATCAAGGAACAGAACGTCTACATGGGCGACATGCCGCTCATGACCGACAACGGTACCTTCATCGTCAACGGCACCGAGCGCGTTATCGTTTCGCAGATGCACCGCTCCCCGGGCGTGTTCTTCGACCACGACAAGGGCAAGAGCCACTCTTCCGGCAAGCTGCTCTTCGCTGCTCGCGTCATCCCGTATCGTGGTTCGTGGCTCGACATCGAGTTCGACGCCAAGGACATCGTTCACGCCCGTATCGACCGTCGCCGCAAGATCCCCGTGTCTTCGCTGCTGATGGCGCTTGGCATGGACGGCGAGGAAATCCTCGACACCTTCTATACGAAGTCGCTCTACCAGCGCGATGGCGCAGGCTGGCGCGTGCCGTTCCAGCCGGATGCGCTGAAGGGCCAGAAGGCGATCACCGAGATGGTTGACGCCGACACCGGCGAAGTTGTTGTCGAAGCCGGCAAGAAGCTGACGCCGCGCTTGCTGCGCCAGCTGCAGGACAAGGGCCTGAAGGCTCTCAAGGCGACCGACGACGACCTCTATGGCAACTACCTTGCCGAAGACGTGGTCAACTTCGCGACCGGTGAAATCTATCTCGAAGCAGGCGATGAAATCGACGAGAAGACGCTTCCCGTCATTCTGTCGGCCGGTTTCGACGAGATCCCGGTTCTCGACATCGACCACATCAATGTCGGCGCCTACATCCGCAACACGCTGACCGTAGACAAGAACGAGAACCGTCAGGACGCTCTGTTCGATATCTACCGCGTGATGCGTCCGGGCGAACCGCCGACCATGGATTCCGCGGAAGCCATGTTCAACACGCTGTTCTTCGATGCCGAGCGTTACGATCTCTCGGCCGTTGGCCGCGTGAAGATGAACATGCGCCTCGACCTCGACGTGGCCGACACCGTGCGCATCCTGCGCAAGGAAGACATCCTGGCTGTCGTCAAGATGCTGGTCGAACTGCGTGACGGCAAGGGCGAAATCGACGACATCGACAACCTCGGCAACCGCCGTGTTCGTTCTGTCGGCGAGTTGATGGAAAACCAGTACCGCCTCGGTCTGCTCCGCATGGAGCGCGCGATCAAGGAACGCATGTCGTCGATCGAAATCGATACCGTCATGCCGCAGGACCTGATCAACGCCAAGCCGGCCGCCGCTGCCGTCCGCGAATTCTTCGGCTCGTCGCAGCTGTCGCAGTTCATGGACCAGGTGAACCCGCTGTCGGAAATCACCCACAAGCGTCGCCTTTCGGCACTTGGCCCGGGTGGTCTGACCCGCGAGCGCGCAGGCTTCGAAGTCCGCGACGTTCACCCGACCCACTACGGCCGTATTTGCCCGATTGAAACGCCGGAAGGCCCGAACATCGGTCTGATCAACTCGCTTGCGACCTTTGCCCGCGTCAACAAGTACGGCTTCATCGAAAGCCCGTACCGCAAGATCGTCGACGGCAAGGTGACCAACGACGTCGTCTATCTCTCGGCGATGGAAGAAGCGAAGTATCACGTCGCCCAGGCAAACTCGGTTCTCGAGAGCGATGGTTCGTTCTCCGAAGAATTCGTCGTCTGCCGTCATGCCGGCGAAGTTATGCTGGCACCGCGCGACAACATCAACCTGATGGACGTTTCGCCGAAGCAGCTCGTTTCGGTCGCAGCCGCGCTCATCCCGTTCCTCGAGAACGACGACGCGAACCGCGCACTGATGGGCTCGAACATGCAGCGTCAGGCCGTGCCTCTGCTGCGCGCCGAAGCTCCGTTCGTCGGTACCGGCATGGAGCCGGTCGTTGCCCGCGACTCCGGCGCTGCTATTGCAGCCCGTCGTGGCGGTGTCGTCGACCAGGTCGATGCGACGCGTATCGTTATCCGCGCCACCGAAGACCTCGATCCATCGAAGTCGGGCGTCGATATCTACCGTCTGCAGAAGTTCCAGCGCTCCAACCAGAACACCTGCGTCAACCAGCGTCCGCTGGTCACCGTCGGTGACATCCTGAACAAGGGCGACATCATCGCGGACGGTCCGTCGACCGACCTCGGCGATCTGGCTCTCGGCCGCAACGCGCTCGTCGCGTTCATGCCGTGGAACGGCTACAACTACGAAGACTCGATCCTGCTCTCCGAGCGTATCGTTCGTGACGACGTGTTCACCTCCATCCACATCGAAGAGTTCGAAGTGATGGCGCGTGACACCAAGCTCGGCCCGGAAGAAATTACCCGCGACATTCCGAACGTTTCGGAAGAAGCGCTGCGTAATCTCGACGAAGCCGGCATCGTCTACATCGGTGCGGAAGTTCAGCCGGGCGATATCCTGGTCGGCAAGATCACGCCGAAGGGCGAAAGCCCGATGACGCCGGAAGAAAAGCTTCTGCGCGCCATCTTCGGTGAAAAGGCCTCTGACGTCCGCGACACCTCCATGCGCATGCCCCCGGGCACGTTCGGCACCGTCGTCGAAGTTCGCGTCTTCAATCGCCACGGCGTTGAGAAGGACGAACGTGCGATGGCGATCGAGCGCGAGGAAATCGAACGCCTGGCCAAGGACCGCGACGACGAACAGGCGATCCTCGATCGCAACGTCTACGCGCGTCTCGTCGACATGCTGCGCGGCCACACCGCGGTTGCAGGTCCGAAGGGCTTCAAGAAGGGCACCGAGCTTTCCAACCTCGTCGTCAGCGAATATCCCCGCTCGCAGTGGTGGATGTTTGCCATCGAAGACGAAAAGGCTCAGGGCGAGATCGAAGCGCTTCGCGCCCAGTACGACGAATCCAAGTCGCGCCTTGAACAGCGCTTCATGGACAAGGTCGAAAAGGTCCAGCGCGGCGACGAAATGCCTCCTGGTGTCATGAAGATGGTCAAGGTCTTCGTCGCTGTGAAGCGCAAGATCCAGCCGGGCGACAAGATGGCCGGCCGTCACGGCAACAAGGGTGTCGTGTCGCGTATCGTGCCGATCGAAGACATGCCGTTCCTGGAAGATGGCACGCACGTCGACGTCGTTCTGAACCCGCTCGGCGTGCCTTCGCGCATGAACGTCGGCCAGATCCTCGAAACCCATCTCGGCTGGGCTTGCGCCGGCATGGGCAAGAAGATCGGTGCGATGCTCGATGCCTACAAGGCAGGTGCCGACATTCAGCCGCTGCGCGACACCATCGACAGCGTCATCGGGTCGGGCCCGAAGGGTGAGCCGATCAAGCAGTACGACGATGCGTCGATCGTGCGGCTTGCCGAGCAGACCCGTCGCGGCGTTTCGATCGCAACGCCGGTCTTCGACGGTGCTGTCGAAGCCGACGTCAACGAGATGCTGGAGCAGGCGGGCCTGAAGGTATCGGGTCAGTCGACGCTTTATGATGGCCGTACCGGCGATCAGTTCGACCGCCAGGTGACCGTCGGCTACATCTACATGCTGAAGCTGAACCACCTTGTCGACGACAAGATCCACGCCCGTTCGATCGGTCCTTACTCGCTCGTGACCCAGCAGCCGCTGGGCGGCAAGGCGCAGTTCGGCGGTCAGCGCTTCGGGGAAATGGAAGTCTGGGCGCTCGAAGCCTACGGCGCCGCCTACACCCTGCAGGAAATGCTGACGGTGAAGTCGGACGACGTGGCCGGCCGTACCAAGGTCTACGAAGCGATCGTCCGTGGCGACGACACCTTCGAAGCGGGCATTCCCGAGAGCTTCAACGTTCTCGTCAAGGAAATGCGCTCGCTGGGCCTCTCGGTCGAACTCGAGAACACCAAGGTCGACGAACTCGGTGCAGGTCAGCTGCCCGACGCAGCCGAATAAGAAACATCAAGGTGCGTGCCGCGTCGCGGCGCGCACCGCTTCCTCCGCAAGGCTTCATTGGCAAGCGAGAGGAACGGGGCCGCATCAGATGCGGTTTTAGCTGTTTATGGGGTAGGGGCCGGCGCCCGGGATTTGTCGGCACCCCGCCAAGCTCAGGGCGTTAAGCCCGTAAAGGAGACAGGCATGAACCAAGAGGTCATGAATCTTTTCAATCCGCAGGTGCCTGCACAGACTTTCGATTCCATCCGGATTTCGATCGCCTCGCCGGAGAAGATTCTTTCCTGGTCTTACGGTGAGATCAAGAAGCCGGAGACGATCAACTACCGCACGTTCAAGCCGGAACGCGATGGTCTTTTCTGCGCCCGTATCTTCGGTCCGATCAAGGATTACGAATGCCTGTGCGGCAAGTACAAGCGCATGAAGTACAAGGGCATTATCTGCGAAAAGTGCGGCGTTGAAGTCACGCTTTCGCGCGTTCGCCGTGAGCGCATGGGCCATATCGAGCTCGCCGCTCCCGTTGCCCACATCTGGTTCCTGAAGTCGTTGCCGTCGCGCATCTCCACGTTGCTCGACATGACGCTGAAGGATGTCGAGCGCGTTCTGTACTTCGAAAACTACATCGTGACCGAGCCTGGTCTGACGTCGCTGAAGGAAAACCAGCTCCTCAGCGAAGAAGATTACATGCTCGCCGTCGATGAGTTCGGCGAAGACCAGTTCACCGCGATGATCGGTGCTGAAGCGATCTATGAGATGCTCGCTTCGATGAACCTCGAAAAGATCGCTGGCGATCTGCGTTCGGATCTGGCCGAGACCACCTCGGATCTGAAGCAGAAGAAGCTGATGAAGCGCCTGAAGATCGTCGAGAACTTCATGGAATCCGGCAACCGTCCGGAATGGATGATCATGAAGGTCGTTCCGGTGATCCCGCCGGATCTGCGCCCGCTCGTGCCGCTCGACGGCGGCCGTTTCGCGACGTCGGATCTGAACGATCTCTATCGCCGCGTGATCAACCGTAACAACCGTCTGAAGCGCCTGATCGAACTTCGCGCACCGGGCATCATCATCCGTAACGAGAAGCGCATGCTGCAGGAATCTGTGGACGCGCTGTTCGACAACGGCCGTCGCGGCCGCGTCATCACCGGTGCCAACAAGCGCCCGCTGAAGTCGCTGTCCGACATGCTCAAGGGCAAGCAGGGCCGCTTCCGTCAGAACCTGCTCGGCAAGCGCGTCGACTATTCCGGTCGTTCGGTCATCGTGACCGGTCCGGAACTGAAGCTGCACCAGTGCGGTCTGCCGAAGAAGATGGCGCTCGAGCTGTTCAAGCCGTTCATCTACGCCCGCCTCGACGCCAAGGGTTACTCCTCGACGGTCAAGCAGGCCAAGAAGCTCGTCGAAAAGGAAAAGCCGGAAGTCTGGGATATCCTCGACGAGGTCATCCGCGAACATCCGGTTCTGTTGAACCGCGCGCCGACGCTGCACCGCCTGGGCATCCAGGCCTTCGAACCGACCCTGGTCGAAGGCAAGGCGATCCAGCTGCACCCGCTCGTCTGCACGGCCTTCAACGCCGACTTCGACGGTGACCAGATGGCCGTCCACGTGCCGCTGTCGCTCGAAGCGCAGCTCGAAGCCCGCGTGCTGATGATGTCGACCAACAACATCCTGCACCCGGCCAACGGCGCACCGATCATCGTTCCGTCGCAGGACATGGTTCTGGGTCTGTACTACTTGTCGATCCTCAACCAGAACGAGCCAGGCGAAGGCATGGCGTTCTCGGACATGGGCGAGCTGCATCACGCGCTCGAAACCAAGGCCGTGACGCTGCACGCCAAGATCCGTGGCCGCTTCAAGACCGTCGACGCCGAGGGCAACCCGGTTTCGAAGATCTATGAGACGACACCTGGCCGCATGATCATCGGCGAGCTGTTGCCTCGCAACGTCAACGTGCCGTTCGAGACCTGCAACCAGGAAATGACCAAGAAGAACATCTCCAAGATGATCGACACGGTCTACCGTCACTGCGGTCAGAAAGACACGGTCATCTTCTGCGACCGCATCATGCAGCTCGGCTTTGCCCATGCTTGCCGCGCCGGCATTTCGTTCGGCAAGGACGACATGGTCATTCCGGACACCAAGGTGAAGATCGTCGGCGATACTGAAGCGCTCGTGAAGGAATACGAGCAGCAGTACAACGACGGCCTCATCACCCAGGGCGAAAAGTACAACAAGGTTGTCGACGCCTGGGGCAAGGCCACCGAGAAGGTCGCCGACGAAATGATGGCCCGCATTAAGGCTGTCGAGTTCGACGACAATGGCCGTCAGAAGCCGATGAACTCGATCTACATGATGTCGCACTCCGGCGCCCGTGGTTCTCCGAACCAGATGCGTCAGCTGGGCGGCATGCGCGGCCTGATGGCCAAGCCGTCGGGTGAAATCATCGAGACGCCGATCATCTCGAACTTCAAGGAAGGCCTCACCGTTAACGAGTACTTCAACTCGACCCACGGTGCCCGTAAGGGCCTGGCCGACACCGCCTTGAAGACCGCGAACTCGGGTTACCTGACCCGTCGTCTCGTCGACGTGGCGCAGGACTGCATCGTCAACTCCGTCGATTGCGGCACCGAAAACGGCCTCACCATGACGGCGATCGTCGATGCCGGTCAGGTCGTGGCTTCGCTCGGCGCCCGTATTCTCGGCCGTACTGCTCTGGACGATATCGATCACCCGGTCACGGGCGTTCGCCTCGTCGACGCCGGCCGGATGATCCTGGAGCCCGACGTCATCGAGATCGAAAAGGCTGGTATCCAGTCGATCCGGATCCGTTCGGCTCTGACCTGCGAAATCCAGACGGGTGTTTGCGGCGTCTGCTACGGCCGCGACCTGGCACGTGGTACGCCGGTCAACATGGGCGAAGCGGTTGGCGTTATCGCCGCACAGTCGATCGGTGAACCGGGCACCCAGCTCACCATGCGTACCTTCCACTTGGGCGGTACGGCGACCGTGGTCGACCAGTCGTTCCTGGAAGCGTCCTACGAAGGCACGGTTCAGATCAAGAACCGCAACATGCTGCGCAACTCTGACGGCGTTCTCGTCGCCATGGGTCGTAACATGGCCGTGCAGATCCTCGACGAACGTGGTGTCGAACGCTCCTCGCAGCGCGTCGCCTACGGCTCGAAGATCTTCGTGGACGATGGCGACAAGGTGAAGCGCGGCCAGCGCCTCGCCGAGTGGGACCCCTACACCCGTCCGATGATGACGGAAGTGGAAGGTACCGTTCACTTCGAAGACGTCGTCGACGGCATCTCGGTTCTGGAAGCGACCGACGAGTCCACTGGCATCACCAAGCGTCAGGTTATCGATTGGCGTTCGACGCCGCGCGGTACCGACCTGAAGCCGGCGATCGTCATCAAGGACAAGAACGGCGCTGTGCTGAAGCTGTCGCGTGGTGGTGACGCCCGCTTCATGCTTTCGGTCGACGCCATTCTGTCGGTCGAGCCGGGCACGAAGGTCTCGCAGGGTGACGTGCTTGCACGTTCGCCGCTGGAAAGCGCCAAGACCAAGGACATCACCGGTGGTCTGCCGCGCGTTGCCGAACTGTTCGAAGCGCGTCGTCCGAAGGACCATGCCATCATCGCTGAGATCGATGGTACGATCCGCTTCGGTCGCGACTACAAGAACAAGCGTCGCGTGCTGATCGAGCCTGCTGAAGACGGTGTCGAGCCGGTCGAATACCTGATCCCGAAGGGCAAGCCCTTCCATCTTCAGGATGGCGACTACATCGAAAAGGGCGACTACATCCTCGACGGCAACCCGGCGCCGCACGACATCCTGGCGATCAAGGGCGTGGAAGCACTCGCTTCCTACCTGGTCAACGAAATCCAGGAAGTCTACCGACTGCAGGGCGTTGTGATCAACGACAAGCACATCGAAGTCATCGTTCGTCAGATGCTGCAGAAGGTGGAAATCACCGATGCCGGCGACTCGACCTACATCGTCGGTGACAATGTCGATCGCATCGAACTCGAAGACGTCAACGACGGCCTGATCGAACAGGGCAAGAAGCCGGCATACGGCGACCCGGTCCTGCTCGGTATCACCAAGGCCTCGCTGCAGACACCGTCGTTCATCTCGGCGGCGTCGTTCCAGGAAACCACCAAGGTCCTGACCGAAGCGGCGATCGCCGGCAAGGTCGACGGCCTGCAGGGGCTGAAGGAAAACGTCATCGTCGGTCGTCTGATCCCGGCCGGTACCGGTGGAACCATGACTCAGATCCGTCGCATCGCCACGGCGCGCGACGAGATGATCCTCGAAGAGCGTCGCAAGGGCACGGGTGCAGATGTTGCAACCCCGATGCTCGCCGACCTCGCCAAGGAAAACGCAGCAGCGGAATAATGGGAGGAGGGCGGTCACCGCCCTCGTTTCCCGAGAACAAAAAAGCCGCCCGGAGCGATCCGGGCGGCTTTTTCATTGGGGAAGGGGGACTGACGCGCCATCCGCGCGTCGAAGGCCTCAGGCGAAACGGATGATCGCGACTTCGCCATCAAGTGCGCCTTGATAGGCTGAGGCGTGGGGCTCTTCGTTCGGTACGTCGGTCAGCGTCCCGATCTGGTCGAGGTCGGCCTCCAGGAAGCCTTCCTCGGCGAGCGCGTTCAGCGCCTCGCGCACGGCGGTGTCGTCGTCGGGTGCGCGCAACATCACGTGAATGTCGACACCTTCTTCGTCTCCATCGGTCTCATAGGCCTTGCCGATGATGATGAAGACCATCGGTTCGTCAGGTGCATTGTCGTTGTCAGGCGTGACGCTCATTGAATTTCCTTTCGAGTGCGTGCCCGACTTTAGCGCCCTTTTCGGTGCAGCGCGAAAGAAATAGCAAAATGGCCACAGGCTTTGCCGGCAGGTAGAATCGCTGCGGTGGAAAACCGTCATAAAGTGGTTGCCGATTCCTTAACCCTGTCAGAAACTGCCTGAGGTCGAAGGACATTGCGCACTGCCGCGGGCGGGCCAGACCCGCGCAAAGGCCTTGTTTTCCGGGCATGTGACGTCTGTATGCCGGAGTTTATTTGTTAATTGCCCTTGACTGTCGGCCTTGAAATCAGTACACCCCGCCGCATCGGAGCCCATGTGAGGCTGGCTGGTTCGGAACGTCGCGTTCTGGAGTTCGCCTCAAACAAGGTTCGAAACGCACGCTGACTACAAAAAATGCTGCACGCATGACGCGCGAAACGCTGTGTCCTCTGCTTTTTGTAGGGCCATCCGCGATAAAGCGGATCGGTCCTCGTTTGCGCATTTTACAGGCGTTCGTATCGCCGGCGACGGCAACGATCCGCCCGCAAGGGTAACGAGACAAGATTTTGCAAGGGATGGTTACATGCCTACCGTAAACCAGCTGATCCGCAAGCCGCGTCAGGCACAGGTAAAGCGCAACAAGGTTCCTGCTCTGCAGGAAAACCCACAGAAGCGCGGCGTATGCACCCGCGTTTACACGACGACCCCGAAGAAGCCGAACTCGGCTCTGCGTAAGGTTGCCAAGATTCGCCTGACCAACGGCTTCGAAGTCATCGGCTATATCCCGGGTGAAGGCCACAACCTTCAGGAACACTCGGTTGTCATGATCCGCGGCGGCCGCGTAAAGGACCTTCCGGGTGTCCGTTACCATATCATCCGTGGCGTACTCGATACGCAGGGTGTCAAGAACCGCAAGCAGCGCCGCTCCAAGTATGGTGCGAAGCGTCCGAAGTAATTTCGGGTTTCACGAATTCGGCGCTGCGCGAGGTTCTCCGCGTGTTAAGGCGCCAGTCAACAGTTGAGAGACAAAACGTATGTCACGTCGTCACAGTGCAGAAAAGCGCGAGATCAACCCGGACCCGAAGTTCGGCGATCTGGTTGTCACCAAGTTCATGAACGCCATCATGCTTCATGGCAAGAAGTCGGTTGCTGAAAGCATCGTTTACGGTGCCTTCGATGCCGTTCAGGGCAAGCTGAAGCAGGAGCCGATTGCCGTGTTCCATTCGGCCCTCGACAACATCGCTCCGCACGTCGAAGTCCGTTCGCGTCGCGTTGGTGGTGCAACCTACCAGGTTCCCGTCGACGTTCGTCCGGAACGCCGTCAGGCGCTCGCCATCCGCTGGCTGATCGCTGCTGCCCGCAAGCGCAACGAAACGACCATGGTTGATCGCCTCTGCGGCGAACTCATGGACGCTGCGAACAACCGCGGCAGCGCCGTCAAGAAGCGCGAAGACACGCACAAGATGGCCGACGCCAACCGTGCATTCTCGCACTACCGCTGGTAATCGACGACCAATTTCGAAAGGGAGTCCCTATGGCTCGCGAATACAAAATCGAAGACTACCGCAATTTCGGTATCATGGCGCACATCGACGCCGGCAAGACGACGACGACCGAACGTATTCTCTACTACACCGGCAAGTCCCATAAGATCGGCGAAGTCCATGACGGCGCCGCTACCATGGACTGGATGGAGCAGGAGCAGGAACGCGGCATCACCATCACGTCTGCTGCGACCACGACCTTCTGGAAGGGTCGTGACGGCAAGACCCGCCGTTTCAACATCATCGACACCCCCGGCCACGTTGACTTCACCATCGAAGTCGAGCGTTCGCTGCGCGTTCTCGACGGTGCCATCGCCCTTCTCGACGCCAACGCCGGTGTTGAGCCGCAGACGGAAACCGTCTGGCGCCAGGCTGAGAAGTACAATGTCCCGCGGATGATCTTCTGCAACAAGATGGACAAGACCGGCGCTGACTTCTACCGCTCCGTCTCGATGATCAAGTCGCGCCTCGGTGCGATCCCGGTCGTCATGCAGCTGCCGATCGGCGCTGAGACCGAGTTCAAGGGCGTCATCGACCTGATCGAGATGAACGCACTCATCTGGCGCGACGAATCGCTCGGCGCACAGTGGGACGTCGTCGAAATTCCGGATGACATGAAGGCAGAAGCGCAGAAGTACCGCGAACTCCTGATCGAGACCGTTGTCGAGATCGACGAAGCCGCGACCGAAGCGTACCTCGAAGGCAACCTGCCCGACAACGACCAGATCCGCGCGCTCGTTCGCCGTGGCACCATCGACGTGAAGTTCCACCCGATGTTCTGCGGTACCGCGTTCAAGAACAAGGGCGTTCAGCCGCTTCTCGACGCCGTCGTCGACTATCTGCCGTCGCCGCTGGACATCCCGGCGATCAAGGGCATCGACGTCAAGACGGAAGCCGAGACCGAGCGTCACGCTGACGACAGCGAGCCGCTTTCGATGCTCGCCTTCAAGATCATGAACGACCCCTTCGTCGGTTCGCTCACCTTCGCCCGCATCTACTCCGGCAAGCTCGAAAAGGGCACGTCGGTCATGAACACGGTCAAGGAAAAGCGCGAGCGCGTCGGCCGTATGCTGCAGATGCATTCCAACAGCCGTGAAGACATCGAAGAAGCCTTTGCTGGCGACATCGTTGCTCTGGCTGGCCTCAAGGAAACCACCACTGGCGATACGCTCTGCGATCCGCTGAAGCCGGTTATCCTCGAGCGCATGGAATTCCCTGAGCCGGTCATCCAGATCGCGATCGAGCCGAAGACCAAGGGCGACCAGGAAAAGATGGGCCTCGCGCTCAACCGCCTGGCTGCCGAAGATCCGTCGTTCCGCGTCAAGACCGACGAAGAGTCCGGCCAGACGATCATCGCAGGCATGGGTGAACTTCACCTCGACATCCTGGTTGACCGTATGCGTCGCGAATTCAAGGTCGAAGCAACCGTCGGCGCGCCGCAGGTTGCCTACCGAGAAACCATCACGCGTCAGCACGAAGAAGACTACACGCACAAGAAGCAGTCCGGTGGTACCGGCCAGTTCGCGCGCGTCAAGATCGTCTTCGAACCGAACCCGGATGGCGAAGACTTCAAGTTCGAGTCCAAGATCGTTGGTGGTGCTGTTCCGAAGGAATACATCCCGGGCGTTCAGAAGGGCATCGAAAGCGTTCTGTCTTCGGGTCCGCTCGCAGGCTTCCCGATGCTGGGTGTCAAGGCGACGCTCATCGACGGTGCCTTCCACGACGTCGACTCGTCGGTTCTGGCGTTCGAAATCGCTTCGCGTGCCTGCTTCCGTGAAGCAGCCAAGAAGGCCGGCGCTCAGCTCCTCGAGCCGATGATGAAGGTCGAAGTGGTAACGCCGGAAGATTACGTCGGTGACGTTATCGGCGACCTGAACTCGCGTCGTGGCCAGATCCAGGGCCAGGAATCGCGCGGCGTTGCCGTCGTGATCAACGCGAACGTCCCGCTGGCGAACATGTTCAAATACGTGGACAACCTGCGCTCGATGTCTCAGGGCCGCGCCCAGTACACGATGACCTTCGATCACTACTCGCCGGTCCCGTCGAACGTCGCACAGGAAATCCAGGCAAAGTATTCCGGTCAGAAGTGACCGGAATACCCTTTCGCTGAAACAGATAGATAAGATTTCCCCGACAGGGGACAGGAAACGGAGAGCCGAAAATGGCAAAGAGCAAATTTGA
>UBXV01000019.1 GCA_900469625.1 Hyphomicrobiales bacterium
TCGGACCCGGCGTCGTCGTCATCCCCATCATCGTCGGGGCCGCCGGTGTCGCCGTCGCCGTCATCCTCGTCGTCGTCGTCATCGCCGCCGCCAACGGGATCGCCGTCATCATCATCGTCATCATCATCGTCGGGGTTGCCGGCACCGTCATCATCATCCTCGTCTTCGGGCTCTTGCGTCTCGAAGATGTGCTCCGGCAGATCAGTCATGCCGGTGTTGCGGGCGATGATATCGGCGAACTCCTGGCCATCGATGAAGTCTTCGTAGAAGTCGAAGTTGTCGAGGCGATTGGCGTAATAGAAACGATCCGCCTCCTGCAGACGATCGAACTGCTCGTGCAGCACGATCCAGAAGGTCTGCCCGACCATGCCGCCGTTCACATGCTTTTCAGCCAGACCACCGACCCAGAGATCGACGCGGTCGATGCCCTTGACGATGCCGGTGCCATTGGCCTGCATCGACACCTGGATGCCCGGATTGATCGACTGGAACGCGGCGACGTCGCCGGGCTGCAGCACCAGGTCCGGATAGGCCTGACGGAACTGGTTGATCACCGCCTGGCTGAGGCCGTTGCGGGTCTGGAAGTCCTCCCAGGACGCGTAGGGCGACAGGTTGCCGGCAAAGCCGCGCGCTTCCGAGACGTAAGGATCCTGGGAGGCTGCCAGATCCATGCGGACCTGGTTGAGCGTTCCAAGACCCACATCCCATCCGCGCGCCACATTGAAGGCGAACAGGTCGGCATTGATGCGCACGAGGTCGTTGCGGACCGCATCGACGATGTTGAAGTCCACCTCCTCGGCCTGCTGGGTGATAATCCCGCCGAGAATGGAGTTGACGCCGAGCTGCTCGTAGCCGGGTTGCGGTACGTAGCCGGGAGGCAAGGGACCGGTGAACACGCCGGCCTCGTTGCTTGGATTGAGGAAGGCGTCGAACAACGCCACCTGTTTCGGCTGACCGTTGGCATCGAGAACGGTCATGGTCTGGCCGATCAGCGAATGCCCGACGCGATAGACGGCGGCCGCGAACTCATGCGAGATGCCGGCGGTCGCATCCGGGTTGTATTCAAGGAAGCCGTGCGAACCGAGGCCGCGCATGCCACCGAGCAGCATGTCGGCGAACTCGTTGAAGACCACCCGCTGGTATTCGGCCTCGTTGATGATCTTGGCCGCCTGGAACAGCTCTTCCGCCGTTCCCTGGAAGCCGGCCGCTTCCAGACCTTCCACATGGAAGTTGTGGTTGCGGGCCCAGATCGTGTGCATCGAGGTCAGCGCGAAGTTCTCGTTGCCGCGCCCGTCGCCGACCACATAATGGTCGAGCAGCTTGATGAAGGGGTTGGTATCGAGAAGCAGCGCATGGCTGCTGCCCATGAAGTTGGAGGTCATCGCCGGCAGCATCGCCTCGTTGATGACGCCGTTGGTGACCAACCCCGCATAGTAGGTCTGGAAGGCGACCTGCCCGCCCGGTAGCGATGCCGAATGGAAGACCGTGTTGTTCTGCCAGTGATGCAGGATTACCTCGCGCAGCGTCGGGAGGAGCGCAAAGTCGTCGTTTGAAGGATCGACCCCACCTTTCAGCAGGTGCGCGCCAAGTCCGCCCGAGCCATTGCCCTCCCGCAGGAACTGGCCGACCAGGTCGTTGGAGCCATAGGCCTGGTTCTGGTCGACGAAGGGCGAGGTCTTGTTCAGATGCTGCGGTACGCCGTCGACGATCGAGTTGACGGTGCCGCGGGTGAGATCGGCCGGATTACCCGAGCCCGGCGCACCATTGCCCGGTGCACCGATGCGGATCGTCCCGTTGCCGCCCTTGCCGAGGAAATCGAGCCCGTGGTCGAAATACTGGCCGAATGCCATGAAGAAGATATTGGCATCCTTGTCGTTCTTCGGCAGGTCGAGTTCCTGGTTGCCGAGGATATTGCTGATCTCGCGCGGGTCGAGGCCTGCGAACATCGGGTTGATGGCGTTGTTGCCGGTTGCCGCGTCATAGGCGCCATAATGCGAGCCGGTGATGCGGATGAACGGCGTGTCGGCCGAGCCCCAGTTCGGATTGTCCTCGTTGTTGCCGTGGCCGGACAACGTGCGAACGCCGGTGGCACCCTCGCCTTCATCGTCGCCGCCGAAAGCCGGCAAGCCGTTGACCAGGTTCTTAAGCCCGGCCAGATCGCTCGCGGTGTATTCGAAGCGGCCAGAGACCCCTTCGCCGTTGCCCGGGTTCGAAGGCGTGTTCTGGAATTGCGGCGGCACCGCGCCGGTAAACGTGATCGAATGCGTGCCGTTCGAGAACGTCTTCGAGCCGTTCGGGTTGGTGGTCATGGTGTAGTCGGAAATGTTGGTTCCCGGCGCCAGTTCCACCACGTCCTGTGGCCTGAGGTTGCCGACCAGCGTGTCGCTGCCGCCGTTGGAGCGGAACAGGATGCGATGCGACGATTGCAGGGCGGAGAGGTCGACGGTGTCGTTGCCCTCGTCGCCGTTGACAGTGATCGTGTTGACGGCAAGCCCTGTCGGCGTGAAGTCGCCGATTGTCAGCACGGTGTCGTTGCCGGCGCCGGTGTTGATGACGATCTCTTCGATGGCGGCAAGTTCGGCCACGATCGAATTGAAGTTGGTGCCGTTGCGGGTGATGACGATCTGGGTTGCCGCGGCAAGCTGCGCGCCAATGTTTCCTGCGACATTGTCCCATTCGAGCCGGGTATAGACCCGGAACGTCTCGCCGGTGCCGTCGCCGTTGATCACCATCGTGTCGCCGACGGCCGTGTTGGTGCCGCCATTGACGATGTCGCGGTCTTCGCCGACGTTCCAGACGATCGTGTCGTCGCCGTCGCCGGCATTGATCGTGTCGTTGCCGTCGCCGCCCTGGATGATGTCGTTGCCGGCCAGGCCGTTGATGGTGTCGTTGCCGCCTAAGCCGAGGATCAGCTCGGCGTTGGCGCCACCATTGAGGGTGGTGCCGACATTGGTGCCCTGGAGGAGGTTGCCGCCGGCCGTGGAATAGACGGTCGCGCCGAACTGCAGTTGCTCGATGCCGGAAAGCGTGTCCGTTCCGCCTTCGCCGGAGACGACCAGATCGGTACCGCTCAAGGCGAAGCCGTGATCAGCGGCTGTGCCCGTGAAGACGACCCGGTCCGCGCCTGCTGCGCCGATGAACGTGTTGTTGTTGGCGTCGCCGGTGAAGACGTCGTTGCCGATGCCGCCGGTGACGTTCTCGATGCCGGCGATCGATGCGAAGCCGGTCGCCGTACCCGTTGCCAGATTGACCGTTACTGCGGAGGCGGTCGTGTAGGCCAGTGTGTCGGCACCAGCACCGAGATCGGCCGTGACCCTTTCGACATCGGCATTGATGGAGCCCCCGCCCTCGATCTGGGTGATGCGCGCACCGTCGTAAGCCACGGAGAGAATTTCGCCGTTGGGACCGGTATCGATGATCGCGAGCGTATCGGTATCAGCGCCACCGCTGACGATGTCGGCACCGCCATTGCCATTGTCGATGTCGACGACGATCGTGTCGTTGCCGATACCGCCGTTCAAAGTGTCGGCACCTGTTCCACCGACGAGCAGGTCATTGCCGTCGCCGCCGTTGAGCGTGTCGTTACCGCCATTACCGAAAATCAGGTCGCGGCCGGAGCTGCCCGTGAACGTTTCACCGACACCACTGCCCGACAGGATGGTGGCCACACCGACCTGAGCCGTGCGCGGACCGGTGTCGTCATCGCTGAGCGCGAAGATCCCGCTGACATCGTGGCCGGCAAAGGTCGTACCCGCTGCGATCTCGACGCTTTCGACGACCTCGCCGACTGTATCGAAATGGTCGGTCACGGTGATGCCGGTTGCACCGACGACGATGTTGAGGTTGCCCCCCGCTCCTTCGGCAAAGTTGAGCGCAGCCAGCGCTGCACCGCCCGTTGCCAGCGAGATCCGATCGGCGCCTGCCGTTTCCTGGATGGTATCGTCGCCATCGGCCAGGCCGAAGACGTAGGTGTCGTCGTTGGCCCCGCCCTGGAGCGCGTCGTCGCCACCGCCGCCCGACAACGTGTCGTTGCCGGCACCGCCTGTCAGCGCGTTATCGCCGGCATTGCCGGTCAGCGTGTCGTTGAAGGCGCCACCGATGACGTTTTCGATGTCGACCAGCGTGTCGTTGCCGTCGGCACCGCTCGCCGTACCTGTCGCCAGGTTGACGGTGACGGCACCAGTCGCAGCCGCATAGGTGGCGGTATCCGTGTCGCCCGCGCCGCCGTGCAGCACGTCGTCGCCGAGACCGCCGGAGAGCGTATCGTCTTCGTCCTGCCCGAACAGCGTGTCGTTGCCGGCGCCGCCGACGAGAATGTCGTTGCCATCCTCGCCATAGACGATGTCGTCATTAACAGTGGCGAAAGCCGTCAGATCGTTGGCGGCATCGGTGCCGGTGCGGATGTTGAAGGTTTCGTCGCGGAAACCGCCGAAATCGTCGGTGGAACGGATGATCAGCGTATAGGCCGTATTGGCAGCCATTGGGGTACCGGTCCGGGTGACCACGCCCGCGGCCGAGACCGCAAAGTTCGGGCTGCTTCCCGGCTGAAGCGCGTAGGTAAAGACCGTGCTGTCTTCGTCCACCGTGCTGAGGTTGGCGATGACGGCACCAGCGCCCGGAAGCGCGCTGATGGCCGGCACGATGCCGTTCCAGCGGATGTCGGTCGGCGCTTCGTTGTTGAGCTTGATGCGCGTGCCGTCGGCAAACTCTGCCCATTCGACATTGCGCAGCGTGTCGACACCGTCTGAGACGAGATTGCGCTCGGTCAGCGGGTCGATGACGTTGCTGACGTTGATGTGCGATATCGTCGTGGTTAGGCCGTCGGCGCTGCGGGTAATCGTGTAGTTGGCGTTGCCGTTGGCGTCGAGGAACGTGTCGTTGTAGTAGGCCGTGTCGATGTCGTTGGCGCCCACGCCGTCGGTTACGACCTCACGCACGATATGCAACTGCGTCGGCACGATCGTGCGGGAAATCATCAGGTCGAAGAGCGACTTTCCGACCCAGCTGGCCGGAACCGCACTGCCCCCGGCATTCTCGCTGCCGGTAAACACGTGCTTCAGGCTGTCGACGGTCGCGATCTGGTTTGCCGGCGTGTTCGCCTGATCGGCGCCGGTGATGCGGATGCGCACGTTGAGCCAGCGATCGCCGTCGAGAATGTCGTCGCCGCCATTGCCACGCAGACTGTCATTGCCGGCACCGCCGAGCAGGATGTTGCCGCTTTCGAAGAGGCCGCTGGCGCCGACGCTGACGATCTGGTTGAGGCCGGCGATGCGGTCGATGCCCTCCTGGTTGAGACCGTCGTTGAAGAAGATGCCTTCGGTGGTAGCGATCGTATCCCCAGGTGCTATCTCGCCGAACACACGGTCGTCGCCGAGCAGCGTGTCGTTGTTCTTCCAGCCGGAGAGCGCCTCGACCTTGTCGAAACGGTTGCGCAGGATGTCTTCCGCCTCGGTGGTGAAGATCGGGATGCGCATGTCGGCGTAGCCATCCAGAGCCATGCCCTTGAAGATCGCCCAGTCGAAACCGAACATGCCTTCGTTGCGCATGACGCTTTCGCCCTGCACCATGATGTCGTCGCCGGATTCGGCGTCGAAGTCGTGTTCCTCGTTGCCGGAGAACATGACGTCATGGCCGATGATGGCCGAGTTGAAGAACAGTTCGGAGTTGTCGCCGGCGGTCGTGTCGAAGCCGCCGCCCGCCTCGATCCAGTCGTTGCCCTCGTTGCCCATCAAGAGGTCGACACCGTCGCCACCGAGGATGAAGTCGTCGCCGGCCCCGCCAAACACTTCGGTATCGTCGACGCCGACGAAGACGACGTCCTTGCCATCACCACCCATCAGGATGTCGATGCCGTTGGAGTTGGCAATGACGTCGTTGCCCTCCTCGCCCTTGATGAAGTCGCCTGTGTCGCCGCTATCGGTCAGGATATCGTCGCCGCCGCCGCCATTGACGAGGTCGACGCCGGCGCCGGATTCGACCCGGTCGTTGCCGTCATCGGCCCAGATCGCATCGTCACCAAAATCGGTGATGATCGTATCGGCACCATTGGTGCCACCGACAACGATGTGTTCGCCGCCGGTGAAGCGCAGATAGTTGGCATCGGGACCGGCCGTTCCGGGATTGTTGCGAACCACTTTGCCGAGGCCCAGCGCTTCGAGCGTCGGGTCGTTGCCAGTCGGATCGGCATAGGCCTGGTGGGCCTGGTTGACCTCGAGCACGAAATCGTAGTTCGCGAAGGAGTCGACGCCGATATGGCGGTCGATGATGTCGTCGGCCGTGCCGCGGATACCGTCGGCGCCCGGTTTGGCGAGGTCGGTGTTGGCCATCATCATCTTCGAGAAGGAATTCTGCTCGAGCTGGTTGAGCATGTTCTGGCCCTGGGTGCGGCTCAGATAGTAGAACCGGTCACCGTCCTGCAGGTTTTCCAGCTGTGCTTCGAAGATCGCGTTGAAGGTCGAACCGAGCATGCCGCCAAAGGGCATCTTCTTTTCGGCAAGGCCGCCGATCCACAGATCGATCAGGTTGAGGCCGGTCTCCGTCGAGGCCCCCGGTCCGCTGTCAGTCCACCCGGTGCTGGTGAGGAAGTCGACGCGATCTGCCGGCGGCTCGAATGTCCTGACGACGCCGTTGATCGTCACGGTCACCGCCTCGCCAAGCACGATGGCCTGGGCTGCCGCACGTTTGCCGGCAAGCGTCGTTTCCGCCTCGATCGTGTCATGGGTGCCATAGGCGGCGATGAAGTTGATGACCGAGATCGGGTTCTTCAGATTGGCTGCAAAATCCACCCAGTGATCGTAGGGTTTCAGGAAGGTGGAGCCGGAGGCGGCGTAGAGCTGGGCTCTTGCGTCGTTGAGCGAGGGAATGCCGGTATCGCGACCACGGGCGATGTTGATCGCCGCCAGGTCGAGCGGCAGGCCGAGCAGGTTGTTGCGCAGCGATCCGACGATGAACTCGTCGATTTCGTTGCCGCGCTCGACGGTCATGCCGCGCACGATCGAGGCTGCCGCTTCGTCATGGGTCATCGCGCCGTCGAGGTCGAACTCGACGGGATTGAGGAAGGCCTCGACCAGGCCGACATCAGGGTTGATCGCATTGCCGTTTCCATCCAGGCGCGGCATGGAATCGGTCAACATGGAATGGCCGAAGCGATAGACCGTGTTGGCGAATTCCGAGAAGATCGCCGGATTGATGTCGGTGATGCTGTTGAAGACGAAGGGGTCGATCGCCGGCTGGATCTTGCGGGCGAACTCTTCGAAGACCAGATGCTGATACTGCATTTCGGTCGCAAAACGCGCGGCCTGGAAGATGCGTTCACCATCCCAGGCAAAGGAATCAAGCAGCGCTTCGCGCGCCACCGGATCCGCCGGGAACGTGGCCGGCAGCGCATTGAGCTGAGCCTGGGTAATGTCGACGGAAAGCCACTCGTTGATGAAGGCAAGATCGCCGCTCTGCAGAATGGTCATCTTCTGCATGTCGGTCTGGCGATTGTGCTCGGAATGGAAGATGTGGTGAACGGTCGTCAGGCCGATGTTTTCGTTGCCGCGACCGTCGCCGGTTATGAAGTGCCGGTCGAGCAGCTCGTTGTCATAGGCAAGATTGCGGCCGGTCTGCGGGTTGGTCGGAACCGCGTTGCCGGTATCCGTATCGGCATCGGGCACGAGATTGCCCTGCGCGTCGAACACCGGCACCGCATTGTGGGCGATGTCGTCTAGGAAGGCATGGCCGATGCGCACGGCACCGGCGGTGAAGGTGTTGACCGGGGCTGCCGGGTTGCCCTGGATGACGATGTCGTCAGCCGTGTTCGGGATGCCGTCGGTGCCCAGCCCCGTCACCAGCAGGGGAAAGCCATTGGGGCCGCGGATGAACTCGCCATAGGCGTCCGTGCGGATCAGCGGAATGTTGAAGATGTCGGCGTCGGTGAGCTGGATGCCGAGCATCTCGGCGGCCTGCGCCTTGATGTCGGCCCAGGTCGGCAGTCCGTTTGCCGAGCCGTCGAGCAGCCGACCGGTGGCGACCGGTACGCCACCGACAGTCGCATATTCGCGCAGGAAGACCTGGTGCGATGCGTGCGAGGTGTAGGTCTGGTTCTGGTCGACGAAAGGCGTGGTGGTGTTGATGTGGGAATCGCTGCCGGGCGCTTCTGTAGCGCGGGTCAGCACCATGAAGCGCAGGTGCGCCGGCAGGTCGTCGGCCGTGCCGAACTGGCCATCGGCACCGACGACCAGCGGATCGTCGTTCTGCAGCGGAACGTAGACCGTGCCGTTGCCGCCCTTGGTGATGAGATCGAGGCCATGGTCGAAGAACTGACCGAAGAAGGTCATCCAGGCATTGAACGGTGCCGACAGGCCTTCGTCCGGCGCCACGTTGGGGATGGACAGTGAGCCGCCGTCGTTGATGACGACGCCCAGCTCTTCGGCAAGGGCGAGGAAGGCGGTCGTGGGATCATCGGCGACCAGCTCAGCCTGGGCCAATGTGTCCTCTGCCGCCGACAGGGCTTCGGCCGCATCCTGGATGGCGTCGATCGCGGCGACATTGCCAGGCACATACGCTGCCACGGCTGCATCGAGCGCAGCGTTCGCGTCGTTCAGCGCCGTCTGTGCGGCGATCAGCGCCGCATCGGCCTGGGCCTGCGTCACGCGGGCGGCAAGAAGGCGCTCCAGATCGGCCTGCGGATTTTCAGAACCGGCAAATGTCAGCGCCGCGTAAAGCGCTGCAGGGTTGTTCGCCGACATGTCGACGATGAGGTTGGAGATGATGCGAGGGTCCGCGTCGGCAACGTTGCCCGCATTGCCGTAGTTGGTGTTGGTGACTGGCGGCGGCGCGCCGGACCCGGGCGGGCCAAAGCCCATCGTGTCGCCATCCTGATCGTCACGATAGTCGGCATCGAGCAAACGCGGCATCGGCTGGTCGGCGGAGCCCCAGGTTTCGCGGCCCGGCACGATGTTGTTGTATGTGCCATCGACGGTGCGCAGGCCGGATGGCACATGGGGATCGGGAAGGGCGAGGAAGGCGCCGGGTGTACCCGCCGGGACCACGTTCCCGGCAGCGTCGACATAGATCTCCGTCAGCTCCTGTGCTGCGGTGCCAGAATGCGCGGTGGAGTTTCCTTCCGCGATCTTGATCTGGCGCAATACGAAAATCATGTCCTGAAGATTGAGCTTGAACGCGGCCATTTTCCCCTCCGTCGAGACACAGCGATCCCCCCGGAAAGACACATGCCTTTCCGCCAACAGAGGTCGCGTTACTGGTACTGGTTGCCATTAACGCACCGAAGCCACCGTCGTCGTAGAGAACAAGGTCGCGTGATTTTCGCGACCAAAGGACAGTCGGGCCGAATAACTTTGGTCCCCACCGCCATCAGACCTAAGTCGGGGTCAGATCTCGCATGAGGACGGCACGTCGAAATGTGCCACTGTGGGCCCCAAAGCGCTTTTCAACCGGATCTGCAGCGAAATGCCAAAGCCGCGATAAAGATTTGAAATGTATTTACAAATTTCGCAGACGCTTTGATTTTAGTCCCGGCTGCGTTCTGCTGGCGGAAGGCGCGGACATATTTTTAAGGAACAGGAAATATACTGCCACCCGGACGAAAGCGGACATCATTCATGGGTTCAAGCAACGACACGGATACGGCCAAGCGGACCATCCGGCTGAACGTCAGCCGACCTGCCGCCATGAGAAACCTGCTGTCGACGTTCAAGCGGCTGCGCCTGGAAGTCCAGTTCATCATCATCGCATCCTTCGTCGTCGTCGCTCTGATGATCGCGCTGGCGATCTGGACAACGAACCGCCTGGAGAAGACCGTCTTCAACAGCGTCGGCTCGCTCGGCGCCGCCTATCTCCAGACATTCGTCGCGCCGCTGATCTCGGAAGAGGACATCAGGCGCGGCGTGTTGCCGCCTGTTGTCGAGGACAAGCTCAAACAATTGCTCGGCACCAGTGCACTTGGCCAGCATGTCCACGAACTGAAGATTTGGGCGCCGGATGGCAGCCTGATGTATTCGACCTCGGGCAAGACGATCGACGAGAAGGTCGTCTTCGACGAACTGCAGCACGCCCTCAAGGGCGAGATCATGGTTTCGCGCACGCTGATCGAGAAACACGAATATACCGGCGAAGAACAGCGCGGCATGTATATCGAAGTCTACGCCCCGCTGGTACGGGACGAGGCGGGCAAGGTTCTGCTGGTCGGCGAATTCTACGAGCGCCCCGACTTTCTGCTGGGCGAGCTTTCGACCGCCTGGCGCGAGACGATCAGCATCGTCCTGTTCCTATCGGTCCCGATGCTGGCGCTCCTTTTCCTGATCGTGCGCAGCGGCAGCCTGCTGATCGACCGTCAACATGCCGCCATCAGACACAGCCTGAAGCGGGCGCTGGAGCTGTCCAACCAGAACCGACGGCTACGGGGAGCCGCAGAAACGGCCCGGCTCGAGGCCGGCAAGCTGAACGAGATGATCCTCGATCAGATCGGCACCGATCTGCACGACGGCCCGGTACAGCTGCTGACATTGCTCAAGCTGAAGCTGAGCGACATGGCCGCGCAGCCGAGCGGGGGCGAGCCCCAGGTCAGCCGTCAGGATGTCGGCAAGCTGGTCAATACCGTCACGACGGTGCTCGAGGAACTGAGGAACATTTCGAGCGATCTGGTGCTGCCGGAGCTCGACGATATGTCGCTCAACGACACCATCCAGCTTGCAGTCAGGCGGCACGTGGATCTGATCGGCCGCGAGGTCGATGTCGTCGGGCTGATCGCAGCGCAGACGGCCGACGCGCACCTCAACATCTGCGTCTATCGCTTCATCCAGGAAGCCTTGATGAACAGCGAGCGGCATGCGCCTGCCAACCGCCAGCATCTGCGCTACGGCATGCGCCACAATCGGCTGTTCATCACGGTGGCGGACGTGGGCACGGCGGCGTCGGTTTCTACGACGCCGCGCAGCAATGGCCGCAGCGGACTGGGCACGATCACCCAGAAGCGGCGCATCCGTGCCTTTGGCGGCCGCATGCGCACCATCCGCCGGCCGAACGGGACCGTGGTGACGGCGGTTCTACCGCTCGATCACAGCGGCAGCCTGTCGGAGCACCGATAGACGCGAGTATACCGGCGCATGGAAGACGCAGGCATGCATGGCTAAAACGCCGCATCCAAGAGAATGCGGCGTTCAAGCCCTGGCCTAGTTGACGCGCCGGGGCGCGCTGCGCTCGCTCGATCCGTCCGGCAACACGTCCAGACGCTGCGCTGCCAGCACCACTTCCACGCGGTTCCTGACGTCGAGTTTCTGCATCAACACCGTCATGTAGTGCTTGACGGTCTTTTCGCTGATATCAAGACAGGCCGCTATTTCGCGGTTGGTGCTGCCACGCATGAGATGGCGGACGATCTGTTCCTCGCGCAGGCTCAGGCGCCGTTGTGCCTGGGACCGCCGACGGATTTCCGCTGTTTTCATGGCCATGATGACCTTGGTCGCGAACCCCGCCGTGATGAATGTTTCGCCGTCATAGACCGTGCGTATGGCCTCGTGCAGGTCGCTGGCACTGCTGCCTTTCAGCACATAGCCAGAGACGCCGTAGTTCAGAACTTGAATCGCGGTTTCAATGCTTGAATTTGCGGTGAAGACGATGATCCGCGTGTCCTTGTATTTTTGTGCAACCAGCTCGATCGCCGCAATGGCGTCGCCGGGCATGCTCAAATCGAGCACGAGAACTTCAGGTGAAAATTCTTCAACTATTTTCAAAGCATCAACCGCGTTTTCGCCCTTAGCGACGATCTCGAGGTCACTTTTTCCAGAATATAAACTGACCAGCCCTTCCAGAAGGATCGGATGGTCGTCAACAAATGCAACTGATATCGACATGGTCGTTGCTCTCCCTCCGCAACAAACATGCTAGTTCATCGGTTCGGTGTTTTAAAGAAGACACTTAACTTCTAGTTAATTTAGAAAGCCGCAAAACATCGGTCCTGAGCGCCCGCAAATGCGGGCGTGGCACCGGCTGCCAGGTAAAAATACTCCCCTCACAATTTAGGGGAAATGACAGGTACAACCTGGGAAAAATCCACCAGAACCGGAAATATTCAATGTTTCCAATAGGCTGCCGATCCGAAGCCAGATCTGGATGGCGGCGATGGTCCGGGAGCGCCATCGACATGGCCTTTCCGTAACCCTTCTGGATGGATTAGAAGTAAAGCCGAAATATTAGCCCAAAAATGTTCAAGAAAGCGTCAGCGAATAGCCCGAAAGTACTACCGAATTTTAACCTTTTGCAGCTCATTCGCAGCAACCGAGGGTCGATTGACGGCAAACAATTCTAGAATTTCATCCCGGGTACAACCAGCGGGTTGTCGGCAAGCGCCTGAGCATCAGGACGATCGATGCGTGGTTTGCCCGTGAACGCGTCGAAAAGGTCGCGCACGAATGCTTCGCCGAGCCCCTTGGTGATCAGCACCATGCGCGTGCGGCGATCGGTTGGATCCGGCCAGGCAGGGAGCCGCTCCGGCGTGTGAAAGACATTCTGGACCCCATGCAGGACCAGCGGCCGTTCCGGGTTGTCGGAGACCGCGACGATCGCCTTCATCCGCAACAGCTTCTCGCCGTGGGCCGAGCGCAGGAGATCGATGAACATGTCGAGCGCCATCGGCTCGATCGGCCTGTCATGCATGATGCTGAACGAGCGAATGTCCGCCCCGTGACGGGTCACGTCGTGGTGGTGGTGGCCGTGGTGGTGGTGATCGCCATCATGATGATGGTGTTCGTGACCATGATGGTCATGGTCGTGATGACCGTGCTCATGATCCGCCTCGTCCTGTAGCCAGCGGCCGACGTCGGCGATCTTCGATGCCGGGTCGTAGAGGCCGCACGCGAAGAGTTCGCCCTTCCCCGCCTGCGGACTGTCGCCATCGATGAATGGCGCACGCGGATTGAGCGCCCGCAGGTGCGCGCGCAATTCGTCCAGTTGCGTCCGGTCGGCAAGGCCGGACTTGCTGATGACGATGCGATCGGCGACCGCGACCTGCTTTACTGCTTCGCCGTGATTGGCAAGCGTCTGCAGGCCGTTGACCGCATCGACCACGGTCACGACGCCATCGAGACGAAAGCTCTGCGCAATCACCGGATTGCCGATGACCGACTGCAGCACCGGCGCCGGATCGGCAAGTCCGGTGGTTTCGATGACGACGCGCTTCAGCGGCTTGATCCGCCCCGTCTGCATCCGGTCCATGAGGTCGGCGAGCGTATCCACCAGCTCACCGCGCACCGTGCAGCAAAGGCAGCCGTCGGACAGCTCGATGACGCCGTCGCTCGAGGCTTCCACCAGCAGGTGGTCGATCGAGACATCGCCGAATTCGTTGATGATGACGGCCGTGTCCGAGAGATCGGGATCCTTCAGCAGCCGGTTCAAAAGCGTCGTTTTGCCCGCACCGAGAAAGCCGGTGAGGATCGAAACCGGCACCGCCGGCAATGGGCTAACCATGGAAAACTCCGATCAGAGGCTCGGCCGAGGCACCGGGATCGGCACATTGGCGACGTCGCCCTGGCCAACCGGATCGGCGCCGGCCTTGGCCAACTTGTCGCCGCTACCGGGGATGAGGCCGGCAAAGGCCAGCTTCAGCGGGCGGTTGATCTCGTGAATGTAAGGCGAGAGCAGCTTCTGCCGCCCGGCTTCGTCGCGGCCTTCGCTGCGCACCTTGGCGGCGGCTTGCGAGCAGATCTGCTTGCTGACGTCGGCAACCAGGTCGCGGGTTTCGCCATAGGGGGCGATCTGCACCAGCGAGGGCTTGGCGGTTCCCGACGTGGTCAGCGCCGTCTGCAGCAGGCGGGCGGATTCGTCGGCCCGGGCGCCCAGGCTATCTTCGCCGAGCACGACCGAAACGACACTGCGGCCATCACGCGTCGCAGAGGAGACCTGGTTGAAGCCGGAGGCACAGATGAAGCCGGTCTTCATGCCGTCGGCACCTTCGAAACGGCCGATCAGCATGTTGTAGTTGGGATAGTCCTTCTTGCCGGTGGTAAACCCTTCCAGCGAGAAATAGGAGGCGTATTCCGGGAATTCGCGCTTCAGTGTGATCGCGAGCACCGCGAGGTCGCGCGCCGTGGTGTACTGGCCGGGGCCCGGCAGGCCGTTGGCATTGACGAAATGCGACGAGGTCATGCCGATGCGCCGCGCCTCGGCGTTCATCCGATCGATGAAGGCGGGCTCGGAGCCACCGACGGTTTCGGCGATGGCGACGGCCACATCGTTGGCCGACTTCACCAGCATCATCTTCAGCGCGCTGTCGAGCGTCATTGCCTGGCCGGGCTTGTAGAACATCTTGCTCGGCGGCTCGGAGGCGGCGTTCTTGGTCATCACGACAGGGCTCGTCAGCGCCAGCTGCCCCGATTTGATCGCCCTGAATGTGGTATAGGCCGTCATCAGCTTGGTCAGCGACGCCGGATACCATTTCTGGAAGATGTCCTGGTGCTCGTAGACCTTCAACGTATTGACGTCGACGACGAGCCGCGGATTGGCAGCCGCAGGCAATGCCATGAGAAGGCTCGCACAGGCTGAAGCGGCAATACCCGCTGCTCTTGCCTTGCCACGCATGAAAAATCCTGCTGTCACCACCGTCGTCCTCGAAATTCCGCTGTTGCCTCGTCTCGTTCGGCTATTTAGCCTATATGGCGAGGAGATGGCAAAGCCCATTCGTTGGCGGCTTGGCCAATCCACCGCAGATAGATGTGATCGAACAGACCGACAGGACGCACAAATGCCGATTCTCAACCGTGCCGCCGAACTCCAAAACGAAGTCACCGAATGGCGGCGTCATCTGCACAAGAACCCCGAGCTCCTGTTCGCGGTGGAAAATACGGCAGCTTTCGTCGAAAATAAACTGAAGGAATTCGGCGTTGACGAAATCGTGACAGGTCTCGGACAGACCGGCGTCGTCGGCCTGATCAAGGGCAATCTCGGCCCCGGCCGCACCATCGGCCTGCGCGCCGACATGGACGCGCTGCCGATCACCGAAACAACCGGCAAGCCCTGGGCATCGGAAACATCGGGCAAGATGCACGCCTGCGGCCATGACGGCCACACGGCCATGTTGCTCGGCGCGGCCAAGTATCTCGCCGAGACCCGCAACTTCGCCGGCAGCGTCGCCGTCATCTTCCAGCCGGCCGAAGAGGGCGGCGGCGGCGGCAACGAGATGGTCAAGGACGGCATGATGGAGCGCTTCGACATCGCCGAAGTCTATGGCATGCACAACATGCCGGGCATGCCGGTCGGCCATTTCGGCAGCCGCGTCGGCGCGATCATGGCCTCGACCGACGAGTTCACCATCACCATCAAGGGCCGCGGCGGCCACGCGGCCCAGCCGCACAAGACGATAGACCCGATCGTCATCGGCACCCAGATCGTCACCGCACTGCAGACGATCGCATCGAGAACGGTTGATCCGCTCGCATCCGTCGTCGTCTCGGTGACCAAGTTCAACGCCGGCTTCGCCCACAACGTCATTCCGGAAGAAGCCGTGCTCGGCGGTACGGTGCGCACGCTGAAACCGGAAGTGCGCGATATCGGCGAGACCCGGATCCGCCTGATCGCCGAAGGCATCGCCGATGTCTATGGCGCCACCGTCGATGTCTGGTACAGCCGCAACTATCCGGTCACCGTCAACCATGAGGACGAGACGGCTTACGCATTGAAGGCGGCAGCCGACATTGCCGGCGAAGGCAATGTCCGGCCGTCGCTCGACCCGATGATGGGCGGCGAGGACTTCTCATACATGCTGCTCGCCCGCCCGGGCGCCTTCATCTTCATGGGCAACGGCGACACCGCGGGGCTGCACCATCCCGGCTACGACTTCAACGACGAAGCGATCCCGCACGGGATTTCCTATTGGGTTAAACTCGCGGAAACGCGACTTGCCGCCTGAGGCGCGGGCGGGAGGCGGCATGATGCATCAGATCGACAAGATAGACCGTAGAATTCTCAACATCCTGCAGGCGGACGGCCGGATCACCAACCTGGAGCTTGCCGATCGCATCGGCCTGTCGCCGACGGCGACCAGCGAAAGGCTGCGGCGGCTTTTGAAGGAGGGGTATGTTTCCGGATTCGGCGCCCGTCTCGATCCGCAGAAGCTCGGCTTCGGTCTGCTGGTCTTCATCGAGGTCATGCTCGACAAGACGACACCCGATGTCTTCGACCAGTTCGCAACCGCCATCAAGCAGGCGCCGGCCGTGCTCGAGTGTCACATGGTTGCCGGCGGCTTCGACTATCTCGTCAAGACCCGCTTCGAGGATATGGCGGCCTACCGCAACTTCCTCGGACAGGTGCTGTGGACGCTGCCGGGGGTCAAGGAGACCCGCACCTACGCTGTTATGGAAGAGATCAAGAACGACGGGCCACTGCCGCTCGTCTGAGAGAAAACAGGATGGCCCCGGGTGCCGATGGCATCCCGGGGCCGTTTTTGTCAGGCTTACGCCGCGTCGAGCGAAGCCATGTCGATGACGAAGCGGTAGCGCACGTCGCTCTTGACGACCCGCTCATAGGCTTCATTGATCTGCTGGATCCTGATCGTCTCGATCTCCGAGACGATGTCGTGCTCGCCGCAGAAGTCGAGCATTTCCTGGGTTTCCTTGATCGAGCCGATCATCGAGCCGGAAATGCTGCGACGCGCGGGAACCAGCGCGAAGGCATGCACCGGCACGGCATTTTCCGGGATGCCTACAAGCACGAAATTGCCGTCGACCTTCAACAGATTGACGTAGGCGTTCCAGTCGATCTCGGCCGCAACCGTGCAGATGATCAGGTCGAACTGGCCCTGAAGCGCCTTGAAGGTTTCCGGGTCGTTGGTGGCGTAGTAGTGATCGGCACCGAGCTTCAGCCCGTCTTCCTTCTTCGAAAGCGTCTGGCTGAGAACCGTGACATCGGCGCCCATGGCGTGGGCAAGCTTGACGCCCATGTGGCCGAGACCACCCATGCCGACGATCGCGACCTTCTTGCCGGGACCGGCCTTCCAGTGGCGAAGCGGCGAATAGAGTGTGATACCGGCGCACAAGAGCGGCGCGGCAGCATCCAGCGGCAGGTTTTCCGGGATCGACAGCACGTAGCCTTCCTTGACGACGATGCTGTCGGAATAACCGCCCTGGGTCGCGGTCTTGCCGTCCGCTTCGACGCCGTTGTAGGTCACGACCAGGCCCGGCATGTAATGCTCGAGGTCAAGATCGCGCGTCGCACAGGTGGTGCAGGAATCGACGAAGCAGCCGACGCCCGCGCGGTCGCCCACCTTGAACTTGGTGACCTTGGAGCCGACGGCGGTGACGATACCGACGATTTCGTGGCCTGGAACCATCGGGAAGGCCGAGTTGCCCCATTCGTTGCGTGCCTGGTGAATGTCGGAGTGGCAGACGCCGCAATATTTGATGTCGATCACCACGTCGTCGTCGCGCGGCTCGCGACGTTCGAAGGTGAAGGGCGTAAGCGGTTTCGACGCGTCGGTCGCCGCATATCCTCTTGCAATGGCCATCAGTCTGTCCTTCAATTTTGGGAGATGCGATACGGCCGGAGCGTTACCGGCAGACCGCAGGCAGGGACTATGCGTTTGCCAAAGCCGAAAGCGTTATCGCGATCCTGCAAAGTTTTTGCCCGATCCTGCAAGAATGGGAAATGCATAATGGCAATAGCGCTTCGAAGCTCTATCTGAGCATTGCCTCCGAAAAAGCTAAGCCACTGGAAAGACCACGGAATATGACAGACATGCGACAGACTGCCAGACAGGACATGATCGACGTCATTGCCCGGATCACCGGGAAGGACGGAGATCACCGGACGGCAATCCCGGGCTTGAGCATCCATCGCCACTCCGGCGATGCGCAGGCCAACTGCGCCGCCTACAAGCCGAGCCTCGCGGTCATCGTCCAGGGCGCCAAGCGCGTGGTGCTTGGCGACGAGACGCTGATCTACGGTGCATCCGACTATCTCCTGACCTCCATCGACCTTCCGGTCCTGTCGCAGGTCTGCAAAGCGTCGGTCGAAGAACCCTATCTCAGTTTCGCCTACCAGATCGATACGGCCAAGATCCCGGCCCTGCTCGACTTTTTGGCGCAAGGCCCCCTGTCCGCCGCGGCATTGTCCGCACCGGCCTCGCCGCGCGGCATGACCGTCAGCAAGATCACGCCCGACCTCGAGGATGCAGCCCTCCGGCTGCTGCGCCTGCTCGACCGGCCCGACGATATCCCGGCACTGCTGCCGCTGGTCGAACAGGAGATCCTCTATCGCCTGGTCACCGGCCCGCATGGCCATCGGCTTCGCCAGATGGCGACCGCCGAGAGCCAGCCGCATCAGGTCGGCCGCGCGGTCGCCTGGCTGAAGGAGCACTATTCCCGTCCATTGCGCATCGATGATCTGGCAAGCCGCGTCTCCATGAGCGTCTCTTCCTTGCACCACCATTTCAAGGCGATCACCGCCATGAGCCCGTTGCAATACCAGAAGCAACTCCGGCTGCAGGAGGCGCGACGGCTGATGCTGGAAGAAAGCCTCGATGCCGGAGATGCCGGCCATCAGGTGGGCTACGAAAGCCAATCACATTTCAGCCGGGAATATGCCCGCCACTTCGGCGAGCCACCGATGCGCGACATCGGCCGCGTCCGCCGCACCCTGGTCGAGCGCTTCGCCGGCGAGCCGGAGATGCTGAGCGAGGGCTGAAGCGAAAGGGTATCAGCTCCGCTCGATATCACGCCGGAGCACGATCGACGTCGTCAGGTCCTCGACATTGTCCATGGTCGCGACCTCGTTGCGCAACTCGTTCAGCGCATTGATGGAGCCGACTTCTACTTCGACCACCAGGTCGAGCTGGCCGCTGACCGACGATACCTTTCGCACGGACGAAAAGCCGGCAAGCCGGTCGAGCACGCCGATCGACGGCGTGCGCTGCAGCGTGACGAGCAGAAACGCCTGGATCTGCCCCTCCTCCAGCTGGCCGATGTCGGCACGATAGCCGCGGATGATGCCCGCCCTTTCGAGGCGGGTGACACGTTCCGTCGTCGCACTTCTGGAAAGCCCGATCCGGCCCGCCAGCGACTTCATCGGGATGCGCGCCTCCCGCGACAGGATGCTCAGGATCGTCCGGTCGATCGCGTCTGTGTCCTGCATGATTTCCGCCTCCGAGCGCGCCGACAAGATGACGGTTATTATAAACATAATGCCGGTGCAACCGGCATATTGCCGGATGCATGCCCGGGCCACCCGTGCAACTCTGCCCACAAGACAAAGGGCTCCCGATGAACGACATGCTGAAGACCACCCCAGACCTTTCCATCGACCAGGCGGCCGCACTGCTGAAGCAGCATTACAGCCTATCCGGCACGCTCTCGCTGCTTGCGAGCGAACGCGACCAGAACTTCAAGGTCGAGACGACAGATGGCGCCACCTTCATCCTGAAGATCGTCAACGGTGCCGAACCGGAGATCGAAAGCGATTTCCAGACGGCGCTGCTTGGCCACGTCGCAGCCTTTGCCGGCGATTTGCCGGTGCCGCACATCGTTCCGACCGCGGCGGGGACCAGCCTTGCCGAAACCACCAGCCCGCATGGCGTGCGCCACCGGCTGCGTCTCGTCAGCTGGGTGTCGGGCCTGCCGCTTGCCGAAACCGGCCGCAGCGCCGCAGCCCTCCAGTCTCTCGGCCAGATGCTCGGCCGCTTCGACGCCTCGCTGAAGGGCTTCATGCATCCGGGCGCGCTGCGCGACCTCGACTGGGACATCCGCAAGGCCGGCCGCTCTGCTGACAGGCTGGGCCACATCGCGGATCGCGAAGATCGGGCACTGCTGGAGCGCTTCCTTGCCCGCTTTACAGAAACAGTCGAGCCGAAGCTGGCAACACTGCGCTCGGCCGTCATCCACAACGATGCCAATGACTGGAACGTGCTGGTCGACAAGTCGGACCATGACCGCATCTCCGGCCTGATCGATTTCGGCGACGCGCTCTACGCGCCCGTCATCGCCGAAGTCGCGATCGCCGCCGCCTATGCCGGTCTCGATCATGCCGATCCGATCGGCGCCACCGCCGCCATCGCCCGTGGCTTTCACGCCGAATATCCGCTGCTGGAAGAAGAGGTCGACCTGCTCTTCGACCTCATCGCCATGCGGCTGGTCACTTCGGTCACCATCTCTGCCTCGCGCCGGGCGCACACGGCCGACAACCCCTATCTCGCCATCAGCGAAAAGCCGGCCTGGACGCTTCTGCGCAAGCTCGACCGGATGAACCGGCGGTTTGCGACCGCGATCCTGCGCAAGGCATGTGGCTTCGAGGCTGCACCCGGCACGCGTGGCGTTACCAACTGGATCACCGATAACCGCAAGGCGCTAGCCCCGTTGCTGGAACGACCGGCCGCCACCTATCCGGCGGCACTCGTCCCCTATGGCGATCCCGATCATCCGATGACGGTGAAATCCTCCGCCGAGCAGCCGGACGAAGCTCAGGCAATCTGGGAAGACTATTGCCGCGAGCATGGCGTCGACCTCGGCGTCGGCCCCTGGGGCGAGGCCCGCACGGTCTATGCCGGCGACATGTTCGTCTCGCGGCTGATCGAGAACACCCGCCGCACCCACCATCTCGGCCTAGACCTGTTCATGGCCGCCGGCACGAAGGTCTTCACCCCGATCGCCGCCACCGTCGTCAGCGTCGAGATCGAACAGGACCCACTCGGATACGGCTGCCTGATCGCCCTTCGCCACGAGCCCGAGGGCTGCCCGCCTTTCGTGTCGCTCTGGGGCCATATGGCACATGAGGCGATGGGCCGGATCGCGGCCGGCGACCGTCTCGAAGCCGGCGCGCTCGTCGGCGAAATGGGTGCACCGAAGGAAAACGGCGGCTGGGCGCCACATCTGCATCTCCAGCTCTCCGTCGACACCAGCCTTTCGGCCACCGAGATCCTCGGCGTCGGCGAACCGCAGTATCTCGACGTCTGGGCCGAACTTTTCCCAGACGCGCGCACCTTCGCCGGCATTGCCGATGAGTTCTATCAAAAGAGCGGCCGCGCCCATGACGAGATCGTCAAGCTGCGCCGGGAATTGCTGCTGCCGAACCTGTCGATCTCCTATGAAAAGCCGATCAAGTTCGTGCGCGGCGAAGGCGTCTGGCTGATCGACGACAGCGGTCGGGCCTATCTCGATTGCTTCAACAATGTCTGCCACATCGGACACGCCCACCCGGCCGTGGTCGAGGCCATGGCAAAGCAGGCAGCGACCCTCAACACCAACACCCGTTACCTGCACGACAACATCGTCGCCTATGCCGAGCGGCTGACGGCGACGTTGCCGAAGGAATTGACCGTTGCGGGCTTCGTTAACAGCGGCTCGGAGGCAAACAGCCTGGCGCTGCGCCTGATGCGCGCCCATACCGGCCGCGAAAACGCCGTCACGCTCGACTGGTCCTATCACGGCACGACCCAGGAGCTGATCGACATCAGCCCCTACAAGTTCCGTCGCAAGGGCGGCAAGGGCGCGAAGCCGCATGTGCATGTGGCCGCGGTTCCCGACAGCTATCGCGCGCCCGCCGACTGGCCGGCCGAAGAACACGGCAAGCGCTTTGCCGAAAGCGTCGCCGAACAGATCGCCGCCATGCAGGCCAAGGGCGAAGGCCCCGGCTTCTTCATCGCCGAATCGATCCCGAGCGTCGCCGGCCAGGTATTCCTGCCGGACGGCTACCTGAAGGAAGTTTATCGCCTCGTGCGCGAAGCCGGTGGTGTATGCATCGCCGATGAAGTCCAGGTCGGCTTCGGCCGCGTCGGCAGCCATTGGTGGGCGTTCGAGACGCAAGGGGTCGTTCCCGACATCGTCACCATGGGCAAGCCGATCGGCGATGGCCATCCGCTGGCCGCCGTCGTCACCACCCGCGAGGTCACCGACAGCTTCAACAACGGCATGGAATACTTCAACACCTTCGGCGGAAACCCGGTTTCCTGCGCCGTTGGCCTTGCCGTTCTTGACGTCATCGAGGGCCAGGACCTGCGCGGCAACGCGCTGGCCATCGGCAACTATCTCATCGCCTCCTTCAAGGCGATGCAGGCGCGCTACGAGGTGATCGGCGACGTGCGCGGCATGGGCCTGTTCCTCGGCATCGAACTGGTGACCGACCGCAAGACCAAGGCCCCCGCCACCGAATTTGCCCGGGCCGTCTCAAACGGCGCCCGCCAGCGCGGCGTGCTGATGGGCACCGAAGGACCGCATGACAACGTCTTGAAGATGCGTCCGCCGATGATCTTCTCGAAACGCGACGCCGATCACCTGCTCGCCGTGCTCGAAGAGACGTTTGCGGATGTGAGCAAAAGGCTCGGCTAAAGGCCGAGCTCGATACCGCCGAAAAAACAGCCAGTTGGCCGGGACGCACGCGCGCCCCGGCAGCGGAGACGCATGCCTTCAAAACTGCATAACAAGAGGAGAACAGGACCATGAAATCGGCAATTCTAGCGCTTGCAGGCGCAGCACTTCTCGCCGGCACGGCGGCAAACGCCGCCACGCTCGACGTCGTCAAGGAACGCGGCGAACTTCGCTGCGGCGTCAGCCAGGGCGTGCTCGGCTTTTCCGCGCCGAACGACAAGGGCGAATGGAGCGGTTTCGACATCGACTTCTGCCGCGCTGTCGCGGCGGCCACCCTCGGCAACCCGGACAAGGTGAAATACGTGCCGCTTTCGACCAAGGAGCGCTTCACCGCGCTGCAGTCGGGCGAAGTCGACCTTCTGTCGCGCCAGACCACCTGGACGCTGTCACGCGACACCGACCTCGGCATGAGCTTCGTTGGCGTCAACTACTATGACGGCCAGGCCTTCATGGTGCGCAACGATCTCGGGGTAAAGAGCGTCAAGGAACTCTCGGGCGCCTCCGTCTGCACGGAAACCGGCACGACCACCGAGCAGAACATGGCCGACTACTTCAGCGCCAACAACATCCAGTATCAGGTCATCGCCTTTGAAAAGCCGGACCAGACGGTCCAGGCTTTCAACACCGCGCGCTGCGACGTCTACTCGACCGACGCTTCCGCGCTTTATGCCCAGCGTCTGACGCTGAACGATCCGGACCGCTTCGTCGTGCTTCCCGAAGTCATCTCCAAGGAGCCGCTCGGCCCGGCCGTACGCCAGGGCGACGAGCAATGGTTCAAGGTCGTGCGCTGGACCCTGTTCGCGATGATCGAAGCCGAAGAGCTGGGGATCACCAAGGACACCGCAGCCAAGCTGCAGGAAAGCGGCAACGTCGGCCAGAAGCGCTTCCTCGGCATCGACAACGAAGCGGGCAAGGCGCTGGGCCTCGGCCCGACCTGGGCCTTCCAGGCGATCTCCGCCGTCGGCAACTACGGCGAAGTCTTCGAAAAGCACCTGGGCAAGGACAGCGCGCTCAAGATCGACCGCGGCCTCAACAAGCTCTGGAGCCAGGGCGGCCTGATGTACGCGCCGCCGGCGCGCTGATCGCATTCAAATCCGGAGACGGTCTCTCATCCGGACGTGCACCAACCACAAGACCAGCCAACCAACTCGCCGCGGCCCTCACCGCGGCGTTTTTCTTTCGTTTTTGGCGGTTGGTGGAAGTCGGTCGCCGTCCGTCGAACCAGAGCAGACCTTCCGCCACGGCCAGCGGCAGCTTTCTAAGGTGACTGGAAGTTGCAGACAAACGCGCGGCGATGTTGGACACGTCGGACAGTCGCCGAGTACCCTTGATCACGTCAGGACCGGATGGGCGGCACGCAGACCACGAGATCCCTCATTTCTGTGCTTGTCACAGAAATCCAGCTAGCCCAAGTCCTTGGGCTGGAAGCTCCCTCAGGCCGACCGACGTCGGGCCGCTGGATTCCGGCGCATGGCTGGAACGCGGGCGCCAGGGATGCGCCTCCCGTCAAAAGGCAGGACCCGTCACCGGCTGAAATGTCCAACAGGGCGTTTTTCCGGGCAACCCACAAATCGGCCGCAACCCTTTAAAGCTTGACGATCGTCTTGCGCGCCAGCAGGCCCTGCGGCGCGAAGAGCAGCACGCCGATGACAAGCAGGATGGTGAAGGCATCGCGGTAGCTGAGCAGGCTTTCCGGCAGGTAGGCCTGCAGGAACACCTCGATGAAGCCGAGCAGGAAGCCACCGGCAACGGCGCCCGACAAGCTGCCGAGCCCGCCGATGATCGCGGCGATGAACGCCTTCAGGACCGGGAGGAAGCCCATCAGCGGATCGACGCTGCCGCGCTGCGCCACCCAGAGAATGCCGGCAACACCGGCAAGCAGCCCGGAAATGGCAAAGGCTGTCGCCACAACAGCGTTGGCGCGAATGCCCATCAGCCGGACGATGGCGAAGTCCTCGGACGCCGCCCGCATGGCGCGGCCGAGAACGGTGGTGCGCAGGAAGAGATTAAGACCGACGAGCATGATGACGGTGACGAGAATCGACGTGCCCTGGATCAGGCCGAGATGAAGCCCACCGATCTCGATCGTGCCGGAAAAGCTCTCCGGCATCGGCACGGGCTTCGGCCGCGCCGAGATGAAATTCTGGAAAATGACGCGCAGGATGGCGCTGACGGCAAAGCTGGTCAGAAGCAGCGTCGTACCGCTGGCGCCGCGCACGGGCCGGAAGGCGACGCGCTCCATCAGCATGGCAAGGACGACCGCGATCATCAGCGCGCCGAAGACGGCGAGCGGGAACGGCAGGCCGAGCAAAAGCGCAAAGCACAGGCCATAGCCGGCCGCCGTCATCAGCTCGCCATGGGCGAAGTTGATCAGCCCCATGATCGAGAAGACGACCGCAAGCCCGAGCGCGAGAAGCGCGTAGGTGCCACCGAGGCTGAGCGCGTTGACCAGCTGCTGCAGGAACATGTCCATTGTCGTGACCTCTTGCCCGCGGGCCCTCAGGCGCCGAGATAGGCGCCCTGGATTTCGGTTGAATTGCGAAGCTCGGCGGCGGTGCCGGAAAGCACGATCCGGCCATTCGCCATGACATAGCCGGCGTCGGCGATTTCGAGCGACAGCGCGACGTTCTGCTCGACCAAGAGGATCGTCAGGCCCTTCTGGCGCAGGCCGGCGATCAGGTCGAAGATCAGGTCGACCACCTGCGGCGCGAGCCCGAGCGACGGTTCATCCAGCAGAAGAAGGTCGGGCGACGACATCATCGAACGGGCAATCGCCAGCATCTGCTGTTCGCCGCCCGAGAGCGATCCGGCCTTCTGGCCGAGACGTTCCCTCAGGATCGGGAAGCGCGACAGCATGTCTTCGCGAACTTCGGAGATGACGCCGCGCGCCTTGTGCATGGCGCCACCGAGCAGCAGGTGTTCGTCGACCGTCAGGCTTGGGAAGATGCGCCGCCCCTCCGGCGTTAGCGTCATGCCGAGGCGGACGATCTGTTCGGGTGGCAGACCGGAAATGTCGCGGCCGTTGAAGGAAACCTGACCCGCCTTCTTGGCGGCCAGCCCCACCAGGGCGTTCAGCGTCGAACTCTTGCCGGCGCCGTTTGCCCCGAGCAACGTGACGATCTGCCCCTTGCCGACGGTGAGATCGACGCCCTTCAGCGCCTCGACGGCACCATAGGCGACCTTGAGGCCGCTGACCTCGAGCAAGGGCTTCTGCGCTGGAATTTCACTCATCATCATCGGGGCAAAGTCCTTGCCATGGATTGCGAGGCGGCCTTGCAAGCGGCCGGCACGACCCCCGGCACATCGCCGGAGATCGCAAGGGGCGAGGGATCAGGGAGCCGGAATGTCGGCTGCCGCCGGAACGCCCTGGCTGATCAGTTCGCGGTTGCCGCCGCCGATGCGCACCAGCGACACCGAGCGCAGCGGCATGCCCTGCGTGCCGGCGTAGCTGATCGGGCCGGTCACGCCCTGGACGTTTTCAAGCCCGGCGATGGCGTTGCGGATGGCGACGGGGTCGATGCTGTTGGCTTCGGTCACGGCTGCGTCGATCACCTTGCCGAGGTCGTAGCCGTTGGCGATGTAGACCGTGTCCGGATCCTGGCCGAACTTCTCCTTGTACTTGACGTTGAAGTCGGCAAGCGGGCTGCCTTCGCTGGCAAAGCCGGCGGTGGTGAACACCACGCCGTCGACGGTCGCGCCAAGGCCGAAGGTCGTCGGTGAATCGATGCCGTCGCTGCCGAGGATCGGGATGGTGACGCCGGCGCCGCGCAGCTGGCGGATGAATGCCGGGAAATCGGGCTCATAGGCGGCGGTCATGATGACGTCGGGCGCCGGGTTCATCGCCTTGATCTTGGTGACCTCGGCGCCAAAATCCTGCTGGCCCATGCTGAAAGTGCCCTCGCCCAGAAGCTCGCCGCCCTTGGCCTTGAAGGCAACACCGAAGTACTCCGGAAGCTTCAGCGTATAGGCGCTGTCGGGAGACTTCAGGATATAGGCCTTCTTGTAGCCCTTCTCGACCGCGTAGGTCGCAAGCACCGAAGCCTGGACGTTGTCGGCCGGATAGTTTCCGAACATGTAGTCGCCGACGGCAAGCGGCATGGTCGGGGTCGTCGCGCAGAACGAGAAGGCCGGGATCTGGGCGGCCTGCGTCACCTGGCCGGCGGCGATCGACGGATCGGCATCGCAGGGCGTGATCATGATCTTGACGCCCTGGTCGACCAGCTCCTGCGCCACCAGCGCCGTCTGGGCCGCGTCCGAGCGGGTGTCCTTGGCCACGAGCTTGATCGGGAACTTGCCGGCGGCTCCCCCGGCCGCGTTGATTTCCTCGACCGCCATTTCCAGACCCTTCAGAGACGGCTGGTCATAGGGAGCAAGGCCGCCGGTCTGTGCGGTGGCAAGACCGATGACCAGGTCTTCGGCAAGCGCTGGCAGCGGCGACAGCGCGAAGCCGCCTAGGATGGTGGTGAGGCACAGTGTCCTGAGATTGGATTTCATCGGTAAGCTCCCTCTTTCTGATTTCGTTGGCTGATCAAGCTGGGTTGGTAAGCCCGCTCGCACCCGGCTGGAGGCCTCCTGCCTCGACAGCTTCGCGCTTTGCATGCCCCGCCGACCGGCGACGGCCGATATAGGCTTCGATGACATCCGGATTGGCCTGGATCTCCGCTGGCGTGCCGATGGCAATCTGCTGGCCCTTGTTGAGGACGACCACGATATCGCAGAGCCGCATGATCAGCTTCAGGTCATGCTCGACAACGAGCAGGCCGAGCCGGTACTTCGTGCGGATGCGGTCGAGCACATGCATCAGCTCCTGCGTTTCGGCCGGGTTCATGCCAGCCGCCGGCTCATCGAGCAGCAGGTAACGCGGCTTCAGGGCGAGCGCCCGGGCAATTTCCAGGCGACGCTGGGCGCCGTAGGACAGCGTGCCGGCGAGCTGGTCGGAAAAGCCGTCGAGACCGACCTCGGCCAGCACCAGCCTGGCGCTTTCCATCGGGTCCTCGCCGTTGCCCTTCAGCGCGCTCGCCGCCACCGTGACGTTTTCAAGCACGGTCAGGTTCTTGAACAGGCGGATGTTCTGGAAGGTGCGCGCAAGGCCCGCGACCGGGACGGCGTGCACCGGCAGCGATGCGATATCGCGGCCGTCGATCAGGACCCGGCCGCTCGATGGCGGCACGACGCCGGACACGCTGTTGATCAGTGTCGACTTGCCTGCGCCGTTCGGGCCGATCAGGCCGGTGACGAGCCCCGGCTTGATCTCGAAGCTGGCGTTTTCCAGCGCCACGAGTCCGGCGAACTTCTTGCCGAGATTCTCGACCTTGAGCGTGCCGCCGGCCGGTACAGGCGTAATCTTCGGCGCATTGTCCGAGGATACCGAAGGTTTGGAAGCGCGCTTCAACCAGCCGAAACGCTCATCCAGCTCGCGCACGCCGAAAAGCCCGTCCTGCAAGCGATACATCACCACCAGGATCGCGACGCCGATACCGATATCGGTCAGACCGAACACGGTGGGCAGCGTGCCGAAGCCGAGGTCCACGCCACCTTCGAGTTTACGCAGAAGCTCGACGATCAGCATGATCACCGCCGTGCCGCCGACCGCACCCGAGACGGTGGTAACGCCGCCGAGAATGAGCATCGCCAGCAGAACGAAGGTCAGGTTGAAGTAGAAATCCTTGGGCGAGAAGGCGCCGAGGAAATGCGCCAGCAGCGCACCCGCCGCACCCGCGAGGATCGCGCCGAGCACCCAGCCGATGAAGCGATGCAGCTTGACGTTGACCCCGACGGCGGTCGAGGCGATCTCGTCCTCGCGTGAGGCCCTTAGTTTCAGGCCCGCGCTCGAATCCCGGTAGAGGCGGGCAATGGCAATGGCGGCGACCGCGAAGGGCAGCGCCACCCACAGATTGACCGCGCGCGGGATGCCGAAGAAGGTCTGGCTGCCGCGGGTGATATCCGTCGAGGCGACCAGCACCACATGGACGATCACGAGAAAACCGAGCGTCGCGATCGACGCCGATGATCCGGCAAGGCGCGCGACGGGAATGCCGATCAGAACGGCGACCAGCGCCACGACCACCAGCGCCACGGCAAGCGCCGGCAGGAACGGCAGGTCAATGCTGGCCAGCCACGCCGGCAAATGCGGCAACGCCGTCTTCTGGACGATCGGATTGATGGTGAGGAGACCCGACGCATAGGCGCCGATCGCCATGAACCCGACGTGACCGAAGGAAACGATGCCCGAATTGCCGGCATAAATGCCGATGCCGAGAACCGCGATCACGTTGATCATGAACAGCGTCACCAGGCGTTCGCCGCTGCCCGGAAAGAACAGGGAGGCGGCGGCAGCGGCCGCCAGCAGCGGCAACGACGTTAAAAGGATACCGACGACGGTTTCTCGCCTGACGCGAACCATCTGCATTCCCCCGAATTGTCGACCCGCCGTCTATTTTTGGCTCGGGCCTGTTCCCGAAATGAAAGTTATCCCATCTCGATCAAATGTCAATCTTGTTTCAAAAAACATTCTCTGCTAGCAATTATGTAACAAAAATTAGAAATCGGGATGCAAGCCATCATTTTTGGGAGGCGGAAATCGTGGCAATCCGGGATCGACTGACAGACGGGACCATCACCTTCACGCGATCGGAACTGAAGATCGTGCGGCAGTTGCTGGCAAACTATCCGGCCGCGGGATTGAATACCGTTGCCCATCTGGCCTCCTCGGCCGGGGTGAGCAATCCGACCGTGGTGCGCTTCGCCAACACGCTCGGCTTCGAAGGTTATCCGGAGTTTCAAAAGGCGCTGCTCGGCGAAGTGCAGGAGCGCATGAGCTCGCCGCTGTCGATGCTCGACGAGCGGCGGCCGTCGCTGGAGCAGGAGAATTTCTACCAGTATTTCCTGCGGGCCAGCATCCATGCGCTCGAATCCTCGATGCAGATGCTGCCGTCGGAGGATTTCGAGGCGGCCGTCGATGCGGCGGCAGACATGAGTGCCCGCGCGCACTGCCTCGGCGGCCGTTTCAGCGGCTTTCTCGCCGGCCTGCTCTGGTCGCACATGAAGCAGCTGAGGGGCGATACCCGCTGGATCAACGGCAGCCAGGCCGATCAGGTCGACCAGCTCGTCGATCTCGGCAAGCGCGACGTGCTGTTCGTCTACGACTATCGCCGCTACCAGAACGACACCATCCGCTTCGCCAGGGAGGCCGCCGCCCAGGGCGCGCGCATCGTGCTGTTCACCGACCGCTGGCTGTCGCCGATCGCCGATTTTGCCACCGTCACGCTGACAGCACCCGTCGACACGGTCTCGCCCTATGACACGATGGTGCCGGCGATCGCCCAGACGGAAGCCCTGATCGCGGCGCTGACCGCCCGCCTCGCCACCCAATCGCGCGCCCGCATCGAGAAGATGGAGGAGCTGCGCCGTGGCTACGCCATCACCGAAGACGCCCTCAACCCGAACGTCGACGACGGCCGCTGAGACCTTGCCGCAAGGCGAAAACCGACAACCGAGGAGAACCCAATGAGTGCCGTTACAGTGAAGGTCGGGGACGACATGCTGAGACGCGACAGCGACTATGAGCGCGGCCGCACGTCCGTCTTGTTCGTCGACATGCAGCGCATCTGGTGCGAACCCAATCTCGACCCGACCCACCCGCAGGACGCCGACAGCTATTATCACAAACGGCTGCGCCAGACGGTGATCCCCAACCAGGTCCGCATCCTGGAGGCCGCCCGCAACTCCGGCTGCGAGGTACTGCACACCATCATCGAGAGCCTGACGCTCGACGGCCGTGACCGCTCGCTCGACCACAAGCTGTCCGACATGCATGTGCCCAAGGGCTCGCCCGAAGGCCAGGTCATTCCGGAACTCGCGCCGATCGACAATGAGATCGTGCTGCCGAAGACCTCGTCCGGCGTCTTCAACTCGACCAACATCGACTACATCCTGCGCAACCTCAACACCCGCTACCTCATCATCGCCGGCGTCATCACCGACCAGTGCGTCGACATGGCCGTGCGCGATGCCGCCGACCGCGGTTACCTCGTCACCGTCGTCAACGACGCCTGCGCGACCTACAGCCCCGAGCGTCACGAAGGCGCCCTTCGCGCCTATTCCGGCTACTGCTGGACCACCGACACCGACACCGTCGTCAGCCGCATCAGGGGCCTGCGTCAGGCCTGAACCATTGCCGAAGATCTTGAGACAAGAGGGGAATTCATGACCGAGACCAGCAACGGCAAGGCTCACTCCGCACTGACGGAGCTCGCGACCTTCGTCACCACCGACATCGCCGGCATCACCCGCGGCCGCAGCTTCGCCGCCTCGCAGATCGACGATTACCTGCGCAAGGGCGTCGGCTGGGTGCCGGCCAACCTGGCGCTGACGCCCTTTGACCAGATCGCAGAGAACAACCCCTGGGGGTCATCCGGCGACCTCCGGCTGATGGCCGATCCGGCAAGCAAGGCGCGGGTCACCTGCCTGCCCGACGTCACGCCGCTGCATTTCTATCATTCCGATATCACCGACCTCAAAGGCGATCCCTGGGAGTGCTGCGTGCGCAGTTTCCTCAAGCGCACGCTTGAGGACTTCGAGCGCGAGGCGGGGCTAAAGGTCATCTCCGCCGTCGAGCAGGAATTCCAGCTGCTCGGCGTCGACTGGCCGGACGCGCCGTCCTTCGGCCTGCGTGCCGAGCGCCGTGCCGACCCCTTCGGCCCGCTGTTGATGACGGCGCTGCAGGAGGCGGGCGCCGAGCCGGAAATGTTCCTGCCGGAATATGGCAAAGACCAGTTCGAGATCACTTGCCGACCCGCCGATGCGCTGACGGCTGCCGACCGAGGCGCGACGATCCGCGCCATCACCAAGGAAGTGGCAGCCCTCTTCGGCTGGAATGCCAGCTTCGCGCCGAAGACCAGCGCGAACGGCGTCGGCAACGGCGTGCACCTGCATGTCAGCTTCACCGACCTTGACGGCAACCCCGTAACCTTCGACGCCTCGCGCCCCGGCCGCCTGTCCAAGGTCGCCGGTTCGTTTGCCGCCGGCGTCATCCGCCACCTGCCGGCGCTCACCGCCTTCACCGCGCCGTCGGTGCTGTCCTACATGCGGCTGGTTCCGCATCACTGGAGCGCCGCCTACACCTGCCTCGGCGAGAAGAACCGCGAGGCCACACTTCGGATCTGCCCGACGCTCGATCTTCCCGGCAGCAACCCGGCCAAGCAGTTCAACATGGAGTATCGCGCCGCCGACGCCTGCGCCAGCCCGCATCTGTCGCTGGCCGTGCTCTTGAAAGCCGGCCTCGAAGGCATCCGCGCCGGGCTGGAACAGCCGCCGCTGATCAACTCTGACCCGTCGGATTTTTCCGAGGCGGACCAGAAGAAGCTCGGCATCCGCCGCCTGCCCGCAAGCCTGCCGGAAGCGCTGGAAACGCTTGCCGCGGACGAGGTCGTCACGGGCTGGTTCGCCAAGGATTTCCTCGATTGCTACGTCGCGATGAAGCGCAAGGAAATCGACCTCGTCGACGGCCTTTCACCCGACGAACTCTGCGCCCGCTACGCGGCCGTCTACTGATACGGATAGGCTCCCATGACTTCGACAATGGCCACCAAGAGCCCCGACGACCGACGCGGCCGACATGACGCCCGCCAGCCGCTGCTGGCGATCGACGAGCCGCCGCCCTATGCGGTGTTCAACCCGGACGGCACTTCGCCGTTCCTGCTCCTGTGCGAACATGCGTCCAACCGCATGCCGCGCGCACTCGGCGACATGGGCCTGCCCGAACACGAGCGCCAGCGCCACATCGCCTGGGACATCGGTGCGCTGGCGCTCGCCCAGCACTTGAGCCTCAGCCTCGACGCGCCGCTGTTCTTCACCAACTATTCCAGGCTGGTGATCGACTGCAACCGTCCGCTTTCGGCGCCGTCCTTCATCCCGGAAGTCAGCGAAACAACCGAGATCCCGGCCAACCGGGATCTCCCGGACGCAGAGCGCCAGCAGCGCGTCGACACGCTGTTCAAGCCCTTTGCCGATGCCGTAACCCGGCGCCTCAACCTGCTCGAAGCGAATGGCCAAAAGCCGTTCGTGGTCGGTGTACACAGTTTCACGCCCGTCTATTTCGGCAAGCCGCGGCCATGGCAGGCGGGCATTCTCTACCGCGACGCCGGGGCCTTCGCGCAGTCGCTGATCCGCGGTTTGAGCCAGGAAAACGAGCTGACGATCGGCGACAACGAGCCTTACAACATCCATCCGGACGAGGACTACACAGTCCCGGTCCATGCCGACGCCCGCAAACTGCCGGGTGTGTTGATCGAGGTCAGGCATGACCTGATCGACACCGATGTCGGCGTTGCCGCCTGGGGCGAGCGGCTCACCCGTTGTCTGAACACGAGCCTTGAGGAGTGCCGTCGTTGAGCGAAAGCCTCTACGAAAGGGACGGAGAGGCCATTGCCGGCCTGCAGAAGCTGCGCTTCTTTCCGCTCGCCATCGCCGGCGGCCATGGCCCGCGCCTCGTGGAGGAGAGCGGCCGCGAACTGATCGACCTCTCCGGCGCCTGGGGTGCCGCAAGCCTCGGCTATGGCCACCCTGCCCTCGTCGAGGCGGTGTCGCGCGCCGTCGCCAATCCGGCGGGCGCCAGCGTCCTGTCGGCCGCCAATGCGCCGGCAACCGCCCTTGCCGAAAAACTGCTCGGCCTTTTTCCCGGCAACGGGCGAAACAAGGTGTGGTTCGGCCATTCCGGCTCCGATGCCAACGAGGCCGTCTTCCGGGCGATCGCCAAGGCGACCGGCCGCACCGGCGTCATCTCCTTCGTCGGCGCCTATCACGGCTGCACCACCGGTTCCATGGCATTCTCCGGCCATAGCGTCCAGGCGGGCGCGGCCAAGGCCGACGGCCTGGTCCTGTTGCCCTACCCCGACCCCTTCAGGCCCTATGAGGGCGACGCCAGCGGCGACGCGATCCTCGACCTCCTGAAACAGCAGTTCGCAACGACGGCGCCACCCGAAAAGATCGGCTGCGCCTTCATCGAGCCGATCCAGTCGGACGGCGGGTTGATCGTGCCGCCGAAGGGGTTCTTCCAGAAGTTCGCCGATCTCTGCAGGCAACACGGCATCCTCGTCGTCTGCGACGAGGTGAAGGTCGGACTTGGCCGCAGCGGCAAGATGCACTGCTTCGAGCACGAGGATTTCGTTCCAGATATCCTGACGATCGGCAAGGGTCTCGGCGGCGGCCTGCCGCTGTCGGCGGCGATCGGACCGGCCGAGATCATGGACTGCGCCACCGCCTTTGCGATGCAGACGCTGCACGGCAACCCGGTCTCGGCATCGGCTGGACTGGCCGTGCTCGAAACCATCGACCGGGAGGGCCTGGCCGAGGCCGCACGCCGCAAGGGCGAACGCCTGCGCGAAGGTCTGCGGCAGATGGCCGAACGCCACGACCTGATCGGCGATGTGCGCGGACGCGGTCTTGCCACGGGCGTGGAACTGATCGCCGATCACAGTGACCGGACACCGGCGTCACGAGAAACCGCCAAGCTGATCTACCGCGCCTATGAGCTTGGCCTCGTCGTCTACTATGTCGGCATGAACTCCAACGTTTTGGAGATGACCCCACCGCTAACGATCTCGGATGCGGAGATCGACCAGGCGCTCGCCATTCTCGACCGCGCCCTTGGCGATGTGGCAGCCGGCCGGGTCTCCGACGCTGTGCTTGCCAACTTCGCCGGCTGGTAAGATCGGCACGGGGGCGTTGCCTACCAGCCCTCGTCCAGCACCCGCGTCAGCATGTCGGCGAAGAAGTCGGCGCTCTCGCGGCTAAGGCAGAGCGGCGGCTTGATCTTCAAGACGTTGAGGTGATCGCCGGTCGGCTGCATGATGACCCCGAGCTCCAGCAGGCGGTCGCAGATGGCGGCCGTCTCCTCGCTCGCCGGCTCCAGCGTGTCGCGATCGCGCACGAATTCGACACCGAGATAAAGCCCCATGCCGTGCACCGCGCCGACGATCGGAAACCGTTGCACAAGCGCTTCGAGCCTTGTCTTGAGATAGCCGCCGACGACACGGGCATTGTCCTGCAGCTTCTCTTCTTCGATGAGATCGAGCACAGTCTGGCCGACGACGGAGCTGACCGGGCTGCCGCCGGAGGACGAGAAGAAATAGCCTTCCTTCTCCAGCGCATCGGCAATCTCGCGCCTGGCGATGACGGCACCGAGCGGGTGGCCGTTGCCCATGCCCTTGGCGATGGTGATGATATCCGGCACCACGCCCTGTTCCTCGAAACCCCAGAAATAGTCACCGAGCCTGCCATAGCCGACCTGCACCTCGTCGGCGATGCATACGCCGCCGCGCTGCCGGACCATGGCATAGACCGCATCGAGATAGCCCTTCGGCAATGGGATGCCGCCGGCATTGCCATAGACCGGTTCGCAGATGAAGCCGGCAAGGCCTTGGCTCCCCTCTTCCAGCGCGCGCAGCTTAGTCGCCACCGACCGCACATAGTTGTCGGTGGTGTCGGCGCCGCGGAATTGTCCCCGATAGGTGTTGGGCGCGACCACCGCATGCACCCAGTCGGGCCGCGTTTCGAGCGCCTGCGGGTTGTCGGCGATCGAGGTCGAGACGGCGTCGCTCGCCACCGTCCAGCCGTGATAGGCCTCTAGCAGGCTGACGACATTGCGCTCGCCGGAAAAGGCCCAGGCCAGCCGCAAGGCGAGGTCGTTCGCCTCCGAGCCGCTGTTGACCAGGAAGACCGTGTCGAGACCGTCGGGCGCAAGCGCTGCCAGCCGCTCTGAAAATTCCGCGACCGAGGCGTAGTGAAATCGCGAATTGGTGTTGAGCAGCGACCATTGCCGACCGACCGCCGCCGCCAGCCGCGGATGGCCATGGCCGAGGATGGTGACGTTGTTGACCATGTCGAGATAGGCCCTGCCCTCGACGTCGAACAGATGTTCCTTCCAGCCGCGCTCGATCTGCGGCGGCGCGCGGTAGTAGTTCTTCTGCGGTCTGGCGAAATGCTGCTGGCGGCGATCGAGCAGGTCGGCCGAATGCGGCGCCGGCGCATCGCAGTTAAAGCCGAGAATGCCGGCCGGCGACGGGCAGAGCTCCTGCCAGGCGTCTGCCTGATGCGCGGGAGCAAACAGCGGCGGGATCAGCCCCGGTTCGCGGCAGAGCTGCACCCGCATGAGGCCGAGCCCGTGCCCAGCCTCGCTCACGAGACCGATGGGCGTACCGGCGGCAACCGTCTCATCCGCGCCCTCCGGCGGTTCGAGACCGGTAAGATGCAGGACCGCCGCTGGACCGCTCAGCACCATCCGCCCGTCGTGCCATTCGGTCCGGCCGGCAAAGGGCGCCCGGACGACGGCACCCACGGGCAGGCAGAGATCCACATGCAGCGCAAAAGTTGATCTCGGTCGCGGCGACCGAAGCGCGCTCTCGGTCAGCCTGTACTCGCCATACCGCGTCGAGGCCATGCCGATTGCATGGGCCGCCGTCTGCAGCAGCGAGGCCGGAAGGCCTTCGTGCTGCCAGCGTTCCTCCGGAAGCAGCGGGCTCAGAATGGAAAGATCGATCTGGCGCACGCCGGCCGGCTCGATGTCGACGAGTTGCCCCTCGCCCAGCACCGGTGCCGCCTTTTCAGGCACGGCGTCGACGGCGCGCAGGATCGCCCGCTGCATCAGCGCCGGCGGCACGGAAACGGCAACGTCGAAGATCTCACGCTCATGGGCGGCGTTGCCGCTGACATAGGCATTGTCCGGATCGATGGCGAGCTGCTGCTGCGAACTGGCGACGAGGATGGCCGCGCGCGCGACGATCAGCGGCCACAGCGCCTTCAGCTCGCTCTCCTCGAGGGGACACACCGCATGGAAGGCGCGCACGGCCGGCAGGATGAAAAGAGCGTCACCATCGGCATGGTGCAACAGCGAGGCGCAGGTGACGGCCAGTTCGGCAACGAGCCAGCCTTTGAGGATATCGCCGAAATCGATGACGCTGTCCGGCATCGGTCGGCCTGCGGCATCCGGTTGCCCGACGACATTGTCATCGGTGACGTCGTGATGAATCGCCTGCACGCGCAGCTCGGCCGTCAGGGGCTGAAGCCGGCGCATGGCCGAGACCATCGCTTCGGCGATGCGCTTCTTCAGGCCCTCGTCGTTCATCGCCGCCAGCAGATGCAGGGCGACCGGGGCTGCGTGCCTCAGATCCCATTGCAGCTCGCGGTCGAGCCCCGGATGGTCGAAATCGCGCAGCGCCACCGCCAGCCGTCCGGCGATATCGCCGAGGGCCGCGACCGTGTCCGCCGTCAGGTGTTTGCGCTGCGTCAACGGCACGCCATCGAGATAGGTCAGAAGACGAACGCGATAGTCCTGACCACGCACCTTCACATCGATGATATCGCGGCCGTCGAGATTGCGCACCACTTGAGGCGCCCTGACGGCGCCGGACTGCCGGGCGAGGTGAAGCAAGGCTGCGTTCTGTGCCTCCAGCTCCTGCAGGTCATAGGCGGCCCGGCAGATCTTCAGCACGAAGCGCGCCTCGCCGGTGTCGATCCGGAAATTTCGGTCCTGCTGGCTGCCCAGCTCGCTCAACGCGCCCGACAGGCCGAAGTGCTCCAAGAGAATGCGCGCGGCGTCCTCGGGCGTGACATCTGGCCTTGGCAATTCCGTGCGAAGCTTCAGCGCGTCTTCAACCATAGTGTCGCCTCCATCACATCCGGCACCATGCCGACTTCCGTTACGACCGAACGGGTCTCCCGATCATTGCGACATACCTTCAAGGCGATAACGAGTCCCGGGATAGAGCAGGCGCGCCGTCGTCACATTGGCGCTATCCGACCAGGTGCGGCGCCGGATCATCAGGCAGGGCTCGTTTCGGTCGATGCCGAGCAGCTTGCACTCCCATGGCTGCGGCGACACCGCCTCGACGATCTGCTCGGTGCGGGTGATTGGCGCCACCGCCGTCAGATAGGCGTTGGGCGTCATGTCACGAAAATCCTGCTCCATGTATTTCGGGCAGATGGACGGATTGACGAAGCGGTCCTCGATCTGGATCGGCAGGCCGTTTTCCGAATGCACCATGATCGAGTGGAAAACGCGCGCGCCGGTCACAAGCCCGAGCGCATAACCGATCTCCGACGGCGCGACTTCTTCCTGCATCAGGGTCATGCGCGAGGTGTGGGCATGGCCGCGCTCGCGGATCTCGTCGGCGATGTTGCGCACTTCCAGAAGGGCCGTGCTGCCCTTGTGGGCGGCGACGAACGACCCCACGCCCTGGACGCGGGTGATCGCGCCCTCGGTCGCAAGCTCACGCAGCGCCCGGTTGGCGGTCATGCGGCTGACGCCGAGATCGGCGACGATCTCGTTTTCGGAAGGGATGCGGTGATGTGCCGGCCACTCGCCGCTGTCGATGCGCGTGCGGATGAACTGCTTTACCGCCTCGTAGCGTGGCACCGGTCCGTCCTCGAATGCCGCCATGTCGATCCTTCGCCTGAGTGCCGTTATCGGCATTTTCCCCGTCCCTTCCGGATCGCGAACAAATCATGCGTATCCGGCCATGATTCTTTTCGTTCATTTCGCGCTTGCGCGCCACAGCAAAATATCTATAGTTCCATATACAACTACGTACAGGAAAATCGCAACATGGCAACTTTTCCCGTCAACCGGCTCTTCGCCGATCATGCGCTTCTGCCGACCGGCTGGGCGCAGAACGTGGCGATTGCGCTCGATGCGTCGGGCAGCATCGTTTCGATCACATCAGGTCAACAGGCTGAAAACGGCGACGAACGTGTCGCCGGACCGCTGATCCCCGCGATGGCCAATCTGCATTCCCACGCCTTCCAGCGCGCCATGGCGGGCCTTGCCGAAGTCGCCGGCAGCGGCAACGACAGCTTCTGGACCTGGCGGGAAGAAATGTACCGCACCGTCGGCCTCGTGAACCCCGACGATGTCGAGGCGATCGCCGCCAAGCTCTACATGGAAATGCTGAAGGGCGGCTTCGGTCATGTCGCCGAATTCCACTACCTGCACCACACCGCCGATGGCACGCCCCATGCGGACCCGGCCGAGATGTCCCTGCGCATTCTCAATGCGGCAAAATCGACCGGCATCGGCCTGACCCACCTGCCGGTGTTCTACGCCCACGCCAATTTCGGCGGCATCGCTCCGAATGCCGGCCAGCGACCCTTCCTGCACAATCCCGAGCAATTCCTGGCGCTGCTGGAGCGGCTGGCGCCGCTCTGCCGCGACAACGGACAGACGCTCGGCTATGCCATCCACTCGCTGCGCGCCGCCACGCCGGAAGAGATGCGCACGATCCTCGAGCACGCGCCGGTCGCAGGCCCGATCCACATTCATGTCGCCGAGCAGACCAAGGAAGTGGAAGACAGCCTTGCCTGGAGCGGCCGCCGCCCGGTTCAGTGGCTGCTCGATGAAATGCCGGTCGACGAGCGCTGGTGCGCAATCCATGCTACCCACCTGACCGACGACGAACGGCAGCGCCTCGCCAGATCCGGAGCGGTCGCCGGTCTCTGCCCGGCAACGGAAGCCAATCTCGGCGACGGTATCTTTCCGGCCGTCGACTACATGGCCGAAGGCGGCCGGCTCGGCATCGGCACCGATAGCCATGTGGCGACCAGCGTCGCCGAAGAGCTGCGGCTGCTCGAATATGGCCAGCGCCTGCGCGACCGCCGCCGCAACAGGCTTGCCGGCCCCGGCGCCTCAGTCGGCCGCACCATATTCGATGCTGCCCTCAAGGGCGGCGCCCAGGCCGTCGGCCAGAAGACATCGGGCATCGCCGTTGGCGCGCGTGCCGATTTCGTCGTGCTCGACGGCGCCAATCCGTACATCGCCGCTGCAAGCGGCAATCAGATCCTCGACCGCTGGCTGTTTGCGCTTGGCGGCGAGACCGTCCGCGACGTCATGGTCGCCGGACAGTGGAAGATCCGCAATGGACGCCACGAACGGGAGGAAGACATCGACCGCGCCTTCGCGCGCGTGCTCATGAAATTGAAGTAGCAATCGAAGCGACCATCACAAAAAAGGGGAATGCGCATGTCGATCAGCAAACTGAAACTCACCCTCGCCGCCACGGGCCTGGTGCTTGCCGCTTCCGCCGGCAATGCCAGCGCCTCCTATTGCGGCGACGGCAAGACCGTCACCTTCGCCGGCATCGACTGGGAAAGCGGTGCCTTCATCACCGAAGTGATGAAAACCATTCTTGCCAAGGGCTACGACTGCCAGGTGGATTCGATCCCCGGCAACTCGGTGACGCTCGAACAGGCAACCGCCAACAACGACGTGCAGATCTTTGCCGAGGAATGGCTCGGCCGCTCCGACATCTGGAACAAGGCCGTCGAGGAAAAGAAGGTCGTCGCCGTCGGCAAGACCTTCGTCGGCGCCAGCGAAGGCTGGTTCGTTCCGGAATACGTCATCAAGGGCGACGCCAGCCGCAACATCGAGGCGAAAGCGCCTGATCTGAAGAGCGTGTCGCAGCTGTCCGATGCCAAGATCGTCGAGCTGTTCGCCGATCCGGAGGAACCGTCCAAGGGCCGTTTCCTCAATTGCCCGTCGGGCTGGACCTGCGAAGGCGTCAGCACCGCCAAGCTCGATGCCTACAAGCTCGGCGAAACCTATGTGAATTTCCGCCCCGGCACCGGCACCGCGCTCGATAGCGCCATCACCTCGGCCTATCTGCAGGGCGAACCGATCCTGTTCTACTACTGGTCGCCGACCGCGATCATGGGCAAGTTCAAGCTCGTGCAGCTGGAAGAGCCGGCCTATAACGAAGCCTGCTGGAAGGAGCTTTCGAGCGCCACCGGCAAGCGCGACGAAGGCTGCGCCTTCCCGTCCGTCGACGTCTCCTATGGCGTCAACAGCACCTTTGCGCAGGAGGCCCCCGAGATCATCGCGATCCTCGAAAAGGCGACCTTCCCGCTTGAAGACGTCAACGGCAGCCTGGCCTACATGACCGACAAGAAGGTCGATGCGGCGGCAGCGGCGGCCGAGTTCCTGAAGACCAAGGGCGACGTCTGGGGCAAGTGGGTCTCCGACGAGGCCCGCGGCAAGATCGAAGCCAGCCTGAAGTAAGTCCGTTCGATCAGCCGATGCGGGTCTGGCGCGCCCCTGTCTCGGACAGGGCGTCCAGATCCGCGTCGGCGGTGACCTTCGACACCCCGAGGCAAGCGCCATCGGCCGCAGCGTTGCGCCCGCCCATGGCCCGAGCAAGGAACGACGTCCGATGTTTCCGGATACCCTCAATCTCTCCATCCGCGCGCCGGTGAACGAGTTCATCCAGACGCTGGTCAGCAGCTATGGCTGGGTCTTCAAGGCGATCAGCGCGGTGATCCTGAAAGCCGTGCTCTTCATCGAATGGATCCTGCGCGGCCTGCCCTGGTGGGTCGTCATCCTCGCCTTCATGGCGCTCGCCTGGCAAAGCTCCAAGCGCTGGACGCTGACGGTGGCCGTCGGGGCGCTTCTGTTCTTCGTCGGCGTGCTCGGCCTCTGGGACCTCACCATGCAGACGCTGGCGCTGATGCTGATGGCAACCCTGGTGTCGGTGGCAATCGGCGTGCCCATGGGCATCCTCGTCGCCAAGAGCCGGCTGGTGCGCAACATCACGCTTCCTGTGCTCGACGTGATGCAGACCATGCCGAGCTTCGTCTACCTCATCCCGGCGCTGATGCTCTTCGGCCTCGGCAAGGTGCCGGCGATCCTCGCGACGATCATCTATGCGGTGCCGCCGCTCATTCGCCTCACTGATCTCGGCATCCGCCAGGTCGACCATGAGGTGGTCGAGGCGGCGACCGCCTTCGGCGGCAGCCCCAACCAGATCCTCTTCGGCGTCGAACTGCCGCTCGCCACCCCGACGATCATGGCTGGCCTCAACCAGACGATCATGATGGCGCTGTCGATGGTGGTCGTCGCCTCGATGATCGGTGCGCGTGGCCTCGGCGAACAGGTGCTGAACGGCATCCAGACACTCGACGTCGGCAAGGGCCTGGAGGCCGGCATCGGCATCGTCATCCTGGCCATCGTACTCGACCGCATCACGCAAGGTTTCGGCAAGAGCCGGACGGAGGATCCCCGCAATGGCTGATATCGAGATCCGCAACGTCTACAAGATCTTCGGCCATGACGCGAAGGCTGCGCTTGCCATGGCCCGCGACGGCCTCGACAAGGCGCAGATCCTCGCCCGCTCCGGCTGCAGCGTCGGTCTCAACGACGTCAGCCTGACGATCGGCGCCGGCAAGATCTTCGTCATCATGGGCCTGTCGGGGTCCGGCAAGTCGACGCTGGTGCGCCACATCAACCGGTTGATCGAACCGACCAGCGGAGAGGTCGCCTTCGACGGCAGCAACATCCTCGATCTCGACGCCAAGGCGCTGCGTACCTTCCGCATGCACCGCGTCAGCATGGTGTTCCAGAGTTTCGCTTTGATGCCGCACCGCACCGTCTTGCAGAATGTCGTTTACGGCCAGCGGGTGCGCGGCCTCTCCAAGGCGGACGCCCGCGACATCGGCATGAAATGGATCGAGACGGTCGGCCTTTCCGGCTACGACGCCAAATTCCCGCACCAGCTCTCGGGCGGCATGAAGCAGCGCGTCGGCCTTGCCCGGGCGCTCGCCGCCGATACCGACGTGATCCTGATGGACGAGGCCTTCTCGGCACTCGACCCACTGATCCGCGCCGACATGCAGGACCAGTTGCTGCAGCTGCAGCAGAACCTGTCGAAGACCATCGTCTTCATCACCCACGATCTCGACGAGGCTTTGCGCATCGGCTCGGAAATCGCCATCCTGAAGGACGGCCAGGTGGTGCAGGTGGGAACGCCGGACGATATTCTCGACAACCCCGCCAACGACTATGTCGCCCGTTTCGTCCAACGTCGCCAGGGAAGGCCGGAAGCGCATGACTGAAAACATCACGCTTGATGGACCGGCAGACTGGGCGGAAATCGCCGCGGTCGCGAACGGCGCCCCGCTTGCGCTTTCCCACGCGGCGCGCAGCCGCATCGTCAAGGCGCGCGCCGTGGTCGAGGCGCTGGTCGACCGCGGCATCCGCGGCTACGGCATCAACACCGGCGTCGGCGCGCTCTGCGATGTCATCATCGACAGGGAAAACCAGCAGGCGCTGTCGCGCAACATCATCCTCAGCCACGCTTGCGGCGTCGGCGAACCGCTGGGGCGAGCGGAAGCACGCGCGGTAATGGCGGCCCAGATCGCCAATTTTGCCCACGGCTATTCCGGCGTGCGCATCGAAACGGTCGAGGCGCTCCTGGCGCTGCTCAATGCCGGTCTCATCCCCAACATTCCCTCGCGCGGCTCGGTCGGCTATCTCACCCATGCCGCATCGATCGGTCTCGTGCTGATCGGCCATGGCACGGTGAACGACGGCAAGGATATCTTGGGCGGTGCCGAAGCGCTGCGCCGGATCGGGCTCCAGCCGCTGCAGCTGCAAGCAAAGGAGGGCCTGAGCCTCGTCAACGGCACGCCCTGCGCCACGGGTCTCGCAGCCCTGGCGCTGTCGCGAACGAATGCGCTCTTTGCCTGGGCGGATGCGGCAGCGGCACTCACCTATGAAAACCTCGGCAGCCAGGCCAACGCCTTTGCTGAGGGACCTTTGGCGCTGCGCCATTCGCCGGGGCTGCAGGCGGTGGGCAAAACACTGCGCGCGTTCCTGGCCGATAGCCCGATGCTGGCGGCCAGCGCCGGCACGCGCACACAGGATCCCTTGAGCCTGCGCGCCGTTCCGCATGTGCATGGCGCGGCCCGCGACGCCTTCGTTCACGTGGCTGAAGCGGTCGACCGGGAGCTCGCAAGCCTCACCGACAATCCCGCCGTCGCCGGGACGCCGGAAGCACCCGAGGTGCACTCCCAGGCGCATGCGGTCGGAGCCGCCCTCGGCCTTGCCATGGACAGCCTCGCGGTTGCCGTCGCCGAAGTCGCGGCCATTTCCGAGCGCCGCATCGACCGGCTCGTCAACCCGCTCGTCAGCGGCCTGCCCGCCTTTCTCGCCGGCGACAGCGGCGTGTCCTCGGGCTACATGATCGCCCAGTACACGGCGGCGGCCCTTGGCGCGGAAAACCGGCGGCTGGCGGTGCCCGCCAGCCTCGACGGCGGCATCACTTCGGCGCTGCAGGAGGATATCCTGACGCATGCCACGCCCGCCGCCTTCAAGGCGCTGGCGATCGTCGACAACCTGGAGCGCATTCTTGCCATCGAGCTTCTCGCCGCCGCCCAGGCCTATGACCTGCAGCCGCGCCCGACGGCCAAGGCAAAGCGAACCGACGCCCTCCACCAGCGCATCCGCGCCGCCGTTCCCCACTATGCCGACGACAGGCCGATGAACGAGGATTTCGACCGCATGCGCCACATCATTCAGGATGAGACGCCATGAAACTGCTGCCTGCCTCCGGCCACAAGCGCATGCCCTGGAAAAACGGCGGCGGCGAAACCATCGAGATCGCGGTGTTTCCGGAGGGGGCGTCGCTCTCGGAATTCGACTGGCGCGTCAGCATGGCGACGGTCGCCAGCGATGGCCCCTTCTCGGCCTTCCCTGGCATCGACCGAACCCTGTCGATCCTCGAAGGCAACGGCATGACGCTTCTGATCGAAGGTCGCGAACCTGCGCCGCTGACGCAGGCGGCAGCGCCGCTCGCCTTCCCTGCCGATGTCGCGACGTCGGCAAACCTGATCGACGGCACCATCGTCGACCTCAACGTCATGACCCGCCGGGGCAGGCTCACGCATCACGTGCGCAGGCTGGACGTCCAGGGCGAAAATTCGGTCGAAAGCGAGGCGGCAACGATCCTCGTCTTCTGTCATCGCGGCACGGTTGAACTTGAGAGCGACGGCCAGACGCGCGCGCTTTCAGCCGGCGACGCCGTGATCGTTTCCGGGCCACTTGCGGCAAGATCGAAGGCGCCAGCAAGGTGCGAGCTGTTTCTGATCGAGATCGATACGGTCAAGCAGCTCTGAGAACGGCTGAGCTGCAGGCAACGGCCGTCGAGACCAAATGCCGCCACGATGCTGGAGCGATAGGTCTACTGTCGTCATCGACGGACGAACGACCGCGCCGCGATCGCCGGGCTAACAGGCGACGGCAATTGCGGGCGCTAGTCTTCGTTGCCGGCGTCGATCTGGTTTTGCTGTGTGACGATCGCCTCCGTCTGGACCTTGGTGTTCTGGCCGACGGCGATCATCCAGCGCTCGCCCTCCTTCACCAGGATGTAAAGCGGGCTGCCCTCCGCCTCGCCCGGGATCGGTGATCCGTCGGCGAGCACCGGGCGCTGGCGCACGTTGACGGCGGCCACGTCGGGCCGCAGGAAGGAGATGTGCACCGCCTCGTAGCGGGCGTACTGGTTGCCGAGCGCCGGCGTCAGCACCTTGCGGGTAAAGGCCGCGATCTCGTCGCGGCCGGTCAGCCGTCGCCCGAAGGCGGTCACCCATACCGCGTCACGCGTGAAATGCCGCAGGAAATCCTCCGGCGACCGCTCGTTCTGCGCCCGCTCGACGTCGGCGATCAATTGGCCGATCCGCTCGACTTCGTTCTCATGCGCTGTCTTCGTCATGGTCTCGCTCCCCGTCAGATGCGATCATTGCATAGCAACTTTCGGCTCTAACGCAAAACGCGATCAGGCTGACGCCAGCCACACGGAAAAAGTGTTTTCGTGCGGGGGAGATTTCGACATCCGCCCTCGCGCCAGGCATCGAAAACTGCTTTAGCAGCAGACACATGCATCATCAGATCCGCCAGGCCGTCCCATGAAAGCACTCCTCCCTATTCTCTGCGCCATCTCGATCGTCGCCGGCGTGCCCGCCCACGCCACATCGACGAAGGCTGACCAGCATCAGGCACAGGAAAAGCAAGGACAGCGCAAACCCTTGACGACGGAAGTGCGCTTTTTCATCGGCAGGAACGGCGATCTGCTGTCGGCGTCAGTCTACCGGTCGTCCGGCAACCGCAAGGTCGATGCCGAGGCGATCGCCGCAGTCAGGCGGGCGGCGCCGTTTCCGAAGCGGCCGGCCGGCACTCCTGCCAGAATGGAAATGCGGATCAAGCTGCAGATGGATCCCGATGCCGCTGCCCGGCTCGGCAAGTAGCGCCCGCTGCTGCAAGGCGGCCTGAGGTTTCGCCAGGCGGACCGCGCCTGAACTGTCTCCCGAAGATGCCGTCGCGGCCGGGTGGCGTGCCCGCCGTTGCCGCATTTGGCGCCGGCCGGCACCGCATTTCCTGTTCATATTTCGTTAACCATACCGCGTGTTACCCGGGGAACAGCACATTCGACGCCACACGATAGTCTCCGTGTCACGGTTTGACAGTCTCTCAGCAACGAACACAAGGCTTGGAGGATACGGACATGATCAAGACCGGCTTCGGCGTTTCCATCACCGTACTGGCCTTTTCGGTCGCAGTGATCGCCTTCATGCACGTTGCCCTGTCCCAATATCGCGCAGCCGAACTGGCCGAGATCACCCTGCCGGACTACAGCACCATCACCTCGTCGATCCACCGCTGAAATGCCAGCGTCTCCGTTTCCGGCGAGCAGGAAACGGGTGGCTTGGCCGACACCAAGGCGCGAGGATGCTCCATCAAGCGATGGAGCCAAAGATGATGCGCCTGCTCACCCTCCACACAATCGCAGCGGCACGCGGCGACGGCCTTCGCCCTGAACTCCTCGCCGCCATCGCTGAAGGCCACCAGATGCCGGCGGCTGGCAGCGACGACGTTTCACCGCGCACAGGCATTCAGGGCCTTGAGGGCCTCACTGGCCCCGGCAAGAGCAATCACCCTCCTTTGCACTGCGTCCGCCGCTCGAAGCGTCCGCTCAGCGCTCAGCGATAGAGCAGGTTGCAAGGAGAGATCACCATTTCCGTTGCGGCGCGGGGCAGCTGTCGTGGATCAGCAAAGGCGAGCGAATGCAGAAGACCCGCGCCAAACCAGATTAATTTATCAAGTGAAGAAATGGTAGCGGAGGAGGGATTCGAACCCCCGACACAAGGATTATGATTCCTCTGCTCTAACCTACTGAGCTACTCCGCCGGGTACCGCGTCAGCGCTTCGAAGAAGAAGCCGTCTTGACTGGACGGGCGGCTTATAAGGCCCGGTTCCGCCTAGTGTCAACCCAAGTCACGGGGAAAATGTGAAGTTTTCCCGCGCGATCGGAAATGATCGGCTCAGGCGGCCGCAGGCGCTGCCAGAAGCACCTTCAATGCGGCCTCCGCACCGGCCTCGCGCTCGGATTTGCGGATGAAGCCGCCGCCATAGACGCGGGCGTCTTCGCCGATGCCGGAATAGAGTGCGCAGGCCTGGCCGGGTGCAATGCCCGCTTCGCCCTCGGCAAGCTCGACATAGAGACCTTCCGCATCGCGCTTCAGGATCGCCGGCGCCGGCTGGCGGGTGGAGCGGACCTTGGCGAAACAATCGAAGCCTTCCGCCGCCACGGTTTCCAGATCCTCGTCGCCCAGCCAGTTGACGTCGCGCAGATAGACGCGGCGCGTTTCCAGCGCTTCCCTGGGGCCGACGATGACGCGGCGCGAGCGGGCGTCGAGATAGACGACATAGAGCGGCTCGCCGGTGGCGATGCCGATGCCGCGGCGCTGGCCGATCGTATAGTGCAGGATGCCGTCATGGGTGCCGAGCACGCGGCCGTCGAGATGCACGATCTCGCCGGCAAGCGCCGCGTTCGGCTTCAGCTTCGTGACGATGTCGCTGTATTTGCCCTGCGGCACGAAACAGATGTCCTGGCTGTCGGCCTTCTGGGCGACGACGAGACCCATCTCGTCGGCGAGCACGCGGGTTTCGGCCTTCGAGAGATGGCCGAGCGGGAAGCGCAGATAGTCGATCTGTTCCTGGGTGGTGGCAAAAAGGAAGTAGCTCTGGTCGCGATCGGCATCCGTCGGGCGATAGAGCGCCCGCTGGCCGGCATGGCGCGGGTTGGGGCTCGGGCGCGAGCGAATATAGTGGCCGGTCGCCAGCGCATCGGCACCGAGCTCCCTGGCGGTCGCCAGGAGATCGGCGAACTTGACTGTCTGGTTGCAGGCAACACAGGGGATCGGCGTTTCGCCGGCGACATAGCTTTCGGCAAACGGGTTGATCACCGTTTCGCGGAAGCGCGCTTCGTAATCGAGCACGTAATGCGGAATGCCGAGTGTTTCGCAGACGCGGCGCGCATCGTCGATGTCCTGGCCGGCGCAGCAGGAGCCGGCGCGGTGCACGGCAGCGCCATGATCGTAGAGCTGCAGCGTGATGCCGAGAACGTCGTAGCCCTCGCGTTTGAGCAGGCCGGCGACGACGGAGGAATCGACGCCGCCGGACATGGCGACGACGACACGCGTATCTTCGGGCTTGCGATCAAAATCGAGACTGTTCACGGCATCCAATCCGGCCTTTGGGCGGCGACAACAGCGCCCGCCCTGTTTCACGCGTCATGCGATGCAATGCCGGCATGATGGCGCGCGGCATGCTGTCGGCTTCTGCAGCGCTGCGCGCGCCCCGTCGCGCACACAAAAATCGCTGCAGCATTGCAAGTTCCGGAGCATAGCTGCCGCCCTTTGCGGCTTCGCTCCGAAGCGCGCCGCCCATGAGGGTTCACCTGCAGCGCTTCTCAATTGTTGTTTTCGAGCAGGCCGACATCGCAAAACCGCTGCGCAGTTCTGCGCGACGTGCTCCAGTCGCCGACATATAGAAACTTGTCCGCCCGGCGGCAAGGGTGCGCGATGGCGCAAGTCCGGTCGAAGCGATCCTGTTCAGATCAGCTTCAGCCGCATGGCGCGGGCGATCGCCTGCATGCGGTTGACCGCATCGAGCTTGCGGGTGGCGCTCTTGAAATAGCTGCTCACCGTATAGGTGGAGATGCCGAGGATGATGGCGATCTCGTCGCTGCTCTTGCCGGCGGCTGCCCAGCGCAGACATTCGATCTCCCGGCTCGACAGCTTTTCGCGCGCGGCACTGCCGGTATCGAACGTGCGCTCGAGGCATTCGAACAATTGCACGAGCGAGAGATAGAGCGTCGCCTGCTCGACGCCGACGGGCGGCTCGCGCCGGCCCGACAGCATGGCGACGAAGGGATCGCCGCTGGAGGTGTGCAACTGCACGGCGAAATGGCGGGCCATATCAGGATGAGCCAATAGCCGGTGCACCATCGCCGCATCGGCCGGCTTTCCGGCCGCATCGAGCAGTTCTGCGCCGCCGTTGACCGGCAGCTTCGTGGCGCGCAGGCGTTCGACCAGCACGCTCGACTGGAAGGTCTCGCAGGCGTCGTACTGGCGCACCAGCTCCGAGGGCCAGTTGCTCAGCACCAGCCGCTCGGAAAAGCGCTGCTGCTCGGCCAGCGGCAGCCGCGCGATCATGAAATGGCCGAAGCCGTAACGCGCGATCAGCCGCCGCATCAGGTGCAGCAGTTCATATTCCGTGCGGACGGCAGCCGTATCGATTTCGGAAATCATGTCCGCCGTCTCAGCCTCGCGCAGCAAGGCTGGTTCATTCGATTCCTTCATCTCTGATCACCACATCACCGGTGCCAACGCACCTGGTCGAGAGAATACAAACCGCCCCGAAAATCACCCGGCGCATGAACTTCACCCGGCAGCCAAAATACAGCCACCCTCTCCGGCATGCCCGCGAAAGCAACGCGACCGGTTGTGAAAAATACGACAATGCACCAAGAATGAATCGGGAGCGCGCAAACGTCGCTCATCCTTTATTTCGGCGCCTCGTTACCAAGAATTTTAGTTAAAGTGAAATGTGGTAATTGCATGGCTCCCATGACAAATCCGCGTTAATCCAAAGCTTTCCGGGCAATTGGGCGCCGATTGTGGGGATTTGCAGACGTCGCGGTCGCCGCCGCGACGTTGCGGAAACGATCGAGGGACGGTGCGGAAGTCTTTAAAATTATGAGTAAATTGTTACCGACCGCTTAGGCAAATGTTAAATGTGGCGGGCTAAGGTCAGCGTCATATGGTCTTGAGTTTGTGTAGAGAGTCCCATGACCGAAATGATGCGACCACGCGTAAAATATGTCATCGGCCCCGATGGCAGTCCTCTGACGATTGCGGATCTGCCGCCGGCGAATACCCGGCGCTGGGTCATCCGCAGGAAGGCTGAGGTGGTTGCCGCTGTACGCGGTGGCCTTTTGAGCCTTGAGGAAGCGTGCGAACGCTATACCCTCACTGTCGAGGAATTCCTGTCCTGGCAGTCCTCCATCAACGATCACGGCCTGGCCGGACTGCGCACGACACGCATCCAGCAGTATCGCCACTAGAAGAGCCCTCGACAGGGCCATAGGTTGCGCGGCGGCTCCGGGTTTCCCGGTGGCCGCCGCCTTCGTTCTTGTCGCCGAGGCATTCCCACGCAACGCAGCCGGCGCGCCGGAACGCTTCATTTCGGCGACAGTGCGTTTCCCGTTCCGGCCCATCGGGGCGGTTTCGAACGACGCCATCCTGCTGTAGCATCCCCGACAACACGCAAACGTTGAACGGGAAGGACGCCAGGATGGATATCGTACACGAAGAAACCGGGTCGCATGGCCGCTATTCCACCACCGTCGAGGGCCACACCGGCGAGATGACCTATTCCCGGTCGTCGCCAAAGCTCGTTATCGTCGACCATACGCTGGTGCCCGACGAACTGCGCGGCAAGGGCGTCGGCCAGGCGCTGGCGAAACATGCAATCGACGAAGCGCGCAAGGGTGGCTGGAAGATCATTCCGCTCTGCCCCTTCATGCGCGCGCAGGCGCTGCGCCATCCCGACTGGCAGGACGTCATCCAGGCCTGAGGCAAGCCCGGGCTATCCCGAAATGAGAAAACCCGCCCGACAGCAAGCTGTCGCGCGGGTTTTTCATTTTTGTGACAATCGTGCCGGATCGGGCCATGCCATCGGCATCGCCCGACAAAGAATGAAAATCATCTGCCTCGAAACGATTACGCCCGAAGACGCGTCGTCGTGTCCCGTTCCTCGAGTGCCGCCGCCTTCGCATGTTCGGCCTGCACTTCTTCGAGCGCGAGTTCGGCAGCATCCTGCTGCATCTTCAGTTCCCGGATGGAGACCTGAAGATTGTCGGCTCTTTGACGAGCGGCCTTGGCGAAAGTGGGATAGGCAAAATGCGAGGGATCGGAAATACCCGACTTCTTTTCCTCGAAAACAATCTGATTTTCCAGATCCTTGGTCATCCGTTCGAACTCAGCCATCATCATCTGAAGCTGGCTCAGCTGACGCTGCTTCTCCCTGACCTGAAATTCCTTCAGGCGGACAAGGCTCTCACGTGCTTTCATACGCAATACTCCCGTGGATAACGAGACCCCGGTTACTGATTTGGCCCATCGAGCCTGCCCAACAGGCAGAAAACGAAAAATCTTCAGCGATATTAACAAAAGCCTACCGCTGGTAACCTTTCGTTTACGGGCATCGTTAATCATAGGGTCGATGATTTAAGGCTCCGTAAATACTGAGGCACGAAATATGACGGCCCCGGCATTAACGAGTCAGAAGAGTCAGATAGCGGCATTTCCTCATGTTTCGCATGAAAAGTGCCATTTTGGATTCACGTTTGAAATCAGGAGACTGCTAAAAATATTTAACAATCTCGATACACCTTGCCAGAGTGAATCAGAATTTGTTAACCATTTGATGGCAGCCTCCAAATCAGGCAACGACTGGATCCGTATCGCGTAAGGGGGCCACGATGACCTTGGGCGGCGGAAAAGGGGAAGAATATGCGGGTTCTACTAATTGAAGACGACAGCGCAACGGCTCAGAGCATTGAGCTGATGCTCAAGTCCGAGAGTTTCAACGTTTACACCACCGATCTCGGTGAGGAAGGCGTCGATCTCGGCAAACTCTACGACTACGACATCATCCTTCTCGACCTCAACCTGCCTGACATGTCCGGCTACGAGGTCTTGAGAACCCTGCGTCTTTCCAAGGTGAAGACGCCGATCCTCATCCTCTCCGGCATGGCAGGCATTGAAGACAAGGTTCGCGGTCTCGGCTTCGGCGCCGACGACTACATGACCAAGCCGTTCCACAAGGACGAGCTGGTGGCACGCATCCATGCGATCGTCCGCCGTTCCAAGGGTCATGCCCAGTCGGTCATCTCGACCGGCGAACTGATCGTCAATCTCGACGCCAAGACGGTGGAAGTCGGCGGACAGCGCGTCCACCTCACCGGCAAGGAATACCAGATGCTCGAGCTGCTTTCGCTGCGCAAGGGCACGACGCTGACCAAGGAAATGTTCCTCAACCACCTCTATGGTGGCATGGACGAGCCGGAACTGAAGATCATCGACGTCTTCATCTGCAAGCTGCGCAAGAAACTTGCCAACGCTGCAGGCGGCGCCAACTACATCGAAACCGTCTGGGGCCGCGGCTACGTCCTGCGCGAGCCGGATGGCGCGGAATACGCCGAAACCGCCTGATTTCAGGCTTAGTTTCGGGCGCGGCATGGACCCGCATATCCAGGCATGACGCCAACGGAATTCCTTTGAACGAACCCGCCCTTGCCGGCGGGTTTTTTCGTCTTCGCAGCGCTGTCAGGCGCGCTGATGACAGCGTCCGGCGTCGCATTGGCGCCGCGAAACAGGCTTCCGGTCCGTTGTTGTCAACTGCCGCATGGCAACGGACGCGCAAGGCGCGAAGAGAGCCGCGCCCTGCCCTTCGCTTTCAACGCGCGCTTCAAAGGAAGGCAGACAGCAAAAAGCCGCAGCAGTTGCCGCGGCTCGTTCGGTCCAGAATGTGGTGTGCCTCGCCTCGGCGCCTCAGGCGGCCATGGACTGGCTGGCAAAGACGCTTGTCAAAATCTTGCGGTCGAAGGGCTTCAACAGGAAGTCGTCGGCACCGGCGCGCTTGCCCGCCATCATCTTTTTCAGATCCGCCTCGACGACGCAGTAGTAGATGCGCACCGATGCGCCGTTCGGCAACCGCCTGATATTGGCGATGAGATCGAGTGCGCCTTCCAGGCCGGCATCGACCACGAGGATATTCGGCAGCTCGGCTTCGCAGCGCACCAGCGCCTCGAGCCCGCTCGGGGCTTCATAAACAAGGAAGCCCATGCCGGACAGAATACGTTTCCCAACTTTCCTGACGACATCCGAGCCGTCGGCAATCATCAAGCGCCGCATGTCCAACTCCCTTCATGCCTTACCTATACGCGCATTCGCGCGCCTGAAACAACCCTATACAAATTTGGCAAAGATTTCGTTACGGAGCGTGCTTAACGCCTGCTTTCCGGCCGGTTTCAACGCTCTGAAAACATTAATTTTTCTGCGAACCCGAGCGAAGGCCCGGCGCACAAGGCACCCGCGTTGCGGCCATGCCGAAATCCGGCGCGGTGTCAGTCACCTGACCGCGCCGGAGTTGTCTCAAAATGAAAAATGCTGACCGGCTCAGGCGTCGACCTGCGCCATGCGCGCGGTGAAGATGATCGCTTCGCCGGTCGAAACCACATCGATCGTCATGCCGGCCTCTTCGCCGAGCAGCACCGTGTAATATGGCTGGATCGAATGGGCATCGACAGCCTCCTCCGGCGTGCCGGAGAGAAGCTCGACCAGGCGCGGCGGAACGCGCATCATCCGGCCCTTGCAGTTCAGCGTGAACACCGCATCGAGTTCGGGATTTTCGAGCGTGATGTCGATGACGCCGCCGCGCGGGATCGCGCCATAGGCGATGAGGAAGAGGTTCAACAGCAGCTTGACCCGGTTCTTGGCGATGATGGCGCGCGGCCCGTGCCAGTTAACCTCGGTCTTCTTCTCTGCAGCGGCAAAATCCTTGGCGGCTTTTTCGGCTTCGCCGGTGTCGATCGATGCGCCGACCGAGCCGGATGCACCAAAGGCGAGACGGGCGAACTTCAGCCTGACCGAAGCGTTGAGGGCGCTGGTGCGGATGAGGTCCATGGCGTCGGCGTCGGCGCCGCCTTCATCGAGCAATTCCAGGCCGTTGTTGATGGCCCCGACCGGCGAGATGACGTCGTGGCAAACCCGGCTGCACAGCAGCGCGGCCAGATCGGGTCCCGTCAGTGTCAGGTTCGGATTCTTCGCCATCGTCGTTCCTTGTTCGGTTCCATCGGCGTGCGGATATGAGGCACGCGCTCGGGCAAAGCCGGTAAAGCCTCCCGCGCGCAGACGCAAGCCACGGGCTGCCCGGCACAGCCGTTCATCAGTGGATCATAATGACACCACATTTGGTAAACCGATTGTTAAGACCATCGGTTCAAATTGCAGGGAAATGGTCCAGAACCCGCTGGCCGAGTCATCATTGCCGATGCCGGCCCCAGCAAACCCGCAAGCGAGTGATTTTCGCGCCTGACGGAGGAAACGATGCAGCAGATCATGAAGGCGGCCAAGACGGCCAGCCGCGCAATCCTGGCGACGATTGTCCTGATGGCGGGCGCCATATCCGCCGCCCAGGCCCAGCAGGCGAACAACAGCCAGTATTCGATGCAGGAGATCGTCGATGCCGGCCACGGCTTCTTCGGCGAAACCTCAGGCGGCCTTGCCAAGGTGGTGGAGCGTGCCTTCGAACGCTACGGCCTGCCCAACGGCTACATTCTCGGCCAGGAAGGCTCCGGCGCCTTCATCGCCGGCCTGACCTACGGCGAAGGCGAACTCAACACCAAGAATGCCGGCCAGCACAATGTCTTCTGGCAGGGCCCGTCGCTCGGCATCGACTGGGGTGGCCAGGGCAGCCGCGCGATGATGCTGGTCTACAACCTGCCGAGCGTGCCGGCGCTCTACAAACGGTTTGGCGGCGTCTCCGGCTCCGCCTACGTGGTGGCCGGCGTCGGCATGACGGTCCTGACCGACGAGCAGATCGTCGTCGTCCCGATCCGCACCGGTATCGGCGCCCGGCTCGGGATCAATGTCGGCTATCTCAAGATGACGCAGAACCCCACCTGGAACCCCTTCTGAGCTGCACCATGTTTCCTCGGACCCATTCGATATGAGGAAATGACGTGCAGCAAACCAGAATGCTACAGCGACCGTTGCGCGTTTCTTTAGACGCGCAGCGCCGTCGATGGCAGGCGCCCCTCGGCAAAATCCCGCCGCCAATACTTGCAGCGCACGGAACGTCATGTTTAGTGCACAGATATGACATGAAGCGCCTTGCTTTGACCCTTGCGGTCAGGCGGGGCGTTTGCTTCCGGTCCAGCTTTGAAACGGCCAGCTCGTGATTGAATTCTCGCTCCTCTTTGCCCTGGGCTTCCTGACGGCGATCATCATCGGCCTTCTCGTCGCGCCGGCTATTCACCGCCGCATCGTGCGCTTTGCCGAGGATCGGCTGAAGGCGACCATGCCGCTGAGCCCGCAGGAAGTGCGCGCGCAGAAGGATGCCGCGCGCGCCACCTATGCGGCCGAGAACGCCCGCACGCTTCAGTCGCTGAAGCGGGAGCGCGACAAGGGCGTGTCGCTGATGTTGACCAACGAAAAGACCTTGAAGGAAGCGCGGCGCCTCAGCGGCGAGAATGCGGACCTGCATGCCCAGCTTGCCGACATGAACGTGGAAGCAGCCGACATGCGCTCGGCGATCCGCCAGTTCGAGCAGCGGCTGGAGCGCATGAAGGCGTCGCTTGAAACGGTCGAGCGTGACAACGCCGACAAGGCACAGACGATCCAGACCCAGACGAACCAGCTGACGCAGCATACCGCCGATAGCGACAATCTGCGCATTGACCTCGCCGCCCGCGACACCGAAACGGAAAACCTGAAGAGCCGGATTGCAACGCTGCGCGACGAGCGCGAAGCCCTGCGTGCCGATCTGAAAACGGAGAGCGCCCGCGCCAAGGAGCTGGAATTGCGCCTTGCGCGCGACGAAAGCCGCCTCCAGCGGCTCGAAGACAAGCTCGCCCGGGAACTGGCGGCGGGTGCTGACCGCGAAAGCGCGCTTGAACGCCGCGCCGATGAGATCGAACGGCTGAAGACGAAGGTGAAGGACGTGAACCAGGATATGCGGGATGCGGCCAAGGCGCTGCGCACGGCAGGCGTCGCCTTCCCGGCGCGCAAGGACCGCCGCGCAGGAGCCGATGCGCCGTCGGAGATTGTTGCGAGCCGTTTGGGCAAGATTGCAGCGCAGCCGGCAGCGCCGGTCGAGACTGCGGCGCTGTCCGACGAGCTCAAGAACAGGGCAACCGCCCTGTCCGAGCGCCTGGCCAATTCGAAGACCGCCGCCCATGACGACGCGCTTCGCGAGGAAGTCGCAGAAATCGCCGCCGGCATGGTGGCACTGACGGCGACACGCGAGGGGGCTGCCTCGCCGATCCCCGGCCTGCTTGCGGGCGAGGAGACGAGCGAAACGACAGGCCGCAAGAGCCTGGCCCGTCGGGCAAAGGAAATCCTGCCCAAGGAATGAGCCGCGCCGCGCGGGCGTGGCGCCATGTCCATGCGATCCGCGTCGATCCGGGATCCGTGGCTTCTAGCGCATCCGCCGCGCCCTGGTGATCGCGACGTGACTGGGCACGCCCTGTTCGGCCTTCAGATCCGGCCGTTGATGAGGGCGACCTGATGCAGTGCGATGCCGGCCGCCATCGAAACATTGAGGCTGTCGAGCCCGGGCCGCTGGCGAATGCGCGCCGTGCGCACGGCATTGAGGATGGAGGCCGGGAGGCCCTCGCCTTCCGTACCGACGAGCAGGGCGGTGCGTGCAGCCGGCGGTATGCCGCCGATATCGGTCTCGCCGGCCGGCGACAGGCCCCAGATTGCAAAGCCTTCGTCCCGCAGCCGCTCGATCAGCGTTGACGCCGAGCCCTCGCGTGCGAACGGCACCGTCAGCACCGAGCCGACGGACACCCGGATCGCCTTGCGATACATCGGGTCGCAGCTCGTCTCGTCCATCAGTACCGCATCGACGCCGAACGCCGCCGCATTGCGAAACAGCGAGCCCATATTGTCATGATTGGAGATGCCGCAGGCGGCGAGCACAAGGCTTGACGCCGGAAGCGCGGCGATCACCGCGTCTCGCCGGGCCACACCGTCCCGTCGTCCGAGCGCCAGCACGCCGCGGTGCATATTGAAACCGGCAATGGCGTCGAACACCGGCGCCGCCGCGACATAAACCGGCACATCGGCCGGAAAATCGGCAAGGATTGCCTCGACACCGGCCACGCGGCTTTCGAGAAGCAGGATGGCCTCGGCGGCCAGCCCACGGCCGGCGTGATGCGCCGCCGCGAGCATGCGCAAGACCACCGTGCCTTCGGCGATGAAGCGCCCCTCGCGCCCCGTCAGGTCGCGCTCCTTGATCGACACCAGCCCGGCGATGCGCGGATCTGCCGGATCGTCGATGCGGATCGGAGGCGATAACGACGGGGCCATGCCGTCAGTTGGTCCGAACGGTGATGTCGGCGACGATGCGACCGGCGGTGATGTCGAAGACGATGGCTCGCGGCTCGGCGCCCGGCAGATTGCCGTAGAACAGCACCTGCGAGCCGGACAGCGCGACATTGGTCACCGTGAAGCCGGCCGGGAGGGCCGCAACCGCATTGACCGGCGCTTCGCTCGGAACGGCGATGGCCGCCGCTTGCGCCGGCACCTTGTCGTCCGTGCGGGTCAGCTTGTAGACAATCGTTCCGAGGACGGCCATAAGCATCACCAGCATCACACCGGCCGAGACGAGCTGCAGCTTCACCATCTTGCGGCGGACATTTTCCATCGCCGGGTCTAGCGGCTTGTCTTCCTGGTCATCGGGCGCGGTCGCGGTCATGATTGGCCTTTAATCGGATTTGAAAACGGAATGAACGACCCCTTTAAACAAGCAGCAGCCAATAGGAAAGTCCTGACGGCCGGCGAGGATGCCGCAGGCAGGCTCGATTCCTTCCTGACCGAGGCGCTTTCCGGCGAGTTTTCGCGCAACCGGATCAAGAGCCTGATCGAGCAGGGCGCTGTCACCATCAACGGCAAGCCGGTCACGGAACCGAAGAAGAAGGTGCAGCCGGGCGACCATTTCGAGATCGATTTGCCCGAGCCGGAAGACCCGGAGCCCAAGGGCGAAGACATCCCGCTCGAGGTGCTCTACGAGGATGACCATCTTATCGTTCTCGTCAAGCCGGCCGGCCTGGTGGTTCATCCCGGCGCCGGCAACTGGACGGGCACGCTGGTCAACGCGCTGATCCATCATTGCGGCAGCAGCCTGTCCGGCATCGGCGGCGTCAAGCGGCCGGGCATCGTGCACCGGCTCGACAAGGAGACGAGCGGGGTCATGGTCGTGGCCAAGAACGACGCTGCCCATCGCCACCTGTCGGACCAGTTTGCCGACCACGGTCGCACCGGCCCGCTGGAACGCGCCTACAGGGCCGTCGTCTGGGGACGGCCCCGCCAATTGAAGGGCACCATCGACGCCCCGCTCGGACGCGCCGGCGACCGCACCAAGCGCGCCGTCAAGCGCGAGGACAGCGACGATGCGCGCGAGGCAATCACCCATTACGAGGTGGTGGAGCGCTATCTGGAAAAGCCCGACGGCACCTGCCTTGCCTCGACGGTCGAATGCCATCTCGAAACCGGTCGCACCCACCAGATCCGCGTGCACATGGCCCATATCGGCCACCCGCTGATCGGCGATCCGGAATATGGCGCCGCCTTCCGCACCAAGGCCAACCTTTTGCCCGAAGCGGCCAAGTCGGTTGTCAGCCGGTTCCATCGTCAGGCGCTGCACGCCTTCATGCTGCAGTTCGAGCATCCGGCCACCGGCGAGACCATGCACTTCGAAGCGCCGATGCCCGACGACATGGAAGCCCTGGTCGTGGCCCTGCAAGCCGCGACCTGACGCAACCTCTTGAAAACGGGGCGCGGAATTCCGATGTTGACTGCGCCTCTATTCGTGATCTTCCTTGCCTCCGGCGTCACATGTTAGTGAAACCGGACTCCTTGAATCATGCTTTCGCCGTACTTATTTCATAGCCTCGTGGGGTCTTGACGAAGACCCACATGCCCGGCCTGCCGCCCGGAGGCCGGAGACTATAAAGGGGGGTGCTTCATGGCCCGAAACAATTTACCGTCCATTGCCGCTGGTGAAGGCGGCCTCAATCGTTATCTCGACGAAATCCGCAAATTCCCGATGCTCGAGCCGCAGGAAGAGTACATGCTCGCCAAGCGGTATCAGGAGCATGACGACCGCAAAGCCGCTCACAAGCTCGTCACCAGCCACCTGCGCCTCGTCGCCAAGATCGCGATGGGTTATCGCGGCTATGGCCTGCCGATCGGCGAAGTCGTGTCCGAAGGCAATGTCGGCCTGATGCAGGCCGTCAAGAAGTTCGAGCCCGATCGTGGCTTCCGTCTCGCGACCTACGCGATGTGGTGGATCAAGGCTGCCATCCAGGAATACATCCTGCGCTCATGGTCGCTGGTCAAGATGGGCACAACCGCCAATCAGAAGCGGCTGTTCTTCAACCTGCGTCGCCTCAAGGGCAAGATCCAGGCGCTCGACGAAGGCGACCTGAAGCCCGAGCACGTCAAGGAAATCGCCACCACGCTGAAAGTGAGCGAGGACGAAGTCATCTCGATGAACCGTCGCCTGTCCGGCGATGCGTCGCTCAACGCGCCGATCAAGGCGAGTGAGGGCGAGTCCGGACAATGGCAGGATTGGCTCGTCGACGATCACGACAACCAGGAACAGATCCTGATCGAGCAGGACGAGCTCGACAGCCGCAAGGCCTTGCTCGCCAATGCGATGAAGGTTCTCAACGACCGTGAACGCCGTATCTTCGAGGCGCGTCGCCTGACCGAAGATCCGCTCACGCTCGAAGACCTCTCGGCCGAGTTCGATATCAGCCGCGAGCGCGTGCGCCAGATCGAAGTCAGAGCCTTCGAAAAGGTTCAGGACGCCGTCCGCAAGGCAGCCCTTGAGCGCGCGCAATCGCTGCGCGTCGTCGAAGGCGCATAACGGCGATCTGATTGGGATGAAACGAAAAAACCCGGCGAAATTCTCGCCGGGTTTTTTGTTGTCTTTTCGCATTGACCTGCCAGCGACTATTGCCCAGTCGCGGCCGTGTTGCCGGACGATCCCCAGGCACGCATGGCCTGGCTGAACGCCTCGTTGCCGCTCTGGCCCTTTTCGAGCGTCAGCAGGGCACGGCGGCCGTTGCGGTAGGTGAGCGGGATATCGATCCAGCCACGGCTGCGCAGCAGCTCGGTGTTGCTGCCAACGGCTTCGGCGAAGTCGTTGAGCGCGATCATATGGAAGTCGTCGGTGATCTTGGCGGGCACCGCGATCAGCGCGTCGCCACGATCCTGCTCCGTCCGCTTCATCGAGACGCGCTGCACGCCGTCGATGGCGCCGCCCTCGAAGTTCTGCGGCAGCGAGAACACGAACTCGATCACGTGGCTTGCCGGCAACGACGGGTCGGCATTGCGCTTGATCGTCATGAGGGCGGTCAGACCGCGATCCGGCACGGTGATCTGCGCCTGGATTGCCGGCTCGGGCTTGGCGTCTCCACCGGGGGACTCTTCCTTGACCGACCATGCGACCGTTCCCGGAATGGCCGTTGGCGAAGACTGGCCGAGCCGCTCCTCATAGAGGAACATCTTTTCACCATTGGCAACGGCGACATCCGGCTGAACGCTCGGCTGCTGGCCGGCGGCGGCCCCGGCTTCGGCACCGGGCGTACCGGCAACGTCTTCCGGCGGCTTACCGGCTTCCGTCTGCTGGGCGACGGACTTGCCTTCCTGGCCGGCGTTCTCGCCGTTGACGACGGCCGGGCCGGCGTCGGTCTCCGAGCCGTCGGCAAGCAGACGCTGGGTAAATTTCGTCGATGTGTTGTCCTGGACAGCCGTGTCGTCGTGGGCAGCGGGCTGCTGGGCCGGCGTCGTCTCGCCGGTCTGCGTCCCGGTCTGCGCTGGGGGCGTCGTCTGTTCGACAGGCGCCTCACCGGTACCGGAAACAGCCGAGGTGATCGATGCGACCATGCCGGAGATCCAGGCATTGCCGGCTTCCCGGTTCTGCCAGTAGGCAAAGCCGCCACCGCCGAGCACGAGCAGCAGGCCGGCAGCAATCGCCAGGCGCTTGGCGCTGAAGCGCGGCGGCTTCGGCGTCGCGCGATAGGATGTCGGACGCGACGGAGCCGCTGTCGGCATGTCGATGCCGCGATCGGCGTCCCTGGCAGAGGCGGCCCCCGCGGCAGCGCCTGCCGCAGTGGTCGCACCACCTTCGAGACCGAGCAGATCGTCTATATGATCCCATGCCGTGCCGGCGCGCTCCTGCTGGCTTGTGGCATCGGCCGAGGTTGCCGCCGGTGCCGGCGTCGTCTTTTCGACCGGCCAAGACCAGTCGGAAACATCGTCGTCGCTGGCCTTTTGCGCAGGTCGTTCCGTAATCGAGGCAAAGGGATCATCGTCGTCGAACGACCAGGATTTGCTGGCGTCGGCCTTGGGCGACGCTGGCACAACCTCCACGGGCTTTTCCGCAAGCGGCTCTTCCGCGACCGGGTGCATGCCGAGCAGCTCGGGCGCGCCGCCATCATCGACCACATCGTCCAGCCTTGCATCCGGTCCGACCGGTGCGGGCGCGGGCGTCGTGTCTTCCCAGTCCGGCAGTTCCCATTCCGAACGTGCAGGCGTTTGATCGGCCGGCTCGACGGCGGGTGCATCCCAGGTCGCTTCGTGAACCGGCTCGGGTTCAGGCTCTATTGCCGGCGCAACCGGAGCGTATTCGTGGGTTTCGTCGGCGATAGGCTCGGCAGGCGCCGCAACGTCGGCGTCATGCGCCTGCGCCGCCGGCAGTTCCACGTCGGCCGGCGGCTGCCAGCTCGGCTCGGCCTGCTCTTCAACGGATTCAGCCGCCTCGGCCACTGCCTCGACGGGCTCGGCGGGGGCTTCCACATACTCGACCGGACCCTCGGCCGGCAGAGGCTCGACATAGGTTTCCGGCTGCCCATAGGGCTCGGCAGGCGCGTCGGCATAGACCGGCGCGGCATCGGCAACGACTTCGGCTACCGGTTCCTCGGAAGCCGCGACCGGCTGCTCTTCGGGCTCGGGCGCGCTCGCTTCGGCAGGTGCCTCTACGACCTCGACAGGCTCCGGCTCCGCGGCGACGGGCACGACCGCCTCGACGACGTCGGCCTCCGGCTCGACCTCGTCGTCGACCGCGGGAAGCGCCTCGGCATACTCGCTGTCGACCTCGCCGATCGCGTTTTCGAGTTTCGCCAGCTGGCGATTGATCATGTCGTCCGACGGACGGGGATTCATGTTCTCGAGTTGGCGGCGCACGGCAGCGCGCGCCTTCTCGTAGACCTTATCCCGCATTTCAGGTGTGTTTTCCGACAGGCCGTCAACGGTCCTGCGAATAACTGCAACAAAATCCGCCATCAGAACTTTCTCATACGCTCAGGCATGTGTTTGCGATCACGACGCAATGTCAGTCCGCCGACACTAGTCCTCAAAGGGGTCCGTCACAAGTATCGTGTCGTCCCGCTCCGGGCTGGTCGAAAGAAGAGCCACCGGCGCACCGATGAGTTCTTCGACCTGGCGAACATACTTGATCGCCTGTGCCGGAAGATCTGCCCAGCTGCGTGCGCCGACAGTCGATTCCTTCCAGCCTTCGAGTGTTACATACACAGGCTTTGCCGAAGCTTGCTGCGCCTGACTTGCCGGAAGATGATCGATCTGCTGGCCGTCGAGCGTATATCCGACGCAGATCTTCAGCTCTTCGAGGCCGTCGAGCACGTCGAGCTTGGTCAGCGCGATGCCGGTGATGCCGTTGGCGGCAACGGCCTGGCGCACGAGCGCTGCGTCGAACCAGCCGCAGCGGCGCTTGCGCCCGGTGACCGTGCCGAACTCATGGCCGCGCTCGCCGAGGAACTGGCCGATCTCGTCATGCAGCTCGGTCGGGAACGGGCCCTCGCCGACGCGTGTCGTGTAGGCCTTGGTGATCCCCAGGATGTAGCCGAGCGAGCCCGGGCCCATGCCGGAACCGGCAGCGGCCTGGCCGGCAACGGTGTTGGACGAGGTGACGAACGGATAGGTGCCGTGGTCGATGTCGAGCAGCGTGCCCTGCGCGCCTTCGAACAGGATGCGTGCACCCTTGCGCCGTGCCTTGTCGAGCAGCACCCAGACCGTTTCCATGAACGGCAGAACCTTGTCGGCGACCGAAGACAGCTCGAGCATGATCGCATCATGGCTGATTTCCGGCTCGCCGAGACCGCGACGCAGCGCATTGTGGTGCGTCAGCAGGCGATCGACCTTGGCCGGCAACGTCTCGAGATCGGCAAGATCCATGACGCGGATCGCACGGCGGCCGACCTTGTCTTCATAGGCCGGACCGATGCCGCGGCGGGTGGTGCCGATCTTGGTGCCGCTGTTGGAGGCGGCGTCCTCGCGGAAGCCGTCGAGTTCGCGGTGCAGCGAGAGGATGAGCGTGGCGTTGTCGGCAACGCGCAGGTTTTCCGGCGTGATCGTCACGCCCTGCTTGCCGAGCTTGTCGATTTCCGCGATCAGCGCATGCGGGTCGATGACGACGCCGTTGCCGATGACGGCGAGCTTGCCGGGACGCACGACGCCGGACGGAAGCAGCGACAGCTTGTAGCTGACGCCGTCGATCACCAGGGTATGGCCGGCATTGTGACCGCCCTGAAAGCGCACGACGATGTCAGCGCGTTCCGAGAGCCAATCTACAATCTTGCCCTTGCCTTCGTCACCCCATTGGGATCCGACCACCACGACATTCGTCATAATTCTCTTCCTGTTGACGCGCGCAGAGCGGGCTGCGCAGTTCTCAAAACCCGCGCATCTATACTGTGTTGTCTGCGGGAAAGCGACCCCGTTATGACGGGCGTTCCGGCCTTTTTGCATGACAAACGCTGGATTTAGCGCCTATATCTGGCATCTCTCCCGCCCTTGCGGCAATCGATCCCCGTCATCTGAGCAGGTTGCAGCATCGTGAATTCCAGGGCCTATTTCTATCTTTGCATCACCGCGCTCTTCTGGGGTGGAAACTCCGTTGCCGGAAAAATGGCCGTCGGGCATGTCAGCCCGATGATGCTGACGACGCTTCGCTGGGTGTTTGCGCTTGCCATCATCCTGGCGCTGATGACGCCGCAGATCCGGCGCGACTGGGACAAGATCAAGCAGCATTGGCTGCAACTCCTGGCCTATGGCGCGATCGGCTTCACCACCTTCAACGCCCTGCTCTACTCCGCGCTGAAGTATACGAGCGCGATCAACGCCGTCATCCTGCAGGCCGGCATCCCGATGCTGATCTTCCTGTTCAATTTCATGCTGTTTCGAACCCGCGCGTCGATCGCCCAGGTGATCGGCTTTACCGTGACGCTGATCGGCGTGCTGATCACGGCCGCGCATGGCGATATCGCCAGCCTGCTGCAGTTGGAATTCAACTTCGGCGACGCCCTGATGATCGCCGCCTGCGTCGTCTATGCCGCCTATACCGTGGCGTTGCGCTTCAAGCCGGCGATGCATTGGCAAAGCTTCATTGCCGCTCCGGCCTTCGGCGCGCTGTTGAGCGCCATTCCGCTGCTCTTCTGGGAAATCGGCAGCGGCACGGCGATCGTCCCCGACATGACCGGCTGGATCATCGTCCTTTACGCCGCCATCTTCCCGTCACTGATGTCGCAGGTGCTCTATGTGCGCGGCGTCGAGATGATCGGCGCCAACCGGGCCGGGCTCTTCATCAATGCCATTCCGGTCTTCGGCACGCTGCTGTCGGTGATGCTGGTCGGCGAGACCTTCCACACCTTCCATTTCATCGCGCTGCTGCTTGTTCTCGGCGGCATCGCCATTGCCGAAAAGGGCCGCCCGAAGAACTGACGGCAATGCCGCGCCTGCGCGACAAACGGGCTCCCTCTTTGTTTCAGGCGAGTGTGCGCTCCATGTAGATCGCCTCGTCGCCGTAGCTTGCAAGCTTGACTGCCATCCGCTCGTCCATGCGAACGGAAAAGCCCTGCCGTTCCCAGAACCCGCGCGAATCGTAGACAGAGACCAGCGACATCGAGCCGTAGCCTTCCGAGCGGGCAATGTCGGCAAGGAGCGGCACGACGTTGCCCCCTGCCCCGGATCGGCGTGCCTGAGGCAACAGCGCCAGATCGTGAATGTACCAGGTGTCGGCGGCATCGGGGATTTCGCCCAGCATCATGTTCAGCGTCGGCGGCGCGCGCCGGATCCAGGGATGGCTGAGCACATAACCCTGCACGCCGCCTCCCACCTCCAGCATGAAGCAGCCTTCGGGGCTGAGCTCGAGCCGATCGGCAAGCACGACGTCGTCTTCCTGAAGCGCCTCGTGCACCACCAGCTGAATTTCGGACACCGAAACGAGGTCGGGAAGGCTGGCTTCACGCCAGCTGAAGGTCTGTCTTGCCATCATTGTCATCAACACTTCAAACTGAAAGACGCACCGGATTTCCCGATGCGTCTCTGATTGCTCTGGAACTTGTCTCTGATCCGCCGTCACCAGGCGAAACCGTCGCTGGCGCAAAAGCCCGAAAATCATGGCCGTTTTGCGCCCGCGCACCTTGCCCGCCACGCGGGCGGACAAGGATGCCCTGTTCGGCTTCAGTCGATATTGAACACCAGCGGCTTTGCCTGACGGATCGCGGCGTTGGCACGCAGCTTGTCGAGCACGTCTTCCGACACAGGGCCGTCGACGTAAAGCAGTGCGATGGCGTCGCCGGCTTCCTTCTCGCGACCGAGCTGGAAGTTGGCGATGTTGACGCCGGCATTGCCGAGCGTCATGCCGATGAAGCCGATCATGCCGGGCACGTCGGTGTTGGTGATGTAGACCATGTGGTTGCCGACGTCGGCGTCAAGGTTGATACCCTTGATCTGGATGAAGCGCGGCTTGCCGTCGGAGAACACCGTTCCGGCGACCGAGCGCGTCTGGTTTTCGGTCTTGACCGTAAGCTTGATGTAGCCGTCGAACACGCCGGTCTTGTCGCGCTTGACCTCGGACAGGATGACACCCTTTTCCTTGATCATGATCGGCGCCGAAACCATGTTGACGTCGGCGACCTGCGGCCGGATGAGGCCGGCAAGCACGGCACTCGTCAGCGCCTTGGTGTTCATGCCGGCGGTCGCACCGTCGTAGAGGATCTCGATTTCCTTGATCGCGCTTTCGGTCACCTGGCCGACGAAGGCGCCGAGCACGTCGGCAAGCCGGATGAACGGCTTCAGGATCGGGGCTTCCTCGGCAGTGATGGAGGGCATGTTGATGGCGTTGGAAACCGCACCCTTGACGAGGTAGTCCGACATCTGCTCGGCGACCTGCAGGGCGACGTTCTCCTGGGCTTCCGTGGTCGACGCGCCGAGGTGCGGCGTGCAGACGACGTTCGGCAGGCCGAAGAGCGGGCTTTCGGTCGCGGGCTCGACCTCGAACACGTCGAAGCCGGCGCCGGCGACGTGGCCCGACCGGATCGCGTCAGCCAGTGCCTTCTCGTCGACGAGGCCGCCACGGGCGCAATTAACGATGCGCACGCCCGGCTTGGTCTTGGCGAGCGCCTCGGCATTGAGGATGCTGCGGGTCTTGTCCGTCAGCGGCACGTGCAGGGTGATGAAGTCGGCCTGGGCGAGCAGCTCGTCGAGCTCGACCTTGGTGAGGCCCATCTCCTCGGCGCGCTCCTTCGACAGGAACGGGTCGTAGGCGAGCACATGCATCTTGAGGCCGATGGCGCGGGAGCAGACGATCGAGCCGATGTTGCCGGCGCCGATGACGCCGAGCGTCTTGCCGGTGATCTCGACGCCCATGAAGCGCGACTTCTCCCATTTGCCGGCCTGCGTCGAGGTATCGGCGGCCGGAAGCTGGCGGGCAACGGCGAACAGCAGCGCGATCGCATGTTCGGCCGTCGTGATCGAATTGCCGAACGGCGTGTTCATGACGATGATACCGCGGCGCGAGGCGGCCGGGATATCGACATTGTCGACGCCGATGCCGGCGCGGCCGATGACCTTGAGGTTGGTCGCAGCCGCGATCAGCTTTTCCGTGGCCTTCGTTGCCGAGCGGATGGCAAGACCGTCATAGTTGCCGATGATTTCGGCGAGCTTGTCCTTGTCCTTGCCGAGCTTCGGCTGGAAATCGACTTCGACGCCGCGGTCGCGGAAAATCTGGACGGCGGTTTCCGACAGTTCGTCGGATACGAGAACGCGAGGTGCCATGATGGCCTCCTTGAAAAGATCAGGTCTGAATGGAATGCGGGTACAAGGGCTTCGCTCCCCGAGGGAGCGAAGCAAACGCTTGGCTTAGGCCGCAGCCTGCGACAGCGTCGCCTTCTGGGTCTCGAAAGCCCAGGTCAGCCATGGCATCAGGGCCGCCATGTCGGATGCCTCGATCGTGGCGCCTGCCCAGATCCGAAGACCGGACGGTGCGTCGCGATAGTGGCCGATGTCGAATGCGACACCTTCCTTTTCGAGGAGGGCGACGACGCCCTTGGCGAAGGCCGACTGGCCGTCGGCATCAAGCGCTGCGACGTCCTTGTCGACGATCTTGAGGCAGACCGAAGTGTTGGAACGGGTCTCGTCCTTGACAGCCAGGTTGGCGATCCAGCCGTTGGCGTCGACGAAGTCGAAGATCACCTGAGCATTGGCATCGGCGCGCGCCATCAGGCCCTTGAGCCCGCCGACCTTCTCGGCCCAGACCAGCGCATCGATATAGTCCTCGACGCACAGCATCGACGGCGTGTTGATCGTCTCGCCGGTGAAGATGCCTTCGATCAGCTTGCCGCCAGACGTCATGCGGAAGATCTTCGGCAGCGGCCAGGCCGGCACATACGTCAGCAAGCGTTCGACGGCGCGCGGCGAAAGAATGATGACGCCATGTGCGCCTTCGCCACCGAGAACCTTCTGCCAGGAGAAGGTGACGACGTCGAGCTTGGTGAAATCGAGGTTCTGCGCAAACGCGGCCGAGGTCGCGTCGCAGATCGTCAGACCCTTGCGGTCGGCCGGGATGAAATCGGCGTTTTCGACGCGAACGCCGGAGGTCGTGCCGTTCCAGGTGAAGACGACGTCACGGTCGAAATCGACCTTGGAGAGATCGGGAAGTTCGCCGTATCCGGCTTCGAACTTGCGAACGTCGGCGAGCTTCAGCTGCTTGACCACGTCGGTCACCCAGCCGGCGCCAAAGCTTTCCCAGGCGACCATGTCGACGCCACGCTGACCGAGCAGCGACCAGAGCGCCATTTCGACGGCGCCGGTATCGGAAGCGGGCACGATGCCGATGCGGTAATCGGCCGGCACTTCAAGAATGTCACGGGTAAGATCGATGGCCTGCTTGAGCTTCGTCTTGCCGACCTTGGCGCGGTGCGAACGACCGAGCGGAGCGTCGGAGAGAGCTTCGAGCGACCAACCGGGGCGCTTCGAGCAAGGGCCAGAAGAAAAATGGGTGTTGCTCGGACGGAGGTCCGGCTTGGCAGGCTTCGTCATGTGCTATCCTTCCAGATAGATAGCCCTTCGTTGGGGAAGGGTGTCCCGCCGTCGGAAATATTGCGGGTCTGGAAGGAAGTCAAGCGACTTGTGTCGCAATCGAGAAAATTTATGGCGTCGCAGGCAAGATCCGAAAAGGCAGGCGTACGCCCGCCGACCGATTGTTACCAGAACGAGAACCTGAGACCCGCTCTGAACTCGTGACGGGAAAGCCCGTCATCGAAGCCCTTTGCACCGGTGGCCCCGCCAAGCGCCTCGGCGCCGAAGCCGAACATCTCGCCGTCGCCGATATGCGAATAGCGGTAGCCGACATCGACCTTCAGGCGGTCGCTGAGGTCATAGGAGACGCCGGCCATCAGGGCGTAGGTGAAACGCCAGCTGTCGCGACCATCAAAGGAGACGCCGGCTGGCGCGCCGCCGCAGGCGCCACCACCGGCAACGCAAGCTTCGCTGGCGAAAGTCGTGTTCCAGCGCAGATTGGTCGCGCCGATACCAGCGCCGAGATAGGGCGTGAAGCCGGCAAGCGTTCCGAAGTCAACATAGGCGTTAGCCATGAGACCGAGCGCCGAGAAATCCGCCGTGGAAGAAAAGGCGCAGGACGTACCGGCGCCCTGCCCGGCGCAAGGGTTCGCCGAAAGCGACGAACCGTCGAAGCGGCCCTCGAAATAGTCGGCGGTCAGATCGGCGCGGAACGTATCGGTGATCTGGTAACCGAGGCCGATCGTGCCGGAGAGCGGCTTGTCGAAGCGCGCACTATCGAACGGAATGGCGCTGTAGCTACCGGTGCCGGCATCATATGTGCGGTAGGAAGGATCGCCCTCGTTGCGCCAGCCGCTATAACCGATGTCGCCACGGATGTAGAGGCCGTTGCTGCCGGTCGCCTCCTGGGCGATGGTGATTTCTGGGGCGTCGATCGGGGCCTCGTCGGCGGCAAGCGCCGAGCCCGAAGCAAGAAGGCCGATACCGAACGCGGCTCCGCAGATCCCGTTTCGCCATTCCATGCCCATGCCCTTTCGCTGCCATTGCCGTCACCGGACGGGATCAAACCCGCCGGACGCTTCGTCTGCCGTTAACTATTGCAGACCGAGGTTAACTGTCGGTTAACCATGCCCGTTAGGGTTTGCGTAAAACATCGGCGAAAACGACAAAGGCCGCCCGGAGGCGGCCTTCATGGCGAATGGGAAATCGTCGACTTACTTGTAGACGATCGGTTCCGGCTCGTAAGGAACTTCGCAGACGTTGCCGAAGGAGTAACGCAGGCCGGCACGTGCCTCGTGGATGTTGAAGCCCTTGTCGTAGCCCGGGCCGCCGCCATTGGCGTAGCCGAACATGTTGCCATCATCCACCTGGCGGAAACGATAGCCGACGTCAGCCTTGAGATTGCAGGTCAGGTCGATGGCCGTACCGGCCATCAGCGCATAGGTGAAGCGCCACTTGCTCTCGCCGTCATGCTCCGTCGTCGGGTCGCAGGCAGCCGGGTTGCTGACGCTGCAGCTGGTGTTGCGCAACTTGTCCCACTTGACGTGGGTGGCGCCGACACCGGCACCGACATAGGGCGTGAAGGCGCCATAGGTGCCGATATCGACATAGGCGTTGGCCATCAGGCTCCATGCGGAAACCGAGGTGACGTCGCGCGATACGCAGGGACCGGCCACGGAGCCGCAGAAGCCGAGCGTCGACCCGGTAAAGTCGCCGCCACCCCAGTAATCGGCCGTGACGTCGGCACGGAAGTAGTTGTTGAACTGGTAACCGACACCGACGCCGGCAACCCAGGAATCGTCAATTTCGGCCGTCGCGAATTCCGCGATGGTGCCGCCCGGTCCGCCCTGGTAGAAATTCGCGCCGCGCAGGTCGTTCCAGGCATAACCGACATCGCCGCGCAGATACCAGCCGCTGGTCTGGATGACCTCGACCGGCTGCTCGACGATCGGTTCGACAGGCGGTTGGTAAATGTCGGCAGCAATGGCTGCGGTGCCGCTGAGCAAGACTGCAACAACGCCACTCAAAATTCTCTTCATGGCCCACTCCAATACGTTCTGTTGCTTGGTGCACCATGAAAGTGGTGTCCAAATCCTGACGTTGGCTATGGATAATGAGGGGGAAAGGTTAAGCTCGGATTAACTACAAACGTTTACCGTGCGCGTTAAGAAACGTTAACAAGACAAGGCCGCCGGAAAGCGCTTTCTACTGACCAGCCAATAGAACAGGCTCGATTTCAGGCGAAAATCTTGGCGCAAGTACAGAGCGTGACGACATCGCTTGCACCATGTCTCACGCAGGCCGCGGCCACTAGGCGCGGCGATTGCAAAGAAAAGGCCGGTGTTGGTCACCGGCCCTGGAGGAAACTGCTGGCGCCGTGGCTTCAGGCAGCGCTGCGTGCGCTGCCGATGACGTTGATCAACCCGTCGACGATGCGCTCGACCTGACCACGGTCGTCGCCTTCCGCCATCACGCGGATCAGGGGTTCGGTGCCCGACGGACGGATCAGAAGCCGGCCGGACTTGGCAAGCTCGGATTCTGCATCGGCAATGGCCTGTCGCACCGTTGCGTCCTCGAGCGGCTTGCCGGCCGACACGCGCACATTCTTCAAAACCTGCGGGACCGGCTCGAAGCGGTGGCAAACTTCGCTCACCGGCTTGCCCTGGCGCTTGACGACCGCAAGGATCTGGAGAGCGGCGACAAGACCGTCACCGGTCGTGCCGAAATCCGACAGCACGATGTGGCCGGACTGCTCGCCGCCGACATTCAGGCCGTCCTGGCGCATCTGCTCGACGACGTAGCGGTCGCCGACCTTGGTGCGTCGCAGATCGATGCCGCGGCCCGTCAGGTAGCGCTCGAGACCGAGATTGGACATGACGGTTGCGGCGATAGCGCCGCCACGCAGCGTTCCCTCCTCGGCCCAGCTGTCGGCAATAACTGCCATCAGCTGATCACCATCGATCGTCGTACCGTTCTCGTCGACGATCAGCACACGGTCTGCGTCACCGTCGAGCGCGATGCCGATATCGGCACGCACTTCATGCACCTTGCGCGAAAGGGCCGCCGGATGGGTCGAGCCGCAATCGAGATTGATGTTGACGCCGTTCGGTTCGGTGCCGATCGTCACCACCTCGGCGCCGAGCTCCCAAAGCGCCTGGGGTGCGACCTTGTAGGCGGCGCCATTGGCGCAGTCGATGGCGATCCGCAGACCCTGTAGGGTCACGTCGCGCGGCAGGGTACGCTTGGCATGTTCAAGATAGCGATAGATGTCGCCATCGACGCGCTTGGCACGTCCGATATCTTCAGCTTTCGCCAGCTGGCCCGACAGATCCTGGTCGAGCAGCGCCTCGATCTTGGCTTCGATCTCGTCGGAGAGCTTGTAGCCATCCGGACCGAACAGCTTGATGCCGTTGTCCTGGAAGGGGTTGTGCGAAGCGGAGATCATCACGCCGATGTCGGCGCGCAAGGAGCGTGTCAGCATGGCAACGCCCGGCGTCGGGATCGGTCCGAGCAGGAACACATCGAGACCCGCGGCGGTGAAGCCGGCCACCATGGCGTTCTCCAGCATGTAGCCGGAAAGACGCGTGTCCTTGCCGATCACCACCCGATGGCGGTGGCCGCCATTGCGGAAAATCGTCCCGACGGCGATGCCGACCCGCATCGCGAGATCGGGCGTCATCGGAAAGATGTTCGACTGGCCCCGGATACCGTCCGTGCCAAAATACTTGCGCTTCATAACAACTCCATCGTTCCGCTGGGCCAATGCAGGTTTTGCCTGCTTCACCTGTCTGCGTGCGCCGCGACTGGGTTTCATCGACCAGACCTCATTCATTCCTGTATCGCCCATGGGCCGCCGCCGCCATCGGCACGGCAGCAAGGACCCGGAGCACTTCAATTCTTCTTTGACACAAAACCAAAGCAAACGGCAGCGGCGATAGCATCAGAAATCATTACATCGCGTTACCAAGTGCAATCCGTGTGCCGACATCAAAAAGCCGCCGCACCCTGCGGCGCGGCGGCTCTTGAAATCAGTGGCTCAAACCCGGGCCGTTACTGCGGCTGCGGCTCGAAGCCGCCTTCGGATTCTTCGCCCTTGTTGCCGGACGAACCCTCTTTCTTGGCGCCGGCCGAAGGCACGGCGGAGCCGCGGTGCGGCGGCGTGTCGTCGCCAAGGTCGCGCGCCGGCTTTTCGCCACGGATGAGCGCCTTGATCTCTTCGCCGGTCAGGGTTTCGTATTCGAGCAGGCCTTCCGCCAATGCCACGAACTCGTGGTTCTTGTCGGTCAGGATCTTGCGGGCGGTCTCGTAGGCCTCGTCGATCAGACGACGGATTTCGTTGTCGATCTTCTGGGCGGTCGCTTCCGACACGTTCTTTTGCTGTGCGACCGAGTGGCCAAGGAAGACTTCCTGCTGGTTCTCGCCGTAGGAGACCTGTCCGAGCTGGTCGGAGAAACCCCACTGCGTCACCATCGCACGCGCAAGCTTGGTGGCCTGCTCGATGTCGGACGAGGCGCCGGAGGTAATGTTCTCCTTGCCGAAGGTCAGCTCTTCCGCCACGCGTCCGCCCATCATGATGGCAAGCCGCGAGACCATCCACTTGTAGCTCATGGAGTAGCGGTCGCCTTCCGGCAGCTGCATCACCATGCCAAGCGCGCGTCCGCGCGGAATGATCGTCGCCTTGTGCAGCGGATCGGCCGAGGGGACATTGAGCGCCAGGATCGCGTGACCGGCTTCGTGGTAGGCGGTCAGCTTCTTTTCGGCTTCGGTCATGGCGGAGGAGCGGCGCTCCGCACCCATCATGATCTTGTCCTTGGCGTCTTCGAACTCAAGCATGGTGACGACGCGCTTGTTGCGGCGCGCTGCCATCAGGGCAGCCTCGTTGACGAGGTTCATCAGGTCGGCACCGGAGAAACCGGGCGTGCCACGGGCCAGCACCTTGAGGTCGACATTCGGCGCCAGCGGCACGTTGCGGACATGCACCTTGAGGATGCGTTCGCGGCCGTTGATATCGGGGTTCGGCACGACGACCTGTCGGTCGAAACGGCCCGGACGCAGAAGCGCCGGATCGAGAACGTCGGGACGGTTGGTCGCCGCGATCAGGATGATGCCTTCATTGGCTTCGAAGCCGTCCATCTCGACCAGCAGCTGATTGAGCGTCTGCTCGCGTTCGTCGTTACCGCCGCCAAGACCGGCGCCGCGATGGCGGCCGACGGCGTCGATTTCGTCGATGAAGATGATGCAGGGCGCGTTTTTCTTGGCCTGCTCGAACATGTCGCGAACGCGGCTTGCACCGACGCCGACGAACATTTCGACGAAGTCCGAACCGGAGATCGTGAAGAACGGAACGTTGGCTTCGCCGGCGACCGAGCGGGCAAGCAGCGTCTTGCCGGTACCGGGAGGACCGACGAGCAGCACGCCGCGCGGAATGCGACCACCGAGACGCTGGAACTTCTGCGGGTCGCGCAGGAATTCGACGATTTCTTCCAGATCCTGCTTGGCTTCGTCGACGCCGGCGACATCGTCAAAGGTGACGCGGCCGTGCGCTTCGGTCAGAAGCTTGGCCTTGGACTTGCCAAAGCCCATGGCGCCGCGCGAACCGCCCTGCATCTGGCGCATGAAGAACAGCCAGACGCCGAGGATCAACAGCATCGGGAGCAGCGTGCCGATATAGCTCAGGAAACCGGACGAACCGTCGGTCTCAGGACGAACGGTCACCGTCACGTCCTTGGCTTCCAGACGCTCGGTCAGCGCGGTGTCGACCGAAGGCGCATAGGTCTGGAACGTTGCGCCGCTTTCAGAATAGCTGCCAATGACCTTGGAGCCGGTGATCACGACTTCCTTGACGCGGCTGGCATCGACGTCCTTCAGGAACTGCGAGAACGGAATCTCGCGCGAGGCAGTGCGCTCGGTCGGCTGCTGAAACATGCTAAACAGCGCGATCAGCAAAAGCGCTATGATTGCCCAGAGGGCAAAATTACGAAAATTAGGGTTCATCGAACTCCCCGGAACCTTTCACGACCCGCGCATTTCGCCGGGCCGCTTTCTTGCCCCTAACATAGGGTTCTGGCAACGCCTTGCCAAGGCAAACCGCCAACTACCGTTCCATTTCTGTCAATAGATCGTGAACCGGCGACCGAACATAGGGCTGACGCCCGAACAATCCGGCAATCATCTCAGCCATCATCAAGTCGAAACCCGGCAAAAAGGTGTCGTAGGGGCTCAGGCGAGGCTCGATACGGGTCTGCGAACTGTCGCAGCCCTCTGTGGATACAACATGCGGCGACGAAACCGACGCCCTTCCGGCAACGCCCGGTGGCACGCCTGCGGCAATAAGTCTCTGCTGTTGCAGCCCCTGATCATCGCCAGCGGCGACCTCTACAAGGCCATGTCCGCCATTGTGCACGCGGAAGCGCCCGTCCCAGATGCCGGCCTCGCCGGGCCGCAAGGTCATGAGCGGCAGGTTGCGCGCTTCGCGATAGAGGTAAAGGCCGGTCGAACGGCTGTCGAATACCACCCGACCGGCAGTCAACCTTCCCCGTTGGTCGCTTTTTAGGAACGCTGCCAGCCGCTCGACTGTTTGGGCCGGCAGTGCGTGCGCACGGCCACCAACGACAGACGTCATTGCCAGAAGTGCACGGCGCCAATCGGCATCGACAAGGGCCGACCCGGCGTCGGTGATCTGCGCGACAAGGTTTTCATGAACGCGAGCGTGATGCTGGAGCCAGGCGGCGGCCCGCGCCGAGGAGCGCGTCCGGGACGCCGCATCCCAGGCGCCACGCGCATCGGTGCCCGTTTCGGCAAGGCGCTTGCGGGTTCGCACCCGTTCGAAACGCATGTTGGCGTTGCTGGGGTCGTCGAACCAGGCCACCTGCGCCTCGGCGAGAAAGGCGCGAATGGTCGCGCGACGAAGACCGAGGAACGGACGCAACAACCAGAAGCGCCCGTCGTAGAGCGTTGCTGCGGCCATGCCGGCGGCACCCGGCCCCTGCCCGCGCTCGGATCGCATCAGGATCGTCTCGCGCTGATCGTCCAAGGTATGGCCGGTGGCGATGCAGGTAGCACCGAGGTCGTCGGCAGCGGCGGCGAGCAAGTGATAGCGCTCCTGCCGCGCCGCGGCCTGGATGCCGGACGCCGGCTTTTCGCCCTCCCAACGCTTGATGACGTGCGGGACCCCGAGGCTGGCGCAGAAAGCGGCCATCGCACGCGCCTCGTCAGCCGAGCCGGGCCTCAGGCCATGGTCGACCGTGCAGGCGCAAATCGACAGGCCGGCATCGCCGGTCGCCTCGATCGCCCTGGTGAGGGCGAGAAGCACGCCTTTGGAATCGCTGCCGCCGGAAACGGCCACGAGCAGTCGGGCAGGCTGATGAAAGGAGGAAAGAAATCGTTTTGCCGCTTCGAGAACGGCCAGGCTGGCCTGCGTCTCAGCAGCCAAAGCGGCTCTGCTCGCTCGTTACCTTGGCGCGCACGGCCGGCGAGGCCTTGGGGTAGCGCTTGTTGACCTCGCGCAACGTGGCGCAGGCGGTTTCCTTGTTGTCGAGCGCGCCGAGCGACATGCCGAGCTTCAGAAGCATTTCCGGCGCTTTCGGCGATTTTGCGTGCGCCTGGTGCGCATTCAGGAACGTCTTGGCGGCTTCGCTGTATTTGCCTTGCGAGTACTGCGCCTCGCCCATCCAGAAGCTGGCGTCGGCGGCTTTGTCACCCTGCGGGAACACATCGAGATAGTCGCGGAACTCCTGCTCGGCGGTGCTGTAATCACCGGAGAGCACATGCCCATAGGCAGACTGGTAGAGGTCGCCGGGGTTGTCGAGCGATGCCGTCTGCTGATCCGTGCCCGGATTGGCGTTGAGCCCGCCACCATTGCCCGGAAGGGCAACACCCGGATCGACGCCCGGCAGCGTCGCATTGGCGCCCGGCTGTGCGTCCGTCGTCGTCGAGATCGGGTTGCCGCTCTCGTCGAAGACGATCTGTCCGAGCGTCGTCGGCGGCGCGGCACCGGTGGCGCCCGGATTGGCGCCCGATGCAGCCATGCCGGTGCCCGGATCGACCGGCGCCATCGTCTGGCTATCCGTCACCCCCGGGGTGACGGACGCCTGATCGCTGGATTTTGGCGTCTGCAATGCGCCGCTCTTCTTCGGGGAGGCCTTGCCGCTTTCCAGATCCTGGAAGCGGAACTCGTTGTCCTCCTGGAACTTCCGGATCTGCTCCTGCATCTGCAGAAGCTGGAAGCTCATTTCTTCGATACGCCCGTTGAGCGAGCGGATCTGTTCTTCAAGCTGGCCGATCCGAGTGGTCTCGGAGGCCTGTACCTTCACGACGGGAAGACTGTGCGAGCCTGTCGTGTCGATGTGTGTCGTTCGGGCCAGGAGCCCGGAAAGCGGCATGGCATTTGCTGTCTGGCCAAGGCCCGAAAGGGCCGCGAGACCAAGCAGTCCAGCCACGACAAATTTCTTCATTTCATTTGTCCTGTTCGAATACCGGTTTTCCCACCCTGGAATCGGGGCCCGCAATACATCTCGCCGATTCCTCTGGATGAATGCCGCACAGTTTTCCAATTACCCTGAAAAAGCAACGGAGTTCGGCCAAAGTGTGGTAAAAAAGCAAAGGGCGGCTCAGGGCCGCCCTTATAATTTAGCGATGCGTGATCGGAAGATCACATGCCGGCGCCACCGAGGACGGTGACGGCACGGCGGTTCTGCGACCAGCACGAGATGTCGTCGCAAACGGCGACCGGCTTTTCCTTGCCGTAGGAGATCGTCTTCAGGCGGTTGGCCGGAACGCCACGCGAGATCAGATATTCCTTGGTGGACGCAGCACGGCGAGCGCCGAGTGCCAGGTTGTATTCGCGCGTACCGCGTTCGTCGGCGTGACCTTCGACGGTGACGGCGTAGTTCGGGTACTTGGCAAGCCACTGGGCCTGACGGTCGAGCGTCTGCTGGGCGTCGGCGCGAACCGAGGTCGAGTCCGTGTCGAAGAAGATGCGGTCGCCGACGTTGACGGTGAAGTCCTGCTGCGAACCCGGCGTTGCCGCGCCTGCGCCGCCGAGACCAAGCTCGCCCGCGCTGCCCGGAATGTTCTTCTTGGTCGAGCAGCCAGCGATGGCGAGGGTCATGACAAGAGCGATCATGACCGGGTTGCGAGCGATGGTCTGCATGCGGCCTGCGGCCGGGGTGTCAATTCGGCTCATGCGCCGGTCTCCTTGAGAAGTGTCTGAATTCACGGTTGCCAGACTGTAACCGGAAGCGGTTAATCGCTTTTCAACAGTTATGGTTAACAAATCGATAATTTAAGCTCGGCGCCTGCTAGACCAGCACTTTGCGGCGAGAAAGCGGCATCGCTGCCACAATCCCCGCCGCAATGGCGAGCCCGCTATTCGAGCCGCGGCGACCAGGCAGGGTCCGAGGCGAAGCCCTGGGTCGGGACGGCCTGTTCGTTGTAGCCGGTCAGGTCGATCGAGTAGAGCTGCGGTCCGCCGGCACCGGCGTTCTGGCGGAAGAACATCAGAACGCGACCGTTCGGCGCCCAGGTCGGCCCTTCGTTGTGGAAGCCCGTCGTCAAGATGCGCTCGCCCGAACCGTCAGTCTTCATCACGCCGATCGAGAACTTGCCGCCCGACTGCTTGGTGAAGGCGATGAGGTCGCCGCGCGGCGACCAGACCGGCGTCGAGTAGGAACCATCGCCGAAGGAGATGCGGCGCTGGCCGGAGCCGTCGGCACCCATGACGTAGATCTGCTGGCGGCCGCCACGGTCGCTTTCAAAGGCGATCTGGCTACCGTCGGGCGAATAGGACGGTGCGGTGTCGATCGCCGCCGTGCTGGTGAGGCGTGTCGTCGTGCGCGAACGCAGGTCCATCGTGTAGATGTTGGCGTTGCCCTCTTGCTGCAGGCTCATGATGACGCGTTGGCCATCCGGCGAGAAGCGCGGCGAGAACGTCATGCCCGGGAAATTGCCGACCACTTCGCGCTGTCCGGTTTCCAGCTGCAGCAGGTAAACGCGCGGCTGGTTGTTTTCGAACGACATGTAGGTGACTTCCTGGCGGTTCGGCGAGAAACGCGGCGTCAGGACGAGATCGTTCGAGTTGGTCAGGGCGCGCGCATTTGCACCATCCTGGTCCATCATCGCAAGCTGGCGCTTGCGGGCGGTCTTCGGGCCGCTTTCGGCGACGTAGACGACACGTGTATCGAAATAGCCCTTCTCGCCGGTAACGCGCTCATAGATCGCGTCGGCGATGATATGGGCGACGCGACGCCAGTTTTCAGGCTGGGTGAAGAACTGCTGGCCGGTCATCTGCGAACCTGCAAACGTGTCCCAGAGACGGAACTCCGCCTTCAGGCGGCCATCGGCCTCCTGCGTCACGCGGCCGGTCACCAGCGCCTGGGCATTGATGACCTTCCAGTCCTCGAACCGCGGCGCGGCGTCGGGGTTGCTGATCTTCTCGATGAAGGCGCCCTTGTCGATCGGCTTGAACAGGCCCGAGCGCTTGAGGTCGGCTGCGACCACGTCGGAAATCTTCTGGCCGAGTTCACCCTGCAGGAAATCGGTGATCGCGATCGGCAACGGCTCGACATTGCCCTTGTTGATGTTGATTTCGACGACCGCATTCGCGGGCGTTGCCGCCACGAAGGCGGCCAACAGGCCCGCAGCCACCATCAGGGCGCGGAGAAAAGAGCTCTTGATCATAGAGACAAGCCTTTCAGCTTAGTACGAAGGGTTCGCAGGGTTGGGTTGCTATCCGGCATAAGTTCCAATCCCGGCAGCTCTAGAGTGCGAATTCCGAGGGGTCGAAGTTCAGCACGAGGGTATTCCATCCTTTTTCGCCGTCATATTTCTCTGGCGGCAGGTTCTGTAGCGGCGCCGAGCGACGGATCGCGCGAAGCGTGCTGCTTTCAACGGCGCGGCGCGTGCCTTCGGGGCCGCCGGTCGCGGTCACTTCCGGCGTGCCGACGATGTTGCCCGACGGGTCGAGCTGCACGCGGACCGTCACACGGACTTCCTCGACGCCGGTCAGGCCGGCGATCAGCGACCAGTTGCCCTGGATCTGGCCCTTTACGCCATCGATCTCGTTGGCGCTCAGGCCCACGCCGATGGTCTTCTTGCCGCCGAGAGCGGCCTCCTGCGTCGAGCGCTTGGTACCACCAGCAGACGGTTCCTGCCGGTTCAGCAGGGCCGCGATCTCATCGGCGTTGAACTTGCTTTCCTCCGTGGAGGTCTTCTTCTTCTGTTCCTTCGGCGTCTGCTCGTTCTTGCGCTCGGGCGTCTTTGCCGACGTGGCCGGCTTTTCCACCTTCGGCTTTACCGCAGGGGTCGGCACCTTTTCCGGCAGCGCTTCGGCTTCCGGATTTTCGGCCGGCTTTTCTTCGGCGGGCGTCGGTTCCGGCTTGGTCTCGGGCTTCACTTCCTGCTTGGCTTCCGGCAGTGCGGCGACTTCGGTTGCCGGTTCGGAAGCGGGCTTGGTGTCTTCGACCTTCTTGATTTCCTGCTCGACCGGATCGGGCGCAGGCTCGGGCTTGTCGTTCTTTTCCGGCGAGGCCGTAGCCTCGCTCTTCGACGGCTTGACGTTTGGCGTCGGCGCCGTCTTCAGGTCCGTGTCGTTGTCGCCGATGTTCTCGGCCGGCTGGTTCGTTTCCGGACGCTTGGTGGGAACCGGCGACGAGGTCTCCTTCTTCGGAGCCTTCTTGTCGCCCTGCTGGACCTGCGTCATTTCCGAATAGGGGACGATGTCGACCGGCAGAGCCTCGACGTCGGCGACCTGGAATTCAGCCGGGCTGCCGAGCGAAACCATCGCCCAGGTGAGAACCAGAGCGTGCAGCAGACCAGATGTGGCGAGACTGCCCTTCATGGCCAACGATCACTTTTCCTGTTCTTGCAGCGTCACGAGGCCGAGGTTCTTGAACCCGGCTGCCGAGATGCGCGCCATGACCTTCATCACCGTGCCGTAGTCGGCATTGGTGTCGCCGCGAACATAGATGCGTTCGTTGTAGCCGGTGGTGGCGATGGCCTCGAGCTTCGGCACGACCTCGTCGATCGCGATCGGCGTTTCCTGCAGATAGATCTCACCGGCCGGGTTGACCGAAACCGTGATCGGCTGCGTATCGGAATTGAGGGCCTTGGCCTGCGTTTCCGGCAGATCGATCGGCACGCCGACCGTCATCATCGGTGCGGCGACCATGAAGATGATCAGCAGCACCAGCATCACGTCCACGAAGGGCGTGACGTTGATTTCGCTCATGATCGCTTTCTTGCCGCCGCGGCGACGACGACCGCCACCCGAACCTTTGGCTCCGCCAACCGACATACCCATCAGCGTGGTCTCCGTGCTCTCTGGCGATTACTGCGCGGCCTGGCGCGGGTTCTGCAGCTTCTCGTCGATCTGCCGCGACAGGATCGCGGAAAACTCGTCGGCGAAGGCTTCCATGCGCGCAGACAGCTTGCCGGCGTCGGCAGAAAACTTGTTGTAGGCGATAACGGCCGGAATAGCGGCGAGCAGGCCGATGGCCGTTGCCAGAAGCGCTTCGGCGATACCCGGCGCCACGACCGCAAGGTTGGTCGACTTCGAACCGGCGATCGCCTGGAACGAGGTCATGATGCCGACGACGGTACCGAAGAGACCGATGAAGGGGGCTGCCGAACCGATGGTCGCGAGCGAACCGAGGCGCGCTTCGAGCGATTCCGATTCACGGGCGAGCGTCACGTCCATGGCGCGGTCGATGCGCATCTGCAGACCGATCGGCGAACGCGCGCCGCGCTCGAAGCTCTTCTTCCATTCGCGCATCGCCGACACGAAGATCGCGCCCATGCCCGCCGTCTGGCGATCGGAGAGCGTGCGGTACAGCTCTTCGAGCGACTGGCCCGACCAGAACACCTGCTCGAACCCGTCGAGCTGGCGACGGACGCGGCCGTAGTTCAGCGTCTTGTCGACGACGATCGCCCATGTCCACACCGAAGCTGCGATCAGCCCGAGCATGACCAGCTTCACGACAAGGCCTGCCTGCATGAAGAGCGACCAGAGGCTCACATCGTGCGTGGCTGCGGCCAATCCAACCTGTTCCATCGTTTTCAGTCCCCGAATCCAAACACCCGGCAAGAGCGGCTCATGCTCGTGACCGGGTAGCCCAAACGTCCTGTTGCAAGAGTGCCCCGGCGCCGCCGCTGGTCGCACCATCGCGACCTTTATTAGCTTCTGGTTGCCTTCTTGCCGTCAATTTTGGTCAAAGGATGACGTGCGCTGCACAAATCCTGATGGGCTGATTAAGACACCATTATGGTTAAGGGAGTGTTACCGGGACTGTGTCTTTCCGGCCGCACCAGGGTGCCATAGGCGCGCCTGGGAACTTCCCCCGGCTGTGGGCGTTTTCTCGCCATGAGCACACAACCGGCAACACGCGGCGTTCGGCGCGCCACGCCACAGCACTTCGATCAGCGCGACCGGCTGATCCTGGCGCTTTACGCGCAACTGAAGGCCGAGCGCGAAACCCGCGCGGCCCTTGAGGAGGCGTTGGCGAACGGCGTGCTGTCGCGCGAGGTGCTGCAGGCAATCGTCTCCGATCCGATACCCGCGATCACCAGCGACGACATCGCGGGCATCGAACGCGTGCTTGCGGAGGATGCGGCCCGTGCGGCCTTGAACGCAGGAGATCCCTGATGCCGTCCCGCGCCCTCTGGAAAGGCCAGCTTCGCCTGTCCCTCGTCTCGATCCCCGTCGAGCTGTTCAGCGCCACCCGATCCGGCGCCAATGTTTCGTTCCGGCAGATCCACGAGCCCTCGGGCAAGCCGGTGCACTACGAAAAGGTGGTCGACGGCATAGGGCCTGTCGACACCGACGACATCGTGAAGGGCTATGAATACGAAAGCGGCAAATACGTTCTGCTCGAACCCAAGGAGGTGGATTCGATCAAGCTGGAGACGAAGAAGACGCTGGAACTGGTCCAGTTCGTCGGCGCCTGCGACATTTCGCCGATCTACTTCGACAAACCCTATTATCTCGTGCCGACTGACGATCTCGCCGAAGATGCCTATCGCGTTGTGCGCGACGCGTTGAGGGCTGCATCCAAGGTCGGGCTCGGGCAGCTGACGCTGCGCGGACGGGAATATCTTGTGGCCGTCAAGCCCTGCGGCGACGGCCTGCTTCTCGAAACGCTGCGCTACGCCGACGAACTGCGCAAGGCCGATCCGATGTTTTCTGGCCTGTCGGGCAAGAAGGCGGACAAGGAGCTGCTGGATGTCGCAACTGCGCTCATCGACCGCAAGACGGCACCCTTCGATGCGGCAGCCTTCAAGGACAACTACACCGCGGCGCTCAAGGATCTGGTCAAGCGCAAGATGAAGGGCAAGTCCGCAACCGTTTCGGTCGACGAGGACGAGCGCCCGTCGCGCGGCGGCGACAATGTCGTCGACCTGATGGCGGCGCTGAAGAAGAGCCTCGAAGGCACAGGCGGCAAGAAGCCTGCGGCAAAACCGGCGTCGACGGCGCGTCGGCGCAAGTCGGCGTGAGATGAGCGATGGCCGCCCGCCAGAACCCGCTCTCCGAATACAACCGCCGCCGCGATTTTTCCAAGACAGGTGAGCCGAAGGGCAAGGCGGCGCCGGCCGGCAAGGGTCGCAAGCGCTTCCTCGTGCAGAAGCATGATGCCACGCGCCTGCACTACGATTTCCGGCTGGAATGGGGCGGGGTCCTGAAGAGCTGGGCGGTGACCCGCGGGCCGAGCCTCAACCCCGAGGACAAGCGGCTCGCCGTCCGCACCGAGGACCACCCGATGGCCTATGGCGACTTCGAGGGAACGATCCCGGAAAAGCAGTATGGCGGCGGCACCGTGATGTTGTGGGACACCGGATGGTGGGAGCCCGACAACGATCCGGAAGAAGGCCTGCAAGACGGCAAGCTCAAGTTCCATCTGCATGGCGAGCGCATGCAAGGCGGCTGGACCCTGGTGCGCATGCGTCCCCGCCCGGGCGAGAAGCGCGAGAACTGGTTGTTGATCAAGGAGACCGACGCCGTCGCCTCTGACGACGGCGAGAGCCTGATCGAGGATCACAACACCAGCGTCTTCACCGGCCGCACCATGACCGAGATCGCGGCCGGAAAGGGCGAAGCCAAGAAGCACGTCTGGCAATCGGAAAAAAGCGCGGCCGCCAACGTCAGGGCCGGCGCCATCGCCGCGCAGGAACCGAGCCCGAAACCGCCCCGGCGACCGGGAAAACCGCCGCGCTTTCAAAAGCCGCAACTTGCCACCCTCGTCTCGCAAGCGCCCGAAGGCGACGACTGGCTGAACGAGGTCAAGTTCGACGGTTACCGGCTGCTCGTGGCGGTCGGCGGCGGCGAGGCCAGATGTTACACCCGCACGGGGCTCGACTGGAGCGACAAGTTTCATACGATCGCCGCCACGCTGGCAGAGCTCGACTGCAGTTCGGCTCTGCTCGACGGCGAGGCGGTGGCGGTCGACGGCGACGGCTCGTCGTTCTCGGCATTGCAGAAAGCCCTGAAGCACGGCGGCGACACGCGCTTCTACGCCTTCGATCTCCTGGAGCTGAACGGTCGCGACCTGCGCAAGAGGCCGCTCGTCGAGCGAAAGACCGCGTTGAAAACGCTGCTCGACGCGATGGGGCCGACCGGAACGGTACAGTACAGCGAGCATGTGCGCGGCAACGGCGCCAAGGTCTTTGCCGCCATGTGCAAGTCCGGCCAGGAAGGCATCATCGCCAAGCAAGCGGACGCTCCCTACCAGAACCGGCGCACGCGCAGCTGGCTGAAGATCAAGTGCACGAAACGCCAGGAGTTCGTGATCGGCGGCTATTCCCCCTCCACGAAGAGGGGGCGCGCCTTCGCATCGTTGCTTGTCGGTACGTTCGAAAACGGCACGCTGGTCTACCAGGGTCGGGTCGGCACCGGTTTCGACGGCGCGCGGATGGAGGAGCTTGCGAACGCCTTTTCCAGGCGCCTGCGCAAGACGTCGCCCTTTGCCGCCGTGCCGGACGAGATCGCCCGAAGCGCGCTCTGGTTGACGCCGGATCTGGTGGCGGAAGTCGATTTCGCCGAGTTCACCGACGACGGACACATTCGCCATGGCGCTTTCGAGGGGTTGCGCCGCGACAAGGAGGCAAAGACCGTGACACTGGAGAGACCGAAGACAGCGAGAAAGCCCGAAGAACCGGCCAAGCGGCCGTCGGACAGCGCCAAACGCGGCGCTGACAAGGACCGGCCCGCTTCGGGCAAACCGTCGCGCGCCGCGACCGCCAGCGCCGACGAGACCGTTCTCGGTGTCCGCATCACCCATCCCGAGCGAACGCTGTTTGAGGGGGTGGCGATCACGAAGCTCGACCTCGCCCGTTACTACGCCGTCGTCGCGCAGAAGATGATGCCCTTTGCCGGCGATCATCTGCTGTCGCTGATGCGGTGCCCGCAGGGCAGCCGTGGCCAATGCTTCTACCAGAAGCATGCCAGCGAAGGTTTTCCCGGCGAGATCCTCGAGACGCCGGTGAAGGAATCATCAGGAGATACCGAAAATTACATGTATGTCCGCAATGCCAAGGGGCTCGTGGCCGCGGTTCAGATGGGAACGCTGGAGTTTCATATCTGGGGCTCGCCGGTCGACAGGCTGGAGCTCCCGGACCGCCTGGTGTTCGACCTCGACCCTGATCCGAGCGTCGACTTTTCGACGGTCAAGGACGCCGCGGTCAGCCTTCGCGACGCCCTCGACGATCTCGGCCTGCAATCGGTGCCGATGGTGACCGGCGGTAAGGGCGTGCACGTGATCGTCCCGCTGACGCCGCGCGCACCCTTTGAAGACGCAAAGCGCTTTGCCAAGACCTTTGCCCAGGGTTTTGCCGATCGTGACCCGGACAATTTCATTGCCACGATGTCGAAGGAGAAGCGCAAGGGCCGCATCTTCATCGACTGGCTGCGCAACGAACGCGGCGCGACCGCGATCGCCCCCTATTCCACCCGGGCACGCGCCGGTGGGCCGGTGGCGACACCCGTGAGCTGGAGCGAGCTTTCCGATCTCGATGGCGCCAACTCGTTTCACATCCCCGACATTCTCGAGAGGCTCGAAGGCGATGTCGAGCCCTGGTCGGAGCTTGGCAAGACCAGGCAGTCGCTGACCAAGGCCATTCTCGCCGCGCTGCCCGACTAGTCGGCGAGGCAACCAGCTCTCGTCGCGGCCCCCTCGACAAAGGCGCGCGCCGCCTTGCTCGGATCCGGACAGTCGGTAGGCCTAGCCGGCGCTTTGCCTTGCCCGCGTGAACTTCGTCGCCAGAGCTTCCGGCAGGCGTCGCGGACGGCCCTGACCGTTGATGACGGCGATGATCACCTTGGCGGCGATCAGCAACTGGCCGTCACGACGGATTTCCTGCAGCAGCACCATCTTGGCGCCGCCCGCCTTCTCCGTCACCGTGCCGATGGTCAGCACATCGTCCATGCGCGCCGGCGCCTTGAAGTCGATCTCCATGCGATGCACGACGAAGACGAGGCCTTCGCTGTCGCCCTCGATCGCCAGCGTCGCCTGTTCGACGCCGAGCAGCCGCAGGAAGTCGGTGCGGGCGCGCTCCATGAAATGCAGGTAGCGGGCGTGGTAGACGACGCCGGAAAAATCGGTGTCTTCATAGTAGACGCGCTGGACCAATCGATGACCGTCGTCGGTCAATTCGCCTGCGAGCGAGATCAGGGACATGCTTCTCTCCGACTAGAATTCCCAGATCCTGTGCAGGAACAAAAACGCATTTGCAAGCATTGCAGCCCTGTCACAATCCTATCCTACAGGTGACACAGCTTTCCTTCCTGATCAGGAGATCCGTGCATGAAGATTGCGATCCTCGGCGGCGATGGCTTCGTCGGCTGGCCAACGGCCCTTCACCTCTCCGACGCCGGCCACGACATCCACATTCTCGACAATCTCTCCCGTCGCTGGATCGACACCGAACTCGGCGTGCAATCGCTGACGCCGATGGATTCGATCCAGGAACGGACCCGCATCTGGCATTGCGAGACCGGCCGCCGCATCCACTTCAACCTGATCGATCTTGCCCGCGACTACGACCTTTTGAAGAACTGGCTGGCCGAGCATCGTCCCGATGCGATCGTGCATTTCGCCGAACAGCGCGCCGCGCCCTATTCGATGAAGAGCGACCGGCACAAGAACTACACGGTCAACAACAACGTCAATGCCACCCACAATCTGCTGAACGCGCTGGTCGAGATTGGTCTCGACGCGCATCTGGTCCATCTCGGCACCATGGGCGTCTACGGCTACTCGACCGTCGGCGCTGCGATCCCCGAGGGCTACCTGCCCGTCGGCATCGAGACGATGGCGGGCGAAACCGTGAGCCAGGAGATCCTTTACCCCTCCAACCCCGGCTCGATCTACCACATGACCAAGTGCCTGGATCAATTGCTCTTCCAGTTCTATGCCAAGAACGACGGCCTCCGGATCACCGACCTGCACCAGGGCATCGTCTGGGGCACCCACACCGAACAGACCCGCAGGCACCCGCAGTTGATCAACCGCTTCGACTATGACGGCGACTACGGCACCGTGCTCAACCGCTTTCTCATCCAGGCGGCGATCGGCTATCCGCTGACCGTGCACGGCACCGGCGGCCAGACGCGCGCCTTCATCCATATCCAGGATTCGGTGCGCTGCATCGAACTGGCGCTGAAGACGCCGCCGGCCCGCGGCAGCCGCGTCGAGATCTTCAACCAGATGACCGAGACCCACCGGGTGCGTGATCTCGCCGAAATGATCGCCGCAATCTCCGGTTCGCAGATCGCCTGGCTCCCGAACCCGCGCAAGGAAGCGGCGGAGAACGATCTGGTCGTGAAGAATGAAAAGTTCCTGGCGCTCGGCCTTGACCCGATCCGCCTCAGGGATGGGCTCCTCACAGAGATCGTCGATGTCGCGCGAAAATTTGCCTATCGCGTCGATCGCTCGCGCGTTCCCGCCGTCTCCGCCTGGACGCGGGACATCGCCGCGCGCATCGACCACGACCCCGAAGGCAAGCGGCTGAAATCCGTTTCATGACACCGGCCACCGATCTTGGCGAGGGGTTGCGCCCCTCTTACCCCGCCCGCTCCGACCATGCATTCGTGACACTCGTCACCAACGCCGACTATGCGCTGGGCGCGCGCGCCCTCGCCCGGTCGATCCGCCTGACCAACACGCCCGCGGATATCGTCGTGCTCCATACCGGCGGTGTCGCGGCAGACGCGCTCGCGCCGCTGCGCGAATTCGGCTGCCGCCTCGTCGAAACGGATTTGCTGCCGCTCTCCGACGGTTTCAACGAACGCCACGCCCGCCGCAACGTCCACGACCAGGTGCCCTTTACCAAGGGTCGCAAGCCGGCATTCCACTCGCCGCTCGACAATTTCTGCAAGCTGCGGCTCTGGCAGCTGACGGCCTATCGCCGCTGCGTGTTCATCGACGCGGACGCCATCGTTCTGAAGAACATCGACCGGCTTTTTCAATATCCGGAGTTTGCCGCAGCGCCGAACGTCTATGAAAGCCTTGCCGATTTTCACCGGCTGAATTCGGGCGTCTTCGTCGCCGAACCGTCGACGGCGACGTTCGCCGCCATGCTCGACAAGCTCGATGCGCCCGGCGCCTTCTGGCCACGCACCGACCAGACCTTCCTGCAGACATTCTTTCCCGATTGGCACGGCCTGCCGGTCACCATGAACATGCTGCAATATGTCTGGTTCAATCTGCCCGAGCTCTGGGACTGGTCGTCGATCTGCATCCTGCACTACCAGTATGAAAAGCCCTGGGAGCAAGATCATCCCCGCGCCGAACGGCTTCGCCCGTTGATCGATCTGTGGTTTGCCTATCTCTCGGGCGAGGCGATCCCCGACCTGGCAACGCTTGCCAATCCGGTGCGGTCATGACGCGCGTTCTCGTCTCGGGCGGCACCGGTTTCGTCGGGCGCTTCATCGTCGAACATCTCCTGGCACGCGGATATGACGTGCTCGTCGGCGCTCGCGCCCTGCCCGCGCCCGCCATGTTTTCGAGACCTGTCGCTTTCGTGCCGCTCACGCTCGACCCGGATGTCGACCAGAGCGCAGCCTTTCGCGGCGTCGACCATTTCGTCCATGCCGCGTTCCAGCATGTCGCCGGCCGTTACCGTGGCGGCGAAGGCGGCGACCCGGAAGGGTTTCGCCGCGCCAATCTCGATGGCTCCCTCCGCCTGTTCAAGACGGCGCGACATGAGGGCGTGCGGCGGTGCGTCTTCCTGTCGAGCCGCGCCGTCTATGGCGAACAGCCGCCGGGTGCGGCGCTTCTTGAAGAGACGCCTTGCCATCCGCAAAGCCTTTACGGCGCCCTCAAGCTTGAAGCGGAACAGATGCTATCCGGCTTGGCCACCGACGCGTTCGCGACGACGAGCCTGCGCGTCACCGGTGTCTATGGCCCTTGCGGACATGAAGGCGCGCACAAATGGCAGTCGCTTTTCGATGATTACCTTTCAGGCCGCGCGGTCGAGCCGCGTGCCGGCACCGAAGTCCATGGCGACGACGTGGCCTCTGCCGTTCGCCTCACGCTCGAGGCGCCCGTCGGCGGCCTGAGTGCGGGCGTCTTCAACGTCTCCGATATCCTCATCGACAACAATGCCATCCTGGCAATCGTTCGCGACCTCACTGGCTGCGGCCATGCGCTTCCGGGCCGCGCCGCAGTCACGGCCTTCAACGCCATGAATACTGGAAAGATCAAGGCCCTTGGCTGGCAGCCGGGCGGGTTCGGGCGATTGCGCGAAACGATCGGGACACTGCTCGCCTGAGCCTGGCGGCGCACGGCGATCGGCAGAGACCAACAGAAAGGCCCGGCGTCATGCCTGACGCCGGGCCCCTCCTTCTGGCCACGGGTCAAACCGACCCGTGATCCCCCAACTCAAGCCACCGAGGGCAACCCCATCATCGGCTCGATCCGCGGTCTCGGCTGTGCGGCAGGCGCCTTGTCACCCGGCAGGACGAAAAGCAGGCCATGCGAAATCACGATCGCGGTGGCCAACAGCAGCCCATAGGCCATCAGGATTACCGTCATTGGCACGACGAAATTGAGCTGCGGCAATGCGCCGAGCATCAATGGCACGTACCAGGAGGTCGCCGAAATCGCGCCGGCGATAAGGAAGGTGCTGCGCTGCCGGGTGGACATACCCTCCATCAGCGAGCGGCCGATCTGTGCTTTCACTTTCGGCAGAATGACCGCATGGATGAAGGCACCATTGATCGTGAGGATGGCGACAATGGTCATCTTCGCCCAGACCTTTTCATTGCCGAGTTTGATCGGTTCGAAGAAGCCGTAATAGGCGAGGAAGCCGAAGCCGGTAACCCAGAGCAGGATCAGGCCACAATTGACGATTTTCGACCCGAAGTGGAACACCGCCCAGTGTTCCCCGGTCACTTTCCCCTTGATGAAGAACCTGACGATCATCAGGTCGAGAACGGTGGCAGCGCCGAGGCCGAGCGCCAGGCCGATGAAGTGGAGAATGCGTAGACCCGTCCTGAGCGCGGCGACGGGATCGAGGCTCAGCGTGTTGATCAGAAACATGAGACCCATGAAAGGTACCTTTTCGATATCGCAGGATCACATGGGAATGGCGCCACCCCGATTGGCGCTTTCAAAGCTCCCTCAGACGGAATGAAATCAACGCTGAACTATAATTGCTTCTGTCTGTCCCAGACGGCACGTGATACTGCAAATGCCCTTGATCGCCCGGCACCCTGTTACTGTCGAAATCGGCTGAAAAGGCGGCGCGGATGTGGTTAAAATAAGAATACAATAAAGTAGACATATATTATCAACAGATATTCAGTCCCACGCACGGCGATATAGCCAGCCGCATGGGCAACAACGACCGGTAAGCGTGGCCTCTAACCGACGTCGATGGCAACGATTTCCGGCGGCGAGCCGATCCGGATCGGAAGGTTCGACAGCCCCAATCCGCCCGAAACGATCATGTGGCGATCTCCTTCGACGATGTGGCCATAGGCAAAGCGATTGCCGTAGCGCGAAGGGACCAGCGGCGAATAGCCGAAGATCCTGACCTGGCCGCCATGGGTATGGCCGGCGAGCGTCAGCGCGACACGCTTCGGCACGTCGACGAAGATATCCGGTTCGTGGGCCATCAGGATGATCGGGTCGTCTCCGTCGATACCGGCCAGCGTACCCGGCAAGTCGTCCAGTCCGGGGATCATTCCGGATCCGTCAGGCGCCGGGTAGAGCGGTTCCAACTGATCCGCGAGGCCCGCGAGCCAGAAGGCGCGACCATCCTTTTCGAGCCGCAGCGCGCGATTGTCGTAAACCGGGATACCGACACCGGCCAGCGCCCGGTGCGCGATTGTCGGTCCGCGTCCTGCCGCCCGGGCGACCGGATCGTTGATCCAATCATGATTGCCCATGATGGCGTGAACGCCGAGCGGCGCCTTCAGCCGCGCCAGGGCCTCCGCCCAGCGGGTCGGTTCGATAAAGCCGGTCAGGCGCAGGCTGCTCATGTAATCACCGAGAAGAAGAATGATGTCGCCGCCAAGGGCGCTCGCCTGGTCGCAGATGCCGGCAATCCGGTTGACGGGCATCCAGGGCTCGCAGGCATGAATATCGGCGAGCACCACGATCCTGAGCTTCAGCCCTTCCGGCCAGTTGGCGGGCCTGACGGCATAGGCCGTGACAAGCGGACGCTGGAGCGGCTCGACCCCCACGGCATAGGCGCTGGTTCCGAACCCGGCCATCACCAATCCACCCAGGAGCTTGAGAAACCCGCGCCGTGCCAGCATGCACTTTTTCCTTCGATGGATGGGCTTGGAACCGCCCACAACCTGCGACGCGCTGGTGCAGGCAAGAGAAAGCCGCCGCCATCATCGAAGGCAAGCTTTGTGGCAGGATGATAGCGAGCCGGCAGCCGGGCCGAAATACGTCATTCGGCCGCGCGCCTAAGCCATGCGGCCGGAACCTTTCAGCCGAGATCGATGACGACGATCTCCGGCGGCACACCGAAGCGCACCGGCGCGATCGAGCAGCCGAGGCCGCCGGAGACGATCAGGCTACGATCGTCCTCGACCATGTGACCATAGGCATAACGATCGCCGAAACGGGACGGTACGACGGGCGCATGGCCGAGAAAACGCACCTGCCCGCCATGGGTATGCCCTGAGAGCGTCAAGGCAACGCGCGAGGGCACTCTCGCAAAAATGTCCGGCTCATGGGCCAGCAGGATCACCGGCGCGTCGTCGTCGACCTGCGCCAGCGTGCCGTCGAGATCGTCGAGGCCCTGCATATGCTTGCGCATCCACTTCTTGCCCGGCACCAGCGCGAGCTGGTCTTCCAGGCCGGCGAGCCAGAAGCCGAGCCCATCCTTCTCCAGACGGATGGCTCGGTTGCTATAGACGTTGATGCCGACATCGGCGAGCGCCCTGTGGCCGAAGGTGATCCCGCCGCTGTTCTTCTGCGCGGTCCTGTCCTCCCACCAGTCGTGATTGCCCATGACCGCATGCACGCCGAGCGGCGCCTCAAGCGTTGCCAGTGCCTTCGACCATTCGCTGGAATGCACGTAGCGCGTCACCAGGTTCATGCCGGCGGCATAGTCGCCGAGAAGCACTGTGATATCGCCACCCAGCGCATTGGCCTGCCGGCAGATCGAGGCGATGCGATTGGCCGACATCCAGGGTTCGCAGGCGTGGATATCGGCCAGCGCCACCACGCGCAGTTTTAAGCCGGGGGTCCACCCCGGAGGCGTCAGCGCATAGCGCGTTACGCTCAGCCGCGCGAGCGGCTCGATGGCAAAGGCGTAGCCCCCGAGCGCCGCCATGCTGGCGATGCCGCCGCCGAGAAACTTCAGAAGCCCGCGGCGGGTGATCATTCACTCGTCCTCGAGCGTCAAACGAAACTGGGTCGCCTCGACCTCTTTCGGCGGATTGAGGCCGATATGCTTCCAGGCATTGGCGGTGAGCACACGGCCGCGCGGCGTGCGCTGGATAAAACCCTGCTGGATCAGATAGGGCTCGATGATGTCTTCGATTGCATCGCGCGGTTCGGAAAGACCGGCGGCAATGGTCTCGATGCCGACAGGCCCGCCGGCGAAATTCTGCGCGATCATAAACAGATAACGACGGTCGAGCTGGTCGAGCCCCATATTGTCGACGAGCAGCCGCGTCAGCGCCTCGTCGGCGATCGTCTTCGTCACCGCTTCGGCCCGCGCCACTTCGGCAAAATCGCGCACGCGGCGCAGCAGCCGGCCGGCGATGCGCGGCGTACCGCGGGCGCGCCGCGCAATCTCGCGCGCGCCGTCGTCGGTCATGCCGAGCCCCATCAGCCGGGAACCACGGCGCACGATCGATTCCAGTTCCTCGACCGTGTAGAAATTGAGCCGCACCGGAATGCCGAAACGGTCGCGCAGCGGCGTCGTCAGCAGCCCGAGGCGCGTGGTCGCCGCAACCAGCGTGAACTTCGACAGGTCGATCTTCACCGATCGCGCCGCCGGCCCCTCGCCGATGATGAGGTCGAGCTGAAAATCTTCCATCGCCGGATAGAGGATTTCCTCGACCGCCGGATTGAGCCGGTGGATTTCGTCGATGAAGAGCACGTCGCGCTCTTCCAGATTGGTGAGCAATGCAGCCAGATCGCCCGCCTTGGCGATGACAGGTCCCGAAGTCGAACGGAAATTGACGCCCAGTTCCTTGGCCATGATCTGCGCCAGCGTCGTCTTGCCCAGGCCGGGTGGGCCCACGAACAACACGTGGTCGAGCGCCTCGCCGCGGTTCTTCGCCGCCTCGATGAAGATCTTCAGGTTGGCGCGCGCCTCCGCCTGGCCGGTAAACTCGTCCAGCGACTGCGGACGCATGGTCGCATCGAGATCCTCGCCGCGCTTATCCGGCGTTATCAGGCGTGCGGCATCAGTCATCCATCCGTTCCAATCGATCGGGCATTCGTGCACATGGTGTCAAAGAATATGGCCGTTTTGCATCGGCCGGCCCGACAAGGCAAGCGGTCATCGCGCCAATTCCTTGAGACCGAGCCGGATCAGCTTGGCACTGTCGGCATCCTCGCCGGCGTTCTTCAGCGCCGCGGCGACCGCATTTGCCGCCTGGTCGCGCGAGTAGCCGAGATTGGTCAGCGCCGACACGGCATCGGAAACCGGTGCCGAGGCAACGCCCTCGCCCAGTTCCTGCTTGAGGCCGATCGTACCCGACATCTCGCCGGCAAAGGCAGGCGCCTTGTTCTTCAGTTCGGTGACGATGCGCACGGCCACCTTCGGGCCGACGCCCGGCGCGCGCGACACGGAGGTCTTGTCCTGCAGCGCGATGGCGTTTGCAAGTTCGCCCGGCGTCAGTGTCGACAGAAGCGCAAGCGCCACTTTGGAGCCAACCCCCTGCACGCTTTGCAGCAGGCGGAACCACTCGCGCTCCAGCGCCGTCAGGAAGCCGAACAGCTTCAACTGGTCCTCGCGCACATAGGTCTCGATGAACAGCACCGCCGCCTCCCCCGCAGAGCCGAGCTTCGACAGTGTCCGCGCCGAACAATGGGCGACATAGCCGACGCCATGCACGTCGAGAACGACGTGATCCTCGCCGATTTCGTCGATAGTACCCTTCAATTTGCCGATCATGTGGCGTCGTCTCTCGTGGATGGATTGCGGGACGGTCGAACCGACCATCGGAAATTAACGGTGGAAGCGCAACTACCCCATCAGCGCCGCGAGCCGGCTCGTCACCGACAGGCGGTTGTGCGCATGGCAGATAGCGATCGCCAGCGCGTCGGCCGCGTCGTTGCCCTTGAACTCGGCCTTCGGCATCAGCACCTTCAGCATCATGTGGATCTGCTGCTTTTCGCCGTGACCGACGCCGATGACGGCCTTCTTGACGGCGTTCGGCGCGTATTCGGCAACCCGCAATCCGGCGCGTGCCGGCACCAGCATGGCGATGCCGCGCGCCTGGCCGAGTTTCAGCGTCGCCGTCGCGTCCTTGTTGACGAAGGTCTGCTCCACGGCCGCCTCGTGCGGCTGGTAGCTATGCACCACTTCGGCAAGACCGTCATGCAGCTGGCATAGCCGCGAAGCGAGATCCATGTCTCCGTCCGAGGTCACGGTGCCTGAGGCTACGAACCGCAGCGAATTGCCGAGCGTCTCGATGATGCCCCAGCCGGTACGGCGAAGGCCCGGATCGATGCCGATGATGCGAATCGTGGTCTGCATGAATTTCACCCTATGCTGCGTGTCGGGACGCTGCCAGCAAAAAGTGAACAAAACAAAAACATCCACATGGCGCGGCCGCCGCTCCCAGAAAACGTACCCGCCGCTCTTGGATTGAGGAATTTTGACCTTACATAGGTCGTCAATCAATTTCGCTCAACAAAGGCCTTGCTCATGGCGTCGTTCTCCGTCCTCGATCTCTCCCCGATCACCGAAGGCGGCAGTGTCGCCCAGTCGCTGGAAAACTCCAGGCTCCTGGCGCAGGCGGCCGAAGAAAACGGCTACAAGCGCTTCTGGCTCGCCGAGCATCACGGCATGAAGGGCATCGCCAGTGCCGCGACCTCGATCGTCATCTCCCATGTGGCCGCCGGCACGAAGACGATCCGCGTCGGCTCCGGCGGCATCATGCTGCCGAACCATTCGCCGCTGGTGATCGCCGAGCAGTTCGGCACGCTCGCCGCGCTCTATCCCGGCCGTATCGATCTCGGCCTTGGGCGCGCGCCCGGCACCGACATGCGCACCGCCCAGGCGCTCCGGCGCAACATGGAGGCGAGCGCCAACAACTTTCCCAACGACGTGGTCGAGCTGCAGGCACTGCTCGGGCCTGCAGCCGACAATCAGGCGATCATCGCGGTGCCAGGCGCCGATACCAACGTGCCGATCTGGTTGCTGGGCTCCAGCCACTATAGCGCCCACCTTGCCGGCATGCTCGGCCTGCCCTTCGCGTTCGCCTCGCATTTCGCCCCGGACATGCTGCTGTCAGCGCTCGAAATCTATCGTGAACGCTTCACGCCGTCGGAGACGCTGGCCAAGCCGCATGTGATGGTCGGCGTCATGGGTGTGGCAGCTGAAACCGACGAAGAAGCGAACTATCTCTTCACCTCCATGCAGCAATCCTTCGTCGCGCTGCGCCGCAACGCCCGCGGCCGCTTCCCCGCGCCCGTCGCATCGATGGATGGCCTGTGGAGTTCGGATGAAAAGATCTTCGTCGACCACGCGATGTCCTATGCCATCGTTGGTGGACCGGAAACGATCCGCCGCAAGATCGGGACGTTCCTCGAGCAGACGAAAGCCGACGAACTGATTATCTCCATGCCGATCTTCGACATGGACGCACGGCTCAAATCGCTGCGGCTCTTTGCCGAGGCGCAGCAGCAGCTTTCAAAGGCGGCGTAGCCGGCTAGCCCTTGCCGGCGCGAAAGGCCGGCATGATCTCGTCCATGCGATCGAAGAAGCGATCCGGCCCGAGCGTTTTCAGGAACGTGGGGTCGGCGTAGCCCCAGCCGACGGCACCGGCGGCGATCCGCGCCGTGCGGGCGGCCTCGATGTCGCGCGCCTCGTCGCCGATCGCAAGCATGCGCGACGGATCGATGCCGGCGAACTTGACCACCTTCTTGAAATGCTGCGCCTTGCCGAAGAGCGTGGCGCCGCATTCGAACACATCGATCGCGGCTGCGGTCTCGCCCAACGCCTTGCGAATGGCCGCCTCGCCATTCGAACTGACGACCGCGATGCCGACGCCCGCCGACTTCAGCTCGGCCAGCATCTCCGGCACGCCGGTGAAAAGCCGGATCGCATCTGACCGGCCAGCCATCTCCTGGCGCATGAACGTCGCGATCCGCGGCAGCTTCCACATCGGCACGCCCAGGTGGGCGATGATCTCGCGACTGCCCATGGCGCGCAGCCCCTTGAACTCCTCGACGGACAGCTGGCGAAATCCAAAGCGCGCCGCGGCGACGTTGCTGGCCGCCATGAACCACTCCGCCGTGTCGGCAAGCGTGCCGTCGAAGTCGAAGATCGCGAACTCGTATGTCATCGGCGGCGCCCTATCGGAGATACCAAAGAAAAACCCGTGCCCTCACGGACACGGGTAGATCAATACCTGCAAAACGGAAAGATCCGGATCAGGCCGAAAGCTTCGCCAGGACTTCGTCGGACACTTCGAAATTCGAGTAGACGTTCTGGACGTCGTCGTCGTCTTCGAGAATGTCGATGAGCTTCATCAGCGACTGCGCCTTTTCCTCGTCGACCGGAACGGTGTTCTGGGCCTTCCAGATCGCCTTGACGGTTTCGGCTTCGCCGAGCGTGTCTTCGAGCGCCTTGGAGACTTCGCCGATCGCTTCGAAACCGCAGATGATCGTGTGGCCCTCCTCATCGGTGGTCACGTCATCGGCACCGGCTTCGATAGCCGCATCCATGACCTTGTCGGCGGAGCCGACCGAAAGCTTGTAGGTGATCTCGCCGACGCGGTCGAACGAGAAGGACACCGAGCCGGTTTCGCCGAGCGCGCCGCCGGCCTTGGTGAAGGTCGAGCGGACGTTGGAGGCCGTGCGGTTGCGGTTATCGGTCAGCGCCTCGACGATGACGGCGACGCCGCCCGGGCCGTAGCCCTCGTAGCGCACTTCTTCGTAGTTCTCGGAATCGCCGCCAGAGGCCTTCTTGATCGCGCGCTCGATGTTGTCCTTCGGCATCGACTGCGCCTTGGCATTCTGGATCGCCAGGCGCAGGCGCGCGTTCATCGATGGATCGGGCATGCCGGTCTTGGCAGCGACCGTGATTTCGCGCGCGAGCTTGGAAAACATTTTCGAGCGCACCGCATCCTGACGGCCCTTGCGGTGCATGATGTTCTTGAACTGTGAATGGCCAGCCATGGCACCCTCTGCATGCATGAATTTGAATGGAATGGGGCGCCTTATAGTTTTATTGCCGCTTTCCGTCCAGCAGGGGCCGGTTCTTTTCAGTTGGCGGAAATGCTGGCGCGGCTGAGAACGAAGGCATGACCGTCGTCGCGACGGCAGGAAAGACCCGTTCGCTCCGACGTGCAGGAGTATGGCCCACCCGACCATGTCGCCCCGTATTCGAGCACCGGCCCGGCAGAGCAGCAACTGGGATCGCCGACCGCGCGATCGATCGTCGCAGCACCCGAGCGCCCGAGCGTCGCCCGGGCGTAGCGCGGCGCGATGATATCGCAGGCAAGTTCCGGACCGCCATCGAGGGGCTGATAGGTCGCCGTGCCGCCCGCTGGCGTATAGACGCAGCCGATATTGCCCGATGGCATCACGAACTGCTCCTGCTCGGCCTCAGGTGTCGCCATCGTCTGCGGCGCGATCTGGGGCGTTTGCTGCGGCTGCAGCGTATCGGGAGGGGGCAGACGCGGCGGCGGCGCGCCGCCGGCAACGGCTGTGCCCGCATTGGCCAAGATCGAAAGAGACGCAAACGCGACGACGCCGAGCACTGACAACTTCATGGGGCAATCCCGATGTTCAGACGCCCTGGAGAATATAAATCAACGGTTTGCTTGGCAAGGAACGCAACGACACTTTGACGCTTGCCCCCGTCGCGAAGCTCTTGTCGAAATCGTCGCCGAACATGTCGAGGAAGGCGTTGATCGGCGGTCCGCGCCGGTGCATCGGCAGGATCAGCGCCGCACGCAGCCGGGTCACGACGCGGCTCATGCTTTCAGCGCCCATCGTCAGGCCACCGTCGACCGGCACCATCAGGACGTCGAGCCTGCCGATCTGCCGGTAATGGCTGTCGTCGAGTTCGTGGTGCAGATGGCCGAGATGGCCGATGCAGAGATCCGCCACCTCGAAGATGAAGATGGAATTGCCGTCATGCTCCATCGTCGTGCCGCCGGAACGGATATCCGTGGTGACGTTGCGGATATAGGCGTCGACGACGACGACGTCGTGGCGCGCCGGCTCGCCATCTTCGCCCCAGCCGTGCAGCACCTTAGCGATCGCCGGATCGGGCGTCAGCGTGTAGTGGCTGGAATGCGCCCTGTTCATCGTCGCCACCGTCGGCGGTGCTTCCGGTCGGAACCAGCCGTTGTAGTCGGTCGCGATCGAGACACCGCCAGGCGTCTCGATCAGGAAGGTCGAATGGCCGAGATAGCTGATCGTCACCTCGCCAGCCGCGTTTTGCGCGCCTGTCGCGGCAACCGGTGTGAAACTGGCAAAGGTTGCCCTAGGCAACGTCTCGGCGATCGCCTGGCACTGGCTCACCTGCGCGGGTGCCGCCTGCGCATGCGCGACCGATGGCCAGACGAAGTGAAGAAGCCAGATGGCGGCAAAAGTGTAGGCAAGGTAGCGGAGCATCATCCTTCACCTTTCACACCTCGCACGCATGATCTGTGCACAAGCACCTTGCCTTGGGTACAGGTCATGCGGCCGTTTGAGATCATCGGCAGCACCTCTCCCGTTCGGGAACGCCGCCGTCACGGGCGAGAGGAGGATTGTTCAAGAGCGCTGTCGCGTCCAGCGGCAATGGTGGGGCAGCGCTCACGTTTGCGTCATTGTGCCGGCTTTGCGAACAGGATCACGCAACCTGTTCACACAGAAGCGCCCCGGCGTTGCCGCCGGGGCGCTCGGTCATGCGCGGCGATGCCTGAGCATCACTCGGCGGGCGTCGCCATCGGCTCACCTGTCGGCACCGGCTTGCGCCGGCGGAACGAGCGGAGCGCGACGTAGAACACCGGCGTCAGGAACAGGCCGAGGAAGGTCACGCCCAGCATGCCGGAGAAAACCGCCGTTCCGAGCGACTGGCGCATTTCCGCACCCGGCCCGGTTGCGATCATCAGCGGCACGACGCCGAGAATGAAGGCGAAGGCCGTCATCAGGATCGGCCGCAGACGCAATTGAGCCGCCTCGACCGCTGCCTCGATCGGCGTTTTTCCCTCGTCCTCGCCTTGGCGGGCGAACTCGACGATCAGGATCGCGTTCTTCGCCGCAAGCCCGATCAGCACGATCAGCCCGATCTGGGTCAAGACGTTGTTATCGAGCCCGCGGATGAACACGCCGATGAGGGCTGCGAGCACCCCGAGCGGCACGATCAGGATGATCGCGAGCGGCAGCACCCAGCTCTCATACTGCGCCGCCAGCGCCAGGAAGACGAAGACCACCGACAGGCCGAAGATCAGCACGGCGGTGTTGCCGGTCTGGCGCTCCTGGAAGGCGAGCTCCGTCCATTCGAAGGATGTGCCCTGCGGCAGGATCTGGCCGGCCAGCGCCTCCATCTTGTCGAGGCCGGTGCCGGTCGACACACCCGGCGCCGGGTTGCCCTGGAGCGGCACCGAGACATACATGTTGTAGCGCTGCACGAGAGCGGGACCCGCCGTGTCGCGGATCTCCACCAGCGTGCCCATCGGCACCAGGGCGCCGGTCGCCGAGCGAACCTTCAGCGCCAGGATGTCGTCGCGCTCCAGACGGTATTGCTGGTCTGCCTGCGCCCGCACCTGGTAGACGCGGCCGAAGGCGTTGAAGTCGTTGACATAGGACGTGCCGAGGTTGATCGACAGCGCCTCGAAGATGTTCGGGATCGGCACGTTCAAGGTGCGCGCCTTGTCGCGGTCGATCGCCAGGAAGTATTGCGGGCTGGAGGCCGAGAACGTGGTGAAGACGCCCGTCAGTCCTTCAGTCTGGTTGGCAGCCCCCATCATCTGGTAGGCAAGCCCGAGCACACGGCGCATGTCGGCACTCTGCCGGTCGACGAGCTGCATCTTGAAGCCGCCGGAATTGCCGATGCCGGGAACGGCCGGTGGCGGCACGGCGATGATGAACGCCTCCTGGATGCTCTGCATCGTGCCATAGAGCTGGCCGATGATCTGGTTGGCGCTCTGGCCGTGTTCCAGCCGTTCGTCGAAACTCTTGAACGATGCGAAGATCACGCCAGAGTTCGAGGCATTGGTGAAGGTGGCACCGTTGAAGCCGGCAAAGGCGACGGCGCTTTTCACGCCCGGCACCTGCTGGATCATCGTCGAGGCGCGCTTGACGACAGCGTCCGTGCGATCGAGCGAGGCCCCGTCCGGCAACTGGATGACGACGATGGCGTAGCCCTGGTCCATCGTCGGCACGAAGCCGCGCGGCACGATCTGTGCCATGTACCAGGTGGCTCCGAGCAGTCCGACGAAGACGAACAGTGCCGCTGCGAGCGCCAGCCGGGTCGAGACCAGCTTGCGCACGATCCAGCCGTAACCCTCGGCCATCCGGTCGAAGCCGGTGTTGAACCCGTTGGCAAGCGAGCGGCCGAAGCGCGTGATCGGATTGCCGTGTTCGGCATGGTGCTCGTCATGCGGCTTCAGGAGAATGGCCGCAAGGGCCGGCGACAGGGTCAGCGAGTTCAGTGCCGAGATCGCGGTCGCAACCGAGATCGTGACGGCGAACTGCAGATAGAACTGCCCGGCGATGCCCGGAATGAAGGCCGTCGGCACGAACACCGCGATCAGCACCAGCGAGATCGCCAGCACCGCCGTGCCCACCTCGTCCATCGTCACATGCGCGGCCTCGCGCGGGCTCATGCCGCGCGCCAGGTTTCGCTCGACGTTCTCGACCACGACGATCGCGTCGTCGACGACGATACCGATCGCCAGCACCAGCCCGAACAGGGTCAGCATATTGAGCGAGAAGCCGAAGGCATAGAGCAGCGCGAAGGTGCCGACCAGCGACACGGGGATCGCGACGATCGGGATGATCGCCGTGCGCCAGGATTGCAGGAAGACGAGAACCACGAGCGCCACCAGAATGGCCGCCTCACCGATCGTCTTGTAGACCTCGTTGATCGATTCCGAAATGAACTCGGTCGGATTGTAGACGATCCGGTACTCGAGGCCGTCCGGAAAATCCTTCGAGACGTCCGTCATCACCTTCTGGATCGCGTCGGCCGCATCGAGCGCGTTGGTGCCGGGCCGCGAGAAGATGCCGAGCGCCACCGCCGGGCTGCCGTCGAGATAGCTGTTGTTGACGTATTCGCGGGCACCGAGCTCGATGCGCGCCACATCCTGCAGCTGAACCAGGCGCCCGCTCTCCGTCGCCTTGACGATGACGTAGCGGAACTGCCGGGCATCGCTGAACCGGCCGTCGGTGGTGACCGTATACTGGAACGCGCTGTCGCCGGGCGTCGGCGGCGCGCCGATCGAACCGCCGGAGACCTGCACGTTCTGCTCGCGCAGCGCCTGCACCACGTCGCCGGCCGTCATCGAATAGGCAGAGAGCTTTTCCGGATCGAGCCAGACGCGCAGCGCATATTCGCGCTCGCCGAACAGGATGACGTCGCCGACGCCGTCAAGCCGGACCAGCAGGTCGCGGATGCGGGTACGGGCATAGTTCGACACGTAGAGCTGGTCGTAGCGCTCGTTCGGCGACAAGAGATGCACGACCATCATCAGGTCGGGCGAGCTTTTCGCCGTGGTGATGCCGATGCGCCGCACGTCTTCCGGCAGGCGCGGTTCGGCGATGGAGACACGGTTCTGCACCAGAACCTGGGCCTGGTCGAGGTCCGTTCCGAGCTTGAAGGTGATGGTGAGCGCCATCGAGCCGTCGGCGGTCGAATAGGAGGACATGTAGAGCATGTTCTCGACGCCGTTGATTTCCTGCTCGAGCGGCGTCGCCACCGTGTTGGCGATGGTTTCAGCGTCAGCGCCCGGATAGGCGGTGCGCACGACGATCGTCGGCGGCGCGATTTCCGGATACTGCGCCACTGGCAGCTGGAAATAGGCGATGCTGCCGACGATCAGCAGGACGATCGAAAGCACCGATGCGAAGATCGGCCGGTCTACGAAAAAATGGGCAAATTTCATTGGGCCGTCCCCGCATCCTGTGCTTCGGGCGGCAGCACGACGATTTCTGGCTTGACCTTGGTGCCGGGCCGCGCCCGCATCAGGCCGTTGACCACGATGGTTTCGTCGCCGGTCATGCCGGAGCGGATGACGCGATAACCATGCAGCTTCGGCCCGAGCCGCACCGGCTTGGTCGAGACCGTACCATCTTCGCCCACCGCGTAGACGATGCGCTCGTTCTGGTCCGCGCCGATCGCCTCATCGGGAATGAGCACGGCCTTGTAGGTGTTCGAGCCCTCCAGTTCGGCGCGACCGAACAGACCCGGCTGCAGCACGAACTTGGGATTGTCGAAGCGGGCGCGTACCCGCATGGTCCCGCTCGCCTGGTCGAGCCGGTTTTCCGCGAAATCGAGCTTTCCCTTGAACGGCGCCTCGTTGGCATCGGCGATCGTGACCATGACCTCGAGCGAACCGCCGCCCTCCTGGAGCGCGCTGCCGCGCTCGCGGGCAACCCGCGCATAGGAGAGAAGCCGTCGCTCGTCGACGTCGAAATAGAAGTCGATCGGATCGAGCGACACGATCGTCGTCAGAACGGTCTGATCGGCCTGAACGAGGTTGCCGGTCGAAATCAGCCGGCGGTCGACGCGGCCGGTGAGCGGCGCCGTAATCGTCGTGTAATCGAGATCGAGCCTGGCGCGTTCGACGGCGGCTTCCGCCCCGCGCACGCTCGCCTGCGCCGAAAGCAGTTCACGGCGGTGATCGTCCAGTGTGGATACGGAAAGCGTGCCGGTGCCGGTGAGCGATTCCGTGCGCTTGAACTGGGTCTCGGCAAAGGCAAGCGACGAGCGCGCGGATTCGAGCGTCGCCTCGGCCTGCGACAGCGCCGTGCGATAAGGCCGCTGATCGATGACGAAGAGCTTGTCGCCCTTCTTCACCAGGGCGCCGTCGGTGAAGTTGACCTCGTCGAGATAGCCGCCGACCCGGGCACGCACGGAAACCTCGTCGACCGCCTCGAAGCGTCCGATGAACTCGTCGCTGTCGATCACGTCGCGAACGACAGGCTTGGCGGCAGTGACGGTGGGAAGCTGCGCATCCTGCGCCGCCGCGTCTGTCACCGAGAAAAGGGAAATCGAAACGCCGAAGATCATCGGCAAATGCCATCTTGAAAACATGCATGCTCTCCGAATGCACCGACAGCGCCGCGCTTCAAATCGGGCGCGGATGGACGCTGTCACGCTTGAAACTTGCTGCACAACTGACGCGAATCGACGCGGATCCGGGCAAATCGCAGTAAAATAGAGAACGCCCGGCATGGGACATTGGTCGTCCGAATACCTGCGGCGACATTTCAAACCCGCAATCCTGTGCTGCGGATGGTACTTCAATATGGAAGACTTGCGGACGTCGGCCGCGACCGAAACGGCGCTGACGTGGCGTTAACCTGCCATCATTTCGCCGGGTTGTCACCTTGAAAAAAATCAATTCCGCGAAGGTGATACGCGTGCAATCCCGCGCCTTTCTCAGGCGCGGGCTCGAGGGATTATTGGCTGGAAACAGGCAATCTCGTTGCGTCTCAGGCCCAGAAATCCGGGATCGTTTCCGTCAGGCGGGGACCGAGGCGCAGTGGTGCGATCTTCTCGGCAAGACCGGTGCGGTCGGAAATCTCGACGCCGAGGCCGCAGATGGTTGCCGGACCGGACGCCGCCTCGAAGCGGCCCTTCGGCATCTTCGAAATGAAGCGGTTGAGCGGTTCTTCCTTGTCCATTCCGAGCGAGGAATCATAGTCGCCGCACATTCCGGCATCACTCATATAGGCGGTGCCGCCATTGAGGATCTGGTGGTCGGCGGTCGGCACATGGGTGTGCGTGCCGACGACGAGACTTGCGCGCCCGTCGACGAAATGACCGAAGCATTGTTTCTCGCTGGTCGCTTCCGCGTGGAAATCGAAGACGATGGCGTCGGCCTGTTCGCCGAGCGGGCAGGCCGCAAGGATCGCCTCGGCCGACTTGAAGGGATCGTCGAGTTCGGGATGCATGAAGACCCGGCCCATGACATTGGCAACGAGCACGCGCGCGCCGTTGCGGGCAAAGAACAGGTTCGAGCCGCGACCGGGCGTGCCGGCCGGATAGTTGGCCGGCCGCAGGAACTGGTCGTGCCGCTCGCAGAAGACGACGGCTTCTTTCTGGTCCCAGACATGGTTGCCGGTGGTGACGACATCCGCGCCGGCATTGATCGTCTCCAGGAAGATATCTTCGGTGATCCCGAAGCCGCCGGCGGCGTTCTCGCCGTTGACGATGACGAAATCGAGCTTCAGATCACTGACCAATCCCGGAAGGCGCTCCCAGACCGCCGTGCGACCCGTCTTGCCGACCATATCCCCCAGAAACAAAAGCCTCATGCCCGTTCAATCCCACCAGAGCAATTCGACCAAAACCACGTCGCGGCCTTGCGTTCGAAACTGCGTAAAACAAAGACATAGAGCATGGCCGGCAATCACCGGACTGCCCGAAACGCTCTAGAAATACCGAAACCCGCTTTCCGTCAGGACGGCGTCCAGCGCGACGTCGTGCGGTTCAGCCGGCACTGATGCCACTTCCTGGCAGTCGAATGCAATCCCGATCAGCTTCGGCAGGTGGCCTTTGTCGCGCAGTCTATCGATTGCGCGGTCGTAATAACCGGCGCCGTAACCGATCCGATGGCCGGTCGCATCGAAGGCAGACAACGGCACCAGCATGATATCAGGGTCGAGTTCCGGCGCGTCCGGTCCAGGTCCCGTCGTTCCGAAACCGGTCTGGATGACGGGAGCGCCGTTCAGCAATTCGCGAAACACGATCGTCTGCTTGTCCATGATGACGGGCAGGCAGAGGCGCGCACCGCGATCGCGAAGTCGCGCCATCAGCGGACGGATGTCGACCTCCGAGCGGATCGGCCAGAAGCCGGAAACGATGTGGCCCGGATCGAGCGCAATGACGTCGCCAGCGTGGTCGGCCATGGTCAGGCTCGCCTCGATGCGGCTCTCCGGCGCCATCGCGTCGCGCAGCGCCAGCCTCTCCTTGCGCAGGGCGGCTTTCAGATCCTTTGGCGACATCATTCCCCTCCGACAGAGTGCAGGCAGACTTTCGACCGGCGCCACATTCTTTTCCCGAAATGAAACAGAACACTGTTTTCCGATCGATTTCCGGCCCAGCGCCCGTGGCATGGCACGTCGCAGCCCCTAGCTCGAACCACGTCACGGCCGGTTTTGCAACAGTTTGCGACAGTCGCTCGCCATGTTCCCGCAACGGCACAGAGTTAGCGTTCCGTTCATCATGGCCAACGGTTCTGCTTTCGCATCCGAGGGGACGCGTGCAAATACAGACATGATTTCAAATAATTAGCAGGAACTAATGCCCGCGTTCGATGCATGAACGCGCTCCTGCAGGCAGCAGTGGAAAAGCCGAAGTCCATGAAGGACCAGATGAACGAACTCGAACCGTTGGAATTGCGTTGCCTGACGCTGGCCGCCCGTGGCCGCACCCGTCAGGACATGATGCGCGAGACCGATATACCGCTCGATCGTATCGACCGAGCGCTTCAGGATGCCATGCGCAAGCTTCAGGCCGGCAACCTTGCAGAGGCGATCTTTCGTGCCGCCCGGCTCGACATCATTTCATAGCAGCCAGTGCGAGCGAAAGACCGCATCCCGGCTCACCCGCTCCTCCCAGCGATCCTTGAACGACAGTTGAGCGCATCCGGCATCTCGCAGCAGGTGCGGCTTATCGTTCGGTATCGCTGGCGCCGGCATGGACGCTGCTGCCAACAGCGAGTGGCTGTGCGACTGCAGTCGGGCGCGCAGTGTGGACTGGAGGTCGGAGAAGAAGGCAAGAGCAAGAACGCTCATCGGGACAACCCTGGTGTCGATTGGTTGCGCCGATTGTCCTCGCCTCGTTGACATCTGACAAACGAATTGCAAGCATGACTGCCATCAGAAACTCTGATGGTGACGTCCATGTCCACACCTCTCGACAGCGATCTCCTCAGAACGTTCCTCGCGGTCGCCGACGCCGGCAACCTGACGCGCGCCGCCACCAGCATCGGGCGCACGCAATCGGCCGTCAGCATGCAGCTGAAGAAACTCGAGGACATGCTCGGCGACCCGCTGTTCGAGCGCCACTCGCGCGGCGTGGTGCCGACGGCGCAGGGCCTGCGCCTCGTCGACAATGCCCGACGGATCGTCGCCTTGCTCGACGACACCGCCGCATCGATGCGCCTGCCCGCGCTCGACGGAACGGTCCGGATCGGGATTTCCGAGGAATACATCAACTCGACCCTCCCCAAGGCGCTGGGCGCCTTTGCTGCCGTTCATCCCGGCGTGGAGGTGACGGTGCAGCAGGGCGTGTCGATGTCGAATGTCAATGCGCTGGCTGCCGGCGAAATCGACATCGCCGTGGTGTTCGAACCGGGCGGCCCGACACGCAACGAAGTGCTGATGGTCGATCCAACCGTCTGGGTGACGTCGGACCAGCATGAAGCCCATCATCGACGCCCGCTGCCGATTGCCACCTACACGTATCTTTCTGGCGGGTGGTGCGACGAGCTTGGCAGGAAGAGCCTGAAGGACCGCGGCATCGACAGCCGCGTCGCCTATGCCAGCCGCACCAGCAACGGCCTGATCGCCGCCGTGATCTCCGGCCTTGCCATCGCGCCACTGTCGCGCAGCGCAATTCCGGCAGGTTGCCGCGAACTGACGGAGGAAGACGGCTTCGGCGTCATCGACTTTTCCAACGTCGTCCTGCGCACGAGGCCCGGCCGCCGCTCACAGACCATCGACGCGATGGCCGACGCCATCCGCAGCGCCTTTGCCGCGGGCTCGCATCAACAGAGCTGAAGGGGAAGAGGTGCGATCCACACAACCGATGGATATTTTACGATCCCGGGTGCCTACAAACGTAGGTGGGCGCCATATGTCCGGACCCACGGGTCCGGCCAGGGACAGCTCCCTTGAGATCGAGTATGGCCCCGGGGATTGTGTTTCCTGTCGGGAAGCGCAGACCGCATCCAACATATAGAGCCGAACCCATCGTCGCGCCAGTGCCCGCCCGACGAAAGAGCTCAGTTTGTCGAAGAAGGTGCCCGGCCGTTGAGTTTGGCGGCAATGGTGTGGATCTGCGAGGTGACGTCGGAGAGCGCCGAAGCCAAAAGTTCCTCGCTGCGCGCCTGGTCGGTGAGTGTCGAGTCACGGCCGCGCTTGAGGGCGTCCACCTCTGCTTCAAGCGCTTTCAGCCGGCGGTTCACTTCGCTGAGTTCGTCCATGACCATGATGCCGGCCATCACGGTCAGCCTGAGGTCGCCGATTTCGCCGAACTGGGTTTTCAGGTGACCGACATACTGATCGAAGTTCGTGGCCAGTTCGATCAGATGATCTTCCTGCCCCTCTTCGCAGGCCATGCGATAGGCCTTGCCGTCGATCGATACTGTCACCTGCGCCATGTCGCTTAAACCTCAGCGGTCGAGCACCGCTCGAATGGTTTCCATCGCCGTCACGAGGCGTCGGGAAACCTCGCGGTTGACCTCTTCAAGCCGGTTGGCCCGGAACTGTGACTGGTCGAGTTCCTGCGCCAGCCGCGATCGGTCCGTATTGACCCGGCGAACCTCGCCCTCGAACTCGCCGAGATCGCGTTCCCTGTCAAAACGGCTGTCGATCGCGTTCTCCAGGGACTGAACCGCGTTCTTCAGTTCGTCGATCGCCGCTTTGACCGTCTTTGCCGGCATGTTTTTCGATACCTCGCCCATGAGGCCGAATCGCCAGCATCCCGTCCGCCGCTTCGGCTCACTCCTTTTTAAACCTATTACGCAAATCTCAACAATGCCAACTGCAGCAAAGCATTACGGAAGCTGTGGATGGTTTGCATAGCCGGCTCATCCGGCCGCAGCGCAAAAACTCTGCTGCGCCGCGATATCAGCCCTTGAAAACCCTGCTGCCAATGGCCGCGCAAGGCCTGTATTTGTTGACTCGCGCGGCGCAGATGCTATGTGTCTGCCGCTTCTTGCACGGTCTTTGGAGGATAGAGACCGTCCCCTGACCACCGAACTCAAAACGGAACAGTCATGATCTCTCGCGAAAAACACGACCGGATGGCGAATGCGATCCGTTTCCTCTCCATGGACGCCGTCGAGAAGGCAAATTCAGGTCACCCGGGCCTGCCCATGGGTGCAGCTGACATAGCGACAGTCCTCTTCACGCGCTTCCTCAGCTTCGACCCCAAGAACCCCGCCTGGCCGAACCGCGACCGCTTCGTGCTGTCGGCAGGCCACGGCTCGATGCTGCTCTATTCGCTGCTCTATTTGACGGGCTACGAAGACATCTCCATCGAAGAGATCAAGAATTTCCGCCAGCTCGGTGCACGCACCGCCGGCCACCCGGAATATGGCCACGCCGCCGGCATTGAAACGACCACCGGTCCGCTCGGCCAGGGCATTGCCAACGCCGTCGGCATGGCGATTGCCGAGCGCAAGCTGGGCGACGAGTTCGGCAAGGACCTGATGGAGCACTACACCTACGTGCTCGCCGGTGACGGCTGCCTCATGGAAGGCATCAGCCAGGAAGCGATCTCGCTCGCCGGCCACCTCAAGCTCAACAAGCTGATCGTCTTCTGGGACGACAACAACATCTCGATCGACGGCCCGATCTCGATCGCCGATTCGACCGACCAGCATGCCCGCTTCCGCGCCAGCAACTGGAACACCATCGCCGTAGACGGCCATGATCCGGACGCGATCGCCGCCGCGATCGAACAGGCGCAGAAGTCCGACAAGCCGACGATGATCGCCTGCAAGACGACGATCGGTTTCGGCGCGCCGAACAAGGCCGGCACCCACAAGGTCCACGGCTCGCCGCTCGGCGCCGAAGAAATCGCCGCCACCCGCAAGGCACTCGGCTGGGAAGCCGAAGCCTTCGTCGTTCCGTCCGACGTGCTCGACGCCTGGCGCCTCGCCGGCCTGCGTTCGACCAAGGCCCGCAAGGACTGGGAAGAGCGCCTCGACAAGACCGACGCCGAGAAGAAGGCGCAGTTCGTTCGCCGCTTCTCCGGCGAACTCGAGGGCCGTCTGGCGTCGGCCATCGACGACTACAAGAAGAAGCTGGCTGAAACCAAGCCGTCGCCGGCAACCCGCAAGGCTTCCGAAGACGCCCTCGAAGTCATCAACGGCGTTCTGGCTGAAACCATCGGCGGCTCGGCCGACCTCACCGGCTCGAACAACACCAAGACCAGCCAGACCAAGTCGATCACGCCTGACGACTTCTCGGGCCGCTACATCCACTGGGGCGTGCGCGAGCACGGCATGGCTGCTGCCATGAACGGCATGGCGCTGCATGGCGGCGTCATCCCCTATTCCGGCGGCTTCCTGATCTTCTCGGACTACTGCCGTCCGTCGATCCGTCTGGCAGCGCTGATGGGCATCCGCGTCATCCACGTGCTGACGCATGATTCCATCGGCCTTGGCGAAGACGGCCCGACCCACCAGCCGGTCGAGCACATGGCAGCGCTGCGCGCCATCCCGAACCTCTTGATGTTCCGCCCGGCAGACGCCACGGAGACGGCTGAGTGCTGGCAGCTGGCGCTCGAAAGCCACAACCGCCCGTCCGGCATCGCGCTCACCCGCCAGAACCTGATGGCCGTGCGCACCGAGTACGAGGAAGAAAACCTCTGCGCCCGCGGCGCCTACGACCTGATCTCGGCAAGCGACGCCAAGGTGACAATCTTCGCCACCGGCTCGGAAATCGAAATCGCCGTCAAGGCCTGCCAGGCACTGACCGCCAAGGGCATCTCGACGCGCGTCGTCTCGGTCCCCTGCTTCGAGCTCTTTGCCGAACAGAGCGAAGACTACCAGCAGGCGATCATCGGCAACTCGCCGGTCAAGATCGCCGTCGAAGCCGGCATCCGCCAGGGCTGGGACCACTTCATCGGTTCGGATGGCACCTTCATCGGCATGTCGTCCTTCGGTGCCTCCGGTCCCTACAAGGAACTCTACAAGCACTTCGGCATCACGCCCGAGGCGGTTATCGCCGCTGCGGAAGCCAAGCTGTCCTGATCAAGCCGCGGGGCGCGCTCGAAAGCGCGCCCCGCTTTTTTTCCGACCATGCATTCAGACAGGGAGAGACCCGATATGACAGTGAAAGTCGCCATTAACGGTTTTGGCCGCATCGGCCGCAACGTGCTGCGCGCCATCGTTGAATCCGGCCGCAAGGATATCGAAGTCGTTGCCATCAACGACCTCGGTCCGGTCGAGACCAACGCGCACCTCCTGCGCTTCGATTCGATCCACGGCCGTTTCCCGGCTGACGTGAAGGTCGAGGGCGATGCGATCGTCATCAACGGCGGCAAGCCGATCAAGGTGACGGCGATCCGCAACCCGGCCGAACTGCCGCACAAGGAACTCGGCGTCGACGTCGCGATGGAATGCACCGGCATCTTCACCGCCCGTGACAAGGCCGCCTTGCATCTCGAAGCCGGCGCCAAGCGCGTCATCGTTTCGGCTCCGGCCGAAGGTGCTGACCTCACCGTCGTCTACGGCGTCAACCACGACAAGCTGACGAAGGATCACCTCGTCATCTCCAACGCCTCGTGCACGACCAACTGCCTTGCACCGGTCGCCAAGGTTCTGAACGACGTCATCGGCATCGACCACGGCATGATGACGACGATCCACTCCTACACCAACGACCAGCCGTCGCTCGACCAGATGCACAAGGATCTGTACCGCGCCCGCGCTGCTGCGCTCTCGATGATCCCGACCTCGACCGGTGCCGCCAAGGCCGTTGGCCTCGTCCTGCCGGAACTGGCGGGCAAGCTCGACGGCTTCGCCATGCGCGTTCCGACCCCGAACGTCTCGGTCGTCGACCTCAAGTTCGTCGCCAAGCGCGAAACCACCAAGGAAGAGATCAACGCTGCGATCAAGGCAGCCGCTGACGGCCCGCTCAAGGGCATCCTCGGCTACACGCTCGCTCCGAACGTCTCGATCGACTTCAACCACGACCCGCATTCCTCGGTCTTCCACATGGATCAGACCAAGGTGATGGAAGGCAAGTTCGTCTCGATCCTGACCTGGTACGACAACGAGTGGGGCTTCTCCAACCGCATGTCCGACACCGCGGTTGCGATCAGCAAGCTCATCTAACTCGGATGTTTCGCGCCCTTTCCCAAACGACGGTCCGCTGGCGTCCGCTGGAAGGGGAAGGGCTCGAACATCTGACGCTCACGGCTACGGCCGACGGCGCGGTCATCCGCGCCGTCGGCGTTCTGATCGGTAACCGTGGCGGCGCACCCTATGGTGCGCGCTACCGGATCGATTGCGATGCCGGCTGGCAGGTTCGAAAACTGATGGTCGACACGACCGATGGCCGCAGCCTGCACCTGCGCTCGGACCATCCCGGCCGATGGGCGACGGCCGCCGGCGCGGCACTGCCCGAATTCGACGGCTGCATCGATATCGACCTTGCCGGCACGCCCTTCACCAACACGCTGCCGATCCGCAGGCTCACGCTTGATCGCCAGGCCGGCACCGTGAAGCTGAACATGCTCTACGTGCCGTTCGACACGTTCGAGCCCGTCGTCGACGGCCAGCACTATACCTGCCTCGAAGACTTCAGGCTCTACCGCTACGAGGCCGAGGACCGCAGCTTTGCGGCGGACCTGCCCGTGGACGAGGACGGCCTCGTCATCGACTACCCCACCCTTTTCCAAAGACTATCACCGGAGACGATCTGATGACTTTCAAGACCCTCGACGACCTGACCGAGATTGCCGGCAAGCGCGTGCTCGTGCGCGTCGACCTCAACGTGCCGGTCAAGGACGGCGTGGTCACCGACGCGACCCGCATCGAGCGCGTTGCGCCGACGATCCGCGAGCTGTCGGAAAAGGGCGCCAAGGTCATTCTGCTGGCGCATTTCGGCCGCCCGAAGGGTGAACCCGTCGCCGAGATGTCGCTGAAGACCATTGCACCTGCCGTCGAAGACATTCTCGATCAGCGCGTGCACTTCGCCGCCGACTGCATCGGCGACAAGGCCGCAAACGCGATTGCCGAAATGAACGACGGCGACGTGCTGCTGCTTGAAAACACCCGCTTCCACAAGGGCGAGGAAAAGAACGAGCCCGAATTCGTCAAGGCGCTTGCCGCCAATGGCGACATCTATGTCAACGACGCCTTCTCGGCTGCCCATCGCGCCCACGCCTCGACCGAAGGCCTCGCCCACCACCTTCCGGCCTATGCAGGCCGCACCATGCAGGCCGAGCTCGAGGCACTGGAAAAGGGTCTCGGCCAGCCGAAGCGCCCGGTCGTTGCCATCGTCGGCGGCGCCAAGGTCTCGACCAAGATCGATCTCTTGCAGAACCTGGTGAAGAAGGTCGACGCGCTGGTCATCGGCGGCGGCATGGCCAACACCTTCATCGCCGCAAAGGGCGTCAATGTCGGTAAGTCGCTGTGCGAGCATGATCTTGCCGATACCGCCAAGGCGATCATCGCGGCGGCCGCAGAGGCCGGTTGCGCCATCGTCCTGCCGGAAGACGGCGTGGTTGCCCGCGAATTCAAGGCTGGTGCCGACAACGAAGTGGTCGACATCAATGCCATCCCCGCCGATGCCATGATGCTCGACGTCGGTCCGAAGTCGATTGCCGCCGTCAACGACTGGATCTCGAAGGCCGAGACGCTGGTCTGGAACGGCCCGCTCGGCGCCTTCGAAATCGCCCCCTTCGACAAGGCGACGGTCGCCGTTGCCAAGCATGCGGCTGCCCGCACGCGCCAGGGCTCGCTGGTGTCGGTCGCCGGTGGCGGCGATACGGTTGCCGCCCTCAATCATGCCGAAGTCACCGACGATTTCAGCTATGTCTCGACGGCCGGCGGTGCCTTCCTCGAGTGGATGGAAGGCAAGCCCCTGCCGGGCGTCGACATCCTGCGCCAGCAGAACTAAGCCAAACCTTTCAGGCGCGCGGACCTTCCGCGCGCCTGAAACACAGAAAAAACAAAAACAATTCAACCGATTAAAATAATTTAAATCGTTTCAGTCGCTTTTCCTGCCTTTTTCCCGGACAATTTCTCGCAGTTACTCGCGCCCTCGCTTGGGGCGTGGCGGCCGCGTATGCGCCGTCGGTCCCGAAACTGTTTCAGTGGTCGCCCGATCCGTTGACGATCGGCGCCGTCTAGGGAGAAAAACATGAGCGAAAGACTGGAAGACATTGCCGTTGCCATGGTCGCCAACGGTCGCGGCCTGCTTGCCGCCGACGAGTCCACGGCAACGATCAAGAAGCGCTTCGACGGCATCGGCCTTGAATCGACCGAGACCTCGCGGCGCGACTATCGTGAGATGCTGGTGCGCGCCGATGAGGCGATGCGCAAGTACATCTCCGGCGTCATTCTCTACGAGGAAACCCTGTTCCAGAAGGCGGCCGACGGTACGCCGCTGGTCGACGTCATCCGCGCCAGCGGCTCCATACCCGGCATCAAGGTCGATGCCGGCGCCAAGCCGATGACCAATTTTCCGGCAGAGACGATCACCGAGGGTCTCGATGGGCTCGCACAGCGCCTGACGAGATACCACGAAGCCGGCGCCCGCTTTGCCAAATGGCGCGGCGTGATCGCCATTTCCGACACCTTGCCGAGCGCCGGCGCCATCAGGGCCAACGCCCATGCGCTGGCGCGCTATGCCGCTCTTTGCCAGGAGGCAGGCATCGTTCCGATCGTCGAGCCCGAGGTGCTGATGGACGGCGCACCCGGCGACCATTCGATCGACCGCTCCGAGGCCGTCACCGAGTGGACGCTGCGTCTCACCTTCGAGGCGCTCGCCGAGATGCGGGTGAAGCTCGAAGGCATGATCCTGAAGCCGAGCATGGTGATCGACGGAAAGAAGGCGCGCAAGGCCTCGGTCGCCGAAGTGGCCGAACGCACGGTCCGGGTGCTGCGACGCACGGTGCCATCGGCCGTGCCCGGTATCGCGTTCCTCTCCGGCGGTCAGACGACCGAGGAGGCAACCGCGCATCTCTCGGCGATGAACGCGGCTCACGACCTGCCCTGGAAGCTCACCTTCTCCTATGGTCGCGCCCTGCAGCAGGAGGCGCTGTCGGCCTGGAACGGCAAGGCGGAGAACGTCGCCGCCGGCCAACGCGCCTTCTCGCACCGCGCCGAAATGTGCAGCCTGGCTGCAAAGGGCAGCTGGAAGAAGGATCTGGAGAAGGCTGCCTGAGCGCGGCTGCAACCGGTTCAGCTAGACAAGAAGGGGCCGTTTGTCGGCCCCTTCTTGCTGTTCCGCCCGTGTCCAATCGACCGCTCTTCACTGAACTTGTCACCAAGACAAGTTGCCGTCTTTGCCGGCTCCGACACCTGTCTTAAGCCTTTCGCTCCAGGCCATCCGGCAGAAGGGATCGCTGCCGAAACCAGCGGGAGCGATCGCCCATGACGTCCATTTCACCCGTGCACTCCGTCGACTACGTCACCATCGACGTCTTCACCGATGACCGTTTCGCCGGCAACCAGCTCGCCGTCATTCCCGACGCACGCGGCCTGAGCGATCGGCAGATGCAGGCGATCGCGACAGAGTTCGGCTACTCCGAGGTCACCTTCGTGCTGCCGCCCGAGGACGCCGCCAACACCGCGCGGGTGCGCATCTTCACACCGACGATGGAGATCCCGTTCGCGGGACACCCGAATGTCGGCACCGCCTTCGTGCTTGGCCGGCAAAGCGAGATCTTCGGCCGCGCGCCCGGCGATCACCTGCGGTTCGAGGAACGTGCCGGCCTCGTCGATGTCGCCCTGACGCGGGCCGATGGTGCCGTGACGGGCGCACGCATCGTCGTGCCCCGCCCCTTGAGCATTGGCCCTGACATCGATGTCGAGACGATCGCGGCCTGCGCCATGACCCCAACCGAGGCGATCGTCACCGGTAATCACAAGCCCGTGCGCGTGTCCGTCGGGCTGCCCTTTGCCGTTGCCGAACTGAGGGATGTTGCCGCTCTATCGGCGGCCCGTCCCAACGTCACCGCCTTCGAAGCGGCCAATCAGCGCTACAAGCCGGACGAAGACAGCTTCAGCCTGTTCCTCTATGCACGCTCGGGCGAAAACCCGTGGCGCTTGCGTGCCCGGATGTTTGCCCCCCTCGACAATGTCATCGAGGATCCGGCAACCGGCAGCGCCTCGGGCGCCCTTGGCGCCTATCTCGTTTCGCTTCTGCCCGAGGATACCGTCGACGTCGATCTGACCATCGAGCAGGGCGTCGAGATGGGCCGCCGCAGCATCATCGAGGTCAGCGTCAGCAAGAACAGTGGCGCTGTCGCCAGAACCAGCATCGCCGGCACCTGCGTTACCGCGATGAAGGGGTCCATCGAACTCTGAAGCGCGACTGCGCCTACCCTTGCGAGCACCAACCCGCTGGGTGCCGCAGAAACATGTTGACTCATAATTAGGTGCCTTATTATAAGTCGCCTTATGACGATGCTCGAACAAAAACACCTTGCCCTGATCGATGAAGCCATGCGGCGCGGCGACCCTTCGACCGGAAACCTGCGCCTCTGCTTCGAGGTCCTGTCACTTGCCGCCGCCATCGATCGCGACTGCGCCGCACGGCTTTCGCCGCACAACCTGTCCGAAGGAAAGTTCGTGCTGCTGTTCCTGCTGCATCGGCTGCCGGATGGCCTGTCGCCGTATGAACTCGCCGACCGTGCCGGCGTTACCCGGGCCACCGTTACCGGCCTGCTGGATGGGCTGGAGCGCGACGGCTTTCTCGCCCGCAGGCAGAGCAAGGAGGACCGCCGCAAGGTGCAGGTGGAGCTGTCGCCGAAGGGAAAGGATGTGGCGCGCGCGCTGTTCGAGACGCACACGCGCTGGATCGCATCGCTATTTTCCGGCTTGGACGAGAATGACCAGGAGACCCTGAGCGCCCTGCTTCATCGTGCCTGGCGCAACACCGACGCCGGCCGAAAGGCTGCGCTGGAGACGGCCGATGGCGAGGCAACTCAATGAGCGCTGTCTCGCGGCGCGTCGTCGATATCGACCCGCAGCATCTGCAGCAACTGAACGCCGGAACCACGGAAGCCGCAACGTTGACGGAATGCCTTGCCGTCGATTTCGAGGCGTTGATGCGGGCGGCCGTGCCGGAGGTCGGTGACGATGCCCTCGCGGCCATCGGCGCCCTCGCCGGCAGCGGCATCTCCAGGCGTATGGCGCTATCAGCCGGATTGATCCGCGAGCGGCTCGGCGACGGCGCCGTCGCGACCTTGCAGCAGCATCGCTCGGACACCGTTCGAAGCTGGGCTTGCTTCATGATCGGCGCTCATCCGACACTTGCGCTGGAAGACCGCCTCGCCGCAATCCGCCCCTTGGCAGACGATCCGCATTTCGGCGTTCGCGAATGGGCGTGGATCGCGGTGCGCCCGCAGCTTGCGCAGGACATGGCCAAGGCGATTGCGCTTCTTGCCGACTGGACGTCGTCGCCCTCCGACCGGCTGCGCCGGTTCGCCAGCGAGGCAACGCGTCCGCGCGGTGTCTGGTGCAGCCATATCGTCGCACTCAAACGCGACCCGCAAATGGCGCTTGCCATCCTTGCCCCCCTGAAGGCGGACCCGTCTCGCTACGTCCAGGATTCCGTCGGGAACTGGCTGAACGACGCCGCAAAGGATCGGCCGGACTGGGTGCGCCATCTCTGCGCCTCCTGGCAAAGCGGCCACGAAAGCGCGGCAACCGCGCGGATCTGCAAGCGCGCCCTTCGATCCCTGGATCGCCACTGAAAGAAAAGACATGACCCATTACCTGAGCGAACTCTACACCCCGAAAGAGGCCTGGCTTGCGCTTGACGCCGCCGCGCGCAACCGGTTTTTCGAGGCCGTCGGCAGCGGCCTGGCCGGGCTCTCTGCCCTCGGGGTGGAACCGATCGCCTTCGGCGCGGTTGATCCGAGCAAACGTCACGCCGCGCCGCATCGCTACTTCGCCCTCTGGCGCTTTCCGGACGAAGGCGCCTTGGACGCTCTTCTTGCGGGCATCGCCGCATCCGGCTGGCACGACTATTTCGAGACGGTCAACGCCGCTGGAAAAGCGGTCGACCTGGCCGGACATCTTGACCAGTTGGCTGCCACCGGCAGCTGACGTAGCCTTCGGCAACGGCTAGAGTGGATGGATCGAGCACCCTCCAGGCAAGGCCGGTGGTAGCCATGACGCAAGTGACGCGACATCTCATCGCCCGAAGCGATGGCGCCGGAGTGGAGCTTTTTCAAGCCCGCTCTCCGGCCGCGGCGCCCGCCGGAGCAATCCTGTTTGTCCATGGCAATCAAGCGGGACAGCGCCTTGGAGCGGTGGAAAACGTCGATAACGGCACGCTGCTGCGCTTCTCAGCCGGCTTGAACATCACGGCAGCTGCGGTCTCGCAGCCTGGCTTCGGAGCATCCGAGGGCCCGCCCGATTTCTGCGGTCCGGGTACCCAGCAGGCGATCCTGGCCGCCCTGTCATTCTTGCGAAAACAACCCTATGTCGATCCTGGCCGGATCGTGCTTTGTGGCAACAGTCGTGGCGCTGTCGCATCGGCAATGGTCGCCACCCAGGTTGCCGATCTGCGCGCCGTTGTGCTGATGAGCGGCGTCTACGATCTCGAGGCGGCTTTTGAAGGCAGTCCGCAAGGCCTGCAACTGGCGATCGAGAAGGAGGCGGGCCTGTCGCGCGACGCTTTTCTTGCTCGCTCGGCTCTCCATCATGCCCATAAGATCCGATGTGAGGCGATGTTGCTGCATGGACGGCGTGACGATCGCGCGCCTGTTGCCCAGGCCGAATTGTTCGCACAGGCGCTCTCAGACGCCGGGCTCCCGGCAACGCTCAGCCTCTTCGACTGCGGCCATCAGATTCCGAGGGACTATGTGCGCGCGGCCCTTCACCCGTTCCTCAGGGGCATATTCGCTCCGGCTGTCACGCTTCATTAGGCAACGATAGCGTCCTTCCGTCAGGACATGCGGAAAGGCAGAGGCATGGCGAGTTTCTGTGTGCCTCTAAACCGGAAACGCCCTAGGAGGCATCCGGCACCAGAGCGACGATATCGCTGAAGATGTCGCGCCACTCCGTGTCGTCCATGTCGACGAAGCCGAAACTGCGCAACAGGAACGCGCCTTCGGTGGCCAGAAAGGCGATGCGCGCGCGGCGCCCCTCCTCCGTCGATAGATCGAGGCTGTCGAGCCGCCCTCGATACCAGATCCGGTTCTTCTCCATATGCTCTTCACGCTGCAGAAGGGCGGCCATCATCCCCGACGTTCGCGCGTTTTCCGCCGTGTTCAGGTGCTCGGTCACCTCGGCATGGGCGCGCATGGCGGTCGCCGCGTCGGAGGCATCCCCCACCTTCGCCGCCACCGCATTGTCGAAATGATTGAACCACCGCTCCATCATCGCGTCGATCAGGCCATCCTTGTTGCCGAAGCAATATTGAACGCCGCCCTTGGTAATGCCCGCCGCCTTGGCGACCGCGTCTATCGTCAGGCCGGCTGCACCCACGGCGCTGACCACCGCCTCCGCAGCGTCCAGCACCTTGTCGCGATCGATCGTCCGGCGTCGCCCCATGTCAGATTCCCTCTTTCAATTCCATACGTATGTATTTATATAATCGCCCTGATGTCAACAAGGCCATAGGTCCCGCCGCGGGCGGGACGGCCACAGAGGTGTACCATGTCCCCGCATAATCGCTGGCTCATTCTGGCCATCGTGTCGAGCGCGCTGTTCCTGATCGTCGTCGATATGACCGTGCTCTACACGGCCCTGCCGCGGCTGACGCACGATCTCGGCGCTTCGGCGTCGGAAAAACTCTGGATCGTCAACGCCTACGCGCTTGTCGTTGCAGGCCTCCTGCCCGGGCTCGGCACGCTCGGCGACAGGCTCGGCCACAAACGGCCCTTCATCGCAGGCCTCGCCGTGTTCGGCCTTGCCTCGCTGATCGCCGCTTATGCGCCCAGCCCGTCGGTCCTGATTGCCGGCCGCGTGCTTCTGGCCGTCGGCGCCGCGCTGATGATGCCGGCGACACTGTCGATCATCCGGTTGACCTTCACCGACGAACGCGAGCGGGCACTGGCAATCGGCGTCTGGGCGGCCATCGCGTCGGGCGGCGCGGCCATCGGTCCGGTGCTCGGCGGCTTCCTGCTCGAGTACTTCTGGTGGGGCTCTGTCTTTCTCATCAACGTGCCGATCGTCGCAGTCGCCTTGCTGCTCGGCGTTGTCGTGCTGCCCGACAGCAAGGGCAACAAGGACCATCCCTGGGACCCGCTCGGCTCACTTCAGATCATGGTCGGCCTGATCGGCCTTGCCTATGCCATCAAGGAGATGAGCAAGCGCGAACCTTCGGCAGAGGCAGCTGTCGCCGCCGCTGCGATCGGCGCTGCTGCCCTCGTCCTGTTCGTGCGCAGGCAAAGACGCAGCCCCCACCCGATGATCGACTTCGGCCTGTTCCGCAACGCGGCCTTTTCCTCGGGCGTCGCTGCAGCCCTCGTGGCGTCGGCGGCTCTCGTCGGCGTCGAGCTCGTGCTCACGCAGCGACTGCAGCTTGTCTCAGGCTATTCGCCGCTTGAGGCCGGCATTTTCATCCTGCCGATCCCGCTTGCCGCCTTCATCGCCGGGCCGCTCACCGGCATGATGCTGCCACGCCTCGGCCCCGAAATCGTGCTGCGCACAGGCCTGATCACCGCGGCAGCCGGACTTGGCGCCTTTCTAGCCGTGCACGAAGCCGGCATGCTCGGCCAGATCGTCAGTCTTGTCGTGCTTGGCCTTGGCATCGGCGCATCGATGACAGCCGCCTCCAGCGCCATCATGTCCAACGCTCCGCCGGAGCGCGCCGGCATGGCGGCCTCGGTCGAGGAAGTGTCCTTCGAGCTCGGCGGCGCCATCGGTATCGCGGTTCTAGGCAGCGTCATGTCCGTGGTCTACACCGCTTTCATCGTGCTACCGGAAGGCGCTGGCGTATCGCCGATTGCCCGCGACAGCCTCGACGAGGCCTTGCTGCTGGCTGAAAAGCTGTCGCCCGAGACGGCCGAGAGCCTGGTGGCGCTCGCAAGGGCAGCCTTCGAAAAGGCATTTGTCGCCGTCGTGCTTTCGGCAACCGGCCTGCTGCTTGCAACCGGCGCCGGCATCTGGTGGTGCACGCGCGGTAAGGTGGGGCGACCGGTTCAAACCCACCGCGGCCATTGATCCCCATGGTCCGCGCGCCGATGCTGGCGCGCGGAGCAGCCGCGATCAGTGCCGCACCGCCTCGCATTGGGCGATGGCCTCGACCATGGCCTGGAACCGCACATGATGGCGGACGGCATCGAGATCGGAATCCTGTTTGAACCAGAGCAACTGGTAGCAGGAACTCTGTGGCAACAGGCTCTCCAGCATGTCGAGCGCGGTGTCGACATCGCCAAGGATCGAGTAGACGCAGGCCGTGTTGTAACGCGCCACGACATCATCGGGATCGATGGCGATCGCACAGGCCGCCCATTCGCGCGCCCTGTCCGCCTCGCCCATATGGGCAAGCGCGAGCGCGCCGCGGTGGGCCGGCCCGGAATTTTCAGGATGGGACTCCAGCGCCCGTTCCGCGCGCGAAATGCCGATCTTCGCCCAATGTCCGCGTTCGGTCTCCAGGCCGATCGACTTGTAGGCGCTCATCAGGTGGATCGGCGAAAGATAATCGTCCGGCCGGATTTCCGCCGCCCGCTTGAAGAACTCGATCGCCGTCTCGAATTCGCCGCGCATGAAGAGAAAGCGGCCATAGTGAAAGTTGGCCTCGTAGAGCTGGGGATCGAGCGCCAGGGCGCGCTCGAACTCGACGACGGCCTCCTCGCTTTGCCCGTCCTGATGCAGGACCAGGCCCCTTGAGGCGTGGGCCTCGGCGAGATCCGGATCAAGCGCCAACGCCCGCGCGGTCGTGTTCAGGATGCTTTCCAGCGGATACTCGTGTTCGTGCCAGTCGCGAAGGGCGGATTCGCAGTCGGCGATGCCGGCATAGGCGCGGGCAAAGTTCGCGTCGAGCTCGACGGCCTTCTGGAACATGCGCCGGGCAAGCAGCAGATAGGAGCGGGTCCAGGCATGCGAGAACCGCCGGCCACGCAGATAATAGGTATAGGCCTCGACGCTCGTCGTCGGGTCGCGCTCGATCGCCTTCTTCTCCTCCGGCAAAAGCTTGATGCGCAGCTGGTTGACGATGGCGTGGGTAATCTCGTCCTGGATGGCAAAGATGTCGGTCAGGTCGCGGTCGTAGCGGTCGGCCCACAGATGCGTGCCGGTCAGCGCATCGATCAGCTGCCCGGTGATGCGCACCCGGCCGCCGGCCTTGCGAACGCTGCCCTCGAGTATGAAGCGAACGCCGAGCTCCTGCGCCGCCGTCTTCACCCGGACCGACCGGCCCTTGTAGGTAAAGACCGTGTTGCGAGCGACGACATGCAGCTGCGAGATCTTCGAAAGATCGGTGATGATGTCCTCGGTGATGCCGTCGGAGAAATACTCCTGTTCCGGATCGTGGCTCATGTTGGTGAAGGGCAAGACCGCCACCGACAGGCCGTAGCCGTCGTCCACTGTCACCGGATGCGTGCCGTTCGCCACCTTGGCGATCTTGGTCGGCGCCCCGAGCGCCACGGAATAGACGTGCACGCCGGCTGCAATGTTCTTCAGCGCGTGCTGACCCTTGTCGACGAAGCCGACATCGAGCCGCGAGCCGACATGGTCGCGCACGGAGGCGGAGACGGCGATGCCGGAGGGCTCGGCCAGCCCCTCGAGCCGGGCCGCGACGTTGACGCCATCGCCGAAAATGTCGCCGTCCTCGACGATCACGTCGCCCAGGTGCACGCCAATGCGCAGCTCGATGCGCTTCAGCTGCGGCACGTCCTCGTTGCGGATCAGCATGCCGCGCTGGATATCGACGGCGCAGGCGACCGCGTGCACGACACTGGCGAACTCCACCAGGATGCCGTCGCCGGTCAGCTTGACGATCCGGCCCTTGTGCCGGCTGACCTTAGGGTCCACCAGCTCGTTCTTGTGCCGCTTCATGGCGGCCAGCGTACCGGTTTCGTCAGCGCCTATGAGACGACTGTAGCCCACGACATCGGCAGCGAGGATGGCGGCAAGGCGGCGTTCCAAGTAACCCCCGAATTCATCTCCTTGATGAAGCGGACAATCTAGCGCGTTCTTCATCATCTGTCCTGCGCACTTTTCCAGCTACTACTATTGATCGAGTAACGGGATAGCAGAGTAGATCCGATGGTGCAGTTTCCAAAGGTACAACCGAGGCGCACACAACGACAGATTGGGCCGATTAGGGTCGAATGAGCACCGTGATCATCATCATGACGATCGCAAAGACGGCGATCTTCCAGAAGTCGCGCCGTTGCCTGAGCCCCGGCAGGCCGATCGGCCAGACCAGCTGGATGGCCATCGCCAGAAGCAGAATGATCGCCAGCGCCTTCGACATATCCAGCCTATCCCGGGATTTATTCCCAAACCCGGCGCCAGTGTCACGCCGCCGTCACCTTGTCGTCGCATGGAACGGCGCCTGCCGCTTCGGCCTGCAACCGCGTCAACCCGAAATTCGATTCCGAATTCAGGGATGATGCGTTAGAGGGCTATTGTTTCCGTCACCGATTTGCAATGACCGGCCGGACAGAATCCGGCTGGCAATTCGGGGCATGCCGCCCTAACTTGCTGACGGCAGAACGATTTCGGATGGATGATGAGAAAAAACCTGCTCCCCGTCGCCTCTCTCCTGCTGGGCACGCTGTTTCTCTTCCTGGGCAACGGCCTGCAGGGCCTGCTTCTGCCGGTCAGGGGCACCGCCGAAGGCTACCCCACCACCATCCTCGGCCTGATCGGCACGTCCTGGGCTGCGGGCTTCGTGCTTGGCTGCTTCTTCGCCCCGAACGTGGTCAAGCGCATCGGCCATGTGCGCGCCTTCAGCGTCTTTTCGTCGCTGATCGCCATCGTCGCGCTGACCACCGGCATCCTGATCGACCCCACCTGGTGGTTGATCCTGCGGGCGCTCACCGGCTTCGCCACCGCCGGCACATCGATGATCATCGAAAGCTGGCTCAACGAGCGCGCCACCAATGAGAGCCGCGGCGTCATCTTTTCCCTCTACATCGCCATCACGCTCTTCGGCGTCGTCGGCGGCCAGATGATGATCCCGTTCGGCGATACCTCGACCAGTACCCTCTTCATGATCTGCGGCATTCTCTATTGTGTCGCGATGCTGCCGACGCTGTTGTCGAAAGCCGCAACGCCGCAACCGCTGAAACAGGTCCAGCTCGACCTGCGCGGGCTCTATCGCAATTCCCCGGTCTCGTTCCTCGGCATCCTGCTCGTCGGTATCGCCAACGGTGCCTTCGGCACGCTCGGTGCCGTTTTCGGCCGCCAGGCAGGTCTCTCCGACAGCACCGTGGCGGCGATGATGAGCGTGGCGATCTTTGCCGGCGCCGTCATGCAGTTGCCCGCCGGACGCCTCTCCGACCGCATCGACCGGCGCTACGTGCTGGCAGCCCTCGCCGCCGTCGGCGCACTTGCGGGGCTCCTGATCTTCCTGGTCGAACCGACCCAGGTCTGGATCGTGCTGACGCTGATCGCGATCTATGGCGCCGCGGCCAACGCGCTCTACCCGATCGCCGTTTCGCATGCCAACGACTTCGCGACCGCCGAGGATTTCGTCAAGGTTTCCGGTGGCTTGCTGCTGCTCTATGGTATCGGCACCATCATCGGCCCGACCATCGGCGGCCCGGTCATGTCCGCAACCGGCCCCTATGGCCTGTTCATGATCACCGCCTGCGCCCATATTCTCATCACCGCCTACGCCATCATCCGCAGTCGCATGCGTGCACCGGTTCCCGTCGCCGAGCGCGATGCGTTCTCGCCGATCAATGCCGGCACGACCATGACACCGGAGAGCCTGCAGCTGTCGCCGCGCGCAGCGCCTTTCGACGAAACACACGACGAAGGCGGCGATATCGACCCGGAACAGGAGGAAAAGCCGAATGGGCCTGTTTGACGAAGACCAGCCGAAGAAGAAACTTGCACACGAGATCGGCAGCGACCTGTCCCTGTTGTCGGTCGACGAACTCAGCCAGCGCATCGCTCTTTTGAACGAGGAAATCGCCCGGCTCGAGGCGGAGCGTGAGCGCAAATCCGCAAGCCGATCGGCCGCCGAAAGCCTGTTTCGCTGACGGCGGCACAAGGACATCCGGACCGAAACGACGCTTTCTTAACGGTATATTAAGCATTTTCCGCGATAGTCTTCCTATCCGGAGCTTTCCGGACTCAGACAATTTCTCCGACTGGCGAATGGGTCTGATTTTTCTCCCTGTTTTACCTTGAGAGCCGCTTTCCGCGGCTCTTTTTTTGTTTTGTCATAGGGTGCTGCAAAGAATTGTGGAGATTAACCCTTTCTTAAGAATGCTCTTGCGCGAAATGCGCTATGGCATCATTCTTCAGCCATAGAGGCCGGCAAGGAAACTTTTCCCAAAGCCGCCCGTTACCCGACTGTCGTGATGCGTTTGAACCAGGGAAAACAGGTCATGTCCGAACGAGGATTGAATACCGTCAGTTTCGCGGGCCACGCGGCGGCGTCGGCGCAATTCAAGGCGCTCTATTCGGAAGGCATGGGTCTGGTCGAAGAAACGGCGAGCTATCTCGACGGCCCGGGCCGGCTGGCATCCAAGGTCCTGCCGCGCATGGCGTCGGTGCTCTACGCAGCGGAATCCATGCGCCTGACCACACGCCTGATGCAGATGGCATCCTGGCTCCTGCTGCAGCGCGCCGTCAACAACGGCGAAATGAGCCGCGACCAGGTGCTTTCGGAAAAGAGCAAGGTTCGCCTCGACAGCTTCAACGTCGACCGCGCCGCACCGGGCTGGAACGAACTGCCGGAAGCCTTCCGCGATCTGATCGAGCGCTCGCTGCGTCTGCAGAACCGCGTCGCCCTGCTCGACCGCGAGATCTACCGCCCGCAGGAAGCCTCGACCTTTGTTCCGGACAACCAGAACGGCGTCAAGGCACAGATCAAGCTGCTCCAGACGGCCTTCGGCACCAACTGATTTTCAAGAGTATTCGGCAGTCCTCTGCCAGCGAAACGGACCCGGCCCTCAAGCCGGGTTTTTTCATGCGCCGTTTCGGCGACCCACTTGCTCCCGGTTACAGGAGGGACCGTTGGGCGACAAATAAACGCAGAACAACAAAAAGCCCGGCAGAGCCGGGCTTCGAAAACGCGCCAAGAGAGCGTGCGATTAGAGGCCGAGGCCTTCGAAACGCTTCTTGAACTTGGAGACGCGGCCGCCGCGGTCCATGAGCTGCTGGTTGCCGCCGGTCCAGGCCGGGTGCGACTTCGGGTCGATTTCCAGGTTCATGGTGGCGCCTTCAGAACCCCAGGTCGAGCGGGTTTCGTACTCGGTGCCGTCAGTCATGACCACCTTGATCAGGTGATAGTCGGGATGGATATCTGCCTTCATAATGATCTTCCTAGAGTTCCAGGGTCCAATTGTCGCAAGGCATTGCGACTTCGAGACCGAACACGTAAATGAAGCCGCAGACCGCCAGATGGGCCACGGCTTCCCAATTCGATGCCGTGCCTATACATGAAGGTCTGCGGGATAACAAGTGCCGCGCGGAAGACTCATGGGCAAACCCGCCCCCTCCGTGATTGGCGAACGGGGGTCATGTGTCCGAACGAGAAAACCAGTCGCCAGCGCGCAAATCCATTCGCCCTCTCGCCACGCTGATACCCTACCTCAAGCGCTATCGCTATCTGGTCATCGGCGCCGGGATTTCGCTCGTCGTTGCCGCGGTCACCACCCTGACGCTGCCGCTTGCCGTCAGGCGCATGGTCGATAACGGCTTTTCCAATTCCGACAGCGGTTTCATCAATACCTACTTCGCGATGCTGATGATGCTTGCCATCATTCTCGCTCTGGCAAGCGCGGCGCGCTACTACTTCGTCATCACCCTTGGCGAGCGCATTGTCGCCGATCTCAGGCGCAATGTCTTCAGGCACGTCACCCGCCTCTCCGCCTCGTTCTTCGACGTCAACCAGTCGGGCGAAATCGTCTCGCGCCTGACGGCAGACACGACGCAGCTCAAATCCGCCGTCGGCGCCACGGCTTCCGTCGCTCTGCGCAACCTGATCCTGTGTCTCGGCGCCATCGGCATGATGGTCTATACCAGCCCGAAGCTGTCGAGCCTGGTGCTGGCCGCCATCCCGGTCATCGTTTTCCCGCTGGTCGGCTTCGGCCGCTCGGTACGCCGCCGCTCGCGCCAGGCGCAGGACACGCTGGCGACGGCCTCGGCCTATGCCGGCGAGGCGATTGCCGCCTCGCGCACGGTCCAGGCCTTCAACAGCGAGGACATCGCGAACAATCGCTTCGGCTCGGCCGTCGAGGACGCCTTCGGCGCGGCCCGCTCGGCGATCAAGGCGCGCTCCATGCTGACGGCCTTCGCCATCACCATGGTGTTCGGCAGCGTCGTCGCAGTTCTTTGGTTCGGCGCGCGCGATGTGCTCGCGGGCAATCTGTCGGCCGGAACGCTCAGCCAGTTCCTGCTCTATTCGGTCTTTGCCGCCGGCAGCCTCGGCTCGCTGTCCGAAGTGTGGGGCGAACTCTCGCAGGCTGCCGGCGCCGCCGAGCGGTTGAACGAACTGTTGAGTGAGGTTCCCGACATCAAGGCGCCGGAAAACCCTGTTGCCATGCCGCAGCCGGCGCTCGGCGCCATCAGCTTCGACAATGTCTATTTCGCCTATCCCGCACGCCCCGATTACAAGAGCCTCAACGGCCTGAGCCTGGCGGTCAAACCAGGTGAAACCGTCGCCATCGTCGGCCCGTCGGGCGCCGGCAAGAGCACCGTCTTTTCAATGCTGCTACGGTTCTACGATCCGACGAAGGGCACCGTCACCGTCGATGGCGTCGATATCCGCAGCGCCGACCCCAAGGAACTGCGCGACCGCCTGGCGATCGTGCCGCAGGACGTGACCATCTTCGCCTCCTCCGTTCACGACAACATCGCCTTCGGCCTGCCCGGTGCGAGCCGCGAGGCGGTGCGCGCCGCGGCCATCGCCGCCCAGGCCGACGAGTTCATCGGCCGGATGGAAAGCGGCTACGACACGCTGGTCGGCGAGCGCGGCATCACGCTTTCCGGTGGCCAGCGCCAGCGCATCGCGATTGCACGCGCCATCCTGCGCAACGCGCCGATCCTGCTGCTCGACGAAGCCACCTCGGCGCTCGACGCCGAAAGCGAAACCCTGGTGCAGAAGGCACTCGAAGGCCTGCTGCACGAGCGCACCACCCTTGTCATCGCCCACCGGCTCGCAACCGTACTGAAGGCCGATCGCATCCTCGTCATGGAACATGGCCGCATCGTCGAAGAGGGCACCCATGCCTCGCTGATCCGCAAGGACGGGCTCTATGCCAAGCTCGCCCGGCTGCAGTTCAACCACGGCGCCGAGGAACTGTTCCTGAAGACGGTCAAGTAATACAAACACGACGATAGTCGCATGCCGGCATGCCCCGCATGCCATTGCAGCTCAAAAGCCGGACCCTATTCTATAGGTGCCGGCTTTTTTCGGCCACCACGACAGACGTGGACTGTTCAGGGAGGAACATTGATGACGTTTTCGAACTTGACCCGACGCGCAGCAATTGCACTCGGCTTCACCGCACTCACCATCTTCGGCTCCGGCATCCAGGCAAACGCCCAGGGCTTTCCGGATCGCGCCGTCACCCTCGTCGTTCCCTTTGCCGCCGGCGGCTCGACCGACGTGGTGGCGCGCATCGTCGCACAGAAGATGTCGGAGGATCTGGGCCAGCAGGTCATCGTCCAGAACGTCGCCGGCGCCGGTGGCAACCTCGGTGCCGACAATGTCGCGCGCGCCGACCCGGATGGCTACACCATCCTGATGGGCACGGTCGCGACCCACGCCCTCAACCCGCTGATCCTCAAGACCAAGCCCTATGACCCGGAGAAAGATTTCGCGCCGATCTCGCTTCTGGTCGTCGTGCCGAACGTGCTGGTGGTCAACCCGGCGCTGCCGGCCAAGACGGTCGAGGAACTGCTGGCGCTCCTGAAGGCAAAGCCCGACGAATATGCCTATGCATCGTCCGGCAACGGCACGCCGCTGCATCTGTCCGGCGAACTCTTCAAGAAGATGGCCGGCGTCAACATGCAGCATATCCCCTACAAGGGGGCCGGCCCGGCGCTGAACGACGTCATCGGCAATCAGGTCCCGATCATGTTCGACAACCTGCCGTCCTCCTCCGGCCACATCAAGGCCGGCACCTTGCGGGCGCTGGCGGTGACGACGGCCGAACGCGCGCCGTCCTTCCCCGATGTCCCAACCGTCGCCGAAGCCGGTATTCCGGGCTATGAAACCTACACCTGGAACGCGTTGTTTGCCCCGGCCAACACGCCCGAGCCGGTTGTCGCCCGCCTCAACGAGGCCGCCAACAAGGCGCTTGCCGACCCGGCCGTGGTCGAGCGCATGAAGGAGTTCAGCGCCACCATCGTCGGCTCGACACCCGCGGAACTCGGCGCCCACGTGAAGGCGGAACTGGCGAAATGGACGCCTGTCGTTCGCGACGCCAACATCCAGATGGATTGATCGCGGTTATAGGACCGGATCGGCGGATCGGCCCCTCATCCGGCTGCCGCCACCTTCTCCCCGCTCGGCGGGGAGAAGGGAACCGGAGCGACGTCTCGCCAAGCTCTTCAGCATCCTTCGTGCGAATGTCTGAACGCACAGCGCTCTAGCGTTCGCATCCGGCACGGTGCCAAAGACACGCTGTGCACCCTTGGCGGTCTCGACCAATAATCGCTTCGCACTCGCCCTGGAAATCCTGGCTACGACAAGTGTCGGGCCGGCAGTTACATTCGTCCCCTCTCCACGCATGCGGGGAGAGGGTTAGGGTGAGGGCCCACGCCACCGGGCAACAATGCTCGGGCGGCTCCGCTCAAACCGTCCCCCCGGCACCCCGCCCGGCCACCCGGCCGGAATAGATGCAGCCGCCGAGAAACGTGCCTTCCAGCGCATTGTAGCCGTGCATGCCGCCGCCGCCGAAGCCGGCCACTTCCCCCGCAGCATAAAGCCCCGGCACCGGCTCGCCCGATTGTTCCAGCACCTGGCCCGACAGGTTGGTCTGCAGCCCGCCCAGCGTCTTGCGTGTCAGGATGTGCAGACGCACCGCAATCAGCGGTCCGGCCTTGGGATCGAGCAGGCGGTGCGGCTTGGCCGTCCGCAGCAGCCGGTCTCCGCGGTAGGATCGCGCCCCGCGGATCGCCGTGACCTGCGCATCCTTGGAGAACGGGTTGGCGATCTCGCGGTCGCGCGCCTCGATCTGGTCGCGCAGGTGATCGAGCGAAAGCCGGTTCTCGCCGGTCAGGGCATTCATCGCCGGCACGAGATCGTCGAGCCGGTCGCGAACCAGAAAGTCCTCTCCCTTGTCCATGAACGCCTGAACAGGTCCGGGCGGGTTCTTGCCCAGCCGCTTGAGCAGGAGCGAGATGTTCTTGCCGGTCAGATCCGGGTTCTGCTCTGAACCGGAGAGCGCGAACTCCTTCTTGATGATCGCCCGCGTCAGGATGAACCAGCTGTAGTCGTGGCCGCTGTCGCGGATGGCCTTGAGCGTGCCGAGCGTGTCGAAGCCGGGCATGGCCGGCGCCGAAAAACGGTTACCGTCGGCATCGCACCAGAACGACGACGGACCCGGCAGGATGCGAATGCCATGGTCCGGCCAGATCGGGTCGAAATTCCGAAGCCCCTCGGTATAGTGCCACATGCGATCGGCGTTTATCACAGCGCCGCGGGCGCGGCCGGCGATTTCCAGCATGCGGCCGTCGACATGGTGCGGCACGCCACAGACCATCGTCGCCGGCGGTTGGCCGAGCCGCTTGCGCGGCCAGTTGCGCCGCACCAGCTCATGGTTGCCGCCGATGCCGCCAGACGTGACGATGACGGCGCCCGCCGATATCTCGAAATCACCGTCCACGTCACGCGTGCTGCGTTCGCCCCGGCCGACCGGATCGGCTTTCAGCACGGCCCCGCGCGCACCGGTGACCGCGCCGTCCGTCACCACCAGTTCGTCGACCCGATGGCGGAAGCGAAAACGGACCAGACCGCGACTTTCCGCCTCCCGCGTCAACCGCACGAACGGCTCGATGACGGCGGGGCCGGTGCCCCAGGTCACGTGGAAGCGCGGTACCGAATTGCCGTGTCCATGCGCAAGGCCGCCGCCGCGTTCGGCCCAGCCCACGACAGGGAACCAGCGCATGCCGAGCGAATGCAGCCAGCTGCGCTTTTCACCGGCAGCGAAATCGAGATAGGCATCTGCCCACAAACGCGGCCAGTGATCCTCCGGGCGGTCGAACTGAGACGACCCCATCCAGTCCTGGCGAGCAAGTTCCCGGCTGTCCCTGATACCCATGCGGCGCTGCTCGAGACTGTCGACGAAGAACAGGCCGCCAAGCGACCAGAAGGCCTGGCCCCCGAGGCTCTGCTCCCCCTCCTGGTCGAGAACGATCACCTTGCGACCGAGAGCCGCCGCTTCGGATGCCGCCACAAGTCCGGCCAACCCGGCACCGACCACCAGTACGTCACAATCCATCCAAGGTGCCTCCCCGCATCCTCAGGAGATGCGAGCCCGCGCGTTCATCCTCGGGGACATCAGCCCTCTCCGGCATCCACGAGGACGCAGGCTTCGCACATCCCTCGACGCCAAGTGTTACGCGCACGTCAAGGTCAATTCAAGTGCAATGGCGCGCCGGCTCGGCGTCGCCTGCCGACCCTATTTCTCGGTCAGCTTCAGTTCGATGCGGCGGTTCTGCGATCGCGCCTCGACGCTGTCACCCGAAGCGATTGGCTGATACTCGCCGAAACCGGCTGCAACCAGCCGGTCGGCCGGCACGCCCTTCGAGATCAGGAACTTGACGACGGATGTGGCACGCGCTGACGAGAGCTCCCAGTTGTCGGCATATCGGCCGGTGCCGGAAAGCTGGACGTTGTCCGTGTGCCCGTCGACGCGCAGCACCCAATTGATCTCGGCCGGGATTTCCTTGGCGAGATCGAGCAGCGCCGTGGCGAGCTTGGCCATTTCGACCTGGCCTTCGGGATTGAGTTCGTTGCCGCCAGAGGGGAAAAGAACCTCGGACTGGAAGACGAAGCGGTCGCCGACGATGCGGATGTTTTCGCGATCGGACAGGATTTCACGCAACCGCCCGAAAAAATCGGAGCGATAGCGGTTCAGCTCCTGAACCCGCTGCGCCAGCGCGACGTTCAGTCGGCGGCCGAGATCGGCGATCTTGGTCTGTGAGGACGCGTCCTTGGCTTCGGAGGCCTGCAGGGCCTCTTCGATCGCCGCGATCTGGCTGCGCAACGCAGCAATCTGCTGGTTGAGAAGCTCGATCTGGCTCATGGCCCGCGCGCTGGTCTGGCGCTCGGCGTCGAGCTCGGCACCAACGCGTCCGAGCTTCTCGCTGGCGGCATCGGCGCTGCCGGCGCCCTTGTCGAGCAAGGCCTGGAGGCGGGATCGTTCGCCTTCGGACTGGGAGAGGGACGCCTGCAGGTTGGCGAGCGAATCCTCAAGATCCTGCTTGCCGCTCTTTTCAAGTGCAAGCAGTTGCGTCAGCTCGTTGATCTGGCTGTTCAGCCGCGTCAGCACCTCGTCCTTGCCACTGATCTCGCGGCTGAGCAGGAATTGCGCCAGCACGAAGACGCTGAGCAGGAACATGATCGACAGGAGCAGCGTCGACAGCGCGTCGACGAAGCCGGGCCAGTAATCGATCGTGCGCTGTGTGCGGCCTTTACGGGCAAGCGCCATGGATCATTCCCCTCCGGTGTCGTCCGCATGGCTGAGCTTGGCCTGCGATCCGGATTTTTCACCGTTGACGGCGATACGCTCGGAGTGACCGATGCGGGTGGTCAGCTTGTCCAGCGTCTTGCGCATGGCCTTGGCCTCTTCCTGCTGCGCCTCGATCCAGTCGCGCAGCATCTGCTGCTCGCCTCGCATGTTCTTGACCAGCCCCTGAATGCCCTCGGCAAGGCTCGCCATTGCCGCGGTCGTGCGCTGGTTGGATCCGCCCTCGTGGTTGAGACGGACGAGCTGGTCGGTCAGCCGCTTCAGCTCCTCGACCGGAGCGCCAGTCGGCAGGCCACCGTCCACCGACAGTTCCGAACCGACGTCGGTCACGGAGGACAGCCAGTTCTCAAGCTCGGTGTAGAAACGGTTCTGCGCCCGGCCCGCCTGCAGGTCGAGGAAGCCCAGGATCAGCGAGCCGGCAAGGCCGAAGAGCGAGGTCGAAAACGCCGTGCCCATGCCGGTCAGCGGCGCCGACAGCCCCGTCTTCAGAGCGCCGAGCACGTCCTCGGTGCTGCCGGACCCGGCATCCAGCGACTGGATGACGGTATTGATCGAGCCGATGGTGCCGAGCAGGCCCCAGAAGGTGCCAAGCAGGCCGAGGAAGACCAGCAGGCCGGTGAGATAACGTGTTGTGTCACGCGATTCATCGAGCCGCGTCGCGATCGAGTCCAGGATCGAGCGAAGCGCCGTCGTCGAGATCGCCGTCTGGCGACCGCCGATCAGCGCGCGCATCGGCGCCAAAAGTACCGGATCGCGCCCGACCTTGTCGGCGCTGCCGGCAGCACGGAAGGAGTTGAACCAGCGGACTTCAGGACGAAGCCCGAGCACATGGTTGAACGCCAGGAGGATGCCGATCAGCAGCACCCCGAGGATCAGGCCGTTGAGGCCCGGATTGGCAAGGAAAGCATTGTGCGCCTGCCGAAAGAGGATCGCGCCGACGAAACCGACGATGATCAGGAAGATCACCATGGTCCAGAAGAAATGCATGGGGCTCGAAAGCTTATGCGGGTTGTAATCTGCGTCCACGCCTTCCCGACCGTCCCACCCGGACAGATGCAGTTTCGTCATGGGTATACCATTCTCCCGGTTGCAAATGGCGGAACGGTGCCGCGACGCGTCGGAGCCTACTGCATAATTCCTCAAATCGGAATCGATTTAAGGAGAAAGTTGTGCCGTGGCTTCGGTGCGCCGGACCATCCACAGCGCATCCCTTGCGAGGTGTCGCGCTGTAGGCGAACTTTGTGCCGAATTGAAGGAAAAACAAAAGCCTCCGACGCACCGTGCGCCGGAGGCTTGATATCCGGAAAGCGTTCGAACCGCCGATTACTTCGCCGGGACCGGACGGTGAACGACGTCGCGCAGCGCCTTGGTGATGTATTCGTTGCCGCAGATGATCGAACCATCGTCGACCGGCTTGGCGCCGCCGTTGATATCCGTCGTCCAGCCACCCGCCTCGCGGATCAGAAGCACGCCGGCCGCGATGTCCCAGGCCGCAAGGTCGCGCTCCCAGTAGCCGTCGAAACGACCGGCCGCCACATAGGCGAGATCGAGCGAGGCCGAACCCATGCGACGGATGCCGGCGACTTCGCCCATCACGTGGCGCAGTTCGATCAGGTACTTGCCGTGGTTGCCGCGGCCGAGATGCGGCGTGCCGGTGGCGATCACCGCGTCCGAGAGCGCCTTGCGGGCCGCAACACGCAGGCGACGGTCGTTGAGGAAGGCGCCACCGCCACGCTCGGCCGTGTAGAGCTCGTCGGTTGCCGGGTTGAAGACGACGGCGCCGACGATCTCGCCCTGGCGCTCGAGCGCGATCGACACCGCAAAATGCGGAATGCCGTGCAGGAAGTTGGTGGTGCCGTCGAGCGGATCGACGATCCAGCGGTGGGCGCCATCGGTACCGATGATCTCTTCGCCTTCCTCACCGAGGAAGCCGTAGGTCGGCCGCGCCTTCAGCAGCTCTTCGCGGATCAGCTTTTCAGCCTTGCGGTCGGCCTGGGACACGTAGTCGCTCGGCCCCTTGAGTGAGACCTGCAGGTTCTGAACTTCACCGAAATCGCGTGCCAGCGACTTGCCAGCCTTGAAGGCGGCCTGAACCATGACATTGAGAAGAGCTGAGCGGGCCATCTGGCGATCCTTGTGAAGCGAAGGCCGATCGAGCCTTCCCGATCGGACATTGAACCTGGGTGACGGAACATGGGGAGGCACCTGCCGGTCGGGCAAGGCCTGTGATGATGTTCCATCGTCAAAAAACCGAGTGAAGATCACTCCGCCCGGGGCGGGCCGGAAAACCGGGGCGCCAGGGGCTGAAATCGGGGCTTCAAGACCACAAAAACCCCGGAAGTTCAAGAGAAATAGCGCCGGAACCCCGCGAACGGCGAAGATTCAGGCGACTGAAATACCGGTCAGGTCGAACGGAACTTGTTGGCGGCACTGAGCGCTGCCTTCTGCTGCTGCTCGTTGAGGCCGAGGTAGAAATCCTCCAGCGCATCGTCCTTGAGCCCGGCGCGGCGCGACAGCACATACCACTTGGCCGCCTCGACCGGGTTGGGCCGGGTGCCGATGGCGTTGACGTAGAGATGCGACAGCCGGTTCTGCGCCACGACGTTGCCGCCTTCGGCCGCCCGCTTCATCCAGCCGAAGCCGTCTTCCAGGTTGCGGTCGCCGGCAATGCCTTCGATCATCCAGATGGCGATGTCGAGCTGAGCGGTGTCGTAGCCGGCATGGGCGGCGCGCAGCAGCCATTCCCTTGCCCGTGCCCGCTTGCCCTCGTCGATACCGTCGACGTTCACATAGATTTGCGACAGCGCGTATTGCGCGTCGGCGATCCCCTGCTCGGCCGATTTTTCGTAGTAGGGCATGGCTGCCTTCAGACCCTTCGGGCCCGGACTGTCGGCGACCAGCGTCTGGCCGTAATTGAACTGGGCCGATGCATTGCCGAGGTCGGCCGCCTTCTTCATCAGCTCTTCCGACTTGGCGCGGTCGCGCTTGACGTAGCGTCCTTCCATCAGGATCAGGGCATATTTGAACATGGCAGCCGGGTCGCCGTTTTCGGCCGCCTGCCCGTACCAGAATGCCGCCTGCTTGGCGTTGCGCACGACCCCAAGCCCCTGCTGCAGGATTTCGGCAACAAGCGTCTGGGCCGCAGGATCGCCGAGCTGCGCGCGCGGCAGGGCGAGATCCATCGCGGTCAGATAATAGCCACGCTGAAAGGCGCCATAGGCCTCGTCCACCTTGCCGGCGAAGGGCTTTTCCGCAGGCAGAGCCGGCAATTGAGCGCCCATGCGGTCAAAGACGGTGACGCCCTGCGAGGGCACCGTGCCGTCCGCGGCCTTCTTCTTGTCCGCCGCACCGGCCGGCTTGCCCGCCGGCGTGCCTTCTCCCGGCATCGCCGCACCATTGAACGGAGTAATGCGGCCACGCTTGGCAGCGCCGCCGTCCTCCGGGCTGGCGCCCTGCTCCAGCGTCGGTACAGGCGTTTTCTGCGCGGGAACCTGTTGTTCCTGCGCTGGAACCGGCTGCTCCTGCGCAAACGCCGGCATCGCCACGGCAGCGGCGACGGCAAGAAGGGCAACGCCCCAATGGAGCTTTGACGACGGGCGGTTCAACATCGATAGGTCTTAATCTTCAAACCGTGGCGCTTTTTCGTCAAGAAGCGCGTTGACCGCCGCGACCACCGAAGGCGCCTGGCCGGGCTCGCCAAAGACGGCCAGGCGAAGGGCGACGAACTCGGCGCCGGTCTCGGCAGCCGCCAGCGCCGATTGCGGGTCGGTGCCGCCCATGACGATGCAAGGGATCTCGATCATCGACGCCCACCATTCGGCCAGCGCCAGGTTCTTCGGATGTGCATCCGGCTTGATGTCGCCATCGATCTTGCCGAAGAACACGTAATCCGGCCGCACTTCGCCGATTTCAAGCGCGTGATGACGGTCGGCCGCGTTGCCGCCGCCGACGATGAGCTTCGGCGTATGCTTCTCGACCGCCTCGCCGAGCGCCTCGGCATTGCCGGAGATGTGCAGGCCATCGGCCTTGGCTCGGCCGGCGACGCGGGTATCGCCATCGATCAGCGCAGCAGCACCCGCTTCCTGGATGACCGGCACCAGAAGCTCGGCGTGTTTCTGGAACTCGCTGTCATCGAGGCCGTATTGCGGCACGATCACCGAGGCGACGTCGCCGCCCTTCAAGGCGTCGGCAAGCACCTTGGCGCGTTCTGCCGGATCGGCGATCTCAGGTGCGATCAGCACCAGGCGGCAGCGTTCACTTGTCTTGCTCATGACATCCATTTCCGGCTGCACCCGCCTGTCGGCGGAAACCAGCGCTCGATTTCGTTTGGGAAAACCGATAGACGGAGACGTCAAAAGGATCAACCGCCACCGATGCTTCCCGACCTGGACTTCTATCTCGTCGCCATCCCGGCGGTTCTTCTCGTGGGCCTCAGCAAGGGCGGCATGGGCGAAGCCCTCTCGCTGATGGGCGTGCCGATCCTGTCGATGGCCGTCTCGCCGGTTCAGGCCGCAGCACTGCTATTGCCGATCCTGATCGCGATGGACCTCGTATCGCTCTGGATGTGGCGCAAACATGGCGACCGCAAGACGCTGGTCATGCTCTTGCCAGGCGCGATCGCCGGCATTCTCATCGGCTGGGCAACATCGGCCTATGTCTCGCGCGATTTCCTGCGCCTGATCATCGGCCTGATCACCGTGCTGTTCGTCCTGCGCTATGTCTACAATGTCTGGCGCACGCGCAATGGAATAACGATCGCGCCCAAGCAGCAGCGGGCCGGTCCCGCCGCGCTCTGGGGTTCCTTTGCCGGCTATGGCAGCTTCGTTGCGCACGCCGGCGGCCCGCCCTTCCAGATCTACGCCCTGCCGCTGCAACTCAATCCACGCGAATATACCGGCACGATCGTCCGCTTCTTCGCCATCCTCAACGCCGTCAAGCTCATCCCCTATTTCGCGCTGGGCCAGCTCGACATGAGCAATCTCAAGATCTCTGCGACGCTGTTTCCGCTGGCGATCGTCGCCACCGTGTGTGGCGCCTTCATCGTTCGTCGCATGAAGCCGCAGATCTTCTACCCCTTCATGTATAGCATGGCCTTCATCGCCGGTCTGAAGCTGTTGTGGGACGGCCTGAACAGCCTGCTGGCCGGAGCCTGATCGCATCAAAGCAATCGGTTATGTTGCAAAGCAAAAGACGAATGCCGCATTGCACAATTTTCTTGCCGCCCCGCAAGAATTCGCCTAACCTCTGTTCATGACCATTGCGGACCCCTTCGATGCCATCGCAGATCCCAACCGGCGATACCTGCTGGAGGAGTTGCGACGCGCGCCGAAGACGGTCAACGAACTGGCCGTGGGATTGCCGATCAGCCGCCCGGCCGTATCGCAGCACCTGAAGGCGCTTCTGGATTGCGATCTGGTTTCGGTCGAGGCCAATGGCACTCGCCGCATCTACACCATCAACCGCCCGGGGTTCGACAGGCTGAACCTTTGGCTCGATCAGTTCTGGGCGTGAGCGTAACCGTTGGCTGACACAAATCGACCGGGTCTCAAACCCGGTCGAGCGATCCGTATCTTCCGTTGAGGGGGATTGGTTGTGCACCTTGTCGCGCCGTCTCCTACGAGAGGACGCCTCCCGTTGTTACTGGGAAATACCGCTTACAATCAGTGAGTCGAGGAACGAATCCTTTCGATTTCGTCCTTGATGCGCAGCTTCCTTCGCTTGATGTCGCTGATCATTTCGTCCTCGGTGGACGGCTGGTTCATTGCTGCATGAAGCTCCTGCTCCAGTGCGCCATGTTTTTTCTCAAGCGTTGCAAGATGAGCCTCAATGGTCATTGGCAGTCCCTTCCTTTTGCTTGCATCCGGCAGGTAAATGCCGGATGTTCCATGGTTGTAACCTTACTACTGTGCCACGCCATTTTTCATTTGTCGAAGGCGAAATGATGACGACGGATAACTTCCCGTTACCGCCCAAGATGTGATAGAGCGGCGCATGAAATTCCGGTTCGAGGAGGACTTCGCAACCGGGCTGATGGGGATCGCTTTGCATGCCGGACCAGGACCAGGCCGAACTCAGATTGACCGCCGCGCGGCTGAGGCAGGAACATGAAGACTATGATGCCGCCATCAACGCCATGATCCAGACCGGCTGCGATGCGCTGAGAGTTCAGCGCATGAAAAAGAAGAAGCTGGTCATCAAGGACAAGATCACCAAGATCGAAGACCAGATCATTCCCGATATCATCGCCTGAAGCGGAACATCAAAGACGTGCTCGACACCACGACCCCACCCGTCGCCATCATCATGGGCAGCCAGTCCGACTGGGAGACGATGAAGAACGCCGCCGACACGCTCGACGCGCTCGACATCGCCTATGAAGCCCGCATCGTCTCCGCGCACCGCACGCCCGACCGGCTCGTCAGCTTCGCCAAGGGCGCGCGCGACGAAGGCTTCAAGGTCATCATCGCCGGCGCCGGCGGCGCTGCCCATCTGCCGGGCATGTGCGCCTCGATGACGCCGCTGCCGGTCTTCGGCGTGCCGGTGCAGTCGAAGGCGCTGTCCGGCCAGGACAGCCTGCTGTCGATCGTGCAGATGCCGGCCGGAATTCCCGTTGGGACGTTGGCCATCGGCCGCGCCGGCGCGGTCAACGCGGCACTGCTGGCAGCAGCCGTGCTGGCGCTCAGCGACAACGACCTGGCCGACCGCCTCGACGACTGGCGCGAGCAGCAGACCGTTGCCGTCGCGGAGTATCCGGTAGACGACGCATGACCACCATCGGCATCATTGGTGGCGGCCAGCTCGCCCGCATGCTGGCCATGGCCGCCGCACGGCTGAATTTCCGCACCGTCATTCTCGAGCCGCAGCCCGACTGTCCCGCAGCGCAGGTGGCCAACGAGCAGATCGTCGCCGCCTATGACGACGAGCGCGCCCTCGATGCGCTGGCTGCAGCCTGCGATATCGTCACCTACGAATTCGAGAACGTGCCGGTCGCCGCCGCCGAGCGGCTTGCCCTCGACAGGCCGGTCTTCCCGCCGCCGAAAGCGCTGGAAGCCGCCCAGGACCGCCTCGTCGAAAAACGCTTCCTCAACGACAGCGGCATCGCCACCGCCCGCTTCCACGCCATCGACAGCCAGGCCGATCTGGAAGCCGCTCTCGCCGACTTCGGCGGCTCCGGCGTGCTGAAGACCCGGCGCCTCGGCTACGACGGCAAGGGCCAGCGCGTGTTCCGGTCCGGTGATGACAGCCCGCAGGGCGCTTTCGAAGCGCTCGGGTCGGTGCCGCTGATCCTGGAAAGTTTCGTACCGTTCGAACGGGAAATCTCGGTTATCGCCGCCCGCTCGACCGATGGAACGGTGGCCTGCTACGATCCGGCGGAAAACGTCCATCGCAACGGCATCCTCCACACCTCGACCGTACCTGCCGAAATCGGCGCCGCGACCCGAGACACCGCGCACGCCGCGGCCAAGGCCATCCTCGATGCGCTCGGCTATGTCGGCGTCATCGGCGTCGAGTTCTTCGTTCTGGCCGACGGCAGTCTGGTTGCCAACGAAATGGCGCCCCGCGTGCACAATTCCGGCCACTGGACGGAAGCCGCCTGCATCGTCTCGCAATTCGAGCAGCACATCCGCGCCGTCGCCGGCCTGCCGCTCGGCAATCCCGTGCGCCACTCCGACTGCGTGCTGCAGAACCTGATCGGCGACGACATCGAGGATGTGCCCGCCTGGCTTGCCAAGGACAACGTTCTGGTCCATCTCTACGGCAAGACGGAAGCGCGACCGGGGCGCAAGATGGGTCACATCACCCGCCTCACCTGAGCCTTAAGGCCACAGAAATGCGGGGCAAGGCGCCAAAATCCGGCCTCTTGCGGTTGACACAACTGGGGTGACACGGTATTTGCCATCCCACCTTATGGAGCGCGCTGAATGGCGCGCTTTTGATTGTTAGAAATACCGGGCGAATTTTGTTTCCCCGAAACCTGCGGATCAGGAAAATGAAGATCAAGAATTCGCTCAAGTCGCTGAAGACCCGCCACCGCGAAAACCGTCTGGTTCGTCGCAAGGGCCGCATGTACATCATCAACAAGCAGAACCCGCGCTTCAAGGCACGTCAGGGCTGAGGCCCGACCGGCTTCTGTTTCGACCTCGCTTCGGCGATGTCCCAGAATTGATTTTGAAACTATTCCGTGGCGAGCTAACATGCTCGCCATGCGAGTTTTTGTACCCCTGATTCTGGCGTGTTCCGCCCTCCTCGCCGCTTCGACTGGAGCCGGCACCCTTGCTCTCGCCGCAGAGGCGACACCGCAAACGGAGGCCGCCAGCCTCACCACGCCCAAGCAGCGCCTGGACACTCTGTTCGCCGACCTGAAAAAGGAACGGGACGCCGACAAGGCGCGTGAACTGGCCAACCAGATCCGCATGGAATGGCAGGATTCCGGCAGCGCCACGGTCAATCTGCTGATGCAATGGGCCGACAAGTCGATCACCGACAACAAGCAGGCGGCCGCCCTCGATATCCTCGACCAGGTGATCACCCTCGCGCCCAGCTACGTCGAAGGCTGGAACCGCCGTGCGACGCTGCACTACACCATGGGCAACTATCGCAAGTCGATGTCGGACATAAATCACGTCCTGTCGCTGGAGCCGCGCCACTTCGGCGCGCTCGCCGGCATGGCCGCCATTCTCGGCTCGGCCGGCAAGGACGAGCTGGCGCTGCGCGCCTGGGAGCAGTTCCTGGCGATCTATCCCGCCGACCGCAAGGCACAGGAGCAAATGGGCGAGCTGACCGAGAAGCTCGCCGGCAGCAAGACGTAAAGTCGCCGGATGCCTTCCGCATCCCCCGGCGATCCTGAGCCTTGCCGTGGCCGCGCGTCGGTTCATCGAGCCGGTCTGGCTCGAACAGGATCGTGGCCGGATCTTTGATGCACCCCCTACCCCCTTCGCGATGGACCTGCAGCCGTACGAGCCTGTTACCGTCGCGCGTCGCGCCTGTCTCCCGACGGCCTTGAAATCGGTCCGTTCAGCTTTTGCGCGAGCGCCGGCTGGCAGAGCCACGCACGGGTCGAATGCGGCGACCGCATCGTCGACATCATTGCCGATCAGTTCGGCGCCCCTCCCGTTCCGATCACCGGCCAGCAGGATCGCCGCTACGGCAAGGGCGAGGCCGACGGCCCCTGCCGGCATTTATTCTCGCCCGTCATCGCGCCGTCGACGAAATCTGGCCACGATGGCTCTGCATGAGCCTGATGGCTGCGACAGCCGTCACCTGAACCCCTGACGCCGCCGAGCAAGAGGATCCGCCGAGACAATGGTTCTAGCCGTTCTGTTCATCGTCGCTCTGACCCTCGCAGGCATTGCCTACAGCCTGCGCAGTGCGCGCCACATCAGCGCCCGGTTCCCGAATGCGGGCGAACTGATCGACGTCGGCGGCTTCCGCATGAACAGCGTCCACCTGCCGGCGACGGCGGGCGCGGACCTCGCGCCCCTCGTCTTCATCCATGGCGCCAGCGGCAACCTGCTCGACCAGATGCACGCTTTTGCTCCAGCCTTCGGCGGCAGGGCGGAAATGCTTTTCGTCGACCGGCCGGGCCACGGCTATTCGGAGCGCGGCGGGCGGGAAAACAACCGTCCCGACGGCCAGGCAGACGCAATTGCCAAGCTCATGGACAAGCGAGGCATGGCGCGGGCGATCATCGTCGCACACTCCTTCGGCGGTGCGATTGCCGCGAGCTTCGCGCTGCGTCATCCGGAAAAGGCCGCCGGGCTCATTCTGCTGGCGCCCGCCACCCACCCCTGGCCCGGAGGCATCGACTGGTATTACCGCTTGACGGCGCTTCCCTATGTCGGATGGTTGTTTGCGCACACGCTGGCAGCGCCGATTGGCCTCAGGCGGATCGAAAGCGGCACGCGCTCGGTCTTCTATCCCAACCGGCGGCCTGACGATTACGTCGACAAGACGGCGCCGCATCTGGTGCTGAGACCGCTCGCCTTTCGCAACAACGCGGTCGATGTCGCCAATCTGCACGCCTATGTCAGTGAGGTCGCACCGCGATACGGCGAGATCACCGCCCCGACGATCATCGTCAGTGGCGACAGCGACGATATCGTGCTCGCCGACATCCACTCACGCGGCCTGGCGCGCGACATCGCCGGAGCGCAACTGCTTTGGATCGGCAACCTTGGCCACAAGCCAGATTACGTCGTCACCGATGTCGTCGTGGCGGCGGTCGAGAAACTCTCCGGCTACCCCACCGACCTCGACAAAATAACAAGGCGGGCCGAGGCCCGCCTTATCATGCAACCGAAAGAGGCTCGTTAGATCAGATGCCGCTGAGGCCATCCGAGCCGATATAAGCGATGCGCAGCATGTTGGTTGCGCCCGGGGTTCCGAGCGGCACGCCTGCCGAGATGATGACGCGTTCACCGGGCTTGCCGAAGCCCTCATGGGCGACGATGCGGCAGGCGCGGTTGACCATGTCGTCCAGATCGGTCGCGTCCTCGGTGACGACGCAGTGCAGGCCCCAGACGACCGAAAGGCGACGGGCCGTCTGCACGATCGGCGACAGCGCGATGATCGGGACCTGCGGGCGCTCGCGCGCGGCGCGAAGGCCGGTCGTGCCGGATGACGTGTAGCAGACGATTGCCGACAGCCGGAGCGTCTCGGCGATCTGGTGGGCAGCGAGCGAAATCGCGTCTGCACCGGTTGCCTCGGGCGGGGTGCGTTGCGCGTAGATGATGCTCGAATAGTGCGGGTCGCGCTCGACGTTGCTGGCGATCGACGCCATGGTCGAGACGGCTTCGACCGGATAGTCACCGGAGGCCGATTCCGCCGACAGCATGATCGCGTCGGCGCCTTCGAACACGGCGGTCGCCACGTCGGAGACTTCGGCGCGCGTCGGGACCGGTGCGGAGATCATCGATTCCAGCATCTGGGTGGCAACGACCACCGGCTTGCCGGCGCGGCGACATGCGCGCGTCAGCTGCTTCTGCAGGCCCGGCACGGATTCGAGCGGCATTTCGACACCAAGGTCGCCACGCGCCACCATCAGCGCGTCGGACAACTCGATGATCTCGTCGATCCGCTCCAGCGCCTGCGGCTTCTCGATCTTGGACATCAGGCCGACGCGGCCACGGGCGATCTTGCGAACCTCGGCCAGATCCTCCGGACGCTGGACGAAGGACAGCGCCACCCAGTCGAATTCGCCCGTCGCCAGAACGGCGTCGAGGTCGGAGCGGTCCTTGTCGGTCAGAACGCCGACGGCCAGCAGCGTGTCGGGCAGGCTGACACCCTTGCGGTCGGAAATCCTGGTGCCGGCAACCACCGTCGTGACGATGCTCTTGCCGTCGGTCTTTTCAGCGCGCAGGTGCAGCTTGCCGTCGTCGATCAGCAGGCGATGGCCGGGCTTGACCGCTTCGAGGATTTCCGGGTGCGGCAGGAACACGCGGGTGCTGTCGCCAGGCTCGTCCTTGTTGTCGAGGGTAAAGGTCTGGCCGACCTTGAGCTCGACCTTGCCTTCGGCAAACTTGCCGACGCGCAGCTTCGGACCCTGAAGGTCGCCGAGAATGCCGATCGGCCGGCCACAGCGCGCTTCAACCGCACGGATGCGCTGCACCAGCGTGCGCATCACCTCGTGGCTCGCGTGGCTCATGTTGATACGGAACAGATCGGCCCCCGCCTCGTGAAGCTTCTGGATCATCTGCTCGTCGGAGGACGCCGGTCCGAGCGTGGCGAGGATTTTGACTTTTCTGTTCCGCTTCATCAATTCTGGCTTTCCTGCGTGCCGGGCGTTTCCGAAAGCTGAACCATCCAGCTTCCTTGCCGCCCCGTGTCGTATTCCTTGAATCCCATCCGCTGGAAGCCGCGGGCGAAGCAGTCCTGCACGCCCGAGATCTTGAATTCGTTTTCGGCGACGCACATGTTGACGTCGCCGGTCCAGCGGCCGCCGCGGGCCGCATCTTCAGCGTAGAGATAATAGTATCGCGATTGAAGTTCGCCCTCGATCAGGGTCGCGCAGGAGGTGGCGGGAACCTGCCACCAACCCTCGGTAACCCAGCCCTCCTTGGCCCGGTAACCGATCGCCACGCCGACCAGGTTTTGCGTTCCGTTGCAGACGCGAAAATCTGCGCGGGCATCGCCAGCGAACAAAAATGAGCCTGAAATTGCCAGCGAAAACAGGAGGATCCCCCCCAATGTCGACAGCCCCGGCTTCGCTTTGGAAAATGGATATCTGGACACGGTTTCCAAGGGAACTCCGTTTTGATTTGTGTGGCCTTTCTTGCGACGGCCAGCCCAGAAAGTCAACGCAACTCTAATCGATTACATCGCGCTGATTGCGTGCCGATTGCGCAATACAGTTGCGTTTTTCTTGTGAATGTCGCCGACGCGTGCAATCAAAAAGAACACCGATCGAAAGCTGACTGGAACGGCATGCAACCCTATTCGCCCTATGAGGTTATCGAAGCCAACCCCACAACCGGCCTGGTCCTGCTCGCCGATCACGCCATGAACCGCCTGCCGGCCGAATATGGTAGCCTCGGCCTGCCGGAAGCCGCCTTCCAGCGGCATATCGCCTATGACATCGGCGTAGAACATCTCGTTCGCCGGCTCTCGGCCGCGCTCGATGCACCGGCCGTGCTCGGCTGCTTTTCGCGCCTCCTGATCGACCCCAATCGCGGCGAGGACGATCCGACGCTGATCATGAAGATCTCCGACGGCGCGATCATCCCGGCAAATCACCCGATCACCGGCGAGGAATGGGACAACCGGCTAAACCGTTTCCACCGCCCCTATCATCACGCGGTGGCCGAGACGCTGGAGCGATGTGCGGCAGCGTCCGGTGGCGCGCCGCTGGTCATTTCCATCCATTCCTTCACGCCCGCCTGGAAAGGCATTGCCCGCCCCTGGCATGCGGCCGTGCTTTGGGACAACGACCCGCGTGCCGTCCTGCCGCTGATCGAGAAGCTCGAGGCACCGGGCGACATCGTCGTCGGCAACAACGAGCCCTATGACGGCGCCTTGCGCGGGGATACGATGTTCCGCCACTGCATGGCGCCGGGCATTCCCCACGCGCTGATCGAAGTTCGGCAGGACCTGATCTCCGACGAGGCCGGTATTGCCGCATGGACGGATCGGCTGGCCCCTGTTCTTGCCGGTCTCAATGCACGCCCCGAATTGCACCGCTACCAGCGCCACCCCTCGCGCACCGGCGCCTACGACAACTGAGACGAGGAACCACGGTCATGACCGATCTTACTGCGGACCAGATCACCGCCTTCGAGGCCGCCGCCTTCCGGCGCCTCACCCAGCACCTGCGTGAACGCAGCGACGTGCAGAACATCGACCTGATGAACCTGGCCGGCTTCTGCCGCAACTGTCTGTCCAATTGGTATCGCGAAGCGGCCAACGAGGCCGGCGTGCCCCTCGACAAGGAGCAATCCCGCGAGATCGTCTACGGCATGCCCTATGAAGAATGGCGAGCCTTGCACCAGAAGGAAGCCTCGAGCGAGCAAAAAGCCGCCTTTGAGGTCAATCGCCCGAAGGAATAGGGCTTAAAACGCGCGGCGATTGCTGGAATTCGGTTGCCGCGCTTTAAGCTGTTGTTTTTGTGCATGTCGTCATCGCCAATTCGTCCAACATCGTCGCGCGACATGGCTTTGCGCCGGCCGTCTGCCACGGAAATGCCCGTGTTGTTGCGCAATGGCCCTTGACCTTGGCCGCCGTTCGCGGCACGTCACGGCACCCAAGAATTTCATTCCCCGCAAAAGGAGAAGACCATGTCGGATGCACACGGCGTCGCACGCGACCAACTCCGCGCTTTCATCGAACGGATCGAGCGCCTGGAAGAAGAAAAGAAGACCATCGCCGACGACATCAAGGACGTCTACGGCGAAGCCAAGTCCACCGGCTTCGATGCCAAGATCTTGCGCAAGGTCATTTCCATCCGCAAGCAGGACGCCGACGAGCGCATGGAGCAGGAAGCGATCCTGGACACCTACCTGCAGGCGCTCGGCATGATCCCGGCCGCGGCCGAGGACGAATAGTCTCTCCGCAATAGACAACAAAAAACCCGCCGGTCTCGCCGGCGGGTTTTTTGTTGATCGTAGAGCATTTCCAGGAAAGGCCCGCTCCCGGTTGTGTCGGAAGCGTTCCAGATGCGCGAAGCTCAGTTGGTGCTGAACTTCTTCACTTCCATGAAATTCACAGCGGAGCCGCTGAAGCGGGCAGTATCGACCGACGAGCCTGCAGTGCTGTTGAAGCCTGCGGCATAGACGGTCGTCGGCGCGGTGCGCAGCGTCTTGGAGACGAAGCGCGGAGCCTTCACCGGCTTGGAAAGCGTGGCGACCCGGCCGGCCGAAAGCGCCCATTCGGAGATGATCTTCTGCGTAAGCTTCGGCTCTGTGCGAACCGACGAACGGGTCGCGGCTTCGGCATCGTGCTTCTTCGGACGACCACCCTTGGCCGGCGCTTCAGTCTCGGTGGCCAAGGCGCTGTCAAAGGCGTTGGCACGAGCATTGGTCGACGCCTGCGGTGCATAGGCGGCCATTTCCACCGGCTGGCGGGCAGGCTGGCGCTCAGTTTCTGTCGGCGCGGCCAGAGCGACGCGCGTCGATGCCTGGGCTGCGGTGTCGCGCGGCGGCACGGCCGAGGCCATGACCGGGCGTTCTGCAAAGGCTGGAACGGCGACCTTGGCGTCTGCGACGGCAGCAAGGGCCGCTTCGCCAGCCGGGCGCATGGCGGGCACCGGCACGAAGCCGAGCGCCTGCATGTCTGTTGCCAGCGGATCGACCGAGGCGACGAGCGTTTCGCCGGCGGCGGCATTCGCAGTCCCGCGATCAAGCATCTGCGGGACCGGCACCTTCATGGAAGCCAGATCGGCAAATTCGCTCGGCATTTCCGGTGTCTGCGGCAGGGCAGCCGCAAGCGCTTCCTGGGCCGGGTTCTGCTGCGGTGCAACCAGCGCAACCGCTACGCCACCGTTTCCAGTCGGATCCTTGAAGGCGGGGCGAACAGCCGGAACCGGCGCATTGATATTTTGATCGGCGGCAACCGTCGGCTGCTGCTCGGTCGCGACAGAGCCGGCGACACCAGGCAACGCTTCCTGAGCTGCCGGGGCAGACGCCGTCTGCACCTTGGCAGGCGCTGCGCCACCCTCGTCGTCGGAGCCCGGACCGGCTGCGATTGCCGAGGGTTCTTCATCCTCGTCGCCGCCGGCGCCGAAGAGCATCGCGAACAGGTTGCCGCGGCGCTTGCCACTCTCGGCATCGCCAGCCTTGGCGCCACCGCCGGCAACTTCCATTGCCGAGGCACCAACGCGACGCTTGTAGTCTGCCACGGCCTGGTTATAGCCCGGAAGCGGCTTGCCGTCGGAGGGGACGTGCATGGTCTTGCCGTCGGGGAAAAGACGGGCGAGTTCGTTGCGGCTCATGCGCGGCCAGGCGCGAACGCCGCCGACATCCATGTGCACGAACGGCGAGCCCGATGTCGGGTAATAGCCGACGCCGCCAACCTCGAATTTCATGCCGATTTCCCGCACCGTCTTCAGCTTGACGTCGGGAATGTAGAAGTCCATCGCCTTGCCGAGCATGTGCTGGCTCTTCTTGGCAACGCCCTTGGAGCGCGAGCGCAGCATGCCGTTGGTGGCAGGCGAACGGTAGGCCGAAACGACGTGGATGTAATCGCGCGAACCGCTCTTGGTATAGACTTCCCACACCAGATCGAGCAGGCGCGGATCCATCTTGGTCGGCTCGTTGCGACGCCAGTCGCGCAGGAAGCGGTTGATCTGCTGCAGGCCCTTCGGGTCATAGCGACCGTTGCGCTTGTAGGTGATCTGCGCCTTTTCCTGCGTATGGATGAAATAGAGCTTGAGCGTCCGCGTCTGGCCGGCGGCCTCGACGGGAGGCGCCATGCCAGGCGTAACCAGCGACACCGCAAGGACGATCGACGTCAGAACCTGCGGTACCTTACGGGTCATCGCCGAGCAGAGTCTGCTAGCTAAGGAGCCGAGAGGCTTCTTAAAACCGAACAAATTTGGCATTCAATCCCCGTCCGACGGACAACCGTGCTTCGCTGTCTCAGATGACTGTCAAATAAGGTGACAGCATGGCATATATGCCACAGTCGTCACCGCCCCTTATAATATAGTGAACACTTCACTAACAAGGTCTAAACGGCGGCGATCCAATCGCACGGCTAATGAATCGTGAATGCGTCGATTTTATGCCGCCTCTCGCAGGGGATTGTCGGGATCGATGCCGTAATCCTTGAGCTTTCGGTAGAGCGTCGACCGGCCGATGCCGAGCTTGCGCGCCACCTGGCTCATCTGGCCCCGGTAGAATTTCAGCGCGAAACGAATCAGTTCCTCCTCCACTTCGGCCAGTTTGCGCACGTCTCCGCCCTCGTCGACGCTGGCAATCGCGTTCTCCATGCGGCCATCATGCGCGCCCTCGGTTTCCATCGATTTGGCCGTGCTGGCAAAATCCGGATAGACGCTTGCGGCCGGGTCGACGGCAGCGGCCGGCCGTTCGGGCCCGGCATCGCCCCAGGAAAAGCCGGTGCGGTCGGAGACGACGTAGCCGGGGATCTGGGTGGCGATCTGCGGGAAATCCTTGACCGTCAGCTCATGGCCTTCCGCAAGCACCACGGCGCGGAAGATCGCATTTTCCAGCTGGCGGATATTGCCCGGCCAGTCATAGGCGGTCAGCAGCGCCATCGCGCCGCCCGATACGGTCAGCGGCGTGCTGAGCCGCTGCTCGGACGCAAAGCGGTCGACGAAGGAGCGCACGAGAACCGGAATGTCCTCCTTGCGCCGGCGCAACGCCGGAATGGTGATCGGGAAGACGTTGAGGCGGTAATAGAGGTCCTCGCGGAAGCGGCCCTCGCGCACCTCGTTGATCAGGTCCTTGTTGGTGGCTGAGATCAGCCGAACGTTGACCCGGTGCGGATGGCGCGCACCGATCGTTTCGATCTCGCCTTGCTGGACGGCGCGCAACAGCTTCACCTGGACTTCGAGCGGCAGGTCGCCGATCTCGTCGAGGAAGAGCGTGCCGCCGTCGGCATCGACGAACTTGCCGCTGTGTTTTTCCGTCGCGCCGGTAAACGCGCCCTTCTCGTGGCCGAACAGAATGCTCTCGACCAGATTGTGCGGGATGGCGCCACAGTTGACGGTAATGAACGGCTTGCCCGAGCGGTCGCTGGCCGACTGGATGGCGCGGGCGACCATTTCCTTGCCGACGCCGGACTCGCCTTCGAGCACGATCGGAATGTTGGACTGCGCGGCCCGGCGGGCAAGATCGATCACCCGGATCATCGCCGGGCTCGCCGACACCACGTCTTCGAAGCCGACCGCACCGCCACGCGGACGACGGGAGGTCTTTACCTTGCCGTCACGGCTCGCCATCTTCAGCGCGTTGCCGAGCGCCACCGACAGCCGCTCCGGCGAAACCGGCTTGACCAGGAAGTCGAACGCCCCGGCCTGCATCGCATGCACCACGGTCTCGATGCCGCCCTGCCCCGTCTGCACGATGACGGGCGTATCAACGCCCCGTTCCGCCAGCGCTTCCAGAAAGCCGTGACCGTTCATTTCCGGCATCAGCAGGTCGAGAAGGATGACGTTGATGATGCCGCCCTTGCGCTCGAGCAGCTCCAGGCCGCTGCGGCCGTTGTCGGCGAGATGCGCAACGTGACCGAGACGCTCGATCATGTTGGTCAGCAACCGGCGCTGCACCGGATCGTCATCGATGACAAGAATGTGTGATGTCACGGAAGCCTCCTGCTTTGGACACGCGGTACTTTTGGCCAACGTCATGTGCCAAATCACGTCAGGCATCTGTGCCATAAAGGGCTGAACATCATGTTTTGAGAAATGCTTGCATTTTATCCATTGGCGGCGATAGCAATGGAACCCGTATCGCTTGCCTCTTCCTGTCACGAACATGAGAAATCCGACGATGACCTTCCACACCTTCGCTCCCGAGAAAACCGTCGTGCGCGCTGCTGCCGGCCCCGCTGCGGGTGCCGCCGCCGCGCTCGGCGATCTGCCCTCCTGGCGGCTGGAGGATCTCTACCCGTCCGCGAGTTCGGAGGAATTCCGCTCCGACATGAAGAAGGCCGAAGCGGATTCGGTCGCGTTCGAAACAAGGTGGAAAGGCAAGCTTGCCGACGCCGCGACAAAGAGCGGCAACGACGGCATCGGTGCCGCCGTGAAGGAGTTCGAGGCGCTGGAAGACGTCATGGGACGCATCGCGTCCTTTGCCGGCCTCACCTATTTCTCCGACACCTCGAAGCCGGAAAACGGCAAGCTCTATGGCGACGTGCAATCGAAGCTGACCGACATGTCGGCGCATCTCCTGTTCTTCTCGCTCGAGCTCAACCGCATCGACGATGGCGTGATCGACGCAGCGCTTGCCAACGACAGCCTGGCCGCCCATTACCGGCCCTGGCTTCTCGACCTGCGCAAGGACAAGCCCTACCAGCTCGACGACAAGCTCGAGCAGTTGTTCCTCGAAAAATCGATGACCGGGGCCGCCGCCTTCAACCGCCTGTTCGACGAGACCATGGCGTCGCTGACGTTTGTCATCGATGGCGAGACGATGCCGCTCGAAATGGCGCTGAACCTTTTGCAGGATCCCTCGACCGAGGTGCGCAGAAAGGCGGCGATGGCGCTTGCCGAAACCTTCAAGGCCAACATCCGCACCTTCACGCTGATCACCAACACGCTCGCCAAGGACAAGGAAATCTCCGACCGCTGGCGCGGTTTCGAGGATATCGCCGACAGCCGCCACCTTGCCAACCGCGTCGAGCGCGAGGTCGTCGATGCGCTGGCGGAAGCGGTGAAATCAGCCTATCCGCGCCTCTCGCACCGCTACTACGCGATGAAGGCAAAGTGGCTCGGCATGGAACAGATGGATTTCTGGGATCGCAATGCGCCGCTGCCGGAAACGCCGAACGCGCTGATCTCCTGGAACGAAGCCAAGGACACCGTGCTTTCGGCCTACCATGCCTTCGATCCGGAAATGGCCGCGATCGCCCGTCGCTTCTTCGACGACAGCTGGATCGATGCGCCGGTTCGTCCCGGCAAGGCGCCAGGCGCCTTGCCGGGACGAAC
>UBXV01000023.1 GCA_900469625.1 Hyphomicrobiales bacterium
GCCCATCTCGATTTCGTCGATGAGCGCCATGGCGTGCGCTACGGCCATGGCAACCCGATGCGGCGTGCCGCGGAAAAGCCCTATGTCAGCGGCCTGTCGCAGCTCGGCATCCGCAATGTCTCCTCGACCGCCAGGGAAGGCTACGAGGATGCCCGCAAGATGGGCTCCGACATCCTGTCGGTGCGCCAGATCCGGGCGCTCGGCACGGATGGCGTCGTCGAGCGCGTGCCGGCCGGCGTCCGCTACTATGTCACCATCGACATCGACGGCTTCGATCCGTCGATCGCGCCGGGCACCGGCACGCCGTCGCATGGCGGCTTCATCTATTACGAGGTGCTGGAGATCCTGGCGGCACTCGCCAAGCGCGGGACCATCGTCGGCATCGATCTGGTCGAGGTTGCCCCCGACTACGACCACACCGGCGGCACCTCCATTCTGGCCGCCCAGGTTCTCATGAACCTCATCGGCCGCGTCATGCAGGCAAGAGCCGGAAACCGCTGATCGAAGACACCCGGAAGGGCCGGCATGCCCACGGCTGCCGACGAGGAGGAAAAGACATGGACGAAAGCGTCCGCAACTACCTGGATCACTATGGCGTCAGCGATGCGACGCGGCGTTTTTTGGCAAAACCGCAGAAGATGTTCATCGGCGGCGCCTGGGTCGACAGCGGCAATGGCGCGACGTTCGATATTTTCGAGCCGTCGACCGCCGGCCTGATCACCTGCGCGCCGTCCGGCACCACCGATGATCTCGACCGGGCCGTGCGCGCCGCCCGCGCGCAGTTCGATGGCGGCGCCTGGCGCCTCCTGAAGCCGCTCGAGCGCGAGCGGCTGCTGCATCGCCTTGCCGATCTCATCGAGACCCACGCCGACGAACTGGCGGAGATCGAAGCCATCGACATGGGCAAGTCGGTAACCTTTGCCCGGGAGATCGACATTCAGGGCACGGTCGATACCTTCCGCTACTTCGCCGGCTGGCCGACAAAGCTGCATGGTCGCACCGTCGAGCCGTCCATTCCCGGCAACTACCTCGCCTATACGCGCAAGGAGCCGCTCGGCGTCGTCGCCGCCATCGTACCGTGGAATTTCCCGCTGCAGACCATGGCGTGGAAGCTCGCGGCCGCCCTTGCTGTCGGCTGCACCGTCATCGTCAAGCCGGCGGAACTGACCTCGCTGTCCACGCTGCGCTTTGCCGAACTGGTGCAGGAGGCCGGCATTCCCGATGGCGTGGTCAATGTCGTCACCGGTCGCGGCAGCGTTATCGGCGCAGCGATGTCGACCCATCCCGGCATCGACAAGGTCACCTTCACCGGCTCGACCCCGGTCGGGCAGGAGGTCGGCCGCGCGGCTGTCGGCAACCTCAAGCACGTCACGCTGGAACTCGGTGGAAAATCGCCGGTGCTGGTGCTCGACGATGCCGACCTGCAAAGTGCTGCCCGCGCGGTGGCGAACGGTGTGTTCTTCAACTCCGGCCAGGTCTGCGATGCGGGCACCCGTGTCTACGTCCAGAAATCCGTTCACGACGCTTTCCTCGAAGAGCTGGTTGCCGTCACGCGCACGCTGACGCTCGCGCCCGGCCTCGACCGCGATTGCTACATCGGCCCGATGGTCTCGGCGCAGCAAAAAAAGATCGTGTCCGACTATATCGAAGCCGGCCGTCGCGAAGGCGCCCAGCTGATCCATGGCGGGGGCAATCCCGACCGGCCCGGCCATTTCGTCGAGCCGGCGATCTTTGCCCATTGCAGGCCGCAGATGACCATCGTGCGCGAAGAGATCTTCGGGCCGGTTCTGGTCACCAGCCCCTTCGAGACGCTGGATGAGGCGGTTTCGCTGGCGAACGACACACCGTTCGGTCTGGCCGCCGCGATCTACTCCAACGATCTCGCGCGCGTGCACACGCTCATCCCGCGCCTGCATGCGGGCTCGGTCTACGTCAATGCGCACAGCACGATCGATCCGTCCATGCCCTTCGGCGGCTTCAAGGCTTCGGGCTTCGGCAAGGACCTCGGCCCCGAACAGCTCGACTACCTGATGGAGACGAAGGCCGTGTGGATCACGCTGCCGTAGTTGTCGGGCGGCTGCGGAAAATTCTTCGGGTCGCCGCCCATGGGCGGCCCGGTTCACGAGACCGGCGGCTGATGGAGCCGCATTTGCTCGCGGAAAGACGCCAAAGGCGCGACGCGACAGGGGAACGAACTATGGAAAACGATGTTGCCTGGCAAAACGAACTGGGACGCCGCGCCCGTATCTATGAAGACATCGAGGCCGGTCACCGCTTCGAAGGCACGATGAGCAGGCTCGACTATGCCGGCATGACCGTGCTGACGCTCGTGCTGGTCCTCGGCTTCTGGTTCTGGGGGGCGTGAGATGACCGATCATGTTGCCGGCGGCGGGCTTGCCGCCGCAGAAATCCAACGCCAGGAAGCGTCCGAAAATCGTGCCGCCGCCGAACGCGGCGATGCACCGCTCCTGCCGTCCGAACGGCTCTGGGGCTTCTGGGAGTTCACCTATGCCAATTCGGCGCTTGCCATCGCCACCTGGGCGTTCCTGATCGGCGGTTCCGTCGGTCTGTTCGTCGGGCCGAAGGAGGGCATTGCAGCCATCATCATCGGCAATATCGTCGGCGTCATGCTGACGGCGCTGGCCACCACGCCCCTTTCCGGCCGCTACGGCATCGAGCAGTTCGTCGCGCTGCGCAGCCAGTTCGGCTACAACGGCAGCCGCATCGTCTACGTGCTGGCTGTGGTGGTACTGACCATGGGCTGGCTCGCGGTGCTGGCCATGATGTTCGGCCGCTCGATCGACGGATTGACGGCGCTGAGTTCCGGCGAGGCCGCCAATCCCACCGGCGTCAAGATGATCATCGCCGCCGTGGGCGCCATCCTCGTCACCTGGTTCATCGTCGCCAAGGGGCCGACCTCGATCAAGTTCTTCAACATGGTCGTCTCGCCGGCGCTGGTGATCCTGATGATCGTGATGCTCTACCTCATCCTTCAGCATCGTTCCTTCGGTGAATTGCTGGCGATGCCGGCGCTCTCGCCCCCCTTCGAAGACAACACGCTCAATTTCATGATCGCCGTCGAGGTGAACCTCGCCGCCGGTTTCTCGTGGTGGCCCTATATCGGCAACCTCGCCCGCCTGACGAAGAACGAACGCACCGCCTTCTGGCCGAACATTCTCGGCATCTTCGGTGCCGCAGCTCTCGGCGAAATCGTTGGTCTCCTCGCCGCCGTTGCGCTTGGAGACAGCGACCCGACGATCTGGATGACCAAGATCGCAGGCCCGATCATCGGCATCATCGCCCTGCTGTTCGTGGCTTTTGCCAACATGACCTCGATGGCAAACATCCTCTACACGTCCATCGTCGGTCTGCGCCAGGTGGGAACCGCCACCATTCGAGCCATCTCGTGGGGTGCGATCCTTCTTCTCTTCTGCGTCATCCCGCTCGGCCTCGTGGTCTTTTATCCGCAGATGTACGACGGCTTCTTCATCTTCCTCGTGTGGACCTCGGCCCTCAACTCCGCGCTCGCCGGCATCGGCATCGCCGACTACTTCTTCCTGCGCGGCCAGAAGCTCGACATGCGCAGCCTGCATGGGCCGCAGGAGAAGGGCCCCTATCGCTTCTGGGGCGGCTTCAATCCCATCGGCCTTTTTGCCCTGGCGGTCGGCTTCGGCGTCTACGTGCTGGTGTTCAATCCGCAGACGCTCGAAAGCCTTCCGGCCTTCAAGTACCTCACCGCCTCCGTGCCATCCTGCCTTGCGGCCGGCGCGGTCCACTATGTCCTGACCCGGCTTTTCGCCCGCGGGCGCGGTTGGGGCCTCTATCCGTAACATCGGGATGTCAGCCATGAGCGAGACCTACGACTACATCATCATCGGCGCCGGATCGGCCGGCTGCGTGCTTGCCAACCGTCTTTCGGAAGATCCCGAAGTCAAGGTGCTGGTGCTCGAATATGGCGGCAGCGACAAGTCGATCTTCATCCAGATGCCGACGGCCCTGTCCATTCCGATGAACGGCACCAAGTACAACTGGAAATACATGACCCTGCCGGAGCCCGGTCTTGACGGCCGGCAGGTTCACTGCCCGCGCGGAAAGGTCCTGGGCGGCTCCTCCTCGATCAACGGGCTGGTCTACATGCGTGGCCACGCCCGCGATTTCGACGAGTGGGAGGAACTCGGCGCGCGTGGCTGGCGCTATGCCAATTGCCTGCCCTATTTCCAGCGCGCCGAGAGCTGGCAGGACGGGGGTGACGCCTATCGCGGCGCTTCCGGCCCGCTTGCGACCAATGCCGGCAACCGGATGCGCAACCCGCTCTACAAGGCTTTCGTCGATGCGGGCCACGAGGCGGGCTACATCACGACGCACGATCCGAACGGTCAAATGCAGGAAGGCTTCGGCCCCATGCACATGACCGTCAAGGACGGCGTGCGCTGGTCGACGGCCAATGCCTATCTGAAACCGGCGATGAGCCGGCCCAATCTCACCGTCGTTACCCATGCGATGACGCGGCGCGTGCTGCTGGAGGGCAAGCGCGCCGTCGGCGTCGAATACGAACAGGGCGGCGGGGAGCGGATCGTGGTGAAGGCGAGCCGCGAGGTGCTGATTTCTTCCGGCCCGATCGGGTCGCCGCACCTACTGCAACGCTCAGGCATCGGCCCGGCCGCGGTGCTGCAAAAGGCGGGCGTCGAGGTGCTGCACAACCTGCCCGGCGTCGGCGAGAACCTGCAGGATCACTCCGAGGTCTACATCCAGTACGCCTGCAAGGAGCCGATCACGCTCAATGGCAAGATGGGCCTTCTGAGCAAAGCCCTGATCGGTGCCGAATGGCTGCTCTTCAAGAAGGGGCTTTCTGTCTCCAACCATTTCGAGAGCGGCGGCTTCATTCGCTCCGACGCCTCCCTCCAGTGGCCGGACATCCAGTTCCACTTCCTGCCGGCAGCGATGCGCTATGACGGCAAGAAGCCGCTCGACGGCCATGGTTTCATGGTGTTGACGGGACCGAACAAGCCGAAGAGCCGCGGCTATGTGCGGCTGCGCTCGCCCGAAGCGCACGAGCAGCCGGACATTCTCTTCAACTACCTCGATCGCGAAGAGGACCGCGAAGGCTTCCGCCGCTGCCTGCGACTGACACGCGAGATTGTCGCCCAGCCGGCCTTCGACCGCTTCCGTGGCGACGAAATCGCCCCGGGGACGAATGTTCGCACGGATGACGAGATCGACGCCTGGGTGCGCGAAACCATGGAAAGCACCTACCACCCCTGTGGCTCCTGCCGCATGGGCGAGGACGAGATGGCCGTCGTCGACAGCGAGCTGCGGGTGCGCGGCATCGCCGGTCTGCGGGTCATCGACAGCTCCGTCTTCCCGGCAGAGCCGAACGCCAACCTCAACGCGCCGACGATTATGCTCGCCGAGCGTGGCTCGGACCTGGTGCGCGGCAGGCCACTGCTTGCCGCCTCCAACGCGCAGGTCGGCATCGCGCCCGGCGTCGGCGTCACCCAGCGCAGCGGCAAACCGCTGCGGGCGCTGCGGCACTGAGGCGGCCCGCGATGGTGCGCGGCATCGGCCATATCGTCGCCCGGCGGGATCCCGATGATCCCGAGGAGCCGCGCAATTGGGCGCTCTTGATAGAGACGTTCTTGCGCGGCTTGTTCGCCCGCCTTGCGGGCGGGCGCCCCTTGCCGCGTCGTCGCCGGGCTCAACGCCGCGACAGCGCTTCTGCGAAGCGGCCGAGATAGGAGCGCATGCGCTCCGCCGGCACGCCGGCATAACCCAGGATGAGTGCACCCGGTCTTTGGGTTGCAATGACATAGTCGGAGAGCGGGTAGCATTGCAGGCCTGCCTCCAGCACATCGCGCTGGACGGCCCGGTCATCGCGCCCGTTCGCAAGCCAGGCGAGCGCGTTGAGGCCGCTTTCGGAACAGTCGATCCGGGCGAGCCCGGCCAGAGCAGTCTGTCCCGCCTCGAGAAAAGCGCTGCGCCGCTCGCCATAAAGGCCGCGCATGCGCCGCAGGTGGCTGGCGAAATGCCCGCCACCGATAAATTCAGCAAGGGCAAGCTGCGTCTCGACCGGCACGCTGCGGTGGATCAGGCCAGAAAGCGTGCGAAACGTCTCGACGAGTGGCAACGGCAACACGAGATAACCGACGCGGATGCCGGGATAGAGCGCCTTGCTGAAACTGCCCGCATAGATCACCCGTCCATGGCTGTCGATCGAGCGTATCGAGGGGAGGGGCGCGCCGTCGTAGCGAAACTCGCTGTCATAGTCGTCCTCGATGATCCAGCTGTCGTTCGCGCGTGCCCATTCGAGAAGGGCAAGCCGGCGCGGCAGGGAGAGCGTGACGCCGAGCGGGTGATGGCGCGATGGCATGACGAAGGCGAGCCGCGCGCCGGGGTGGCATGCAATCGCGCCGGGGACGTCCATTCCGTCGGCATCGACATCGGCGAGGCAGAGATTGAGGCCGAGGGTGCGGAAAAGGTTGGAGGTGGTGACCGGGCCCGGATCTTCGAACCAGACACCGTCGCCCGGATCGGCCAGCGCCAGCGCGGCAAGCGTGAAGGCGGCGTGTCCGCCGGGTGTAATGACGATCTGTTCGGGATCGCAGGGATCGCGCCGGTGCAAGGCGAGGTATTCTGCGATCCGCTGACGCAGAACGAGCTCTCCCGCGACATCGCCGTAGCCCATGCCGACCTTGCCGCCACGGGCCGCCGCGTTCCAGCATTTGCGCCAGATGGCGAACGGAAACTGGTCGAACGCCGGCTGGTTGGGCAGGAAGGGTTTGGGTTCGACGCGGCCGATCTCCGCCGAAACGCCGCGCGACAGGGCGCCGATCCGCGACAGCCGGGGCGATGCATCGTCATTTGCCTGCGCCGACCGTGCCGGTTTCGGTCGAAGAGGTAGGGCGGCCGAAACATAGGTGCCGGCTCCCTGCCGCGCCTCGAGATAGCCCTCCGCTTTCAGATTTTCCAGCACCCGTATGAGCGTCTGGCGCGACAGGCCCAGCTCCTCGGCAAGAATGCGACTTGCCGGCAAACGCGTGCCGGCGCGCAAGTGCCCCTGCAGGATCGCCGTGCGCAGCTGGTCCTGCACCTGCCTGAATTTCGGCAGGGCGATGCCCGCGTCCAGGCGAAGGAAGGGCAGGATGGGGCCCTCGAGCTGTTTGGCCAAGGCAAACCTCCAGAATTGGTACAGTCGAATGCATGATAATGGACGTTTGATTGTTGTCCAATTGTTACATGCTCCGCCTACACGAAACGCACCGATGCCGCCCCGAAGGACGCAGACAGAGTGCGGGGGAACCGGAATGCAGCGAACCCGATTGCGGCCGACTGCCGATTAACGACTGCAAGCCAACGCTCAACGGCCGTCACCGACGGCAAACAGGAGGACTTCATGAAGACGCGCCTATCTTACGCCGCCCGCTCGGTTTTCGTCTCCACGCTTGCCATCGCAGCCGCGCTGCCGAGCCTTGCGCGCGCAGAAGCGCCGCAGGCCCTCGTCGATGCCGCCACGAAGGAAGGCATGCTCACCGTCATCGCCCTGCCGCACGACTGGTGCAATTACGGCGAGGTCATCGAAAGCTTCAAGGCGAAGTATCCGGGCATCTCCGTCAACGAGCTCAATCCGGATGCCGGTACGGCCGACGAGCTGGAGGCCATCCGCTCCAACAAGGGCAACACGGGCTCTCAGGCGCCCGACGTCGTCGATCTTGGCCTTGCCTTTGCGCCCGCGGCCAGGAAGGAAGGCCTGTTGCAGCCCTACAAGGTGGCGACCTGGGGCGAGATCCCGGACAATATCAAGGATGCGGACGGCTATTGGTACGGCGACTACTATGGCGTCATGGCCTTCGGCATCAACAAGGACCTGGTCCAGACCCCGCCGGCCGACTGGTCCGACCTGACCAAGGCGCAATACGCCGGTTCCGTCGCGCTCACGGGCGATCCGCGCTCATCGGCCCAGGCGATCCTGGCGCTGATGTCGGCGGGCATTTCGCGCGGCGCGGAGCCGGGAGCCCAATCCGGCGCCAAGGGCCTGGAGCTTTTCGCGGAACTGAACAAGGCCGGCAATTTCGTGCCGGTGCTCGGCAAGGCCGGCACGATCGCGCAGGGCCAGACGCCGATCATCGCCGCCTGGGACTACAACCTGCTCGCCTGGCGCGATGCCCTCAACGGCAACCCGCCGATGGATGTCATCGTCCCGGCGAGCGGCGTCGTCGCCGGCGTCTATGTCCAGGCGATCTCGGCTTACGCCCCGCACCCGAACGCCGCCAAGCTCTGGATGGAATATCTCTATTCCGACGAGGGCCAGACCGGCTGGCTGAAGGGCTACTGCCACCCGGCGCGTTTCAACGCCATGCTCAAGGCCGGAAAATTCCCGCAGGAACTGCTCGACAAGCTGCCGCCGGCTGAAGCCTACGAAAAGGCGATCTTTCCGACCGTCGAGGCACTGGATGCCAACAAGGGCGCCATTGTCGAAGGTTGGGACAAGGTGGTCGGCGCCAACGTGAAGTAAGCCCATCCGTCCGCGGGCCCCGGTTTTTCTCGAGGCCTGCGGACACAACGCTCCCAGGAAACAATCCGATGACGACAAGCGCCGCTCTCCTGCCGGCGGCCTTGGGGCCGCGGCAGTTCCTCAACTGGCTCGGGGTCGCTCCGTTCTTCCTCTTTGCCACGCTGTTCCTGATCCTGCCGACGCTCAATATCGTCATCGGCGCATTCCGTAATCCGCAAGGACAGGTGACGCTCGACAATCTTGGCAAGCTTCTGTCACCTTCCATCCGATCCGCCTTCTGGATCTCGATCGAACTCAGCCTGCTGACGGCGGCGCTCGGCTGTCTTTTTGGTTTCTTCATTGCTGCCGCGATCACACTCGGCGACCTTCCGCGCTGGCTTCGTAACGGCATCCTTACCTTTTCGGGTGTCGCCTCGAATTTCGCCGGCGTGCCGCTCGCCTTCGCCTTCATTGCCACGCTCGGCCGGCTCGGCTTCGTCACGATGCTGCTGCGCAACTGGTTCGGCATCAATCTCTACGGCTCCGGCTTCAGCATCGTCTCCTTTCTGGGGCTGGTGCTCACCTATCTCTATTTCCAGATCCCGCTGATGGTGCTGATCATCACGCCTGCGCTGGAGGGCTTGCGCCGCGAATGGCGGGAGGCGGCAGAAAGCCTCGGCGCCAGCGGGGCGCAATACTGGCGGATGGTGGCGCTGCCGGTTCTGTGGCCTTCGCTGCTTGGCACGCTTGCGCTGCTCTTTGCCAACGCCTTTGGAGCGGTTGCCACCGCCATCGCGCTCACCGGCTCCTCGCTCTCCATCGCGCCGATCGTGCTGTTCGCGCAGATCCGCGGCGACGTGCTCAACGATCCGCATCTCGGCTATGCCATCGCCTTCGGGATGATCCTTCTGACCGCGATCGCCAACGCCATTTACATTTTCTTGCGCATGCGCGCCGAACGGTGGGTCAAATGACGGGAAAGCGCCTCTGGTCCTGGTTTGCCGTCGCACTCGGCGGTCTCTATTTCCTGTTGCCACTCGCCGGCATGGTTGATTTCTCCATGCGCATGAAGCGGGGCGAATACAGCTTCGAAGCGTACCGGATCGTGCTCGCCGACCCGCAGTTCCAGCAGACCTTAGGCTATTCGGTCCTGCTCGCCCTCTTGACCATCGTGCTCGGTATCCTCCTTGTCGTGCCGACGGCCTATTTCGTGCGGCTCAGGCTTCCCGGACTGCGACCGATCATCGAATTCATCACGCTTCTGCCGCTGGTCATTCCGCCCATCGTCATCGTCTTCGGATACATCCGCATCTACAACACCTCCTCGGTCCTGCCGCTTACAGGGACCTGGTGGGGCACCAATCTCCTTTTGCTGTTCGGCTATGCGACGCTGGCGCTGCCCTACATGTATCGGTCGGTGGATACGGGCCTGCGCACCATCGATATCGCCAGCCTCACCGAGGCGGCGCAGTCGCTCGGTGCCGGTTGGGCGCGGATCCTTGCCGTGGTCATCCTGCCGAATGTCTTCGTCTCGGTGCTGTCGGGCGCGTTCCTGACGCTTGCGATCGTCATTGGCGAATATGTCTTCGCCGCGCTGTTGAACGTCAACTCTTTCGGCCCCTACATGGTCTGGATGGGCGGCAACCGGGCCTATGAGCCTTCGGCGCTTGCCGTCGTCGCCTTCGCCATCACCTGGGCATGCATGGGGCTGATCCAGATCGTCACCCGCTTTTCCAGATTTTCCACCGTGAGACGCTGACCATGGCCTATCTCGACATTCACCACCTGCAAAAGTCCTTCGGCGCGCACCGCGTCGTGAAAGACTTCACCCTCGGCATCGAAAAAGGCGAATTCGTCTCGTTTCTCGGCCCGTCCGGTTGCGGCAAGACGACGGTGCTGCGAATGGTGGCCGGCTTCGAGACGCCGACATTGGGCACGATCCGCATCGGCGACCGCGACGTGACCGGCCTTCCCGCCAACCGGCGCAAGATCGGCATGGTCTTCCAGGCCTATGCGCTTTTTCCCAACCTGACGGTTGAGGAAAACATCGGTTTCGGACTCAAGGTGGCCGGCGAAGGCAAGGCTGCGATCGCCAGGCGCGTGGGGGAAGTGCTGGAACTGATCGGCCTGGCGCAACTTGGCAGCCGCTACCCCTTCCAGCTCTCTGGTGGCCAGCAGCAGCGCGTGGCGCTCGCGCGGGCACTTGCGCCGCGCCCGCAGGTGTTGCTGCTCGACGAACCGCTTTCGGCACTCGATGCAAAGATCCGCGTCAGCCTGCGCGAGGAGATCCGCCGTATCCAGCAGGAACTTGGCATCACCACGATCTTCGTCACGCACGATCAGGAAGAGGCGCTGTCGATATCGGACCGCATCGTGGTCATGCATCAGGGCATTGCCGACCAGGTCGGCACGCCCTTCGAAATTTACAATCGCCCGGCGACGCGCTTCGTGGCGGAGTTCGTCGGAACGCTCAATCTCGTCGATGCCGACGTGGTCGATGCGGCGAGCGGCAGGGTGCGGGTGGGGGAGGTTGCCGTTGCGCTGAACCGCCCGTTGGTTGCTCGCGCCGGCGAGCGCATCAGCCTGGCTTTGCGACCGGAGACGGTGTCGCTCGGGCGTACCGAAGGACGCGATGTCGTGCTTTCGGGTCGCATCGCCGAGGTGCATTTCCTCGGGTCGGTGATCCGCATTCGTGTCGCGGTTGGCGGCCAGGTGCTTTCCCTCGACACGTTCAATCAGCCCGACCGGCCGCCGCCGGCCGTCGGCGTCCCGGTCGAGGTCAGCATCGCGCGTAGCGACCTTCTCGTGGTCGCAGCCTGATGGTCAGCGCATCGTAATCTTCAAGGAGGAGCCGGCATCGTGACGGATATGCGATGGGGTCATGGATCGCCCCCTGACTGGCGGGCAAGAATAGCGGCGCTTTCTTCGGAGAAGCGCGGCGCGCTCGCCGCGCGGGCGCGCGCAGCGCCGCTCTTTGCCCATGCCTATGCTTTCCATCTCAACATGCGTTTCGGAGGCATGGCACCGCTCGACCTTGCCGAATTCGCATCGGCGCAAGGTCTGTCCGGCCTCAAGCTGCATGTCGATGATGGGGAAGGGTCGAGCCTTGGCCGGATGGGCGACGGCGCGCTTGCCGTCTTCGCCGATCAGGTGAAGGCGAGGGGGCTGGAACTCCATGTCGAAACCAGCACCACCGAGGCGTCAGGTCTTTCCGACGCGGTGCGTATCGCCCTTGCCGCAGGCGCGACCTCCCTGCGCTGCTATCCGCGCTACGAGGGGCGGGTGTCGCAGATCATCGCCTGGACCATCGCCGATCTCAGGCGCCTGGCCGAATTCGATCCGCAGGGCCGGTTGCGTTACACGCTGGAACAGCACGAAGACCTGAAATCTGAAGAACTCGTCCGTATCATCGAGGCCGTCGACAATCCGCGCCTCGGCCTGCTGTTCGACTTCGGCAACATGATCAACGCCTATGAATTGCCCATGCCGGCCCTTGCGCTGCAGGCGCCGCATATCACCGAAGCGCATGTAAAGGATTGCCTGGTGCAGCCGGATCGCGGCGGCTGGGCCCATCTCGCCTGCCTGTCCAACGAAGGTCACCTGCCGCTCGAGGCGATGTTCGTGGAACTGCTGCTGCTCGGCGAGGACCGGCCGCAGGTCGTCTCCTTCGGGCTTGAGGAGGAGGAAGGTTACTTCGCGCCCGCCCTGCGCTTCCCGGCGGAGGCGGCCGATCCCTTCATTCCCGCCCGCTCCGCCAGCTTTACCGATCTGGGCGACGGCGATCTTGCGGCGCGCCTGTGGCGGGAGGCGGCGGTCGCCCGTCAGCAGGTCAAAACCATCAGGGCGATGCTCGAGGAGATCGCCACCGAAGCCGAAGGTGTCAAAGCATGACCGAAGCCGTTTCCTGTCCTCCAGCCTTTCTCGCCCTTGCCCATGCCATAGCGGATGCCGCCGCCGAAACGATCCGTCCGTGGTTCCGCAAGCGCATCGCAGTCGACGCCAAGGCCGATGCCAGCCCGGTGACCATCGCCGATCGCGATGCCGAAACGGTCATGCGCCGGATGATCGAGGCTGCATTTCCGCAGCACGGTATCCGGGGCGAGGAATTCGGCGCCTGCCGGCCCGATGCCGAATGGGTCTGGGTGCTCGACCCTATCGACGGCACGAAGTCCTTCCTCTCGGGCTCGCTGGCCTTCGGCACGCAGATCGCGCTGCTTCATCGCGGCAAACCCGTTCTCGGCCTGATCAACCAGCCAATCACCGGCGAGCGCTGGCTTGCCAGCGGCAGCAGAGCGACGCTCGATCGAGAGCCGATCCACACCAGCGAGAAAACCCGGCTCGACGAAGCCATTCTTTACACTTCCGCCCTCGAACAATTCGATCACGCGCGCCATACCCGCTTTGAGGCACTTGCCGCAAAGGTCCGCTTCACCCGCTTTTCGCACGATTGCTACGCCGCGGGCCTGCTGGCCCTCGGTGGCATCGACCTTCTCCTCGAGAGCAACGTGTTCGACTATGACATCCTCCCGCAACTCCCGATCATAGAAGCCGCAGGCGGCATCGTCACCGACTGGGACGGGCGGCCGCTTGTCGACGCGTCGCGCTATGACGCCGTTCTCATGGCGGCGAACAAGGAACTTCATCGGGCAGCGTTGGAAGCGCTGCGCCGAGATTGACAGCCGGGACTGACGGCAGATGCAGGCATCTGTTCGTGCGAGGTTTCCATGGCGGTGGCCCAGCCGCGGCGTCGAGCTTCGCAAGGTCGTGCCGGCGCCACGATGGACTTCTTTCGGCGACTAGCAATTCGGTGCTTTGCGATCGACCTTCGTGACGGGTAGGCCTGGCAGAGGCGAGGATTTCCGCTGGACGTAAGGTTGCCAGGGTGTTCAGATTGCAGCGGGCGGCGGAGCTCGCGGTGGGCGGGCCATGCTCTGCGGGTGGGACAAGACATTGGTCGCGACCACAAGCACACAGCCGTAAGAGGGCAAGTCATGGTGCAGATGCCGCATGCCGAACCGTCCACCCGCTCGACTGCCGCTACTCTGCGCCCTGATATGATCGCGGGTCTGACCGCCGCGGCGGTGGTGTTGCCGAAGGCCATGGCTTACGCGACGGTTGCCGGCCTTCCTGTTACCGTCGGGCTCTACACCGCCTTCGTGCCGATGATTGTCTATGCCCTGCTCGGGACATCTCGGGTGCTGAGCGTCAGTTCGACGACCACCCTTGCGATCTTGACCGCGAGCCAGCTTGCGCTTGTCGTGCCGGATGGAGATGCCGGGCGATTGATCACGGCGACGGCCACGCTTGCGGCGCTTACCGGAGTGCTCTTGATTGCAGCGTCACTCCTGCGACTGGGCTTCGTGGCCAACTTCATTTCGTCGCCGGTGCTGACCGGTTTCAAGGCCGGGATCGGGCTGGTCATCGTGCTGGACCAGGTGCCGAAGTTGTTCGGGATCCACTTCGACAAGGAGGGCTTCTTCCGGGATATCCTGAACGTCGTCCACCATCTGCCCGAATCGTCTCTCATCACATTTGCAGTTGGGGTGACGGCGCTGGTGTCCCTCTTGCTCCTGGAAAAGCGTTGGCCGCACTCACCCGCTCCGCTCGCCATCGTGGCGGCGGGGATCGCCGTTTCCTGGTTCGCCGGACTTGGGCAGGCCGGCGTTGCAACGGTCGGACACATTCCGCAGGCTCTGCCGTCGCTGGTGCTGCCGGATGTAAATCTGATACTGCAGCTCGTTCCGGGCGCCTGTGGCATCGCGTTGATGAGTTTCACCGAGACGATTGCGGCCGGACGTGCCTTCGCCGTCGCGGGTGAGCCGCCCATCCACCCAAATCGCGAACTCGTGGCAACGGGTGCTGCAAACCTCGCTGGCGGGCTCTTCGGTGCGATGCCGGCAGGCGGCGGCACGTCGCAGACGGCGGTCGTGCGTGCCGTTGGTGGACGCACGCAGAAGGCGTCGCTGGTGACTGCGGGGGCCGCGGCGGCGACGATGCTCGTTCTTGCGCCGTTGCTCGGGCTCTTGCCGCAGGCCGTGCTTGCGGCCATCGTCATCGTCTACTCCGTCGGGCTTATCAAGCCGTCAGAGTTCGCCTCCATCCGCAAGGTTCGCCGGATGGAGTTTCGCTGGGCGCTAGCCGCCTTCCTCGGCGTGCTCCTGTTCGGCACGCTCCAGGGCATCCTCGTCGCCATCATCCTTTCGCTTGTCGGCCTCTCCAGCCAGGCGGCCAACCCGCGCATCCATGTAGTCGGGCGCAAACGCGGTGAAGACGTGCTGCGTCCGCTTTCGGCAGAGCACCCCGACGACGAGACGTTCGAAGGTCTGCTGATCCTGCGCCCGGAGGGCAGGCTCTTCTTCGTCAACGCCCAGCAGGTGGGCGACCGTATTCGTTCGCTGGCCAACGAACACAAGCCGCGCGTTCTGATGCTCGACCTCAGTCGTGTTGTCGATATCGAGTATTCGGCGCTTCAGATGATCATGGATGGCGAGCGCAGCCTGGCGCGAGCGGGCGTGGAGCTGTGGCTTGCAGGCCTCAATCCGGATGTACTCGCCTATATCAGGGCGTCAGGGTTTGCCGATCAGCTCGGCCCGGGCCGGATGTTTTCCAACACCCGCGCGGGCATCCGCCATCATCAGAACAGCCATGTCGCCGCGCCGTCGCAGCCGGCAACGGCCGCGATCTGACGCCTCGCAACGACGTTTACCCGATCCCGATACAATCCGTTTGCGTGCGAAACATCGCCGTCTGTCCATGGGGGTACCCGGCCCACGCGATCCACGATCGTGTGCAGGAAGTAAAAACAGAACAGATTTGGCTCGACGTTCTGGCAGTAAAACAAAAATCTCATTCTTTCCGGATGTTGTCGGACTTTTTGAACGTGTCGGATATCATAGTATTTTACTGTAAATAACACCTTGAAACGAGTGTGTAAGGGTGTATTCTCGCTAAAATAGCGATGAGCATTTAGTCAGATCTGGTTCCCGATTTTCGAGTAATGGGGCAAACACTATGGTTGACTGGTTCGTAAATACGCTTCGAACTTATCCCGAAATTGCAATATTTCTCTCCCTGGCGCTTGGGTACTACTTCGGATCGTTCACCTACAAGGGTCTCGGCCTAGGTGCGGTAACGGCGACGCTGATCGCTGCCGTGATCATCGGCCAGCTCGGGATCACCATTTCGCCACCGCTCAAGGCCACGTTCTTTCTGATGTTCCTGTTCGCGATCGGCTATGGCGTCGGGCCTCAATTCGTCCGGGGCATCGCCAAGGATGGCTTGCCGCAGGCGTTGTTCGCTGCGGTCGTGTGCGTCTTCTGCCTTGGGGCGCCCTACATTGCCGCCAAGATAGCCGGTTACGATGTCGGCTCGGCACTGGGGCTCTATGCCGGTTCGCAGACGATCTCGGCGTCGATGGGATTGGGAACGGATGCAATCAACCGCCTTGGCCTCGCGCCGGAAGAAACCAAGCGTCTTCTCGACGCCATGCCGGTCGCCTATGCCGTCACCTATATTTTCGGCACGATCGGATCGGCAATCGTGCTGGCGTTGATCGGTCCTGCGCTGATGGGTATCGACCTTGAGGCCGAATGCAAACGCTACGAGGCGGAGCAGGGCGGCAAGAAGGAAGTGGGCGGCGCCGGAACTGCCTGGCATCACTACGAGCTGCGCGCCTACCGCGTGCGCGAGGGCGGGCCGGTCGTCGGCAAGACGGCGCATGAAGCCGAGTCCATGATCCCGGAGCAGCGGATCTTCATCGAGCGTATTCGTCGCGGCGGAAAGATCGAGGATGCAACGGCCAACACCGTGATCCAGGCAGGCGATATCGTTGCCGTGGCCGGCCGGCGCGAAGTGCTGGTCAGCCTGATCGGTCATGCGGCCGAGGAAGTCGACGACCGCGAGTTGCTGGCCGTGCCGGTCGAGGGGGTCGATGTCCTTGTCACGACCAAGGAAGCGAACGGCAAGACGCTGGCGGAGCTGGCACAATGGCCAACGTCCCGCGGCGTATTCCTGCGCCGGATTGCCCGGGGTGCCACGGCGACGGAAATCCCGATCCTTCCAAACACGCAGATCCACCGTGGCGATATCCTGACGATCGTCGGGCGCACGCAGGACACCGCGGCTGCCGCCAAGGCCCTGGGCGTGGCCGACCGGCCGACTGATGTTGCCGATGTTGCCTTCATCGGGGCTGCGATCGCCATCGGCGCACTGATCGGCGCACTCGTCTACAAGGTCGGGGATGTGCCGTTTACGCTCTCCACGTCAGGGGGCGCGTTGATTTCCGGGCTGTTCTTCGGCTGGTTGCGCTCCGTGCGGCCGAAATTCGGGCGCATACCGACCTCGACCGTCTGGTTCATGAATTCGGTCGGCCTCAATGTCTTCATTGCCGTGGTCGGGATCTCGTCAGGCCCGGGTTTCGTCGCCGGCCTGCAACAACTCGGCTTCAGCCTGTTTCTGTGGGGCATATTCGCAACGACCGTGCCGCTCATACTGGCAATGTATGTCGGGAAATATGTGTTCCGGTTCCATCCCGCCATTTTGCTCGGATGCTGCTCCGGCGCACGCACAACGACCGCGTCGCTCGGCATGATCAACGATCGCGCCAAGAGCCAGATCCCCGGGCTCGGCTATACCGTGACCTATGCCGTCGGCAACACCTTGCTGACGATCTGGGGCATGGTGCTTGTGATGATGATGACCTAGGGCACGTCCAGGGCAGGCCCCGAGGGGGACGGTCCCCTCGGAATGCGCATAAAAGCAGACAGATAGACAGTCCGTGCAGGTCCGATCCAATCGGAAACGTTCTGGCGGCCCCGTTTCGAGGCAGCGGGGATCGTCTTTCTGCGCGCGGAGAAAACAGATGTTCAGCGCGGTCTTTGCGACCGGAATTCTAGCTGCCGCCTAGCGAAAACCAAGCATCGGCGGCAGCGGGCAGCCCTTTCAAAACTGTATTGGGAGCGCGTTATGTCGAACGAGACCGCACATGTTGATCAGTTTCTGCTCATCCATTCCGGACGTGCAGACAATTGGCGCGAGATCACCACGCTCGCCGATGCCTGGGCCGCCAAGCGTGGCGAGCGGGCGACGCTGGAAGCGGCGATCGCCGCGGTCAAACCGGCCGAGGAGTACCACGCCTATCCGGGCGGGCGATTGCTGTCTGCGCTGTCGGAGCGCATCGCCACCGATGATGCCGGCGGGGCCGCAAAGCTCGCGCGGCGCATCTCGAACGGGTTGCTGACCCACTCCTATCGCGGCCGCCCGAGCGAGTGGGACGTGCACGAGGAGATGCCGGCGAGCGAAGTGACGGACATCATGCCGCCGGGAACCGGCGAGCCGGGCGGGCGGCGACCGTATTTCGAAGTGCTTTACGTCAACAGCCAGCCGGCGGCGCGCTGGGAAGCCTTCGCAGCCGAGATCCGCAGGCTGCGCCGACCGGAGGATGGCTTCATCTACGAGCCTGTTCTGGTGGGTTCGTTCGAGGATGCCTTCTGCGCGGCCGCATTGAACCCCGCGATCATTGCCGTCGTGCTCGCCGAGGGATTTCCGTACCGCTCGCGCCACGACGCGCCGGTGCTTCGCTCGGTGCTCGATCCGCTCGGAGAGGCCGAGGGACCAGATATGTCTGCGCTGCGCCTCGCGCGTGGCTTGAAGCAGATCCGGCCGGAGCTCGACGTCTATCTGCTATCGGACCGCCAGGTCGAAAAGATCGCCGGCGACCCGACGGCCGATGCCGTCAGGCGCGTGTTCTATGCCGTCGAGGAACCGCTGGAGCTGCACCTCGCCATCCTTGAAGGCGTGCAGGCGCGCTATGAAACGCCCTTCTTCGACAATCTGAAGAAATACGCACGCAGGCCGATCGGCACATTCCATGCATTGCCGATTGCCCGCGGCAAGTCCGTCTTCAAGTCGGACTGGATCCGCGACATGGGGGAATTCTATGGTCTCAACCTGTTCCTGGCGGAAAGCAGTGCGACGACGGGCGGCCTCGACAGCCTGCTGGAGCCAACCGGCACCATCAAGCGCTCCCAGGAGCTGGCTGCCCGGGCGTTTGGCGCCGATCACGTCTTCTTCGTGACCAACGGCACGTCCACCTCAAACAAGATGGCCGTGCAGGCGCTGCTGGCGCCGGGCGATATCGCTGTGGTCGATCGCAACTGCCACAAGTCGCACCACTACGGCATGGTCCTGACAGGCGCCCAACCCTACTACGTCGAAGCGTTTCCGATGACGGAGTACTCGATGTATGGCGCCGTGCCGCTTGCGACGATCAAGCGCGCGTTGCTGGCGCTGAGGGCCGAAGGACGCCTCGACCGACTGAAACTGCTCGACCTAACCAACTGCACGTTCGACGGCCATATGTACAATGTCCGGCGGGTGATGGAGGAATGCCTTGCCATCAAGCCGGACCTCATCTTCCTCTGGGACGAGGCGTGGTCGGGATTTGCCCGGTTTTCGCCCTTCCTGCGGCCGCGCACCGCCATGGGGGCGGCGGCGGATATCGAGGACTGGCTGCGCGATCCGGCCTCGGTCAGCGCCTATGAGAAGCAGCGCGCCGAGCTCGGCAAGGACCCTTCCGACAAAGCTCTGCTCGCCGCTCGCCTGATCCCCGATCCGCGTCTTGTCCGCCTGCGCGTCTATCAGACCAATTCCACCCACAAATCCATGTCGGCGATCCGCCAGGGCTCCATGCTCTTGGTCAAGGACGTCGATTTTCACGATGTCGAGGCGCAGTTCCACGAGGCGGTCTTCACCCACGCCTCGACCAGCCCGAACCAGCAGTTGATCGCCAGCCTGGATGTCGCACGCCGGCAGATGGAGCTCGACGGCTACGGCCTGGTGATGAACGCGATCGAGATCGCCCTGAAGATCCGCAGGGCGATCAACGAACACCCGCTGATCTCGAAATACTTCCGTGTGCTTGGCGCCGATCAGATGATCCCGGCGCAGTATCGCCAGTCCGGATTCCAGGACTACCTGGCGCCCGGCTCCACCTGGGCAACCGCCGTCAAGGCGATGAAGGAGGACGAGTTCTACCTCGATCCCACCCGCATGACGCTGGTCTGCGGCACGGCCGGTTTCGACGGGACGCAGTTCAAGGGGCTGCTGGCCAACGAGTACGATATCCAGCTGAACAAGACGTCGCGCAACAGCGTGCTGCTGCAATCCAACATCAACAACACCCGCAGCGATATTGCGCACCTCGTTCGCGTCCTCGTCGAGATCTGCCACGATATCGAGAAGCGGCTTGCCGACGGCGGGGACGAAGAGCGCGCTTCGTTTGCTGCGCGGGTAAAGTCGCTGATGACCGACGTGCCGGATCTTCCGAATTTCAGCCACTTCCATGAGCAGTATCGCGGCGATGCGGGCCGGACGACGCCGGAGGGCGATATGCGTGCCGCCTTCTTCCACGCCTACGACGCATCGGTGTGCGAATACGTGCCGCTCAACGGCGCCGAGTGCGACAAGAGGCTGAAGCAGGGGCCGGAAATGGTCTCCGCCAACTTCGTCATTCCCTATCCGCCCGGTTTCCCGATCATGGTGCCGGGTCAGGTGCTGACGCAGGAAACGATCGACTTCATGCGCAAGCTCGATGTGAAGGAGATCCATGGCTACGAGAAGGCGCGCGGCCTGAAGCTGGTCAAGCCCGACGCCGTCGCCGCCAAGGCGAAGCGTCAGTCAAAGGCGAAGTAGCGCCGGGATGTGGCGTTGCTCCCTTGCTTTGGCGGGGTATCGGTTTGGCAGTGCCTGCGTTTCCTTCGAGGGACGCAGGTAACTGATGCAAGGAGGCGGCTGACCGAGGCGGCGTTCGTCAAAACGGTTTGCTCCGTCATCTCGGTTTTGCAGGCGCGTGGGCGGTGGGAGCGGACGCGACATAGCCTTTGATCTGGGCGAGGGGGACTGGTCGGGAGATGATTTGGGTCGAGCAATTTCTGATCAAATATCCCGAGCTTGCGGTCTTCCTTGCAATCAGCATCGGATACCTGATCGGCGGCTTCAAGGTTGGTGGCTTCAGCCTGGGGCCGGTAACCGGCTCGCTGTTTGCCGGCATCCTGATCGGACAGTTTGCCGATGTCCCGATTGCCGGCATGGCGAAATCGTTCCTGTTCCTGCTGTTTCTCTTCGGCATCGGCTACTCGGTCGGGCCGCAATTCCTGCAGGCATTGAAGCGCGACGGCATGAAACCCGTCGTGCTTGCGGTCGTCGTCTGTGTCACCGGCCTCTTCACGGCCGTCGTCGTTGCCAAATTCCTTGGTCTTGATCCGGGCTTTGCGGCCGGCCTCCTGTCGGGATCGCTGACCGAAAGCCCGGCGATGGGTACGGCAACGGAAGCGATCAATGCGCTGCCGTTGCCGGAGGCGGATCGCACGCGCTTCGTGGCGCATATCGCTGTCGCCGACGCGGTCTGCTACGTCTTCGGCGCGGTTGGCGTCATTCTCTTCTGCAGTGTCGTCGGCCCCCGGCTGCTTGGCATCGACCTCGTTGCCGAGGCGCTGAAGCTGGAGAAGGAATATGGCATTACCCGCAAGGCGGCTGGTGTTTCTTCCGCCTGGCACAGGTTCGAGATTCGCGCCTATCAGATCGCGGAAGGCGCGCCGGTCGCAGGCCAGTCGATCGCCGCCGCCGAGGCGGCGTTTCCGCAGCACAGGCTTTTCATTCAGCGCCTGCGCCGGGGCGGCACGATCATCGAGGCGGCCCCGGATGTGGTGATCAAGCCCGGTGACATCGTTGCGGTCTCCGGGACGAGAGAGGCGCTGGTCACTGTGCTTGGGCCGCGCGCCGAAGAGATCGAGGACCGCGAACTGCTCGATGTCCCGGTATCGATCTGCGATGTTCTGCTGACAAACCCTGATCTCAAGGGACAAAGTATCGCCGATCTCGCCAAGGAAAGCTGGACCCGCAGCGTTTATCTGCGCTCGCTTACGCGTGGGGGCCAGGATATTCCGATCGCGCCGGGGATCACGGTCGAACGCGGCGATATCCTGCGCCTTGTCGGGCCGGAGGCGGTCGTCTCGAAGGCCGCCGAGCGCGTGGGCGTCGTGGTCGCGCCGCCAGCGGCGACAGATTTCCTGGTGCTCGGCCTTGCGATTTTCCTTGGCGGCCTCGTCGGCGTTCTCGTCACATTTCCCATCGGCGACATGCGGATCTCGCTGAGCACGAGCGTCGGTACACTGCTTGCCGGGTTGGTGGTGGGGCACCTGCGCACGCGCTTCCCGCTGTTCGGCCGGATACCGGACGCTGCGGTATCGCTGATGACCTCGCTCGGTCTTGCCGCCTTCGTTGCGATGACCGGCCTTCACGCCGGCCCGGTGTTTGTCTCTGCCATCGCGGAGGCGGGGATCGGGCTTCTTTTCGGCGGTATGATCGTCACCATGATGCCGATGATCGTGGGCCTCTATTTCGGCCGCTATGTGCTTGGCATGAACCCGATCCTGCTGCTGGGCGGCCTCGCCGGAGCACAGACGATGACAGCCGGCATGGCGGCCGTCCAGGACCGGTCCGGCAGCACTGTCGCCGTCCTTGGCTACACGCCTGCGGTCCCGATCGGCCATATCCTGCTGACGACCTGGGGCACTGTAATCGTCGGAATCGTCGCCGGATGAAAAGCTGCGGGTTCCATCGGTCGGCGGCGACGCGCTGCACGAGGAGCATCGGACACACGTGCGACAGGGCGCCTTCGAGGGTGTAATGCTCTTGGCTGTCACGCTTGCAGCGTGGCTCAAACGGAGTGCGTGAAAGCTTTGGAGATTGTCGGTTGTCGCCGTGTTGACGTTTCGTGTGTCCAGGGTCCGCATCGTGTATCAACTTCATTTCCAGCATCGAAACCCGTCAGCGATTGGAATGCGGGTATCAGATCTGCTGCCGCTGATGTGTCCGGCCGCCTCGTACGCGCAGATAGACTGATCACGAGCCGCGCCGGACCGATAAAGCCATTGTTGACGTAAAAAGGTATTTGGTATACCAAAACTTCAAGGGGTCGGGAGGACCTCTTTGAAGTTGGGAGGACCAAATGAAGAAATCCGTTTCACTTGCATGCATCATGGCAGCCGTATTCGGCGTTGCCGGTCCGGCATCGGCTTTCGAGC
>UBXV01000003.1 GCA_900469625.1 Hyphomicrobiales bacterium
CCGCTCACCGGACGCTCACGGTCCTCGGGCGGGAACGCGTCTACCGCACCAATGATGGCGCCGGTCCTTCGGCCGTGGCGGCCGCTTCGTGCTTTTCAAAAACAACCGGGATCTTGGCGTGAAGATCGGCATGCTTGGAACCGTTGAGGCCGTCGAGCCGGACGCACTACATATACGTCTCGACGGCAGCGGTGGCGCAAAGAAATGCGGCCGCGCAGTTTCAATACCGGTCAAAGAAGCGCGTCTGCTACCAGAGGTTCTTGCCGTCGATGACGTCTATTGGAAGGGCATCCACGTCGAACCCATCAAGACATCTAAGATTCACAGAGATTTTACGCCGTGAGACGTCAAAGCCGACTCCATCTCCTTCCGTCCCATACATTGAGTAGTCCGGATTGTCCGAAAACGTGGTGCAGCCGCACCTACCACAGTGGTAATGACGATGTTCAGCGTTCGTCGCTGAGTATTGTATTGAATGTTCAGTCGGGGAATTCAGCCGGAACTGGGAAGGATCGCAGTACCCCCACAATGCACCGCGCTTACTGCAAAACGAACACGTGCATTTCGTAGCGACGTCTGGGGCGAAATCAATTTCAAATTGCGTCGACCCACAGTGGCAGCTTTCAATGATCGGCATCAAATTTCCTTCCAGATGATTGCTTAGTTAGAACGGACTTGAAGTCTGACGAGCCTGCCGCCACGTTCTGGTAACCAGCCTGTCCTGACACAGATTGCCAGTTGTTCAGGGACGCTAGCAGTCGATCACGCCGGTTTGCGATGACGATGCGTTTTGCCGGCGCATATAGATGCTCCAACTACAGCTACTTAGTATAGTAGTATATGCTACTACGTGACGCTCCGAGCGCCTTGGCGATTTCATCGATCGAACCTTTCAGCGACGTCATTCCTAATTCCTGCAGTTGCGCCATGAGCTCACGCTTCTCAGCGGTGTTGAGCGACCTCGGTTCCTTGTTTCGCGCAAGCGCAAAGTCGCGAACACATTTGCCGATGTCGTCCGATCGCGGAGTTTGAATTCGTTCGGACACGCCTTCAATATCGCGGATCGCCGTCAAGCTTCTTATGTAGTCGGCCATTCCGTTCAGATAAGACACGTCAATATTGAGGCAGATCGCCGCGATGTAGGTGCCCGTGCTGTCCTTCAATCCAATTGACGTGCTCTTGAGCAACCGACCGTCATTTAAGGTGTTGGCGTAATTCACCAGTTTGTCAGGAAAATTCGGGTCGGAAATGCGGGCGAGCCCCAATTCGGTGGCCGGATCACCGATCGATCTACCGGAAATATTGTTCTCGATTTTGACGATCGCGTGCGACGGGTTGGTGAGGTCGTGCACCACCACCTCACAGATCGGTGCGAAGGTCTCTGCTACTGCATCGGCGATCTTGGAGGCCTCGCGAAGAATGAGATCATGCTCGGATATTTTCAACATTTTGTCAGCTTTCAACAATCTGTCATTGACATTGGGTCAGTTTTTGACATTTTGTTTACAAGGTCAATAGGCGCGCGTGGAAGTTAGTCCCACCTCGGCGCTAAAAAAGGGAAGCGGATGAAGATAGATCTGATTGAAACTTCCGAAGCGGCTCTTCCGCTCGGGCACTATTCTCAGGCTGCCGCACACCGCGGCACGTTATACCTCTCGGGTATCCTGCCGGTGGCCATCAATGGCGACCACTTTGCCAATCGCCCCTTTGACGCACAAGCCGAACTTGTCCTCGCCCATGCCGAGGCGATCCTCAAGAAAGCCGGCGCTTCGGTCACCGATATTGTCAAAGTCTCGATTTACATAACCGACATTTCAAATTGGGCGAGCTTCGATGACCGCTATGCGCGCTTCGTCGGCGACCACAAACCAGCACGCGCCGTGATCCCGGTTCCCGTTCTCCATCATGGCTTCGACATTGAGCTCGAGCTGATCGCCGCCGTCAAAGGATAGAAATATGCATCACTCAGAATCCCCCGCCTTCGTCGATCCACGTACCGGTAAGCTCCTTCCCGTCGATACGCTCGCTTGGCGTTCTGCGGAAGGAAATCCCCTTATGATGACTGCTCTCGGTGGGATCAACCGCGCACACATTCGTTCTGAAGTTCGGACAATCTGGCGCTATGCCGCCGCGCTTCCAGTTACCATCGATGCGCCAGTCTCTCTTGGGGAAGGCATGACACCCCTCGTAAACGCAGACATCGACGGAATATCATGCCATCTGAAGTTGGAATGGTTCGCGCCGACCGGCTCCTTCAAAGATCGCGGCGCCTCGGTTCTGATATCCCATTTGCGTTCCCTTGGGATCACTTCGGTGGTGGAAGACAGTTCCGGCAATGGCGGTGCAGCGATCGCCGCATATGGCGCCGCAGCTGGCATGGCGGTCGGGATCTTCGTGCCGGACTACACGCAGCCAGCTAAGATCGCGCAACTGCGAGCCTACGGGGCCCGGGTAACCCTCGTCCCAGGCACGCGCCAGGATACAGAAGCGGCCGCCATACACGAGGCCGGGAACACCTACTACGCCAGCCACAACTGGCACCCAATGTTCTTGCAGGGAACCAAAACACTTGGTTACGAGATATGGGAGGATCTCGGTTTCCGGGCGCCCGATAACATCATTATTCCGGCGGCGGCCGGCAGCAATGTGCTTGGTTGCCACATTGCATTTCGTGAGCTCATCGCTTCAGGCGAAATCGCAAAGATGCCTCGGATATTCGTTACGCAGCCCGAGAATTGCTGTCCGGTCCATCATGCTATCCATCCAGAGTTATTGGATGACCGCACGCCTGAGTATTCAGCAACGGTGGCCGAGGGAACAGCCATTCGCAATCCGATCCGGCTCGAAGAAATGGTCGCTGCAATACGTGGGACCGGAGGCGACAGCGCGTCCGTGAAGGAGGCGGACATCATCGACATGGCCAAGAGCCTTGCCATGAAGGGATTCTACACTGAACCGACTTCGGCACACGCGGTGGCGGGGCTACGGCAGTTCGTTGAAGCGGGGCAGATCGGACGAGATGAGGAGACGGTTGTGATCCTAACCGGTTCCGGACTCAAGGCGACACAATTCTACGCTGATCAGTTCGGCTCACCATAGCCGTTTTCGTCGCTTCGATATCACACAGGTTTACTGAGAAAGGCCAACGGATGGCGAGGTGCAGGCCTCGTTGTGCCGAACGCAGTCGGCTGCCGGGGGGGCGGCCGCCATTGCCTGCAGTGAAATGCCATTAAGGGAGGAACAAAATGGTGATGCAATCCAAATCCGCCAACATATTCTTGTCTTGGACGCGAATGCTGCTGTGGAAGCAAATCGCCGTCGCGCTTGTCCTTGGACTGGCGCTCGGGGTCTTGCTGAACATGACCGGAAACGCCGCCGTCACAGGAACCATCAAACTTGTAGGCGACGCTTTCATCGCGGCTATCAAAATGCTCGTCGTGCCGCTTGTCTTCGTGTCGCTTGTATGTGGCATGACGTCCATCGCCGAGATTGGCCGCATGGGCCGCATAGGCATTAAAACACTCGTGTTCTATTTGGGCACAACGGCTTTCGCGGTCGCTATTGGGCTTGTGCTCGGCATTCTATTGGAACCCGGCGCCGGTGTTTCGCTGGTCGCCGACGGCAAGGTGGAAGCTAAACAGGCCCCGCCGTTCGGCGAACTGATTGTTGGAATCATTCCCACCAATCCTGTCTCGTCCGCCGCTGATGGCAACGTTCTTCAGATTATTTTCTTTGCGATTCTTTTTGGTCTCGCGATTAACCTCGCCGGGGCGGCGGCGAAGCCGATACGCGCTTTCTTCGATGCGCTCAACGCGGTCATCATGAAGCTTGCTGAGATTGTCGTCGCTTTTGCGCCCTACGGTGTATTTGCGCTAATGACATGGGTCGCCGGCAGCTATGGTGTGGAGATGCTGCTGCCGCTTGGGCTGATCATTTTGGCTGTCTACCTCGGCTGCCTTATCCACGCCGTGGTGGTTTACGGTGGGCTCATCGCGTGCATGGCCAGACTTAGTCCCTTCCGCTTCTTTCAAGGGGTTATCGAGCCAGCTATCGTTTCCTTCACAAGCACGTCCAGCGCAGGAACGCTGCCTGTGACCATGGCGGCCACGACACGCAATCTGGGGGTAAAGAGTTCGGTGGCGAGTTTCACCCTCCCGCTCGGTGCGACCATCAACATGGATGGTACCGCCCTTTACCAAGGTGTCACCGCGGTGTTCGTCGCTCAAGCCTTTGGCGTTACCCTATCCGGCGCCGATTATTCAACGATCGTGGCCGCCGCAACGCTCGCCTCGATCGGGACGGCTGGGGTTCCTGGTGGTGGCCTCATCATGCTTTCGATGGTGCTCACATCGGTGGGATTACCTTTGGAAGGTGTGGCGATCATCGCAGGAATCGACCGGATCCTTGATATGGCGCGCACCACGCTGAATGTCGTGGGAGACTGCGCTTGTACCGTGCTTGTTGCAACGTCTGAGGGAGAGATTGATATCGATGCGTTCAATAACCCGTCCGTGATGGCGGCGTCGAAGTTCGAGAATGGCTGAGAAAGACGTACTGAATTGAACTCGTTGCCCGAAAAGGCGCCGGCTAAGAGAGCGGAGCGCTCTGCCCATTGTCGCACCGGCGTCCTTGAGCGTTGATGAAGCTATCTGCTCTTTTTCGGCTTCGACGGGAGCAGGCCTTCGCGTTGCATTTGCTTGCGAGCGTTCTTGCGCTGGCGGCTCACCGCCTCGGCTTTCTCGCGCGCCCTCTTAACCGAAGGCTTTTCAAAAGCCTCGCGCATCCGCATTTCACGAAAAATGCCCTCGCGCTGGAGTTTCTTCTTTAGAACGCGGAGCGCCTGATCGACATTGTTATCACGTACTAGAACCTGCATTGGTCGTCCGTAAGTTGGAAATGGTCATTTAATTTACAAGCTTTCGATCTGAATCCAAGTTCAGAGCTAAAAGCAATTCGATTCTTTCTGAAAATGTAAAGCGAGGCGGTGGGAGCCCGGTTGGGGTTCGAAGTTCTCCGGCATTCTGGGGAAGAGCAATACGTTTCCGATGAAGGGAAGCTAGCTCCAGAGGGACTCTAGACTGTTGCGTTTTGGGGGATGGTCGGTTCCAGTTCCGGGGTCATTGGCTAACGCTTCTCTAATCGGCGGGGTGCGTAAACCTCTTCTCCAGATTTCTTCTGAGGAGATCGCCGCCGCAATTGATCTGGGTCGCGCAGGCACGGGATGGTCTTTCGACAGTCGGAGCATTGTGAACCGCACCGGGTTTGCCGGAGGCCATTTGGTTTGAGTTATGCGGCCATGGCTGGTTCGTCCAGCATGGCGTAGTAGCGTTGTTCAGCCTGGTATGTTTCCGATGGGCTCCAGAAGTCGTCGGTGATTGAACCAGTCGACTCATTCCAGAGTGGCGAATTCCACCGCTTCGAAGTTCCTCCATTGCCCACGCCGATGAATGACCTCGGCCTTGTAGAGACCGTGGCGAGGGCATTGTCATAACTGTCGCCGGCACTTCCGACAGAAGGCTCTATGCCAGCTTCTGCCAGCCGCTCGGAGAACCGGATGAACACGTATTGAACGCCCCTGTCCGAATGGTGCAGGAGCCCGCCGCCATAAACGGGACGCCGATCATGAAGTGCCTGTTCAAGGGCATCGAGGACAAAGCTCGCATGTGCCGTCCGGCTCCCCCCCAGCCAACGATGCGCCGGGCAAAGACGTCGATCACAAAGGCCACGTAGACGAAACCCTGCTAGGTCGTGACATAGGTGAAGTCCGAAACCCAAAGCTGTTTGGTGACGGGTTTTCAACTGGCGGGTTACCCGGTCAAGCGGGCCCGGGGCTGCCTTGTAGGAGAATGTCGCGCGGACCGGCTTTCCTCGAATAATCCCCTACCCCTACCCCTAGCCGAGCGGCAATGCTGGCCGCAATCGAGGGTGCGAAAAACCTGAAAATCAATGGAAGTTCCATAATAGAACCTACGCCTCAAATGCTGTTTTGATTATGATCGGTTCCGGTTTGATCGCATAATGTATCGGCTGGAACTGCGCGTGCCGATCCTTTCGCAGAAGTGTTGCCCTAAGACAGCATCTCTAGGCCGTGTTTTCGGGCGATCCAGAGCAGCTTCAATGCGGGACCGCTCGGCCGCTTCGCGCCAGTTTCCCACTTTTGCACGGTCGACTCGCTTGTGTTCAGGTAACGCGCGAAGACTGGCTGGCTGACATGGTTGTTCTCGCGCAGCCCCTTGATCTCTTTTGGAGACAGTTCCTGTGGGATAGACAGGCAAGTCTCATCAAAGGTCTTCATGGTTTCCTTGTCGATGGTGCCCGCCGCATAGGCATCGCTCTTGAACTTGCGCTTAGTCGTCATTGCAAATCTCCAGTAGGGCGCCGGTCCCGATTTCCGTATCAAGCTCGGCCTGCGTCTTGCGCCGATAGAGTTCAGCGAGCTTCCGGAAAGCCATGAGTTCGTCTTCATCGATGTTTGCGCGGTCCTTCTTCGCGAACAGATAGGCGAACACCCAATATTCACCGGCTTTCGCCAGAACGATCGAACGGTGCATGTTATCGTTGAGCCGCTTCTTGAACACGCCGCCACCGAGATCGTCAGCCTGTCCGCGAGCGACTTGCTCAATCGCCTTGCAAAGGGCTTTGTCGGAGATCCGCGCCTGCGGCAAGAAGCGGCCGCGCTCACCCATCTCTCGCAAGGTCGGCGCCTTGCGCTCGCTGAATTCCGAGACGCCCGGCGCGTGCTCGGTGACGAGACCCATCTTCTCCTGCTTGGCGTTAATCTGCGGCCAAAGCTGATGGTCTCAAGCGGAGATAGCTACCTCTGACCCGCCCTAGAGAAACACCCCGGCTTCGCGCGTGAAGGCGTCTATCAGAAGGCGCACGCCAGGAAGCATGCCGCGGTTGGCGGCATGGACCAGCGAAATGTCAAGGCTTGGGCCGGCCCAACCCGGCAACACGTGGACGGCTGTTCCCTCAGTGACCATCCTGCGGCCGACGAATGTCGGCAGCCGGCCGACACCGAGCCCGGCTTCGATGGCCTCCGATATGGCGCGCACGTTGTTGGCCGACATTCGCGGCTTGAACTCGATTTTCAGGGGCTTCTGCGCGACATGGTGAAGCGTCCAGACTTGGCTTTCGTCGGGGGCAATCTGCTCGCCGATCAGCGGGTAGCTGGCCAGTTCGTTTGGACGTGACGGGATGCCATGATCGGCGATCAGGGACGGGGCGGCAAACATTGACGCCTCCGTGCTGCCGATCTTGCGGCGGATCAGTGAGGAGTCCTTGAGGTTTCCGACGCGCACGGCAAGGTCATAACCCTCAGCAACGAGATCGACATAACGGTCGGAAGCGTCGATCTCGCAGCGCAGCTTCGGGTTGGCGGCAACGAAGCGCGCCACGATCTTGCCGAGGCCGGCCTCGACCAGCACCGTCGACATGGTCAACCTGAGCCGCCCGGAAGGCTCAGCCACCGCATGAGCCGCCTCGTCTGTTGCCCGCTGCAGTGCATCGACAATCAGCCGGCCATGAATGAGAAAACGTTTGCCGGGTTCGGTCAGCGACGAGCGCCGCGTCGTGCGTGCGATCAACCGGACGCCGAGATGCTCCTCCAGTTCTGCCACGCGCTTGCTGACGGTGGCCAGCGGTATACCCATGGCACGGGCCGCGGCGGTGAAGCTGCCCGTCTCGGCGACGCGGGTAAAGATGACGACGGCCTCCACCGGTGGAAGGCGCTCGACGAATGGGACCGGCGTCTTTCGATTATCTACAGTCATAGAGACTCATTCCATATTATCTCAATTATCGCGCTCATGGGGATAATCTATTTTCTTCTCATGAACCAGATGTCTTCACACTCATCACCCGAAGCCGGTACGCCGGCACGATCCGCACAGTTGACGCTCGCGATCATCTGCGGCGCCCAATTCCTTGTGGTCATCGATGCCGTCGTCCTGATGGTTGCCGGCCCGGCGCTGGCGCATGCGTTCGGCGCAAGCGAGCGCGACCTGCAATGGGTCTTCAATGCCTATGCGCTTGCCTTCGGCGGACTGCTACTTTTTGCAGGCAGGACTGGCGATCGGCTTGGCCACCGTCGTGTTTTCGTTGCCGGCGCTCTTGTTTTCGCGCTCTCCTCGCTCATCGGCGCGTTCAGTCAGTCGATGGCGATGCTGATCGCCGCAAGGACCCTGCAGGGAGTGGGGGCCGCCCTGCTCGCCGCCACTTCGCTGGCCCTGCTCACCCTGCATTTTCCTGCTGGACCGTCGCGGCTTCGCGCGCTCGGACTATTTGCGTCCTCAGCCACCGTGGGCGTGGCCTCCGGCACCCTGCTCGGCGGCCTTTTTACCAACTACTTCGGCTGGTCGTCCGTGCTCCTGATCAACGTTCCCCTTGGTCTCGCCATGGCCTGGGCAACGAGCAGGGTAGGGGGCCGCAGCGAAGCCAGAACTGTCACCGCACCGGGGATGGACTGGGCTGGCGCAGCCACAGCCACGCTCGGCTTCGGAGCCCTCACACTCGGCGTCGCCGACCTTGCCGCTCCCACACCCGTCGCTTTCAGACTTCTGGCCTTGGCAGCCGGACTGCTCGCTGCCTTCGTCGTCATTGAACTTCGTAGCACGGCCCCGCTGCTCGACCTCAAGGTGTTTAACGTCCGTCAGGTCGCCGCCGGCAATGCACTTATCTTCGTCCACTCCGCCGGACCGCTGGTCACGCTGTTCTTCGGTTCACTCTACTTCCAGCAGGTACGCGGCATGGGGCCGCTCGAAACGGGACTCCTGTTCCTGCCCATGGCTCTCGCTTCGGTCGCCGGTGCTCGCTTTGCTCCAGCTATTATGGACCGCTTCGCGGCACGCCTCGTCTCGTCGCTAGGTTTCGCGCTGATGGGCGTCTCGTCCCTCATCCTGTCGTGGCTGCCGGCCGCACCTGAGCCGTTTGTCGCCGTATCCGCGTTTGCCCTGGCCATCGGTGGGTTTGGCTCGTCGCTCTCCTTTGTCTGCCTGACGGACGTGGCCACCTCATCGGTCAAGCCGGGCGAGGCCGGCATGGTCTCCGGCTTGGTGAACACCTCCCTGCAGATGGGCGGCGCCTCCATCCTCGCCACGATCCTCGCCGTGGCGACCGCGGGTGCGTCGGCTCCCCTCGACATACACGCCAGTGCCTTCACCACGGCGGCTGTTATCCTCCTCGCAGGTGCGGTTGCCGGCCTTCTCCTTCTCACCGGCAAGTCCGGCCGGTGATCGTTCTTTACAAACACTTGGGAAACCAACATGCACCTCAATCGTAGGGAATACGCCGCCATGCCCTTGCCCGCTCTCACTCTTGCGACCGTTGGCCCGGCCGAAACCGCCGCGCCAACGCTGCGTCAGCCCTCCGCTGTCGACCCGATCGATCTGGTCGATCCAGAACTCCGCCCCATCCTCAAGCAAATACCGCGTCTCGATCTCGGCCTGGGCAATCTCCAGGCCGTCCGCAGCATCCAGTTCCCGCCAGCGCTGCCAGCACCGGCTGTTCAACCAATGGATCGCTACATCGTGGGCGGCAAAGGCAATCCGAAGCTCAGGTTGGCCGTTCTCGACCCGGCGCCGCAGCGCTCGGACAAGCCGGCGATCCTGCACATCCATGGCGGCGGCCTCGTCGTCGGCAAGCCGGAGGTCGCGATCGTCGAGCTGCAGCAGCTATCTGCGGAACTGGGCGCACTTATCGTGTCGGTCGACTATCGCCTGGCACCCGAGCATCCCTTTCCTGCAGCGCTCAACGACGCCTATGCCTCACTCGCCTGGCTGCATGGATCGGCGGCGGAACTTGGCGTCGACCCGGACCGCATCGTCATTATGGGAGAAAGTGCAGGTGCCGGTCTGGCCGCAGCGGTTTCGCTGAGGGCGCGCGACCGCGGCGAACTGCCGATACGTTTCCAGCTGCTGCGTTATCCGATGCTGGACGACCGCACCGCCCTGCGCGCGCCGCCTGAACATGTCGGCCGCTTCATCTGGAACTGGCAGTCCAACGCCTTCGGCTGGACATCGCTGCTGGGGCGCAAGCCGCTCATGGGCAGCGCCCCGGCAGAGGCCGTTCCCGCGCGTGCTGCCGATCTCGGCGGCCTGCCGTCCACCTGGATCGGTGTCGGTACGCTCGATTTGTTCGCGCCGGAATCGATGAGTTTCGCTTCGCGCCTGATGGAAGCCGGGGTGCGGGTCGAAATGTCGGTGGTCCCCGGCGCTTATCATGGCTTCGACACCATGGTGCCGGAGGCGCGCATCTCGACGGAATTCATTTCCAGCTGGAAGGCTGCGCTCGGTCGCGCGTTGAAGACCGTCTGATCTGTAATGTTCGCCCGCTTCCGGTCAAGAACAGGTGGCTACACTTTTGGTTGGTTATGGAATGGCCCGCCCTTCCGAGGACATCGAGTATGATGTCGTTCTCTTGACGTGACGGAAGCAAGCCCCGACCAAGACAATGCCGTGCAGCCTTGGCGGCATGTTGCTGATCACCTCGGCGCCAGATGCCCGATGGCCGGCATCTTCCCGAACGAGGACAGCATCGCGCGCCTAATCGGCACGGCCTCCCTCGAAGCCAACGGCGAATGGCAACTCCTGAGCCGAAACATGCAGGTCGAGTCGATGGCCGAGCTAAATCCACCAACAATCGAGGAAACCACTTCAAATTGCACCCAGAGCCGGCTGATCATCACGGCCCGGAGCTACACCCGAAATTACGCCACCTTGACGGATCCTATAATCTCAAGCCTGGCAGGCTGCTCGAAGTGTGCGGGTAGAGCGAGCCCTTGATTAAAATATACTAGTGGTTGAAAACGGTGGTGTGCTTGCGTGCGAGGTTGAAAAAACATGGTTAGGTTTTGCATGTCGTTGTTTGTCGCCATGGCCTGGTTTGGCGCTGAGGTAGGTTTTGAGCTCATCAATTCATCGATGAACGGGGCCGGATGACGATGGTGTCGAGATGGCTACCGGCCTCCCTTTCTCCTCTCGCAGTTCCACGCCTGCGCCGGGTTCTTTTAGCCCAAATACCCGCCGATCTCGCTGATTGGCTAGACTTTGTGGCCCTAGCCTCATTATTGGCGTTTCACTGGAACCTCGGGCCTTCCGCTCTAGCTGGCCTGACCTTGGCGCTGGCTCTCCCTTACGTGTTGCTCGGGCCGTTTGTCGGCGTCTTAGTTGACCGCAGCGATCAGCGCACCCTACTGGTCGCCAGCAATCTTCTAAGAGCTGTGGCGACCGCGTCCTTTGCGATCGCTCCGAATCTCGAAGCCCTGCTCCTGCTTGTCACCCTCAAATCAAGCGTTGATGCTGTATTCACGCCTTCCAAGCAGGTCACTTTGCCTTTGCTGAGCTCGCTGGATGGATTGGTCGCGGCGAACAGTCTGAGCCATACGATCAACCAGGGTACGAAAATAGTCGGACCTGCCTTGGGAGGTGTATTGGTCACGCTGATGGACCCGCAAGGCGTTTTCATCGTCAATGCGGGCCTGTCGCTTATCGCGGGGCTGGCCCTTCTTGGATTGCCTTCGGGACTTCGGCATGCACCAGAGATGAGCAAGCCTAAGAGCTTTGCCCGAGAATTCATGCTCGGTCTTACCATCATCAAGGAGCGGCCGATGCTGTTTGCCGCCATTGCATCGATGGCCACAGGCTTTTTCCTGATCTTCCTCTATGATGGGCTGTTTGCTCTGCTCATTCGAGAGATCGGTTACTCCGATTCAGCACTGGGTCTGGCGGTCGCCGCTACCGGTGCGGGCGGCGTGATGGGCGCGCTTGCAATAGGACAATACGCCACGCATGCAGATCCTCTGCGATTGATGGCGGTGGGCGGCATTTGCTTCGGTCTGCTTGTTGCAGTCGTTGGCCACCTGGGGCGTGGCGATCTAACGCTTTCGCCAGCTGGCTTCTATCTGATTCAGTTTTGGATTGGGTTTTGCAGCGCAGGCATTTTCGTACCCTACCGGACATTGATCCAGCGCGAAACACCTCCAGAGGCAATCGGCAGAGTGACCACTGTCAGCGAGGCCATGAGCGCCCTTGCGACCGCAACAGCCCCCCCGTTAGGAGCATTGTTGGCAGGGTGGTCGGGTGTTGCGGCTCCCTACCTCATTGGCGGTTATGTCTCCGCCATGTTGGCGCTAGCCTTGTTTATCTTCAGTTGGGGTATTCGCTCGCGTGGCAAGGGGCCCAAATAGGGGGCGAGGTCTCAGGAACGAGACCCGCCAGGATAATCTTCCGGCTACTCGGCTTTACGAAAAGTTCGGTTTCCGTCTTGACTGCGTGAAAAGCCATGGAATGAGGTTCGACAGTGTGTACTTTGCGACTGTTCAGATGAGTCTCATACTGTGACATTGCACCACTATGCTGCTGCCCCCGATGGAAATCCGCCGAGGCTCTAGTCGCAGCAGGATGAAGATTCAGTATCAGCTCAGCGTCCTTGTTGTTGAGGCCGTCCATCCGGGCGAACCGCCCAGTCGTCTGGAACTGACCCCGATAGATGACCTGGTCATGAGCCCCAGCAGGCAGATCCAGACGATGTCGGGCTGTCGGAGGAAATGTTCTTCG
>UBXV01000046.1 GCA_900469625.1 Hyphomicrobiales bacterium
GCCTTCACCGGACGCTCACCGAGGACCGCATCCTCTTGGTCACCGCGCGACAGTCGGCCACGCTCCTGAAGGCCCAAGCGAACGTCGGCATTGATCGCCCTGTCGGGGGATGGCGCGCTCGGCGATGGAAGCGTAGAGAATGGCGTACGGTGGCAGCCGTGGGGATATTCGGTGCAACGATACGAGGCGGCGCACTCGAATATCCCTCGACCACTCTGCCGTCTAAACGGCATCAGGGTCCTGCATGTCTTCATTCGAATAACTGCGGCCGACGGCTGCAAACCATGCAGGTAGGTAACTGCCCGTTCGGCGAGGGCCGCCATCTGGAACACAAGTCGCTTGTCGTTCCTCAAAACCTTCAGCCAAGAGGCAATGTAGGCGGCATGATCCTCGCGCGGTTCGATCGCAACACCGAGATCGGCGGCGAGGAACACACTTCCGAGTTCGGCGACCAGCTCTTCCTTGGCATAGCCCTCATCACCCCATTTCTGGCGGTCGAGTTTGCGATCGAGCCGGCTGGGGCTCATGGTCCAATGGACTGCCTCGTGCCCGAGGGTCGTCGCGTGGCTTTCGGCCGAAACAAAAGCATCGAAGCGCGGCATCTGGATGAAATCACCAGCGGGGTGATAGTACTCCTTACTGCCCCCGTGGCGGATGTCGGCGCCGAGGTGAGCGAAGAACCGATCCGCGGTTTCGATAAGCTGATTGCCGGTCTCCGGCAACGCCCACGGCCTGGGATAAAACTGTTCGGGCAAGCCGTCGATCTGATCGGCATTGAAAACACTATTCCCCTGCATGAACGGGATCCGCCGCTCAATCTCCTCGCCCGCATCGTCGGTTTCCTTGCGCTCGATAGCATTGGCGTAGACGACAAGGGTCGACGTCTCGCCCTTGCGCACCTGCGCGCCGAGTTCCGAAGCCTGGCGGTAGGCCATCCAATAGCTCGATGAATATCCGTTTTCCGCAGCCGTCATCCAAAGGAGCACGGTATTGATGCCGCGATAGGCTAAACCATTGTGCCGAAGCGGGCGAACCGGCGTCCCTCCCCCGCCCCACGGCTGCATCCAGGGCCGGTCCCCGCCTCTAGCTGCTCGACGAGGCGATTGGTGATGCGCTGGTAGACGTCACTGGTCGCAATCTTGGCTTCTGCCTTTGCTTTCCTTGTCATTGCCTTGCCCTTTCCCTGATCTCGCGAAGCGGGAGCCATTTGCTCCTGCTTTCGAGCTCGCGCTGAGCAGCGGGGGATTGGGGTGCAAGTGATCCGTGCGGGGAACCGGCTGCAAGAAAGCGCAACGTCAGTGGCGCGAAGGAAGCTGGGCGGCGGGCGCTTGGAAGGGGCGAAGGGGGCAGCGCCCCTCGGCCCCTCGCCTTATGAAAAAAAGGGCTTCAGTCGCGCCGACTACATAACCTCCGATCTTCCAGGGGCAATATCTCGCGCCAGTAGCCGGTATGAAACCGAGAGCAGGTCTCTGGTTCAGGTGTGTTTAAAGCCAAGCATGAAATCGACGACCTTTGACGAGGACATTTCGCAGGGCTTCAGCACGGCGCTCGCGTCGCAAAGCGCATAAAGGTTGAAGCTGACGACATCCGCGCCGCCCGAACCCAAACACCCACGCCCGCCCGTTTGCTCTTGAGAACGTGTTTCGCGCTATCAATCTGCGGCAAACGCTGGTCTCGTCCCGGTCGTCGGGCGTTGAAACTTCAACGAAACCTAGTTTGCCGGAGCGGGCGCGAATTCGGGGTTTTCAGGCCGCAGGCAGCACGGTCTCAGCGCAATCCGTCTGCGCGCTAGCACGAGAAGGCGCTTACCTTTGGGCCCGTTTCGACATTACGTATCGCGCTTCCTCCGACGGACGCCGGGCGGAAGCATGGTTGTTCAGATCTTGTCCGAGGCGGATCTACGATCAAACATCGTCTGCCGCAACACGGTCAGGGCCAGGATCGCAATGCCGATCAAGGTCGAGAGCAGCTCGGGTGCTATCAGCAGCAGCGCGGCGACCGTCAACAGCACCCGCTCGATCCACGATAACGGGCCAATCAGCCAGTTGGTGATCGCGGCAGAGAGCGCGAAGATACCCATCACCGCTCCGACGAACGTTAGCGCGAACGCACTCCACGTGAAGTCCTGTGTGACTAGCAGAAGCGACGGGGAAAACACGAACATGAAAGGTACAAGCGCCTTGCCCATCGACAGCCTGAAGGCTGTGTTGCCCGCCTTGAACGCATTTGCACCTGCAATCCCCGAAGCGGCATAGGCGGCCAGCGCCACGGGCGGCGTCACGTCCGCCAGAACGCCGTAGTAGAACACGAAGAAATGCGCCACCAGCGGCTCAACATTCATCATGGCCAGCACCGGTGCGGCCACGGCGACCATGATGATGTAGTTTGCTGTGGTCGGAATGCCGCACCCCATGAGGATACAGACCACGGCGGTCATCATCAGCGTGAACAGCAGCGCGAGCGTCTGAAGGCCGAATAATTCGAACGGCAGGAAGGACAGGAAGCTGTGCACCGAGCCTGCCCAGCCCTGCGCGATGCTCGTGACCATGAAGGCGATCTTGAAGCCTATACCGGTCAGCGTCACCACGCCGATAACGACACCCACGAGCGCTGCGGCCGCGGTGACGGATAGCGAGCTCTTTGCGCCTGAAACAAACCCTTCATAGATGCCAGAAGCCCACTGCTTCGCGCCGCCGGAAAGGCCTGACGCCCTCACCATCTGGATCGCGTAGACCGCCATGCAGGCAGTGATCGCCCAGAAGGCAGACAAGAAGGGTGTGCGACCCGACATCAGCATCCATACCAGCAGCAGCAACGGCAGCAGAGAGAGCCAGCCCTCGCGCAGCACCTTCCACGCCTTCGGCAACTCATCATGCCGCAAGCCACGGATGCCCAGGCGCTTGGCTTCGAGGTGCACCTGCACCAAGACACCGAAAAAATGCATGAAGGCAGGCACGATGGCGGCGATCAGAATGGTACGCAGGGGCACGCCCAGATACTCGACCATCAAGAACGCCACGGCGCCCATCACCGGCGGGGTGATCTGGCCGCCGGTTGACGACGCGGCTTCCACGGCGGCGGCGAAATGGCGTTTGAAGCCGATCTTGATCATTGCCGGGATGGTCAGGGCGCCGGTCGTCACGGTGTTGGCGATGGACGAGCCGGAAATCGTTCCCAGCAGCGCCGAAGAAATCACCGAAACTTTCGCAGGCCCACCGGCGAAACGTCCGGTTACGGCCGTCGCCAGGTCGATGAATAGCTGACCCAGCCCGATCTTCTGGGCCATAACGCCAAAAAGCACGAAATGGAAGACATAGGTGGCGATCACACCCAGCGCCGTTCCATAGATACCTTGGGAGGACAAATAAAGGTGGTTGATGATCCCGGACCAGTCAGCGCCGGGGTGGACAAAGATCCCGGGCATGGACTGTCCGAACCAGGCGTAACAGATGAACAGGATCGCGATGACCGACAGCGGCCATCCCATCGAGCGGCGCACCGCCTCCAACAGCGTCACCAGCAGGACCGTTCCCATGAAGATGTCCAGCTGATTGGGATTGCCGATACGAAACTGCAACTTATCGTAGATCCACGGAACATAAAACGCGCTGATCGCACCGCCGATCGCGAACACCCAGTCAATGACAGGCAAACCGAGGATCACGAAGCCCGTGGTGCGCGTCCGCCCCGAATTGAGGGCCGCGAAGCTGAGGAAGACTAGGAACAGCGTGACCCCCATATGAAAGCCGCGATGCACAGTCGCGCGGGGAATGCCGAAGCCCGCGGTATAGAAATGATACGCCGAAAGCAGGAACATTATTGCTCCGGCCAGAAACGCCAGGGGCCTTAGAACGGTGCGGAACCGCGACTCAGGATCGAACTCCTCCTCGATCTCTTTCAATTCCTGCTCGGACAGTTGGCGGGTCTGTTCCGTCATGCAATTCCCCTAGAATGCTTCTTATCACTGAAACGGGGATGCGGGCGTCCCGCACCCCCATTGGCTCGGACCTCACTTCACCTTTCCGGCCTCGCGGTAGAATTTCTCGGCCCCAGGGTGGAACGGAATGCCCGCGCCCTGCACGGCATTGTCCAGCTTGATGTTCTTGCCCTTGGAATGACCGGAGGCGAACAGCTTTTGCGTGGTCTCGTTGAACAGCGCCTGTGTGATGCCGTAGACCAGATCCTCCGGCAGATCGGCCGAGGTGACGAGCTGCGCACCGACCGAGATCGTCGGCACAGCCGCATCCTGGCCCTTGTAGGTGGCGGCGGGGAAGCTGTCGGTCGCAAAGAAGGTGTAGGTCTCGCGCAGCTTGTCGACTTCAGGGCCGGTGATCGGCACGAGAACGACGTCATGCTGACTGGACAATTCGGCAATCGCACCTGCCGGATAGCCGCCGACGAAGAAGAAGGCGTCCATCGCGCCGTCGCGCATACGATCAGCGGCCTGGTCGGGCTTCAGATATTCCGGCGATATGTCGGCTTCCGATAGGCCGAAAGCGTCCAGGATAATCTTCGCATCGACCAGCGTACCGGAGCCCGGCTCGTCGAGCGATACCTTCTTTCCCTTAAGATCAGCGACAGAGGCGATGCCCGCATCCTTGCGCGCTACGAGATGGATGCTCTCGGGATAAAGGTTGGCAATTAAGCGCAGTTTCTCGACCTTTGGCTGGCCCTCCCATAGGCCGGTACCGGTTTGCGCCCAATAGGCAACGTCCGACTGGCTGAAACCGGCCTCCAGAGTGCCGCCATTGATCGAGTTGACATTGCCGACCGAGCCGTTCGATGCGACGGCCGTGGCGACAAGGCCGGGCACACCACAGGAGCCGCCTTCATTGCAAGCGCGCGAGCCAGGCGGGTTCGATATTGCGTTCGCGATCAGGCCACCGATCGGATAATAGGTTCCGGCGGTACCGCCGGTGCCGATGCGGAAGAATTTCATCTCCTGGGCGGTTGCTCCCTGGAGCATCACGCCCACGGCAACCGCCGCTCCCGCCAATGCCTTGAACGAAAAGAATTTCATGTCTGCCTCCCACTGATACAACACTCGGTCGATGCCACCTATCGGCGGTCATTCGTCAGACTAGGCGCAAACAGCCGGACGGGTCCAGCCCGAGATGACGACTTCTCGGCCCGGAGTTTGCCACTCGGAGGAGATGCACGAAGATTTGAACGGACAATCAGAGATCGATCGAACGCACCCGCCCCGCCCTCAAATTCTGCATTTGCCCCGCGACCACCGCTCTTCGGCTTTGCGTAAAAGCCGATGATTAGTTTCCGTCTCTTCCGGAAGCGGCCTCGCCCGGCCCTGGCGAGCCGAGCAATCACGCCGTTTACGATGAGTGCCGCTAACTCAGACGTGGCAATCCGCGCGGACACGGGGCCGTTTGGGTCGAAGCCAGCGCCTGCCCTGATACGGCGAAGAAGAGCGCTACGTCATCTTAAAAGCCATGCGTGTAGGCTGAGTGTTTTGGTTGACGCCGGGCCATGATCATTGCCCATCCACGATCGTAAGGGGATCACGTCTGGAAACTCCCACATGTTCTTGTGACCTCACCACTGTCGTGGCCACTGCGCGAGCCGGGACAAGCGTTTCACCCCGTCCTCATTTGCCTCAATCTAATTCGTCACTCGATAAAGCCGGGATACTGCACTTCCTCGCGATTTACTCCTTTACTATCTAACCGAATGGGTGGCTCCCCCATGTCGGTCATGTATCCTCGCGCTAGGAGCCAGTCGCGCAAAATCCTCTCAATTGCGGCCCCTCGTCCGGATGCTGGCGGAGAAATGTTTGGATTGGTCATATAAGCCGTCAGTCCGACTTCGATATCGTCTGCAAGGAGTGGTAACTCAGCTGAATCAGGCATGGTGGGCTCCTAAGGCTTCAGGGTGGATAACGGCCTTAAGAGGCAGCTGTTCCCTAAGATTCAGTCCTGGCTCGAAATGGCTGACGGGGTTTCTGATGGCAATCTCACCCTCTCGACGTACGAGCTCCGAGTCACTCGCGTCTAAAAAATCTTCGGAACGAAGAATGCATTCTACGGTTACCCTCCATCAAAGCCTGTAGGCGAGGCGAGGAGAGGGATCAGGTTGATGATCGAAACCTGGAACGAATGCGTCATAATCGAGCTTCCCGACCTTGACGGGGTGCAGATGGTATGGACGCCCGCGCGGGCTGCGGTCTTGCTCAGCGACAGTTGGCCGATTGATTACGGTGTTGCATACACCGATGCATTGAACAAATGCACGGATGCAATGCTCGGCACCTTCCCGTGGGCACAAGCCCGGGACGCTTTCATTGCAGCCATTGAAGAAGCCAAGATCACTAAGTTGCGCTGACGCCACTCATAGGATGTCCGGAACCTTTCAAAAGCGCTTAGGGCCATCTAAGGTCAATGCAACCACCAGTGACATACGACCCGAACCAGACGCAAGGATCGGTTCCGGCGGAAATCCCCTAGTCGGTGGGATAAGTCGTGCGTGAACGTGCATCGCTCTGCAACGTAAAATCCACGTCTTCCTCGAGGGCGCTCAGTCGAGTGTTCGCAGCATCCGATACAGCTGCGAGGAGTTCGCTCTTCGTCCACCCTAATAGGCAGGCTTCCTCGACAAGGACCTGGAGCGCGTAGTCCACCGTCTGGTCTAATTCAACCTTTCGCTCAAGCGTACCTGGCGGCTGGTTCGGAGGGTCGATCATTGGCTTTGCTTTCGTGAACATGGGCCTGCTTTTGACCAGGCAAAACGATACCAGATCTCAATCACAACCCCGTGCTCAGGCTAACGTTCCCTGTTTCGCTAAGTATTCCTCTACGAACGTCACGCAAAAGGATGAGCGACGATTTGGCTCTGAGGCGCGCACCGCGATCGCGACGCCGCGCAAGGAAAATCGCACCGCAAGTCCAATCGGTCGGCTAGATGGCATTCGCCGCGTCGGGCCTGTCGGAGAAGTCCCTCCAGCACGTTCCGCTGGCCTGCGCCATCCGCGCGTGTCGGTCTGACCCGCGAATCCCGCATATTGTTCCACAATTCGGCAGCGCGGTTGCGAGCATGGAACTTCGTCGGAAAGGAACAAGCAATCCCGGATGGCGTTTAAGCATTTACTCACGCTGCATCTTGTTGAAACGAGGGCCATATCGAACGCCTTGAGTGGGTGTTCGAGTTGATCGGCAAAAAACTGAGGCAAAAACCTGCAACACCATTCTTGGCATTACCGAGGAAGGCGATGAGATAATGAAAGACTATAAGGTTTCCCAGCTCTTGATGCCGGCCTTCTCTCCGCTGCGCAGGCGGTCAAACATTACGAGATGTCACGATACGGACATGGGCGCTTGAACTGGGCAACAACGAGGCTGCGGGTCTGCTGCAGACGACAATTGATGAAGAACAGGCCACCGTTCTTGCCCTCACATCGATAGCGACCTCGGTGGTTAACCAGAAGGCGGAAGCCTGCGCGGCTTTCGCTACAACGCAGGAGAAGCGCACATGGCTAGTACCGCACTGAAAGCCCTTCTCGGTGTCCTCGCGGTCGCGGGATATCAAAACAGGGAAAAGATCGGGGAGCTACTGAAAGGTCTGACGCAGAGTGCTCAAGGGGATACTCCCAGCAGTCAGCGAGAGGCAGGAGGCGGTCTAGGTGACCTCCTTGGCGGGCTGACTGGCGGTTCAGGTGGTCTCGGCGGGCTTGGAGGGTTGCTTGGCGGCTCCTCGGCGGGTGGCGTGTTGCAGGGCGGTCTCGGCGATCTGCTCAAGCAGTTCGAGCAGAACGGACAGGGAGAGGTCGCCAAATCCTGGGTGGAAACCGGGCCTAATACCGAGATCGATGATCGTCAGTTGTCCGAAGCGCTCGGGCCGGAGGTTTTGGAGGATCTTTCGGCAAAGACGGGCCTGTCTCCCGATGAGATCCTAAGCCGCCTCAGCCGTGATCTGCCAAGAGCTGTGGACGACATGACGCCCGACGGTGTTCTGCCTCAACACGGCGATCCGTCTGTCGGGGGCAGACAGGCCGTTTCCCCGCCCAAGACACAAATCATCTAGTCGCCAGCGGCCTCTAGGGGCCGCTTTTCGGCGGCCCTTTACGAACCGCGGTCGATTTGCTTCTGATGACTGGGCCTGGCGTCGCAATCATCGTTACGGCACGATCGTGTGTGATTTGGAACGGCGACGGCCGGTCAGTCTGCTGCCAGACCGCGAGCCAGCGACGGCGGAGGCTTGGCTGCGGCAGAACCCTCAAATCCAAATCGTTGCCCGCGGTCGTGGCGGCGCTTACGGGCTGGCAGCCGCAAGGGCGTTGCCGGATGCCGTGCAGGTCGCTGATCGATGGCATTTGATGGAGAATGCCAGCCGTGCATTCCTGGACGCGGTCCGCAAATCGATGCGGCAAATCCGCAAGACGCTCGGCGCAACGCGCGTCGATCCAAAGCTGCTGACTGCGGCAGAACGCCTTCAATACGAAGGCTATCTCCGACGGGAACAGACCAACGCGGCCATCATGGCGCTGTCGAAGGACGGCAATGACCATCAAGGAAATCGTGCGGCGCACCGGTTACAGCCGCGGATTGGTCCGCCAGGTGCTCAGAGGGCAACGAAACGATGTCTTTCGGTCCCGAGAAAGTTCGTTGGAGCCGTATCTCGAATGGCTCGACGCACAATGGGCCGCCGGCAGGCGAAACGGCACTGAACTCTGGCGGCGGTTGAGAAAACAGGGCTTTCGCGGTTCGCGCCGGGTCGTAAGTGAATGGGCCACACGGCGGAAGCGGGCCGACAAGGCGGACGCGGATACGTTGACCCGAACGTCCTCCGCCAGGACGATTTCGCCTCTTAACAACCAACAGAGACAACCTGACGAAATCCGAAACCGTCACCATCGCCGCGATCGAAAGCGGCGTCCCGCTGCTCATTGCGGCCCGCGTTACCGACTTCCACGTCATGGTTCGGCGCAAAATGGAAAGCCAGCTCATGCCGTGGATCGACCGCGCTCGAGACAGTCTGGTCGCCTCCTTTGGCAACGGCGTCGTGAAAGACATTCAGGCGGTTCGAGCGGCGATCGTCTCACCATGGTCCAATGGGCAGACCGAAGGGCAGATAACCAAGCTCAAGCTGGTAAAACGCCAAATGTACGGACGCGGAAAGCTTGATCTTCTTCAAGCCCGGCTGATCGGTGCGACATGAACGTAGTGCACCAAATCTGCGTCAGAGCCAAAATTGCACGCCGAAACACAGCCGCCACAAACGTGCGCTCAAAACCTGCAAATTCCTGCACCAGCGCGTCGCGCACCTTCAACAGTGCCGTGGTGATCGTTTCCAAGGTCGAATGGCCTGCAATCAGTTCACGAATGCGTCGCGCGTAGGCGATGCAAAGCTGGTTCGCTCAATGTCCCGCAAGGGCTGTTCACAGGATAACGCCGCCTGCGAAGGCTTCTTCGGCCGATTGAAAACGGAACTCTTCTACCCTCGAGACTGGAGGACCATCACAATCGAGCGGTTTGTCCGCGAGGTTGATGCTTACATCCGACGGTACAATGAAAAGCGCATCAAATTATCATTGGGATCACTCAGTCCGATCGAGTATCGCAGAAGTCTCGGCTTTAACGTCTAAATCAGTCCAAGTTTTTATCCGCATCCCCGCCGGGTCAGCTCTCAGCGGAAATCAGCAATGTGGGCGCTAAACTCTTGAGCGAAGGCCCACAAGGAGCGCATCAAGGGCACTGATATAGTCTTCGATCGTTTTTTCCGGAGCATGACTGTTGGAACACACAAACGCCGCTTCAGTGACGGCTCCGAGCAAAAGAGCGGATAGTGGTCCAATGGGTTGGCTATCAACAAGGCCCTTCTTCATCGCGGCCGCCAAAGCCGCCGGCACCATGGCACCGAAATGCTGTCTGTCGATATCCCGCCATACCCGCCATCCCAGGACGGCGGGGCCGTCAGTCAGTATGATCCGCCCAATTGGACCATCGGTACATAATTCGAAGTAGGTTCTTGTGCCCTCGCTGATCCCTTTGAGCGGATCATCAGCTAGGCGACCTGCGGCTGCGACTTTCTCCACCACTTCTCTCGACGTCATCTCAAACACAGCAGCGAAAATCGCCTCCTTGTTTGCGAAGTGGTGATACACAGCTCCCTTCGCCACCCCCGCCTCGCCGGCAATCTGATCCACCGTCGTGGTAGCAAACCCCACCGTTCCAAAAAGGGTCGTAGCGGCCTGCATGACCGCGTTGCGGGTTGTTTCCCGTCGTTCTGCCTGAGTAACCATATCGACTTTCTATCATCCCCATTTCAAAAGTCGATTGACTTATCGACTCTCAGTCGGTTATTTACCGACCCACAGTCGATAATTTATCAATTCGCACTTCTGACCATTAGACAACTTAGTATCCACGACGCTCCCGCGCCGCATCGGCGCAGTGGGCGGCGGTTTTTGATTGTATCGCATCCAAGCTGCTTGCTTGAATTCAGAGGAAGGCAATGCCGATGATGTGGTCACGCTGGACCCCCGGACCAGAGTACGAACAATGCCTGGCGAACCCGCGGAAACTTTTTGTAAGCGGCACGCATTTTCACGCCGCACGGATGTTCGACATGCCCGCTATCGTTTTCGAGGGATGGCGGCTCAAGCGGTGTTGGCATAATCTTCCCGGCGCAGTTGGAACATGGCTTTGGACGGACGCCTTGCGACTTCGGTCCGGCTCCCTTTCGGTGTGGCTGACCGAGGAGGACATGCAAGGTTTCGTGCGGGGGCAACTTCACCGCAGAACCGCAAGCCGCCACCGAAAGATAGGCACGATGACGTCCACCAGTTGGACTGTCTATCGGCTCGATCGGAGGGCAATCCGCGCGCAAGCCACGGATTGGCTTGCCCGTGAGGCCGGCGAAATGGCCGAGGTCCACCCTTGAGACGCTCCGCCAGCGACGCCGACATCCACAGGAGGTCCGAAATGAAACATATTGGAATTCTGGCGCACAGTGCCGAGGGGTCGGCTCTTTGCTACCTCACGATGTGCCATGAGGGCGCTAACCGGCTCGGCGCGCATCACCATCCCGATATCACGATGAGCGTCATCGCCATGGGGGCGAGCATGCCGGCCTGGGAAGACAGCCTTCTACCGGACATTGAAGGCACGCTCGCTACAAGCGTTGAAAGGCTGGCCGCCAGCGGTTGCGATTTTTTCGTCTGCCCGGACAACACGGCCCATCTGGCCCTGGAGGTGGGCTCGGGTCGCTTAACGCTGCCCGGGTTGCACATTGCTGACGTGGCAATGGCCGAGGCAAAAAGGCTCGGTTTTCACAAGATCGGCATCCTGGGCACCAAATGGATCACTGGGGAGCCGATGTATTTTAAGGCCGCAGAGCGCCATGTTGTCGAGGCAGTTGCACCCTCGACGCATGATCGAAATTCCATAAATGAGGTAATCTTTGAGGAGCTTTGTCGCGGCATTTTCACCTCCGAGGCAAGAGAAATGCACGTCCGGATCATCGCCAATTTCCGCGACCGGGGCTGTGACGCAGTCGTTCTCGGCTGCACAGAGATCCCCCTTCTTGTTTCGCCGGGAGACTCTCCCCTTCCCACCCTGGACTCGACACGATTGCTCGCGCGCCACGCCGTGGAGACCGCTCTTGGTGAGCATCCGATGCCGACTTGGAGAGGAGGACCCATATGTCATGTTCAATGCCCCGGCGGCAAGCGTTGAAACGATTGCCGGGCGGAGGGTGGCGACCCGATGTTCAATAAATCGCTCGTACAGAGAAATCATGCAATGGAAAAACCGAGTGTCGAAATGCCCGCTGTGGCGGCCTTTCTCATCAAGGAATTTGGCGAGTGCGCAGCACTGGGCCAACTTGCGGAAGGCGAAGAGTCACGAGCATTTGAGTTCCAAGCGAATGACAACCCGTATGTACTGCGCATTAGCAGGAGTGCAGGTGGTTTTCACAAGGATGCCTTTGCGTATTGCGCCTTCAGTGGGCCGGCGCTGCCGATCCCCGAGATAGTGCGTATCGGCAATTTTGATGAAGATCTCAGCTATTGCGTATCGCGAAAGGCGGCTGGCATTACCCTTCAGGATCTGCCCGAGGATGACTTGCCGACCATCGTCGAACCTGTCGCCCACGTCCTGGACGTCATCGCTTCTACCGACGTTCGATCTTTGGGCGGATTTGGCCGGTTCGGACCCGATGGCGTCGGCCATTTTCCCACTTGGCATGCATATCTGATGGCCATCGCCGATGCGCGGCAATACGACTGGCTTGCGCTCCAGTCGCACGAGTTGCGAGCCGCCGCTCCGCCCCTCCTTGAGAAATTTGTCCAATGGGCAGACCACTGCCCGGAGATTTGTGGCCTGGTCCACGGTGATTTTGGGTCAAACAACGTGCTTGCGCATGCCGGACGGGTGACGGGCGTGATCGATTGGAGTGAGGCCCTCATCGGCGATCCGCTTTATGACATGGCCAACATTTTCTTCTGGCGCCCATGGCTCCGATGCATGGAACATCAGGCGCTCTTCCTCGAGCAGCGAGCCCCGGTGCTGGAGCGGTCGCTTCAACTGCGCGCCTACCAGCTTCGCATCGGTCTCGAGCAGCTTTTCCAAAGCGCGATGAACGGAGCTCAAGAAGATGCATTGTGGGCTCTTGCCCGTTGCAAGGCGATTGCCGGGCGCGCAGTTAGTGATGGGTAGTCGCCGACGCGCCTGTCCGGGATACCCAAATGGTACCAAACGCCTGCTCATCCGAGTGGTACGTGGAGAACGGCATGATTGAACCAGTACGAAACCTCAACAAGATCAGCGCATTGGAAACTGAAAGCCTCATTTCCAAGCTTCCGCATACACTGCGCGAAAGGACCGTGGGATACGGTTGGGATCTGCAGACCGTCGGGTGTTCAAAGGCCAGTGTATTCCGGCTCACGGCGCCCGGCAAAACGCCTCTTTTTGTCAAAACGGGTCTTGCAGGCCCCTTCGGCGAAATTCGGGACGAGGCGCTGCGGCTTCGGTGGCTCTCGACGGCAGGTATTCTGGGGCGCAAGTGATCGCCGAGGTTTACGACAGCGCGCGCGACTGGTTGTTGCTGAGGGCTGTCCCAGGTAGCGATTTGTTATCAGCCGCCCTCGAACCCGCAAAAAAGATAGAGATCATGGCCGACGCGCTGCGGCTTTTACACCAACTCGATCCCGCTACGTGCCCCTTTGATCACGGTGCGAGACATCGCGTCCAACGAGCCCGCGCTCGTATGGAAGCGGGCCTGGTGGAACGTGACGATTTCGACGAAGAGCATAAAGGGCTCGAGCCTCTGGAATTGTACGAGCGATTAATGGCGTTCCTTCCAATTCAGGAGGATCTCGTGGTGACACATGGCGATGCCTGCCTCCCCAATCTTATGGTCGCCTCCGGTCGCTTCAATGGGTTCATCGATTGCGTTCGGTTGGGTGTGGCCGACCGACATCAAGATCTGGTGTTGACCAGTCGCGATATCGCAGAGGAATTGGGAACAGATTTCGTCAAGCCCTTTCTCGATCGATATGGAGTCGAGAAATTGAAACCTGAGCGGGTTCAATTTTACCGCCTTCTCGATGAGTTCTTTTAGAGCCTTGTCAGCTGCTACCTCAGATATATTTGACCACGAAGCAAGCGGTTGAAAATAACTTTGAACGGTGCGCCGGCCCGACGACCGGAAGTCGCCAATCTGCCGGCGTGGTATGATTTTTTCTTCAAGTGCAAAGGTTGCAGCCGAGGACATGTTGCGGCACTTGCCTCAGGTCGGTTCGGCCCCGCGCAAGCCAAACTATTGTGGTCTTCTTCGACTCTTCGACGGTTAAGTTGCAGACAGCAATAAAACAACCAGAGCAATGTGAGCCGGGCGGGAAGGCAGAAACTAAAAGTACCAATACCGGCGCAGGAACAATCGCCTCCCCGCGAGAGTTGTTCGCCTATCCCGACTCGAACGCTCTGGCCCCCCGTCCCGCAGGGCCTATTGTTTAGCTCGAACACGTCGACGTTGACTCGCGCAAACCCTTGAAAGAAGCGTGCCGCAGCTTTCCATCGTGCTCGTGAAAATGATGCGTCGGATAGCTTCGGCGAAGCTCACGCCCCGCGCCATCGCTGCGCGTTTTTTGAAAACCCCGCGGACGGCAGGCAGTGTCCGATAGCCCGCAGTTAACACGTTGGCCGGTATTTCGCTGCCACCACCACCGGCAGTCCTACCATTAAA
>UBXV01000017.1 GCA_900469625.1 Hyphomicrobiales bacterium
TCTCCGATCGCCGACGAGGCACTGTCGCGCATCGGTGCACTCTACGATATTGAGGATCGTATCCGCGGAATGTCGGCTGACGAGAGGCGAACACTGCGCCAGCAACACGCCAGACCCATTCTGACGGACCGCAAGGCCTGGATTGAAACGACGCTTTCGACGCTCCCGCAGAAACAGAAGCTTGCAGAAGCGATGCGATACGCTCTCTCGCGATGGGCAGCTTTGAGCGTCTACGTTGACGATGGCCGTGTCGAAATCGATAACAACATAGCTGAGCGCGCCATGCGGCCGCTTGGAATTGGCAGAAAAAACTGGCTCTTCGCCGGATCAGACAAGGGCGGCGAGCGCATCGCCAATATCCTGACCATCATCGAGACAGCTAAACTCCATGGCCACAATCCAGAGACCTATCTGACAGACGTCCTGACCCGGATCCAGAGCCATCCGAAGGATCGACTTGAGGCACTGCTCCCGTGGCAGTGGACTCCGGCAAAAGACCGGTATGAGGCTGCGTGATGGCACGCTCAAGGATCATCTATACCCTCAAAGAGATCGCTGAGATGATCGGCGAGAACCTCGAGTTGATCGAAGAGGTGACCGCCAACTCGGATAATATCAGCGAAGGCGAATTGCTTTATCTCCGCGACGGCAGCGAATACGGCACAAAGGGCCTGACCCAGAACGGCGTGGACGAGCTCCAAGATCTCCTCGCCGACATACGGACATGGGATGGTGGAATCCGCCAGTTTCTCGTCGATGAACAATGCGATCCGGATGTGGTCGAACGCGTTATGGCAGACGAGATGAAACGCGGCCTATAATATCGGTTTCTCGACCAAGCGAAAATGCCTTCGCCGGACGCTCACGGCACATCTGCCGCACGAGTGCGTTGTCATGACGCCCCCAATACCCGTGCCGCGGCTCGGCCAAACTCGCATAGCTGACTGAGTGAGGATCTGGCGTGATAGCCGCCGTGCAGTCGGCCGCGTGTGGCCATATGAACAGCCCGCGCTCAAGCCTGTTGGTGAACAGGCAGGCACCCCGGCCACCATGCCAGATCACCTTGATCAGGCCGCCGCTCGGACCGCGGAAGACGAACAGATCGACAGCAAACGATTGCTGAAACCACTCTCATCGCATCGGTCACGGACACCATTGGGTTTCATTAGTTACTTGAGAAACGATCGCAGCCCTTCTCTCAAACTGGTACTCGCACCGCAACCCAATTTCGCCATCAGCCTACTCGGGTCACCGACAGAATGCCGGACCTCACCAGCCATAGCTGCCTTATATTCTACATTAGGATCGGTCTCGAATATCTCTGTTATTATACGCGCGAGCTCATTGATCGAAACCTTTTCCCCTGTACAGACGTTTAAGATCTTTGCACCTGTTGTACCTTGCCTCAATGCAGCGACCAAGCAATCAACTATGTCGCCTACGAATACGAAGTCTCGTGTCTGCTCGCCGTCGCCGAATATTGAAAGATTCTCGCCTCGCTTTATCATTTCGGTGAATTTGGTGATTACCCCTGAATATGGCGACGACGGATCCTGGCCAGGCCCGTACACATTAAAAAAACGAAAGCCGAAGCTAGATATTCCGTAAACTTCATACGCAGCTCGCGCGTGTAGCTCGCAGCTCATTTTATCAACACCGTACGGTGATATCGGATCGGTCTTTAGTTCCTCGTGCAAAGGGCAGGACTCGTTAGCGCCGTAAACTGCGGCAGAGGACGCATACAACAGTTGCACATCTCGATTTACTCGAGATATTGCCTCCACCACACGAAGAAAACCCGTTGTATTCACTTGATGGGAAGATACCAGCTCACCATTGCACCGGAGTACCGAGGCTATCGCGGCAAGATGGATGCAGGCATCGACGTTTGCGATGGTCGCGTCAACCAACTCTCTATCAAGAACACTTCCTTGGACGAAGGTGGCCTTACTGGGGATCTTGGAAAGTTGCCCTGTACTCAAGTCATCCAGAACCACGACCCCGAACCCGTCGAGGAGGAGCCGCTTCACCAAGTGCCCCCCGATAAAGCCCGCGCCACCGGTTACTAGCACTCTTTTCAAATTAGTTCTCCATCGTAGCATGTTCGTAATACTTTCTACGGGAATCGGACAGATCGAATGTCGAAAACATCGCCGGACGCTTCAAGAGCAGGTAGCTCTAATCCCTATGCTGTCTAAAACCATCTCGTAGAAACAAGATTACTGAGCACCGATCTTCAATAAGTATTTGCCATAAGCTGTTTTCTCATACTGCTTCCCGAACTCAATAAGCTGTTCCCTAGTAATGTATCCGTTAAGAAATGCTATCTCCTCAATACATGCAATGTTCGTTCCTTGCCTATGCTGAATAACCCGCACGAACTCAGATGCCTCCAACAGGCTATCGTGAGTACCTGTATCCAACCAAGCGTAACCGCGGGACATAATTTCTACAAATAGCGCCCCTTTCTTCATGTATATTCTGTTGATGTCGGTAATCTCGTATTCACCTCTTTGGGACGGCGTTAGTCCCTTAGCATATTCAACTACGCGGTTATCATAAAAATACAAACCCGTTACAGCGAACCGAGACTTGGGTTTCTCGGGTTTTTCTTCCAGACTGATCGCGTGTCCATCAGTCGCTAGTTCCACAACCCCGTAGCGCTCTGGGTCTTCCACTTCGTACGCAAAAACCGTTGCCCCCAACTTGCGATCCCGAGCCTTTTCGAGAAGCTCAGCGAGCCCTGCGCCAAAAAAAATGTTATCCCCTAAGACCAAAGCAACAGGGTCTAACCCAATGAATTCTTCGCCGATTGTGAACGCTTGGGCCAGTCCGTTTGGCTGCTCTTGCACCGCATACTGCATACGCAGGCCTAGGTGTGCCCCTGTACCAAACAATCGCCTGTAGCTCTCTAGGTGCTCAGGAGTCGAAATAATTAGTATATCCCGAATATCCGCCTGCATTAGAACCGAGAGCGGATAATAGATCATCGGCTTATCGTATACCGGTATGAGCTGCTTATTAATTGTCAACGTTGCCGGGTGAAGCCTCGTCCCGGAACCGCCTGCGAGAATGATGCCCTTCATGGAATGTTTGCCTCTCAATATCCTAAAGACGCCACCAAGAAGGGCGACTTGACACAATTTGCGTGATCGCGCGCCGGAAAACGGGCGGCAGCGCCCCCTAAGTATAGTTCAAAGAGCACCAATGATTTGCCGCAAGGCATCGGTCCAATCGCGCGGCTGTATTCCCAGCTCGCGTCGCAGTTTATCCGTTGACAGCCGCGAATTGCGCGGTCGGCGCGCGCGTGTAGGGTATTGATCTGAGCTAATCGGCTCCAACACAGGAGTTTCTTCACCACGGCGACCAAGCTCTTGAAAAACTTCGTGAGCAAGCTCGTACCACGTCGCCGTCCCGGAGTTGACAAAATGAAACGTTCCCGTCTTGGGACGATCGTCATCAATCAGCTGTCGGGTAACGTTGACCAAAGTGTGAGCGATGTCGGTTGCAGCAGTGGGTGATCCGAGTTGATCATCGACCACTCTGAGAATTGGTTTCTCTCGCCCCAAGCGGATCATGGTCCTTACAAAGTTGCTCCCAGTCGCTCCAAAAACCCAAGCTGTTCGTAGAATAATATGCTTAGGATTTCCGGTTCGGACTGCCTGTTCGCCAGCTTCCTTGGAAGCCCCGTATACACCGAGTGGTGCGACCGGATCGTTCTCGACATAAATACCGTCTTTAGCTCCATCAAACACATAGTCTGTCGAGACGTGTATAATCGGTATCCCGCAGCTTTTGGTCGCAGCCGCGAGCGCGGCTGGGGCCAGTGCGTTGATCTTCCAAGCTGTCAAAACATCGTCTTCCGCTCGATCCACCGCAGTATAGGCTCCCGAATTGACCACAGCTGCGAAATCACCCTCTATCACGTAGCGTTCAAGGCGATCAAATTCACTGAGGTCAAATTCTTGGCGGGTCGGTGCGACTATTTCAACATCGCTTGTCCATTCGTTACGAAGTAATTCGGTTCCAACTTGACCCGATCCCCCTGTAACAAGGATGCGAGCCTTGCTCATGCGCCCAGTCCTCGACGCATCGAGGCCTGGCCGCGTTCGATAATCTCTGTCCACCAATTGCGGTTTCCCAAGAACCAAGCGACTGTTTTTTCGATACCACTTTCAAAGCTCTCGGCCGGTTTCCAGCCGAGATCATCACTAATCTTGCGTGCATCAATCGCATAGCGTTGATCATGACCTGGCCTGTCAGCGACGTAAGTGATTTGTTCACCATAGGATCGCCCGTCTGCGCGCGGATGCTGCCGATCCAGAATTTCGCAGACGGTCTTCACCACGTCGATGTTTCGTCGTTCGGAATTGCCACCGACGTTATATGTCTGGCCTGGAATTCCCTTCTCGAATACGTATTGCAACGCGCGGACATGGTCTTCTACATAGAGCCAGTCGCGCACGTTCGTACCGTTCCCGTAAACGGGAAGCGGCGCGCCTGCGAGTGCTTTGACGATTATCAGCGGAATGAGCTTTTCAGGAAAATGATAAGGCCCGTAGTTGTTCGAGCAGTTGGTGATCAATACGGGCAGACCATATGTGTGGCCCCAGGCGGAGACGAGATGGTCTGAGCCAGCCTTGGAAGCGGAGTAAGGCGAGCGAGGATCATAGGGTGTGGTTTCAGTGAAGTAACCCGTCTCGCCGAGTGAGCCGAAAACCTCGTCCGTCGAGATGTGGTGAAAACGGAAGCTCTGTGCACGATCCGTCGGGAGCTTGCGCCAGTAGTCCAAAGCCGCCGCGAGCATGCTGTAAGTACCGACAATATTCGTTTGAACGAAGGCACCAGGACCATCGATCGATCGATCGACATGAGATTCGGCGGCAAGGTGGGTGATCACATCGGGCTGGAAGTCGCTGATCGCGGCCGCCACAACTCGCTCGTCGCAGATGTCGCCCTGCTTGAAGCTGTATCTCGGCGAAGCGGCAACGGCTGAAAGAGAGGTCAGTGTTCCGGCATAAGTCAGCTTGTCGAAGTTCAGAACTTCATGTTCCGTGTTTTCGATGAGGTGCCGAACTAATGCCGATCCAATGAAGCCAGCGCCGCCGGTGACTAATATACGCATGATCGATTCCTCTAAAATTTCACTTCGACCAATTCGAGCGGAGTTCCATCATAGTCGAACGGACTATCGAAATCGCGGAGCAGCTGCTGCTGCTCGTCCTTCGGACTCAACATCGGATCAACCCCTTGCGGCAGTGGCCACTCGACACCGATCGCTGGATCGTTCCATAAGATGCCCCCATCATTCTGCGGCGAATACAAGTTCGAAACTTTGTATGTTACTTCTGTCGACGAATCCAAAGTGACGAATCCATGAGCAAAGCCCACCGGCACATAAAGCTGATGGCCGTTTTCAGCGGAAAGTTCGACGCCGACCCAACGCCCGAACGTGGGGGAGTTCCGGCGGATATCCACGGCAACATCAAAAATCCGCCCGCGGGTGCAGCGAACAAGCTTGGCCTGGGCAAAAGGTGGCGTCTGAAAGTGCAGGCCTCTCAAAGTACCGGCGGGAACCGAAAGCGAATGGTTGTCCTGAACGAAGCGGTCGTCGATATCGTGGCGGGCAAAAGCCCGCTCGCTATACACTTCGGTAAACCATCCGCGATCGTCACCATATCGTCTGGGACGAAGCAACACAATCTTGGAAGTCATTGCAAATACCTTACGTAAAAGGGCCCGGGCCCCTAAACCCAATCAAACGCGCGACATCGAGCTACGCTTGCCGCCTTCTGAAAACCTCAAGACCCGTATCCGCTGCCGTCGTCATTTGCAATACTGCTTGGCCCATCGCGAGCGCAACCCTGCGACGTATTTTATCATCGTCAACAAGCTGTAGAACGATCTCGCGCCACGCTCCGGCATCGTAAGGCACTCGCAACTCCCCCGAATCTCGCGACGAGCCATATGCAAGGCTCTCCGAAAACACCCCGGCCGCCTTGTACCGCGCGACATCGATCCGCTTCGTCGGCGCGCGACTATCGTTCACGCGCGACGGGTGAAGGGGTACGAGCATGATGTCGATCGTGCGTTGTTCGGCGTCGGCAAGATAGTCGGCCCAGGGCATCGGTTTTCGCACAGATACACGCTCCATACCGGCCCAGATTGATGCCGCACGCCCGTCGGCGAAGACCTCGAACCGAGTTTGCGGTCGCTGCGCCAAGACTTTCTCGATAACGGGACGCAGAAAGCGGTGTTCTTCGAGGTGAACACCCGTGGCGTGATAGGCGATCAACACCTGGTCCGAGGCTCGGTTTGTAGCGTGGGCGGCATCGGCAGCGCGCTTCCACAAGCGTTCCGGCGGCGCCGGAGGCAGCACCTGGACCTGATGCAACTGCAATGTCGACGCCAAATGCCGCGTCGAGGTCCAGACGATATCGAGGTGACGATTGAGACGGCGAAGGGGCCAAAGCGCTCTAAAATAAAGAAACAGGCGGTAGGAGAGATCGGCGTCACTTCCCGTCACAACCGCTGGGATATCGTCGTCGAGAAAGAGGCCGACCCCGGAAAAGCGATCCGCATGGGTGTCGAGCCAGGTCAGCACGTCCGGCGAAGCGTAGCGGCAGACGATGATGAAGGCCCCTTGCGGGTCCAGTTCGCCAAGATTGCCGTGCCTGATGTCGACAGCCTGGAACGGGGGCATGCCCGGCGCTTCGAGCCGCGCTGCGAAATAATAGTCGTAGGTCGGGTTGGGCATGCGTCCGAAGACGATGATCCTCTTGACCGGCCCGCGGGGAGAACCGGTTGCGCCGCGTCTCAAGCACGGTCGCGGCAGCCTTTTCTCGATCCAAAGCGCAAGCCGTTCTCTCAGACCCGTCATGCCGATGACCTCGGCGACAGATCGCGCGGATGGGCCTCGAGGACGAGATCTTCGGCGATCAGCGAAAGGTTCGGATTGTGGTACGGATCGTTCCGCAAGATATCGCCCCACCGCTGGTAGACTGTCTGTTCCTCGCGCGCAAAGCGGCGCAGCTTTTCCGGTGTGTTATCCGCACCTCGTGAGACCGACTCTCTATGCAACATGGCACTATCAGGCGTCCAGATAATCTTCATGCCCGCGTGCCGTACCTTGACGCAGTAGTCCACATCGTTGAACGCGACAGTCAGATTTTCCTCATCCATACCGCCGAGATGCTGCCAAAGGCTCCTGCGCGTCAACAGACAGGCTGCCGTAACCGCCGAGATCTCGCGTCGCTCGCGCAATAGGCCATGATCCTCGCCGGACTGCGGATGGAGGAAATGAAAGCTGTGGCGGGCAACAGTGCCGGCGCCGAACGTCACGCCGCCATGCTGCACATATCCGTCCGGAAAGAACAACAAGCAGCCGGCCGCACCGACCTCTTCATTATCCAGTTCCGCAGTGAGATTCGCGAGCCATCCGGGTTGCAATGGCTCGACGTCGTTGTTGAGCAGCAGGATCAATTCGTGGCGCGATGTGGCTACGCCGAGATTGCAAGCCGTTGAAAAATTGAACGGCCCGGGAAGCGCCACGCGGCGGATACGCCCAGCCACCTCATACCGCTGCATAAGTGCGAGCGCGGCCGGATCGCTGCTATCGTTATCGATGACGATCACATCCAGATCGACACCCGCGGTCCTTTCAAACAGGCCCTTCAAACACGCATCGAGCAGGTCAGCCCGGTCGCGCGTCGGGATCACCACACTGACCTTTGGTGTCTCGATGGAGCCCGCCCGCGGCACGATGGCCCTGGTCACTCGTTGGTATGGAGCGTTCCTATGCAACAGCACCCGCGGCACATGAAGAACCGCGCCCGGCCGTCGGTTGGCAGCTTTTGCGACAAGCTCTGCGAACGGCGTGCTTACGAGATCTAGGCCCTCAGGCAGGTCAGCGAGGCGAACGAGCGCGCCATCGAGCGGAAGCCAACCGGATTGCGCCAGAGGCTTGTTCCAGGCTGGTTTGAAGAACGGTGCAAAGTGTCGGCCACGTCCGTCGATGCAATCTTCGTCGCTATAGACCGCCGCCACCGAAGGCGAGAAGACGAAGGGCCTGACGAGCCGCTCCAACGCACGCGGGGCCAGGCGCATGCCCGCGGGAATCCGCATCCACAGATGAGCTTGCGCCGCATCGCCGTTTTTCCGGCGGGCAACGTCGATGGCTGGCACCTCCACGTGGCCGCGCCAGGTCTGATTGGCAAGCGAAGCCCGAGTTTCAGCCACAGCCCCTTCGCTTCCGTCTTCGATTGAAACGAAGACAAGGGGTTTCAGCGACCATTCGTCGGGAGGATCAGGCGCTTCCGCGCGCTCTGCTGTCTCTTGAGCCGCGAGCCAATCGCGATAGTCGGGCGCCGAAAGGGCGTCGCATTGTCGGACGAAGCGGAACGCGGCACCTTTCACGTTACCCACCAACAGCAGGCGCAGGATGCGCAGGATCATCAGGGGGTCTCGCAGGATAAGAGTGATCGCGAGTTCGAACAGCGACAGGCGCCGCACGCGGATCTCGGGCGCTGTTTCCGTCGCCCCTTGCGTGGTCGCCCCATCGGCGAGGAGCGTGGCGCCTTCGAACTGCACCGGCATCCAGCCGTAAAACCGCCCCCGCCCGTTGCCATTGATCAGGAAAGAGCGGAATACCGTCGCCGGAACCCTGCCCTTCCGGTGCAGGGCCAGTCTCGGACGAAGTCCAAGCCGATGCTCCGGGTCAAGGACCGTCAAGACGATGGGATGGTCGGCATAGGATTCAGGAGCCCCGTCGAGCGGCACCTCGAACGCATCCTCTAAAGCGTCAGCCATCGTTCTCAATCTTGCAACTCAACGAAACCGGATTCGGTATCCGCTTATGCCAGAGGCTTGGCCGAAATTTAACTCGTAAATGTCGCTTTACCCGAGCAAACCCGATCCCGGTCTTTCCCAAGCGCCTCAGGCTGGGTACAGGCGCGCCCTTTTGATCGTCAGCCGGCCTTCTTGGCCGGCCCTGACGTCGGTCTCGGGCGGGACGTCAAACTCCAGTGCGGCTCCACCTTCCACCGTCGCGAGTACCCGTCGGCTGCCCGGCCGGTCGAGGACGCGGACGACCGAAGCGGCCAGCCCCTCTCCCGCGGGCTGCCATTCGATGTCGCCTGGCCGCAGATAAATCTCCGCGGGACCATCGCTCGACGCTTCCGCCTCGATCGCGGTCTCGCCGACAAAGGCCTGACCGCCCCGAACATTCGCCGAGAGCCGGTTCGCATCCCCCAGAAACCGCATAACGAATGCCGAATTCGGCTCTCGGCACACTTCGGCAGGCGTGCCCTCCTGCACGATCCGTCCCTGATCGAGGATGACGACGCGATCGGCGAGATCGAGCGCCTCTTCCTGATCATGCGTCACGAAGAGGGTCGTGATCCCCAGTTCGTCGTGGATCTCGCGCAGCCAGCGGCGCAAGTCGCGGCGGACGTTGGCGTCGAGCGCGCCGAAAGGTTCGTCGAGTAGCAACACCTTCGGGTCGACCGCCAGCGCGCGGGCAAGCGCTACGCGCTGGCGCTGGCCGCCGGAGATCTGGGCCGGAAAGCGGTCGCCCAGACCTTCGAGCCTGACGAGGCGCAGCAGTTCCTGAACCCGCGCTGCGATTTCCGGCTTGCTGCGCCTGGTCTTCGACACTTTCATGCCGAAGGCGATGTTTTCGCCGACAGTCATATGCGGGAACAACGCATAGTGCTGAAAGACGAATCCGACGCCGCGGTCGCGCACGGGAATATCCGTTGCGTCCTGATCGCCGAAATAGATGTGACCACCGTCAGCATATTCGAGGCCGGCGACCATTCGCAGGATCGTCGTCTTGCCCGAGCCGGAGGGCCCGAGCAGCGCCACCAGCTGTCCGCTCTCGATATCGAGAGAGACACCACGCACGGCGCGGAACGTATCGAAGGTTTTGACCACCTGGTCGAGACGGATCTTCATGGGCTGGTTCCTGCGTTCTGGTCCTTGGCGGCAGCGGCAAGTGCAGGCCTGCGGCCGGCACCGCGGCGCTCGAGAGCGACCTTGGCAATGATGGTGAAGACGGCAAGCGTCGCGAGGATCGAGGCGGAGGCAAAGGCGCCAGCCGCCTGGTAGTCGTGATAGAGCAGCTCGATATGGAGCGGCAGCGTGTTCGTCTGGCCGCGGATGTTGCCGGAGACTACCGAGACCGCACCGAACTCGCCCATGACACGGGCATTGCAGAGAACGATGCCGTAAAGCAGCGCCCATTTCACGTTGGGAAGCGTGACGGAGAAGAACGTGCGCCAGCCGGAAGCGCCAAGCGAGGTTGCCGCCTCCTCAAGGTCCCTGCCCTGCGCCTGCATCAGCGGAATCAGTTCGCGCGCGACGAACGGCGCCGTCACGAACATCGAGGCGAGAACGATACCCGGCAGAGCGAAGAGGATCTTGACGTCCGCCGCCTCAAGCATCGGGCCGAACAGCCCCTGCAGGCCGTAGACAAAGAGATAGGCGACACCGGCAACGATCGGCGAGATCGAGAACGGGATCTCGATGACGACGAGGAGCGCGCGCCGACCCCAGAAGTCGAACTTGGTGATCGCCCATGCCGCGGCAAGACCAAAGGCCGTGTTGACCGGCACGGCGATCAAGGCGGTCGCGACCGTCATGAGGATGGCGTGGCGCGTATCGGGATGGGCGATCGTCGCGGCATAGGCCTTCAAACCCTGGCTGAAGGCCTCGACAGCGATCACGATCAGCGGCGCGAGCACCAGTATGGCGCCGAAAAACAGCGTCGTGCCGATGAGCACGCGGCGGATGATCGGCCCGTCGCCGACACGGGGCGGCTTGCGTCTGCTCTGTGCCATCGTCAGGACCTCGCGGTGTAGCGCAAGGCACGCGCCTGCAGCAGATTGGTGGCAGCGAGCATCAGGAAGGCAGTGATCAGCAGCACCGAAGCGATCGCGGCTGCCGCCTGATAGTCGTATTCCTCAAGCCTGATGAAGGCGAGCAGAGCGGTGATTTCCGTCTCCATCGGCTGGTTGCCGGCAATGAAGATGATCGCACCGAATTCCCCTAGCGAGCGGGCAAAGGAGAGCGACAGGCCGGCGAGCAGCGCCGGCATCAGCAAGGGCAGGATGACGCGCAGGAATATAGTGCGGTCCGATCCCCCGAGCGATTGCGCCGCCTCTTCGAGCGCCGGATCGAGGTCTTCGAGCACAGGCTGCACCGTGCGCACGATGAAGGGCAGGCTGGTGAAGCACATGGCGACCATGATGCCGAGCGGGGTGTAGGCGACCTTGATGCCGAGGGGCGCAAGCAGCGACCCGAACCAGCCATTCGAGGCAAAGAGCGTGGTCAAGGCAATGCCGGCAACGGCCGTCGGCAGCGCGAAAGGCAGGTCGACGATCGCATCGACGATGCGCCTGCCCGGAAAGCGGTAGCGAACGAGAACCCATGCGAGCGCCAGGCCGAAGACGAGATTGAAGGCGGTGGCGACGAGCGCCGAAAGCACCGTTACCCTGTAGCTTGCGACGGCACGGGGGGAAGAGACGATCGCCCAGTATTCCGATGGTCCAAGGCTCGCCGCCTTGAACACGAGTGCCGCGAGCGGCAGCACGACGATCAGCCCGACGTAAAAGAGGGTGATGCCCAGCGACAAGGGAAGTCCGGGCAGAACATTGCGTTTCAAGAGATCGCCTCCACGGCGGCATGGCTTTCATTCACGGCAGAACCCGGCGAGCAGGGCTCGCCGGGCAAAAAGGTTCGACCTGCTATCGCGTGTCAGCGATTGCCGTAGATCTGGTCGAGCGTGGCACCGGCGGCAAAATGTTCGTCTTTGATCTTGCTCCAGCCGCCGAAGACGTCTTCAACCTTGACCAGGCGGATCTCCGGAAACTGGTCCTTGAACTCGGCGGCGACCTTTTCGTTGTGGACGCGGTGGCCGTATTCGGCGGCAATCTTCTGGCCTTCCTCAGTGTAGAGGAAATCGAGATAGGATTTGGCCAGTTCACGCGAGCCGCGCTTGTCGGCCACCTTGTCGACGACGGCGACCGGGAATTCAGCAAGCAGGCTGACGGAAGGCACGACGCTTTCAAACTTGTCAGTACCGTACTGCTTGGCGATCGAGCGGGTTTCCGCCTCGAAGGTGATGATCACGTCGCCGATTTCGCGCTCGACGAAGGTCGTCGTTGCCGCGCGGCCACCGGTGTCGAAGACCGGAACGTTGTCGAAGATCTTCTTGACGAACTCGGTGACCTTGGCCGGATCATCCTTGAAGGCTTCCTTGGCGTAGGCGGTTGCCGCCAGATAGGTGTAGCGGGCATTGCCCGACGTCTTCGGGTTGGGGAAGACCACCTTCACGTCGTCGCGGGCGAGATCGCTCCAGTCCTTGATGCCCTTCGGGTTGCCGGCACGCACCAGGAAGGACGGGAAGGAGTAGAAGGGCGAGGCATTGTTCGGAAATTCTTTCTGCCAGCCCTCGGCAACGAAACCGTTCTTTGCCAGGAAGTCGATGTCAGTCACCTGGTTGAAGGTCACCACGTCGGCCTCCAGGCCTTCAACGATGGCGCGTGCCTGCTTCGAGGTGCCGGCATGCGACTGGTCGACGGTGATACCGGGATGCGCCTTGATGAAAGCTTCGTTCTCGGCCGCAAAAACTTCGCGCGCCACGTCATAGGACGCGTTGAGAAGGGTGGTCGGCGCATCGGCAAAGGCCGGGCCGGTCAACAGCGCGACAAAGGCGGCGCCCGCGATCAGCAGTTTCTTCATCTGTATCTCCGGTGGAATAGAGGCGGTAGGTTGCATGGAACCTAGCTGCCGCTACCGGAGACGACGAGGCACGGTGATCCGAGGTTGTTATCCGTGCTGGAAAAATCAACTAACGAATTCGGATATCAGAGAAAATGGCGTTGCGTATGTTGCCCGCCATTTACCGATCTGAGGTTGCCGTTGCTTCCTGCGCGGGAGCAGGTGTTGAAGGTTTCTTCAGGGTGATGGCCGGCGCCTCGCCCTCGAAAGTCTCCACGCGCCGATCATAGACCGGGGAAATCGTACCGAAAACGCGGTCCCAGAAGGAGAAGAAGTTGGCGTAATTGTATTTGAACTCGGCGTGATGCTGGTCATGGTAGGTGGTGCAGAGCAGCGGCCAGGGATAGCGCGCAGTCGGCGAGGCGAAGTACTCGAAGCCCGCATGACCGAAAGTCCCGTTGATCTGATCGAAGAGCCGGTGCGCCAGCAGGATCAGCGGTGGAAACGGAACAACGAAAGTGATGACGGCATAGTAGCCCTGCGACAGCGCTGTATCGACGAGACCGATCGAATCGTTGCTCCACACCGTCGGGGCAACGCTGCGGTGATGCAGCAGGTGGTATTTATAGAACAGCTTGGTGTGCAGCAGCCGATGGGCGAAATAAAACCACGCATCGAAAAGCACCATGCAAAGCAGGAAGAGCGGCACGGCCGTCCACCAGCTGAAGGTCCAGGGTGAAAACAGCGTCCATCCCTGGTACTGGACGTACAGGCCGATCGCCACCGACGTGCAGGTCACGAGGATGGAGGACATGCTCTGGCGGATCTCGATCGCCTTGCGCTTCTCCCCTCGCCGACCCTTCTGGATGCGCCGCTCCGGGTTGCGATCATTCAACCAGGTGATGCCGTAACCAAGCGCAAAGTAGACGAGCACCGTCACGGCATAGATGACCGCGAGAATGGCGAGAAATGTCAGGGTACCCTCGACGAACGCGTTCAAGTGGAGATCCGGTGCTGTAGCGTGGGAGATAAACAGAAAGGCTGAATACACCAACCGGACCACGCAAGGCAAGCAAGGCGCGGCCTTACGCGCGCTCCAGGTCGGACAGGAAAACGCTCAATTCCGCTTTGTCGATCCCGACCAGATGGCCTTGTTCCGGGTAGGCGCCGGACCGGACGTCTTGCGCAAACTCCGCATAGGCTGCGATGCGTTCGCGCTGCAATCGCTCATATTCGGCGGCGAAGTTGCGGTAGATCTTTGCATGGCGGGGTACGTGGCCCCTGTTGGCACCGAGCACGTCATCGCTGAAGAGATATTGCGCGTCGCAGCCCGTGCCGGCGCCCATGGAGAGCATCAGCATCGATGTCTTCATGCTGATTGCGGCGGCGACTTCGCCCGGCACCACCTCGATTTCGGCGGCAAAGGCCCCGGCCTCTTCCAGCGCCTTCACCTGCCGCCAGATATCGATCGCGCTTGCTGCCGTCTTGCCGACTGCACGAAAACCGCCGGTCCAGGTGGCTTTCGAGGGAATGAGGCCGACATGGCCACAGACCGGAATGCCCTCATCGCGCATGCGGCGGACGGTGGAGAGACTGGCAGCGCAATAGACGGCATCGCCTCCCGCCTTGAGCGCCCTGAAGGCGGCGCGGATATATTCCTCCGCCGTGACGAGATCACCGTATTCGAGACCGGGAAAGGCAAAACAGGTCGGAGCCACTTCGCGAAACTCCGGTCCAAGCAAGGCTGGCGGCACAGATACCAGGTCAATCCCGGCCGCTTCGGCGGCTTCTGCCTCCTCGAGCGTTTCCACCCGCAGCATCGTCAATTGTCTCTTGCCCTTGATCGACAGCAGGTCGGCAACGGTCGGGCGGCGGTGTCGCATCAGGATCTCCTGGTATCGCGTGTCATCATGAAAGAAGGGCACGCCTCAGGCGGCAAGCAGCGCCTTCAGCTTGGTTTCGTTCGAGCCGAGCGCCTGCGGGTTGGGTCGCTTGCCGGCGGCAATCAGCATCTCGGCAAGGCGAATATCGCGCGCGACAGCGTTGCCCTTGCCGATGCCGCTGGCGCCTAGCAATCGGCCGCTCGCGTCCAGATGGAAGAGAATGAAGGCGCCGTCCCCTAGGTCGCGCCGCACGGTCGTCTCAGCGCCTTCGGCAAGGCCTGCGATCTGCAGGGTGAGGTCGTATTGATCAGACCAGAACCAGGGCAGGCTGACGATCGGCTCTGCGGCACCGAGCAGATTGGCGGCGGCGAGGGTTCCCTGATCCTGGGCGTTGCGCCAGGCTTCGAGCCGCAGGCGCCGGCCACCATAATGACCGAGCGGAAAGGAGCAGCAATCGCCCGCGGCAAAAATGTCGGGATCGGAGGTGCAAAGCGTCTCATCGACGGCAATGCCATTGTCGATGGCAAGGTCGGCAGCCTCTGCCAGTGCGGTGTTCGGCACGGCACCAATTCCGACAACGACGAGGTCGGCGACAACGACGTCATCATTTGCAAGTGCAATGTTGACCTTCTGCGCGCTTGCTTCGATGCCGGTGATCGCGGCGTTGCACCGGATGTCGACGCCTTCCAGGCGATGACGTTCGGCAACGATTGCGGCAATCTCTTCCGGCACACCACGGGAAAGCACCCGTGACAGACCTTCGAGCAGCACGACCTCTGCGCCAAGTTTGCGGGCAGTGGCTGCAAGCTCCAGCCCGACAAACCCACCGCCGACGATGGCGAGCACCTTGCCGGGTGCGAGCTTCGAGCGAATGGCCGCAGCGTCTGCATGCGTGCGAAGCGTCAGGATCTGCGGTGTTGCCAGCGGCTGCCCGGGAAAGAGCCTGGGGCTGGCGCCGGTTGCAAGCAAAAGCCGATCGTAGCAAAGCTCCCGTCCGTCGGCTGTTCGCACCGTCTTGGCGGCGCGATCAATCGCCTCGACTATCGCGTCAGTGATTACCGCAATCCTCGCGGCATCATACCCTTTAGCATCAGCGACATGTTTGGGACCGTACCCTTCGGCCAAGCCTTCCTTTGACAGCGGCGGCCGCTCATAGGGCAGGTGCGGCTCGGCGCCGACGAGAGTGATCTCGCCTTCATAGCCCTTTTCCCGAAGGGCGAAGGCCGCTCGTGCGCCACATTCTCCGGCACCGACGATGACGATACTGTTCAAGGGCTTGTTCATCGGCCTGTCCCTGTTCTGACATTGGGCAATGGGTTTGCGCTTAAGCCACCGCGATGAAAACGCTGCCGGCTTCGACCTTGACCGGATAGGTCTTCAAGTTGACGCAGACCGGCGCGCCCTTGGCCTGGCCTGTCTTGTAATTGAAGCGACCGTTGTGTTTCGGACATTCGATGATGTCGTCCATGACAAGCCCGTCGGCGAGGTGGATGTGTTCGTGGGTGCAAAGCCCGTCGGTCGCGAAGTACTTGTCGTCTGGACTGCGGTAGACGGCAAAGGTCCGTCCCTCATGGTCGAAGCGGATGACATCCTCCTCGTCGATCGCATCAGTCGCGCAGACTTCTATCCAGTTGCCGCTCATGGCTTTCCTCCCAATGTTGGTTATCGGCTGGTGTGCCTATTCGGCGGCATGCACCAGGGCGTCGTTATGAAACTCTTCGCGATAGGGCTTTGCCGTCAGCGGCAGTGCGCGCTTGAGGAAGTAGTCCTCGTTCCTCAGCTGGCGCAGGAAGGCCGGGATCATCTCTCGGTAGCCGTGAAGCATCGATGGGTTGGGTTCCGGCAGGTCGTGCTTGATCATCGCGTGAAGGCGCGGCAGCGCGTGATAGGGCACCATCGGGAACATGTGATGTTCGACGTGGTAGTTCATGTTCCAGTAGATGAAGCGGCTGATCGGGTTCATGTAGACCGTGCGGCTGTTCAGCCGATGATCGGTGACGTTGTCGGCAAGCCCGCCATGCTGAAGCAGGCCCGTCAAAACGTGGTGCCAGGCGCCATAGAGGCGGGGCAGACCGATCAGCATCAGGGGCAGGATCGAGCCGAGATAGAAGGACAGGCCGATCGTTGCGAGGTAGATCGCAAGCCAGATACGCGCGACCCGGATCGCCTTCGGTTGCTCCATTTCCGGGATGAAGGTCTTTTCCGCCGCGCTGATGATGCCGAAGGCGTTTCGCACCATATCGATGACCGCGTGCCAGACATCGAGAATACCGAAGAAGTTCAGGACCAGCCGCATGAGATCCGGCGGGCGCATGACGGCGATTTCGGGATCCCGGCCGACGATAACCGTATCGGTGTGGTGCCGGGTGTGGCTCCAACGCCAGGTCACCGGATTGCGCATGATCATGAAACAGGCGACCTGGTAGACGGCGTCATTCATCCACATCGTCTTGAACGCCGTGCCGTGGCCGCATTCGTGCCAACGGCTGTCGGACGCCGATCCGTAGAGCACGCCATAGGCAAGGAAGAAGGGGGCGGCCAGCCAGCTACCCCAGAAATAGACGCCGAGGCCGCCGAAGAGAATTAGACTGCCGAACCAGATGGCGGTATCGCGAATGGCCGGCCCATCCTCGCGCTTCATCAATTCCTTCATCTGCTTGCGCGGAATGTCGGTGTGATACCACTCCGCCGCCGAAAGCCCGTTGGCGACGGCTGCCTGGGCATCGCGCCCCAGCAGGCTGTAATCACGCTTCGTCGGAACCACCGCCATCACTCTCTCCTCCGCCACTCCTGATCTCGTGGCCTTGACGATAGGTTGACTTTTGCAAGTCCTCAATGCAGTTATGATATATTCTCTCAAATACCATCAATCTTTGCATTTCATGCATGATGGAATCATTTCAGGGGCCGCCCATGAGCAACAGACCGACGATCGCCGATCTTGCCCGCGCTGCCGGTGTCAGCGTCGCCACCGTGGACCGCGTCCTCAACGGCCGACACCCGGTGCGCGAAGAGACGGCGCGCCGGGTCTATGACGCCGCCAAGGGCATCGGCTATCACGCCGTCGGCCTGTTGCGACAGCGCGTCTTCGAGGATCTGCCGCAATACCGCCTCGGCTTCCTGCTGCAGAAGCCGCAGCAAGCCTTCTATCAGATCGTCGCCAAGGAGATGGAGAACGCCGCCCTCGCCCTTTCAACCGTCCGCGCCGTGCCCCAGGTGGAGTTCGTCGCCAATTCGACGCCGACGGGCATCACCGAGAAGCTGAGAGCGATGGCGGCCCGCAATCAGGCGATCGCGCTCGTTGCCCCGGATTATCCCGCCGTCACGGCCGTGGTCGAAGAGTTGAAGGAGCGCGGCGTCCCGGTCTTCTCGCTTCTTTCCGATTTTGCCGCTGGCGTGCGTGAAGGTTATGTCGGCCTCAACAATCACAAGGTCGGCAGGACCGCAGCCTGGATGATTGCCAAGGCCGCGAAAAAGCCCGGCAAGGTCGCAGCCTTCGTCGGCAGCCATCGCTTTCTCGGCCATGAACTACGCGAGATCGGCTTCCGCTCCTATTTCCGCGAGCACGCGCCCGATTTTGAAGTGCTCGACACCATGGTCAATCTCGACACCGCCGAGATCACCCACGAGGCGACGCTCAACCTCCTGCAACGCCATCCTGACTTGACCGGCTTCTACGTCTGCGGCGGAGGCATGGAAGGCGCCATCTCGGCCATCCGCGAGGAAAAGCTTGAGGGCAAGCTGATCGCCGTCGTCAACGAGCTGACGCCTGAATCACGTGCGGCCCTTGCCGACGATGTCGTCACGTTGGCGATCTCAACGCCGACTGCCGCCCTTGCCCGCGAGACGGTCAATCTGATGATACAGGCGCTCGCCAAAGGGCCGACGGGGGCTCCCGGGCAAACGTTCCTGCCATTCGATCTGTTCACGCCGGAGAATATCTAGCGCCTGTCGCACCGACAATCAGGCAGCCCAGCACTGGCCAGCACCCTACCCTCTCAACCAGATGCCAGCTCCGCACTCAGGAAATCCATCGCTGCAAAAACGCTCATTGGAGCCCAATGTCCCGGATGGCGGTAGATGGGATAAGTGCCGAGCGCTGCAGACGTCAGTTGTCCGATTGTCGGCCTAGCGCTGGCGCGACGATGCCGCGCCGTTGCCGCTCGGTCGTCAACATGGTCTTCGGTTAGTCCCCACCCTGCGTAAAACGGCATCGCGTAGCAACGCACGGGAATTTCGCGCAGAAGGGCATCGAAGCCCATCTGGCTTGAGACGGTCCAGACTTCGTCCACCACCTCCAGGATCGAGGCGACGGACACGCGGTCGTTCATGAACACGACGCCCGGGATCCTTGAGGCACGCTCGGCCAGGTAGCCGCGCCTGTGACCGGCCATGACATCCGGATGCGGGCGAACAACACATTGCGCGCCGGTCGCCACCGCCTCGTCGAGCATCTGGTGAAACGATGCGGCCGAACCCAACGCCTTCTCGACGGAAACGTCGCCGTAAACCTGGTCGATCAGCAATATCCGACGACGCGATGTTCGACCGATGTGCGGCTCGACGTTCGGCAGATTGTTGTATTTGGAAAGCCTTCGCTCGATCATTTGCTGGCGAATGCGTTCACCCGTTCCCTCTCCGTCAGCGTCGACTGCTCGCGAAATCAGCCACTCCAGACGCGACGCGCTACTGGCATCCGTGGGCAACGCCAGGTCGTCAACAATGATCGACACCGGCCGAGTGCCGTCTTTCCCCAGGCCGACGGAGCGCAGAAAACCGTCTTCCAGGTGCCAGTGGGGCAAACCTCGGACGCGAGCGATGGTCATTGCCGCCTTTGCAGGAAGTCGGCCTCCCCACGAAACGACGCCATCGAGCCTTGGATGCAGCGTAGAGCGGTTTTGGACCCCATCGAAATAGAAACCGAGCCAGGGAAAGGCGCGACGGACAAAGTGGGTCGCGCCGAGCCTTGCCTGCCGGCTGGGGTGCCACGCCCACCCATCCGGATTGTCCTGTTCGTCAAACGAAGACACACCGCTCACCTCGTCGAGCGCTCCGGTGTCGAGATGCGAAAATCGCCGGATGCGCTGATCTCAGCCGGAGTGTAACGCGATCGGCCGCAAGCTCCAAACGGCCGGGCTGAATTCAGCGGCCGGCATGTTCGCCAGGATCACAGGTTTCAGAGCGACAAAATGCAAGACTTACCTCATCGGCCGGCATCAATCTTTCAACGATGCAATCCCTTTGGGGGCGCACCCGCCTCTCGACTTCTAGCCATAGGGATTTTTGAAGGATAGCTATGAATGGAACGAACGTTCCATTTTTACCAAAAACGAATCCAGCCTGGAGGAAAAATTCCCATGGACACCCTTCCCTTCGCCCTCAATCACATGACAACACCCGCGCTGCCGCTCGATCAGTTCTTCGCGCTCGCCCGTTCGCTCGGCATGACGTCGGTCGAAATCCGCAACGATCTGACCGGCAACGCCATCCTCGATGGCACGCCGGCTGCAGACGTCGCTGCCCTGGCGGCCAGCCACGGCGTCAGCATTATCTCCATCAATGCGCTGCAGCGATTCAACGAATGGAACGACGCCCGCGCCGAGGAAGCTCGACACCTTATCGCCTATGCCCGAGATTGCGGTGCCCGGGCGCTGGTTCTGGTTCCCGTCAACGACGGCAGCGGTCAGGCCGACGGCGAGCGCCAGGCCAATCTGCGGGAAGCTCTTTCGGCTCTGAGGCCGATGCTTGATTCGGCGGGCATTACCGGCCTTGTCGAGCCGCTCGGCTTTGAGATCTGCTCGCTTCGCTCGAAGACCGAAGCTGTTGAAGGCATAAGGGCAATTGGTGGCGAGGGAACGTTCCGCATCGTTCACGACACATTCCACCATCACCTTGCCGGCGAAGCGGCGACCTACCCTGACGTGACCGGCCTTGTTCATATCTCCGGTGTGACCGACAAGAGTGTGGCGGTCTCCGACTTGCGCGACTCGCATCGCGTTCTGGTCGACGCGAACGACAGCCTCGACAATGTCGGGCAGATCCGGCGCCTGAAGGCGGCTGGCTATACCGGTCCGTTTTCCTTCGAACCCTTTGCCGATGAGGTCCACGGGCTTTCCGACCCGGCCGCCGCTCTCAAGGCGAGCGTAGCGCACATCGAAGCCGGGCTCTAACCGAAACACATCAGGCCATCCCCGGAAAACGAAGCGAGGCGCCGAAGGACACCCTTGACGGCGCCCGCATAAAATGGAATACATATTCCGTAATTGCAAATCGCTGGTTATTTTATTCCGTTTTGATCGGAGCGCGGCGGGAGTACCGCTTCCGATCAGGGATGGCGCGGCCCGACGTGGTCAGCGTTTCCGGCTGGAGAAGGTGTGGCCGGGCACCGAATGTGGAGGAGAAAGACAATGAAAAAGTTCCTGCTGGGTACAGCCATGGCCGTAATGATGTCGACGGCAGCGCATGCCGAGACCATCGGCGTGTCGATGGCGCAGTTCGATGACAACTTCCTGACGGTCCTGCGCAACGGCATGTCCGACTATGCAAAGACGCTCAGCGGCGTCGACCTGCAGATCGAGGACGCGCAGAACGACGTTTCGAAGCAGCAGAGCCAGATCCAGAACTTCATCGCGGCCGGTGTTACCGCCATCATCGTCAACCCGGTCGATACCGACGCAACGGCCGCCATGTCGAAGATCGCTGCCGATGCGGGCATTCCGCTGGTCTACGTCAACCGCGAACCTGTCAACGTCGACACCCTGCCCGAAAAGCAGGCCTTCGTCGCCTCGAACGAACAGGAATCCGGCACGCTGCAGACCCAGGAAATCTGCAAGATGCTGAACGGCAAGGGCAAGGCTGTCGTCATGATGGGCGAACTGTCCAACCAGGCCGCCCGCATGCGCACCAAGGATATCCATGACGTGCTTGCAACCGAAGCCTGCAAGGGCATCGAGATCGTCGAAGAACAGACTGCAAACTGGTCGCGCACGCAGGGCTCCGACCTCGTGACCAACTGGCTTTCGGCCGGCCTCGAGTTTGACGCCGTGATCTCCAACAACGACGAAATGGCGATCGGCGCAATCCAGGCGCTCAAAGCCGCTGGTCGTTCGATGGACAGCGTCGTCATCGGCGGCATCGACGCCACCCAGGACGCGCTTGCCGCCATGGCGGCAGGCGACCTCGACGTGACCGTGTTCCAGAACGCCGCCGGCCAGGGCAAGGGTTCGGTTGACGCCGCCCTCAAGCTCGCCAAGGGCGAAGCGATCGAGAAGAAGGTCTACATCCCCTTCGAACTCGTCACCAAGGACAATATGGCGAGCTACCAGGCCAAGAACTGATCCTGCATCGAGAGCGCGGGAAATCCCCGCGCTCTCATTCAAAAACAGTCCCGCTGCCGCTGCGCTGATCCTGTAGACTAGCGCCTGCGCAGAGAGTGCCGGTTGACCCACCGGCTGCGAGGACTTTTCCGCGAAAGCCGGAATTGACGGGGAGGCAATGACAATGACGCTCAGTCCGACAACGATGGCCGCCGTGCGCGCCAGCGGCGCTGTACCCAACGCCGAATACCTTCTCAATGTCGAAGGCATTCGCAAGGAATTCCCGGGCGTCGTCGCGCTCGACGACGTGTCTTTCAGGCTCAAGCGCGGCACAGTCCATGCGCTGATGGGCGAGAACGGCGCCGGCAAATCGACGTTGATGAAGATCCTCGCCGGGATCTATACGCCCGACAAGGGCGAGGTCCGGCTGAAGGGCGCTGACATCCGGCTGAAGTCGCCGCTCGACGCACTCGAAAACGGCATCGCCATGATCCATCAGGAACTGAACCTGATGCCGTTCATGACGGTTGCCGAGAACATCTGGATCCGCCGCGAACCGAAGAACCGCTTCGGCTTCGTCGATCACGGCGAAATGCGTCGCATTACGGCCCGGCTATTCGACCGCCTGAACATCAAGCTCGACCCGGAGATCGAAGTCCGCCACCTCTCGGTCGCCAACCGCCAGATGGTCGAGATCGCCAAGGCGGTCTCCTACGAATCCGACGTCTTGATCATGGACGAGCCTACCTCGGCCCTGACGGAGCGCGAGGTCGCGCACCTGTTCGAAATCATCCGCGACCTGCGTTCGCAGGGCATCGGCATCGTCTACATCACCCACAAGATGAACGAGTTGTTTGAGATCGCCGACGAGTTCTCGGTCTTCCGCGACGGCAAGTATATCGGCACGCATGCCTCGAGCGACGTCACCCGCGACGACATCATTCGCATGATGGTCGGCCGCGAAATCACCCAGATGTTCCCGAAAGAGGAAGTGCCGATCGGCGACGTCGTGCTTTCGGTCAAGAACCTGACGCTTAACGGCGTCTTCCGTGACGTTTCCTTCGACGTGCGCGCCGGTGAGATCCTGGGCATTGCCGGCCTCGTCGGCTCCGGCCGTTCGAATGTGGCCGAAACCCTTTTCGGCGTGACGCCTGCCAGTTCGGGCACGATCGCGATCGACGGCAAGCCGGTCTCGATCGACAGCCCCAACACCGCGATCCGCAACCGCATGGCGTTCCTGACCGAAGACCGCAAGGACACGGGCTGTCTGCTGATCCTCGACGTTCTTGAAAACATGCAGATCGCCGTGCTGCAGGATCGCTTCGTCAAGGGCGGCTTTGTCACCGAGAAGGACATCACCGCCGCCTGCGAGGAGATGAGCCGCAAGCTCAGGGTCAAGACGCCCAATCTCCAGGAGCGCATCGAGAACCTTTCCGGCGGCAACCAGCAGAAGGTGCTGATCGGCCGCTGGCTGCTGACCAATCCGCGCATCCTGATCCTCGATGAACCGACCCGCGGCATCGATGTCGGAGCAAAGGCGGAAATCCATCGCCTCGTCACCGAGCTGGCCCGCAACGGCGTCGCCGTCATCATGATTTCTTCGGAAATGCCGGAGGTGCTCGGCATGAGCGACCGTATCATGGTCATGCACGAAGGTCGCGTCACCGGCGTGCTCGACCGGGCCGAGGCAACCCAGATCAAGGTCATGGAACTCGCCGCCAGCTAAAGCATGTCGCGCAAAAGTGTGCTGCGGTTTTGCGATAACGACATGCGTCGGAACAAGAGCTTAAGGCGCAGGGCGCGAAGCTGAAAGATCGTGACGCGCTTAGGCACCGAACGGACCAAAGGGAGGAACAAACAATGGAAACCAATATCGCCGCACAGGGCACCGGCTCGGCCGTTCCGGCCGCCAAGCGCCGGATGCCGCCCGAATTCAGCATCTTCCTGGTGCTGATCGGTATCGCGCTTGTCTACGAAATCCTCGGCTGGATCTTCGTCGGACAGAGCTTCCTGCTGAACCCGCAGCGCCTGACGATCATGATCCTGCAGGTCGCCGTAATCGGCATCATCGCCGTCGGCGTTACCCAGGTGATCATCACCGGCGGCATCGACCTTTCCTCCGGCTCTGTCGTGGGCATGACCGCCATGTTCTCGGCAAGCGTGGCCCAGGCCTCCACCTGGCCGCGCGCGCTCTATCCGTCACTGACAGACCTTCCCGCCATCGTGCCGATCGGGCTCGGCATCGGCGTCGGCCTGCTCGCCGGCCTCATCAATGGCCAGCTGATCGCCCGCACCAAGATCCCACCCTTCATCGCAACGCTCGGCATGATGGTGTCGGCACGCGGCATCTCCAAGTGGTACACCAAGGGTCAGCCGGTATCGGGCCTTACCGAGCAGTTCAACTTCATCGGCACCGGCATATGGCCCGTCGTCGTCTTCCTGGTCGTTGCCGTCATCTTCCACATCGCGCTGCGCTACACCCGCTACGGCAAGTTCACCTACGCGATCGGCGCCAACGTCCAGGCGGCTCGTGTCTCGGGCATCAATGTCGAGGCGCATCTGATCAAGGTCTATGCCATCGCCGGCATGCTGGCGGGCCTTGCAGGCGTCGTCACCGCCGCCCGCGCCCAGACCGCACAGGCCGGCATGGGCGTCATGTACGAACTCGATGCGATCGCTGCGACCGTCATCGGCGGCACGTCGCTGACCGGCGGCGTCGGCCGCATCACCGGCACCGTCATCGGCACGATCATCCTCGGGGTCATGACTTCGGGCTTCACCTTCCTCAGGGTCGACGCCTACTACCAGGAAATCGTCAAGGGCCTGATCATCGTCGCCGCCGTCGTCATCGACGTCTATCGACAGAAGAACCGCAAGAAAGCCTGATCCTCCAAAGAAGACCTCTCCTCCCAGTGAGCCAACTGGCCGGGATGATGAAAATCATCCCGGCATTTTATTGTCGACGCGCAGGTACTTTCATCGCGCAACCCTAGTTTCGACATATGCTTGGCGCGCAGGGCTGCCACGGCGTTGCTGCGCTGGCAATTCAAGTCGCGATCGACTATATGCAAGCCATCCAAAACTTTCGGAGATTTATCATGTTGTCGCAGCGCAAGCTTGCGAGCCAGTTCCAGCCGCGTTTCGTTCTTCAGCTTTGGAACGCGATGCTTCGGGTCCAGACCCGCGAAACAGCTTCCCTCTTCGGCCAGCGCAGCCGTTAACGCGCTACCCGGTCCTTGTCTGGCCTGCCGCATCTGTCGGCGCTGGATGAGGACTGCCCGGCCCTTCGCTTATCCGGCCGGAAACAGGATGGCGACCTTTAGCCCACGTCCCCCGGCACCGTCGGTAAGGCTCGTTCTTGCGCCATAAAGTGCTGCAATCTCTTCCACGATCGGCAAGCCCAGCCCCGTTCCCGGAGCCTCGCTTGCGCCGCGCTGGAAGCGCCTGAGCACGCTTTCACGCAATTCCGGCTTGATCCCCGGCCCGTTGTCCTCGACCTCCAGTGATACGAAACCTTCGCTTTCGCTGACGCGCGTCGTGACCTCGGCACCACGCCCGGCATAGAGCAGCGCGTTGCCGATGAGGTTTTTCAGCATCTCGCCCAACAGCAGCGGTTCGACGCGCACGAATGCTTCGCCCTCGCCGTCGAAACCGAGATCGATGCCGGCGTCGCCGGCGGCCGGCACATGTTCGCCAGTGACGCCACGCACCAGCTCCACCAGGTCTACCCGCTCGAGCTTGCGCGCCTCGTCCTTGCCTGCGGCGTCGATCTTCGCCATCAGCAGCAGCTGCGCCAGAATGCGCTCGGCGTTCGCCACCGCCTCGTCCGCCTTCTTGACCGCCGCCTTCGTATCGTCGATCGATCCGGCGCGCAGCGCCAAGGCGAGCTGCGTGCGGATGATGGCAAGCGGCGTTCGCAACTGATGGCTGGCATTGCCGGTGAAGTTGCGCAACGCATCGAGCGCCGACTGCAGCCGCCCCATGAACGAGTTGACGGTATCGACCAGTCCCTGCACTTCGTTGGGCACCCGCTCGCCGATCGGATGCAGATCGTCAGGGCTGCGCTCAGCAATAGCGTCGCCCAGGCGATAAAGTGGCCTCAGGGAAAAGGTAACCGCGATCCAGACGATCACAGCCGCACCGGCAATCATCAGCCCGAGACGGAGCGCCGAACGCACGAGGATTGTCTGCGTCAGCTGGCGGCGCGCGATCGTCGTTTCGGCGACGGTCACGACGAAGGGAACCGAGTTGATCCCCGTCGAGGCGGACCGCCTGAGGGCGGCAATGCGGATGGGCTCGCCGCGGAAGGACGAGTCGGCAAAGCTCGTCGAGCTGCCGGGAGCCTCGTCCAGGGAGGGGAGCGTCTGGTAGCCGGTGATGAACTGTCCCGGCGGCCCGTCGACGCGGTAGAAAACCCGGTCCTGCGCTGCCGATGTCAGCATCTCCAGCGCCACATAGGGAATGTCGACTTCAAGCGAGCCATCCTCGGCAACGACCACGCGCTCGGCAATCGCCAGCGCCGAGCCGGCAAGCACGCGGTCCGACACGACATTGGCGGTCGTGACGGCTTCGCGATAGGTATCGGTCAGCGCGATGACGCCGATGACGGCGGTCGACAACAGCAACCACCCGAGCAGCCTGCGGCGGAGGGAATAGACCGCCGCCCGCATCATTCCGGGCCAGCCGTCTTGTCGAGATAATAGCCAATCCCGCGCGCGGTTCTAACTGTCAGGCCGTGCGGCGCAAGCCGCTTGCGCAGGCGGCTGACATATTGCTCGATCGCGTTCGGACTGAGATCGTCATCGAAACCTGTCAGCGACTGCATGATCGCCTCCTTGGCGACCACCTTGCCCGCCCGCATGAACAGAAGCTCGAGCAACCCCAGCTCTCGGGCCGGGATTTCGATCGGCATGCCGCCGGAGGAAAAGCTGCGGGCGTTGAGATCGAGCGAGACATTGCCATAGCTGACCGTCGATGCCCGCAATCCCGCCTGTCGGCGCAGCAGCACGCGAACCCGCGCTTCGAACTCGCCGATATCGAACGGCTTGATCATGTAGTCGTCGGCGCCGAGATCCAGCCCCTTGATGCGCTCCTCCGGCGTGCCCCGTGCCGTCAGGATCAGCACTGCAGCGCCATTCTGGCGCGCGCGCATCGCCCGCAGCACATCGAGCCCGTCCATCTCCGGCAGGTTGAGGTCGAGGATCACGAGGTCGAACGTCTCGGCGGCGGCAACCGCATGGGCCGAAGCGCCGTCGCTGACGACGTCGACGGCATAGCCGCTGCCGCGCAAAATGGCCGACAGGCCCTCGGCAAGAACCTGATTGTCTTCAACAAGCAATATGCGCAATTGTCTTCACTCCCCGCTCCACTCTATCCGCCGTTGGCTTGCTTGTGAACGGTGGCGCGCTGAGGCATTGTGGATTTATGCGGTACTTGATTTCTTTTCTCTTTTTCGTGCTCTGTCCACGGCTTGTCCTGGCGGCCCCCGTGATATTTCCGGCACTATCGGGCGCTTCCGACGCAAGGACATTGGTCGTCTATTCGTCCCTCGACGAGCCGCTCGCCAAACCGATGATTCTCGGCTTTCAGAAGGCCAATCCGGATGTCGCCGTGCGCTATGAGGATATGCTGACGGGAGAGATCTACGATCGCATCGTCCAGGAAACCGACGCGGGCCTGAAGACCGCCGACTTCGCCTTCTCGTCCGCCATGGACCTGCAAGTCAAGCTCAGCAACGACGGTTATGCCCAGCGCAGCGATCTGCCGATGAGCGGTCGCTGGCCAGCGTGGGCCAACTGGCGCAATACGGCCTATGCTCTGACGTTCGAGCCTGCGGTCTTCGTCTACCACAAACCGAGCTTTACCCGGGAAGCACCGCCTTCGACCCGCGCGGAATTTGTCGACTACCTGAAACGCCATGGCGCCGATGTCTTCGGCCGGATCGGCACATACGACATCGAGCGCTCGGGCGTCGGCTTCCTCTTCATGTCGCGCGACCAGGAACAGTTTGACGACATCTGGGATGTCATCCAGGCCATGGGCGCTGCCGGCGTCAAACTCTATTCAACGAGCCAGGCAATCCTGGAGCGGGTGGCCGACGGCCGCTTCGTCCTCGGCTACAACATCCTCGGCTCCTACGCCGCCGACTGGGCAAAGCGCCACCCGGATGTCGGCATCGTGCTGCCGAAGGACTATACCGTGGTGATGTCACGGATCGGCCTCGTGCCGCAGGCCGCCGCCGCCCCCGACCTCGGCCGGCGCTACCTGGAGTTCTTCATGTCCAAGGAGGGCCAGACGATCATGGCGCGGGAACTGCAAATCCCCGCCGTAAGCCCCGATGTTGCCGGCGAAAACACCGCCAACACCATGCAGGAGATGCTTGGGGCCCAATTGCGCCCCGTTCCCGTCAGCCCGGGCCTGATGGTCTATCTCGATCAGGTGAAGCGGTCGCGTCTGATCGCCCGCTGGAACGAGGTTCTCAGGCTCCATTAGCGCGCCGGTTTCGGCGCGCAAGCGCATGTTCGTTTCAATCGGCATGGAACAAGAGACCATCCAAGCTGAGTTGCCGCTTGTCAGCTCACTCCAGCCCGGGAATGCCGCCGATCTGCTCGGCCAGAAAATCGACCAGCAACCGCACGCGCGCGATGCCTGCACGATCGGGCACGATCAGCATGCTCAGCGGCACCGACGACAGCCCGTAGTGGGGAAGAATTGCCTGAAGCCGACCGGCCGCGAGCAGGTCGTCGACGAGCCAGCGATGGGCGGGCGCGATCCCGCGACCGGCGACAAGCGCTTCGCGCGCCGCCAGCCCGTGGTCCACTCGCAGGCGCCCATGGAAAGGCACCATATCTCGCTCCCCGTTCTTCCCGTGGAGCTCCACCATGTCGCTTCCTGCCACATTCGACATGCGAATGCCCTCGTGTTTGGCGAGGTCCCTTGGGGCGATCGGTATGCCCCGTCTTGCGAGATACTCCGGCGACGCGACCAGCAGTCGCTGGCTTTGTCCGAGCACCCGCAGCTTCATCGAGCTATCGGTGAGCGGCCCCAGCCGAAGCGCGATGTCGATGCCCTCTCGCACGAGATCGATGCGTTCGTCGGTCATGCTGAGATCGACGCCGATATCCGGATAGAGTTCCTGGAACGCAAAGATCAGCCGCGTGGCATGGAGAACGCCGAACGCAGCCGTGCATGAGATCCGGATGGTGCCAGCCGAGGCCCCGCGTGTGCCCCGCGCCTCATCGCCGGCCTGCTCTACGAGGCGCAGGATCTGCACGCTGTTGGTGTAATATCGGCTGCCCTCGTCGGTCATCGTCACGCGCCTGGTCGTGCGGCTGATGAGCGGGACGCCCAGTGCTTCCTCCAATTCGCGCAAGTGCCGCGTCACCGTCGACTGCCCAAGCCCGAGCTCGCGCGCGACGGCCGAGAGGTTGCCCCGTTCGGCGACGCGAACGAATGTCCTCATCCGTTCGAGCGTGATATCCGATTTATCCATTTTCTGGCACAATCATATGCATTCCCAAGATGTAGTGAACGGGACGAACGGCGTCTACATCAAAGGTCGGTTTTTCATCACAGGGATTGCTGACCATGAAAGTTCTGCTCGTTTTTGCTCATCCGGAACCGCGCTCGCTCAACGGAGCGCTGCGCGACGTCGCCATCCGCGAATTGCAAGCGCAAGGCCACGAAGTCCGTGTTACAGATCTCTATGCCGACAACTGGAAATCGGAGATCGATCGGGCCGACTTTCCTTCGCTTGAAACCGAACCGCCGTTTCAGCCGAGCCGCGCCTCGAAAGCGGCGTTTGCAGCCGGTGTTCTGACCGACGATGTAAAGTCAGAACACGAAAAGCTGCTTTGGGCGGATACGCTCATCCTGCAATTTCCGCTGTGGTGGTACACGATGCCAGCGATCCTGAAAGGGTGGGTCGATCGGGTCTATGCCTATGGATTTGCCTATGGTGTCGGCGAACACAGCGACGCCCATTGGGGCGATCGCTTCGGCGAAGGAACTTTCAAGGGAAAGCGGGCGATGCTGATCGTCACCACCGGCGGCTGGCAGGAACATTACTCCGCCCGTGGGGTCAACGGACCGATCGACGACCTCCTCTTCCCCATCAATCACGGCATTCTCTATTATCCAGGCTATGACGTATTGCCACCGTTCGTCGCCTACCGCGTCGACCGCATCGACGAGGCAGGTTTCGAGGATCTCGCCGAGCGCCTGCGCACGCGGATGAGGACGCTTTCGACCACCGCGCCCATCCCGTATCGGCGCCAGAACGGCGGCGATTATCTCATCCCGAGCCTCGAGCTGCGTCCGGGCCTTGGCAAGCCCACCGCAACCGGGTTCTCCCTCCACCTCGAAGGCTCAGAGACTGCAGGCTAGACGAGCGTTTCGGGGCCGCCGGCGTGCTGCTCGCAGTAGCGCGCGGCGAGCTGTGATCCCACTCCGCGGACCCGGGCGTCGAGAGCAGCTGATTCTGTCCGTGAGGCAGCGATGCTCATCCAATCTGCAGCGGCAAGTGACTGAAGGTCCAACTTTTGGCCCTGCAGGCGGACGCCGCGGATCAAGAACCGCCTAAGAATTCGTAAACTCGACGCTTCATTTCTGCATTGAGGGCTTGATGTCAGCTTGATGTCAGCTTTCTATGATGGCTTAGCAGTCGCTGGCGCCCCCGTGGAGGCGGGATCGCTGGTTGCGCACTGGGAGGAAGTTACCAATCCGGTCAGCGACAAGGGTCCTTGGGCACCGTCGCGTCTTCCCGTTCGCACGCAGAAACAACGTGCGCGTGGAAAATCGCGCCTCATGGAGGACTGACCTTGAAACACTTTTTCCTGGCATCCATTCTCGCCGGCGCAATGGCGCTGCCGGCTTATGCGGCTGACTACACCATCATCGCTCCGGCAAATCCGGGCGGCGGCTGGGACCAGACCGCTCGCTCGCTCCAGACCGTCCTGCAGCAGGAAGGCATCTCCGGCAACGTTCAGGTTCAGAACGTACCGGGCGCCGGCGGCACCATCGGTCTCGCCCAGTTCGCAAGCCAGCAGAAGGGCAACCCGAACGCCCTGATCGTCGGCGGCTACGTCATGGTCGGCGCAATCCTGACCAACAAGTCGCCGGTTACCCTGAAGGACGTTACCCCGATCGCGCGCCTCACCGGCGAATTTGAAGCGATCGTCGTTCCGGCCGCTTCCGAGATCAAGACGATGGCTGACCTCGTCGCGGCTCTGAAGAAGGATCCGGGCGCCGTGTCGTGGGCTGGCGGTTCTGCCGGCGGTACCGACCATATCGCCGTTGGCCTGATCGCCAAGGCGGCTGGCGTCGACCCGACCAAGATCAACTACATCGCCTATTCCGGCGGCGGCGAAGCCCTTGCAGCCATTCTCGGCAGCCAGGTTACCGCCGGCATCTCCGGTTACGGCGAATTCGAAGCCCAGGTGAAGGCCGGCACGCTGCGCCTCATCGCAGTCTCGAGCGGCGAACGCCTCGCCGGCATCGACGCCCCGACGCTGAAGGAATCCGGCCTCGACGTCGTCGTTGAAAACTGGCGCATGGTTGCAGCCGCTCCTGGCCTGACCGACGAGCAGAAGGCAGCCGTTTCGGCTGACGTCGAAAAGCTCGCCAAGTCGGCCGGCTGGCAGGAAGTGCTCAAGACCAAGGGCTGGCAGGATAGCTATCTCTCTGGCGACGCATTCGCCGCCCAGCTCGACAAGGACGTTTCGGCCACCGAAGGCGTTCTGAAAGACATTGGACTGGTGAAATGAGCAAGGGCCACAACCCTTCAACCGCAACGCGTCGCCCGGATCGGGCGGCGCTCTTCATCGCGGCCGTGCTTGCCGCCATCGCCGGCCTCATTTTCTGGGACGTGTCGCGCCTTTCGGGCGCTGCCGGTTACTCCCAGGTCGGGCCGACGACGGTACCCTATGCAATCGCATGCTGTCTCGCCGGTCTTGCCGTCTGGACCGTATTTGCGGCATTCCGCAACGATTTCCCCGAGCGCGAGCGCCAGGAAATCTCGCCGGTCATCTGGATCGTCGCCGGGCTTGCAGCACAGATGCTGCTCCTGAACGTCGCAGGCTTTTCGATCGCCACCGGCATTCTCTTTGCGTTCACCGCGCGTGGCTTCGGCAAGCGTAAGCTCTGGTTCTCCCTGCCAGTCGGCATTGCGCTCTGTTTTGCCGTGTGGGTGATTTTCGCCAAGCTCCTGCAGTTGTCGCTGCCCGCAGGGCCGCTTGAACATCTGTTCTTCTAAGAGGGCCGTCAACCATGGCTACTTTTGATTTCCTGCTTCAGGGGCTGTGGGTTGCTGCCCAGCCGATGAACCTGCTCTATGCACTGATCGGCGTGACGCTTGGAACCGCCGTCGGCGTTCTGCCGGGCATCGGCCCGGCCCTGACCGTGGCCCTCTTGCTGCCGGTCACCTATCAGCTCGATCCGGCCGGCTCGCTCATCATGTTCGCCGGCATCTATTACGGCGGCATGTATGGCGGCTCGACGACGTCGATCCTGCTCAACACGCCCGGTGAAAGCGCCTCGATCGTTACCGCGCTCGAGGGCAACAAGATGGCGCGCGCCGGACGGGGCGGACCCGCCCTTGCGACCGCCGCCATCGGTTCGTTCGTGGCCGGCCTGATCGCGACGCTCGGACTTGCCTTCATCGCGCCCTACATCGTCAAGCTGGCGCTGGTCTTCGGTCCGCGCGAATACTTCGCGCTGATGGTTCTCGCCTTCGTCACCGTGTCTTCGGCATTCGGCGACAGCACGCTTCGTGGCCTTACGGCGCTCTTCGTCGGCCTGGCGCTGTCCGTCGTCGGCATCGACCAGTTGACCGGCCAGGCGCGCCTCTCCTTCGGCGTTCCCGAACTGCTCGATGGCATCGAGGTCACCACGCTCGCCGTGGCGATGTTTGCAATCGGCGAGACGCTGTTCATTGCGGCCCAAGGCGCAAAGGGCCCGGACAAGGTCGAGGCCGTGCGCGGTTCGATCTGGATGAGCAAGCTCGATTGGGCGCGCTCGTGGAAGCCCTGGCTCCGCGGTACGTTCATCGGCTTCCCGATCGGCGCCATGCCGGCCGGCGGCGCCGAGATCGGCACCTTCCTGTCCTATGCCGCTGAAAAGCGCCTGACCAAACATCCGGAAGAGTTCGGCAACGGCGCCATCGAAGGCGTCGCCGGTCCGGAAGCGGCCAACAATGCTTCGGCTGCCGGCACGCTCGTTCCGCTCCTGACGCTCGGCCTGCCGACCACGGCAACCGCCGCCATCATGCTCGCGGGCTTCCAGCAGTACGGCCTGCAGCCCGGTCCGCTTTTGTTTGCGACCAACCCGCAGCTCGTCTGGGGCCTGATCGCCAGCCTGCTGATTGCCAACTTCATGCTGCTCGTCCTGAACCTGCCGCTGATCGGCCTTTGGGTGAAGCTGCTGACCATCCCGAAGCCTTGGCTTTACGCAGGCATCCTGCTGTTTGCCACGCTCGGCACCATCGGCGCCAACCCTTCAGTCTACGAGCTCGGCATGCTGCTCGCCTTCGGCCTGCTCGGTTATGCCATGCGCGTCTTCGGCTATCCGATTGCGCCTGTCGTCGTCGGCCTGATCCTCGGCCCGCTCGCCGAGCAGCAGCTCCGCCGGGCGCTGGCGATCAGCCAGGGCGACGTCAGCGTGCTGTTCACCTCGCCGATCGCAGCCGTGCTTCTGGTCGTTGCCGCCGCAGCGCTGATCATCCCGCTGATCCTCAGGGCTCGCGGTCGCGGTGAAGTGCTGTCGCAGCTCGCTGCCAACGAAGACTGACGAACCACGCCGCGCCATCACCTGTTCAGGGATGACGTGGTCCCGACCTTCTGCATCGCTCTCTCGATCTCGTCCGATCCGGGAACGATGCAGGAGCCTCCCAAGGCTCAAATAGCAGGCCCGGTCGATGGATAGTCGACCGGGCCTGCTTCCGTTGCATGGCTGGGGTGTCCAATTGTGCATTGCAAAAAGACCTGGCAAGTCCCATCTTTTGCTCATCAGAGAGAAAACGAAAGCGAGCAAAGAGATGGCTACCACAACTTACCGCAAGGGTTTCATCGGCCGCGCATTCGCAGTTCTCGGCGCCGCTAGCGCTGCTGCAGCTGCTGTCGAAGGCCACCGCCGCCCCAAGGCGAGCGACCTGCGCACCCTCGGCATCGATCCGGCGAACTTCCCGGACGCAGGCCGCAACTAACAGAAAATTCCGGCGCCAGTCGTAACGACAGGGCGCCCTATCCTCCCAAGGATGAGACGGCTCGACATCGAGGGATGGCGGGCCGTTATTTTTTGGTGATCGACCTTGTGAACGCGACAACGCGGATCGCGTTTGTGCCCTGCTCCCACCTCACGGATGAGGCTCGCCCAGGGGCGACGGCGACCTGCAGCCCGGCTCAGCGGCGCCCGGTTGCCATCCTCATCAGACTGCGCATGCGCTCTCGCAGGATGCGGCCCCAGGGCACCTCGGCGTCGATCGCGCGGTAGCCGGCCTGGGTCAGCGAAAAGCGCACGTCACCATCGATCTCGCGCCTTATGATGTATTGCATGTTCAAGGCGCGAAACACGGCAGCATGAAGCTCCTGCGGCCAGTCGATCTCATCGGCCGGCACCCGATGCCCACCCGCCCGGTAAACCTCTTCCAGCACCCGCTTCAAATCGCCTGAAATCATCCCTCCGTTATCCAGGGACCGGCGCCGTTTGGCAATGGCGGCGTCGCCCGCAACGCGCAACGCAAAAGGCCCCGGCGCGATTGCACCGGGGCCTCTTAAAGGCTTGTCAGCCGTCGTGCCGCTTAGGCTTCGACGCGGGCCTGACCGTGGCCTGCTTCACCGCGCAGTTCCGCTTCGCGCTCCCGCCTGTTGTGGCGGATCGACGACCAGAGCGAGATGCCGATCAGGGCAGCGCCGCCGAGGCCGGTGATCACTTCGGGGATGTGCACCAGCGTCTGGAAATACATCACCACCGAAAGGATCAGGATCGCGTAGAACGCGCCGTGTTCCAGATAGCGGTACTCGGCCAGCGTCCCCTTCTCCACCAGCATGATCGTCATCGAGCGCACATACATGGCGCCGATGCCAAGGCCGATGGCGATGATGAAGAGGTTCTGCGTCAGGGCGAAGGCGCCGATAACGCCGTCGAACGAGAAGCTCGCATCCAGCACTTCGAGGTAGAGGAAGGCTCCGAAGCCGCCCTTTGCCGAAGCGTCCAGCGTCTGCTGGGACGCGTCGAGCAGACCGCCGACCACCTCGACCGCGAGGAACGTCAGAAGGCCGTAGATGCCCGAGTAGACGAAGGTGTGCGCGTCGGCAGGCTCGAGAAGCCTGGAGAAGCCGAGAATGAGCGCCAGCACGAAGGCAATTTCAATGCCCTTGATCGTGGCGAAGCGCGCCATCTTGCTTTCGACCCACGAGATCCAGTGCACGTCCTTCTCGTTGTCGAAGAAGTAGGTGAGACCGACCATCATCAGGAAGGTTCCGCCAAAGGCGGCGATCGGAAGGTGCGCATCGTTCATGATGCGGGCATATTCTTCCGGTCTGGTCGCTGCCAGCATGATGGCATCGATCGGGCCGATGCTTGCCGCGATAACGACGATGAGCAGCGGGAAGACGATGCGCATGCCGAAGACGGCGATGATGATACCCCAGGTCAGGAAGCGGTGCTGCCACTCCGGGGTCATGTCCTTCAGCTTGTTCGCGTTGACGATCGCGTTGTCGAAGGACAGCGAGATTTCAAGAACGGCCAGCACGGTGCAGATGAAGAACACCGAAGCCATGCCGCCGATCGTGCCGGTCGATTGCCAGCCGAGCCACGCGCCGAGCGCGAGGCCGACCGCGGTGACGATGAAGGCCCACTTGAAATAGCCGAGCGAGCTTGCGTGCGTGTGAGGCTGTGTCATCGACGGGCCTCCTTCGCGCGCACGACACCCGGTTCCGAGAAGAAGTGGGGTTTTGAAACGAAAATACGCACGGCCGAAAGGGCACATGCGTTAGGCATGAGATCAGTTTTCATGGTAGCTAATCCGCCGGCTACTTTGCTGGCGGTACCGACATCACGAGAGCGCCGTAAAAACTCTCGCCAGAGGGGCCCGGCACCAGTGTTCATCCCGCGGTCCGATGTCTGGTCGGCGAGATCACCCTTTAACTAGCAGCGCCATGCGTTACGTCAAGAGGCAACGCCACCGCCCACAGGATGATCGGGTACCGCCAATGCGAAATCCTGGATTGCAGCGCCGAATTCGCCCCGATCCATTCATTCGTAAAACTTATGGTCCCATACCGAGTGGGCGATGGATTGCTGCTGCGGAATGTGCAAAAGGCTCGTGCGAACACGTTTGAAAGCCGCCGCCATGACCCTCATCGCCACCTCCGCAACCGCGCCGAACGCCGCGCGCACGGGTGTCATCATCATGCTGCTCGGCATGCTGATGTTCTCGCTCAACGACGTCATGGGCAAATGGCTGGTTGCGACCTATTCCGTCAGCCAGCTGATGGTGATCCGCAGTATCGCGGCACTGCTCGTGCTTTCACCCTTCATCCTCAGGCGCGGCCTGCGTTCGATGCTGCGCGTCGAACGCCCCTGGCTGCAAGCGCTACGCTCGCTGCTCTTTGCCGTCGACGCTTCGGCCTTCTATTTTGCCGTCGCCTACATGCCGCTCGCCGACACCATGACCTACTGGCTGGCAGCACCGATCTACGTGGCCGCGGCCTCGCCGTTCCTGCTCGGCGAAAAGGTCGGCTGGAGACGCTGGACCGCCATTCTCATCGGCTTTGCCGGCGTCGTGGTCGCGCTCGAACCGTCGAAGGACACGTTCAGCCTGCCGGCGCTGATCGCGCTCGTCGGAAGTGCTGCCTTCGCCTTCGCGCTGATGCTCGGCCGCACGCTGCGTTCGACGCCGGATACGACGCTGGTCTTCTGGCAGGTGATCGGCGCGCTCGTCTTCTCGCTGGTCGGCGTTGCCGCCAACCCGTCCGGATGGGCGCCCGTCGACGGCGAGGCCGTCCTCCAGCTCGGCATGCTGGGCATCGTTGCCATGCTCGCGCACATCCTGGTCAATCGCGCGTTGAAGCTTGCGGATGCCGCGACCGTGGTGCCACTGCAATACACGCTGCTGCTGTGGGCCGTCGTCTTCGGCTGGTTCTTCTTCGGCGACATGCCGCGTCCGACCGTCATCATCGGCGCCGCCCTGATCGTCGCCTCGGGGCTCTTCATCTTCTTCCGCGAACAGCAGTTGAAGAAACAGGCCACAAACGTGTGACCGCAAGCCTGTGGGAACGACGGGCAGGGTTTCGCTTGGCGTCTTCCTCTGATACCTGGCACCCGTCTCAACGCTGAAGGGAGGCTCACATGGCCAAGGCAATCCACTCGATGATCCGCGTACTCGACGAAAAGAAGTCGGTGGATTTCTATCGGACAGCCTTCGCGCTCGAGATCGCCGAGCGGCTCGATTTCGACACCTTCACGTTGATCTACCTTGCGAATGCGGAGAGCGAATTCGAGCTCGAGCTGACTGTCAACAAGGACCGCATCGAACCCTACGCGCTCGGCGACGGCTACGGCCATCTCGCTCTGTCGGTGAGCGACCTCGACAGCGAGCACACGCGGTTGACCGAGGCCGGGCTCAGCCCGAACAAGATCGTCGAGTTCAATCGCGACGGCGTACTGCTGGCGCGGTTTTTCTTCATCACCGATCCGGACGGCTACAAGATCGAAGTTCTGCAGCGTCACGGCCGCTACAAGTGATCGCCTGACCACGATAGAAATCAATCAAAACAATAGCGATTATCGCGCCTATCTATTTCGCTTATAGGCAGAGCGGACTTAGTGTTCCCCGGAAGCATCAAGAATGATGCGCCAACAAGGGGAACACGGATGAAGAAGCAGATTGCAGCGATGATGCTGGCCGTCATGGCGACGGCAACGTCGGCAGGTGCCGCCGACAAGATCAGGATCGGTACGGAAGGCGCCTATCCGCCCTTCAACTTCGTCGATTCCGCCGGCAAAATCGGCGGCTTCGACGTCGATATCGGCCTGGCGCTTTGCGAACGGATGAAGGCCGAGTGCGAAGTCGTCGCGCAGGACTGGGACGGCATCATTCCCGGCCTGCTCGCCAAGAAATATGACCTCATCATCGCGTCGATGTTCATCACCGAGGAGCGCAAGAAGCAGGTCGCCTTCACCAACCCCTATTATCTCGCAGCGATGACGCATGTGGCGCCGAAGGGCGCCGGCATCACCACGTTTACCAACGACGCGCTGAAGGGCAAGACGATCGGCGCCCAGTCCGGCACGACGCAGGCCGATTTCATCGCCGCGACCTATCCCGACGCGGACATCAAGCTCTACCCGACCCAGGATGAAGCCAATCTCGACATGGTCAACGGCCGCCTCGACCTGCAGGTCGGCGACATGCTGCCGCTGCTCGATTGGGTCACGAAGAACGACGACGGCAAGGCCTGCTGCGAAATCATCGGCGAGCCGATCACCGACAAGAAGTTCGTCGGCGATGGCGTCGGCATTGCCGTGCGCCAGGACGACAACGACCTTCGAGAAAAGCTGAACAAGGCACTCGACGAAATCCGCGCCGATGGCACCTACAAGAAGATCAACGATAAGTACTTCTCGATCGACGTCTATACGATGAAGTAACTCAAAGCCGTCGCGACCGGTCGCTGCCAGGGCGGCCGGGCCTACCCCCTCGGGCGCCAGACCAACAGGCGAAAATCATCGTCCCCCTGCTCGGCGGCCTCGATGAAGTCGCAGCGCTGGAAACAGGCGAGACTTGCCGCGTTGTCGATCTCGATGTGCGCGTGAAGCTCGGCATAGACGCTGCCCGGACCACTCAGGAAGGCAAGCAGACTGCGTGTGCCGTAACCGCGGCCGCGCAGATGCGGTGACACCGCCAACTCGATGTGACCGACACCTTCTTCATCGCGATCAACCTGGATTTCGGCAAACATCGCCTCACCGAAGCCAACGGCAGCCCAGCACCTAGCGTTATCGCTTCCCGTCACATGCGAAAACCAGTCGTCGGTGGGATAGGCGAGGAAACGTGCGATTTCGGCATCGGCGAACCAGGAGCGGTAGCGCTCAAGGTCTGCCTGCGTGAAGAGGCGGAAGGTGATTTCCAGTCCCGAACGATCTGCCACCCTTTGCTCGCCCCTTTGCCGCTTGAAACGGCCGCGCTCCTGTCGGGCGCGGCCGCATTTGAAAGCTAGTCCGCCTGTGCCTGCCGCTGGCGGGCAACAAGCGTCTCGAACTGCGGGTCATCGGCCATCGATGCCAATGCCCAGTGGCCCTCGAGCCATTCGGCCTGACCGTCCCAGCCGTCTTCGACCAGCTTGCCGATGTTGGCGAGCACTCGCTCGCGCTCCCCGATCAGTGCCCAGGCGCCGGCCGCGTGGAAGCGATACCAGCCGATATGGGCGCTGGCGGCTTCCAGATGCGTCGCCCAATCCCTGCAGGTTTCCGGATCGAGATCGCCGACATTTTCAGCAGGCAGATTACCGCTATAGGCGAAGTGGCGATCGTTCTCGACCAGGCCAATCGCCTTAGCGATCGCGATCGAGCCCCTGTTGGACGCGTGCGAATGCCACTCGACCCCGACGATGCCGCGTTCTAGGCACTCGGTCAGCGCCGCTGCGGCCGCGACTTTCGCGAGACCGAGACGGCGAAAGCCAGGCTCGGTGCCAACGCCGAGCTCACATCTGCTACCCGTCACGCTGTCGCTCATGCAATGGCTGACGATCCTTTGCTGATGGAGCACGCAGAAGCCCACCCCTTTGTCGAAGAAGTCATCCCTCGACGGCCAGCTATCGATACCGTCCGTCACCACATCCAGATTTTCCGGGGCGGCAGAAAGCAGGGCCCGGTCGATGCGCGCCAGTTCGAACCCGTCCGGCAGGCCCGCGACCGCCACCGGCACGCGTCCCTCCGCCAGACCAAATCGGACGCGCGGATGCGGCCGTGCATACGGGTTGGACCAGACGCGCGACAGATGTCCCGCCCAATGGTCTTGCGCAAACAGGTAGGCCCAGGCTGGAATTTCCCGTCTCAGGGCCGCAACGCATTTGGGCGATGCAAGCTCAGGCGAACCAGCGAGGTAGTAAGTTTCGCCGCTTGCAAGGAGCGCAACCGTCGGCTCGGTCATGCGATCGACCCAGATTTCGCCATCGAGGCAACCGGCCAAGACGGCGGCGACCTCCACGTGCTGGGCAGACAAGGTGTTCAGAAGCGGTTGAGCGACCGTATAGGCCTTTTGCTCGAGTTCATGCATGGTAATGCAATCCTGTAGAGGCAGCGGCTGATGGCGCTGCCGACAGTTGAGAGAGTTGGAACGAAGACATCGTTCCCCTTCGATCCGGCTTTGGCCTGCCGGCCCCCGACGTTGGAAACAGCCATCTTGTTACCTCTCTCTTTCCGTGCGTCCAGCTCGTACGTGATTGCACCCGACGCGAATAGCCACTTTAAAGTGTACACGCAATATCGTGCGCGCGGCATTTCAGCGGGCTTCACCAAATCCGGAGCCCTGGCAAAAAAATTTCCACCCGCAGGCGGAAACACCAGCACGGACTAGGCGACGATTGTCGAGACTTGGTGGAGTTTTGGACAACGAACAGAAAACCATCGCGGTCGATGGCGCCTGCCTTGCTTGGAATGGGCCATAGCGCAACGGGCCGGAATGACCCGGTTCGCTCGCACGGACCGGCCGCGGGAAGTTGAGCGCGGGTACCACGCGCCAAGGCCGCCAATAGCAACTTGGCTATTGGCGGCCTTGGCGGATCATCTTGCTAAACTGCGATTGCCTTGGCCGAATTGATCCCGGCAAGGCCGTCAGCCAGAACGCGGATCATCGCCGCCTGATCAGGCAGGCCGCAGCCGTCCAGCACCCGTTCCATCAGCGCCAGCCATTGCGGGAAATCTTCCTGACCGAACCAATGAACGGACAGGCAGTCGCCGGGCATCGGGCCTTCCAATCCGGCCTTCGCGAAATCGATGCACTGCACCGGTCCCGAGATCAGCCACAGGACGCGACGGATGCTGACATGAGGCACGGCTTGCGCCTGTCCCATCATCATCTCGCGTAGATCCCCGTCGTTCAAGAGCGCCGACAGCAGCAGGAGCCACGCAATCTCGCACGGGTCCAGCCGGCCCATGTTCGGGTTGAGGCGGCCCTGCGCGTTGCCTCTTCGGGTGAAGAGCACGATCGCCTCCTCGAGCTGTCCCCGAAGCATCGCCAGCATTCCAAGCATGAACGGCGGTTCGGCGATATGCCCGATCCACTGGCACGCATCATTGAGCGCGGCTTGCGTCGGCCCCAGATCGTCGCCCGCCAGGATGGCGTCACGGGCATCGCGCAGGATGGCGGACATCGGGTTGTCGTGAAGCACGAAATTGTCGATTGCGGGCGTATCCGGCCTGGCCGGCACGTTGCGGAACCGTCCGAACTGCTTTGTCTGCTGCGTCATCTCACCCGGCTTGAGCGCCATGCGGCACTCATACCAGTCGAGCAGATACGTCCATTGCTCGCGGGTGAAATTGTCCTGTATCAGCCGGTAGCCATTCTTCTTGATGCGGTTGTAGACGTCGGGCTTGGCCGATACCGCGATCATCTTGGCGTAGAGTTCCTCGCCGCTGCCCAGAATGCAGTTCTCGAGATCGACGAAGCCGTACCTCTTGACCACCTCTGAGTCGGGCGCAACCAGGATCGCGCCGGCAGCCGGTATCTCCAGGTGCTTTCGCACCACATAGTCCAGCCGGGTGGTATCGGCGATCGAGAAATAGCTCTGCGATATCAGCCGCGCATATTTTTCGTCGCGAACCTCGAAAGGTGCCGGCGTGCCGGACTGGTATCCCGGATGCGTATAGACCAGCGTCGGCAGGAAATGCTGTATCTCCTGCGTGATCTTGGCGCGCCAGGGGTAGAAGGCGGGAAACAGGTGACCGCTGAAGATCGTGACGGGGATCGTCTTTTCGACGGCGTAGTCCCTGAAGATCTTGCGATCGACGAACAGCGGCAGGAGATGGCAGGTAAAACGCTCCAGCTCGGGCATATGCTGCAAATGCTCGATGCCGCAGAATATGGTCTCGATACCATAGGTTTCCAGCATGCCGAAAAGAAGTGGCCGCATGGGATCATGCGGGTCACAATTGAGGTAAAGGACCCTCGGAATTTCCGGGAATGCATCGATGTTGGCGATATTGAGCCGTTGCGGCCGCACCCAGTGAACAGCGTCGAAGACGACGAAATCGGGCTTCAGCTTTTCGCAGACCTGCTCGAAGTCGAAATCCTGATCGATCGTGTCGACATGGCAATGTAATGCCAGCGCATCCACCCACTCGTTGGAGATTCTCCGCAGCAGCGGGCCAGCGTCCGGGTTCAGCGTCGGCCGGACACACAGGACCCGACGACGGGGCGCTTTACCGGCCATTGTCTTCACCTCGCTCGAAGAAGCTCGTGACTGCACCGATGACCCGATCCTGCTGGTCCGGCGTCATACCGGCGAACATCGGCAGCGACAGGGCCGTGCCGGCATAGTCTTCGGCAACGGGGAAATGGTCCTCTCCCGAGGCCATATGGGCGAAGCATGGCTGCTTGTGCAGCGGGATGGGATAATGCAGCCCCGTCTGGATGCCATGCCCCTCGAGATAGGCCTTCAGCGCGTCGCGCTGCGGCGTGCGCACGACATAGAGATGGAACACGTGGTCGCCGTGGACCACCTCCGGCAGCTTCAGCGGAAGCCCGGCAAGTCCCTCGGCATAGCGCGAGGCGATCTCGCGGCGCTGGTTCGTCCAATCGTCGAGATGTCCAAGCTTGTGGCCGAGCACCAGCGCCTGAATGCCATCCATGCGGTAGTTATAGCCGATCATCTGATGGACGTAGCGCTGTGCCTGGCCATGCTCGCGCAGGGCACGCATCGCATCCGCGCTGCGGTCGTCGTTGGTCACGACCAGTCCGCCCTCGCCGGCAGCGCCGAGATTCTTTCCGGGATAAAAGCTGAAGCAGCCGAAATCGCCAAGCGAACCCAGCGCCTGTCCGTCGTAACGGGCGCCGATCGCCTGCGCCACGTCCTCGATAACCAGCAGCTTGTGACGCCGGGCAAAGTCGAGAACCGCCGCCATATCGGCCGGCTGGCCATAGAGGTGGACGGGGATGATCGCTTTCACCTTTTCGTCGAGCTTGCACTCGGCATCGCGCACATCAATCGTGCCGGCACCCGCCTCGACATCGCAGAACACCGGGATGGCGCCGGCATAGATCAGCCCCCAGACCGTGCCGATGAAGGTGTGAGTCGGAACCAGGACCTTGTCGCCCGGAACAATACCGGCTGCGATCACGGCGACGTGCAAGGCGGCGCTGCCGCTGCTGACGGCAACGGCGTGCTTGACGCCGAGATAGTCCGCAATCCGTTGTTCGAAGTCCTTGGCCCAGGGGCCGAGGCAAAAGGCGCTTGCTTCGAACAGGCGCTCCATGTCCGGCATGACGCTGCTGCGAATCTGGTTCCACTGTATCGACAGGTCCACGAAGGGCACTGTGGAATGCGCGTTCATCTAGGTCTCTTTCCGTTGCACTCGACCACCAACCCCATCCGCAATGGCTGGGAAAGCGATCGACGCTGATACATCTTGTTTCTGTGGAGGGCGCCGGATCGGCCGGACCTCATTCCGCGGCAATGACACTTGCCTGCTGCGCCGCCAGTCCGTTGCGAACACGCAGCAGGCTGAAGTCCAGCTTCGCCTGCGCCTGCTCGAGGGTGCGAACGACCCGAAGCCCGAGATGCCCGTCCGTCTTGCATCGCTCCTGTCCCAGCATCACCCGGCGGAAGTGCTCAAGCACATCGACCAGCGGCTCGGATCCGGCAAGCCGCGGCGAATGCACCGAACCGATGCGATAGCTCGGCAGGATCATGTGGCGCTCCTGCTCCGACTGGAAGGTGATGCCCGAATCGTAGACCTTGAGCGGCTCTTCGCGATTGAGGTCGTCCCAGACGGCCATTTGCGCGCTACCGCCGACGGCGATGCGACGGACCTTCACCGGGGACATCCAGCTCAGATTGAGATGCGCAACCATGGATCCGGGGTAGTGGAACGTCAGGTAGGCGATGTCAGGCGAGGTCGGATTGACGTGGCAATAGCCGCTCGCCTCGATCTCCACCGGCTCATGCTTGAACAGATAATCGATGATCGACAGATCGTGCGGCGCCAGATCCCACAGGACATTCACGTCGGGCTGAAACAGGCCAAGATTGACGCGCTGCGAATCGAAGTAGGAGATGCGCCCAAGCGCCTCAGTGTGCACGAGCTCGGCCAGCTTCATGACAGCTGGATGGAAGAGGAACGTGTGATCCACCATCAGCGTCAGACCACGAGCGGCAGCCCTTGAAACCAGATCGGCGGCTTCGTCGCTCGAACTGCACATCGGCTTTTCGACCATCACATGCTTGCCGGCGTCGAGTGCTGCCCGCGCAAGATCGTAGTGCGAGGCAACCGGTGTCGCGATGACAACCGCGTCGATATCGCTGTCGGCCATGACGGGCGCCGCATCGGGATAGACTTTGACGCTCGGGTGCGATGCCGCCAGCTTTTCCTGCAGGCCAGGCGCTGGGTCAACGACAGCGGCCAGCTGAAGGCCGGGGTTGTTGGAGATAACCCGAAACAGGTTCCGCCCCCAATATCCCATTCCAAACAATGCGACTTTGATCATATTCCCGTCCATCAAGAAAACCGTTCGGGACAAGCTGGACCACAAAGCTTGTCCCGGCCTGAACGCGGCTGATTTCGCATTTGATGTTCGCTGGCCGAATACTGATCGAAGGAAAGCCTGGCAAAAGATTGCGCCAATACAACACGATCGCGGCAGACCTCGAAAAGCAATTGTCGTTGCTGCCGCAAGACTATGGATTCACGAGCAATACTCCGTACTGGAAACATTTCGGGGAACGTTGCAAGGGGCGCGGCTGACGAGGAAATTCTGTCCGCGCCTATTGGATTTCACCACCGACCGACGCCGCGTGCCAAGCGCCAAGGTCTGCGAAAACTCTACAGCGGCGAAACTGCGCATGGTTCATCACATCACCTCCTATGACGACCGCTTCAGGGAAGCCTGGGACGGATTCGTGCCGACGACGCAATCCGGCACGGTCATGCACAGCCGGCGATTCCTCGAATATCATGGCGAACGCTTCAAGGACGAAAGCCTGTGTGTCTGGAGCGATCCCGGCGTTCGGCTGAAGGCAGCCATTCCACTGGCGCGCGTACCAAACACCACCGATGTCGTAGCCTCCCATCCGGGAAGCACCTTCGGAGGCATGATCGCCAACGTGATCGACCCTTCGGAGCGGGCCGAGATTTTCGCAGAAGTCGCCGCGACGCTGCTTGAACGAGGGTATCGCAAGCTCATCTACAAGTCTGTGCCGGCGATCTTCGGACAGCAGTTCGACGAGAGCGATCTGCGGTTGTTCTTAAGAGCTGGCACCGTGCGTCGCGCCGATCTCTGGTGTTTCATCCGGATCGACCGGGCCTACGCATTCTCCGCCAAAAGGCGCGCCTCGATCAAAGCCGCCGAGCGCAAGGGCGTGCAGCTGCGCCAAGCCCGACACGAAGCGGATTGGGTCGCCTTCCACACGCTGCTGTCCAGTAACCTGCAGGATCGGCATTCGACCGTGCCGGTCCACAGCCTCACCGAAATGCTCGACCTGCGACGTCGCCTCGAGGGCGAAAACCAGCTCTGGCTCGCATACGGGCCCAATGACGAGATTCTCGCCGGGACATGGTGCTTCGCCTACAATACCGAAACGCTGCACACCCAGTACATCGCCTCCAATCCGCGCGGACGCGAGCTTGGGGCCGTGGACTACCTGCTGGCCGGCGTGATCGACGCGACAGCCGCCAGCAGCTTCAAGGTTATGTCGTTCGGTATCAATACCCTGTCGGACGGATATGCGATCAACACAAATCTGCTGAAGCAGAAACTGCGTTTCGGCTCGGGCGTCGCTGTGCACTGGCATTTCGACGTCGATCTGGAGCAGCTGGCAAATTTGGATGCAGGTTTTGCACGATGACAATGTGGCTCAGGATCGGGGATGCATGAGATGACTGAACTCGTTGTGATTGGAGCCGGCGTCGCGGGGCTCGTGTGCGCAGCGCTTGCAAGGGCGCAAGGCGCGTCGGTAACCGTGATTGAGGCCGGCGCTTCGGCGGGCGGGCTCTGGAAGTCGACCGCCGTCGAGCTTGGCCGGCGGTCGCATCATCTCGACGCCGGCCTGCGGCTCCCGGTTCTTTCGGGTACGAAATCGATCGACGATGCGATCTTCCACCGCCCCGATTTCCGCTTTTCCTGGGTCTATTATGACGGCTGGCCACGCGAAAGCGCCATAACCGCCGACAGATTCAACGCGGAAAGCTCGTGTCTCGACACAACCGTCCTCGGGGCGAAGCTCAGTGTCGCGCTCGACGAGATCCGCGCGACGCGGCCGGTCGAAGGTGCCGAAAATGCCGAAGACTACAGCCTGAACTGGTTCGGGCCGACCTTGACGAACAGCCTCGTTCGCGACGCGGTGCTCGGGCTCTTCGAAACGGACCTGTCTGAGCTCGCGCCGAACGCCGTCAAATGGTTCCTGCCACGCCGCATGATTGCCGGGGATCATCAGGCAACCGCGCGACTGCTCGACGACGACGCGCTCGCCGGTCGCATCGCGCATGCCCGGTACTGCGACTTGCCCAAAAACGCTGCCCGGCAGTTCCTGCGTCCGCAGAGCGGTGGCATTTCCACCTGGATCAACGCCCTGCAGCAGAGCCTCGCAGCAGACGGCGTGACGTTCCTGTTCAACGACGCGGTGCAGGACATTGATCGCGCGCCGGTCACGCAGCGCGTGGAGCGCATCGTCCTGCGCTCCGGCAACGTCATCCGCCCGGCCGGCGTGATCAGCACGATCGCGCCCGCGCTCGTCGCCCGCGCCATGGGCGTCTCCCCCGGAGCACTGCCGCGGTTCCGCCATCTGCAGATCTCCCAGGTACTCGTGGATCGGCCTGTCAGCCATCAGGCGGAATATGCGCTCAACTTCAACCGCCACCCGGCATTCTTCCGCGCCATCTTCCACGACAACATCGGTGATACCGAGGCCGGCAGCCACATCATCACCTTCGAACACCTCGTCGACGAACTCTTGCCCGCAGACCTTGCGCGTGCAGCGCTCGATGAATGCAGGCGCTGCGGCATCATTGATCCAAACGCCACCGTTCTCGGCAGCCACAGCGATCTCTATCGCAACATTATTCCGGTCCCCACCGTGGACTACGGCAAGGCGACCGCACAGTTGAAGGGCGATACGCTCGACCGCGTCCCCAATCTGCGCTTTGTCGGCCGCTCCGCAGGCACACCGTTCCTCGACGGAATTATCCAGGAAGCCGCATTGGCAATCAAAACAACGATCGGAGCCGAAGACTATGCCTGACGCCATTGCCACAGCGTCCAAATTGATTGGCGCCGAGGAATATGCCCGCAAATATCTCGTCGACATGGCGTTCGAACGGCATCTCATCACCGCCCGCCAGGACAACTGCCTGGAGTTCCTCGACACCTATTCGCCGACGTCCGTCGTCGAGGTGGGTTGCGGCCCCGATCTGCTGATCGACCGCTTCGATTTTTCCGGCTCGTCCATCGAGAGCTGGCTGGTGATCGAGCCTTCGTTCTATGCCGACCTGATCGAGCAGAAGCGCGTGTCGCTCGGCAAACTTGAGCTTGAACGCGGCTATCTCGAGGAGCGGGTCGAAGCGGCAAGAGCAAGACGGCCGGGCGGATTTGACGCCGTACTGCTTTCGGGCCTGTTGCATGAAACAACCAATCCGCAGACCATGCTGTCCGCCGCAAACGCGCTGCTGAGACCGGGCGGCGCGCTCCTCGTCAGCGTGCCGAACGCCCTGTCGTTTCATCGCCTGCTCGGCGTCGAAATGGGGCTGATGCAATCGCCAACGCAACTCTCCGAGCGGAACGTCGAACTCGGCCAGCCCAATGTCTTCCACCGGGAGACCCTGGAAAAAATGATCATTGAGGCCGGCTTCGGCGAACTCGCGTTCTCGGGCTACATGTTCAAGCCGTTTTCCAATGGCCAGATGGGCGAGGTGCTCGACATCGTCGGCAATGACACGGTGGAAGGACTGGTCCGGCTCGGCCAGCGTTTTCCCGAGAATGCCGCCGAAATCGCGGTGTTCGCCCGCAAGCTTTAGCACTGGTTTGGCGAATTGAAGCCTGATCCCTATCGGGATCGAGTTTCAATTCACGCCAACCGACCGCCAGTCGCTATGGTCGACCGCGTCGACCGATCGCAGCCATGGCCCCACGTGCGACTTGCATGCGGCCGTCGGCGCCGCCAAAGTCGCGAGCGCAAACAAGATGAGGCGGTCGATGTTCGATCTTTCGGGAAAAACGGCGCTGGTGACCGGCGGCGGGCGAGGGCTGGGCCTGGAAATGGCAAAGGCGCTCGCCAAGGCGGGCGCGTCGGTTGCCATCAACGGTCGCAGCAGGACAGCGCTTGAGGCGGTGCGCGATCAGGTAGCAAGCGAAGGTGTGATCCTTGAGGTCGCGCCCGGTGACGTGGTCACGGATGCCCAGCGGATTCTGGACGACGCGACCCGGAACGGGCAGGCGCTCGATATTCTGATCCACGCCGTCGGCGTGCGTGACCGACGCGGCACGGACGACATGGATGCCGCCGGCTTCGCCACCCTTATCAACACCGACCTGACTGCCGCCTATGGCATGGCGAAGGCGGCTCTGCCCTATCTCCGGCGGTCCGACGCCGGCCGGCTGATCTTAGTCACCTCGATTGCAGCCGTTGCGGCCCGTGGCGGCGATCCGGCCTATACGGCGGCCAAGGGGGGACTTGAAGCATTGACGCGATCGCTTGCGGTCGAGCTCGGCTCAGACACGCTGACCGTCAATGCAATTGCGCCCGGCTGGTTTGCAACGGAAACAAACGCGGCGCTTGCCGCCGATCCGGCGCTGCAGCAGTTCGTCGACATCCGCATTCCGCTGAAGCGCTGGGGTCGCCCGGAGGAGATCGCACCCGCGGCCGTCTTCCTTGCATCGCCGGCTGCAAGCTTCGTCAACGGCATCACCCTGACGGTCGATGGCGGCATGACGGTACAAATGTAAGCCGCTTTGGCGACGGAGCGATCAGGGCTCGGCAACTGTCCTTACAAGTCCGTCGGCAAGAAGGTCGGCTAGCGTGATCGCCGCCTTCTCAGCGCTTCGCTTCAGATGCAGGCTGAACGCTGCGTCGGGCAAGGCAGGCAGGACCAATCGGTCTGGCGCGATTGCCACGCCGTCACCGACGAAGCGCCCGGTTCGCGCCGTCACCGCGATACCGCTGCGGATGGCAGCCCTGATGCCCGAGAGGCTGGGGCTGGTCGCGGCAATCCGATAGGGTCGGCCCTGCCCGTCGAGTGCCTCGATCGCCGCTGAACGGAAACCGCAGGGTGGATCGAGCACGGCGAGTGGCAATTGATCGTCGAAGGACGTGGCATCCGATGAAGCACAGAGCCAGACCATCGGTTCCTCAATCACGGCGACTTCGTCTGCCGCGGCCCCTTGCCGCATGACGATCAGCACGTCGATCATGCCCTGATCATACTGGCTCTGCAGCTCTCTGGTGCGCCCGACCCTGAGATCCAGCCGGACGCGCGGATGAGCACGCGCAAACTGGCGCAGCAGCGCCGGTAGGGTGCTGTCGGCAAAATCCTGGGTGCAGCCGAGCGACACGCGGCCGTCGGTGCGCCCACCCTTGAGGCTGAGCCAGGCGTCACGATGGACCTCGAGGATCTTGCGCGCCTGCACGACCACATCTTCGCCAGCCGGCGTCAGCACACGGCCGCGGCCGGACGGAGCCAACAGCTCTTCCCCGATCACCGCTTCCAGCCGCTGCATCTGCGCGGTGACCGCCGACGGCGTGCGCCCGACAGTCGCGGCGGCCTGTGAGAGCGAGCCGCTTTCGGCAAAGGCGAGGAACGTGCGCAAAAGGTCGGGATCAAGCGTTTGCATAACTTCACGATAATCGAACTATAATTGCAAAACAATTCGATTTTTATTGAGCGAATTGGATGCGACATTGGCGTCAACACCAACCCGCAGCTCACGGAGCACATCATGCCCATCATCAATGTCAGCGTTACCGGCAAGGCCGACCCGGCCCTTTCCCAGCGCATCGCCACGGCCGTCAGCGAACTGACCGCCAAGCATCTGCACAAGGACCCGACGATTACGGCCGTCGTCGTCAGCTATGTCGATCCGGCGCACTGGTTCGCCGGCGGTCGCTCGCTCGCCGACCAGGGCGCCAACAGCTTCTGGCTCGACATCAAGGTGGTAGACGGCACCAACACCAAGCAGGAGATGGCGAACTATCTCGAGGCGGTCTTTGCCGGCTTCCAGCAACTGCTCGGCAACGTGCATTCGGAAAGCTACATCCTCGTGCACGAGGTTTCGGCCGCCGCCTACGGCTTCGAAGGCAAGACGCAAGAGTTTCGCTACATCAGCAACAAGCTCAAGGCCACGGTGTGAGCGTCGGCGCTCGTCTTCGAGACGAGGGACAGGCGGCGTCGACCAGACCGACGCCGCTTCCATTCAGACCAGGTCAGCCGGCCTTTGCTTCGTCGTTCCCGCGAAGCAGATGGATGAGCGCGGAAAAATCGTCGCTGCCGTGGCCGAGCTTTTCGAACATCGAATAAAGCTGCGCGGCCTGTGCGCCCATCGGCGTCGATGCGCCCGATGTGCTTGCCGCCTGTTGCGCCAGCTTCAGGTCCTTCAGCATAAGGCTGGCGGCGAAGCCCGGCTTGTAATCATTGTTGGCCGGCGATGTCGGCACCGGTCCCGGCACTGGGCAATAGGTCGTGAGCGACCAGCACTGGCCGGACGAGGTCGAAGCCACGTCGAACAGCGCCTGGTGAGACAGGCCGAGACGCTCAGCCAAAACAAAGGCCTCGCAGACGCCGGCCATGGAAATACCAAGGATCATGTTGTTGCAGATCTTTGCCGCCTGGCCCGCGCCGACGTCGCCGCAATGGACGATCTTCTTGCCCATGGCATCGAGCAGCGGCTTGCCGCGGGCAAAGGCGTCGTCGGCGCCACCGACCATGAAGGTGAGCGTGCCGGCGGCAGCGCCACCGGTCCCGCCCGAGACGGGCGCGTCGAGCGAACGGCAATCGGCCTTTTCCGCCAGCGCATGCGCCTTGCGGGCGCTGTCGACGTCGATGGTCGAGCTGTCGATCAAAAGCGTGCCGGGGTCGACGAAGCCGAGCAATTCATCCCAGACGTAAAGCACGTGCGCGCCGGCCGGCAGCATGGTGATGACGCATTCGGCCTCACGCACCGCATGCGCGATCGAGCCTGCAACCGAAACACCCGTTTTGGCGGCGGCGGTGCGCGATGCCTCGGACAGGTCGAACCCGGTCACCGCGTGACCGGCCTTCACCAGATTGGCCGCCATTGGGCCGCCCATGTTGCCAAGCCCGATAAAGGCGATCTTCGTCATCTTCACTCCTCCTGAAATGCAGTTCGACCGACGCCGATTGGAGCCGACGCTCCCTCAGGCGACAAACAATGGCAGGTGATCCCGATTGGCAAAGCGTGCGCGCATTTCGTCGGTCACGTCGGATAGCCCGACCGTCCATTTCGGATTGCGGTCCTTGGCGATGACGGCGGCGCGCACGCCCTCATAGAAATCGGGATTGGACAGCATGCCGAGCGTGGCCGAGTATTCGCGCTCGAGGCATTCGTTGAGCGAGGCGCTTGCGCGCCCTGCCCGTAGAAGATCGAGCGTCAGCTTCATGCTCAAGGCCGAGCGCGAACGCAGCAGCGCCAGCGTCTCCCAGCCGAAATCACTGTCTTCTGCTTCCAGCGCCGCAAGGATTTCCTCGACCGTGTCGAAGGCAAAGCAGCGGTCGATTGCCTTCAGATGCGGCGCGAGCGACGAGGCCGGCGCATCCTCGGCAAGGCCTGCCATGACGGCGTCGACGTCCGCCGCCGTGGCCGGAGCCGGCAGTGCTGCAAGGCGAGAAAACAGGTCTTCAAGTTTGCCGGCCGGAACGAAGCGATCGGCAAGCCGGGCATGGATCGCATCGGCGGCGGCGATGTCACGGCCGGTCAGGCCGAGATAGGTGCCGAACTCGCCGGGCGCATGCGGCAAGAGCCAGGTGGCACCGACATCCGGGAAATAGCCGATGCCGGTTTCAGGCATGGCGAGCCGGGTGCGCTCGGTGACGATGCGGTGGCTGCCATGGGCGGAGATGCCGACGCCGCCGCCCATGACGATGCCGTCCATGATGGCGATATAGGGCTTGGCGTAGGCTGAAATGCGGCTGTTGACGACGAACTCCTCGCGCCAGAACTGCGCGCCTTCGGCCGGCCGCTCGCGCCCGCTCTCATAGATCATGCGGATATCGCCGCCGGCGCAAAGCCCGCGCTCACCCTCGCCCGTCACCATGACGGCGGCGACCGAAGGATCGTTCTCGAATTCACTCAGCGCATCGGCGATCAGCCGGATCATCGGAACGTTGAGGCTGTTCAGCGCCCTGGTGCGATTGAGCCGGATGCGGCCGATCGCGCCCTGGCGTTCGACGATGACCTCGGGTGCTGCCGCCTGCATTTCCATGAAAAGCCCTTCCTATTTCCGGCCGATGATCGAGCGTGCCACGATCAGCCGCATGATCTCGTTTGTGCCCTCGAGTATCTGGTGCACCCTGAGGTCCCTGACAATCTTCTCGACGCCGTAGTCGGCGAGGTAGCCGTAGCCGCCATGGAGTTGCAGCGCGTCGTTGGCGACGGCAAAGCAGCGATCGGTGACGAAGCGCTTGGCCATGGCGCAGAGCTTGGTCGCTTCCGGATCGCCGGCGTCGAGCGCCGAGGCGGCGCGCCAGAGGAATGTGCGGGCAATCTCGAGATCGGTCGCCATGTCGGCCAGACGAAACTGCAGCGCCTGGAATTCGCCGATCGCCTTGCCGAAGGCGCGGCGCTCCTGGACATAGGCAAGCGCCCGGTCGAAGGCGGCCTGCGCGCCGCCGAGCGAGGCTGCCGCAATGTTGAGCCGGCCACCATCAAGCCCGCCCATGGCGATCTTGAAGCCGTCGCCTTCTCCGCCAAGTCGGTTTTCCGCTGCCACCCGCACACCATCGAGCATCACGGCGCGGGTCGGCTGCACGTGCCAGCCCATCTTCTTCTCGTTGGCGCCGAAGGTCAGGCCGGGCGCATCCTTGTCAACCACGAAGGTCGAGATCCCCTTGGGGCCATCCTCGCCGGTTCGTGCCATGATCACGTAGAGGCCGGAAACGCCCGCTCCGGAAATGAACTGCTTCTGGCCGGTCAGCACATAGCTGTCGCCGTCCTTCACCGCCTTGGTTTTCAGCGCCGCCGCATCGGAGCCCGATCCCGGCTCCGTCAGGCAGTAGCTTGCAAGCGTCTCCATGCTCAGCAGCTTCGGCAGCAGCCGATGGCGCTGCTCTTCGCTGCCGTAGCGGTCGATCATGCCGGAGCACATGTTGTGGATGGAGACGAAGGAGGCGACCGCCGGGCATCCGGTCGCGAGTGCCTCGATGATGATCGCGGCATCAAGCCGCGTCAGGCCCGTGCCGCCGACATCGTCGCGCACATAGATGCCAGCCATTCCGAGCGCGGCTGCGGCCTGCAGTTTGTCGACCGGAAAGTGTTTTTGCTGGTCCCACTCGATCGCATTGGGCGCCAATTCGTCACGCGCGAAATCAAGCGCCATTTGGCGAATGGCTTCCTGTTCCTCTGACAGGCGAAAATCCATATGCATGTCCTCCCTGACCGCATACCCGTTGCATGTTTTTCCCGTAACCCTTGCCGATCAAGGGAAAAAGCCACGCAGGAACTCAAAGTGCCACAGCAGCCTTTGCGCGTCCTCGATACGCGGCGCTGTCGTCGATTGAGGCTAGTTACACCAAATTCTGCACAGGCACAGGTGCAACTTCTCACAGGTTCTGTTCAGAAATGGACAGAACCTGGCAATTTCCCTCAGTTCTCGCTCAGACGATACGGCAGAGCGCCGCGCAAGTCATGGTCCACGATCAGCCTTCGCTTCAAGGGCGGCACGGCGCGGCTGGCGCATTTCGTGCGCTCGCAGATCCGGCAGGAAATGCCGATCGGATCGAACGCTGCGCGGTTGCCGAGATCCAGATCATCGGCATAGACGAAGGCGTCGGCGTAGGAGATCTCGCAGCCGAGCGCCAGGGCATAACGCGGCTGTGCGGCGCGAAAGCCGCCGCCGCCCTTGCTGATCTGGGTGGCGAGACAGAGGTAGCGCACGCCGTCCGGCGTCTCCGCCAGCTGGCGAATGATGCGGCCCGGCGTCTCGAAGGCCTGATGCACGTTCCAGAGCGGACAGGCGGCACCGAAGCGGGCAAACTGCAGCTTGGCCGCACTGTGGCGCTTGGTGATGTTGCCGGCCCGGTCGATGCGGGCAAAGAAGATCGGCACGCCCTTCTGGCCCGGGCGCTGCAGCGTCGACAGGCGGTGACAGACCTGCTCCAGCGACGCACCGAAACGGGCTGCCAGAAGCTCGATATCGTGTCTCAGTTCGCGCGCCGCCCGATGAAACGCCTGATAGGGCAGGATCAGCGCGCCGGCGAAATAGTTCTGCAACCCGATGCGGCAGATCTCGTAGGCCTCCTCCGTGCGGAAACCGGCAGCGCCGGCCACGCGGTCAATCTCTTCGCGCGCGTGCAGCTGGGCGATCTGAAGCGCCACCTGGAAGTCGCGGGTGGCGGCCGGCGCGTAAGGGTTCAGCGTCAAAAGGCGCGCGCGCGGATCGTAGCGCCGGATCGCCTCGTCGCCGGCGGCACCGCGCACGACGCGCACGCCGTGGCGCTGCTCGAGATAGGCGATAAGGGCCGCGTGGTTGTCGCCCTCGCCGAGGCCGAGTTCGCCCGCCAGACGCTCGGCGAGAAGATCGATGTCGTGGATGTAGTTGTCGACGAAATGAAAGAAGTCCCGGACTTCCTCATAGGGTGTCGTTTCCACCGACGGCCCACCGCGGCCAAGGGTGTCGTCGATGCTGGCAAGCTGCTCGCTGTTGCGGCGATAGGCCTGGTGGCAGCTGATCAGCGCATGCGCCAGGCCCGGCGCATTCTGGGTGATCAGCTTCAATTCCTGCAGGCTCGGCGAATAGGTCTCGAACAGCGGGTCGCTCAGCGCCTCGGACAAGGCAGACAGCAGCCTGTCGCCCTCGCCGGTCGACAATTCCGCGATGTCGATCTGGAATTTTTCGGCAAGCGCCAACAGCACCGAAGCCGAAACGGGCCGCTGGTTGTTCTCGATCTGGTTGAGGTAGCTGGTCGAGATGCCGATGCGCTCGGCAAACTGCCCCTGCGTCGCCTTGTTTGCATCCCTGACTTCCCGGACCTTGCGGCCGATATAAAGTTTTCCGATCGCCATGTTCGCAACTTTGCAATTTACATTTCGCAATATTCTCTATTTCACATTTGCACATGAACGGCCGTTTTACCATCCGGCCTTCGACGCTATTGCGAAGCGACAAACGCCTCTGCACAATCACGGAAAAACCGGGAGGAATTTATGCGCGCCATACTCGAACAGGTCGAAGCTCGCCGGGCGGAGGCAAGGGCCGGCGGCGGCCAGCGCCGCATCGACGCCCAGCACGGCAAAGGCAAGCTGACGGCGCGCGAGCGCATCGAGGTTCTGCTCGATAACGATTCCTTCGAAGAATACGACATGTACGTCACCCATCGCTGTGTCGACTTCGGCATGGATAGCCAGAAGGTCGCCGGCGATGGCGTCGTCACCGGCTGGGGCACGATCAACGGCCGGCAGGTCTATGTCTTCTCCCAGGACTTCACCGTGCTCGGCGGCTCGCTGTCGGAGACGCACGCGCAGAAAATCTGCAAGATTATGGACATGGCGGTCCGCAACGGCGCGCCGGTCATCGGCCTCAACGACAGTGGCGGCGCCCGCATCCAGGAGGGTGTTGCCTCGCTTGCCGGCTACGCCGAAGTCTTCCGCCGCAATGCCGAGGCATCGGGCGTCATTCCCCAGATCTCGGTGATCATGGGACCTTGTGCGGGTGGCGCGGTCTATTCGCCGGCCATGACCGACTTCATCTTCATGGTGCGCGACAGCTCCTACATGTTCGTAACTGGTCCCGACGTGGTGAAGACCGTCACCAACGAGATCGTCACCGCCGAAGAGCTCGGCGGAGCGAGCACGCACACGAAAAAGTCCTCCGTCGCCGACGCTGCCTATGAAAACGACATCGAGACGCTGGAACATGTGCGCCTGCTCTTCGATTTCCTGCCGCTCAACAACCGCGAAAAGCCGCCGGTCCGTCCATTCCACGACGACCCGTCACGGCTGGAACGGCGGCTGGACAGCCTGATCCCCGATAGCGCGGCCAAACCCTACGACATGAAGGAACTGATCCTCGCGCTCGCCGACGAGGGCGATTTCTTCGAGCTGCAGCAGAGTTTCGCCCGCAACATCATCACCGGCTTCATCCGCATGGAGGGCCAGACCGTCGGCGTCGTCGCCAACCAGCCGATGGTGCTCGCCGGCTGCCTCGACATCGACAGTTCGCGCAAGGCCGCCCGCTTCGTGCGCTTCTGCGACGCCTTCTCGATCCCGATCCTGACGCTGGTCGACGTGCCGGGCTTCCTTCCCGGCACCGCCCAGGAATATGGCGGCGTCATCAAGCACGGCGCCAAGCTGCTGTTTGCCTATAGCCAGGCGACCGTGCCGATGGTGACGCTGATCACGCGCAAAGCCTATGGCGGCGCCTATGACGTCATGGCCTCCAAACATATCGGCGCCGATGTCAACTACGCCTGGCCGACCGCCGAAATCGCCGTCATGGGCGCCAAGGGCGCAACCGAAATCCTCTACCGCTCCGAACTTGGCGACGCCGAGAAAATTGCCGAGCGCACCCGGGAATACGAGGAGCGCTTCGCCAATCCGTTCGTCGCCGCCGAACGTGGCTTCATCGACGAGGTGATCATGCCGCATTCGTCGCGCCGCCGGATCGCGCGCGCCTTCGCGTCACTGCGCAACAAGCAGGTCGATCTGCGCTGGCGCAAGCACGACACCATCCCCCTATGATGGAGGCAAGCATGGAGCCGGAACGCGAACGCATCATGACGCCGGAAGAGGCCCGCCGCGACCATCGCGAGATGCTGCGCTACATGGGGTTCAACGCGCTCTACGGCATGGCGACCGGGGCGACCGTCGCCGGCGTGCTGATCTGGCTCAATATCGGCGCGGTCGGCACCCATATCGCCCGCTCCACCAGCCCCATTCTCGCTACGGCCATGGTCGTCGTGCCCTTCGCGCTGCTGTTCGGCGGCGCTGTTGCGGCGTCGGCGATCGCGCTCCTGCCCTATCGGCGCAAATTCAAACGCTGACGCGACATCCAGGATTTGAAAGAGAGACGCATGTTCAAGAAGATCCTCATCGCCAACCGTGGCGAAATCGCCTGCCGCGTCATCAAGACCGCGAAGAAGCTCGGCATCGCCACGGTCGCCGTCTATTCCGACGCTGATCGTGATGCCATGCATGTGCGCATGGCCGACGAGGCCGTCCACATCGGCCCCTCGCCCTCGGCGCAGTCCTATATCGTCATCGACAGAATCATCGAGGCGATCCGCAAGACCGGCGCCGATGCCGTCCATCCCGGCTATGGCTTCCTGTCGGAGAATGCCGCCTTCGCAGAGGCGCTGGAGAAGGAAGGCGTCGCCTTTATCGGCCCGCCGGTCGGCGCTATCCAGGCGATGGGCGACAAGATCACTTCGAAAAAGCTTGCGGCCGAAGCCGGCGTCTCGACCGTTCCCGGCCACATGGGCCTGATTGCCGATGCCGACGAGGCGGTCAAGATCTCCGGATCGATCGGCTACCCCGTCATGATCAAGGCGTCGGCCGGCGGCGGCGGCAAGGGCATGCGCATCGCCTGGAACGACCAGGAGGCGCGCGAAGGCTTCCAGTCCTCCAAGAACGAGGCGAAGAATTCCTTCGGTGACGACCGCATCTTCATCGAAAAATTCGTGACAGAGCCGCGACATATCGAAATCCAGGTGCTTGGCGACAAGCACGGCAACACGCTCTATCTCGGCGAGCGCGAATGCTCGATCCAGCGCCGCAACCAGAAGGTCATCGAGGAAGCCCCCTCGCCCTTCCTCGATGCCGCCACCCGCAAGGCCATGGGCGAACAGGCGGTCGCGCTGTCGAAGGCCGTCGGCTACCACTCGGCCGGCACCGTCGAGTTCATAGTCGACGGCCACCGCAACTTCTACTTTCTCGAGATGAACACCCGCCTGCAGGTCGAACACCCGGTCACCGAACTGATCACCGGGCTTGATCTGGTCGAACAGATGATCCGCGTAGCGGCCGGCGAAAAACTCAGCTTTGGCCAGGCGGACGTGAAGCTGGACGGCTGGGCGATCGAGAGCCGGCTTTATGCCGAAGATCCCTATCGCAACTTCCTGCCCTCGATCGGCCGGCTGACGCGCTATCGCCCGCCGGCCGAAGGCACCAATGACGACGGCACGGTGACGCGCAACGATACCGGCGTCTTCGAGGGCGGCGAAATCTCGATGTATTACGACCCGATGATCGCCAAGCTCTGCACCTGGGGGCCGGACCGCCTGACCGCGGTCGAGGCCATGGCGGACGCGCTCGACCAGTTCGAGGTCGAAGGCATCGGCCACAACCTGCCCTTCCTGTCGGCCGTCATGCAGCAGCAGCGCTTTCGCGACGGCCGGCTGACGACCGCCTATATCACCGAGGAGTTTGCCGACGGCTTTCATGGCGTCACACCGGACGACGCGTCTGCGCGCAAGCTTGCGGCCATCGCCGTCTCCATCAACCAGGTGCTGCAGGAGCGCGCCAGCCAGATTTCCGGCACCATCGGCAATCACCGTCGCATCGTCGGCAACGACTGGGTCGTCACGCTCGCCGAGATGACCTTGCCGCTGACATCCGGGGCCTCGGCCGACGGCGCCTATGTACGCTTCGAGGACGGCACCAACGCCTCTATCGCCGGGGACTGGACGCCGGGCCGCACGCTCGCCACCTTCAACATCGACAATCAGCCGATGAGCGTGAAGGTGGACCTGACGGGAACCGCGATCCGGCTGCGCTGGCGCGGCATCGATGTCATCGCCCGGGTGAGGAGCCCGCGTGTTGCCGAACTTGCCAGGCTGATGCCGAAGAAGCTGCCGCCTGATACCTCGAAGATGCTGCTCTGCCCGATGCCCGGCGTCATCACCTCGGTCTCGGTAAAGGCCGGCGACACGGTGGAGGCGGGACAGTCGCTGGCAATCGTCGAGGCGATGAAGATGGAAAACATCCTGCGGGCCGAAAAGCGCGCGACCGTCAAGCGCGTCGCCGTTGCCGCCGGGTCGAGCCTGGCGGTCGACGAACTGATCATGGAATTCGAATGAGGATTCACAGCAACCAATACCCTCATTCCTGTGCCCGTCACAGGAATCCAGCAGTGCCGCGTCAACGGCGCGCATAGCTCGTTTTTCACGCGAAGGACTTCGCGTGGCTGGATCCCCGTGACGAGCACAGGGATGAGGTAGACAAGGCGCCTTTCGAGGCGAAGGAGACGTCGATGACCAAGAAGACCATCAAGGACTGGGAAAACCTCGCCGAGCGCGAGCTCAAGGCGTCGCCGGAAAGCCTCACCTGGCAGACGCCGGAGGGCATCGCCGTCAAGCCGCTCTACACAGCCGATGATCTCGACGGCATCGACCATGTCGGCTCCCTGCCCGGCTTCGCCCCGTTCCTGCGCGGCCCCCGCGCGACGATGTATGCCGGCCGGCCCTGGACGATCCGGCAATATGCCGGTTTCTCGACCGCCGAAGCCTCCAACGCCTTTTATCGGAAGAATCTTGCGGCCGGCCAGAAGGGCCTTTCGGTCGCCTTCGACCTTGCCACCCATCGCGGCTATGACAGCGACCACCCGCGCGTCGAGGGCGATGTCGGCAAGGCGGGTGTCGCGATCGACAGTGTCGAGGACATGAAGATACTGTTCGACGGCATACCACTGGAAGACATGTCGGTGTCGATGACCATGAACGGCGCGGTCATTCCGATCCTCGCCTCCTTCATCGTCGCCGGTGAGGAGCAGGGTGTCACGCGCGACAAGCTGTCGGGCACCATCCAGAACGACATCCTCAAGGAGTTCATGGTCCGCAACACCTACATCTACCCCCCGGAACCCTCGATGCGCATCGTCGCCGATATCATCGAGTATACGGCACGGGAGATGCCGAAGTTCAATTCGATCTCGATCTCCGGCTATCACATGCAGGAAGCCGGTGCGACGCTGGTGCAGGAACTGGCGTTCACGCTTGCCGACGGCCGCGAATATGTGCGCGCGGCCCTTGCCAAGGGACTGAATGTCGACGAGTTCGCGGGCCGCCTCTCCTTCTTCTTCGCGATCGGCATGAACTTCTTCATGGAAGCCGCCAAGCTGCGTGCGGCCAGGCTTTTGTGGACGCGGATCATGACCGAGTTCGAACCGAAGAAGCCGTCCTCGCTGATGCTGCGCACCCACTGCCAGACCTCGGGCGTCTCGCTGCAGGAGCAGGATCCCTACAACAACATCATCCGCACCGCCTTCGAGGCGATGTCGGCCGCCCTTGGCGGCACCCAGTCGCTGCACACCAACTCGTTCGACGAGGCGATCGCGCTCCCGACCGAGTTTTCCGCCCGCATTGCCCGCAACACGCAGTTGATCCTGCAGCATGAGACTGGCGTCACCAAGGTCGTCGACCCCTTGGCCGGCTCCTACTATGTCGAGAGCCTGACCAACGAACTGGCCGAAAAGGCCTGGGCGCTGATCGAGGAGGTCGAGGCTATGGGCGGCATGACCGAGGCGGTCAATGCCGGATTGCCGAAGCGGCTGATCGAAGAGGCAGCCACCCGCCGCCAGGCCGCCGTCGACAAAGGCGAGGAAGTGATCGTCGGCGTCAACAAATACCGCCTCGACAATGAGGAGCCGATCGACATCCTGGAGATCGACAACACCGCCGTGCGGTCCGCCCAGATCCGCCGGATCGAGGAAACCAAGCGGCGGCGCAATTCCGCCGACGTCGCAAAGGCGCTGGCGGCGATCACAGCGTTTGCGCGGAGCGGCGAAGGCAACCTGCTGGCGGCCGCCGTCGAAGCGGCCCGCGCCCGGGCAACCGTCGGCGAGATCTCCGACGCGATGCGCGAAGCTTTCGGCGACCATGCAGCCACGCCCAAGGTGGTGAGCAAGATCTACGGCAAGGCCTATGAGGGCGAGCCCGAACTGGCCGTGCTGACAGAGCGATTGGGCGAGGTCTCGGGCAAGCTCGGCCGCAAGCCGAAGATCATGGTGGCAAAGCTCGGCCAGGACGGTCACGATCGCGGCGCCAAGGTGATCGCTTCGGCCTTCGGCGATATCGGTTTCGATGTTCTGGCCGGGCCCCTGTTCCAGACGCCCGAAGAGGCGGCCGACATGGCGCTCGCCAGCAAGGTCAACGTCATCGGCGTGTCGTCGCTTGCCGCCGGCCACAAGACGCTGATGCCGCAGCTTGCCGAAGCTTTGAAGAAGCGCGGCGGCGAAGACGTGATCGTCATCTGCGGTGGCGTCATCCCCCGGCAGGACTACGAGTACCTGATGGACAACGGTGTGTCGGCCGTCTTCGGTCCCGGCACCAATGTGCTCGACGCCGCCCGCGCGGTGCTCGACCTGATCGAGGGCAAGCGCCGCAACATCTGATTTCGGATGTCGGGCCGGTCGCTCACTGGACGAGAAGCGCGATGCCGGTTGCGCCGAGCGCCACTGTCCAGATCCGATCGAAATTGATCCAGGCGGAGCGCAGTGCCGCAAGGCCAAGCCACTCGTAGACGGCGAAAGCCACCGTCGCGATGACGGCGAGCATGACGCCGTTATGAACCGCAAGCGCCGCCAGCGAGACCGGCAACGAGCTGGCGAGCGCCAACTCGCCGCCGTTACCAGCCAAGCACAGGCTGAGGACTGCGGGCACGAGCATCAGGCCCGCCCCATGGCTCGTCGCCATGAGGAACGACCAGAGCGTCAGGCCGGCCATGCCTGTCTGCATTCCGACCCGGACGCGGTGGCGATGTCCATAAACTGCGCTGTAGCCGGCAACGCCAAGGATGAGGACGGCCGCGGCAATCCGGAAACGGTTCGGATCGAGCGCCGTGCCGAATGCGGCGAAGACGAGAAGGACAGTTGCGATGGAGATAGCATGGCCGATCGCAATGGGAATGAGGGACAGCCAGACGGTCCGCCGGCTTTGACGGTGAAGTCCGAGCGCGACGGCAAATAGCCAGCCCATTGCCGGATTGACGCCGTGAAAGGCGCCGAGGCCAGCGAGCGAGAGCCAGGGCCAAAAGGTCGTCATTCGCCCAGACTGGGCTGCACGGTCGCCCCTCCTTAGAGATAGCAGTAGGAATCGGACGAGCAATCGCCGCCTTCGAGACGAACCTGGTGCGGACGATGGCCCTTCGGCCAGTCGACGAAAAACTTTTCGTCGAACGCTATCCCGCCACCGTCGGCGACATCCAGCTTGACCATCCAGCCGTCGATGCCCTCGGGGTAGAACTGCGGATCGATCGCCCCGTAGAGCGAGTTGGTGAAATAGACCCGTTTGCCATCCCGGCTGATCTCCACCATTTGCGGACCGCCGTTCAACGCTCCGTTTTTGGCCTTCGGGTGGGTCGCGCGCGAAACGATGCCGCCAATACGAACTCTGCCCGTCTCCTTCGGGTTGAAGGGATCGGAAACGTCATACTGGATCATGTCGCCCGTGCCCCAACAGGAAACGTAGAGGAACCGATCGTCCATCGACAGGTCGATATCCGTGACGAGTGGCGCGACAGCGCCAAAACCCTTGAGCACAGGCGGCAACAGTTCCGGATCGGCAGGTTCCGCCGGAATCTCGATCACCTTCTTGACCGCCCAGCGGTCCTTGTCACGATACCAGGTCCAGATCGACGCGGAGAGATCCTTGAGGCTGATGACGCAACCGACAAAGCCGTAGGCCTTGGTCGGATCATGGGCCGGGCGCAGCTCGAAGACGAGTTGGTGCTCCTCTCCGAAATCGATCTCCTGCACGTGCTTGCGCTTGTGCAGGTCCCAGAAATGCAGCCGGCGTCCGTATTTCGAGCCGAGCAGAACCTCGGGAACCAGCCCGTTTTCAAATGTGTCCGGCGTGCCCCATTCGCTGGTGACCATCGTGTCATGGCCGAGATGCCACCAGAAATCATAGGCAAGCTTCTGCGGCCCGCGATCCATTTCCCATTGGCCGAGCACATCGAAACTCTGGTGATCGAGAAGGAAAATGCCGCCGGGCGCTTTGCCGTCGCGGTCGGCGAGCGCGTTGACGTAGATGCCCTCCGGGCCGCAATGCGTCGTGTGCAGCCGCGAGTAGTTCGCCCTTTCGGCAATCTCCTCGGGCTCGATCACCCTGATAATCTGCGGATTGCGGGGGTCCGGCTTGGTGTCGATGATATGAAGCCGCGAGGATCTCAACCCCGGCACGATCAGATAGCGACGCTCGACATGCGGGTGCGGCGCGTTCGGACAGAGGCAGGACGAGCAGGCGTTCCAGCCGAAATGGTGCAACTCGTCACCCACATTTGGCATATCGACCTGCCCGACGATTTGCGAATAGCGCGGCGACGCCGGATCGACGTCGACGACGGCGATGGCATCGGGCCTCGCTCGCTCGGGATCGAAAGCCGCGACATAGGCCAGGGTTTCCCTTGGTGCCTTGGCCGCCATGCGGGGTGATGGATAGAAGGAAGGATCGGGTCGCCACGTCGCCATTTCCATTCTCCCTTAGAGAATTCCCAATGCGCGGATCCTGATGCGAGGTTTGGTGATGAGGCAAGAAGGCGTCGGAAATGCGGCGCCTTGCCTTATTCCCTGAAGGAGCAACTGGCTTCCCGCCGGCAAGCGGATCGATTGGGGCTTTGAGCGGCCGAAAGTCCGGACCGGCAAAGGACGTCCGCGGCCCAACCTTTTCGGCGGTTTGCCGATGTTTCAGCCCGAGCCATGTGCCGATATCATCCGCCGCCCACACCAATCTTGAGAACCCCAGCCGCACCCTTGTCTTCGACAGGAGGCCGCCGTTCGTAGATGGCCTTGATGTGCGATGGCAGACCACCCGCGCCTTTCGTCACCAGGACGACGTACAGCCGGCCGCCTCGAAGGGCGAACTGCACCTGCGATGGTGCCTCGGCATGTGTGTCGCCAATATCGTGCCGCCATTGCGCGGTTCCGCGGGCGTAGAGCTGATATGCATAGCTGTCGACGGTCGCGACACCAGACCAACCCGCCTCGCTGACGACGGTGATGACCTTGCCGTGCCGAACGATGCTGAGGCAGCCTTGGCAGTCGATCGGCGGCGATCCGACTTCACGCCAAAGCCCGGACAGCCGTTCTTCTTCCGCGCCGGCGGATGGCGCCGTCAGCAGCAAAGCCGCCAGAAGAGCCGATGCTCCCATGCGTCCGCTCAATTGCGTGCCTCTCCATGAAACAGTTCACGACAGCCTCTCCTCAGCCGATTCGCAGAGGGAGCGCAACCCATGAGGGTTATTTACGAAGAATGCAATTGCGTCGACTAGGTTTCGATCTTCAGCTTCATGCGGTCGGCGGCAAAACAGCTACGGGAATATTCGACCGGCCTGCCGTCGAGATCCGCGTTGATCGAGTGCGTTTCCAGTACGATCGCGCCGGCAGAAAGCTTCAGTTTGGCAAGCTCGTCGCCGTCGGCGTGCCGCGCGACGATTTCGGTCGAAACGCGCACGTAATCGTCAAGCCCGTGGGCGGCAAATGCCTTTGTCACGGAGTGCAACTGCTCGAACTCCTCAGCCATGCGCGGAAAGCGGGCGGCGGGATAATAGCTTGAAGAAACCGATAGCGGCCGCCCGTCACCGCTGCTGACGGTGCGCAGTTCGATCACCGGGTCGCCGGGCGCAATGCCGAGCGAGGTGGCGATTTCACCGGACGCGCTGATGCCTGCATGACCGAGCAGGCGGGTGCCGATCTCCTTCACCTGCCGCCCCAACCCTTGCGAGAAGCGGGTGCGGCGGGAGATCGGGTAGCTCACCCGTTCCTTGCGCTCGATCATCGTGCCGCGGCCCTGCACGGCGCGCACCAGCCCCTCCTCGGCAAGGGCTGCCAGGGCGCTTCTGACCGTGTGCCGGTTGACGCCGAATTCGCCGGCAAGAACGGTCTCGGGCGGCACCATGCCCGCGGCGTCGTAGTCGCCATTGCTGATTGCCAACCGGATGCGGTCGGCGATCTGGCGCCAGAGCGCGACACCTGTCTGCCGTTCAACCACTTTTCGAATTGCCATGTCACAAGCCTGTCATTTGCCGACGCTAAGGAAAGGTATAAGATGTACACTTGTCTAGATCAATAGACATTTGAGGTGAAGATGATGGATGCGAAGCTGAAACAGGAAAGTCCGCCGGATATGGCACGCAAGGAAGGCATGCGCCTGCTTGCGCGTGCGTCTTTTGAGGAACTCGAAGCCGCGTGGGATGCCCTTGGCGAGAAGCCGGATGTCTCGCCGGTGCGCGGACCGGAAACCGGTCTGGTCATGGTGCGCGGCCGCATCGGCGGCGGCGGCGATGCCTTCAATCTCGGCGAGGCGACTGTGTCGCGCGCAACGATCCGGCTTTCGACCGGCGAGATCGGCCATGGCCAGCTGCTTGGCACCGACAAGGCGAGCGCCCGCCTTGCCGCGATCTTCGATGCCCTCTTCCAGCGCGACGCCGACCGGGCGGCCGTCGAAGCGCTTCACCGGCAGATCGCTTCGCGCATCGAGGCGGAAGATCGGCGTTCGGCCGAGGAAACCGCAGCCACGCGCGTTGACTTTTTCACCATGGTTCGCGGAGACGACTGATGGCCAGCCAATCGCAAATCTTCGCCGGCGCCTTTGCCGATCCGGTATTTTCCGCCCAATCCGTTTTCAAGAGCCTGATGGACGGCTTTGCCCGCCCAGGGCAGATCATGCGCCTGGACGCGTCGAGCGTTCCCCCAGCGCCCTTGGGCGCTGCTGCCGGCGCAGTCGCTCTCACGCTCTGCGATCACGACACCCCCGTCTGGCTGACGCCGGCGCTTGCCAAGTCCGCCGTTCCGCAATGGATCGCCTTCCACACCGGCGCGACCGTTACTGCCAGCAAGGCGGAGGCACGCTTTGCCTTCGTCGAGAAGGGCGCGCCCGTTCCGGGCTTCGACCAGTTTTCGCTCGGCACCCAGGAATATCCGGATCGTTCGACCACGCTCGTCATCGAGATCGATGCGCTTGTGGGCGGCGTGCCGCTCACGGCGCGTGGACCGGGCATCAAGGATGACGTCACCATCACCGTGCGTGGCCTGCCGGACGTGTTCCTCGACTTCTGGAGCGCCAACCGCGCCATCTTCCCGCGTGGCATCGATCTCGTGCTGACGGCTGGCGACAGCGTGCTCTGCCTGCCGCGCACCACCCGCATTGCCCGACAGGAGGTTTAACCCATGTATGTTGCTGTAAAGGGCGGCGAAGCCGCCATTGCCAACGCCCACCGCCTCCTGGCCGACCGCCGCCGTGGCGACCGCACATTGCCGTCGATCACCATCCAGCAGGTCGTCGAGCAGCTTGGCCTTGCCGTTGACCGGGTCATGGCGGAAGCCTCGCTCTACGACCGAGAACTGGCAGCCCTCGCCGTGCGCCAGGCGCGTGGCGACATGATCGAGGCGATCTTCATCCTGCGCGCCTACCGCACGACATTGCCGCGCTTCGGCTATTCCGAGCCGGTCGACACCGCGACCATGAAGGTCGAGCGCCGCGTATCTGCCACCTACAAGGACCTGCCGGGCGGGCAATTGCTCGGCCCGACCTTCGACTATACCCACCGCCTGCTCGATCCCTCGTTGATCGATGACGCCGCCGTTGAGGAACCGGCTCTTAAGGAACCGGGCGAACATGTGATGCGCGTCTCCGACATTCTCGACGGCGAGGGCCTGATCGAAGGCGACGGTCGCATGCCGGAAGGCCATATCATGGGTGACCTCACCCGCGAGCCGATGGAATTTCCAATGGCCCGCGACCTGCGCCTGCAGGCTCTGGCCCGCGGTGACGAGGGCTTCCTGCTGGCACTCGCCTACTCCACCCAGCGCGGCTATGGCCGCACCCACCCCTTCGTCGGCGAAGTGCGCATCGGCGAAGTCGAAGTCGAACTGGATCTGCCCGAACTCGGCTTTGCCGTCTCGCTCGGTGTCGTTCGCGTAACAGAGTGCCAGATGGTCAATCAGTTCATGGGCTCGGCCAAGCAGCCACCGCAGTTTACCCGCGGCTATGGCCTCGTCTTCGGCCAGAGCGAGCGCAAGGCCATGTCGATGTCGCTGGTCGATCGCGCGCTCAGGACCGACGAATTCAGCGAGGACATCGTCGCACCGGCGCAGGACCAGGAGTTCGTCATTTCGCATGCCGACAACGTTCAGGCGACGGGTTTCGTCGAGCACCTGAAGCTGCCGCATTACGTCGACTTCCAGGCTGAACTCGATCTCGTCCGGCGCATGCGCCGCGACTATGACGCTGCCCGCACCGGCAGCCAGGACGGCATGAAGGAGGCCGCCGAATGACCGACCTCGCCACCTACAACTTCGCCTATCTGGACGAGCAGACCAAGCGCATGATCCGCCGCGCCATCCTCAAGGCGATCGCGATCCCCGGCTATCAGGTCCCCTTCGCCTCGCGCGAAATGCCGATGCCCTATGGTTGGGGCACTGGCGGCGTCCAGGTCACCGCCTCGATCCTCGGCCCGAAGGACGTGCTGAAGGTCATCGACCAGGGCGCCGACGACACCACCAATGCCGTTTCCATCCGCGCCTTCTTCCAGAAGGTCGCCGATGTCGCCGTCACGACCAGGACCAAGGAAGCGACCATCATCCAGACGCGTCACCGCATTCCCGAGGAGGGCCTGCGCGAGGGCCAGACACTGGTCTATCAGGTGCCGATCCCGGAACCCTTGCGTTTCCTCGAACCGCGCGAGACCGAAACCCGCAAGATGCATGCGCTCGAGGAATACGGGCTGATGCATGTGAAGCTTTACGAAGACATCGCCCGCAACGGCCATATTGCCACCACCTATGCCTATCCGGTGAAGGTCGAGGGGCGTTACGTCATGGATCCCTCGCCGACGCCGAAATTCGACAATCCGAAGATGCACATGTCGGAAGCGCTTCAGCTGTTCGGCGCCGGTCGCGAGAAGCGCATCTATGCGGTTCCGCCCTATACCGAGGTCGTCAGCCTCGACTTCGAGGATCACCCCTTCGAGGTGCAGACGTTCGACAAGCCCTGTGCGCTCTGCGGCGCCGAGAACGTCTACCTCGACGAGGTGGTGCTCGACGACAAGGGCGGCCGCATGTTCGTCTGCTCTGACACCGACCATTGCGAAGACCGCCGCGACTGCGGCCATGCCGGACACATGCTCGCCCGAAAGGAAGCCGCAGAATGAGTGCCGTACCGCTCCTCAAAGTCAACGACGTCTCGAAGTTCTACGGCAGCCGCATCGGGTGCCGGAACGTCTCCTTCGACCTTTTCCCCGGTGAAGTGCTGGCGATCGTCGGTGAATCCGGCTCCGGCAAGACGACGCTGCTCTCCTGCCTTTCGACCCGGCTGATGCCGACGTCGGGCATCGTCGAATATCATATGCGCGATGGCCAATACCGCGATCTCGCCCGCATGGGCGAGGCCGAGCGTCGCTTCCTGATGCGTACCGACTGGGGCTTCGTCCACCAGAACCCGGCCGATGGCCTCCGAATGACGGTCTCGGCCGGCGCCAATGTCGGCGAGCGGCTGATGGCTATCGGCGACCGGCATTACGGCAACATCCGTGCCGCCGCCAGCGACTGGCTGGAACGGGTCGAGATCGGTATCGACCGCATCGACGACCAGCCGCGCGCCTTCTCCGGCGGCATGCGCCAGCGCCTGCAGATCGCCCGAAACCTCGTCACCTCCCCTCGCCTCGTCTTCATGGACGAGCCGACCGGCGGCCTCGATGTGTCGGTCCAGGCGCGCCTGCTCGACCTCGTGCGCGGCCTGGTGCACGACCTCGGGCTTGCCGCCATCATCGTGACGCACGATCTCGCCGTCGCCCGACTGCTGTCGCACCGCATGATGGTGATGAAGGACGGCGCCGTCATCGAGCAGGGCCTGACCGACCGCGTGCTCGACGATCCGCGCGAGCCTTATACCCAGCTCCTCGTCTCCTCCATTCTGCAGGTCTGAAGCATGATCCCGAAACGTGAAAATCGGTTTTCGGCCAAGATCATGCGCAAAGGAAAGTAAGTACCATGGCTACGCCCCTTGTAGTTTCCGAAGTCGCAAAGAGCTTCACCATGCACCTGCGCGACGGCATCCGCCTGCCCGTCGTCGCCAACGTCACCTTCTCGGTAAAAGCCGGTGAATGCGTGGTGCTCGGCGGCCCCTCGGGTGTGGGCAAGAGCTCGATCCTGAAAATGCTCTACGGCAATTACGGCGTCGACGAGGGCCAGATCCTGATGGAGCACGACGGCAAGCTGGTGAATCTGGCCACTGCCGAACCGCGCACCGTACTTGACGTGCGGCGCGCAACGCTCGGCTATGTCAGCCAGTTCCTGCGCGTCGTACCGCGGGTGTCGGCGCTCGACATCGTCGCCGAGCCGTTGCAGGCACGCGGTGTAGCCATCGAGGATGCCCGCGCCCGTGCCGCCGAGCTTCTGTCGAAGCTCAACCTGCCGACGGCGCTGTGGTCCCTGCCACCGGCGACCTTCTCCGGCGGCGAGCAGCAGCGCGTCAACATCGCTCGCGGCTTCATAACCGATCACAAGATCCTGCTTCTCGACGAGCCGACGGCTTCGCTCGATGCGAAAAATCGTGCGGTGGTCGTCGAGATGATCGCCGAAAAGAAAGCGAAGGGCACGGCACTGATCGGCATCTTCCACGACGAGGAAGTGCGCGATGCGGTCGCCGACCGGATTCTCGACGTGTCGGCCTTCTCGCCTGGAAAGGCTGCCGCATGAGCCAGAAGCTCGGGCTCGAGCCCTTCATCCACCAAACGGCCAGCGTCAACAACTCGACGCTCGGCCGCTACACCGAAATCCAGGAGCGCTCGCGTCTGGAAGAGGTCGAATTCGGCGATTATTCGTACATCATGCAGGACGGTTCGATCTGGTGCGCGACGATCGGCAAATTCGTCAACATCGCCGCCGCCGTGCGCATCAACGCCACCAACCATCCGACCTGGCGCGCGACGCTGCACCACTTCACCTACCGCGCGCCTAACTATTGGGACGATACGGACGTCGATCATGACCTCTTCGCCTGGCGCCGGTCAAACCGCGTGACCATCGGCCACGACGTCTGGATCGGCCACGGCGCAACGCTCCTGCCCGGCGTCAATGTCGGCAATGGCGCCGTCATCGGTGCCGGCGCCGTCGTCTCGAAGGACGTCGCGCCCTACACGATCGTCGGCGGCGTGCCCGCCAAGCTCATCCGCAACAGGTTCAACGATGGCATCGGCGAGCGCATGGACAGCCTTGCCTGGTGGGATTGGGATCACCTGCGCCTGCGCAAGGCGCTTGACGATTTCCGCGACCTGACAGCCGAGGAATTCCTCGTGCGTTACGCCTGAACGGCCCCACTGGCGGCACAAGACAACAAAAAGGGCGCGGTTGGGAGGACCCGCGCCCTTTTTGCGAGGAATGGACCGGACGGCTCAACCAGGTCCGAAGACCTGGCAACTCAGGCGTCGACGGCTTCCTTCAGAAAGCCGGAAGCAACCCGCGCTGTCAGCGCCAGCGACACGGCGCCTGCATCGGGATGTCCGATGCTCTTTTCGGCAAGCGGACGGGCCCGACCGAGCTTCGGCGTCAGGCTGGAGGTGGCCTCGGCCGCATCGGTCGCGGCCTTCGCCGCCAATTCCCAGGCCGCATTCAGCGACTTGTGGATCGCAAACTCCCGCTCCAGCGTATCGACGAAGGGCACCAGCGCATCGACAAGCGTCTTGTCGCCGACCCGGGCGCGTCCGAGACGGGTGACGCCGTCAAGCGCCAGGCGTGCGCCTTCGACAACAGCCGCATCCGACGGCTTGTCGTCATCGGAAAACGCGCTGCTCCAGGCGCGAAGCAGCAGGCCCCAGATGGCGCCGGACGTTCCGCCTGCGCGGTCGGCCCAGGCATCGCCAGCGCTTGCCAGCACGCTCGCCGCACCCGCGCCAGCGGCCACGGCCGCGTTTGCAGCTTCGTTGGCAGCCGCCGAACCACGGCGCATGCCCTGACCGTGATCGCCGTCGCCGGCAAAAGCGTCGATGCGGCCGAGCTCGTCTTCGGCCTCCTTCAGGGCATCGGCAACCTTGGCGATCAGCCGGGCGATGCACTTGCCGCTTTCCTTGGACGCCTGCGAGGCAGGCGCGAAGTTCGCCGGACCATCTTCATCGGAAATCACGTCAGTCGCCGGCTCGGCACTGATGATGGCGCCCTTGCGCAGCACCGGTGCGTCGCAGGGCGCGCGCCAGTAGGTTTCAAGCTCGTCGTCGAGCCAGAGCAGCGACAGAGAGCAGCCCTGCATGTCCAGGCTGGTGACGAACTCGCCGCATTCCGGATCGACGATCTCGAGGCCAGCCGCCTTCAGTTCCTTCTCGACCGCGACCCACAGGACAAAAAGCTCTTCGTACTTGGTCGAACCCAGGCCGTTCAGGACCGGTGCAACCTTTGCGGTGCCCGCCGGGCGCTCGGCGAGCAGTTTGCCGACGAGCAGCTTTGCCAGCTCTGTGGCCGATACGATCTTCTCTTCGCTGATACCAGGCTCGCCATGGATGCCGAGACCGAGCGCCATTTCGCCCTTCGGAACTGTGAAGAGCGGCTGGGCTGCGCCCGGCAACGTGCAGCCACCGAAGGCGACGCCGAAGGAAACAGTGCGATCGTTAGCAAGGCGGCTGATCCGCTCGACCTCGTCGAGCGACAGCCCGGCTTCGGCGGCAGCGCCTGCGATCTTGAAGACCACGAGGTCACCGGCGATGCCGCGGCGCTTGGACGCGGTGTCAACCGAAGCACTGGCGACGTCGTCCGTCACCGGCACGATGCGCACATCGATGCCTTCAGCGCGGAGCCGTTCGGCGGCAACGCCGAAATTGAGCACGTCACCGGCATAGTTGCCAAAGCCGAGCAGCACGCCGCCGCCCTGGTCGGCATGGCGGCAGACGCGCGCGACGGCAGCCGTCGACGGCGAGGCAAAGACGTCGCCGGCTACGGCCGCGTCCGCCAAACCCGGGCCGACATAGCCGGCGAACGCCGGGTAGTGGCCCGAACCACCACCGATAACGACTGCGACCTTGCCCTTCGGTACCTTGGTCGAGCGCACGACGCCACCCTTTACCAGGCGGACGTTGCGGGCATAGATGGAGCTGAAGCCGGCGAGCGCAGTTACGGCGAAATCTTCCGGTGCGTCAAAGATCGTGGTCATCGCTACTTATTCCCTTAGTCGCGAGGCAGGATGCGCCTCAGATAATCCCGGTTGGTCGCGCTGACGGAAAGGCCATCGCCACCGTAATGCTCGCACAGGAACGGGCTCTGGAACCCGTGCGAGAGCGCCAGACGAATGGCGGTCCGGTAGTTGATCACGCCGAACTCCAGCGGGGCCGGATGGGTGGCGATCAGCCCCGACGTCTCGTCCTCGGTGCGGTTGTAGTTCTTGACGTGCCAGTATTTGGCGAAAGGCGCAACCTTGGCCATCATCTCCTGCCAGTGCTCGACCGGACGGTGCAGGCGGACCAGGTTGCCGAGGTCGGCATTGATGCCGACATTGGCGAGCCCGACATCGGTGACGAAGCGCACGGCGCTGTCGGCCGAGCCGATATAGGTGTCCTCGTACATCTCCATGGCAAGCTCGATGCCGAGCTCTTCGGCATGGCGGCCAAGCTCGCGAATGCGCGAAACGCCCTTCTGCCAGATCGCGGCATCGTCGGGATTCTTGACGCCGTCCACGGTCCAGAACCACAGAGCCTTCTTCTGCGCATCGGTCAAGGGACCGAAGAAGCCGAAGGAGACCGAACCGGCGCCGATTGCGGCTGCCGTATCGATCACCCGATGGCCATAGTCGAGGTATTCGTCGCCATGGACAGGGTCGATGACGCTGCGACGCGCGGTCGAGATGCCCGGCATCGTCAGGCCACGATCGCGCGTCAGCTTGACGAAGCTTTCGAGCCGCGCCGGTGAGAGGTCGGCAAGGCGGATCCAGCTGTCGGTCGGATCGAGCTCGGTGAAGCCGGCATCGACGACGTCGTCGAGCGTCAGCGCCCATTCCTCGATCGACTGGTCCTGAACCGAACTGCCATCAGAAAGGATGTTCGGATACTGGATCATGGCGGCCGCGATCGGCCAGGTTTCACGGTTCCATTTGCGCGGCGCGTTGGCCATGGTGTTCCCCCCGAGGTCTTGAAGTTTGGTGCGGCGGCTCCGTCAAG
>UBXV01000034.1 GCA_900469625.1 Hyphomicrobiales bacterium
ATTCCGCGAGGAGTAGGGGGAGGCGCTGCCAACAAGGGCGGCGAACGCCGCATGTGATGCTCTCTGGAAAAAGTGCGTGGTGCAAACAGCGCATGCCGATTGCGCGCATCGGCGCGCAGCATGCGCAAATGTCCGTCGTCAGCAGGCGGCTCGGGCGATGCGCCCGATTGATGAACGCCATGGCGCAATGCCCGGCTGTTCATCACGTTACAGAGGACGAAGACGTTCCCGTCCCGCGGATGATTTTTGATCGGTCCGCCGGATTTCGCCCATTGCCGCGTGTGAGTTACGTGACACCGCGGCGGGCATATCTAGATGCCGGATCCGTCGAGTTCCCGCTCATCGTCGCCTTGCCAGGGGGACGGCATGGCGGTGCGATTGAGATTGGCCGAGGGCATCGGCATCCAGCACTTCAGTTCCGGCTCGGCATATTCGATGATGCGACCAGGCGAGGAATCGGATGCGCGCCAGCCTTCCGGGCCGAACCGATCGCCATGCGACCAATAGGCGAGGTCGACCTCTGCCGGTCCCTGTTCGGACGGACGGATCGTCACGAGGATCCGACTGCCGTTCTTCGGCGCGCTTGCCATGTGGCGCCAAGGGTCCGGTTCCGCCATCATTCTTCCTCCTGTCTTGCTACCGGTCGCAAGTGTCGCCTCGCCGCCTCGAACGGTCAACTCCACTCTTTGCCCTTCCGGCCATTTCACGATTGGCCTGGGTGTCGCAGGCAGGAAACGGCATCGGCATGGTGCTGATCACTCATGATTACGCGCGCCGCTTCCTGGACTGGATGCATGCGTTCCACCCGGTCAACCGGAGGATTGCAGGCGTCGTGGTAATCATCGCACCCGGCGGTGTCGCCGGGCGGGCTTTCGGCTGGCGGCGGGCCGGATGCCCTGGCCCGCCGATCCGTCGTTTGGCGCCTGGATCAGGCCGCCGTCTGTCTGCGAAGGCCGGAACGGACCGCAGCGCTATCATGCTCCGCAACGTCTCCGATCTCGGCCATCTTGCGATCGAGCTTGGCGAGCATGCCGGCGAAGATGTCGGAATAGGCCGGGTCATGGGCGCGATTGTGCAGTTCGAACGGGTCTTCCACACAGTCGAAAAGCTCCCATTCGGGTGGTTCGTCGCCGCGGTGCGCGCCGAGCTGGTCGAGCGGATCGTTGTACCAGTAGATCAGTTTGTAGCGGCCGTCGCGCACGCCGTAATGGGCAAAGGCGTTGTGGAATTCGTCCTTGTGCATCCAGTAGCGGTGGTAGGCCACACGCTGCGGGTCGGTTTCGCCGGCCTGCTCCAGGAGCGCCCGCATGCTTTCGCCTTGCATGTAGCTCGGGATCGTCAGCCCGGCATAATCAAGGAATGTCGGGGCAAAGTCGACATTCGTGGCGATCGTGCTGGATGTCGAACCCGCGGCAATGCCGGCCGGGTATCGCACCAGGAACGGCATCTGCAGCGATTCCTCGTACATGAACCGCTTGTCGAACCACCCGTGCTCGCCGAGGAAGAACCCCTGGTCGGAGGTGTAGATGACGATCGTGTCGTCCGTCAGCCCTTCGGCGTCGAGATAGTCGAGAAGCCGGCCGACATTCTCGTCCACGGCCGCGATCGTCTGCAGATACCGCATCATGTAGCGCTGGTACTTGAACAGGGCCAGTTGATCCGGGTCGGTGAATTCATAGGCTTCGCCCGTGTTCACGTCGATCAGGCGCAACACCTCACCGTCGATCGCGTCGGGGACCTTGCGATGCGTCCAGCCGGGCAGGAGAAGGTCGCCGACCTCTTCGCCGCCTTCCGGCTGCACCAGGCCTAAGTCCTTGTAGGTCATATCAGACTTGATGCGCATCTTCGCAGCCGCTGCTGCGGACGCGCGGTTGGCGTAGTCGTCGTCGAACGTGTCGGGAACCGGCAGCTGGCCGTCGGCATAGAGATGGCGGTGGCGCGGGTGCGGCTCGAAACTGCGATGCGGCGCCTTGTGATGGCACATGAGGAAGAACGGACGCGTGGCGTCGCGTGCGCCCAGGAAGTCGAGGCATTTGTCGGTGATGATATCCGTCGCGTAGCCTTGCTCCGCGCGTGGCCCGTCCCGGTCGATCATGACGGGATCGAAGTACTCGCCCTGGCCCGGCAACACGGACCATGCGTCGAAGCCGCTCGGTTCATGGGCCTTTCCTTCTCCCAGATGCCACTTGCCGAAAATGGCGGTCTGGTAGCCGGCCGCGCGCAGATGCTTGGCGACGTTTGGCAGTCGATTGTCGATATGGGTGTCGAGCGTCGTGACCAGGTTGACGTGGTTGTACGTGCCCGTGAGGATCGCCGCCCGACTGGGCGTGCAGATCGAGTTGGTCACGTAGCAATTGTCGAGGCGCATCCCGCCATCGGCGATCCGGTCAAGGTTTGGCGTGCTGTTCAGACCCGAACCATAGGCGGAAATCGCCCTGGCCGCATGGTCGTCCGACATGATGAACAGGATGTTGGGCTGCTTGGTCATTGGAGGCTCACTGGATCGTGCGCCCGCCGGTCACTTTGTGACACGGCGGGCCATGTTTTACTCATTTGCCGGCGTAAAGATCCGCCAGGTAGTAGTCTTTCGGGTCGAGCGGGTTCTGCAGCTTGCCGAAGGCGACGAACTGTTCGTTCAGGCCTTTCAGCCAGTTGATGACCGTTCCATCCTTCGATGCGGCAACCAGCTCGGCCGATGTCAGGAACTGGCCGTTCTGGCTTTCCGTCACCAGCGGTTCCGCCGGCACGCCAAGGAACTTGGCGGTGATGGCGACCGATCGTGGCACGTCGGCGGCGCGATAGTCGTTGGCATCCTTCATCACGGCGATGAACTTGCGCACCGTATCCGGATCCTGGTCGGCGAATTCGTTGCGTGCGACAAAGGCCGACGGGAAGGAGTTGGCGGGATAGAAGTCGGCGCTCTTTGCAACCTCGACGAGATCGGGGACCGTCTTCTTGATGATGCCGACAAGCGGGTACCAGATGCCGGCGGCGTCGATCTGCTTCGATGCAAAGGCCGAAACCACGGTCGGCGGATCCATCTTGATCACTTCGACATCGGCGATCGTCATGCCGGCCTTGGCCAGCGCCAGCCGCAACAGCATGTCGCCAGAGGTCCCCTCGGGAACGCCGATCTTCTTGCCCTTCAGGTCCGCCATCGAGCCGAAGCCGGCCTGCGCGATGACGCGGTCGGACAGGCCGAGTGCATTCATCGCAACGAGTTTTGCCTTGCCGGTGGCCGGCAGCCACAAGGCGCCGGGGCCGACATAGCCGAAATCGAGGCTGCCCGCACCGAGCGCCTGGATCTGGATCGGGCCGTTCGTGAAGACCTTGAGTTCCGGCTCGAGGCCATGTTTTGCCCAGAGATCCTGGTCATTGGCGATGGCGGTGAGGCTCGTTCCGAAATAGTCGGCGATGTAGCCGACCCGCACCGGAGTTGCCTGGGCGAAGGCGCTGCGCGTCGTCAGCCCGATCGCCGGGGCGGCGAGGGCGCTGGCTGCGGTTGCAGCCAGGAAATGGCGTCTGGTAATCCTCATGTCGAAGTTCCTCCTCATTATATATTTGATTCTATTTGCGGCTTCTGGTGGTAGACTGCGTGCCAGACCCGGTTGCGGACTTCGGCGAATTCCGGCGACAGACGCATCGCTTCGGTGCGCGGGTAAGGCAGGTCGACGGGGATGATCTCCTGCAGGCGGCCAGGGCGGGCGGCCATGACGATGACGCGATTGGCGAGATAGACGGCTTCGTCGACGTCATGGGTGATGAAGACCACCGTGCGCCGCTCCTGCGTCCATGTGTCGAGAAGCTGATCCTGCATGCCGACGCGGGTCAGGGCATCGAGTGCGCCGAAAGGCTCGTCCATCAGCAGAATGGTCGGATTGACCGCGTAGGCGCGCGCGATGGCGCAGCGTTGCTTCATGCCGCCTGACAGCGTCTTGGGCAAAGCGTCGGCGAAATCGGCCAGCCCGACCAGGTTGATGAAATGGTCCGAGATACGTCGGCGTTCGGTCGCCGGCATGCCCTTGATGCGAAGCCCGAACTCGACGTTCTGGCGAACGGTCAGCCAGGGAAACAGCGCGTATTGCTGGAAGATGACGCCCCGTTCCGGTCCCGGGCCATGCACGTCCTTTCCGTCGACGAGCACCCGTCCGTCCGAGACCTCGGTGAGGCCGGCCGCGATGTTCATCGCCGTCGACTTGCCGCAACCGGACGGGCCGACCACGGTGACGAACTCGCCATCGGCAATGTCGAGCGACAGGCGATCCAGGGCGAGGAAGCTGCCGGCGCCGTCTCCGAAGCGCCGGCTGACGTTCTGGAAGGAAATTTTTGGCACGTCTGTCGTTGAAGAGGTCATCGCGCGCGCTCCTGCCATTGCGTCAACCGGCGCTCGGCCGCCTGAACCAGCCGGTCCATGACAAGCCCGAGAATGCCGATGGTGATCAGGCTCACGAAGATTGTCGGCAGGTCGTAATAGAGCTGTGCCTGCTGCATCCGAAAGCCGAGGCCCGACTGCGCCGCGATCAATTCGGCGGCGACGACCGTCGCCCAGGCCGAGCCGAGGCCGATGCGCACGCCCACGAGAATGAAGGGGGTGGAGGCCGGGATGATCACCCGCGGGAATATGATGCGATCGGTGGCGCCCAGCACACGGGCTGCATTGATCAGCGTGCGGTCGACGCTGATCACACCCTGATAGGTGGCAACGACGCAGGACAGGAAGGAGGCGAGGAAGATCACGAAGACCTTCGGTGCCTCATCGATGCCCATGGTGACGATAGCCAGCGGGATCACGGCCAGTGGCGGGATCATCCGGAAGAACTGGACGTAGGGTTCGATCAGCGCGCGCGCCACCCGGTACCAGCCCATCAGAAAACCCACCGGTATGGCAAGGGCGACCCCCAGGAAAAAGCCGGTGAGGACGCGGCGCAGGCTGGAGACGATGTCGAGTGGCAACTGGCCGTTTGCAATCAGCTCGATGCCGCGTGTGAAAACTTCCACCGGCCCGGGTAGAACGACCATCTGGGCAGCGGTGATCGCCCACCACAGCCCGACACCGCAGGCAAAGGCCAGCAGGTTGAGGAGGATTGGCGACCAATCGATGAATGCCTTGTTCCGTGCGCTTTGCGTCACACCTGCTGCCCCCGTCATGGCCGGATCCCCGAATAGAAGAAGTGATCGAGCGCCACGGCCGCCCCGCCGATCGCCCCCGAGAGCGCGCCGAAGTGCGTGCGCTCGATGCGCAGGACATCGCGCATGTGCGGCATGACCCGTGGCGGCAGGTTCTTGAGCAAGTGGCTGAACAGACCGTCCGGCGCTTCGCCGAGGTGGCCGCCGAGAATGATCAGGTCGGGCGTGAGCAGATTGACGGCGATGGCGAGCGAATCCGTCAGCCGGTTCACTGTCGGTCCCCAGGCATCCGTCGATTCGAGGCGTTGCATCAGATCGTTCGGCGCACTTCCCTCAAGACCGACGGCGCGCATCAGCACGCTTTCGTTGACATAACTTTCCAGGCACCCGTGGTTGCCGCAGCTGCAGAGCGGGCCGTGGTGCGAGATCTGGATGTGGCCCAGTTCGACGGCGCCGTGGCCGCCCGGCCGGAACGGCAGGCCGTCGACGACGAGCCCGGCGCCGAGGCCGGTGCGCAGATAGACGTAAAGCACCGCCGGAACCCGTCGCCCGATGCCATAGCGCACCTCGGCAAGCGCCATGGCGCTGACATTGTGCTCGAGGACGACGGGCAGCCCCGTCTTCGCTTCGAACGCTTCCGCCAGGGGCAGATTGCGCCAGCCGGTGTTGATCGACGTCAGGATGGAGCGCTGGTCGGCGTTGACAGGTCCGGGAACGCCGACGCCGACCCCGAGCAGGCGAGGATGTCCCGCCTCGTCCAGCAAACTGGCAAGCGCCTCGGCGGCGCGTGCGACGACCTCGTCGGGCGGCGTGTCGCGGACGGAGTAATCGAAGGAGGCGGTGGCCCTGGCGTTTGCGGTCAGATCCGTGATCGCGATCTGAACCAGCCCGGCGCCAAGGTGAATTCCAGCGACATGAAAGGCATCGGGGATCAGCTTGATCGCCTGGCCGGGGCGCCCGATGCCCGACGTCTCGGCAATTTCCGATTCCAGCACGGCGCCGTCCTGCAACAGCGCGGCCGTCACGTGTGTCAGGGTGGTGGCCGACAGCTTGCTACGCCGCGCCAGTGACGCGCGAGACTGCGGCCCCTCATCCCGCAGGATGCACAATATGTCCCCACGATGGTTGCCCACCCAGTGCTCCTCCCTTTATTTTCTAAAGCGTAGAAAGTAATTACCGTGCTTGTCAAGCACGCAAGCTGCGCAAGCAGACCCGGCAAGGGTTTTATATGCCGAGCGAATACGGCTGCGCGTGCATATCTGTCTGCGGAAGAGGCATTCTCGCATGCACGTGGCCGCTCTGCCGTCGGAGGGCGGTCGGGTCATGTCCGCTTTCCAGGGCCAACTCCAACGATGGTGCGCCCATGACGGGCGCCCCTGTCGTCGACGCCATGAGGTCGAAAGTGGCCTCACCAGTGGCAAGTATTGCCGGGCGCCCACGTGCTGGCGGGCGCTGGCGACAATCGAAAGGTTTGCATCGTCTTCGCCATCCCTGCATAGCAACAAGGGCCATCGTCCGGCCGGAAGCGATGACCGCTGTGGCTACAGATGCGAACCCAGTCAGCTTCCGCTATAGGTCGGGGTCACACCGGTTGGCGCCAACGGGACGGCAGGCGCTTTGCCCGTCGCGACGAAAGAGGCTTCACCATGTCTCGAAATGCCGTGGCGCGGCCTTGAATTTTGTCCAAAATCGGACATCTAACGTGACGTCTCGCTGGTGCCGGCCCATTGGGCCCAAGCATTGGCTCTATGCTTCGGTGCAAACTCCAAACTGCCTGCAGACCCGGTCGCGGCGCTATGAAATGAACCATGGACACCACGCACACGCCGCCGCTCGTTTTCGTCAACTCCGACAATGTGATCTCCGGATGGAGCGATGGCGCCCAGCGCCTGCTCGGCTGGTCCGGGGACGAGGTGGTCGGCCGGCCGCTATCGACGATTTTTGACGAACGCGGGTTCTTCATCGGTTCGACTGGCCCGCAGGATCTCGATGCAGAGGCAGTCCCGTCTCCGGACGGAGGTTCGGTGCTGGCGCTGAGGGGCAACAGCCGGCAATTGCTCGAGGAACAGCTGGAACTGACCTTTGCCAATGCGGACGTCATCGGCGCCTGGGACTGGGACATCGCGGCCGACCGCGTTGTTGCCGATGCGCGATTTGCAAAGGTATTCGGGATCGACCCAGACAGCGCCCGGCAGGGGCTGCCGCTTGCCGACTTCGCCGCCGGCGTCCACCCGGACGATCGCGCCCGCGTGACGGCGGAAATCAAGGATGCGATCGACGCCGGTTCAGCGTTCAACAGCGAGTACCGAATCCTGCGCTCGGATGGATCCTTGTCGCACGTGCTGGCGCGGGGCCGCCTTGTGCAGGGCAAGGGGCATCGGCCGCCCCGCTTTCCCGGCGTGCTGTTCGACATCACCGCCAGGAGGCTGGCGGAAAGCGATGCGGTGACCAATCGCCTGCGCTATCGATCGCTGTTCGAAACCCTTCCCGACGGGTTTTGCGTCATCAAGATGATCTGGGATGCGGAGGGGGCACCTGTCGACTACGAGTTCCTCGAGGTCAATTCCGCCTTCGAAAAGCACACCGGCATCGCCGACGCCGTCGGCAAGCGCATGCGTCGCGACGTGGCTGCCGGGCATGAACAGCACTGGTTCGACATCTATGGCCAGGTCGCAAGGACAGGCAAGCCCATCAGCTTCGAAAATCCGGCCGAGGCGCTGCAGGACCGCTGGTATCAGGTGCAGGCGTTTCCGATCGACGACGCGCGATCGGATCACGTCGCCGTCCTGTTCAGCGACATTTCCGACCGCCGACGAACCGAGCTGGCGCTGAAGGCAAGCGAGGCCGAATTCAGGACACTCTCGCAGTCGATGCTCAATCACGTCTGGACCGCAAAACCGGACGGTGAACTCGACTGGTTCAACGACCGCGTGCTGGCGTTCAGCGGCAGGAGTACGCAGGAGCTCGCGGGTAGCGGTTGGGCTTCGATCGTCCACCCCGACGATCTCGAAACGGCGGCAGCAAGCTGGTCGGCGGCTCTGGCGGCAAAGAAGGTCTACCAGACCGAGTTTCGCATTCGCAGGGCCGACGGCCGCTATCGCTGGCACCTGGTGCGGGCCGTTCCCGTGCGTGGCGACGGCGGCGAGATGCGCCGCTGGGTCGGCACCAACACCGATATCGATCACGCCAAGAAGAACGAGGCGGCGCTGGCCGACCTCAACGCGACGCTGGAGGAGCGGATCGCCGAGCGCAGCGAAGAGCTTCTCCAGTCGCAAAAGGCACTGCAGCAATCGCAGAAGATGGAAACCATCGGCAAGCTGACGGGCGGCGTGGCGCACGACTTCAACAACCTGCTCCAGGTCGTGGCCGGAAATCTGCAGCTTCTTTCGCGGGACGTGGCAGGCAACGAGCGCGCGGCGAGCCGGGTGGACAACGCTCTGGCCGGTGTCGCCCGCGGGGCAAAGCTTGCAAGCCAGCTCCTCGCGTTCGGCAGGCGGCAGGCGCTGGAGCCAAAGGTCATCAATGTCGGTCGCTTCGTCAAGGGCATGGACGATCTCCTGCGCCGCTCGATCGGCGAGGGCGTCGACATCGAGGTGATCGTTGCCGGCGGTCTCTGGAACACGCTTGCCGATCCGACCCAGGTGGAAAACGCGCTGCTCAACCTGGCAATCAATGCGCGCGACGCCATGGATGGCGCCGGCAAGCTGACGATCGAGGTCGGCAACGCGTTCCTCGACGATCACTACGCGACGATGCATGCCGATGTCAGCGCCGGCCAATACGTCATTCTGGCGGTATCGGACACCGGCTCCGGGATGTCGGACGATATTCTGGAGCAGGTCTTCGAGCCGTTTTTCTCCACCAAGCCGGAAGGCAAGGGCACCGGCCTCGGGCTCTCCATGGTTTATGGCTTTGCCAAGCAGTCCAACGGGCATGTGAAGATCTACAGCGAAGAGGGACACGGAACGACCGTCAAGCTGTATCTGCCGCGAGAGATCGCGGAGGAGGCGCGCGAAACGGCGGTCCATGTCGCCGGTCCAGCCGTCGGTGGAACCGAAACCATTCTCGTCGTGGAGGACGACGACGAAGTCCGCACCACCGTGGTCGAGACGCTTGCCGATCTCGGCTACCGGGTGCTGACCGCGCGAGACGCTCAGAGCGGCTTGGCCGTGGTGGAAAGCGGCGCCGCCATCGACGTGCTCTTTACCGACGTGGTGATGCCGGGGACACTGAAAAGCCCTGACATGGCAAAGCTCGCCAAGGCGCGCCTGCCCGATCTCGTGGTGCTGTTCACCTCAGGCTATACCGAGAATTCGATCGTGCATGGCGGCAAGCTCGATCACGGTGTCGAGCTCCTGTCGAAGCCCTATACGCGCGAAGCGCTCGATCGTCGCATCCGCCATCTGCTGGCCAACCGTCGGCAGGTCGCGCAACGCGGCCAAGGTGGCCAGGGCGGCGCTGTCGTCGCTGCCGCCGAACGCATGCCGCTGACGCTGCTCCTCGTTGAAGACGATTTCCTCATTCGCATGAACACCGCCGACATTTTGCGCGAGCATGGTCATGAGGTGATCGAGGCGGGTACGGCGGCACAGGCGATTTCGGCAGCGCAGGCCGGGCGCATCGACCTGATCCTGACCGATCTCGGCTTGCCGGATATGCAGGGTGGCGATCTGGCTGTTGCCGTTCGCGCCATCCGGCCCGAAGTCGGCGTTGTCTTTGCCACCGGCGAGACGTCGATGCCGCCGGGGGCATGTCCGGGCGCGGTGCTCCTGGTCAAGCCATACACCGAACGCAGCCTGCAACAGGCCATCGAGAAGGCGAGCGTACAGAAGCCGGGTCACAGACCGTCCTGATCCTGTCGCTGGACGCAGTACCGTAGGGAACAAGGATCCATGCACGGCTTGCAGGGGTGGGCTGAGGTCTTGGCGCTACTGCCTGCGGGGGTCTTGGCCTATATTCCTCTCATCGAAGCGAACGAAGCGCCAAGGACTGGCAGCTGAGCTTCGAAAGCCCAAGGAAAGGGGATCATCATGAACGTAGCACGCTCTTTCAACAACTGGCGCAAGTACCGGCAGACGGTCTCCGAACTCGGCCGCATGTCTTCGCGCGAACTGCGCGACCTCGGCATCGAGCGCGCCGACATCCCGGCGATCGCCCGGGGCGCTTTCGGTCGCTAACCACGGCTGAGACGACTAAGTTTCATAAAACGCCCGCTCGGAAACGAGCGGGCGTTTTCGTTCGTACCTTGAGCGTGAACGTCCAGGCGGCATTGGTATTTCTGGCGGCTCAAGGGCCTTGCGACAGTCGGCAAGCCCCTGCGACGCTTGGCGCCTCGACGCTGCAAAATCGATCGGCTAGATCGACGCGGAATGTACCGGGGCGGCGAGGGTGTCCAAATCAAGCTGCGGCAATCGTAACATCGCTGGATCCGGGTCGCAGGCGCACCGTGCGCCCGACATCGCCGTTCGCCGTCGCGACAGCAAAGGATGATCATGACCGCGTTCAGCCAGGACGATGCAGCCCGCGCATTGTTTCGCGATTATTCGCTGGAAATTACCGGCAAGGATATCGGGCACGTCGGGGCGTCGAGGGCAGCGATACCCGCGGGCACGCCGATCAACATTGCCTTCCTTGGAAACGAGACCCATGCACAACGCATCGAGGCGGCTTCCCGCATCCGGGAATGGGGGTTCGAACCCGTTCCAATCATTTCGTCCCGGCGTTTGAAATCGGTCGAGGACCGGGACGATCTGCTGAGCGGCCTGGTCAGCTCCGCCCGGCCCGTCCGCTTCATGATCGTGGGCGGCGATCCCTCCACGCCGGCTGGACCCTACCGGGATTCTCTCGCCCTGATTGCCAGCGGCATTCTTGCGGACCACGGCATCACCCGTGTCGGGATTGCCGGTTACCCCGAGGGCCATCCGAAGATCGAGCAGGCCCGTCTTTGGGATGCTCTCCAACGGAAGGTGCAGTTGCTAGAGGACCAGGGCTGCTCGGTGGAGATCACTACGCAGTTCGGCTTTGATGCCGGTGCCGTCATCGACTGGATCGCGCAGTTGAGGGCGCGGGGGATCGCTGCTCCAGTGCGCATCGGCGTCCCGGGGCCCGCGGACGTGAAGCGCCTGCTCCGCTTTGCCGCGCAATTCGGCGTGGCATCCTCCGCGGCCGTCGTCGGCAAATATGGGTTTTCACTGGCAAACCTCGTCAACAGGGTCGGGCCGGATCGCTTCATGCTTGGGCTCGCGCAAGGCATGGCCGGCCGCGAGCTGGGGCCGGTCCTGCTGCATCTCTAACCCTTTGGCGGTCTCGCCGAGACGGTTGCCTGGGCGGCGCGGGCTGCTCAGGGGCGGACCGTCGACGACAGGGCCGGCCTCGAGGCCTGATGGGCCTGCAGTCGCATCAACGGCGCGATGAAAGCGGCGCGAACGCTGTCGCCTTGATCTCCACGAGGCCGCCTTCCGGATTGAGCTCGGCGACGGCAAGTTCGACCGCGGCGGGATAGGGGGCGGCAAAGAACTCGTCGCGCACGGCGGCGATCGCCGCGAGTTGCCCGTCCTTGTCCAATGCCAGGCGGTCGCTTCCAAACACATGGAACATCTGCAGCTCGACAACGTCGTCGAGCCGCGCGTCACAGGCCTGCAGCAACCGCCCGATCAGGGTGAACACCCGGCGCAATTCGCGGCGAAACCCTTCGGCGTCCATCGGTTCGGGTGCGCTGTTGACGGCAACGACGCCCGATAGGTGGACGAAATCGCCGGCGCGGCGCGCCGGAGCATAGTGAAATTGCGCCACGTCCTCACGGAGTTCGGCCGGTATTGCGACCATTCCTGTCCGCGTGGGGATGGAATGGACGGTGGCGTCGATGGACTTCATCGCATTATCCTTCGGTTTTCTGGGTGGACGTCGCAAGCTGTGGCCGGGTTAACCCGACTTCATCGCAAGGCGGCGAGGGATGGCTGGACGAGGGCTTCGAGGTCCCGTCTGCTTGCGCCGTCGCGGGCCTGCATCGAGATGGCCTGCATGATGGCGCCGTAATACCTGGCGAGGGTCGCGGCGTCGGCGGTTTTTGGCAGGTCGCCCTCCGCCACGCCGCGCTCCAGTCTCGCGCGCACGCGCTCCATGGTTTCTCTGCGCAGGTCCTTCAAAAGGTCATAGAGCGGCCCGGTTTCGGGCTGGCAGTTCATCACGCCGAGGATCAGCAGGCAGCCGTTCGATTGCGGAGCGCCGAGCGCGACGTCGATGCTGGCGAGCAGCATCGCCTGTATCGCCTGTCGTACCGTTTCGCCCGTCTCGAGCGCGCGCATCGGCCCTGATCCGTCGTTGGCGACATAGATGTTGACCGCCTCGCGAAAGGCCTGCTCCTTGGAGCCGAAGGCTGCGTAAAAGCTCGGTGGCGTGATGCCGACAGCCGCCGTCAGGTCGTTGAGCTGGGCGGCCTCGTACCCCTTTGCCCAAAACACATCCATGATCTTTTCAAGAGCATTATCGCGGTCGAAACCACGCGGCCGTCCTCGGGTCGCCATCGGCATTCCTTTCTGTAGTCAGAATTATATAAATAGGCGAAAGGCGGTCTGCAAGTGCGACGCGAGAGCCGCGATGGTGTTCTTGCCTTGAGCGCGTAGGGAAATTTGTTCAGCTATGGACAATCCAGGGCGCTTGATTACAGTCGCGCGGATCAGAGGTTGCAGATCGGCGGTGGCGGCCGCGATCGGGCAAGTGCGACGGACACGGTCCGAAAAAAGAAAACGAGGGGCAGGCATGGGGCGGGTGAGCAGTTTGGGCGCGCGAAACAACGCATGGATCTATGCGCTGTTTGTGGTTTGTGCGGTTCTCGCGATCGTCGGCAGTGTCATGGCCGGCGGCGATCCGTCCGGCTGGCGGTGGCTGCATTACCTGACGAAACCCACAGCGACCGTGCTTCTGCTCGTTGCGGTGCTGCGCAACATCGGACCGTCGTCGCGAAGCTTCGGCACGGCGATCGTCGTCGGCCTGGCGTTTGCTGCGGCCGGCGATTTCTTTCTGATGCTGCCCGGCGACTATTTCCTCGCCGGCCTCGTCTGCTTTCTTTTGACCCACTGCGCCTATATCTGGGCGCTCACCCGCGACAGCCGCTTTGCCGCCGACAAGGGCATCTTCATTCTCTTTGCCATCATCGGCCTTGTCGTCATTGCCGGCTTGTGGACGTCCTTGCCGTCCGCCTTGCGCATTCCCGTTGTCATCTATGCGCTGGCGCTGGCTGCTATGGCAGCGCAGGCGATTACCCGAGACCGGCAAGTTGGCTCGGGAGCGCCACAGAAGTCGGCCGCCCGATCGGCTGCGTTCGGCGGTCTGTTCTTCATGGTCAGCGACACGTTGCTTGCCTATGGACGGTTCCGCTGGAACATTCCCTATAATGCGGTCTGGGTTCTGGGCACCTACTATGCTGCGCAATGGCTTTTTGCGCGCTCGACCGAAGGCAACACCCATGTCCGATAATCATACGTCCGAGATGGAGCTTGCTTTCGAGCGGTTGCGCGCCGCCTGGCACGATCAGCGTCCGTCCTACGAGCAGCGCCGGGACGATCTGAAGCGCCTGCGCCGTCTCTTTCGCGAGCGCATGGACGAAATGGCCACGGCGATCAGCGCCGATTTCGGCCATCGCTCGGTCCACGAAACGCTGCTCGGCGAAGGCAGCGTAGTTCTTTCGGAGATCGACCACACGCTTGCACGGCTGAAGGGCTGGATGAAACCGGAGCGACGGGCGGCCGGATGGAAGCTCTGGCCGGCAAAGGCGGAGGTGCGCTTTGTCCCCCTGGGTGTCGTCGGCATCATTTCGCCGTGGAACTATCCAGTCAATCTGGCGTTGGCACCGCTGGTCGCGGCCATCGGTGCCGGCAACCATGTCCTCGTCAAGCCATCGGAGCATACGCCGCTGACGTCGGCGTTCCTGCGCAGGCTGATCGCGGATGTCTTCCCCGATACGCGCGCAACCGTGGTGGTCGGCGGTGCCGACCTCTCTGCCGCCTTTTCCGCCCTGCCGTTCGACCATCTGTTTTTCACCGGTTCCACCGCCGTCGGCCGGAAAGTGATGGCGGCTGCCGCCCAGAACCTGACGCCGGTGACGCTGGAGCTCGGCGGCAAGTCGCCGGCCATCGTCGGGGAGACGGCCGATCTTCGCCGTGCGGCGAACCGCATCGCGACGGGAAAATTCTTCAATGCCGGCCAGACCTGCATTGCGCCGGATTATGTGCTTGTTCACGAGAGCAGGCGCGACGCCTTCGTCACCCTTTTGCAGGAGGAGGCGGCCAGGCGTTATGGTGATGGCAAGGGCCAACGGGACTACACGTCGATCATCAACGACGGCCAGCATGCTCGCCTTGCCAATTTGCTCAGGGATGCGCAGGCGCGCGGGCACAGGCTGGTCACCCTTGCCGACATGCAGCCGCCACCTGCAGCACGGGTGAGAATGCTGGAGCCGACGGTCGTCCTCGATCCCGCCCCGGACAGCGCCGTCATGCGCGAGGAGATCTTCGGGCCAATCCTGCCGGTCATCGGCTATCGCACGACGGAAGAGGCGATCAGCTATGTCGCCGGCCGCGACCGGCCGCTGGCGCTCTATTGCTTCAGTGCGGACAAGGCCGAAATCGAAACGATCCTTGCCGGTATTGTTGCCGGCGGCGTCTGCATCAACGACACGCTCTACCAGTTTGCCTGCAACGACATGCCCTTCGGCGGCGTCGGCGCAAGCGGCATGGGTCATTATCATGGCCGGGAAGGGTTTCTGACCTTCTCCAAGTCGATGCCGGTGCTGAGGAAATACGATCCGGCCCCGAGCGACCTGATCGCGCCGCCATACCAGGGCCTGACCGACAGGCTTGTCCGGTTGATTACCTGGCTTCCCGGCCGCTGAAATGCTTTTTCTGCCCGGATTGCGCCGGGCAGGTCTCCCATGTCGCGGTCGATCTAGAATTTTGCCGTGAGCGTTGCCCGCACCGTTCGCCCCGGCGACGGCATCAGCCCAAGGGTCAGCGCGTCCATGTAGTAGACATCGGTCACGTTATCGATCGACAGGTCGAAGCTGGCGGTCTCGCTGATCTTGTAGGTGGCGAAGAGGTCGAGGAGCGTATAGGGCTCCCAGGCGATCGAGGCGGTGTAGCCGCCGCTGCTGGTGCTCTTGGAATCGACCGCGCGTTCGCCCTGGTAGGTGACGCGACCACCAAGGGTCAGCTTCTCCTCGTAGAGCCGTGTTCCGAGTGTCAGGGTGCCGCTCATCTTCGGTGGAACATGCAATTGCGCGTAACCGTTGGGAACGCCGCCATCGAAGCATCGCTCCCGGCCGAAGAGCTGGTCCTCATTGGTGCAGAACTCTGTGTCGGTGTAGTAGATGCCGCCCACTTCGGTGAAGAACCAGCCGACATCGTAGCGCGCTGAAGCCTCGAAACCCTTGAATGCCGCGTAGCGTAGGTTGCGTAAGGTGGTGCTCGGCACCTTGTCGATGTCCGCGGTTTCGATCGTGCGCGTCAGGTAATTGTCGGTGCGGTTGTTGAAATAGGCGGCCTTGAACCGCACTTCGTCGTCGCTGTCGAACACGCCGTCGAAGAGCACGTTCATGCCGAACTCCCAGTTCCTGGTGTGCTCGGGCTTCAGCGCCAGCGTTGGCGCGGAATCGAACGACCACCCGGACGTGGATTCAAACAGGCTCGGCGAGCGGATTGCCTCCGCATAGCGCCCGTAGAATTGCAGGCCGTCGATCGGTTCGACCGTTGCGGCGATGATCGGCGCGAAGCCGGAGCTCTCTTCCTCGTTGTTGAGATAGAGGCCGGTCGCCACCCGCGTCGGGGTGTTGTCATAGCTGTGCGTCCAGGTGTAGCGCATCGTGCCGTCGAGCTTCAGCCAGTCGAACGGTTTCCATTCGGAGGAGACGAAGCCGCTGGTTTCCCGGCGCCACCCGTTGCGGGCCTCGAGCGTATTGTTGACGGCACCCGACAGCGAGGCGATGTTGTCAGGCGGCGCCAATGTCTCGTAGGTGTAGGATCCGCCATACACGAGCGTCAGTTCGCCCCATTGCGTGTCGAGCAGGGATTCGTTGGAGATATCGACCCCCGTTCGCTTGGCGATGTCCCAATAGCCCTGGCTGTAATCGAGGCCGAAGAATTCGTAGGGCGTGCGGATCTGTGTCTCGACATTGGTGTGCCACAGATTGGCCTTGAGGTTGATCAGGTCGTTGTCGTCGGGCTGAAAATTGTAGCGGGCCGTATAGGTGTTGGACTCCACTTCGCTCAATGGTGCTTGCACGGCACCCTCGCCGCGGATGATGACAGAGGGCATCAACTCGCCGAATTCGCTCCGGTAGTTGATGTAGCCGAGATCGATGGTGTGGCCGCCATCGAGGGTGATCTTGCCTTTTAGCAGATAGGAGCTGTTGTCCTGCGAGGTGTTGAGCACTTCTTCGCCGGCGCGATAGCGGTTGAGGCCGTCAAGGCTGAACGAGGTGATCTCGGTCCAGGTTTCCGGCCGCCCCGATCGGCCCGGTCGCACGACCCTGTTGACGGACCTCTTGATGGTCGGGGTGTTGCCGTTGGTGCCGGCGAAGTAATTGCCGGTCTTGCGGCGCGAATAGGCCGCGACCACGTCGAGGTTCTCCCATCTCTTTGCGAAGGCGACGCTGCCGGAGCCAGACGACGGCTCGAACATGGCCGGCCGGTCGAAGCCCGTCGTGCCGCCGAAATTGGCAAGGTCGAGATGATCGGGCGCCGGCGTGATCGTGCAGTTGGTGTTGCAGCCGGTGGTGTAGGATTTGCTGACCCCGTAGACCCCGCCCGTCGTGCCGGCGGGCGGCGGGCTCGCCGTGTTCGACATCATGCCACCGCGCAGGCGAATGCCGATGTCCTTGCCATCCGTCAGGATGTCGTCGGCGTTGATCGTCCGCATATGGGCGATGCCGCCCGTCGCGCCGACGCCGTAGACGCCACCGGATGGTCCCTTGATGATCTCGACGCCGCCGATCAGGTCGGGATCGAGGTAGTTGCGCGAGGCGACGCCGGAATAGCCGCGATAGACGGTGTTCTGCTGCTGGGCGCCGTCGACGACGACCGGTACGCGCCCGAAGCCCTGCATGCCGCGAATGTTGATGTCGACGGCGCCGCTGTTGCGGTTGTCGCCGGTCATCACGCCCGGAACGCCCTTCAGGAAGTCGCCTGTCGACGTGCCCCTGAACAGCTCGATTTCCTCTTGCGAGATATAGGCGGAGGATGTGGCGGTCTGGTAGGTCGCATCCTCGGGGCGGCCGCCGGAGACGGCGATTGTTTCCAGCGCCGTCGCACCGTCCGCGCCCACTGCCGCCTGCCCAAGCGCCGCGCCATCGGCTGTCAGCACCACCGTCCGCTCGCCGGAGAAGCTGTACCGAACGCCGGTTCCGGCCAGGATCTCACCCAGCGCAGCATGCGGCGACCTTCTGCCGTTGACGCCGGGAGACCGCAGACCCCTTGCAATCGAGGCGTCGTAGATCAGCTGCAAACGCGAGACGTCGGCGAAGCGGTTGAGCGTTTCGGCAAGCGGTCCGGCCGGGATCGAGTAGTCGATGCTTGCGTGCTGCTGCGCCTGTGCGGTGCCTGCCAGGGGTGGCAGGGTGGCGGCAAGCATCGTCGTGCTCATGAGCACGGACGTCATGATTGCCAGGGGGTGGAGTCTAGGTCTCGTGCCGGTCGTCATTATGCCCTCGCATGCGAAATTCCCATGAGCAACCGTCACGCCCCAGGGCGTTTCGGTTCGCTCTCGAAGGGGAAGACGCTCGAGGGAAGAAAAACCGGACAATAAAAATCAAGTTTATCGATGCAATACGATCACGGAGCTGCCGAGGCGGGTCGAGCGGATGCCGAGCGAGGTCTCAAGCGTATCGACGACCGCGGCGATATCGCCGAGTTCGAAGACGCCGTTGACATGCCGGTTGCGCAGATCGTCGCCGACGATGCGGATGAAACCGTGATGATAGCGATTGAGTTCCGCGACGACGTCGCCAAGCGGGCGCTCGGTGAAGATCAGTTTGCCGCGTCGCCACGCGGTCGCGGCCGCGGCGTCGACATGCGCAATGGTGCCGATGCCCGCGGCGTCGTAACGGACCTGTTCGCCGGCAGACACGGTTACCGGGGAGAAGGCGTCGTGCGTCGAGCGGACACTCACCCGGCTTTCGAGCACCGTGACGGTCGATGCGTCCGCACCCGCGCGCACGCCGTAGACCGTTCCAAGTGCCGTGGCGTCGCCGCTGCCGCTGGCGACGGTAAACGGACGGGCCGCGTCCGGTGCGACACTGAAGACGGCCTCGCCCTTCAGCAATCGGATGCTGCGCGCCGCATCCGTATAGTCGACGGCGATGGCCGAGGACGAATTGAGCTCGACCGTGCTGCCATCCGAAAGGGTCAGGCTGCGGATCTCGCCTGTCGCGGTGTAGGCGTCCGCCTGAAGACGGATCGGGAGATCGAAGCCCCAGGCGGCGACCAGCAGCAAGGCGGCCATTATCCCCGCGCTGGCGGTCGCGCCCGCAAACGAGCGCCGCGCTTTGACCGGCCCTGCCGGTCGGGCGCGCGGTGGAGCCGCGATCCGGGAGAGCTCGTCCCATGTCCGCGAGACCTCGTCATAGGCCGCCCGGTTTTCGGGTGATGCCGAAAGCCAAGCGTCGAAACGCCGCTGGTCGGCGGGCGCAAGCGGACAGTCGCCCTGCCGAAAGAACCATTCGGCGGCCTGGTCCAAGGCGTCTTCCTGCCTTTCAGCGCTCATGGCTTTCCCTCGGCGCTTGGCCAAAATTCTAAAGACGGCGGGGGGTCACAGGCCAACGCCTGCCACCCCAGCGCCGACGGATGGTACTTCCGGTCAATCCTTCGCACGCAGCCTCCTTGCGCAATGGGCGGTGGCTGTTGCCAGATGCTTCTCGACCGCGCTTTTGGTGATGCCCATGCGTTCGGCGATCTCGGCGTGTGAGAGATTGTCGAACCGCCGCAGGATAAAACATTCGCGACATCTTGGCGGCAAGTCAGCAATGGCCTCCTCAAGGATTTTCAACCGCTGCCGCGCGATCACGCCGCGCTCGATGTCCTCGCGTTCGTCGGCAACGTCATCGTTCTCGAGCGGCCTGAAGCGAAGCTTCATGCGTCGTTGCCGGCGAAGATGGTCGATCGATAGATTGTTCAAGACCCGATAGAGGAAAGCACGCGGATTGCGCAGCGCCGACACATCGGAGTTGACGAGACGAAGATAGGCTTCCTGGACGAGATCCTCCGCAGCCGCTGCGTCGCCCGCTTTCGCACGCGCATAGTTGCGCAGCTCGGCATAGTGGCTGCGCAACAAGGGCGAAAGGGCGTCAGGATCTCTGCTGGTATCGTCGCTCACGGAAACGTCGGCTATTCCTGCGTCTGGATAACGGCTGTTGTCCGGTCGGAGGCCGCCCAGCGAAGAGGCATGCAGCCCTTCGCCTCCGCGCTCGGTGAGCATGGAAGGGCGGTGTCGCATGCCAGACACGGGTTCCCCAGAATGCCGAAGTCTCCTTGATTTAAACAGGAGTATAATACTCATGTTATTGCCTGAACTAGTCGCCTGGGCCTGACAATGCAAGGTGAAATTGCCGTTGTCCCGCCGATCTCGGCCCGCCAAGCCAGATCTCCTGGGCTCCCCGGCGGACTGAGTGCCGCAACGTCACCGGCACCGCACCTGCCTTGATCTTGCGTTGCTAACGTGGATGCGTTTGAATTGATGGCAATGGGGGCGAGGCGATGGAAAAATTCGGCGACCGTATACCCGAAATGCGCATGAAGCATCTCGAGCTGATCCAGAGCGCGCTTTCCCGGATGAGCGACAACAGCGCGAGATTGAAAGGGCACTGCCTCAGCTTGATCGGCGCGATCGTGGGCCTTGCTGCCGCTCTCTCAAAGGACCAGATTGTCATCTACACCGTGCCGGTCGTGGTGGGATTTGCCATTCTCGACGCCTATTACCTGGCCCTCGAGCGAGGCTTCCGCTCCCAATACGACAAGGTGCGCAACGAAAAGCTCGAGGCATTGCCCGATTTTGCCATCGCGCCTGCGCGGCGCCAGTCGACGCTCAAGGCCTTCTTCAGCCTGTCTGTCGTGGGGTTCTACGGAGCCGTGACGATTGTAACGATCCTGATCTTCATCTTCATGCCGGATCGCGTCGCGCCGCCCGCCGCGTCAAACCCGCCGACGGTTGAGCAGCAATGACAGTTTTCGTCTCTTATTCGCACGCCGACCTGGAGACGATCGACAAAGTTCTTGCCGCCATGCCGCCTACCTTGCGTTCTGGCTTGACAGGAACAGGCTGGAAGTCGGCGAACAGGTTACTGAGCGGATCAGGCACCAGATCGAGCATGAATCGGATCTTTACCTGATATTCGTCAGTCGCAACTCGTTGCAATCGAAATGGGTCAGAGACGAGTTCGCCATAGCCCTTGAGCTCGAACAACGCCAGCACCGCAAATTCATCATTCCCGCCGTCCTCGACGTGAGCGCCCTTGAAACGCAGGCAGATACGCTGACAGACTACGTGCGCAGCGTCCTTTACGTGAAGTACGACGGGGCCTCGACCATCAAGGTGCTGGCAAAGCAATTGTCGGACGCAATCTTCGCGCGCTACGTGCTGGAGTTCAAAGGCTTGCGGACAAACCTCTATACGACCGAGGCGAATGAGCGGGTGCGCGTGTTCACTGACCGCAACAAGTTGCCGCCTTTCCATGACGTCCTGCGTCGCTCCACGACCCTCGATTTGCTGGCGTTTTCGGCGCGCGTCCTGAAAGACAACTGGACCGAGGTCGAGGTGGCGGTAAGGCGTGGGCTCAAGCTCAGGGTGGTCATGTTCAGTCCGCTGGAAGCCAACCGGCAATACTACGAAGCACTCGAGAGCATTCTCGGGGAAAGAAACGAGAAGGCGATCGAGCTGGAAAACGTCAACGGTCGTATCGCACGATTGAGGCAGTCTGGCGCTCTCGCCGGTCTGCTTCAAACAAAGCTTCTGTCGGGCAAACCGTTGCTTCACAACATGTGGGTTAGTGATCGCGGCACCACCGCTGCGGAAGCGCATGTTTCCTTCTATGCCTATGGAGAAATGAGCAGAACGCCCTCTTTCCGATCGACGGCATACTCCGGCGATTTCGTCGATGCTCTGGCCACAGAGTTCGATGTCGTTTGGGACCTTTCGGTGCCGAACGAGCATTCAGTGTGATGGCCTGCAAAAATGCTCAAGCGGGCTCCCGTGTCGTCGAGGCAGTCGATGCGGTCGAAACCGCGTCAGTTTCGGCCGGCTCGATTGCGAATTTCCGGATCAGCGCGCGCGAAAGCTGTCAGTCTGCGATCGAAGTCTCTGGAGGAGACTCGATCTTGGAGTGATGATCACGGTCTGACATGATTCTACTTGCGAGCATCCGCCATGACCACGCCCTCCGCACATCGCCTGAACCCGCTGCACCTCATGGCAGCCTTCGGTACGGGCGGGCTGTTGACCCTGATGGTTCATTTCAACGGGGAGCTGGGGCGCTATGGCAATGCACTGTTTTCGTCCTGGGCGGCACATGGGACGGGTACGGTCGCAGCCCTCGTTCTGCTTGCCATCCTCTACCCCTGGCGCAGTCGAAGCGAGGGAGCGAAGCCGCGGGCCCCGCTCTGGTCCTATCTCGGAGGGATTTCCGGCGCCGTCACCGTCATGCTGACCTCGTTTACGGTCAATTCGCCATTGGCATTGTCAGGAACGCTTGCCCTGGGGCTGGCGGGCCAGGTGATCTTCAGCATCGTGGCGGACCGCTGGGGGCTGTTCGGCCTGCCGATGCGCCGCCCTGATCGGCGCGATCTCGCGGCCATGACGCTGATCCTGGCCGGCAGCGCGCTCATCATTCTTTTCGGCAGGGGCGAGGCATGACCGTACCGATCCTCTTTGCGTGCCTTGCCGGTGTCCTGGTTGGCGTCAGCCGACAGGTCAATGGCCGGCTCAGCCTGTCGACCTCGCCGCTGATCGCTTCTTTCTGGAACCATGTCGTCGGCTTCGTCGCGCTGAGCATTCTCGGCCTGTCGATCGGCGGGCTCATTCCCGCAGGCGCCGCGCAAGCGCCCTGGCACGCCTATATCGGCGGCTCGATCGGCGTGATCTTCGTGGCCGCCGGCAGCTGGCTCATTGCGCGTATCGGTGCCGTCAACACTGCCCTGCTCGTCATCGGCGGCCAGATGGTCTCGGGTGTAGCGCTCGATCTGATGCAAGGTGTGTCAGCAGGGCTTCTGGCCAGCGTTCTCGGCGTGGCTCTCATTCTTGCCGGCATGGCGCTCACCCAGCGTCGCCGGTAGCCAGCGACCGCAACCGGCGACAGGTACGCTGACCAATGCCTTGCGCAGGCCCTCGTTCAATCCCCGCGCAAGGCAACAGACCATGGGTCCGCCGGCACGAATGGTGCCGTCGCCTTCGTGGCCTCAATATGGCGCGTCGACGAATGGGGGAACGGAGCGTTGCTGCGGGCGCGGTGATCCCCAGCTAATTGTCGGGGCTGTGGATAGTCCCCGCGAAAAATAGGGCGCCGATCAAAAAAGCGGAATGCCGGCGTCACAGGCGGCGGCACTGGATCGTCATCAGGGTATCGCGCTCGAACGGGCGGACCTCAACCCATGGTGATATCGACATGACCCAATTGACCTCTCTTCTCCTGATCAAGGCCGTTCTGTTCTCGAGCATTGCGCTCTGGCTCGCCGTTATCGTTGCCAACAACATCATCGCCTTTCGCAACGGCGTCTATGCAATCGGTCTGCTCATGGGCATGCAACTGTTCGATCAGGAGCCGCCCATCCGCACGCCGCTGCTGTCGCGCCGCGTCAAAAGCGCGTTCTGGCATCGCGCCGTGTTCAGCGTCGTCCTTACGATGGAAGTGATGACAATGGTGCTTATGGTGGGCGCCGCGATCCTGTTTTTCGCGGGCTTCGCTGGCGCTTCAAATGGCGCGGCGGCGATCCTTTGGGCAAATCTCGCTCTTGCGGCGTTCATCGCCCTCAGCGTCGTCATGCTCGTCGGCGGTGCCTGGTTTGCCTATTACATCCGTCAGGAGACGATGCAGATCACCCATTTGATCCTGATCGGCCTTGGGGTCGTCGGCACGTTTCTGGTGAACATGCCGGTACAATAACGTGCGCATCGAGGTGGCTGCTGCAAATGGTCAGCCACCTCGATTTCTGCCGTCAGCGCCAGCGCGTGCCGCTCTGGCAGGATACGCCGACGAGAACGCCGATCGCAAAGCCGATCAATCCGGCCGTGCTGACGACCGTCGTGGCGGTTCCGGGATTATCCTTTGCCGCATCAACCACGCTCTGTCCCTGCGCCCGGACGACCCGCGCCGCCGAGCGCATGCGCCCGCGGGCGTCATCGGCGAATTCGGCGGCGCTGTCGGCGGCTTCGCCGGCGCGCGCCGAGAGCGATTTTGTCAGCTCCGCGACCTGCGCGCGCAATTCGGAGATCTGGTCCTCGACGGATCGCTGAATATCATTGGCCATGTGTGCACCTCGCTTGTCTTGGCAAGGTAGCAACGAAGACGGGCGGCTTAAGTTCCGCGCGGGCTTTCGAATGCGGTGGTAAGTTCGGGACGCGTGGCGCCGGGGCGGCAATCTGTTTTGTCAGGGGGTAAAAGGAAAAGGCCGCAGCTTCCGTCAAGCCTACGGTGCGAAGCGTCGTGAACGGCCACGTGGTCTCGTGGCAGCGAGGTAGACGTCAATCGCCCGCCCGACCCCATCCTAGAACTGATGGCGGTCGCGTTCCCGGGTCTTCTGCCAGAAAATAGCAGTTGGACGCAACCGATCAGTTGGCAATTCACTCACGTGAGCGAATTGCAAAAACAAAAAAGGCCGGCAATGCCGACCTTTTCCCGTTCGCTGCTTTGCCCTGCCAGTACATCCGTGGTCAGCGGTTTAGCGCGAACTCTGACCGGAGCATGCTGCCTCAGTGAGACTATTCATGCTCGACGATCAATTCGTTGGACCCTATTTGGCGACTGATTGCGGCGATTTCAAGCCCCGGCGGAAACTTTGTTGGCGATCCGGCATTGTGTCATCAAGGTGGAGACGCGATGGCCCGAGGCGTCATTGACGGTACTTCGCTGATCGCATTTTCTTTCGATTGCAGCCGGAGGATTTAAGGATGGAACTGCACCGTGGCCGCCTGATCGACCATATTCAGCTCGTCGTCAAAGATCTGGACGCCAGCCGGCGCTTCTATGAAGCCGTTTTCCGCGCGCTTTCCGTGCCGCTCGGCGGCGAGGGCAAGGATTACTTCTGGGCCGACGAACTCTTTATCTCGAGCAGCACCAGCGCAGCCGCTCAGGGAGAGCTGACGGGTCGGCACCATCTCGCCTTCCAGGCCGGGGATCGCGCCATGGTCGACGGCTTCTACCAGGCCGGGCTAGAAAATGGCGGCACCGACAATGGCAAGCCCGGCGAACGACCCTATCACCCCGGCTACTATGCCGCGTTCCTGCTCGATCCGGACGGCAACAACATCGAGGCGGTGTTTCACGGCCCGGCCGCGCGCAGTGCCAGTTCAGTGAAGCTCACCTTTTAGACCCTCATCCGCGCACGCTTGGGCCACGTCGCAATGGCTTGGGCAAGCGCCGGGGCTTGGCGCAAGTGCTGTCATGACTGGTCGCAGCGTCCCCGGTCCATTTTCCGCCAAAGCCTGCGCACTTGACATTGTTCTAAAAATAGAACAAAAAGAGAACAGATGTGGAGATGAACGATGACCCGCACTGAAATCATCAATCGTGCCCTGGCCGCCGTCGCCGATTCCCGCCTGAAGCGGGAGCGCGACAGCGAGCGCCGCAAGCAGATTTTTGGACGTATCGATCTGAGCGCCCCCTTGCCCAAGCTGAGCCGTGGCGTGCAGCTGAACCTGAACCTGGATGGCGGGCGGAAACGAGCCGAGCCGACGAGGGCGAAGTCCCACTGACCAGGGACGGCATCGGAATCGGCGGTGGCATGGACGGCTCGGTAACCCTGGCCGCCAGCTTCTGCAGGCGGCGGGCTCAGCGATGGGGTTTGCCGTCGCCGGTCTGGCGTGACCCTGCCATGCTGGTGACGGCCGGGCTGAGCCAGGTCATGCCACGGTACTTGCCCCTGCGGCTGCCCTGTTTCGCCAATCGCCGTCAGTGGTAGCGGCTGATCGCCAGATCCGTCGTTTCGATCTCGGGTTTGGTGTTGCTGATGAGGTCGCTCAGCACGCGGCCGGAGCCGCAGGCCATGGTCCATCCAAGCGTGCCGTGACCGGAGTTGAGAAACAGGTTGGCAAAGCGCGTCGCGCCGATGACAGGCGTTCCATCTGGCGTCATCGGCCGCAGTCCGGACCAGAACGTCGCTTCCTTCTGGTTTCCGGCGCCGCCGAAAAGGTCTTCGACCGAATGCTCGAGCGTGGCGCGGCGGTTCGCGGGCAGGTCGCTGCTGAAGCCGGCAATCTCGGCCATGCCGCCAACACGAATGCGGTCGCCCAGGCGCGTTATCGCGATCTTGTAGGTCTCATCCATGATCGTCGAGACCGGCGCGCGCGCCTCGTCGACGATCGGCACGGTGATCGAATAACCCTTCACGGGGTAAACGGGCAGGCGAAGGCCAAGCGGCTTCAGAAGCGCCGGCGTATAGCTGCCGAGTGCGGCGACGAAGTCATCGGATCGGACCTCGCCCTCGGCCGTTTCGACGGCGACGATGCGATTTCCGTCCTGCCGCAGTCCGCGGATATCGACACCGAAACGGAACGTCACGCCGAGTGCTTCGGCGTGCCTCTGCAGTTCGTTGGTGAACTTGAAGCAATCGCCGGTCTCGTCGTTCGGCAGCCGGAGGCCGCCGACGATCTTGTCGCGGACAGGCCGGAGGCCGGGTTCAGCTGCCACGCAACCGGCCGGGTCGAGAACTTCGAAGGGCACGCCGTCGGCCCGCAGCACTTCGATATCCTTGCCAATTCCGTCGAGCTGCTTGGCGGTCCGAAACAGCTGCAGCGTGCCTTGCGTGCGGTGATCGTAGGCGATGCCCGTCTCGTCGCGCAGTGCAATCAGGCAATCGCGGCTGTATTCCGCCAGGCGAACCATCCGGCCCTTGTTGACGGCATAGCGCGCGGAGGTGCAGTTGCGCAGCATGGCCGTCATCCAGCGCCAGGTCGCGGCGTCCATCATCGGGCGGATGATCAGAGGCGCGTGCTTCATGAACAGCCATTTCATGGCCTTTTGCGGGATGCCTGGGGCGGCCCAGGGCGAGGCATAGCCGGGGGATATCTCGCCGGCATTGGCAAAGCTCGTCTCCAGCGCCGGGCCGGACTGACGATCGAGGACGGTCACCTCATGGCCCGCCTTGGCCAGATAATATGCGGAGGTCACGCCGATCACGCCGGCGCCCAAAATGGTAATCTTCATTGCATCCTCTGGGGAACACTGATCGGTCGTCCAGAAAGGCAAGGCAGTGGCCGGAGACGTGCTGTTGCCAGCCCCTCCCGCAATGCCAGCCCCCACTGGAATTGGCTCAGAACATAGTGAAATAATCGAGCAAGATCATGCGAACTCGCGCTTGATTATTCTCAAGCGTGCTGATCTTAAGAATTATCTGCGAAGAAATGAAAGAATCCACATGTCCGGTTTGGATGCCATAGATCGCAACATCATCCGACTGCTGCGGCTCAACGCCCGGATGAGCAATACCAAGCTCGCAGCCGAGGTGGGACTGTCGCCGTCGGCCTGCCTGAGACGCATCAATCTCCTGGAACAGGGCGGCGTCATTCGCGGTTACACGGCGTTGGTCGGAAACGCCGATGGCGACAATGCGATTGCGGTGATCATCAACATCACGCTGGAGCGCCAGACCGAGGAGCACCTCAACCGCTTCGAGGCGGCCGTGCGCAAACACCCGGAAATCCAGGAGTGCTACCTGATGACCGGCGGGTCCGACTATCTCTTGCGGGTGGAGGTCGAAAACGCCGGCGATTTCGAGCGGATCCACAAGGAAATCCTGGCAAAGCTGCCGGGGGTCCTGCGCATTCACTCCAGCTTTTCGATCCGCAACGTGCTGCTTTCACGCTCAAGGCGGCGTTAGCCTCTCGCTCGGCAACGGCGGGGTCGATTGCGGCACGTGGAGACTGAGGGGAGGGCGGGCCGATGGCTGGCGACCACCGCATGGCGTTCGCCATGATGCCACCCGAAATTGCCGCGTAGCGCCGGCAAGCGCGACGATCGGTACCTTGTGGCGACAATGTGGATCAGTGCAGCGCCCGCTGCTCCGGCGGCGTCGACTGCAGCCAGGGCGGGAACGCCCGACTGGAAACAAGGCGCGCGATCAGCCGTCCGCCTGGGGTGAGGACATCGACGATCGCGCCGCGATATTCGTATTCCTCGGCGAGTTCGTCGGCGATCAGTTGACCGTAGGCAACCGCGCGGCCTTCATTGGGGTGTTGCTTGCCGGCCTGGTCGCGGCTTGTCACACCGGCCGCATGGATATGGTACATGTAGCGGGGCATGGTCCGCCGCTCCTTTCCGATTTGCATGGGCTCTCAATGCTTCCCGCATCCGCGGCCAAAAGCCGGGGATGTCCGAGACACGCGATGTTGGAATTCTATAGCATGGTTTTTGGGACCGTTCCCGTGACATGGGCGTGACGGCTGCAATCGAGATCGCTAATATTGCCGTAACATATTGAACAGTCGTAATTTTTAGAAATAAAAGTGGGCGCGCCCATGGGCTGGCGGCGGCTATGCGGTGCCCCTCAACCTTCAGTATTTCCGCGATCGGCAGGCGCCCGTGGCGGGTGCTGGCGATCGCGGCAGAACAGGTGATCGGCGCTGAGCGCATGGCTGGTTTGCGAAGTCGGCTCTACGAAAACCGTGGGCATTCTGTATATTGAACTCATCGAAGCGATGCACCTCCTCCCGCAGAACTTCGATGCATGCAGGCGCTTTCTCCTCCTCCCAACGAGCGCCGGCCGGAATGGCAACACTCCTCCTCCCAGTTGCCATTCAATCCCTTTAAGAGCCTGCCGCACCTCCTCCCGCGGCAGGCTTTTTCTTTTTCAGGGCACGGTTTGGCGGATGTGGGCGGGTATCACCATTGATCGAAATATAGCCTCGGCGGCGATGCGCGACTGCGCGTGGCACAGGTCGGGTCATGGGGTCATGGGGGCAGCAAGCGCATTGCGCATGCCACGGATCCGTGGGGACGGTTGACCGGTCGCCATTGGGCCGAGGCGGTCGATGTGACGGCGACCGTCGGAGCGCGTCGCGCGCGCTCAGGATATACTTGATTTCGCACGCTCGGCGCGTACGAAAGCCCAAAGCCGCTGGCGGCCTTGCACGGCCAATTCTAGCTCGCGCGTCGGGCGAGCCAGTTCTGCCAGTCGTTCTCGTCGCCGTGGAACACGTTGAGGTCGATCTTGCCTTCAACGCCGTGCGACAGCCCGGAGCCCGAATACTGCCAGAAGACCCACTTGCGGCCCGGGTATCTCTTGGAGGGATGAGCTGCAACCGAGCGTAGCCAGAACGGATAGTCGAGCAGCTCGCCCGAAAGGTTGTCGGCATAGAAATCGGGGGCGGTGTAGATGATCGGGCGCTGGCCGTAATGCGCCTCGAGCTTGTCCATGAAGACCTGCATCTTTTCCAGCACGCGGGCGCGCGACAGCCGCCGTTTGCAGCTCGACTCGCCATTGTATTCGACATCGATCACCGGTGGCAGCGCGCCGGCTTCCCGCGGGACATTGCGAATGAACCAGTCGGCCTGCTCGCCGGCCGTGCGGCACCAGTAGAAGAAGTGGTAAGCGCCACGCTTCAGTCCGGCTTCCTTTGCCTTGCGCCAGTTCGTCTTGAACATCGGATCCAGGTGGTCGCCGCCATCGGTCGCCTTGATGAAGGCGAAGTTGGCACCTTGCGTGCGCAGCCTGGGCCAGTCGATCTCACCCTGCCAGCGCGAAACGTCGACGCCATGGACGGCCATCTTGCGGGGGGACGCCCGCCCGAAATTGATCGGCTTGGCGTCGCGGAAACGGTGTCCGTAGATCTGCGTGCGCGTTCCAGGCGTCGTCAGGACGGCAGGCGTCGCGGGCACGATCGCGGCAACAGGCCGTTCGAGCGGCATCGGCATTGCGACGGTTCTTGTCTGTGGCTGGAACGCTTCCGGCTCCGGCACGGTTCCGGCCCAGGCAAGCACTTCCTGTGGTGGCGCTGTCTGCGCCTGGGCAACGCCGACGCTGGCCGACGGCACGGGCGACGCCGGCACGACGGAGCTCGTCGTTTCGCGCGAGGGCTGTTGCGGCACGATCGTATCGAGCGCCGAACTGGACGTGCAGCCTGCCAAGACCAGGCAGGCAAGGAACATTGCTGGCACAGCTGAGAAACGCATGAGCACCCGTACGCAAAACATGTCGGCGGCGAGGAACAGTGCCGCCGTGACCCCATTGATTTGAAATTGCTAACGGAAACTTACCGGAAAAGACTAAATACAATCTTTACGGCCGCCCCCCATGGAGGCGGCGCCCAAGGAGCCGCGATCAGGACGATCTGTCCGGGTGGTCGGCGCAGGGGCGTGATCCGCTGCCCCTGGCCGCGCCGTAGCGCCTTTCGAAATCAGCGGCGATATCCGAGATGGCGATTTCGCCGAGGCGCCTCAGCAGCAGTGTCTCCGCCTCATCGAGCGTGCGCTCCAGCGCCGAATTGACGGCCTGTTCGACCAGGCATTGCGGCTCTTCGGTCGCGACACCCATGGCGAAAAAGCCGGGGCTCCCGATCGTCCTGTAGACATCGAGGAGAGTGATGTCCGAAAGCGGCCGCGACAACGTCCAGCCGCCGCCATGGCCTTTTTCGGACGAGACATAGCCGGCGTCGCGCAGACCGGCCATCGTACGTCGGACGACGACGGAGTTCGTCCCGAGCATCTGGGCGATCCTTTCGGATGTCATCGGCTGTGCATGCTTTTCCATGTGCAGCAACACATGCAGCAATCGTGAGAGGCGTCCGTCCTGTCGCAATGGCACCATTTCCTGTTTTGCATCTGATAGCATGGATGGTGCGGGCCGGGGAGACCGATGCAGCATTGTGCATCTCAGCGATGCGGGGGTGCTGATGTGGCGGACCCTCAGTCGAACATCAGGGACCGATGGGTGGCCGCGCCGGCCATTGCGCCGTCACCGACAGCCAGCGCCACCGACCCCGCAGACCTTGCCGCGTCGCCGCAGGCAAAGACGCCGTGAACGGTCGTCGCCTTCATGGCGTCGGTCCGGATGGAGCGACCGAGCGGACCATCATCGAAGGCGCAACCGAGCTGTTCGGCAAAGGGTGCCGCCACCTCTGTCCTGGTGGCGGTGAACAGGCCCGACATCGGGAGCACGCGCCCGTCCTTCATGACGACATTTGCCCGCTCTCCTTCCAGCCTGTCGATCGTTCCTCGCTCCACTGTCACATTGCGCCGTGCCAGTTGCAGCAACTGATCCGCATCGGGCTCGAATGCACCGTTGAGAAAGAACGTGGTCGGTCCCCAGTCCGGCAGCATCAGCGCGTGGTGCATGGAAATAGCGGATGTCGCAAGCACGCCGATCGCGCCCTCTTCGAGTTCGTAGCCATGGCAGTAGGGGCAGTGGAAGACGCTTTTGCCCCAGCGTTCGGCAAGGCCATCCAGTTCCGGCAGCACATCCGTGACGCCGGTCGCAAGAACAAGCCGTCGGCCGGTGACGTCGGCACCCTGCCGGAGCGCAATCTTGAAGCCATCCTTCAAGGGCTCGGCGCTTGTCGCCTCGTCCTGCAACCATTGCACGGTCGGGTACTCCATCAACTGTGCGCGGCCTTCGGCCGCGATTGCCGAGGGCGTGTTGCCGTCCTGGGTGAGAAAGCCGTGCGACGTTTCTGCGAAGCGGTTGCGGCGCAGGCCCTTGTCAATGATCAGGACCTTGCGGCGGGCGCGGGCGAGCTGCAGGCCGGCTGATAGGCCGGCATAGCTGCCGCCGAGGATGATTGCGTCAAAGGACATGTCGCCTCCTGTTTCGGTTTTGCATCTTTATAAGTTACGTGATTTCCGATTGCAATATCATGATATGTCAAAAGTTACATGATGGGCGCTGGTAACGCCGGGAAAGGTCCTCGCGGATGGATCCGCAGCACGCCAGGATCGATCGGTATTCTTCCCCGGCAAATTGCCTAGGATCGCGATGCCAGCTTCGCTTCCGCGTTCCGCACGTGCGGACAAACATATGCCTTTTTGATAATGGAAGGGGAAACGCGGCGCGGCCTGGCATTCATTCTCGTGAGCGCGTCGCTCCCGCCATCGGCCCCGTCGGACGCCCTATCAACGACCGGAATTCTCATGCTTCGCAGCTTGTATAATTGGACGATGGACCTCGCTGGCCGGAAATCGGCTGCCTGGTGGCTGGCACTTGTTGCCTTCGTCGAAAGCTCCGTCTTCGTGGTCCCGGCCGACGTCCTGTTCCTGCCCATGGTGCTGGCAAAACCGCATAGAGCCTATCGCTATGCGTTCCTCGCGACCGTCTTTTCCGTGCTCGGCGGTATCGCCGGCTGGTTCCTCGGCCATTATGCCTTCGATGCCATTGCCCGTCCGATCCTGCAATTCTATGGCAAGCTCGACGCGTTCGAATCCATGCGCGCATCGGTCGATATCGAGGCAATCCTGCTGCTGCTGGTAACCTCGGGGCTTGCTCATGTTCCGCCGATGAAGGTGGTCACAATTCTGTCGGGGGCGGCCAATGTCAGCCTCGGCATGTTCATAGCGTCGGCAGTGATCACGCGCGGCGCCCGCTTCTTCATCCTGGCCGCGGTCCTTCGCCGGCATGGCGACACCGTCCGCCACTTCATCGAAAAGCGTTTGGGGCTGATCGCCGCCGGCGGTGCGGCGGCGCTGATCATGCTTTATGCGGGTTACGTCCTGGTGAAATGAGGGCGGTCTGTCGGCGCCGATCCGGCCGCAGGCACACCGCGTCTACCGCAAATTGATATCTTGCCAACCGGGCGCAAGCGGCGGCCAAATGGAGCTATTCCAGGTCGCGCAGTTTAGTCTCCGAGAGGCGAGTGTCCATGCGGCTTATCGTTGTCAACGACGTGTCGGAGGCCCTGGGCGGTGCGACCAAGGTCGCGCTCCAGTGCATAGAGGCAGGTGTTGCGGCGGGGCTGGAATGCGCCGTTCTGGTCGGTGATGACGGTGCGGGAATTCGCGCGCGCTTCCCCGGTGTGCGGGTCGAGGCTCTGGGCGAGCGCCCCTTGCGTGACGGCGTCCGTTTCGCAAACCTGTTCGACAGACATTTCAACGGCCGCGCCTATCGTGCCTTGCGCCGGCTCCTCAAAACCGGCAGCGATACGGTCGTCCATGTGCACGGCTGGTCGCAAATCCTTTCCCCTTCGATTTTCCATGCGCTGGCCCGAAGCGAGGCCAAGGTGGTCGTGACCGCCCATGATTTCTTCCTGACCTGTCCGAACGGCGCCTATGCGCATTTCGGCAGGGGCGACATCTGTCGCGAAAAACCGCTGTCTGCCGGCTGCCTCGCCAGCGCCTGCGACAAGCGCAACTATCTTCACAAGCTCTGGCGTTTCGCCCGCGCGATGACCCAGGTGGCGGCCGGCGAAGCGTTCTGGGCCCGCGTCGGCGTCATTCTCGCCCATGAGGGCATGGAGCCATATCTCGGCGCAGGTCCGCTTAGAAATTTCCTGACATTACGCACGCCATCGACGCCGCTGACGCGGGTTCCGGTCGAAGCCTGGCGAAATGAGCGCGCGCTGTTTCTGGGGCGCATGTCGGTGGAAAAGGGCGTGCGCACTCTGGCCGACGCGCTGAACCTGACGGGTCGGACGGCGACTTTGATCGGGCGCGGGCCGCTGCTCGAGGAGATACAGGGCGCGCTTCCCCACTGTTACGTCCCCGGCTGGCTTGATGACGAAGAGGTCGCATATGTGGCGGCAAGGGCGCGTTACTTCTTCATGCCTTCGCGGATGCCGGAACCCTACGGTCTTGTCGCAGCCGAAGCGCTGATGTCCGGAATACCGGTGATCGCCAGCAGCAATGCGTTGATTGCCAGGGAGATCGAGGAGAACCAGGCGGGGCTTGTGTTTGAAAGCGGCAATGCCCGCTCACTCGCCGAAAAGATGCTGTCGATGGAGAATGACGCGTTGGTCCGACAATTGAGCGAGGGTGCCGTTGCCTATGGCCGCAGCGTGGCGCCCTCGAAAGAGGAATGGCGCCAGCGCATGGTCGATATCTACACGGGGCGGGTCAAATTTTCGACTCGTGACGTGATGACGGAAGCACGGGGGCAACCGGAACGCCCGGCGTTTGAACTGGCCGGGCGGATCTGAAAGGGGGAGGGGGATGGCGCGTGCATTGGTGACGGGGGGAGCAGGATTCGTGGGGCGCCATCTCTGCGCCAAGCTCCTATCGGAAGGCGTCGATGTCGTCTGCGTCGACAAGCTTGCGCGCGGGACGGGCGCGATGCGCCCCGCGCAATGGCATGCTCCGCCCAAGGGCGGCTTCGTTCTCATCGAGGAGGATTGCCGCCGCTATTTCGATCGCGCCGCCGAACGGTTCGATATGGTGTTCCATCTCGCCGCCATGGTGGGCGGTCGCGTCATGCTGGAGACCCAGACGCTGCTGGTTGCCGAGGATCTTGCCGTCGACACCGACATGTGGCGCTGGGCGGCACGCACGCGCCCGGGGTCGGTCGTCTATTTCAGCTCGAGCGCCGCCTACCCCGTTGGCCTGCAGCGCCCCGAAGGGTATCGCAAGCTCAGCGAAGACATGATCGACTTCGAACATACGCTCGGCGTCCCGGATCTGAGCTATGGCTGGGCGAAACTCAGCGGCGAATATCTGATGAAGCTCTATGTCGAGAATTACGGCGGGCGGGCGGTCGCCTATCGTCCGTTCAGCGGCTACGGCGAAGATCAGGACCTGAGCTACCCCTTCCCGGCAATCTGCCAGCGGCTGATCGAGGAGCGCGGTTCGGATGAGGTCTTCGTCTGGGGCTCCGGACGGCAATGCCGCGATTTCATCCATATCTCGGATTGCATCGATTTCGTCTGGAAGACGTTTACGCGGCTTCAGAACGGCGGATCTCTCAATATCTCGACCGGTATCGCCACATCGTTCATCGAACTCGCCAGGCTCGTCAGCCGGGGCATCGGCTGGGAGCCGAAAATATCCGGTCGGTCGGACAAGCCGGAGGGCGTGTTCTTCCGCTGCGGCGACACGGCGCTGCAGTCCTCCTATGGCCTAGCACCACGCGTCAGCCTCGAAGCCGGCGTGGCGCGCGCGCTCGATCACCTGCGAACGAGGGTGCACTGACCTCGCGTTGCTCTTGCCCGTCAATAACCGGACGCGGGCGCATTCGCGCCCGCGGATGAGACGGGAACATCGTCAAAACTCGCTCGCAGGCGGCTCGTAGCACTGACAAGCAGGCTGACATCATTGCCGACCGCGACGAAAAGCGCGCCAAGTTCGAGGTAACGTTTCGCAAGCTTGGTGTCGGAGGTGAGGATGCCGGCCGCCTTTCCGTGCGACTGGATCCGCGCGAGTGCCGCTTCGACCGCCTGCTGGACCTCCGGGGCGCCTGGCCGGCCAAGAAAGCCCATGTCTGCGGCCAGATCAGCGGGGCCGATAAAGACGCCGTCGACCCCTTCGGTCGAGGCAATCTCGTCGAGGGCGGCCAATCCCGCGCGGCTTTCCACCTGCAGTAGCAGGCAGATTTCGGCGTTGGCCGTTGCCAGATAATCCTCCGCCCGGTTAAAGGCGGACGCCCGGGCAAGCGCGGCGCCGACGCCGCGCATGCCGTGTGGCGGATATCGCACAGCCCGCACCAGCGCGCGGGCCTGCTCGCCGGTCTCGACCATCGGCACCAGCAGCGTCTGTGCGCCGATATCGAGAAGCTGCTTGATCAGCCAGGGCTCGCCGATCACAGGGCGGATGATCGGATGGCTCGGCGAACCCGAAAGCGCCTGCAGTTGCGCCATCATCAACGGCACGTCGTTGGGCGCATGTTCGCCATCGATGAGCAGCCAGTCGAAGCCGGCACCGCCGCAGGTTTCAGCCGTATAGGGGTTGGCAAGCGCCAGCCAGAGGCCGATCTGCGGCCGTCCTTCGGCAAGCGCCTGCTTGAACGTGTTGCGGGGAGCGGGCATGGGCGTCCCTATTCGAAAAAGCAGCTGACGGTTCCCTGCGGCCCGCAATCGGCGACGATGGTGTCGCCGTGACGGGCCTCGACGGGGCGGATGAAGGAGCCGGCAAGGACGATCTGCCCGGCGTCGATGCGGTCGCCGTAGCTGGTGAGTCTCCGGGCGAGCCAGGCGATCCCGCGGGCGGGGTGATTGAGCACACCGGCGCCGAGCCCGGTTTCCTCCACTTCCGCATTGCGCGAGACGATGGCGCCCATCCAGCGCATGTCGACATCCTGTGGCCGCATGGCGCGGCCGCCGATGACGATGCCGGCATTGGCGGCATTGTCGGAAATGGTGTCGACGATGGTGCGGGCCTTCTTCGTTTCCGGGTCGGCGCGCAGGATGCGCGTATCGAGAATTTCAAGCGCCGGGGTGATGTAGTCCGTGGCGTTGAGCACGTCGAAGACGCTGACATTCGGGCCGGCGAGCGGCGCCTTCATCACGAAGGCGATCTCGGCCTCGATGCGCGGCTGGATGAAACGATCCGCCGGGATCGTCGCGCCATCCTCGAACATCATGTCGTCGAACAGCACGCCGGAATCGGGAATGTCGATGTTGAGTGCATATTGCATCGCCTTCGACGTCAGCCCGATCTTCCAGCCGATAACCCGCCGGCCGCGGGCGATCTTCTGCTTCACCCAGGCCGATTGCACGGCATAGGCGTCGTCCATGGTCATTTCGGGATGCTTGAGGGAGAGAAGGCCGGTCTGGATGCGGCTTTTCTCTGCCTCATCCAGCGCCTTTGCGGCAGCGGCGATTTCGTTGGCGTCCAGCATGGTTCAGGCCTCGTCGGCAATCGGATTGGCAAGCAAGCCGATGCCATCGGCCTCGACCTCGACGATGTCGCCGGGCTTCAGCCAGATCGGCGGGTCGAAACGGGCGCCGGCGCCGGTTGGCGTTCCCGTGACGATGACGTCGCCGGCTACGAGCGTCGTAAATGTCGAGACGTAGTTGATGATCTTGCGGAAGGAGAAGATCATTCGGCTCGTGCGGTCCTGCTGGCGCACTTCGCCGTTGACGCGGGTTTCCAGCTTGATGTCGGCGATCTGCGCTTCGTCGGTGAAGGGCACGAGCCACGGGCCGATCGACCCGGTTCGGTCGAAGTTCTTGCCCTGCGTCACGTTGAACTTGGCGTGGCGCACCCAGTCGCGGATCGTGCCCTCGTTGCAGAGCGACAGCGCTGCGATGTGATCGAGCGCCGATGCCTCTGGGATGCGCCGGCCGCCCTTGCCTATGACGATGACGATCTCGCCCTCGTAGTCGAGTTCAGGGCTTTCGGGTGGGCGGATCAGGGGCTGCCCGTGGCCGGTAAACGAGCGCGGAAAGCGAATGAACAGCGAAGGGTTGGAGGGTGCTGCCTGTCCGTCCTTATATTCCGCATTGCGATCCGGGAAGTTGACGCCGACGCAGATGATCTTCTCCGGCGCTGGCACGGGGATCTCGAAGCGGATATCGGCGAGCGACAAGTCCGGCGCGAAGGCGGACGCCTCCTCTGCCAGCCTTGTGAGAGCGCCGTCGGCGATCACCTCACGGAGCGTCGGCCACGTTGCGCCGTGGCGTCGGGACAGATCGACGATACCGTGATCGCTGACAAGGCCATAGCCGTGGCGCCCGGCCACGGAAAAACTGGCAAGTTTCGCAGACGTCATTTCAATCCTCCGTGCCGGTCAGGCACCGCCTGCGGGTAAGCGTGCTCGATCTTCGGGGTCATTGGTTCGCCATCCCCGCTGCGACTTCGGTGATGACGTCGAAGGCGACGTTGGCGTCCGCCTCGGTCATGTCGAACTGGCCGGCCTGGAAGCGGATGGCGACGCGGACGTCGACCCGCGTCTGGGTCAGGTAGATCCGGCCGTCATCGTTGATCGCGTTGACGAGCGCGATGTTGTGGGCGTCGCCGTCGGCGCCACCGCGATGACGGAACGAGAACAGCGAGAACCGCGGGGCGGTGACGATTTCGAAGTCCTCATTTGCGCCCAGGCGCTCGGCGAGACGGCCTGCCCAGGCCACATGGTTGCGGATCATCGTCTTCAGGCCATCAAGCCCGTGGAAGCGCAGCAGGAACCACAGTTTCAGCGCGCGGAAGCGCCGGCCGAGCGGAATGGTCCATTCGGAATAGTTGATGATGCCATCGCGGCCGTGGGTCTTCAGATATTCCGGCTGGATCGCCAGCGTGCGCACGAGATCGTCGGGATTGCGGATGAAATGGGCGGAGCAGTCGAACTGGGCGCCGAGCCATTTGTGCGGATTGAAAACGACCGAATCCGCCTCTTCGACCCCGGCCCACAGCGGGCGAAACTCCTCGCAGATCATCGCGGAGCCTGCCCATGCCGCATCGACATGCACATAAAGCCCATGCCTGTGGGCAACGCGCACGACCTCGGCGATATCGTCGCAGGCGCCCGTGCTGGTGCCGCCGGTGCAGGCGATGACGCCCGCCGGCAGAAGGCCCGCGGCCTTGTCCCTCAGGATGGCCGCTTCGAGCGCCTGGCAGTCCATCGACTGCAGCGACCCTGCCACCGGTATGCGCACGAGGTTTTCCTCGCCGATGCCCGAGACCCAGATCGCCCGGTCGATCGAGGTGTGCACCTGGTCCGAAGAATAGATACGCAAGGGTGGATGGGCGCTCAGCCCCTGCTTGTTGCCCTTCCAGTTCAAGGCGCGCTCGCGCATGACGAGCACGGCTGAAAGCGTGGCGGAGGAGGCAGAATCCTGGATGACGCCGGAAAAGCCGTCGGGCAGGCCGATCGCCTGGCGCAGCCAGTCGAGCACCCGGGTTTCAAGCTCGGTCGCCGCCGGCGAGGTCTGCCACAACATGCATTGGGCGGCCATCGCCGTGACCAGATACTCGGCGATGACGGAGACCGGCGCGGCGTTGGCCGGGAAATAGGCAAAGAAGCGCGGATGCTGCCAATGGGTCATGCCCGGCAGGATGATGTTTTCGAAATCCTCGAAAATGGCAGCCATGTCCTCGCCGGTCTGCGGCGGCTTGGTGGGGAGCTGTGCGGCGATGGCGCCCGGTGCCGTCTGGGCGCGAACCGGCCGGTCGCGAAGCGACGCCCGGTAGGCCGCCCCCCATTCGGCCGCCTTCTGCGACCATTCACCGAAAGTCTTTTCGTCCATGCCGTTCCTCCCTTTGCGCTCGCGTACCGCCTTTCATGCCTCGATTTAGGGGGCGATGATAGGTTGCGCCTTCAGCACCGGTTCCACCGCCTCGGCGCCGGCAAAAAGACTGCCCTCCTCGAACCAGGATCTTGGTGCCGGTGCCCCCCAGAGCGTCTGGCGCTGCGGGTCCTTGAGGTCCCACTTGATCGGTTCGAGATCGGGATCGACCGTCTGGTAGTCGGAGCAGTAGATCTCGATGCGGTGTCCATCGGGATCGCGGACATAGAGGAAGAAGGCGTTGGAGATGCCGTGCCGACCGGGGCCGCGCTCGATGTTGGCGAGCCAGCCGGAGGTCGACATCAGGTCGAGCAGGTCGATGATGTTGAGTGGTGTCGGCACCCAGAAGGCGGTGTGATGCAGCCGGGGCCCGCGACCGTTGGTAAAGGCGATGTCATGGACGCCGCCCTTGCGGTGGGTCCAGGCGGCCCAGAGCCGGCCGGTCTCCTCGTCGGCCGTGTACTCGGTCACCCGGAAGCCGATCTCATTGTAGAAGGCGACGGCATCGTCGACATTGGGCGAGAAGCAGTTGAAATGGTCGATGCGCAGCGGCTTCACGCCGCGATAGAGAGCATATTTCTGGTGGATCGGCGGCAGGCGGTCCATCTTCGAATAGAATTCGAGCGGTATGCCCTGGGGGTCACGGGTGCGAAACGTGCGCGACTGATAGGGGCGCTCGATCCATTCGACAGGCAGCCCTTTCTGTTTGAAGAAATGCGCCGCCTTGTCGAGATCCTCGTCGCCAAACACCTTGAAACCGAGATCGCGCGCCTCGGCGTCAGCCGCCCTCTTCAGGATGATGCAGTGATGGCCGCGTTCCTCCATGGCGCGCAGGTAGATCGTGTCGGCGGTCTCGTCGGTCACCTGCAGGCCGAGCACGTCGACATAGAAGGCGCGCGACTTGGCAAGATCGGTGACGGCGAGTTCGACGTGGCTCAGCCGCACGATGTTGAAGGGCGGGTGAAGGTTCGGCTTCGGTAACGGCATTCTGGTCTCCTCCAGGTTTTTGGGCGGCGCGGTTTCGTGTCGCGCTCAGCCGCCGAGCTTGGCGATCGCATGGGCCGAGCTGGCAAACGCGATGTTCTTGGTTTCCATGTAGAAATCGAAGGACCAGTCGCCGCCGTCGCGGCCGATGCCGGAGCTCTTGACGCCGCCGAAGGGCGTCGGCAGATGGCGGACATTCTCCGAATTGACCCAGATCATCCCGGCTTCGAGATGATCGGTGAAGCGGAATGCGCGGGTGACGTCCGATGTCCAGAGGTAGCCGGTCAGGCCGTATTGAACGTCGTTGGCGAGCGCCAGCGCCTCCGCCTCGTCCTTGAACGGAATGGCGGTCAGGACCGGTCCGAAAATTTCCTCCTGCGCGATGCGCATGGCATTGTCGGCGCCAGTAAACAGCGTTGGCTGGACATAGCATCCGCCACCGGGGCCCTCGAACTTGGCGCCGCCTGCTGCAACGGTGGCCCCTTCCTTCCGGCCGATCTCGATGTAGTCGAGCACCTTCTTTTCGTGTTCCGGGTGAATCAGCGGGCCGACGATGGTTTCGGGATCGAGCGGGTGGCCGATCCGGATGCGTCTTGCCTTTTCTGCGACCCGCGCGGTGAAGCTCTCATAGATGCTCTCTTCCACCAGCAGGCGGGAGGAGGAGGTGCAGCGCTCGCCGTTCAGCGAATAGATCATGAAGACGGCGGCGTCGGCGGCCCGTTCCAGATCGGCATCGGCAAAGACGATGACCGGGTTCTTGCCCCCAAGCTCGAAATGCACCCGCTTCAGCGTGTCGGCGCCCTGCTTCATGATCAGCGAGCCTGTACGGCTCTCGCCGACAAAGCCGATCGCCTTGATGGCGGGGTGCTCTGTGAGCGCCTTGCCCGCGTCCTCGCCGAGACCGTTGACGAGGTTCCAGACGCCCTTGGGAAGGCCTGCTTCCTCGGCGATCTCGACGAGCAGGCGCGCGGTCAACGGAGAAAACTCTGCCGGCTTGTGGACGATGGTGCAGCCGGCAGCGAGCGCCGGCGCAATCTTCCATGTCGACAGCATGAAGGGGGTGTTCCACGGCGTGATGATGCCGATCGGGCCGATCGGCACGCGCGTGGTCATGTTGATCTGGCCCTCGGCGCGCAGCACCTTGCCGTCGCGGGCCTCGGGCGCGCGATCGGCAAAGAAGCGAAAGTTCTCAGCGCCGCGCAAGGCGGCCTTGGCCATGAACTTCAGCGACTGTCCCGTGTCCATGCACTCGACGAAGGCGATCTCCTCGGCGCGCGCGACGATGGCGTCGGCTATTTTGTGCAGGAGTTTCTTGCGCGCGTCGCCGGGCATCGCGGCCCAGGCCGGGAAGGCCGCCTTGGCAGCGCGTGCCGCTCGGTCGATATCGGCCGCCTTGCCGCGTGCAACGGGGCCAAGCGGCTTGAGGTCGACCGGAGAAATGGTCTCGAAGGTCTCGCCGTCCAGCGCCGGTACGGCCTGCCCATCGATATGGTTGAGGACGCCGTCGGTGCGGAAGCGGGCGAGATAGGTTTCGGCCTTCTTGATGTTGTCGTCGAGTTTGGACATGGCATTCTCCAATCGTGCTGCGCTGCCGCCGGTGCGGCGCGGAAATAGCGTGCCGACGTCTGTCGGGATCAGTCGCCCTTCTGTCGAAGCCGCGGGTGGATCGCGTTCTTCTTCCAGCTCAGCTCCGGGTCGATCTCGCGGATCTCCAGGCTAAGGGCAAAATGGGGCGTGTCGAAAAGGCGCGCGAGCTCCTGCGCAACGGCGTCGAAGATGGCCGTTCCTGCCGCCTTCTTCTCACCTTGAGAGCGGCCGCGACCGATGCGGAACGACATGTCGATAAAGCCGTTCTCCGGCAGCAGGTCGGCGATGGCGTAGTGGTCGCTTGCGATCGTCCGGACGCGGACGGCGCCGATCTCGAAGAGGCCGGTGGCGAGGATGGTCTTGTGGACCTCTTGGCACAGGTGATCGAAATCGACTTGGCCTTCGAGATTGGCGGAATATTCGATCGTGAAGTGCGGCATTCCCAGTCCCCGTCGATTTATTAATTAACACGTTAACAATATGTTGTTCGGTGTCAAGCGGCTTTCGCTGACGCATGATTTCGGCAGTGATTGCGCAGCCGAGAAAAATCGCCCATAGATCGGCCATGAGCCGCGCGAACCCCCCCGTCGAGCTTGGGCCGGACGCCCTTCTTCCCCACAGCACCCGGCGCTCGCTGCCGATTGCGCTTCTGCGCGCGCGTGAAGCGGTGATGGGCCATTTCCGGCCGATGTTGGCGCGCCACGAAATCACCGAGCAACAGTGGCGCGTGATCCGCATCCTCGCCGAATCCGGCAAGGTCGATGCGTCCGAGATGGCCGACAAGGCCTTCATTCTGGCCCCGAGCCTGACGCGCATCATTCGATCGCTCGAGGAGCGCGGACTGATCACCAAGCACAAGGACGCCGATGACGGCCGTCGCGTGCTGCTCGAGATCGCACCCGCCGGCATGCGGGTGATCGCCGATGTCAGCCCGGAAAGCCGAGCCATCTACGATCAGCTCGAGGCGCGCTATGGACGCGAACGCGTCGAGGTTCTGCTCGACATGCTCGACGAGCTTGCGACGCTTGGCGACTGAACGAATGTTCCTGGATGTCATGCGGCGACCGACAACGCTTGCGCCAAGCGCAGGCTTTCGTCTGCGTAGCGTTTGAGGCGCGCCGCGATGCCGGGAAGTTCAGGCCGTGTGGCAAACCAGCCGATATAGGTGAGGCTGCGAAGCGTCATGAAGATCGGCAGCATGGCCAACGTCGCATCCGTCAGCGGCCGCTTAGTCCGATACCCCTCGATCAGTGACCGTTCGATCACCTCGTAGTTCGGCTCGTTGCGGTTCTTCAGAAGCGCCGTCGCGATATCGAACAGCCGGAAGCCGAAACCGGCGTCGTCGAAATCGATGAAGGCCACGCCGCCATCGCGGACCAGTACGTTTTCGCGAACGAGATCGGCATGGATCAGCCCGTAATCGAGCGCCTCTGGCGGCACGGCATCGAGCAGGCGCCGAAGCTGGTGACGCAGTTCACAAAGGGCAAGCTTGTGTTCAGGCGCAAGACCGTCGCAGTCCCAGAAACGGCCCCAGACAGGGTTTTCGCCGAGCAGGCCCTCCATGTCCCAGGCGGGTCGCTTGAAATCAGGCGGTATCGGCCAGCGATCGGCAAGATCGTGCATGTCGGCCATCATGGTGCCGAGCGCCTGAAAGATGGCGACCTGCGCCTCCGGACCGTGGCTGAGCGGCAAACCGCTTTCACCCAGCGGGAGCCCATGCATCCAGCTGACGATATCGGCATGCTGGGCGGCGAAGTCGTCGGTCGGCCGCAACGCTACCAGCAACCGACCGTCCGACGCCGTGATCGCGTGGGGCACGGAAAGCCCGCCGTCGCGCAGCGCCGTCATCCATTGCAGTTCCGAGCGCAGCGCCGTCTCATCATGGTAGCCTGGCCGATGCAGCCGGAGCGCGGCCGGTGCACCGTCGGCAAGCGTGATCCGGAAGACGGCATTCTCGCGGTATTTTAGCAGGGTGGGCTTTACATTTGAAAGGCCCCAATGGGCCATGGCTTCCTTCGCCCGAGCGTCGAGCGCGTCCAGCAGATCTTGCGGCAGAGCTTCGCTCATCGCCCGCTCACAGTCCCGACAGCACGTCGTCGAGGGTCGACAGCATCAGGTCGGCATTCTCCCTGGAAAACGGCATCGGCGGCCGGATCTTCGTCGCATTCTGGTGAATGCCGAGCTTGCCCATCAGGACGCCACGTTCGCGCATGCCGTTGACGACCCTGGTGGCGAGATCGGCGGCCGGGGTCTTTTTCTCCCGGTCGAGAACGAGCTCCGCGCCGAAGAACAGGCCGCTGCCCCTGATATCGCCGATCACATCGTGCTTGTGCCTCAGCCTGTCGAGGCCGGCCTTGGCGTAGGCGCCGACCTCTCGGGCGTTATCGATCAGGGCCTCGTCGTCAATGACGTCGAGAACCGCCATGGCCGCGGCGCAGGAGACCGGGTTGCCACCGAAGGTGTTGAAGTAGCGGAATGCCTGACGAAACGCATTCAGCGTGTCGCTGCCGGCAACGACGCCACCGATCGGATGGCCGTTGCCCATCGGCTTGCCGAGCGTGACAATGTCGGGGACGATGCCGGCCTTCTGGTGACCCCACATGTGCCCGCCGGTGCGGCCGAAACCGGGCTGCACTTCGTCGGCAATCACCACGCCGCCGGCCTTGCGCACCGCCGCAACGGTTGCGTCGAGGAAGCCTTGGGGCAGGTCGGGAAAGCCTTCATTGGCGAAGAACGGGTCGATGATCAGGGCGGAAAAGCCGAAAGGGCTTTCCTGCAGGTCGGCGATCGCCTTTGCCACCGCAGCGGCAAAGGCTGCGGAAAAGGCGTTGCCGGGCAAACCGCCAAGCGGCCGGTAGCTGTCGGGGGCCGGCACATGGCGCACATGACCACTGAAACCGCCGACCGGCGGCATCCGGGTGGAAAGCTGCGAAACGGCGGTGGTGTTGCCGTGGTAGGTGTGATCGGTGGCGATCACGCCGGTCTTGCCGGTCACCGCCTGGGCCATGCGCAGGGCAATGTCGTTGGCCTCACTGCCGGTGCAGGTCAGGATCGCCGTGTCGAGGCTGCGGTCGAATGTTGCCGTCAGCCGCTCGACATAGTCGAGGATGCCTTCGTGCAGATAGCGCGTGTGGGTGTTGAGCGTCGCTGCCTGCCGGGCGATCGCCTCGACCACGCGCGGATGGCAGTGGCCGACATGCGGCACATTGTTGTAGCAGTCGAGATAGCGCCGGCCGTCGGCGTCATAAAGCCAGACGCCTTCGCCCCTGACGATGTGGACCGGGTCGCTGTAGAACAGCGACATGTTCCGGCCGAGCAGCCGTTCGCGGCGTGCCTTGAGCGCTGCCGTGTCGCTCATGTCACATGCCTCCGGCAGCGCTCAGGCCGGCATCGAGGGCCGAGAGGATCCGGGTGACATCCGCGGCAGTGATGATCAGCGGCGGCGACAGGATGACGTTCGGTCCGGATGTGCGCACCATCACGCCCGCCTCGTAGGCTGCGTCCTGGACCTTCTGCACCACATCCTTGGCGGCTGGCGACTTCTTCTCGCGGTCCGAAACAAGCTCAAGCGCGCACATCAGCCCCTTGCCGCGCACGTCGCCGACGAGCTCGTGCTTAAGCTGCAAGGCCAGCAGCCCCGTCATCAGCTCTTCGCCACGCGCGCCGGCATTGGTCGCGACATCGAGGCGCTTCGTCTCCTTGAGCGTGGCGAGCGCGGCGGCCGCCCCGACCGGATGGCCTGAATAGGTGTAGCCATGGCCGATCGAGCCGGCGGCCGTCCTGTTGCTTTCGAACGCCTCGGCGACCCTGTCGGAGATCATCACGGCCCCGAAGGGATAGTAGCCGTTGGTGATCGCCTTGGCGGTCGACATCAGGTCAGGCTTGACGCCCCAGAGACGCGAACCGGTCCAGGCGCCGGTGCGGCCGAAGGCGGTGATCACCTCGTCGGCAATCAGGAGGATGCCGTGGCGGTCGCAGATTTCGCGCATCAGCGGCATGAAGGTTTCGTGCGGCACGATCACGCCGCCGGCACCCAGCACCGGCTCCATGATCAGGGCTGCGATGGTGTCGGCGCCCTGAAAGGCGATCTCGTCCTCGAACAGGCGGGCGATGCCGCTCGCGATCTCGGCGCCATCGGTGGTCGCAAACGGATTGCGGTAGGTGTAGGGGGCGGGAAGGTGAAAGACGCCCGGCAGCAGCGGCTCGTAGTTGCGGCGGAAATTGGCGTTGCCGTTGACGGATGCGCCGCCGAAATGCGTGCCTTGATAGCCCTTCTTCAGGCTCACGAATTTCGTGCGCTCCGGCTGGCCATTCAGCTTGTGGTACTGGCGGGCAAGGCGAAGGCAGGTCTCGACCGAATCCGAGCCGCCCGACGTGAAGAACGAACGGCTGAGGCCATCTTCCTTGAACCATTCGGCAAGCTCGTAGGAAAGTTCGATCAGCGGCGAATTGGTGGTGCCGCGGAAGGTCGAATAATAGGGCAGCTCGTCGAGCTGGTCGCGGATCGCCTTCTTCACCGGCTCGCAGGAATAGCCGAGATTTACGTTCCACAAGCCGCCGACCGCATCGAGCACCGTCTTGCCGTGGATATCGACGATCTCCACGCCGTCCCCGGCATTGATGATGCGCGGCGGTGTCGCGTGCATCTCGGCGGGGTGCGCCATCGGGTGCCACAGATGGCGGGCATTGTTCTCGATGAGAAAGTTGGTTTCGCGCATGTCTTGCTCCTGGTCAGTTCAAATGCCGAGCATCCGAAGGGCTCTGGCGTAGCCTTCTGCGGGTCTGGTGACATCGAAATGCACGCTTGGCAGCGACACGGCCTCGGCGCCCTCGATGTTCTTCTTCTGGTCGTCGACGAAGACGCAGGCCTGTCGCGGCAGGCCGAGCTCGGTCAGTACCCGTTCGTAGGCGCGGGCGTCCGGCTTCAATATTTGGGTGTAGGTGGCATCGACGATGACGTCGAAAAGCTCGATCAGCGGGAAGCGCTTGCGGAATTCGATGCCGTAGAAAAGGTCGAGTTCGTTGGAAAGGATGGCGAGCCGGATGCCCGCGTCCTTCGCCTGCAGGATCGCGTCGCGTGCTTCCGGGCGCAGCACCAGTTCCGGCTCGGCGCCGCGGGCGCGCTGCACGAAGGTCTTCATGTCGATCCAGTCCTCGCCGACAAGACGGCCGACTTCGCGCGTCCGCTCCGTCCAGTAGTCGCGCTCGGTGATCTCGCGTTTCTGCATCGAGACCCAGAGCGGATCAGTCGCCGGGTCGAACGGTCCGAGCCAGGTGAGGCTGCCCGGCTTCAGGCCCAGCGCCCGCTCGGTAACATCGTGGGTCTCAAACAGCGTGCGGGTGACGACGCCGCCGAAGTCGAGGATGAGGGCGCGGTCGGTCACGGGCGGCCTTCCGGGATCACGCCGCGGGCGATCCAGTCATCAAAGATGGCGAGCGCCATGGCGGAGAACTCCGGTGCGTTGATATGGCTGTCGATTTCGTGAAGGCGGACGGAAGAGGGCATGGCGCGGCGCATCTCGTCGACGAAGGCATCGAGTGCCTCCGGCTCATGCAGCGGTTCGCCCGGTTGATCCCATTCCTGGATGCCCCTGAGCGGCAAAATGAAGGCCACTTCCGCGCTGCTGTCGGCGAGCTTGCCGCCGATGACGCGGGCGATCTCGCGCCGGCCTTCGGGCGATGTGGTCACCGACCCGAGCAGCCGGTTGTGCGCATGATAGGGCCGGTCGGCAAGGGTTTCGGGCAGCGGTTGCCATGCGGGCAGGTCAACCATGTCGACCGCGCCCGGCGCGACGATCTGCGGAATTCCCGCGCGGCCTGCATTTTCGAGCCGATCAGGCCCTGATGTTACCACCGTGCCGTGATGGTGGTTGCTAACCTCCTGGATGCAGAAATCGAAGACGGCGGTAAAACCGTTCTGCGCGGCGATCGCCTCGAAGGCCCGTCCGCCCATGCCGGTCGCGTGAAACACCGCGACGTCATAGCCGCGCCGTTCCAGCTCAGGCTTCAGGTGTTTCATGTATTTGAGGCAGCTCGACCCCAGCGAGGTCATTCCGACCAGCGGCCGATCCCTGTCCGGCCTCGTGCCGAAACGGGCAGCACCAACGACGGCGCCGCAGGCCTGCGACAGCACCGAACGGCAGATGCCGTTCAGCCCATATAATCCGCCGGCCCACAGGATCATCATCAGATCGGGTGCAATGCGCTCGGGCGGCAGCAGGTGCGAATAGGCGATCGTCGAGACCACGAATTTCGGCACGCCAAGTGGCAAGGATGCTGCGACGTCGAGCGCCAGATCGGTGCCCATCGAGCCCCCGAGAATGATGACGCCATCGGCCTGGCCGGCTTCGTGGAGGCTGCGGGTCAGGGCCGCTGCCCCCTTGGCCATCATTTCCATCGCGCTGTTTTCGTCGCCGCTCGCGGCGATCGCGACGATCGAGGTGCCGGCGGCCGCCGCAATATCGTGGCGGGAATATTCCGGCGCATAGGGCGGATCGCCGAGAACGCTGACGTCCATCATCACAGGCAGGCCGCCGGCCTCGCGAATGACGCATGCCATGAACTGAAGTTCATCACATTTGGTGTCTCCCGTTCCCACGACGAGGATATTGGGCAGGCGGTTCATCGCATTCATCAGCCGGCCCTCCTTGCCAGCGGACTTGCCGTCGCCGGTTCCAAACCGAAGAATTTCTCCGAAATGCGTCGAGCGATCGCAGCCGTCGCCGGGCCAAGCTGCTCGATCGTCTCGGCGTTCGCGCGAACCTGCGGAGCTGCGACGGCGATTGCGCCGATCGGCACGCTGTCCGGTGCGCCGATGGGAGCGGCAACGCTGATGACGCCGCTTTCAAGGCCCTGCTGGCTGATCGAATAGCCGCGTCGCGCCGTCTCCGCGATGAGCCTGCGCAGTTCGGTCTTCGAGGTGATCGTGTGCTCGGTGAAGGCTTCCAGAGGCAGGGCCAGCACATCCTCCACCTGTCTTGCCGGGCAGGAGGCAAGGAAGGCGTGGCCTGATGCGGTCGCATGAAACGGCAGCGCGCTGCCGGCATCGACCGTCACCCGGTGCGCGCGCGGCGAGTCTTCCACATAGATGGTCGAAAGCCGACCGGCGACGAATTCCGAGAGATGCACGGTCTCGCCCGAAAGGCCGGCGAGTTCCTTCACGAAGGGCATGGCGACGCTGAGATAGGGAAAGCGGGCCTCGCGGATACGCGCGAGCCTTACTGGCGCGCCGCCGATGCGGTAGCGCTTGCTGTCCGGATCCTGTTCGACAAAACCGTGTCTTTCGAGCTCGACAAGGAAGCGCCGCGCCGTCGCCTTGTCGAGCGCGCAATGCCTGGCGATGTCGCTCAAGCCGACTTCCCTGTCCAGCCGCGAGATCGCGTCCAACAGGCCCAGTGCCTTACCGATGGTGCTCATCCAGTCCTCCGTCGTCGAGCGCCGCCGCCAGTGATCCCGATGCCTGTTCCCTTGATTTTCAGGCGGTTGCGCCACCCGTATCGCGTTTTTATCCGGCCGAGATACTTAACATGCGAAATAACTTGACAGTTCGCCGCGGCATTTGCAAGTCTATATTTGAAGCAACGGTTTAAATATTGAACCGAATAGTGTGCGTGACCAAGAACAAAAAGCAACATGGTCGAGAGCAGCTTCACGGGAGGATGCCTTGGAGAGACAGACCTGAGGCGAAGGCAAATAGTGCCAAGAAAAAAGGGGAGCTTAAGACGCTATGGACAATCAATCGTCGCCCGCAACCGGCGCGAACCAGTTGCGCAAGAATGCGCTCGGGGTCGGTGCCGTCACATTTCTCGTGGTATCGGCCGCAGCGCCGCTGACGGCGGTTGCCGGCGGCGTGCCGCTGGCCATGCTGCTCGGCAACGGTGCCGGCATTCCCGGCACGTTTCTGCTGGTCACGCTGATCCTGTTGATGTTCTCGATCGGTTACGTCGCCATGGCGCGGCATATCCGCAATGCCGGCGCCTTCTATGCCTATACCGCGCAAGGGCTGGGTGGGCTGATGGGAGGTGCGGCCGCGATGATCGCGATCCTGGCCTATAACGCCATGCAGATCGGGGTCTTCGGCCTGTTCGGGGCGGCGACGGCCGGGCTCTTCGCCGGGCTCGGCCTCGACCTGCCGTGGTGGGTCTGGACCTTCATCGGCATCGCCGTGGTCGGCGTTCTCGGCTATCGTCGCGTCGACCTGTCGGCCAAGGTTCTGACCGTGCTGGTCATCCTCGAATATCTGGTCGTCCTCGTCATCGACGTCGCGATCATCGCCAAGGGCGGAGACAGCGGCCTGACGACGGTGTCGTTCACGCCTTCCGCCTTGCTGTCAGGCTCGCCGGCGATCGGTATCCTCTTCTGCTTTGCCGCCTTCATCGGTTTCGAGGCGACGACGATCTACAGCGAGGAGGCCCGCGATCCGCACCGGACCGTGCCGCGCGCGACATATATCTCCGTGCTGATCATCGGCATCTTCTACATGCTCACCTCCTGGCTGATGGTAAGCGCGGCCGGTGCCGACAAGCTGGTGCCCGAATTGCAGGGGCTTGCCGATCCGACCACCTTCCTCTTTGGCCTCGCCGAGCGCTATGCGGGCGGCTGGCTGCCACCGATCATGAACGTGCTCTTCGTCACGAGCCTGTTTGCCGGCGTGCTCGCATTCCACAACGGCGTCGCCCGATATCTCTATGTCGCCGGCCGCGAGCGGCTGCTTCCGGCATCCGTCGGCGTGACCCATCCGGTCTATCACAGCCCGCATGCCGGCTCTGTTATCCAGACGATCACGGCCGCCATCGTCGTCGCGCTGTTTGCCGCGACAGGGCAGGATCCGGTGCTGGCGCTGTTTTCGTGGCTCACAAACGTCGGCACGCTTGCCGTCATGGTGCTGATGGCCTTTACCGCCTTTGCCATCGTCGCCTTCTTCAACCGCAATCCGGGGCTGGAATCCAATACGCTCGTGACCAAGGTCATTCCGGTGATCACAGGTCTGATCCTGATCGCGGTGATCATCGCGATCACCATCAACTTCGGCGATCTCGCTGGCGCCACCGGGCTGCTCGCAATCTTCCTGCCGGGGCTGGTTCTTATTGCCGGCGTTGTCGGTCTGGCGCTGGCAGCCGCTCTGAAATCGGGCCGTCCGCTGGAGTTTGCCCGGCTTGGCGCTGGCCAGGAGATCTGATCCGATAGGGGCGGCCGAGCAATCGGCCGCTCTTCCGCCTGAAAAATGGAACGGGAACATGCAGGATAAAATCGACCAGTTGCGCGCCACTGTCGTGCCGCCGCAACAACTCTTCATCGGCGGCCACTGGCGCGAGGCGATGTCCGGCGGGACGCTCGAGGTCATCTCGCCAATTAATGGGACCCGACTGACGACCATTGCCGATGCCGGCGCAGACGACGTCGACGCCGCGGTTCGCGCCGCCCGGACTGCTTTCGAGAAGGGGACGTGGTCGAGGGCTGCACCCGCCGAGCGCAAGAAAGTGCTGCTGCGTGTCGCCGACCTGATCGAGAAGAATGCGCTCGAACTTGCCGTCCTCGGCGTGCGCGACAATGGCACTGAAATCGCGATGGCGCTGAAGGCGGAGCCGGCAAGTGCTGCCGGCACATTCCGCTATTATGCCGAGGCGATCGACAAGGTCTATGGCGAGATCGCGCCCACCGCTGACAACGTGCTCGGCCTCATCCATCGCGAGCCCGTCGGTGTCGTCGCTGCCATCGTGCCCTGGAATTTCCCGCTCATGATCGGCGCCTGGAAGATCGCGCCGGCGCTTGCTGCCGGCAATTCGGTGATCCTGAAGCCGGCGGAGGGCGCGTCGCTGACCCTGCTGCGGCTTGCCGCGCTCTGTGCCGAAGCCGGGTTGCCGGAGGGCGTGCTGAACGTCGTGACCGGCAGGGGATCCGTCGCCGGCGAGGCGATCGGGCTGCATGCCAACATCGATGTGCTCGCCTTTACCGGCTCGGGTGGCGTCGGCCGGCGGCTCTTGGACTATTCGGCACGCTCCAACCTCAAGCGCGTCTATCTCGAGCTCGGTGGCAAGTCCCCGAACATCGTCTTTGCCGATGCGCCTGATCTGAACCAGGCGGCAAAGGTCTCCGCCTACGGCATCTTCCGAAATTCCGGCCAGGTCTGCGTCGCCGGTTCGCGGCTTCTGGTCGAGCGATCGATCCACGAGACCTTTGCCGAGAAGGTGGCCACGATCGCGGCAGCGATCAAGGTGGGCGATCCGTTGCTGCTGTCCACGGAGGCCGGCGCCATCTCCAGCAAGATCCAGCTGGAAAAGAATCTCGGTTTCGCTGGGCAGGCGCTGGACGAAGGCGCACGACTGAGGACCGGCGGAAAACGCATCCTCGAAGACACCGGCGGCTTCTACATGCAGCCCACCATCTTCGACGTCGCGCCCGGCATGACGCTTGCGAGAGAAGAGGTCTTCGGGCCGATCCTGTCGATCATCCCCTTCGACGACGAGGCTGATGCGCTTCGGATCGCCAATGGCAGCGAATATGGTCTCGCCTCGGCGGTCTGGACCGCGAACCTGTCGCGGGCGCACCGCATGGTGCGCTCCATCCGGGCCGGTGTCGTGCATGTCAACACCTATGGCGGCGCCGACAACACGGTGCCGCTCGGTGGCGTCAAGCAGTCCGGCAACGGCCACGACAAGTCGCTGCATGCGCTCGACAAGTATACCGACCTCAAGACCGCCTGGATCCAGCTCTGACTGGCGCGCAAGCGCCCGACCGTTCCGGCCAGGCGCTTGCGTCGCGAAACGATGTTATCCGAAAGCGAGTTCGAGGTTTTGCCGATCCCGCGCCACCACATGGCATCTGGTCTCCAGACCCTCGCTGGCGACGACCAGCACGAGATCCGGCGGAATGCCGGCGGAATTGGAAACGGTAACCGCCGCACCGTCTGTGCCAAGCGACCTGACCGTGCATTCGATCCTTGAGTGGCGGTCGTCGTAAAGAATGGTGCCGGCTTTCAGAACGCTCTGTCGGGGGCCGGCCTGAGGATCGACATCAAGGTCGCTCCAATCGGCGCAACGGTTCCGGCCGGCGGCCTTGGCGTAGTACATGGCCGCATCCGCCTGAGCCAGCAAGGTGCCGCTATCCCGGGTGCCGGTCGCAAGCGTCGATATGCCGAAGCTGGCGGTGACCGCAAGCCGACCGAAATCGCCGTGAATTGTCGCCGCAGCGATCGCTGCCCTGAGCTTTTCCGCCGCGGCCAGCGCGCCCTTGGCGTCGACATGCGGTAGCATGATGGCAAACTCCTCGCCGCCAAGCCGCCCGAACAGGTCGCTTGCCCGCAGGTTGGATTGGCACGCGGAGGCGACCGCCTTTAGCACCTCGTCACCTGCGGGGTGCCCATGGGTGTCGTTGATCCGCTTGAAGTGATCGACGTCGAGCACGATGCCCGACAGGTCGTGCTGGTGGCGGACAGCAAGCGAAATGAGCTTGTCGGCCTCGTCGCGGAAGGCACGTCGCGTCAGCGTGCCGGTCAATCCGTCCGTCGCAGCCGAGCGGAGCAGTTCGATCCGGTCCATCGCCACCCCTGCCAGTTCGGTCAGGATGTCGAGTTCCCTGTCGGCAAAACCCCTCGGGCTGCGATCGATCGCGCAAACGGTCCCGATCATGTGCCCGTCCCGGGTCCTCAGGGGAACGCCGGCGTAAAACCGAATATGCTCCTGGCCCGTCACGGCCGGATGCTGCGAAAAACGCGCGTCTTTTGTGGCGTCGTGCACAACGACGGGTTTGTCGGCGGCGATCACGTATTGGCAGAACGTGTCTTCGCGCGGCATTTCTTCCGCCGAAAGGCCCGAGCAGGCCATATACCATTGCCGATGCGCGTCGATTAGCGAAACGATGCCGATCTCGATTGCGAAGACACTCTTGATGAGCCTCACGACGCGTTCGATGCCATGATCTCTCGGTGTATCGAGGAAGTCGAGTTGCCCGAGGGCGGTCAGACGAACGATCTCCCTGTCGTTGATGTCCTTCATGTCCGTCATCGACCGTCCGGTTGGCTTGACCACCATTCCGCTTTTCCTTTTTCATTCCACGCCAGGCAAATAGACGCGTTTCGGAAAAAAGCAAAAGGCGCCGATCCGGCATGTGCCTGTCGATTGCGACGGCTCTGCGGCAAAGCGGCTTCTAGCTGGGCCATCTCAGACGGTCGTGACCGGCGGCGTGCGACGATCCGGACAATTGCGACGTTTGCCTATCCGCCGAAGCTTCCGAGCTGTGTCGGCACATGCACGTAGTTGCGGTCGAAATAGAGGAGCGCGTTGCCGTCGCTGCGCGCGCGGATGCCGACGACACGACCGATCAGGATGTGGTGGGTGCCGAGCAATCGTGCCTCGGCCAGTTCGCAATCCAGCGAGACGATCGCATCCTTGACGGCGAGACCTCCCGATTGCATCTCCACCCAGTCGGCTGCTGCGTAGCGCTCCGTCATGTCCTTGGTGGCGCCGGCGAAATGCCCGGCAAGCGCGGTGTGGTCGTGGCTGAGCACGTTGACGCAGAAGCGGCGGTTGTCGATGAACAGACCGCATTGCGTCGAGTTGCGGTTCATGCAGACGAGCAGGCTCGGCGGATCGTCGGTCACCGAGCACATTGCGGTGGCGGTGAACCCGCCGCGCCCGGCGGGTCCATTGGTGGTGACGACGTTGACGGGCGCGCAGACCCGCGCCATCGCATTGCGGAATTCGGTCTTCGAGACAGCCGTTTCCATGGCGAGCGCCTCACTCGGCCGCATCGCGGATTTGGCCTTCGGCCCGAAGCGGCGGCAGCCAGGTGTCGCCGGTCCAGCCATGCTGGTCGTAGTCGGCCATGCAGGTGTCAACGAGCGCTTCCATTTCCTTCAGCCGTCCGCCGCGCTCCGCACCCTTCAGCACCTGCAGGCGCACTTCTTCCGGCGCGCCCGCATAGTTGAGTTCGTAGAGCGCATGGCGCCCGCCGAACTCGGTGCCGGTCGCATCCCACAGCAGCTTCATGATCTTGATGCGCTCGATATGGCCCATGTCGTTGGAGCCGCGCACATATTGCGCGAGATATCGGTCGATCTCGCCATTGCCGAAATCCTTGGCAGACGAAGGCAGATAGATGAGGCCCGAAGCGACGACGCGGCGAATGGTGTCGACCACCCGGGGATAGGCCTCCGACATGAAGGTCCGGTAGGAAAGGGCGGCTTCCAGATTGGGCAGCACAGCGCCGTCCGCCCAGGGTATGGGGTTATAGGCCATGGCATTGGAGAAGCTCCAGAACATGTGCCGCAGGGCGATGACCTCGCCGAGGGCTGCCTGGTTGCCGCGAAAGGCGTCGCCGCCGGTCGCGCGTAACGCCTTGGCCAGCAGGCCGGCGAGGAAGTCGAGCTTGACGGCAAAGCGGGTGCAGCCCTGGAAACAGTAGCCGTGCATGAAGCCCGAGGCCGGGTGAAACGACAGGATCTTGGCGGCATCGCGCAGCACGAGCACGTCTTCCCAGGGCACGAACACGTTGTCGAGCACCAGGATGGCATCGTTTTCGTCGAAGCGCGACGACAGCGGATAGTCGAAGGGATGGCCGACCGTGTTGGCGGTCTGTTCGTAGGAGACGCGGCAGAACATCTTGATCCCGGGCGCGTTCATCGGGACGATGAACATCACCGACAGCGACGGGTCCTCCGTCACCGTCGCCGAACTCTGGGCGAGAAAATTGTAGTGCGTGAGCGCCGACGAGGTCGCAACCACCTTGGCGCCGGAGACGTAGATGCCGGCGTCCGTCTCCTTGGTGATGTGGACGAATACATCTTTGACCGCATCGGCCGGCTTGTGCCGGTCGATCGGCGGGTTGACGATCGCGTGGTTCATGAACAGCGCCGCCTCCTGGGCGCGTGCGTGCCAGGCGAGCGCATTGTCCTTGAACGGGCCGTACCAGGAGGCATTGGCGCCGAGCGTGTTCATCAGCGCCGCCTTGTAGTCGGCCGTGCGCCCCATCCAGCCGTAGGACATGCGCGCCCATTCGGCGATCGCGCCCTGCTGGGCGACGAGATCGGCAGACGATCGGGCGACGCGGAAATACTTGTGCGTATAACCGCTGGAGCCCGTGTCGGTCGGCGCGGTCAGGGCATCCTTCTTTGCCGGGTCATGCAGCGCGTCATAGAGGCGCGCCAGTGAGCGTGCGGAATTGCGCATGGCCGGGTGCGTGGTCACATCGGCGATGCGATCGCCATTGATATAGACCTCGCGACCATCGCGCAGGCTTTCGAGATATTCGGCCCCGGTGAACGGGCGCGCCTTGTCGGCGCGAAAGTCCTCTGCTCTCATGGTTCTCCTCCCAGAATTTCGTCAAGACTAGGCATTGCTTGTCGCAGTCTCCATGGACAGAATGCCAAAATGACTTGTACTTTTTCGGGTGGCTGATGGCCGGCGTCATTCCAAGCTTCTTTGTCTATGGCGAGCCGGAGCAACCGCTTGAGCCCGGTTTCTTCCATGTCGAAACTGTCATGGCGAGGCGTGGACTTCACCAGGGGCAGGTGAAGGCACACAAGCATGACCAGCTGGCGCAGGTGACCTATTGGTTCCGCGGCTGCGGCACCTATTTCATCGAAGACAAGGTATTGGACTTTTCCGCGCCGGCCGTCAGCTTCGTGCCGAGCGGCATCGTGCACGGATTTTCAGTCGAGCCGCTGGAAAGCGATGCCTTCGTGATCTCGATCGCCGACGGTCTGATGTTGTCCATCCGGGAGCGCACGGTGCTTCCGCCCGACGCGCCGATCATGGTGGCCGGCAGCAGCGACGACCGCCAGTGGCAGCGTCTGGCGCAACTGATGGAGATGATCGCGAACGAATACGGGACGGGTGCCTTTGCCACGCAGTCGATGATGGCATCACTCGCATCGGCAATCCTGACCCAAATCGCCCGACTTGCCTCGCTGGCTCCGTCGTCTGCCCACTCCCGAGACAGCATGCTGGCAACGCAGTTGCGACAGATGATCGACGCGCATTTTCGCGAAAACTGGAGCATCGGACGCTACACGGATGCGCTCGCGACAACGCCGCATCTGCTGGCCAAGGCCAGCAACACGGCGTTCGGCATGCAGGTCAAGGAACTGATCAACGAGCGTCGGCTGCTCGAAGCCAAGCGCTTGCTGCTCTTCACGGTACGCTCGCTCGAAGACATCGCCTATGAGATCGGGCTGCGCGATGCGGCGTATTTCTCCCGTTTCTTCCGCTTGCGCACCGGCATGGCGCCACGCGACTGGCGTCGGTCGAAGCTGGCGGACGCCGTTGCGTCACCCGCGACGGGATCGATGCGGGCGGAAAGAAGACGGCCAGATGCGAAATAACGTCTTTCGGGCCTTGAAATGCCGGGGGCACTGCCTATCTAGGGTCTCACTACCCGTATCGATAGCGTCCTGCAGCGGCAATGTCCGCGCGTTTGACGTTGTCCGGGTCCAGAAAGGGCGCTCCCCGTCAGGGTCGAGCGCCTTTTCTATTTCGGTGTCTTCGCCGGAAAAGACGTGTCCTGAGAGGAGCCGCTCTTGCGCATCGGCAATGCTTGCCGGCAGCGGCAATCCGAGGTGCCATACCCTCTCGCCAATCCAAACTGCACTGCGGGGTGAAACGGAAGCGCATTCGGTGTATCGTTGCGACAGGGAGGCCTCAAAATGTCACTGCGCCATCCAAGAAGCAGACGTTCATCCGCCATGCTTTTGCCATCAGCGCAATGGCCGCGCCACGCAGCGACTTCGCAGGCGCGCCGCGCCTGGCTCGATGCACTCCTCGGCCGACCGGAGCCCGACGACCGCGCCCGGCGCGACGCGCAAGTGGCGGATGCGGGCGACGGCCAACTTGTCAGCGCCGGGATCTACTTCGACGACGCAACATCGATCAACCGCCAGCCGCGCCCTCACGATTACACCGCGGCAAGAGCGGAGCCGGAATTTGCCGCGACCGCCGACGTCGATGCCACCGGCGGCGCGCTCTGGAACGCGATGCTTGGCGACGATACCACCCACGGCATGCAGCGCTTCGCCAGACTGATCGCGCTTTTCATCCTTGTTTGCGGGCTGCTGTTCTGGCTGCTGGCGCCCTGAACGGGCGCGCCGAACCAGCATAGCATCCAGCGCGCCGTCCTCCCGCCCCGAGCGGGCACCGTCAGGGAACCATTTCATCCGCCGCCTGTTTTTCCCTCGGGTTCACAAACCGGGAAAGGACTTGGCCATGCCCTCCATCGACACAGCCAGAATTCTCATCCTCGCAACCGACGGCTACGAGCGTTCGGAACTGCGGGTGCCGCTGGATGAACTGACAAAACGCGGGGCGAAAGTGACCATCGCGTCGCCGGAAAAGCGGGCCATCAAGAGCTGGGAAAAGGGAGATTGGGGCGATACCGTTGATGTCGATCTGACGGCAAAGGACGTTTTCTCCCGAGATTTCGACGCACTCGTCCTTCCCGGCGGACAGATTAACCCCGATCTGTTGCGAAAGGACCCGGATGCGATGCGGGTCGTGAGCGATTTCGTGGACTCCGGCCGCGTGGTCGCCGCGATCTGCCATGCCCCATGGCTCCTGATCGAAGCCGATGCGTTGAAGGGGCGCAAAGCGACGTCCTACGCCTCGATCCGCAAGGATGTGGAAAACGCCGGCGCGCAATGGGTTGACGTCAAGGTCGTGTGCGACCACGGCATTATCACCTCGCGCTCGCCCGACGATCTCGAAGCCTTCGTCGCCAAGATTGTCGAGGAGATCGAAGAGGGACGCCACGACCGGCGCGCTGCCTGAGTTGCTATCGAGCCACAGGTATTGGTGGTCCCGCTGCAGTTTCAATGACGAAGACGTGGCCGGCGCCTTTGAAATCGCGCCCGGCCACGTCTTGAGCGCTGGCTACTGCAACGCCTTGGCAAGGAATGGCAGGCTGACATCCATGCGGTAATCGACCGAATTGTGGTTGTCCTCGAATTCCTCGTAGGTGTGTTCGATGCCGAGCGCGGTCAGGGTCCTGTGGATGCGGCGATTGCCGTAGAGCAGATTGTACTGATCGACGGTGCCGCAATCCATGTAGAAGGCCTTGAGCTTGCCGATGTTGCGCCCATGGGTCTTCGCCAGCTCGACGGGATCGCAGGCGATCCAGTTCTTCCATCGGTCATCGATGAATTCGCAGGTTTCCAGATCGACCGGAAGCCGCAGGCCCTTGAAAACGTCGAGGCTCGGATCCGGATCGTAGCTGGCCGCCTGGGCAAGGACGAGCAGCATGGGGATGTCTTCATCCTTATGCTTCTCCCGCGTCTCATAGGATCGAAACCAGCTTTCGATCGAGAGATCATGTCGGGCAAGGACGCGCAGGACCATGGGAAAGTCGGCCGCCATCAGGTCGAAACCGGCATCGCCCGAATGGCTGGCGGCCGCGGCCCAGACATCCGGTCGCCGGAAGGCGTGGGAGAAGGCGCCATAGCCGCCCGAGCTTTTGCCGAAGACGCCACGCCGGCCTATGCCGCCGCAGCCAAAGCGGGCTTCGACCGCCGGAAGCATCTCGTCGATGAGGAAATCCTCCCAGCGGCCGACGACCGTGCTGTTGACATATTGGTTGCCGCCGAGCGAGGTGAAACAATCGGGAAAGGCAGCCGCGACCGGCGGCATTTCACCTGTCGCAATCAGCCGGTCGAGGCGTTCGGGCACGTTCTCGAAGAACGGCTTCCAGGCAGTGTGCAGGGGGCCGCCGGCGGTAAAGCCGACGAGATCGACGAGCAGCGGCAGGCCGGTGCCGTCATGGCCTGCCGGGATGTAGACGTCGACATCGCGGCGGCTCGGATCGCCAAGCCGATTGCTCCTGAGCACATCGCTGTCGATGCTGAGACGGGTGATCGAGCCCCTTGGGTAATCCGACTTCTGCATATCTGTCCTCCTGATCGCTTCCCGGTTGTATCGCTCGCTGTGGGCGCGGGCCACCAATTTTGTTGTCCGGCGACCTGATCCTGCTATCGGCGCGATCGGTCAGCCGAAGATGCGCTTCAGAAATGCCAGGACTTCGTTGTTGAAGATATCGGGCGCCTGCAGCGGCGCGAAATGGCTAAGACCGGTCAGAACCCGATGCGTCGCGTCGGGCAGCGTGGCGGCGAGATAGGCGATATGGTCCGGCTTGATGAATTCGTCGTGTTCGCCAAGGACGACAGCAGCGGGCACGCAGATAGCGGCAAGGTCTGACGCCGAAAGGTTCGGTTGCGTGCCCTGCATCGCTTCGACCGCTGCCGACAGGGCCCCGAAATCGCCTGGTGTCGCCGAGAGCCGGGCATAATCCTTCTGGTGATGTTGCCAGATGCGGCCGATTACAGGTGTAAATTCGAAGGGCTTTGTGCCGGAATTGTCGACATTGCAGGCGAAGAAGAAAAGGCCGGCGACGCGCTCCGGCGTTTCCTGGACAAGGATCAGGCCGGTATCGGCACCGTCGCTCCAGCCGACGATCGCGGCATTTTCGATCTGCAGCCGATCCATGACGGCGCGGGTATCGGCAGCCATCAGCTGGTAACTGTATGCGCGACCATCCCGCGTGCTGCGGCCGTGGCCGCGGCTGTCGATGACGATGGCGCGATAGCCGGCCGCAACGATCGCCGGTACTTGATAGCCCCAGTTTCCGCTGTTTCCCATGCCGCCATGCAGGAGGAGCACCGGCGGTCCGAAGCCGTGGCTCGCATACCAGATGCGTGCGCCCTGGTTCTCGACGAAACCCTGGTCGTCTGGCCCGGGAAGCGGCGGGATGCCGTGCTTTTCGAGATAGGTCAGCTCGACGTCGCGAAAGGCCATGGGCGTTTCCCGTTGCAATGGTGATGAACGCCATCACATAGAGAGCGCCGTGATCGCCGCAAGGGCGCGCCGGCTACGGATCAGGTGACCGGCGCACTTGCAAAGGACAGACCTTTTCCAGTTCTTCCGGCGACTTCAGCGGTCCGATCGACGAATGCCTTGAAGTCGACCACACAGGCCTCCTCGCGCCCGGCAGATATGGCTGCGCGGACCGCTTCTTCGAGCGTTTCAGGACGCCACGTCTTCACATCGGCTTGGGATGGGTACTCCTCAATGAACGACTGTCCCCCCGTTGGTGATCTGCTGTTGAGGATTTACGTATCGTTACTTAAAGAGGGTTAGGTTGCCCGCAGGCGCCGCGCCTTGCATGGACCCCTCTCCCGACCAACCGAGATGGAATAGGTATGACAGGTTCTTCCGACACCAATATTTTCGATCTTGCGCCGATCGCCATGTGGATCGAGGATTTCAGTGGGGTCAAGGCACAGTTCGAGCGCTGGCGGGCAGACGGTATCGTGGATATCCGCGCCTATCTCAAGCAGGACCTGACACGGGTGGCCGCCTGCTCCAGCCAGATCCGTGTCCTTCAGGTCAACCGTCGGACACTGGAACTGTTCGAAGCACGTGATCTCGACCATCTCTCGGCAAATCTGTTGAAGATCTTCCGCGACGACATGCTCGAAAGCCATGTCAACGAGCTTGCGGAACTGTGGGAAGGCAAGACGGAGTTTGTCAGCAGTGCCGTCAATTACACGCTGACGGGGCGCCGGCTCGACATCCAGCTGCGCGGTTCCGTTCTGCCGGGATACGAGGATACTCTGGGACGGCTGCTTCTGACCACGGAAGACGTGACCGCGCGCGAGGAAGCGCGGCGAAACGAACGCGCCAACCGACAATATGCCGAGGGGATCTTCGAGCATTCTCCGGTGTCGCTCTGGGTCGAGGATTTCAGCCGTATCAAGCAGCTGATCGAGGACGTGCGTGAACGCGGCATCGTCGATTTCCGCGTCTTCACCGATGTGCATCCTGAGTTCGTGCGCCAATGCATGAGCGAAATTCGCGTCATCGACATCAACCAGGCGACGCTCGACCTGTTCTGCGCGCCCGATCGGAAGACCCTGCTCAAGCATCTCGGCGATATCTTCCGCAACGAGATGGAAAAGCACTTCAAGGAGCAACTGATCGAGCTGTGGAACGGCAATCTCCTGCACCACCGCGAGGTGGTCAACTATGCGCTCGACGGGTCCGAGCGTCACGTCCTGCTGCAGTTCTCCGTTCTTCCGGGGCATGAAGGCGACTGGTCGCTGGTGCAGGTGGCGTTGACCGATATCACCGCGCGCAAGAAGGCCGAAGCCTATCTGGAATATCTCGGCAAGCACGACGTGCTGACCAAGCTGCACAACCGCGCCTTCTACACCGACGAAATGAACCGGCTGGAGCGCAAGTCGCTGCGCCCGGTGTCGGCCATCATCATCGACCTCGACGGCCTGAAAGCGGCCAATGACCAGCTCGGCCATGACGCCGGCGATGCTCTCCTGCGCCGGCTCGGCGAGGTGCTGAACGGCGCAGTGTCGCAGCCCAACCATGCCGCCCGCATCGGCGGCGACGAATTTGCCATCCTGATGCCCGGCGCCGACCGCCAGGCGGTGGCCACCATGGTCGAGACCATCAGCGAATTGTTGAAGATCAACAATCAGTTCTATTCCAACGCGCCGCTCAGCATATCGCTCGGCACCGCGACCAGCGAGGCCGGGGAAACCATGGAAGCGCTGGTCAAGCGGGCAGACGTCAGCATGTACGAGCAGAAGCGGGCGCGTTATGTTTCGCAGGAGAACCGCAGCGTCAATGGCAGCGAGACTGTCGGCGAGCGCGGCAAGGCTGCGTCAGCAGCCTAGGCGCCTCGCGCTGCCGTAAGCGGGACGCAATTGCCGGGCCTGATGGCGGCACGGCAGTCGTGGTCTGTGGGACAGGAGCAATGGCCGATGTGGAATCCAGCGTTTGGTACCCGTGAGGCGAGTGCGGCTGGCGGCAATGTCGCCCGGGCCCTGACCGTCGCGATCGCGCTTGTCGCTGCCATGCCGTCGATGTCTGAAGCGCAGGAGAAGGCCACGATGTCGGCGGACCAATCCGATCCCACACGGCTCGGATGGATGGTCGGATCGCCGCCACCGGCAGACAAGATCATCCGTGCGACCGACAGCGATTATTTCGGCTTTCCGAAATTGCGCTGGACCGTCTGCCACTTCCGGCAACTGATGCCGACGGTGGCTGTCAGTCGCGGTCTCGGCGCGCCGGTGCCGTTCGAGCGGCGGATCGATGCGGCGATCGACGCGATCACCTTCACGCCGCTCGGAGGCGGTAAGGATATGACGTTTTCCCAGTCCTTTTCGGCGAACTACGCCGACGGCATCGTCATCCTGCACCAGGGCAGGATCGTCTATGAGCGTTATGCGGGTTGCCTTGACGAAGTGGGGCAGCATGGTGCGATGTCGGTGACCAAGTCGCTGACCGGGCTTCTGGGCGAGATGCTGGTGGCTGAAGGCGCGCTCGACGAGACGGCAAAGGTCGGCGCTCTGGTGCCCGAGCTTGCGAGCAGCGCCTTTGGCGACGCGACGGTCAGACAGGTCCTCGATATGACGACGGGGCTTGCCTACAGCGAGGACTATTCCGACCCGAATGCGGATGTGTGGACATATTCGGCCGCCGGCAGTCCGCTGCCCAAGCCCGCTGGCTATAGCGGGCCGAGAAGCTATTTCGAGTATCTGCAGACGGTCCGGAAGGAGGGTGAACACGGAGCCGCCTTCGGTTACAAGACCATCAACACCGACGCGCTCGGCTGGGTGATTGCGCGAACGAGCGGAAAATCGGTCGCCGACCTGTTGTCGGAACGGATCTGGAGCCGGATGGGCGCGGAGCAGGACGCCTATTACACAGTGGATTCGATCGGAACCCCTTTTGCCGGCGGCGGGCTGAACGCCGGTCTTCGCGACATGGCGCGGATCGGGCAGTTGATGCTCGACGATGGCGCGATCAACGGCAAGCAGTTGGTCCCCGCCGATGCGATCGCGCGCATTCGCGCAGGCGGCGACAAGGCAGTCTTTGCCAAGGCCGGCTATGCACTGCTGAAGGGCTGGAGCTATCGCGGCATGTGGTGGAACACCGGCAACGCCAACGGCGCCTTCATGGCGCGTGGCGTGCACGGACAGGCGATCTATGTCGATCCGGCCGCCCGCATGGTCATCGCCCGGTTTTCGTCCAATCCGACGGCAAGCAACACGGCCAACGATCCGATCTCGCTGCCGGCCTACGAGGCGGTCGCGCGATACCTGATGCGTTGAACGTGCCGCCGCATCAGGCCCGATCCGGTTCCGTCTCCATCCTCGATATCCACGAGGCTCCAAGGTTGTGGCTCTTGAGCACTGAAACCGGATCCTCGGTGTCCAGCCGCGACAGGATGCGATAGATCTCCAGCGTCTCGGCATTCATCTCGCCGCGCTGGTAGAAGAACATCGCGGCCGCATAGCGTGTTCGTCCGGACCATTCGATGCCCGGCGGCGTTCGGATCAGGGTCCAATGACGCTTCGTTTCGTCGTCCATGTCCGGGACCCTAGAAGCGCCCCGGCGGAGTCGCCGAACGGCGCTCAAGCTTGACGAACGGCCGTGGCACCACGCGGGCGCGCTTCATGAGCTTCTGGTATTGAAGTTCCCGCATGGCATAGATCTCCACCCAGAGATTGTCGGTGACGCTCGCGCCGAACGGGCGGGAGAGGCTTGCGATCGCGATGTTGCGCTTGGCGAGCGGCGACCAGATCGCAGCCGTCACCAGCCCCACTTCCTTCTTGCCGCGATGATAGACGATCGCGCCTTCGGCGGGAATGTTGCCCTCGATCTCGAGGCCGACCAGTACATGTTTGAGCGTGCGCTTCGTGCGCGCCTTCAGGATTGCGTCACGACCGTTGAAATAGGGCTTCTGCGGATCGACCAGCCAGTCGAGGCCGATCTCGTCGGGCAGCCGTTCTCGATCGGCATGCAGAGCGGCCTCGGCGGTGATGAAATCCGCGTTGGCAACGATGAAGCCCGCCTCGATGCGGGCGCGGTTGAGCGCGTCATAGCCGATTGCCTTCAGGCCGAAGCCGCCGCCGGCCGCCCAGAGGCGGTCCCAGAGGCTGAGCGCTGCCTTCGCCGGGGCGAAGAGCTCGTAGCCGAGATCGCCGGTAAAGCCGGTGCGCGAGATCGTCACGCTGCCGTCCGCATGTGGGAACTCCGCCAGCTGAAACGGCTTCAGGGTCTCGACCCCGGCAAAGCCGGCGCCCTCGAGCACGGCAAAGGCGGTCGGCCCCTGCAAGGCGACCGCGGCAATCTCCGCGGTCTCTTCGCTGATCTCGACCGAGAACCCGTCGGCGCTGTCGAGCAGCCAGGGCAGGTGACGCTCCTGGCAGCAGAGGCGGAAGTCGTCTTCAGCCAGTCGAAAAAGCGTGCCGTCGTCGAGCACATGACCGTGGTCGTCGCACCAGGCGGTATAATGAACCCGGCCGATGCCGAGTTTGGCGACGTCGCGCACTGTCAGGCGGTTCAGGTAGCGCGCCGCATCGGCGCCGCGAATGCGGTACTTCACCATGGGCGAGATATCGAAGAGGGCCGATGTCGAGCGGATGGCGAAGTATTCGAGTTCGGTGTCGAAGATCGAATGCGGCGCCTTGTAGCCGGCCCAGCTGTACCATTCGTTGGTTTCGCTCAGGGCGGCCAACCTTTCGTGAAAGGGTGTTTCGAGCCGCGGCGTCAGGATGTGCCCCTGTTCAGCGCGGTTGAAGGCTGTGAGGTGCATCATGCGCGTTTCTCCGAAAGGATCTGGCGCGCGGCAAGCAGGCCGGGCAGGCCGGAGATGCCGCCACCCGGATGCGAGCCGGCGCTGGCGAGATAAAGGCCCTCAAGCGGCGTCGCGTAGCCGGCCGCTGCGTTGATCGGGCGGTTGACCAGGAGCTGGTCGGCCTGCAGTTCGCCATGGTGCCAGTGGCCGCCCGGCAGGTTGTAGCGTTCTTCGATGTCGGCGGGTGTCAGGAAATGCGTGGCGACGATGCTGGCGCCGATCCCCGGGCAATAGCGTTCGAGCGTTTCGATCACGATCTTCAGAAAAGCCGGCTTGCCCTTCTCCCAGCCGCCCGCAAGTGCATAGGGCGCGAACTCGACGAGTGCTGAAAGCGTGCAGGCGCCGTTTGGTGCAAGCGTGGGGTCGGTGAGGCTTGGAAGCGTTAATTCCATCACCGGATCGGTCGAAAACTGCCCGTATTTCGCCGGATTGAAGGCCTGCTCGACGTGGTCGATCGATCGGGCGATCACCAGTCTGCCGGCAAGATCGGCGCGCGCCACCCCCGGAAAGTCGGGAACACGATCGAGTGCCAGATCGAGCTTGGCGACATTGCCCCTGGTGCGGATATTGCCGATGGCGCGACGAAAGCCGGTGCCGATCTCGGCGGCATCGGTGAGGGCCATGAACGTTGCCTGCGGATGGATGGCGGAGATGATCGCCGGGGCGGTCAGCGTTTCGCCCGTCGACAGCACGATCCCGGTCGCGCGACCGCGATCGGCGACGATCTTCTCGACGCGCGTGCCGATGCGGATCGCAACGCCCGCCTTGGTCGCCGCCGCATCGAAGAGAGTGGCGATCGACTGGCCATTGCCCTTCGCCACGACCTGCGCGCCGGTCGCGCCAGCCACTTCGCCGGTCAGGCGATAATAGAGGCCGAGCAGGGAGGTCGGCGACCGCGGTCCGAGGTGAATGCCGAGCGTCGCATCGAAGGCGGCAACGCCCTTCAGTCGGTCGTCGGTCAGATATTCGTCGGCGACATCGGCCACATTCATCAGCAGCATGCGCAGGAAATCGCGGCCTTCTTCGCGCCCCTTGCTGAGGAGATGAAGCCCGGCGGTGGCAAAGGACTTCAGATCGTCAAATGCGATCTCGCCGACCTCGGGCGGGCGGCGCTTGAGGAAGCGCTTGAAGATGCCCGCCTGGAACAGGAGCTTGGCACGAAAATCGGCAAAACGCGCCGCCTCGTCCCGGGAGACGCCGTCGATCGTTTCACCATAGGCGCCGCGCATCACCGCGTGCACTCCGCTTGGCGAAAGCGCCACGGTCGGGGCGGCCGCGCGCGCCGTGGCGTATTCGATTTCGAGCGCGGACAACACCTCGGAGTCGAGGCGATTGATGACATGGGCAAGGCCGGGGCTGACGAAGCCCGGGTGAAACTCGAAGCTGCGGGCAGCACCGCCGAGCGCGTCGTCCGCTTCGATCACCACCACCTTGCGCCCGGACCGGGCAAGGAGCGTGGCGGCGGTCAGGCCGTTGTGGCCGCCGCCGATGACGATGGCATCAAATGACGTCATGGGCCGAACTCATGTGCGAGGGAGCGTGCCTGAGATCGCGCAGGATCTCGGCGGCGGCGTTGCGGCCGGGTGCGCCCATGACGCCACCGCCGGGGTGGGTCGAGGAGCCGCAGATGTAGAGACCGCGCACCGGGGTGCGATACTGCGCGTAGCCGGGCACCGGCCGGTTGAAAAGCAACTGGTCGAACGTCAGTTCGCCCTGGAAGATGTTGCCTTCTGTCAGGCCGACTTCCTGCTCGATCTCGCGCGGGGTGCGCACCTCCATGTGCAGGATGCGTTCCCGGAAGCCGGGCGAATAATCGGAGATCTGCTTGATCACGGTCTCGGCGAAAGCGTCGCGGTCGGCATCGGTCCAGTCGTTGCCTTCGACCTTCGGCGGACAGTATTGCACGAAGCAGGAGACGAAGTGTTTTCCGGGCGGCGCCATGGTCGGGTCGAGCGTCGTCGGGATCATCATGTCGACGAAGGGATCGGCCGACCAGCGTCCGGCCTTCCAGTCGTCATAACCTTTTTCCATGCGTTCGATCGTGTCGGTGAAGTGCAGGTCGCCGCGTATGCAGGAGGAGCCAGATGGCAGGGCCGGAAACTCCGGCAGGCTGTCGAGTGCGATGTTGAGCTTGCCCGAGGAGCCGCGCATCTTGAAGTGGCGGACACGGTGCAGGAAACGCTCCGGCAGCGCGCTTTCGTCGACGAGCTTCAGGAAGGTACGCTTGACGTCGGCATTGGAGACGACAAGCTTGCCGAGGACTTCTTCGCCGTCGGCAAGCACCGCCCCAGTCGCCTTGCCACGATGGGTCATGATGCCGGTGACATCGGCTCCGGTGCGGATGGTGCCGCCGGATGCCTTGAAGGAGGAGGCGAGGGCCGAGGTGACGGCCCCCATGCCGCCGCGGGCATAGCCCCAGGCGCCGACCGACCCGTCGACCTCGCCCATGTAGTGGTGCAAGAGGACATAGGCCGTTCCCGGCGACATCGGCCCGAGCGCCGTGCCGATGATGCCCGAAAGCGCCAGGTAGGCCTTCACCACGTCGGTCTCGAAATACTCGTCGAGAAAATCCGAGATCGACATCGTCCAGAAGCGCAAGGTTGCGGCCATCTCGGCGGGGGAGAAGTCACCGAACTTCTTCGCGAGATAGAGCAGCTCCTGGAGATCGCGCGGTTTGAAGCTGAACGGATCGGGCGCCGTGCGCATCAGCAACGGCTGGATGAAGCGGCATTGACGCGTCACGTCGCGGGCATAGCGATCATAGGCTTCGGCATCCCGTTTGGAGAAGCGGGCGAACTCGCGGCGATGGGAATCGTGATCGCGATAGGAGGCGAGGTAGTCGCCGTCCCGGGTGAAGACCGCGCCGCCCTCATAGGAGATGACCTGCAGCCCGTGTTTCGGCAGCTCCAGGTCGCGCATGATTTCGGGCCGGAACAGCGAACAGACGTAGGAACAGTTCGAATAGAGAAAGCCCGGGGTCAGCTCGCGGCTGGTGGCGGCGCCGCCGACCCAGGCGTTCTTTTCAAGGACGATGACATCAAGTCCCGCCCGTTGGAGATAGCAGGCCGTTACCAGGCCGTTATGGCCGCCTCCGATCATCACCACGTCGTATTTTTTCATGTGGCTCCCCTTGTCGTTGATAAAAAAAATGGCATGGAAAGCAGAATGTTGTCCATATATTTTGAATGAGTGTTCAGCAAATATGTTGCAATCCTCTGATAACGCGATAGGATTTCTATCGAAGGTTCGAGGACGGATCGGAGGTCGGATGTCGTCGATCGATAGAGAGGTGCCGCCGCTCGCGGAATACGACGACGCGGCCATCCGCTTTCTCGCGGTGCTGTGGGGCGATGGCTATCTTTCGCCCGGCGGCGCAGGTGAGGTCGATCGTGTCCTTGAAGGACTGGATCTCCGTGGCAAGCGCGTGCTCGATCTTGGCTGCGGGGCGGGTGGTGCCGCGCTGCACATTGCCCAAACGCATGGCCCGGCGCAGGTGACGGGCTTTGATGTCGAAGTGCCCGTGATCGAACGGGCGCGGTTTGCGGCGACGCGTTCGGGGCTCGCCAATGTCTCGTTCATACAGTCGGCCCCCGGCCGCCTGCCGTTCGTCGATGGCAGTTTCGACGTGGTCTTTTCCAAGGACGCGCTGGTGCATGTGCCGGACAAGGCCGCGATCTTCCGCGAGATCTTCCGTGTGCTTGCGCCCGGCGGTGTCTTTGCCGCCTCAGACTGGCTGATCTCCCATGGCGGTGAACCGTCCAGCGACATGAAGGCCTATCTTGCAGCCGAGGGGCTCAGCTTCGGCATGGCGCCTGCCGAGGCCTATCTTGCCGCGATGACGTCGGCCGGCTTCGTCGATACCAGTTCGCTCAGCCGCAACGCCTGGTATCGGGACGTCGCCCGGACAGAGCTTTCAAGGCTCGAAGGTTCGCTGCGCGCCGATGCCGTGGCAGCGGTCGGCGAGGGCTATGTGGCGAAGAACATCCGGACCTGGACTGCGATGCAGAAGGTGCTTGACAGTGGTGAGCATTGTCCCACTCATCTGCGTGGCATCAGGCCGATGCCGCGCGGAGCATGACATGCACCTGCGCCTCAAGAAGAACAGCACGGCGGTACGGATGAAACTCACCTCTGCGGCACAGGACGCAACGGACACCGAGAAGCGCGGGCGCAAGGCGTCCAAGGAAACCAGACGACAGCAGCTGATCGAGGCGACGATCGATTCGCTCGCCAAGCGCGGCTATTCGGAGACGACGCTGGCCGACGTCGCCGATGGCGCCGGCCTTTCGCGCGGCATCGTCAACTTTCACTTCGAAAGCAAGGAAAAGCTGTTGATTGCGACGCTGCAATCGATGGCCGACGAATATGCCGCAAATTGGGGTGCGGCGCTGGAGAAGGCCGGCGACAGGGCGGCAGCCCAGCTCTGGGCGCTCGTTGCCTGCGATTTCGATCGAAAGATCTGCACCAAGCGCAAACTTGCCGCCTGGTGCGCCTTCTGGGGCGAGGCGAAGTCGCGGCCGACCTACCAGGCGCTCTGCGGCGCACGTGACGTCAAGTACCAGGAGATCTTTCTGGCGCTTTGCCAGACGCTCAAGGACGAGGGCGGCTATGCCTACGAGCCTGAGGGCATGACGCTGGCGCTCTGCGCTTCGATGGAAGGGTTATGGCTGCGACTGATGATGGGCGACGGACTGACGCGCGAGAAGGCGCATGCGGCGGCCGTCGAATATCTGCTCGTCGCCTTCCCCAGGCATTTCACCCGGGAAGGGCCGAAATAGGGAACGACAACGCCACAACGGCCGGATAGAGGAGGTTGGCATGATATTGGTGAACGTGTGCAGGCAAATCCTGGGGGGCGTCTTCATCGCCTCGCTGGTCTCGACCACCGCCCTGCCGGCGCTTGCCGCAGACAATCTCACGATCTTCGACTGGTCGGGCTACGAAGATCCCGCCTTCCACCCTGCCTATACCGCCAAGCACGGAACAGAGCCGGATTTCAGCTTCTTTGGCGACGAGGAGGAGGCGTTCCAGAAGCTGCGCTCGGGCTTCAAGGCCGATCTCGCCCACCCCTGTTCGCAAAGTGTGGCGAAGTGGCGCGAGGCCGGCCTGATCGAGCCTCTCGACACGTCGAAACTGACCTATTGGAATGATACCGATCCGGCGATCGTTGCCATGAAGGGGCTGATGACGACGCCTGATGGCAAAGCCTGGCTGTTGCCGTTCGAATGGGGCAACACGGTGCTGACCTATCGCACCGACACGGTGAAGCCCGAAGAAATTTCTTCGCTGAAGGCCTTCGCCGACCCGAAGTTCAAGGACCGGGTATCGATCGGCGACAATGTCGATGACGCCTACGCGCTCGCAAGCCTGGCGATCGGTCTCAAGGACTGGACGAAGATGACCGACGAGCAATTCAAGCAGGCGTCGGATTTCCTGCGCGAGGTGCATAAGAACGTCCGGCTCTACTGGACCGACAACACCGATCTCAGCCAGGCGATCGCCAGCGGCGAGGTCGACCTCGCCTGGGCCTGGAACGAGACGGCGACGACGCTGCAGGCGGACGACGTGCCGGCGGCGATCAAGAAGGACACGGCAGAGGGCCTGTCGACCTGGGTCTGCGGCTATGTCCGGTTGAAGGGTGCCACGGCACCTGAAGATCAGCAGTATGATTTCCTGAATTCGATCACCGATCCGGCGATCACGTCCTACATGGTGGAGTCCTGGGGCTATGGCCATGCCAACGCGCGAGGCATGGCGCAGGTCGATCCGAAGATCCTCGCCGACAAGGGCTATGCCGACGTCAGCAAATTCCTCGACAACACGCTGTTCCAGTCGCCGATGCCGATGGAGCTGCGCCAGAAGATGATTGCCGAGTTCGAGAAGATCAAGGCCGGTTATTGAAGGTAAGAATACGGGCAGCTGCGAGGTGCGGCTGCCCGAACCCGTCAGTCCGAGAGTGCCACCAGCGCATCAGGATCGTAGGCGAGCCGAACCGCGTCGCCGACCGGAATGTCATCCGCGCCGAAATTGTTGGTCTCCGAAACCGAAAGCGGCTGCTCCATGCCGGGGACGTCGACGATCAGGTGAGTGATCTCACCGAAATAGTGGCGATCGACGACTTTTCCGGCAAGCTCGAACTCGGCCCTGGCATCGTCCCAGAGCACGCGCAGCCGTTCCGGCCGGATGCCGACCGTGGCGGTGCCGTTGCGGGCGGTGAAGCCGAGCGGCTTGTCGAGCGTGACGCCGCCGAAGCGCGGGGTTTCCACAGTTAGGCGTGTCGACGTCTCTCCGGTAATCCGCGCCTTCATGAAATTCATGCCGCCGAGAAAATCGGCGATCTGGCGCGTGGTCGGGCGCTGGTAGATCTCTTTCGGTGTTGCCACCTGCGCAATACGTCCGCCGAACATCACGGCGATGCGATCAGACAGAGCGAGCGCCTCATACTGGTCATGCGTGACGAGGATGAAGGTGATGCCGACGGCTTTTTGCAGCGAGCGCAACTCGACCTGCATTTCCTCGCGCAGCTTCTTGTCGAGCGCGGAAAGCGGTTCGTCGAGCAGCAGCACCTTCGGACGCATGACAAGCGCGCGAGCAAGGGCGACACGCTGGCGCTGGCCGCCGGAAAGCTCGTGCGCCCGACGCTTGCCGAGATGACCGAGGCGGACTTGGTCGAGGGCGGCGCCCACGCGCCGACGCTCCTCATTTGCGTCGAGCTTCAGGCGCTTCAGGCCATAGGCGACATTTTCCTCGACATCCAGATGCGGAAAGATAGCGTAGTTCTGGAAGACCATGTTGGTCGGCCGCCGGTTCGGCGGCGTGCCGATCACCGATTGCCCGTCGATGCGGATGTCGCCGGTGCTCGGCGTGTCGAAGCCTGCGATCGAGCGCAGCAGCGTGGTCTTGCCACAGCCGGATGGCCCGAGCAGCGAGAAGAACTCGCCGGCGGCAATGTCGAGCGAGACGTCGTCGAGCGCCTTGTAGATGCCATAGAACTTGTTGACCGCCTCGATCGTGATCATCGGTGTTTCATGCATTGAGCGCTCCCTCAGCCCTCAGCCGATGTTCGGCGCGACGGCGTATGATTTCCGAAAGGGTGAGAAGCAGGATCGAGATCAGGATCATCACGCTGCCAAGCGCAAGCACGCCCGGTAGCTTGGCGGCAAAACGAAGCTGGCCCCAGATATAGACCGGCAAGGTCGGCTCGGTGCCCGAGAGAAAGAAGGCGAGGATGAACTCGTCGAGCGAGACGGTGAAGGAGACCAGCAGGCTGGAGACGAGCGCCGGGGCGACGACGGGAAGCGTCACCCGGCGGAACGTGCCGATCGCGGTTTCGCCGAGATCGAGCGAGGCCTCTTCCAGCGATCGGTCGAATCCGCCGAAGCCGGAAATCAACACCGACATGGCATAGGGCAGGCAGAAGATCACCTGGCCGAGGATCACGGTGACGAGCGACAGCTCGACGCCGAGCTGCAGGATGATCATCAGCAGCGAGACGGCAAAGATGATTTCCGGCAGAAACAGCGGCGCCATGATCAGCCCGGTTGCCGCCCGCTGGCCGCGGAAGCGATAGCGAGTGATGGCACGGGCCGCGCAGATGCCGAGCACGGTGGAGAGAATGGCGACGGAGACGCCGACGATCATGCTGTTGCGGGCCGCTTCGAGGAGCGCGGTGTTGTGCCAGAGCGAGGCGTACCATTTGGTGGTGAAGCCGGCGAGGGGGAAGGTCGTCGTCGCTGCATTGTTGAAGGAGAAGATCGGCAGCAGCAGGATCGGCAGGTAGAGAAATGCCAGGTACACCGTGACATAGGCTGGCAGCCAGCGGGACTTCGGAATGCCGTGGCGCCCACTCATTTCGCCATCCTCACCAGCAGTTTCAGCCCGAGAACGACGAGGCCGGCCATCGCCGAGACAATGACCATCGTCGTTACCGATAGCGCAGCACCGAGCGGCCAGTTGGCGCCCTTGCCGAACTGTGCCTGGATCGCGGTTGCGATCATCACGCCATCCTTGCCGCCGACGAGCTTGGGGGTGACGTAGTCGCCGACCGTCGGGATCATCACGATCAGGAAGGCCGAGATCACGCCGGGAAGAGAGAGCGGCAAGGTGACGCGCAGGAAGCTCATCAGCTTGTTGTCGCCGAGATCATGGGCGGCCTCGATCAGCGAACGATCGACTTTTTCAAGGGAAACGAAGATCGGCAGGATGGCGAAAGCGGCCCAGCTATGCACGAGCGTGATGACGACGGCATTGGAATTATAGAGCAGCGACGTCAGCGGCTTGTCGATGACGCCGATCGACAACAGGCCGGTGTTCATCACGCCGCCATAGCCGAGGATCACCTTCCAGGACATCACCCGCAGCAGATAGCTCGTCCAGCAGGGCACGGTGATCAGGAACAGCCAGAGGTTCTTGTGTACGCCGCCATGGAAGGAAATGAACCAGGCGATCGGATAGGAGACGGTGACGGTGACGACGCTGACGACCAGCGAGATGACCAGCGAGCGCATCAGCAGATCCTGGTAGATCGGCTCGCCGAGCGCGGTCTTGTAGTTCTGGAGGGTGAAGGTGCGGTCGATCGTCAGATAGTCCTGGGTCCAGAAACTGTAGGCGACGACGATCAGGATCGGCAGGAACAGCAAGGCGACGGCATAAAGCAGCGTCGGAGAGATCAGTGCCAGCCCGCTGGCCTCCTCGCTGGCCGTCCAGCGAAGCCGGTTCTTCGGCGGATGCGCGGGTCTATGCTCCACCGCGGTGCCCGATAACACCGCCATCAGTGATACCTACGCTCATGTAAATGATGTCCCGGCGCATGCCGGCGATGTCGAAGCCCATATCGATAGAGTCGACAGTGGAAATGCAGCGAACGCATCATTCGATCCATCCCATGGCGATTTTTCGCCGTTTGGTTCCCTTGAATTAGCAAAACCCAAATTGGGATTGAACGCAAGCCCTATTTCTGCAATATTGATTGAACAGCCATTCAATAAAATCATGTGTTCCGTAATTTTATCAGATGGTTGTTATGCGAAATTGATTTTCATGGGTTGGAGGAATTTGTCATGGCCGCGAAGCTCGATCTTGCGAATGTGCCTGAAGGCGGCGCAGGTGAAACGTCAATGCTCGCCGAAAAACATCTCGTCCAGCCATGGCCCGTCGCGGGCAGCATCGGTGCCGAAGCGCGCGGGCCCATCGAGAGCGGCGACGGCATTTATGTCGTCGACGGCGAAGGACGCCGCCTGATCGACGGACCGGCGGGCATGTGGTGCGTCAATGTCGGCCATCGCCGGGCGGAACTTGCCGACGTTTTGCGCGACCAGGCCATGGCGCTGTCCTACAATTCCCCCTGGTACACCACAAATCAGCCCTCGGCTGAGCTTGCCGAACGGCTCGCCGCGCATGCGCCCGGCGACCTTTCCCATGTGTTTTTCACCACCGGCGGCTCTTCGGCGGTCGAAACAGCGCTGCGCTTCATGCAGTTCCTCAACAACGTGCGCGGCCGGCCGGAAAAGAAGCTGATCGTCTCGCGCCAGGGTGGTTACCATGGCTCGACCTATCTGTCGGCGTCGCTGAACGGCCGTCCGCGCGATCACGACTGGATGGACCGCGCCACCGACCAGGTGGCGAAACTCGCCTGTCCCAACCCGTTCCGGCGGCCGTCCGGGCAGTCAGAGGCGGAATTCTGTGATGCGCTGGTTGCGGAATTCCGGGCGTTGATCGAGGCGCGGGGAGCGGATCGCATTGGCGCCTTCATCGCCGAACCGATCATGGCCTCCGGCGGCGTCATCGTGCCGCCGGATGGCTATCTGCGCCGCATGCGGGCGCTCTGCAGCGAGCACGACATCCTGTTCATCGCCGACGAGGTGGTGACGGCCTTCGGGCGGCTCGGCGAGGTCTTTGCGTCAAAATCCGTGTTCGGGCTGGAGCCTGACATGATCACCTTCGCCAAGGGGGTGACGTCGGGCTATTTTCCGCTCGGCGGCGTGATGATCTCCGCGCGGCTGCTCGAAAGCCTGCGGCAATCCAACCATGCCGACGCGATGTTCGCGCATGGCCTGACCTATTCCAGCCATCCGGTCGGCTGTGCCGTCGCCCTGCGCAATCTCGACATTCTGGAGGACGGGCTGCTCGACCACGTCAAGGCGATCTCTAGCCATTTCCAGAGATCGCTGAAGGGCCTGGAGGCCCTGCCGCTGGTCGGCGACGTGCGCGGCATGGGGCTGATGGCCTGCGTCGAATGTGTCGCCGACCGCGTCAGCAACAACCCCCTGACGCTCGATCTCGAAGTCGGCAAGCGCATCGATCGCCATTGCCAGGAGCTTGGCCTCTTGGTGCGGCCGCTGATCAACATGTGCGTGATGTCGCCACCGCTGACGATTACCACGGGGCAGATCGACGACATGGTCGCCATTCTCGACGCCAGCATCCGTCGCGCCATGGACGAACTCGTGCGGGAGGGCCTGTGGAAGGGGTGAGTTGAGACGCCGTCCGGACTGAATATGCCTCGGCCCCGCCAGCATTCCCCGGCGGGGCCGTTTTCGAAGGGGCCGGTCCTGCGCCGGCCCCTCTTTTAAAGCCTATCGCCCGGAGAGTTCGTCGTTGACCGCCGCCATCCGGTCCTCCGATGGTGGCGCGTCGAGCGTGACGACCGGCAGCACGGCGCGAATGTGATCGTGGTGCGTGCGCACGCCATATTCGAGGTCAGAGAGATAGAACCCGTTGAACGCCTTCGACGTCATGGATTCGTTCGACCAGATCGTTAGCTGCACGTCCTCTGCCTGGGTATCGCGATCGATGCGGAAGGCGAGGTAGCGGGCAAGTCTCTGCTGGCGCGTTTCCTCGGGATAGCGATAGATCGCGCCGCGCAGCAGCGTTCTGCCGGTCGACAGCGGAAATTCCTGATAGAACTGCACGGTCTCCGGCGTCACCGCGACGACGGCGTTGGGGAAGAGGCCGAAATAGATCCAGGCGTTGCGCAGCCGCTCGGGCAGATGCGTCGCCTCCGGCGCGATCCCGACATATTGCCGGACGCTCCAGCGGCGGCCCGCATGCGGATTGTAGGTGGCGAAGGATCGGCAAAGGCCGTTGACGAAGGGCTCGTCGTAGTAGCTCGATCCGTAGAGGTCCTGCAGCGCCGGGTGGGCCATGGCCACGTGATAGCCTTCATTGTCGACGTCGCGCACCGACTTCCAGTTGACCGCACTTTCCTGCGTCCACACGCCTTCGGTCGGCAGCATGCGCTCGGAGCCGTAGTGGCCGAACTCCTCTGCAAAGGGCTGCATCAGTTCGGCGACAGACGGCTGCGGCCCCGGCCGGAAGCGGATGAAGACGAAGCCCATCCATATTTCCAGTTCGAGCGGCACGAGGCCGAATTCCTGCTTGTCGAGCGGTGGAAACGAGCGTGGTCGTGCCGCCCCCCGAAGCGTGCCGTCGAGATTGTAGACCCAGCCATGGAACGGACAAACGAGCGCGTTGCGGCACGTGCCCTTGTCGTCGGCGACCACCCTCGAGCCGCGATGGCGGCAGATGTTGTGAAAGCCGCGGATCGTTCCCTGCTGGTCGCGCAGGATCAGCGCGCGTTCCCCCACCACGTCCATGGTGATGTAGTCGCCCGCTTCCGGCACGTCGGAGATGTGACAGGCAATCTGCCAGTGGCGGCGGAAGATGTGTTCGCGCTCCAGCTCGAGCAGCGCGTCGCTGTGATAGCACCATCCGGGCAATCCACGGCGGTCCCAATCATTGGGAACGGATATGTCGCGGATCATTTCGTTCATTCAATGTCTCCATTTTTGCTGAACGTTCATTCAATATAATCCGTTTCCGGCCCGGAGACAAGCTGGCCGGAACGCCGCGGACGATGGACGGCGCGCAGCACGGCCCGGCCGATCGCCTCAGACGGGCGGCAACAGGATGATGGTTGCGAGGCCGTGGGACGGCGAGACCTTAGCTGGCGAAACCCCGGGGCAGGCGGACCTACCAGCTGGCGCCGTCGATCAATCGGTGGGGAATGTCTTCCCAGACGGCGCGGTCAAAGAGCCGCATGTTGACGCCCATCCGGGTTGCGTCAGCACCGAGCGGCGACCAATGGGTGGTGCAGCCGCAAGTGCTGCAATGGTGGATCGTCAGGGTGGCGTCGCCCTGGATATAGCCGACAAGCTTGCCTTGCGGGTCGCTGATCGACAGCTCTTCGGCGCTGTAATAGCCCCAGAGCGTGCCAAGGCGTGAACACATCGAACAGTTGCAGCTGCCGAGCGTCTCGGGTCGGACACGGACGGAAAGACGGACCGCCTTGCAATGGCAATGACCTTCGAGCATTCGCGTCCCCCTCCACAGACCCGCAAATTCCCGGACGCATGGCGAAGCGTTCGGAAAGACTTCTGAAGCGGACTGTCACAGCCATGGCGGCGCGTGGCAATGGCAAAAACGCAATCCGGGCGCCGATCGCATGTCCGGCCCGTGCGCCGGCTTGCCGCGGCCCGATGCGGGACGCAAGACACCGGCGAGCGGAGACCATGCCCGCCGGCCGAACATGGTCGCGGTTGCTTTCGTCTCTCCTCCAGATGGTCGTCAGCGGTTGTCTGTGACCGCCGCGCATGGCTATACTGCGCATGAGGCATCGCACCTTGTGCCGGGGTTGACCCGGGCCACGCCCGCCCGATGGCCGGGCCGGCCAATCGTTGCCTTCGCATTTTGCCGCCGCCCTCAACCGAGGGCGCCGTTTGCCAGAAAACGTCTGTTGCGGGAGAAAAGCATGCGCAGTTCCTGCCTGAATATCCTGTCCCTCACTCTGATCGCCGCTCTCGGTTCGGTTTCGCCGTCGGCCGTTCGGGCCGCCTCGCCGGAGCCGATCAAGGCCGAACACGGCATGGTCGTCACCGCCCAGCACCTGGCCTCCGATATTGGCGTCGCGGTGCTGAAAAACGGCGGCAACGCCGTGGATGCCGCCGTTGCCGTCGGCTACGCGCTTGCGGTGGTCTATCCGACCGCGGGCAATATCGGCGGCGGCGGGTTCATGACCATCCGCTTCAAGGACGGCAAGACCACCTTCCTCGATTTTCGCGAGCGCGCACCGGCGGCCGCGACCAAGGCTATGTATCTCGATGACAAGGGACAGCTGCTCGATGGCCTGAGCACCGAAGGATATCTCGCGGTTGGCGTGCCGGGGCCCGTGCTCGGTTTCGAGGTCGCGCGCAGCCGCTATGGCACGCGACCGCTCCAGGAATTGATTGCGCCGGCCATCGCGCTTGCCAAGGATGGTTTCAAGCTGGAGCAGGGCGATATCGATTCCTTCGATGGCGAAACCGATAGGCTCGCCAAGGATCCGGCGGCGGCCGCGATCTTCCTGAAGCCTGACGGAAAACCCTTTGCCGTCGGTGAAACTCTGGTCCAGGCGGATCTTGCCGCCACGCTATCGAGCATTTCAGAAAAGGGCACAGACGCCTTCTACAAGGGCGCGATCGCCGACGCCATCGTCAAGGCCAGTGCGGACAAGGGCGGCATTCTCGCCAAGGCGGATTTCGAAAAATACGCCGTTCGCGAGCTCGAACCGGTGAAATGCAACTATCGCGGCTACGACATCGTCTCCTCGCCGCCGCCGTCTTCCGGTGGCGTCATCATCTGCGAGATTCTCAACGTGCTCGAGGGCTATCCTTTATCCTATCTCGGTTACGGCTCTGCCGAAACCGTCCATGCGATGATCGAAGCCATGCGCCATGCCTATGTCGACCGCAACACGACGCTCGGTGATCCCGACTTTGTCGAGAACCCGGTCGCCAAGCTGCTCGACAAGGCCTATGCCGCCGAGATCCGCGGCAAGATCGACCCGTTCAAGGCCGGCGTTTCGCAGGCGCTGATGCCCAAGGGTTTTGCCGAAAGCAAGGAGACGACCCACTATTCGATCATCGACGACGAGGGCAATGCCGTTGCCGTCACCTATACGCTCAACGGCTCATTTGGCGCCGGTGTCGTCGCGCCGGGCACCGGTATCCTGCTCAACAACGAGATGGACGATTTCACCGCCAAGCCGGGTGCGCCCAATCTGTACGGTCTCGTGCAAGGCGAGGCGAATGCGATCGCGCCGGGCAAGACGCCGCTGTCATCGATGAGCCCCACCATCGTTTCCAAGGACGGCAAGCCGTTCATGGTGATCGGCAGCCCCGGCGGCGCGCGCATCATCACGATTACGCTCGAGGCGATCATCAACGTTATCGATCACGGGATGAACATCCAGGAGGCCGTCGACGCGCCGCGCATCCACCATCAGTGGCTGCCGGACAAGGTGTTCATGGAGCCCTACGCATTGTCGCCCGATACGCGCAAGCTTCTCTCCGCGATGGGCCACGACGTGCAGATCGACAAGAGCTGGAGCATCTGGGGTCAGGCAACCGGCATTCTCGTCGGCGGCGAAAGCCTTGCCGAGATCACCGGGGGCGGTGGCGCGCGCTATAACGGCGCCGTCGACAGCCGTATCGGCGCGGGCGCTGCGAGAGGCTACTGATTGAGGGGCTCTGACGCGGGTCATCGTTTGTGGGGATGGCGCGCACCGTCTCCCGGTCAGTTCGGCTTGAAGCTGCCGAGCTGCTCGACGAGGTCGCGAGCGGTAGGTGAGAGGTCCGCATCTGGCCGCAGGCAGATCGACAGGCGGCGCGTCGCCCAGCGCTCAGTGAGTGTGAGGGTGGCAAGCGCCGTTGTGCGCCGGCACCGGCGCGCGGCCGTCTGCGGCACGATGCCGACGCCGATCGCCTGCGCGGCCAGGCGGCAGACGTTCTCGAAGCTGCGCACCCGCAGCCGGTAACTTGCCCGCCGTCCGATGCGCGCGGCCTGACCGTCGATATGGTCCTGCAGCGCGCTGCCCGCTGCCAGGCCGATGAACGGATGGTCGAGCAGGTCGGCGAAACCGACCTTGCTTGCCCGCGCGAGCGGGTGATCCCTTGCGACCACGCCGACCAGCCGGTCGATCGCAAAGGGAATGAGCTGCAGTCCTGCTGTGTCGACCGCATCCGAGACGATGCCGATATCGGCCAGCCCGCCCGCAATCGCCTTGACGATATCAGCGCTCTGTCGCTCCTTGAGCGCGATATCGGTTTGCGGATGGTCGGCAAGCCAGGGGCCGAGCCGATCCGGCAGGAACTCGCTGATGGCGGCCGTATTGGCAAGGAGCCGGATGCTTGCGCGCAAGCCCCGCGCGTATTCGCCAAGTTCGCCGCGCAGGTGCTCCATCTGGCGAAGAACGAGACGGGCATGATGGGCAAGCGCGTCGCCGGCCGCCGTTGCCGTCACGCCTCTGCGCCCGCGCGAAAGAAGCGCCACGCCGCCATTCTCCTCCATGCCGCGCAGCCGCTCGCTGGCGGCCGCCAGGGAGAGATTGGCCGTCTGCGCGCCATGGGTGATGCTGCCCTCTTCGATGACGGCAAGAAACAGGCGAAGGTCGATCAGGTCGAAACGCATGACGGTGATGATAGCGGCAATTCAGCCTTCGGCATAGCCGAAGCCAGCCTGCGGATCATCCGCATTGCGTCCTGGCAACGCTCGATCATGTTGGTGGGCATGAACGAGCTTTCCAGTTATCTTGTCGGCGCGATCGCGGCGGCTTTCTTCCTTGCAGGCGTGGTCAAGGGCGTGACCGGCATGGGCCTACCGACCGTCGCCATGGGCGCACTCGGCGGGCTGTTGTCGCCGGTCGCGGCGGCGAACCTGCTGATCCTGCCGTCCCTGGTGACGAATGTCTGGCAGCTTTTGGCCGGTCCCGCTTTCGGCCCGCTCATGCGGCGCCTCTGGCCGATGATGCTGGCGATCGGTATCGGCACCATGTTCGGCACGTCCTTGCTGGCTGGCGGCGATACGGTGGTGTCGACGGCCATGCTCGGCGTGGCACTGATGATCTATGCCGGATACACGCTGGTGGCGCCGCCATTTTCGGTCTCCACTTCGGCCGAGCGCTGGCTGTCCGTCCCCGTCGGGCTCATGACCGGCGTCATCACAGGCTGTACCGGCGTCTTCGTCATGCCGGCGGTGCCCTATCTGCAAGCGCTCGGCCTTGACAAGGAGGATCTGATCCAGGCGCTCGGCCTTTCCTTCACCGTTTCGACGCTGGCGCTTGCGGCCGGCTTGATGTGGCGGGGCGCATTCGCGTGCGACAACCTGCTTCTGTCGGCGCTCGCCATCATGCCGGCCTTGGCCGGGATGTGGGCGGGCCAGTTGATCCGCCGGGTGATAAGCCCAGCCCGGTTTCGCCGTTGGTTCCTGATCGGCCTCGTGCTGCTTGGCGCGGAGCTGGCGCTGCGACCCCTGTTCTAGGTCGAGGCGGATGCGGGTCAGATCGTCCCTGCGATCGCGCCCTCAGCTTGGGCCACGCCCGATGCGGCCCAGAGCCATCCTTTCATTCGCCGGGCGTACTGGCGCGATGTCCTGAAACGTCTGATCCGGCATTGCGTGGCAGGGAGAGGAAGCGGAGCGCCGAGACGATGCCGATCGCAGCGACGGCGAGAAATGCGAGGCGAAAGTCTGTGAGCGCCGCAGTTTCAGCGCCGCGCAGCGCCTGCGACAGATTGAGTACGGCGGCGGCAACGGCAACCCCCATCAGCATCGCCACCTGCTGAAGCATGCTCGACAGGGTCGAGGCCGAACTGCGCTGAGATGCGGTGATATCGGCAAAACCGAGCGTGTTGAGGGCGGTGAACTGCATCGAGCGGAAAAGCCCGGCGGCAAACAGAAGGGCGAGCGTCACCATCTGTGGCGTCCCGGTCGATACCGCCGCACAGGCACCGATCGCTAGCGACGCGAGCATGCCGTTGCCGACGAGGATCGTGCGGAAGCCGAAGCGGCGCAGAAGCGGTGTCGTCGCGGTCTTCATCGCCAGATTTCCGGCGAAATAGGCAAGCACGTAAATCCCGGTCTCGATGGGATCGAGGCCGAACCCGACCTGGAACGTCAGAGGGATCAGGAACGGTGTCGCATTGATGGCGATCCGGCAGGCGGTTCCGGCCGACAGCGTCGACATCGCGAAGGTCTGGATCTTCAGGGCCGAGAGATCGAGCAGAGGATTGGCGACCGCCTTGAAGTGGCGTGTCGCGAGGATACCGACGACAGTGCCCAATGCCAGCAACAGGGCGATTGCCAGCGCATTGGCCGTGCCGTGCACGAAAGCTTCGAGCCCCGCGAGCACAAGGGTGAGGCTCACGGATGACAGCACGAACCCCTTGAGATCGAGGCGGCGTACCCTGTCCTCGCGCTGGTCCGGCACGAAGCGCAGCACCAGGACAAGACCGGCAAGGCCGATCGGGATGTTGATCAGGAAATTCCAGTGCCAGCTGAACCAGGTGGTGATGACGCTGCCGAGAACTGGGCCGACGACCGGGGCGATCAGCGCCGGCCAGGTGATGAGCGCGATCGCGCCGACCAATTGCGACTTGCTGGCGTTCTTCAGGACGATGATGCGTCCGACCGGCGTCATCAGGGCGCCGCCGATGCCCTGTACGGCGCGCGCGGCGATGAATTGGCCAAGGCTTCCTGACAGGCCGCAGAACAATGACGCGAGCGTGAAAATGCCGATCGCGACCAGGAAGATATTGCGTGCCCCATAGCGATCGCCAAGCCAGCCGGAAAGCGGGATGAAGGCCGCCATCGTCAACATGTAGACGGTGATGCCGATGCTCATGGCAACCGGCTGGACGCCGAAGGACGCCGCCATCTGCGGCAGAGACGTGATGACGATGGTGCCGTCGAGCATCTGCATGAAGAAGGCAATGGCAACGACCAGCGCGACGATACGCGAGTTGCGGGCGGTGGCGTCGTCCTGGGTCTCGTTCGGGATCGCGGTCATGCGGTCAACGCTGGCCTGTCTTGCAGTCGAGACCGTGCTTGCTTGCCAGAACCTGGGGCACAAACTGGATTGCTGTCGGACATGAAATCATCGGGGCACTTCGGAATGGATTACGATTTCGCCAACCGGCAGACTTGAGCCGCAATTGGCGAGAGGCGGGAGAGTCCTGTTGGCCGACCCGACGACTTCTATGCGCCTTCCATCGGGCCCGTGTCGATGCCCAATTTGTATCCGACGAAGACTTTGCGAGGATCTGCCGGTGGCTTCCGCGGGATGCGCCGGCGGTAGCTTCCGCGCTGCGCGCACGTCGACGGCAACCAGGCAAAGCGTGCACGCCGCGAAAGGCCGCTCTCATATCGCCTGGAGTGAGACCCGGCTCTCCAGTTTTGCCGCCTCTTCCTTTCGTTCGCTGTAGCGATCCGTCAGATAGGCCGATGCGTCGCGGGTCAGGAGCGTGAACTTAACCAGCTCCTCGCAGACGTCGACGACCCGGTCGTAATAGGAGGAGGGTTTCATCCGGCCGTCTGCGTCGAATTCCTGAAACGCCCTGGCGACCGAAGACTGGTTAGGTATGGTGATCATGCGCATCCATCGTCCCAGAATGCGCATCTGGTTGACGGCATTGAAGGACTGGCTGCCGCCGGAGACTTGCATCACGGCAAGGGTCTTGCCCTGCGTCGGTCGCACCGAGCCGAGCGACAGGGGTATCCAGTCGATCTGCGCCTTCATGATGCCGGTCATGGCGCCATGCCGCTCGGGGCTGACCCAGACCTGGCCCTCCGACCATTCCGAGAGGCGGCGTAACTCATTGACCTTATCGTGACTGACGGGCGCGGCATCGGGAAGCGGAAGCCCCTCCGGGTCGAACATGCGGACCTCGGCGCCGAAATGCTCGAGCAGGCGACGTACCTCATGCGCGAGCAGCCGACTGTAGGAGACCTGTCGCAATGAGCCGTAAAGGATCAGGATGCGCGGCTTGTGGGCGGAAAAGGCTGGGCGCAGCGCAGCAATATCGGGCATTCGAAGATGGTCAGGGTTTGCGGCCGGCAGATCAGACAAGGCGCTTTCCCTCCGCGTCCAGAACCTTCTCGCCATCCTCCTTGGCAAACGCGCCCTTGAACGTGTCGGGCAGAATGTCGAGCACGGCTTCAGAAGGCCGGCAGAGGCGAGTTCCTATCGGCGTTACGACAAAGGGGCGATTGATCAGAACGGGATGCGCCATCATCGCGTCGACAAGCTGCGCGTCCGACAATGCGGGATCGTCGAGTGCGAGTTCGCTATAGGGTGTGCCCTTCTCACGCACAGCTTCGCGTACCGAGAGGCCGGCGGCTGCGATCAGGCGTTCAAGCGTCTCCCTGGATGGAGGTGTCTGCAGATACTCGATGACGGTCGGTTCGATGCCGGTGTGGCGGATCATCGCCAAGGTGTTGCGCGAGGTACCGCAGGCGGGGTTGTGGTAGATGGTGACTTCCATTCTCAGGCCCTCTCAGGGTTGGTGTTTCGGGCGACGGACGGGCTGGCCTCGTACCAGTCCTTGCTGCGGTTGACGATCCAGACGACGGACAGCATGACGGGAACCTCGATGAGAACACCGACGACGGTAGCCAGCGCTGCCCCGGAGTGAAAGCCGAAGAGCGAGATCGCCGCCGCGACGGCAAGCTCGAAGAAGTTGGAGGCGCCGATCAGCGCCGACGGCCCGGCGATGCAGTGCCGTTCCCCGACGGCCCGGTTCAAGAGATAGGCGAGCCCGGAATTGAAATAGACCTGGATGAGGATCGGCACCGCCAACATGATGATGATGGCCGGTTGCGCGATGATCTGTTCACCCTGAAAACCGAACAGCAACACCAGGGTTGCCAGCAGCGCGACCAGCGACAGTGGCTGGAGTTTGGCCAGGAGCCTGTCGAGACCTGCGTTCGATCCCTTTGTCGTCAGCCGCCGCAGGATCTGGGCCACAATGACCGGGATCAGGATATAGAGGGCAACCGAGATCATCAGCGTGTCCCAGGGCACGGTGATTGCCGAAAGCCCGAGCAGCAGTCCGACAACAGGTGCAAAGGCGACAATCATGATCGCGTCGTTGAGCGCAACCTGGCTGAGCGTAAAATGCGGCTCACCCTTGGTCAGGTTGGACCAGACAAAGACCATGGCCGTGCAGGGCGCCGCAGCAAGGATGATCAGGCCGGCGATATAGGCGTCGATCTGATCGGCGGGCAGCAGGGGGCGAAAAAGCCAGCCGATGAACAGCCATCCCAGCAACGCCATGGAAAACGGCTTTACCGCCCAGTTGATAAACAGGGTGACGCCGATACCGCGCCAGTAGCCACCGACCTTCGCCAGCGAACCGAAGTCGATCTTCAGGAGCATCGGGATGACCATGAGCCAGATCAGAAGGGCAACCGGGATATTGACCTTGGCAATTTCCATCGCGCCGATGGCCTGGAAGACATCGGGAAAGAGATGCCCAAGTGCGATCCCGACGACGATGCAGGCGAAAACCCAGAGGGTGAGTGTGCGTTCGAACAGCGACATCGTCATGCGGCCCGGGTGTCGACGTTTGCCCGGAGGCGGGCGCCGAAAATTGTCGTCACCATCAGGCGCCTCCGGCGGTGCAGCAGGGCGTGAGATCGGCAATTAAAGGCGCGCAGAGGTCGGCGTTGCCACCGCAGCAATCCTTGACCAGGAAGACAGTCAACTCACGCAATGCATCGAGATTGGCGCGATAGATGATCGACCTGCTCTGGCGCTCGCCGGTCACAAGCCCTGCCCGCGAGAGCGTCGCCAAGTGGGCGGACATGGTGTTTTGCGGTACCTCGATCGCTCTCGCCAGTTCCCCGACTGGAAGGCCGTCGGGTTCGTGTCGGACCAGCAGGCGAAAGACGTCGAGACGGGTCGACTGGGCGAGGGCGGCGAGCGCCGAGATGGCTTCTGAATTATCCATACATCCAGATTAATGGATATTATGATCTTGTCAATGGGAGTTGCTGCCGATCCGGTCAAGGTGACGGCTCAAATCCCGCCTCGTCGGCAGGCGATCTGGGGTTCACCGACGAAGCTGGTGCGTTCTCCCGGTTGGCAGGCGCCTGCCAATGCACCTTCTTTGCCTATCCCATCGCGTCCGAAAGGGGGAAATGCATGCGCCTCTGGAAAATTCCGCAGTCTTTCCCAATATCTGAAAAGTCATCTCAACCTGCTTTGATTTTGGAGGATCAGAGGCAGATGGATCGGTATTTCCGTGACCTGGCAATCGATGAAGACCAACTGAAAATGCTCCAGCGCGTGTTCCGGCACGCCTGCTCCAGCAATGAACTGGAGCCGGAGAGCGACGAGGCGGATACGCTTGGTGCCTCGCTCATCCAGATCTTTCAGCGCGGAGTTCGCAGCGAGCTTGCGCTGATGCAGATGCTTGGAGGCAATGAGCGCCGTATGGGCGTCAACGCACAGGATGACGCGCCAAGCTGATGTCGCTCTCCGTTTGAGGCCCATGCGGCGACGAGCAGAATGATCCGCAGATATGCCGACGTTTTGGTGGAGCGTTGGGCCAGCAGGAGCGGGCCACGGATGTCGTCATCCATGGTCCGCGGTTTTTCAACGTTTCAGGCGCCCTTACCCTTACTGGTTCGCCTTGGCGTAATCCTTCATGTTCTCAGGCGTTACCAGTTCGAAGGGCACCCAGATATGGCGCTCGGTCTTTTCACCGCGCGCCAGTGCTACCGCTGCGTCCATGGCGGCGGCCCCTTGGGCAACCGCGTTCTGGAACACTGTTACATCGAGGTCGCCCTGTGCCATCGAGGCAAGCCCGTCCGGCGTCGCGTCGATGCCGGCAACGACCACTTTAGACATGTCCACCCCTGTCGACTTCATCGCCTGGATGGCACCGATCGCCATTTCGTCGTTGTTGGCGATGACGGCGTCGAACTTGTTGCCGGCCGACAGCCAGTTGGTCATGATGTTGGTGGCTTCGAGACGATCCCAGTTGGCGCTCTGTTCCTCGATCACCTTCATGCCCTTGCAATCGTCGCTGGCGATGACGTCGTGGATGTCCTTGGTGCGGGTCAGCGAGGAATGGTTGTTCAACGGGCCCATCAGCACGAAGAGGTCACCCTTGCCGCCGAGCAGCTTGCAGACTTCCCTGGTCTGGATTGTGCCGGAATCGAGCTCGTTCGAGCCGACAAAGGCGGCCGTTTCCGGCAGGCTGTCGACGTCGGCGGGCGGATGGTTCGCATAGACGACGGGGATCTTCGCCTCGGTCGCCAGCTTGGTGATCGCAGGTGTGCCGTCGCCGTCGACCGCGACGACGACGATGGCATCGACGCCGGCCGAAATCAGGTTCTGCACCTGATCAAGCTGGCGGCTCGGATCGTTCTGCGCGTCTTCGACCTGGACGGTGACCTTGTCGAGCTCGGCGGCACGGCTCTCCATCCCGCTGCGCAGGATCGTCAGGAAGGCGCTGTCAGAACGGGCAATGGCGATGCCGATGTTTTCGGCATGCGCGGTCGTTGCCGCGAGCGCGCAAACGGCTGCGGAAATCAAAAGTCTCTTCATCCCAATCCTCTCCCATGGTCCGAGCGCTCAGTGTGGCGCAAAGAATGAATGTTCTGATTTGTGAATAAATCAAACATTCATTCTATTGGCAAGGCGGTTCCAACCATTGGAAGAGATGCTGGAAGGGCGAAGCACGGCAAGTCGCGCCCACATCCCCCGAGCTGCCCGTCGCAGAACACAGGAGCGCATGTCGAGCGCCATGCGGCGACGGCACGCGGTGTCGTGACAATCCAAAAACCGACTGGCAGATCGACTGCGCTGGCCGCAGCTATTCACCCTGCAAGTCAGGCTCGCGACAGGGAGCGGGCGGGTCGTGGGCGCTCAGCCACAGCCGCCGCTCGCTTTGCAGATGCGACGGCTCGATCCCGCCGTTGCCGTCAATTCGCGGCGAAGCAGTAAAAGAGCCCGTCGCCACCGGTCCCTTTGAAGGCTTCCTGGGTGCAGCCGCCGCGCGTGGCGTGCGAAGAATTCCACGATTTCGCCTCCGCGCTGTCGTTGAGGCCCGTTCGGTCACTATGGCCGACGATGGCTGCGTCATCGGTTCCGCTGAGCGTCCAGTTGCCGCAGGTTTCCGGCGCCGCGGTGCCGTCGGCCTTGGAGCCGGTGAGGATATCGTGCCGGTTCGGCGTGTCGCCGCGGCCGTTGATGACCTCACCCTTCTCGTTGAGCGCCGTCTGCTTGGTCAGATTGTTTTTGTCGCTGTGCAGCGTGGCGACATCGTCGGCGATCTTTTCGCCCTTGGCGTTGTACCAGGGGCCGGCCCCGATACGGTCCTTGGCATTTTCCGCATCGGTGGAGAGATAGGCCTTCCATGTCTTGCCGGTCGAACCGCTGGCGGTCGCCAGCGTGTTGCAGTAGGCGTCAGCCCCGGCAAGACCGCCGAGGTCGCCACCCTTGCCCGGGTTGGCGCTGGTGACGAAGAAACTCATCGTCGTCTCCTGGGCGTATGCCCCGGCGACCGAACAGGCCAGTGCGGCCGCGACAATTAGAAGTCTGCGTTTCATGGCGTTTCCTCCCGGTGCAGTTTGAACCGCGTGAAGCCTAGGGGCAGCCAGAACAGGAGTAAAATCGAAATCGTGTGATCCGGAGCGCATGGCCGGTGCCGGGTTTGCAGCTCCGCCAGTTGGGGACCGGCGCTATGTCCTCAGCCGAAGCATCGTCCGGCCGACACGAACGAACCATCGGGTGTATTCGGCCGCGACGGCTGATCGCAGCCAGCATTCTGGTGCGGCGCCGTCGCGGATACTGGCTCAGTTCAGCCTGAGGTCGATGCCCGGATGCAGCTTCTTCAGGTTGGGAAGCGATTTTGACTGCCACGGAACCTCAGACGTACCGCGCACGGTCAATTGCACGTTCGGTCGGTTGCGGGCTTCGATCGTCAGCTTTGCGAGCAGGTTGATCCCCGACGAGTTGAGGAACTGCAACTCGGCGAGATCGATCGTCATGCGTTCGGGCTCTGCTTCCAGCACCCCCATGGCGAGCGAAAAGATCGGGGCATATGCGTCGGTGCCCGGGAGCCGCATGGTTCCCTCGAAGTGGATGTCGTTACCTTCGGACCAAACGCGGTAGTCCTCGTCCTTGATTTCCATATTCACCTGCTCATCAGTTCGAGATATCGGGGACGGGGATCGAGGCATAGGTCTCGAGTGCGATGCCGCCACCGTCGCCATTGGGTCCGAAAACCCAAGCGAAGCGAACGCCATAATCGCTCATCAAGGTTAAAAGACCAAGTCCAGATCCGCTCTTGCCGGCGCCAATCGCATTGGCCTCGATGCGCTCGATCAAGAGGTCGCCGGGATCGCCGGTGGTGATCTCCGACAGAAGATCCTGGAAACGCGCCGCGGTCTCGCCGTCGACGACGTTCGACACCTTGGCACGGAAATTGTTGTCGTTGATGGACGCCTCGACCACGATGCCGCCGGCGGTGCGAAACTTGACCGCATTTTCGACCAGCTCGTTCGTCAGGTAGCCGATATTGTGGCGAACTTCCTTGTAGGCGTTGCGCGACCCTTTGTACCGGAGCGCAATCAGCTCGGCGACGAAATCAGAGGTAATGGCACAATGCTTCCAGCTCAGATTGAGTTGGCCATCATAAAGACGCAGCCGCGTCACGCTTTCGTTGGCGCCCCTTGTCAGGTCCGCCGGTCCGTAAAGAGTCGTCATCCGTTCACCTGTGTCTCATGACCACGAGGGTAATGTCGTCGTGTATTTTCTGCTTGCCGATATGCGCCATCAAGTCCTCGATGATGCCTGATTTCGCGTCTTCGGCACTGTGTCCGTAAAACTGCCGGGCGCTGTTGCAGAGCCGTTCGATGCCAAACAGCTCGCCGGCCGCATTCTCCGCCTCCGTCACACCATCGGTGTGGAGGATGATCATGTCGCCGCGCGAAAACGCGACCTCGCGCGTCGCGACGAAGCGCGAGATATCCGACTCCAACCCGATAGGCAGGCCCAGATCCAGCGTGTCGATGCGCTCCACTTCCTCGGCGTTGCGAACGATGATCAGCTCCTCGTGTTGTCCGGAAAGCGTGAGCCGACCTCCATCATAATCGAGGAATGCGAGGGAAAGATGCTTGTCGGTGTTGGTGCGCACGATGTTCTTGTAGATCGCCCGGTTGAGGCGATTGAGGAACTGGTTGGGGTCCATGTCGCCGGCTTCCTGCAGGGCGCGCGCGACCGATTGCACCATCAGCATCAGCACGCCGCTCTCCAGCCCGTGGCCGGTGACGTCGCCGATGCCGATCTTCAGCCGCGTGCCGTCGCGCAGGACATCGTAATAATCGCCGCCGACTTCGTCGGCAGGGCGCATATAGGCGGCGATCTCGAGATCGGCGATCTCGTCAAGCTCGCCGGCTTTCGGAAGCACCATCATCTGGATCTGCCGGGCGACCGCCAGTTCGGCGCCGAGTCGCAGGTTCTCGCTGCGCAGCTGCGCGTTGAGGGCCGAGATCTGCTGGTTGGCTTCCTCGATCTGTTTCGTGCGTTCCTCGACAAGATGCTCGAGGTTTTCGGTGTTGAAGCTGATCTCCGCCGCCATGCGGTTGAAGGCGATGCCGGCTTCGCCGACCTCGTCGCGCGTCGAGATCGGCACGCGCACGGAATAGTCCTTCGCCTGGATGCGTTTGGCGGCATCGGCAAGTGCGCTGATACCGGCGGTGACGCGTTTGGAGATGCCGAACACCGCCGCCGTCACGAAGAGCAGGGACGCAAGCAGCGCCAGGATCTGGTAGGCGAGGATCCGGTTGGTTGCCTGCGAGATGCCGGCCTGGGCGGCAAACAGCGACGCGTAGATCTCCCGTTCCGGAACGACGATGCCGAGCGACATCGTCTCCTTGCGCACCGGCCCCGACATCCAGAAGTTTTCCGGCAGCAGCTGCTTCAAGAGGACGAGATAGGGGACCTTCTCGCCGCCTTCGTCGAGCATGACCCGTTGGATCACACCGTCCTGTCCGAGCGGCAATTGCGCGATGGCCGCCTGGGCACTCTTGCGCAACGACCGGTTCGCGCCGGTCACGCCCTGCGTGCCGGTTTCGCTTGACGTCTGCAGGCCGATCGTCTTCTCGCCGGCCGGATTGATGGCCAGCACATTGCCATCGGACATCGCAAGGAAGCCGAAGCCGCTTTCGGCAACCTTGACGTTCTGGACCACCTCGGCCAGCTGGTCGAGCGTGATGTCGGCGCCGGCAGCGCCCGCGACCGCCTTGCGGTCGCGCGACCAGAGCGGCTGGAAGAAGCTGACGATGAGCTTGCCGGTGATTGCGTCGGTATAGGGCGCCGTCTGGGTGACGTCATTGGGTACCGGCCTCAGGCTCGGATCCTTCGCCCATTGCTCCCAGGATTCGTAGATGCCGGGAAAGAAGAACGTCCAGAATTCCGCCTGGTTATGGCCGGGATAGAGCCGATCGAAGGTCTGTGCCTGGTCCGTATAGGGCGCGGTCCTGAAAATCGGTCGCTCCTTGGGACCGATGTAGTACATCTGCAGCTTCGATCGGCCGCTTTCCAGCAGGCTCGGCGCGACCAGGTCGAGAACGGCGCTGTTTTCGATGTCGGCCTGGACGTCGGGACGCGGACGGTGGTCCGGCCCCAGCAGATACCCCCAGACACTGACGACGGAGAGCGGGCCGGGCAGGTTCTGGGCCCAGCCGCCCTTTTCGTTGTAGACGGCGGTCACCGCGCCCGGCGCGCCGCGGGCGAGCGCCTCGCCCACCTGCGATTTGCGAACCGGTCGGTCGATCTGCGACTGGAGAACGCCGGCGAGCGTTCCGACGTCGGTGTGGACCTGGCCGAGCAACAGGTTGACGCGAGCGGCGGTCGATTCCGCATAGGACCGCATGTAGTCCTGGTTGGCCTTCTGCAGGCCCTGGCCGACTTCGCTTGCCGCATCGCGCGACAGTCTCTGCACGTTCCAGAGGGCTAGGCCGCCGGTGACCAGAAGATCGAACAGCACCGCGCCGCCAACGACGAGCACGAATTTCGCGCGAAAGGATCTCAAACCGAAGCGGGAGCTTGGTGCATTCTGTACATTCATGTTGGCTTGCGTCCCGAGGCGACCCAAATCGGCCAGCCGGCATATCCCTTGGGGTGCAGCGCGGCAAAGATATGGTCCCTGAAGCCCTGGCGGAAACGCTCGATGAATTCGGGCGGATCGCCACGGCGGACCGCCATTTCGCCCGCATAGACGTTTTCCCAGGCGGTGATCACGTCGGCGAAGTCCTGCGGGTCGCCATCCAGGTTGGTCACCATGAACGATTCCACCAGGATATCGTCAAAACCGGCTTCGGCGAGATAGCGCCGGCTCTTCGGCCCGAGTTCGACATCCATGTCGAAGTGGCTAAACAGCTTGGCGACCTCGTTGTAGGTCCACTGGATGCTTTGCGCGCGCGGCTCGCCGAGGCAATGGGAGTTCTTTTCATTGGTGATATAGACGCGTCCGCCCGGTTTGCAGATCCGGTAGAGTTCCTTCAGCAGCAGTTCCCGTTCGTTGAAGATCTGCAGCGAGTGGCGGCAGCTGACGAAATCGAACTGGTTGTCTTCGAGCAGCATCTCCGATGCATCGCCATAGGTGTATTCGATATCGGTGATGCCGAAATTGGCGGCCACTTCCCGCGCATAGGCAAGGCTTGCCTTGGAATGATCGAGCGCGACAATCCGCGCCGGCTGGAACTCTTTCTGCACGAGCACGGCAAAATCGCCGATGCCGCAGCAAACGTCCGCCATGGCGATGCCGGGACGCAGCCCGTGCCGCTGCAGGATCGAGCGCTCGTGGCGCCAGGTCATCTTCGTCTGGGTCCTGAGGATCGGAATGAAGCTCGTATCCTCAAGGAAGCTCTGGCCGGGGTAGAAGGTCGAATCGTAGACCTCGACGGTGATCTGCGGTTCGATTTCGTTCAGGTGACCGAACATGCGCGTCGTCCAGCCGACGACGCTTGATGTCACGATCACCACGCGCAAGTCCGACCGGGCGCGACAGGCGTCGAGGGCGACCCGCACGAAGGCATGGAACGCCGTGTTGTTCATCTGGATGAGGCGCTTGACGTCGAGATAGAGCACGCCGCGCACATCATCGATCGCATGTTTGAGCATGGTGATGCTGTCGGCGATCTCGTCGATCGAGCGAGGGCGGATGACGCCTGCCAGCGAAAACACCTGGCTGTTCGCGTCGAAGGCCGTCTTGAAACTCGGGGAAAGGGCTGCGGCGCTCAACTCACCAGCCCTTCCAGCGGCAGGTCGACGACCAGCGTAACGGCGGGCGAAGGGCCTTCCTCGAAGCGAATGCTCGCGTCGAAATTGATGGCGAGATCGAGCAGGATGCTGTCGCGGCTGGGCGCCATGTCGGTCGATATCGAATCGAGATAACGGGCACGCGCATCGCTGCGATCGACCTTCGACACGGCTTCCCGATAAAACGGGATCTGCTCGGCAGCGCAGGGAAAGGTGATCTTGATCTGCTCGACCGGGCCATGACGGAAGATCGCCAGAACGACCTGGCCGCTGGAGGCGCCGCTGCGAAACGAAACTTCGAGCAGCTCATTGAGCGCCGACGAGAAGAAGTTGGAATGGCGGACAGGGTCGGTCCTGTTATGGCTGATGATCCGGGCCAGATAACTCGAGAGATGGTCGCAATGCTGCCACTCCGAAATAAAGGTTCCCATCTCCATCTCCAGCTGAAGCAAGGGCTCGAATGCCGCTTCCGCTGGGCCATTGTTAGCGACGATCATGCTTGTCTTGTCCTCCATCTGTGGAACTTTGCCACGGCCCACAGGCACTTTCTAGGCTGATTTATCAGGCACGCAAACTGGTTGGCCGCCCCGCGGCCCTTGTGCCTGCGGCCGACCCGATCGCTTTACCCCAGCCCTGTTACGATATTTCCATCGACGACGATTGGCGCAGATAGCTGTCGATCGTGTTGGGCGGCATCGGCACTCCAAGGAAGTAACCCTGCAGTCGGTCGCAGCCTTCGCGATCGAGCCAGAGAGCCTGCGCGCGCGTTTCGACGCCTTCTGCCGTCACCGCCATTCCCAGGCCGTGGGCCAGTGCGATGATCGAGCGGACGATCACCTGGCTCTTCTCGTCATTCTCCAGATCCTTGATGAAGTAGCGGTCGATCTTGATCGTGTCGAACGGGAAGTTCTTGAGATAGCTGAGCGAGGAATAGTAGGTGCCGAAATCGTCGAGCGAGATCTGGATGCCAAGCACGTTCAGTGTGTTGAGCGTATCCAGATTGTTGGTGGTCTTCTCCAGAAGAACGGATTCGGTGACCTCCAGTTCGAGCCGCTCGGCCCGCAGGCCCACCATATCCAGCGTCTGCGACACGCGGTCCGTGAAACCGTCGTGCAGGAACTGGGCCGGTGACAGGTTGACGGCGACGGTGAAGTGCGAGGGCCAGCGGGTCGCCTCCCGGCATGCCTGTTCGAGCACCCATTGGCCAATGTCGCTCATCAGCCCGTCGGCCTCGGCCATCGGCACGAAGACGTTGGGCGGAATGATGCCGACCAGCGGATGGCGCCATCTGACCAGGGCCTCGAAGCCGACAATGGTGAAGGGCGGCTTCACAAGCGGCTGATACTCGATGGAGAACTGGTTTTCCTTGAGCGCGGTGCGCAGGCTTCGCCGCAGCATCTCGCGTTGTTCCAGCACGATCAGCATGGAACGGCTGAAGGTCTTGGCGCGGCCGCGCCCCTCCTTCTTGGCTGCATAAAGGGCGATATCGGCGGCCTTCATCAGCTGCTCGCCCTCATTGCCGTCAGGCGGCGCAATGGCGATGCCGATGCTCGCGCCGACAAAGGCGGAAATACCGTCGACCGTGAACGGCTCCTTGAAGGCGTTGACGACAGCCTCGGCCAGACGCTCGGCCTCCATCGGCTGATCCGCATTGCGCTGGATGATCGCGAATTCGTCGCCCGCCAGCCGGTAGGCGACCTCGCCTTCGCTGAGAACTCCGCGGATGCGCTCGGCGGCCATCCGCAGCACCGCATCGCCCGCGCCGTGTCCGAGCGTATCGTTGATCGGCTTGAAGTCGTCGAGGTCGATCTGCATCAGCGCCGGCTTCTTCTCCTGAACGGCCGGCAGCACGCTGCGCAGATCGTCGCTGAACTGGCGCCGGTTGGGCAGGCCGGTCAGGGCGTCGTGGGTCGCCTGGTGAAGCAGAAGCGCCCGTTCGTTTTCGCCCTGGCTGGCGACCTCCCGGCGCGCCGATGCTCCGTCCGTCTCGATGACGCCGATGCCCTGTCCGGCACGAAAGATCAGCAGCGTCCGCCGCGAGCGATTGGGTGCGTTGATGACTTCGATGCTGCGGGGAACGCCATTGGTCAGCACGGATTCGGCGATTGACTTGGAAGCCGGCTCCAGCAACTCGGGATAGACATGCCAGAGCGTCGCATCCACCAGCCCGGCCACCTCATACGCCCGTTGAAGCGCGACCGAGGATGCCACCAGATGCAGCGCCTCGTCGTAAAGCGAGATGACCTCTTCGGTATTGCCAAGGACACTATCGTCCACGGAGGATGCAACAGACAACGTCGAGTCAGTGCTTGACATCCGAGCCTTTCCCTTTCGTTCCTTTCGGACCGCCGGCGAGCGCAGCGCCGGCTTGACCTGAGAGCACGCCATCGCGCGCCCGTTCAGTCGATCCTCATTCGCCCGCACAAAGTGTCATGGTCCAGGCCACCAGTAAATGGCGTATCCGGCATCCTGCCCGGCAGTTTCGGCCGAGGCGACCAGGGCAGGCAGTCTCACCGTTCGGTTGCAATTCCACAGCCCTTTCTATCACTTGCGGACGACGCAGGCAATTTTCCAAGGCTCTCCAGAGCATAGCGATATCTAGCGATCTGATGGGTTTACTCATCGGTCATGGCTAAAATAGCGTTATCTTGTCCACGGCGGCGATGATCGGCATTAACCATTTTTGGTCGAATCTGTCCCGTTCTCGGCCGCACCCCATGTTCTGCCCGCGCCTGGGGCAGGGACAGTCGCCAGGCTCGCCAAAAAGTTGGCCAGGCGCGCCTGCAGAAATCATAACGCCAGGTTATGCCGATCTGCATTTTTTCTCGCCTGCCGACGCGATTTCGAATCGCTATGGTACTCCCCAACAAAAGAACGGGAACGACTGCCGTTCGCCCTTTGGCTGGCGGCAAACATCAAACAAATTCAGGGACTGGACGCGGCTCATCCGACGCTTGAGCCTCTCCGTGCCTGCATTGGAGCGAAATCGTCATGGATGGCGCTGTCTTGCACCTGGGGAGTGGCAAACCGAGAATGAGCAGGGACAATGCATCGGCCGCCAATGGCGTGGCTTCCGCAGACGAACGGGCGCGAAAGCCGCTGATCAAGCTAGACAAGCTGAGCAAGCACTATGGCAACCACACGGTGCTCGACGGCGTCGACCTCGAGGTGATGCCGGGGGAAGTGCTGGCGATCATCGGTCCGAGCGGCTCTGGCAAGAGCACGCTGCTGCGCTGCATCAACTACCTGGAGCCGCCGGATGGCGGTCATGTCACCATCGGCGACATCTCGCTCAACGCCGCAGCACCAGCCGGCCGGTCGGAGCTTTCGACCCTCCGTCGCAGCGTCGGCATGGTCTTCCAGTCCTTCAACCTCTTTCCGCACATGACCGTGTTGCGCAATGTCAGCCTGGCGCAGGAACGCGTGCTGGGACGCAGCCGCAGGAGTGCCGACGAGCGCTCTATGCAGCTGTTGAGCCGCGTCGGCCTGGCCGACAAGGCGCAGCAGTTTCCGGGACGCTGTTCCGGTGGACAGCAGCAGCGCATCGCGATTGCAAGAGCGCTCGCGCTCGATCCCGACGTCATGCTCTTCGACGAGCCGACCTCGGCGCTCGACCCGGAACTCGGCCTTGAAGTGCTCGCCGTCATGCGGGAACTGGCCGAGACCGGCATGACGATGATCGTCGTCACCCACGAAATGAGCTTTGCCGAAAATGTCTCCGATACGGTGATGATCATGGCCGACGGCAAGATCATCGAAAAGGGACCGTCGGCAGACGTCATGCGCAATCCGCAAGAGGAGCGAACGAAACGATTCCTGCGCGCGGTGCACGACCGATGAGCGCCGATCTCCTCGCCATCCTGCGCGGGTTGCCCTGGACGGTGGCGCTCACGCTCGGCGCGTTCTTTGCCGGCGCCCTCCTCGGCGTGCCGCTCGTCGCGGCCAGACAGAGCCGCATCCTGCCGCTCAGGTTCCTCGCCATGGTGTTCATCCAGATCGTGCGCGGCATTCCGCCGATCCTGTGGCTGTTCATCATCTTCTTCGGCCTTGGGATGAGCGTCTTTCCGATCAGCCCGTTCAATGCGGCACTCGCCGGCCTCGGGCTGATCGCGGCCGCCAACATGGCGGAAATCTACCGCGGCGCGCTGGCCTCCATCCATTTCGGGCAATGGGAGGCCTCGTCGGCGCTCAATCTCGGGCGTTGGTCGACGCTCACCGATGTCGTTGCGCCGCAGGCTTTTCGCGTCGCGCTGCCTTCGGCCGCCAGCTACCTGATCGGGCTGATGAAGGAAACCGCCGTCGCCTCGACCATCGGCGTCAGCGAACTCGCCTTCCAGGGCAACCAGCTGTCGCAGCTCACCTTTCGCGGCCTCGAGGTCTTCGCCCTGGTCGGCATGTTCTACATCCTCTTGAGCCTGCCGGTCGCCTGGCTCTCCCGTGTCGCCGACGGCTATCTGCAAGCAAAGGTGGCGCGCTGATGTTGCCGAGCCTCGAAGAACTCTCCGCCTGGCTGCCCGACCTGCTGTCGGGCCTGTCGATCAGCCTTCAGGTGACGGCCCTCAGCCTGCTGATCGGCATCCCCTTCGGCCTGCTGCTCGCGCTCGGCGTGCTCGCCAAAAGCCGACTGACGAAAATCCTTGCACTGTTCCTGGTCGAGGTCGGCCGCGGCGCGCCGGCGCTGGTGCTGCTGCAGTTCATCTATTTCGGGCTGCCCACCACGGGCCTGACGCTCGGGTCCTTCACTGCAGCCGTCATCGCGCTTGCCTGGAACACAGGCGCCTATACCAGCGAGATCATCCGCGCCAGCCTGCAGTCGATCCCGCACGGGCAGCGCGAGGCGGCGGTGGCGATCGGCCTCAACCGACTGGATGCCTTGCGTTACGTCCTGTTGCCGCAGGGCCTGCGCGTCGCGCTACCGGCGCTGCTCGCCTTCTCCATCCTGATCTTCCAGGGCACGTCGCTCTGCTTCACCATCGCGCTGCCGGAACTTGTCAGCCGGGCCTATGAAATCGGCTCGAACACATTTCGCTACTTTCCGGCGCTGCTTGCCGCCGGCGTTCTCTACGCCTCGATCTCCATCCCCGCCGCTCTCGTCGTCAGCCATGTCGAAAAGCGCGCCGGTTCCTATGCGCAACGCTGAACCAACACCACGAAAGGGCATTCAGGCATGACCATACTTGCGACCACGACCCGCCTCCTGCTGACCGGTATCGCCGGCGTCCTCATCTCGAGCCAGGTGGCGCTTGCGCAGGACTGCACCCCGAAGCACACCTTCTCGACGATCGAGCAGGGCACGCTGACCGTCGCCGTCACCACCTATGTTCCTCATTCCTACCTGGACGATGCCGGCAACATGAAGGGCATCGACGGCGACATCGCCGCGGAATTCGCCAAGCGCGAATGCCTGAAGGTGAAGGCCGTTGCCGTCGATCCGGCCGCCGCCATCCAGTATGTACTGTCGGGCCAGGCCGATATCGCCACCGGTGACTGGTATCGCACGGCCGAGCGGGCCAAGGTCATGAACCTCTCGGCGCCGCTCTATACAGACCAGATGGCGATCTATTCCAAGGAAGGCTTCGCCAATGTCGCCGACCTCGAAGGCAAGCAGGTCGGCACGGTCCAGGGTTATCTCTGGGTCACCGATCTGAAGACGCTTCTCGGTTCCAAACTGAAGCTCTATCCCAACTCGGTCAACATGCAGCAGGACCTCTTCTCCGGCCGCATCGACGTGGCGGTCGACGGCTATTCGACCGGCGTCGTCGCCGAAAAGAACGGCGCGCTCAAGGACGTCAAGGTCAAGGTTGCCGCCTCCGACGATCGGGTCAGGGCGACCAAGGAAGCTGCACAGGCGGCCTTCCCCTATTCCTTCAACGCCAAGGAATTCGGTATCGCGCTGGACGCAGGTATCGAGGCGATGCATGCCGACGGCACCATTGTCAGCATCCTGAAATCCTATGGTCTCGATGGCACTGCCGCCGAGACCGGCGCGCCGCGCCTGGTCGAGTAAGGACCGCCTGCGGGAGCCGGGCAGGCTCCCGCCCTTCCGGCTCGCGCCGGTTTGCAAACAATCTGATAGCGGAGACAAGACGATGACTGTCCACACAGTCACGCGGAAGACGCAGTCGTGGTACGGGGAATCGATCGGCATCCTCATCCTCGACGCGGCCTATCCTTGCGTGCCCGGCAATGTCGGCAACGCCACCACTTATGATTATCCGGTGCGTTTCCAGGAGGTGCGCGGCGCCTCGATCGACCGGCTGCTCAATCAGCGCGATCCGGCGCTTCGTGACGTCTTCGTCGAAGCGGCGGTGGAGTTGCAGAGCCGCGGCGTGAAAGCGATCACAGGCGCCTGCGGTTTCATGGCCTATTTCCAGGAGGAGGTGGCCGCCGCTGTCGATATCCCCGTGCTGCTGTCGAGCCTGATGCAGATCCCGTTCATGCATTCGGTCGCCGGTGGAACGGTCGGCATCATCACGGCCAATGCCAGCCGCCTTACGCCGCGCCACTTCGAGGCGAGCAATGTGCCGGGCCATATCCCGCTGGCGATTGCCGGCATGGAAGGGCAGAAGGAATTTCGCGAGGCCATATTGGAGGAAAGGGGCACGCTCGACAGTGCTGCGATCGAGCGGGAGGTCACCGACGTCGGCCGCAAGCTTGTCGAGGATAATCCGGACGTTCGCTCCATTCTGCTCGAATGCAGCGACCTGCCCCCCTATGCTCACGCCGTGCAGGCGGCGACCGGCAGACCGGTCTTCGACTTCATCACGATGATCAATCACGTCCAGCAAAGCGTCGCTCGCAGAAGCTATCACGGCCGCATGTGACGGCGGCCGGGACCGGGGCGCAAGACAATCAGGAACCAGCCATGTCCATGGACCACTATTACCTTCTCGGCCGTTCGGGCCTCCGGGTCAGCCGGCTCGCGCTCGGCACGATGACCTTCGGCAATGGCGGCATTCGCGGGATCGGCGGTTCCTGGGGTTCGGACGAGGATGCAGCGCGCACGATCTTTAACCGCTATGTCGCGGTCGGCGGCAATTTCATCGACACGGCCGATTCCTATGCGGCGGGCCTCAGTGAAGAACTGATCGGCAAGTTCGTCGCCGAGAGGGGCGTTCGCGACCGGGTGGTGATCTCCACCAAGTTTTCCAACAGCCTGGAGCCCGGCAACCCGAATGCCGGCGGCAACGGGCGCAAGAACCTGATGCGCGCCGTCGATGCCTCGCTGCGGCGATTGAAGACGGACTATATCGATCTTTATCTGCTGCACACCTGGGACCGGATCACGCCCGCAGAAGAGGTCATGCGGACGTTCGACGATCTCGTGCGCGCCGGCAAGATCCGCTATGCCGGACTTTCCGACGTGCCCGGCTGGTACGCGGCGCGCGCGCAGACCTGGGCGGAGGCGCATGCCTTGACGCCACCGATCTGCCTGCAACTGCCCTATTCGCTGGCCGAGCGCAGCATCGAGAACGAATTCGTACCGCTCGCCCAGACGCTCGGCCTCGGGATCACTGCCTGGAGCCCTCTCGCCATGGGCCTGCTCTCCGGCAAGTATCGCGCTGGCCAGGCGGCGGCGGGGCGGCTCTCGCTCGATGCTGCGGGCAGCGGGCTCGGCCTCTTTACCGAGCGCAACATGCGCATCGTCGCGGCATTGGAGGAGGTTTCCGGCGAAACTGGCCGCAGCATGGCGCAGGTCGCACTGAACTGGGTGGTTACGCAGCCCGGCGTTGGCGCCGCCATCATCGGCGCCAGCCGGCTCGAACAGCTCGACGACAATCTGGCCGCGCTCGACTTTACGATCCCTGTCGAATTGCGCCAGCAGTTGCAGGCGGCAAGTGCCGTCGAGCCGGTCTATCCCTATTCGCTGTTTGCCGACGACTACCAGGCGGGCATCCTCAATGCCGGGGTCGCCGTCGGCGACAAGCCGCGCGGCTATCACCGCGAGACCTTTCTGCCGAGGGTCGCCGACTATGTCTTCGGCCAGCCGAAATCCAAGGCCTGAGCCGCGATCAACCGCCGTTCCCTGACCGCTACCACGAAAGGAAAGTGGCATGACCCTGATGCCCGCCAACCTGACATCCACTGGCGCTGCCGCGTCGTTCATCCTGACGCTTGCCTGCGACGATCAGCCAGGGATCGTTGCGGCCGTGACAACCGAGCTTGCGGCGATCGGCGGCAACATCGTCGAGAGCAACCAGTTTCGCGACGTCGAAAGCAACTGTTTCTTCATGCGCATCGCCTTTAGCGGGCCCGCCGGCATGGCGCGCGACGGCGTCGAGCGGGCGCTGAAGCCGGCAATCGACCGCTTCGGCATGAAGGCGGCTATCTCGGATGCGACGCAGCGGCCGAAGATCATCGTGATGGTCTCCAGGTTCGACCATGCGATGCTGCATCTGCTCTACCAGATCCGCGTCGGCTGGCTGAATGCCGAGGTGGTCGCCATCGTCTCCAACCACGACGACAGTGCGAGAACCGCCGAACTGGACGGCATTGCCTATCATCACTGGAAGGTAACGAAGGACAACAAGGCCGAGCAGGAGCAGCGTCTCATCGACCTGGTGCGCGACACCGGGGCCGACCTCGTGGTCCTTGCCCGTTACATGCAGGTGCTTTCCGACAATCTGTCGAAGCGGCTTTATGGCAGGATCATCAATATCCACCACTCTTTCCTGCCGTCCTTCAAGGGGGCCAAACCCTATCACCAGGCGCATGTGCGTGGCGTCAAGCTGATCGGCGCGACGGCTCACTACGTCACGCCCGATCTGGACGAGGGCCCGATCATCGAGCAGGAGACCGAACGGGTGACCCACGCGATGAGCGCCGAGGATTTCGTCGCCACCGGCCGCGACATCGAGAGCCGGGTTCTTGCCCGCGCGGTGAAGATGCATCTGGAAAACCGCGTCATGCTCAACGGTCACAGGACGGTGGTCTTTACACAGTGACGGCGACGTTATCATTGTCATAACAGATGGAATTTGCGGGCAGAGACGAAACGATGCCCCGCACGAAGGACGAAACCGATGCTGAACGACCCCCGCTCCCACGGCCTTTGGGAAAAGACCGCGCCGTCGGCGCCGGCAACCGGCCTGCTTGCAGCGGACGCATCCGCCGATGTCGTGGTCGTCGGCGGCGGTTTCACCGGCATTTCGGCAGCGCTGCATCTGGCCGAGGCCGGCCGCAGGGTCATCCTGCTCGAAGGGACCGAGATCGGCTTTGGCGGCGCGGGGCGCAATGTCGGGCTGATCAATGCCGGCATGTGGGTGATGCCCGACGACCTGCCCGGCGAACTCGGGGCAGTTCACGGCGAAAGGCTTCTCGATCTTCTGGGCAACGGGCCGCGCGTGGTGATGGAGCTGATCGACAGACATGCGATTGCCTGCGAGCTCGAGCGCAACGGCACGCTGCACTGCGCCGTCGGTGAAAGCGGCCTGAAGGAAATCGCCGAACGGGCTTCGCAGTGGCAGAAGCGCGGCGCGCCGGTCGAGCTTCTCGACGCGGCAGAGACGGCTGCCCGAATAGGCACGTCAGCCTATGCCGGCGCGCTCCTCGACAAGCGGGCAGGGACCTTGCAGCCGCTTGCCTATGTCCGTGGCCTGGCGCATGCGGCTGAGCGTGCCGGGGTTACGTTGCACACATCGAGCCGGGTCGTCTCGACGGAGCGGATCGGCAGCCGCTGGAAGGTGGCGACGGACAGGGCATCGGTGACGGCCGACTGGATCATCGTCGCGACCGACGCCTATAGTACCGGCCCGTGGGAGCATGTGCGCACCGAGCAGGTCTACCTGCCCTATTTCAACCTCGCGACCTGGCCGCTTGCGCCGGAGATGCTCGCGACCATCCTGCCCGACCGCGAGGGCGTGTGGGACACCAAGGAGATCCTCTCGTCGTTCCGCATGGACAAGGCGGGACGGCTGGTGTTCGGCAGCGTCGGCGCTTTGCGCAACGGCGGTGCTGCCGTGCACAAGGCCTGGGCGCGGCGTTCGCTGGCCCGGCTTTTCCCGGAGCTGGGCAAGGTCGATTTCGAGTGCGAATGGTACGGCCAGATCGGCATGACCACCAACGCGCTGCCGCGCTTCCATCGGTTCGCGCCGAATGTCGTCGGCTTTTCCGGCTATAACGGTCGCGGCATCGCGCCCGGAACGGTGTTCGGCCGGGTGCTCGCGCGCCATATTCTGGGAGAGATCGCCGAGGCGGAGTTGCCCTTGCCGCTCAGCGACCCCAATGACCCGCCGATGCGGCGTCTGAAGGAAGCCTATTACGAGGCTGGCGCCCAGGTCGCGCACTTCGTCGGCGAGCGCTTCTGAAGAAGCGGTTTTCCCGTCAATCCCTGGCGAAGAAGTCGGCGTCGGCGTTCTGCTCCATCAGCCAGTCGCGAAAGATCTCGGTGCCGCGTTTGGGCGGGCGCTGCGCCGGCATGACGATATGGATGCTCTGTCCCGTGAGATAGCTCGCCCGGATCGGGCAGACGAGCTTGCCGGCCTTCAGGTGGTCGTGCACCAGGTGTTTCCAGCCAAGCGCGACCCCCTGGCCGAGCACCGCCGCTTCGATCGAATTTAGCGCGTCGGTGAAGACGAAGTCCTGCGTCAGCTTGGCGGCCGAGACGTCATTACGTTCGAGATATTCGCGCCAGCCGACGCGTGAGCGATGCCGTTCCTCGAAATGCAAGAGCGTATGGTTGAGCAGGTCGGCCGGGGTCTCGATCGGCCCGTGCTCTTTCAGATAGGCGGGGCTGCAGACTGGCCAAACCTCTTCGGTGACGAAATGCCAGGCGTGGATACCAGGCCATTTGCCGGTGCCGAGACGTGCGGAAAGGTCGATATCTTCCTCCAGCAGGTCCTGGTCGTCCCGGCTGCTTTCGGCAATGCGCAGGGCGATATCCGGATGCTGCGCCTTGAAGGCTTTGAGCCGCGGCAGCAGCCACAATTGCACGAAGGATGCGGAGAACGACACGCGCACGATATCGCGCGAATGCTTCTGCCTGAGCGACGAGATCACCATGTGCAGGTGGTCGAAGGCTTCCTGGGTTTCCTTGTATAGCCGCTTGCCCTCGGCCGTCAGCTCCAGCCGGGCATGCTCGCGGCGGAAGAGCTTCAGGCCGGTCGCCTCCTCTAGCAGGCGGATCGTCTTGCTGACGGCGGGCTGGCTGACGTTCAGCTCCTCCGCCGCGCCGGTAAAGCTCTGCCGCCGGGCGGCGGCCTCGAAGACGAAGAGATAGTTGGCGGAGGGGACGAGCGAGCGAAGTCTATGCATAAACTGAGGTTATGCCCCCGGATAGTTTTTAGCAAGATTACAAGCGCACCGGCCGTTTGTAAGTTGCTGAAAATTCCACATAAGGGAACCTCTTCATGCAAACTCATGCTCGGGCCGTCGTCATCGGCGGCGGTTGCGTCGGTGCCGCCATTCTCTACGGTCTGACGAAGCGCGGCTGGACCGATGTCGCGCTCCTCGAACGCACGCAGCTGACCGCCGGCTCGACATGGCATGCCGCCGGCCTCATTCCGTCCTATGCCCGCTCGATCAATATCGGCCGCATGATCGCCAAGACCATCGAGATCTACGAGGGCCTCGAAGCCGAAACCGGCCAGCATGTCGGCTGGCACAAATGCGGCCAGCTTCGCATCGCCAATACCCGTGACCGTTTTGACGAATACAAGAGCTACATGAGCGTTGCGGCGGTTCAGGGCATTCGCGCCGAGCTTGTGTCGCCGGCGGAAGCCCGCGAACTTTGGCCTCTCCTCGAAAACAACAAGGAGATGCTGGGCGCTCTCTATCACCCAGACGACGGCCATATCGCGCCGGCCGACGTGACGCAGGCCATGGCCAAGGGTGCCCGCGATCGCGGCGCCAAGATCTATCTCAACACCGAGGTGCGCGGTTTCGAGCGCATGCCGAGCGGCGAGTGGAAGATCAAGACCAACCAGGGCGAGATCATCTGCGAGCACATCATTTCGGCGACCGGCAACTATGCGCGCCAGACCGGCGCCATGCTCGGCCTCGAGATCCCGGCAATCCCGATCGTCCATCAATACTGGATCACCGATGCCGTCCCCGAAGTGATCGAACGCAAGCGCCAGGGCCTGCCGGAAATGCCGATCCTGCGCGACGAAGGCTTCGAGGGCTATCTGCGCGAGGAGGGCGACGGCCTGATGTTCGGCCCCTACGAGAAGACCGAACACCTGAAGCTCTTTGCCGAGAACGGCGTGCCGGAGTGGTTCGGCGCCGACCTGCTTGAAGAGGATTTCGATTCCGTTTCCTGGAACTGGGAGCGGGCGATGGACCTCGTCCCGGCGCTCGGCCGCGTCGGCATCAAGGCCAATGTCCGCGGCCCCTTCCAGATGACCGCCGACGAACTGCCGCTGGTGGGTCCGGCCTGGGGTCTCGACAATGTCTGGATCGCCGAGGGCGTGCCTGGCGGCATTCTCTGGGGCGGCGCCATCGGCTATTACCTCTCCGAGCGCATCGTCGAAGGCGGCAACAGCCTCGACACGTCAGAGCTGGATCCGCGCCGTTTCGGCGACTACGCCAACAAGAACTGGACGCGTGAGAAAGTGCGCGAGGCCTGGGGCACCCATGCCGAGCAGCACTATCCCGGCCAGGACATGCCGGCCGCCCGGCCGCAGAAGACCGCACCCTCCTATGATCGCCTGACCCAGAAGGGGGCCGTCTGGAGCGTTCTCAACGGCTGGGAAATGCCGAACTGGTTTGCGCCCGAGGGCGTGGAGGCGAAGGACCAGTACAGCTGGCGCTGGACCGAGAAGGGTAAATATGTCGGCGAGGAGGTTCACGCCGTCAGAAACGCCGTCGGCCTCGTCGAGATGACGCCGATGACCAAGTTCGAAGTGAGCGGACCGGGTGCCGAGGCCTGGCTGGACGGCATCCTCGCCAACCGCCTGCCAAAAACAGGTCGCGTCAACCTCAGTCATCACCTGACGAAGAAGGGTGGAGTTCAGGCTGAGTATGTCGTCGCCCGTCTCGAAGACGGCTTGTTCTACCTGATCTCGACGCCGCGGGCAGAGCGCTGGAACTTCGACGATCTCTCAAAGCTTCTGCCGAGGGACGGCAGCGTGCAACTGCGCAACGTCACCAATGATCGTGGCTGCTTCACCATCGTCGGGCCGAAGGCGCGCGAGGTGCTGCAGACGCTGACCGAAATCGATCTTTCCAACGAGGCCTTCCCCTGGTTCGGCGTGCAGACCGGTACGGTGGGGCTTGCCAGCGACGTCCGTCTGTTGCGCGTCAACTATGAAGGCGAGCTCGGCTGGGAGCTTTATCATCCGCTCTGCTACCAGCGGCACCTGCTCGACGCCCTGCTTGCCGCCGGCGAGCCGCATGGTCTGCGGTTGGTTGGCCTGCAGGCGCTGGAATCGTTGCGGCTCGAAAAGTCCTACCGGGCGATGTATCGTGACATGAACCCGGAACTGAGTGCCTGGGAAAGCAGCCTCGATCGTTTCGTGCGCCTCGACAAGGGCTGCTTCATCGGTCGCGATGCGCTGGTAAAGGCAAAGGAAGAGGGCGTCGCCCGTCGCTCCTTCACCATCGCGATCGACACCGATGGTGCAAGCGCGCTGATCTATGAGGGCGTCTATCATCAAGGCGAGCTGGTCGGTCGCATCACCTCGGGTGGTTACGCCTACACGCTCGGCCACGATGTTGCCTTCGCGCTGCTGCCGGTCGAGCTTGGGGTTCCCGGAACGGAACTGGAAGTCCCGATCCTCGGTGAGCGGCGCAAGGCCCGCGTCATCGAAGAATCGCCCTACGATCCCGAAGCCAGGCGCGGCCGCATGTAACGGTTTTCGCCAGACAACGAACATTGCCGGAAAGGTTTGGCCATGAAAATACTTGTGACG
>UBXV01000009.1 GCA_900469625.1 Hyphomicrobiales bacterium
CACGCAGCTGGTCCTGGCGCTGCGCATGTCGACGCTCTGAGGAGCCGGGAGCCAGCCGACGGGTACCCCCGGCTGGCATCGCGCCTGATCACGCCGCCTTATCACGCCGCCTTGGCGACGTGATATTCCTTGATCGCGACCATCTTGATCGCCGGATAACGCTCGGCTTCGTAGCGCAGCGAGAAGCTGTCCTGCGCCAGGAACACCGGATCGCCGTCGAGGTCGCGGGCGATATCGCCGCGACGGGCGGTGACGAACTTGTCGAGTTCGGCGGGCTGGTCGGACGAAATCCAGCGGCAGACGGAGAAGCGCGACATTTCGAAGGAGACCGGCAGGCCGTATTCACCCTGCAGGCGTTCCTTCAGAACGTCGAGCTGCAGCGCGCCGACGACACCGACGATCGCCGGCGAGCCGTCTTCCGGCGAGAACAACTGCACGACGCCCTCTTCGGCCATCTGCTGCAGCGCTTCCTTGAGCTTCTTCGCCTTCATCGCATCTTCCAGCCGCACGCGGCGCAGGATTTCCGGCGAGAAGTTCGGCACGCCCTGGAAGACGAGATGCTCGCCCTCGGTCAGCGTGTCGCCGATGCGCAGGGTGCCGTGGTTCGGGATGCCGACGACATCGCCGGCATAGGCAGTGTCCGCCAGCTGGCGCTGGGAGGCAAAGAAGAATTGCGGGGCGCTCAGGCCCAGCTGCTTGCCGGTGCGCGCAAGCCGCGCCTTCATGCCACGCTCGAGCTTGCCTGAGCAGACGCGGGCAAAGGCGATGCGGTCGCGGTGGTTCGGGTCCATGTTCGCCTGGATCTTGAAGACGAAGGCCGTCATCTTGTCGTCGGTCGCGTGCACAGTGCGCGTATCGGCGACCTGGTCGCGCGGCGGCGGGGCGATCTCGCCGAGCGCGTTGATGAGGTCGCGCACACCGTAATTGCGCAGCGCCGAGCCGAAGAACACCGGCGTCAGGTGGCCTTCGAGAAACGCCTTCTTGTCGAACGGCTTGCAGGCCTCGATCGCCAGCGACGTCTCCTCGATGAAGGCATCGCGCTCGTTTTCCGGCAGGCGGTGCGCGGCCATCTCGGGGCCATTGACCTTCGTCAGCACTTCCTGCGTGTCGGAACCACGCACGGTGTTGTCGGCCAGGTGATAGGAGCCGCAGAAGGTCTTGGAGCGACCGATCGGCCAGGTGACCGGCGCGCAGTCGAGTGCCAGCTTTTCTTCGACCTCGTCGAGGATCTCGAAGGGATCGCGGCTCTCGCGGTCCATCTTGTTGATGAAGGTGATGATCGGAATGTCGCGCATGCGGCAGACTTCGAACAGCTTCAGCGTGCGCGGCTCGATACCCTTGGCGGCATCGATGACCATGACCGCGGCATCGACCGCCGTCAGCGTGCGATAGGTGTCGTCGGCGAAGTCTTCGTGACCGGGCGTGTCGAGAATGTTGAAGACGTTGCCGCCATATTCGAATGTCATCACCGAGGTGACGACCGAGATGCCGCGCTCGCGCTCGATCTTCATCCAGTCCGAACGGGTCTGGATGCGATCCTTCTTCGCCTTGACTTCGCCGGCGAGCTGGATCGCGCCGCCGAACAGCAGCAGCTTTTCGGTGAGCGTGGTCTTACCCGCGTCCGGGTGGGCGATGATCGCAAATGTGCGGCGGCGGGATACCGCCTCGGCGAGACTTTCGGCCATATCTTAGAATCCTGTGAGTTGCCGCGTCTTTACAGGCTCGGCCCTCATTATGCAATTGACCGACATTGGCAGCGCCCGGCTTATGATGTGATGACCATGCACACATCCCAGACCAAACCCGCTTTGACCCTCATCCGCCTGCCGCATGCCGAGGCATTGGACCTGCCGGCCTACGAGACCGAGGGTGCCGCCGGTATGGACCTGCGCGCCGCCGTTGCCGCAGGCGAGCCGATGACGCTTGCGCCGGGACAGCGGGCGCTGGTGCCGACCGGCTTCATTTTCGAGATCCCCGCCGGCTACGAAGCGCAGATCCGTCCGCGTTCGGGCCTTGCCTTCAAGAACGGGATCACCTGCCTCAACACCCCGGGCACGATCGACAGCGATTACCGCGGTGAAGTCAAGGTGCTGCTGGTCAATCTCGGCGACGCGGATTTCGTCATCGAGCGCGGCATGCGCATCGCGCAGATGGTGATCGCCCCGGTGACCCAGGTTAGCGTGCGCGAGGCCGACAACGCCAGCGAAACGACACGCGGCGCCGGCGGCTTCGGCTCCACCGGCGTCTGAGACGCACGTCCAGGAACAGCCTGAAACGGTTTTTCGTCAACCAAGCGGCGGCAAACGCCGTTTGACCGGCGTCGACTTGACGATCGACGTGTTGGTCTGGGCCTTCTCGGCGATGCGGTCGAGCAGCGTATCGAGCTCCGCCATGTCCCGCACGAACAGCCTGGCGATAAAGCAGTCGTCGCCGGTGACCTTGTCGCATTCGACGATCTGCGGCGTTGCCTGGATCAGCTTCTCGACGATATGCAGCATGCCCGGCATTGGCCGGACACGAATGATCGCCTGCAGCGGATAACCGAGGTTCACCGGGTTGAGGGCGATGGTGAAACCGTCGAGCACGCCGCGCTCTTCCAGCTTGCGCAAGCGCTCGGAGGCACTGGGCGAAGATAGCCCCGCCTCCTGCGCCAACTCCTTCAGCGACACGCGTGCGTTTGCCGCCAGGATATCCAGAATGCGGCGATCGAGTTCATCGAGCATCAGCAACCTCGTAAGCCAAAAGATCGAAACCATCTTCTTCGATTAGGTAAAATAGCCCAGATGCCTGCGATCTTCCATATAAACCGCCATCGGCGCCAATTAAACTTGGCGCATCAATCGAGGAGTGATCGCCATGGGCGCAGACATTAAAAGAGGCAGCGCCGAAATGACGGCGGCGATGCTGATATCGGGTACGATCGGCTGGTTCGTGCTGATGTCGGGCCAGCCGGTGACGAGCGTCGTCTTCTGGCGCTGCGTCTTCGGCGCGGTGACGCTGGTGGCGATCGCCGCCGCGCTCGGCCTTCTCGATCGGCGCCATTTCACCCGGCGGGTCGTCATGTTCTCGGTCGCCGGCGGCATCGCCATCGTCGTCAACTGGCTGTTGCTGTTTGCCGCCTATTCGCACGCCTCGATCTCAATCGCCACGATGGTCTACAACACCCAGCCGTTCATGCTGCTCGGGCTCGGCGCCCTGTTCCTCGGCGAGAAAATCACTGCCACCAAGATCTTCTGGCTGTCGATCTCCTTTGCCGGCATGCTGGCGATCATTTCGGCCAAGCCCGGCGGCAATTTCGCGCCGCAGGATTACCTCGTCGGTATCGCGCTCTCGGTGGGGGCCGCCTTCTTCTACGCGATCGCGGCACTTTTGACGAAGCTGCTCAAGGGAACGCCGCCGCACCTGATCGCACTGATCCAGGTCGTGACCGGCACGCTGATGCTGGCGCCGATGGCCCTTGCCGCTCCCATGCCTTCGGGTACAGGACAATGGTCGATCCTGATTGCGGTCGGCGTCATCCATACCGGCATCATGTATGTGCTGCTCTATGGCGCCATCCAGCGGCTGCCGACGCATATGGCGGGGGCCCTGTCGTTCATCTATCCGATCGCCGCCATCGTCGTCGATCGCATAGCCTTCGGCCATGCGCTGCAGCCGATCCAGATCGTCGGATCGATCGCCATTCTCCTGGCTGCAGCCGGTATGAATCTCGGCTGGAAACTTCGCCTGCCCTCGCCTATCAAGCGCAGAGGCGAAGGGAGAACCGCATGATCACCTGTTACCTGAAATACGTTATCGACCCCTACAAGCTGGCCGAGTTCGAACACTACGCCAAGCTCTGGATCCCGCTGGTCAACCGCCTGGGCGGCACCCATCACGGCTATTTCATGCCGCATGAGGGCGCCAACAACATCGCGCTGGCGCTGTTCACCTTTCCGAGCCTGGCCGAGTACGAGATCTACCGCGAGAAAATGGCGAGAGATCCGGAGTGCCTGGAGGCCTTCGCCTTCGCGGAAAAGACGCGCTGCATCGTCAGCTACGAACGCAGCTTCATGCGGCCGGTGTTCGACTAGAAAGTCCTGTCCCCGAAGCGCGCGCTATCGACGCGCTTCGGCGGCCATGTTGACGGCGAAGCCAAACAGCGCCGTGCCCATGGCCCAGCGCTGTACCAACATCAGCAGGGGACGCCCGGCGAGGAACCCGGCGATCGAGCTTGCGCCAAGCGCAATCATCGCATTGACCGTGATGCTGATGGCGATCTGGATCGAGCCCAGGATCATCGACTGCGACAGCACATCTCCGGCCTCGGGACGGATAAACTGAGGCAACAGCGAGAGATAGAGCACCGCGACCTTCGGGTTCAAAAGGTTCGTCAGAAAACCCATCAGGAACAGCTTGCGCGGCCCGTCCTTCGGCAGGCTCTTGACCTGGAAAGGCGAGCGCCCGCCGGGCCGGACCGCCTGCCAGGCGAGGTAGACGAGATAGGCCACGCCCGCCAGGCGCAAGGCGTCATAGGCGAAAGGCACCGCAATGAGCAAAGCGGTGATGCCGAGCGCCGCCGAGACCATGTACACCACGAAACCGAGTGCGACTCCGCCAAGCGAGATCAAGCCCGCCACCGGTCCCTGGCTGATCGAACGGGAGATCAGGTAGATCATGTTCGGCCCCGGAGTCAGCACCATGCCGAGCGCGATCAGAGCAAAGGCGATAAGGTTCTGGAGCTCAGGCATGAGAGGCGCCTCTTTTGCGTGTCCGGTAAAGCTGTACGCTTCTTCAAAAGCCTTGCAATGGCGAAATTGTCATCCGTGCAATTTAACCGCGAGTTTGGCGGCCGAGACGATCCGGATTTTCCTTTTCGACACTTTGCGCTAAGAACGGTGTCGGAGGAACGATCATGACGCTTGCAGCCCTTCTCGCCTATAGCGGCGCCCTGTTCATCGCAGCCATCATCCCCGGCCCGGGCGTGACGGCGCTGGTGGCTCGGGCGCTGGGCTCGGGATTTCGCGAGACCTTCTTCATGGGGCTCGGCCTGATCGTCGGCGACATGGTCTACCTGACCGCCGTCGTGCTCGGGCTGGCGCTGATCGCCCAGACCTTCACCACCGTCTTCCTGTTCGTCAAGTTCGCCGGCGTGCTCTATCTCGGCTATATCGCCTGGAAGCTCTGGACTTCGGGCCTGTTGCCGCAGGACATCAAGGCGCAAACCTCGAAAAGCGCCTCGATGTCGTTCCTCTCCGGGCTGCTCGTCACCCTGGGCAATCCTAAGACCATGTTGTTTTACGTGGCGCTGGTGCCGACGCTGGTCGACATCGCTGCCATCGGACCGAGCGAGTACGGCCTGCTGATGATCGCGACCTTCCTGGTGCTCCTGACCGTGCTTCTGCCCTATATCATGCTCGCCGCGCGTGCCCGCACCCTGCTCAAGCAGCCGAAGGCGTTGCAGGCGCTCAACCGCGTCGCAGCAGGGGTGCTCGCCGGCACCGCCGCCTATATCGCTACCCGCGCCGCCTGAAATAACATTCCCCGGCGGCGACTTAAGTCGCTGTTTTTTCCTCCGGCGGATCGTCGCGTTGCGGTTACCGTTCTGGAATAGAACGGGCATTGACCCTATTGTCACAACCAAACAGGTCAAACCCAAGGGAGAAACCCATGCCTGACACGCGCAAGCCCGGCCGCGGCCGCGTCTATTCCTCGATCACGGAAACGATCGGCGACACGCCGATCGTCCGGCTCGACAAGCTTGCCAGGGAAAAGGGCGTGAAGGCCAACCTGCTCGCCAAGCTCGAATTCTTCAACCCGATCGCCTCGGTCAAGGACCGCATCGGCGTCGCCATGATCGAAAGCCTGGAAGCACAGGGCAAGATCGTGCCCGGGCGCACCACGCTGGTCGAGCCGACCTCGGGCAACACCGGCATCGCGCTCGCCTTCGTCGCCGCCGCCAAGGGCTACAAGCTGATCCTGACCATGCCGGAAACAATGTCGGTCGAGCGTCGCAAGATGCTGGCGCTGCTCGGTGCCGAACTGGTGCTAACCGAGGGCGCCAAGGGCATGAAGGGCGCGATCGCCAAGGCACAGGAACTGGTCGAGACCCTGCCCGACGCGATCATCCCGCAGCAGTTCGAAAACCCGGCCAATCCGGAGATCCACCGCAGGACAACGGCCGAGGAGATCTGGAACGACACCGACGGTGCGGTGGACATCTTCGTCTCGGGCATCGGCACGGGCGGCACCATCACCGGCGCTGGCCAGGTGTTGAAGGCGCGCAAGCCGTCGATCAAGGTGATCGCGGTGGAGCCGGAGGAATCGCCGGTTCTGTCGGGCGGAAACCCCGGTCCGCACAAGATCCAGGGCATCGGCGCCGGCTTTGCGCCCGCCATCCTCGACACCGGCGTCTATGACGAGGTCGTCACCGTCAACAGCGCCGAAGCCGTCGAGATCGCGCGGCTGGTCGCAAGGCTCGAAGGCGTTCCCGTCGGCATTTCCTCAGGCGCGGCGCTCACCGCCGCCATAGAGATCGGCCAGCGCGAGGAAAACGCCGGCAAGACGATCGTCGTGATCATTCCGTCCTTTGCCGAACGCTATCTTTCGACGGTTCTCTTCGACGGTCTTGGCGCGTAAGCCTTTGACGGTATCGAACGAAAGGGCGCCAAGGCGCCCTTTTTTCGCTGCCTGAAGCCGAACGGCGCGCAACCGCATGGAAAGCAAAGGCGCTGGCATGCCTCCCCGCAGTCACAGACCGTGTAACGATCGGCAGGGCATCTCCGATTTAGACGAAAACACCGAAACGCTCGCAGTCTTTGCCTTTCCGCATGTCCTGACGGAGGACCGCGCCGCACGTTTCCGGGCAATGCCTCAGGCCGCCGCCTGCAGGCGCTCGCCGGCAATCCGGTAGGAAATCGCTTCGGCGAGGTGCAGCCGGCCGACGGTCGCCACCCCCTCGAGATCGGCAAGCGTGCGCGCGACCTTCAACACGCGGTGATAGCCGCGCGCTGAAAACTTCAGCTTCTCGGCCGCATCGCGCAGTAGCTGCAGTCCGGCAGCATCGGGCGCGGCGATGCGCTCGATCATCGCCGTCGAGCAGCGGGCGTTGCTGGTGGCTTCGCGGCTGCCGAGCGCGGCGAACCGATCGATCTGCAGCGCACGGGCGCGGGCGACGCGTTTGGCAACGGCAGCGCTTGCCTCGGCCGCCATTGGCCGGATCAGGTCGGCGGCGCTGACGGCAGGCACGTCGATGCGCAGATCGATCCGGTCCATCAGCGGACCGGAGATGCGCGCCTGGTAGTCGCTCATGCAGCGCGGGCCGCGCGCGCATGACCGGCCGGGCTCGCCGGCCATGCCGCACCGGCACGGGTTCATTGCCGCCACCAGCTGGATTGCCGCGGGATAGCTGACCCGGTGATTGGCGCGGGCAATGATGCACTCGGCCGTCTCCAGCGGTTGGCGCAACGCATCGAGCACCTGCGGCGTGAACTCGGGAAACTCGTCGAGAAACAGCACGCCGTTGTGGGCAAGCGACGCCTCGCCGGGCCTGGCGCGCAGTCCGCCGCCGATCATCGCCGCCATGGTGGCGGAATGGTGCGGCGCGCGGAACGGTCGCCGGTCAGACAGTTTTCCGCCCGGCAATTGCCCGGCAATCGAGTGGATCATCGAGACTTCGAGCAGTTCGGCCGGCGTCAACGACGGCAGGATCGACGGCAGGCGCGAGGCCAGCATCGACTTGCCCGAACCGGGCGGGCCGATCATCAGGAGATTGTGGTTGCCGGCGGCGGCCACTTCGAGCGCCCGCTTGGCACTCTCCTGTCCCTTGATATCGGCCAGGTCGGGCAGGTCCACGGCACCGGCACGAATGGCCGGTTCCGGCCGCGAGAGCACCTGCGTGCCGCGGAAATGGTTGGCGATGGCGATCAGGCTGCGGGGTGCGAGAATATCGATCTCGGCGCCGGCCCAGGCCGCCTCCGGTCCGCTTTCGGCCGGGCAAATCAACCCCTTGCCCAGCGCATTGGCGCCGATCGCCGCCGGTAGCGCGCCGGCGACGGCTGCGACGGTGCCATCGAGATTGAGCTCGCCGATCACCACATAGCCGGCAAGCGCATCGCCGGGGATGGCGCCGAGTGCGGCCATCAGCCCGAGCGCGATCGCCAGATCGAAATGGCTGCCTTCCTTCGGCAGATCGGCAGGCGCGAGATTGACCGTAACTTTCTTGGCCGGCAGCGCCAGGCCTGACGCATGAAGCGCTGCCTGCACGCGCTCGCGGCTTTCGGCGACGGCCTTGTCGGGCAGGCCGACGATCTGCATGCCGACCCGGCCGGGCGCGACCATTACCTGGACGTCGACCGGAACACCTTCAATTCCCTGGAATGCCACCGTACTGACGCGTGCAACCATGACTGCCTCTTCGACAAGGGCGGCCGCCGCGCCGCCGCAACCCTACCGGTCGCAGCCGAAAATCTTGCACGGAATGCGCACAAAAACAAGAACAATGATAGAACATCTCGCCGATCGCCACCAGCCTACGGATGGCGGCGATTTGCGACGGCAACGCGGTCTTGGGCGGTCGGTATCAGGCGCGCTTGCGCTCGATCGCATCCCACAGCAGGCTCGCGACGTCGGCGCCGCCGAACTTCTTGACTTCGCGGATGCCGGTCGGTGACGTCACGTTGATCTCGGTCATGTAGTCGCCGATGACGTCGATGCCGACGAAGAGGAAGCCGCGCTCCCTCAGCGCCGGGGCGATGCGGGCGCAGATTTCCTTTTCGCGCGCCGTCAGTTCGGTCGGCTCGGGCCGGCCGCCGGCATGCATGTTGGAGCGGGCGTCGTGTTCGGCCGGCACGCGGTTGATGGCGCCGACCGGCTCGCCGTCGACGAGCAGGATGCGCTTGTCGCCCTTGCGCACTGCCGGCAGGTATTCCTGCGCGATGAAGGGTTCGCGGAACATCTGGCCGAACATTTCCAAGAGCGAGGACATGTTGCGGTCGTCGCGAGCCGAGTGGAACACACCGGCGCCGCCATTGCCGTAAAGCGGCTTCAGGATGATGTCGCCCATCTCTTCGCGGAAGCGTGCGATCTCGGCGGCATCGCGGGTGATCAGCGTCTTCGGCATCAGATCGGCGAATTCGGTGACGAAGATCTTTTCCGGCGAGTTGCGCACCCAGGCGGGATCGTTGACGACAAGCGTCTTCGGATGCAGGCGCTCGAGCAGATGCGTCGAGGTGATATAGGCCATGTCGAAGGGTGGATCCTGGCGCAGAAGGATCACGTCCATGGTCGAAAGGTCGAGCCGCTCTGGCTCGCCAAGCGTGAAGTGATCGCCCTTGACGTCGCGCAGCGTCATCTGCTGTGCGGTCGCGATGACCTTGCCGTCGCGCAAGGAGAGCTTTTCGGGGGTGTAGTGGAAGAGCCGGTAGCCGCGGGTCTGAGCCTCGAGGCTCATCGCGAAGGTGGAATCGCCCGCGATATTGATGCCCGACACATGGTCCATCTGGACCCCGACATTGATGATTTTCGCCATCTTCCCGTCCCCGCTGGATCCCGATGACGCGTAGTCGACGCGTCCGGGATCTTGATCGATTCTAATAGCTTAGAGCGGGGCCCGCGCGAAAGCTCGCACGCGGCTTGCTTCGGCCCGCTCTAAAAGAGCCCGCAACATGTAGAATGCGGACCCGCCTTAGGCAAGGCTACTCGAAGCCCTCGACGAGGCAGGTGATGAGATCATGGTCCGACAGCGGACGGCCCGTCGGATCGAGCGACGAAATGATCCGGCTTTCGCCGATCTTCAAGCCGCGCGACAGGAACCAGTCGAGCTTCATCGCCCGCTCCGGCCAGCGCGTGATCAGGCTGGGACGGGTGGTCGTTTCCGCAAGCGGCCCGCCATGACGGGTGAAGCCACGCGCCGCACTCATGGCAAACAGCCCTTCGGCCTCGAAATCGCCACCGGCATGATTGCCGGTATTAAGATCGCCGCCGATCAGGACAGGCAAACCGGGGAATGCCTCATCCAGAGCGTCAATCAATTCCCTGACCTGCCGTTCGCGATAGGGCGCCGTGGTGGCGCTTTCGAGATGGGTGGAGACGGCAACAAAGGGGCCAGCTTCGGTCTCGATCACCGCACCGATGGCGAAGCGTTCACCGACGCGCGGCTGGTCGCCGCCGTCCATGAACCAGAGCCGCTCGCCCCAGAGGCGCAGCATGAATGGCCGGCCGAGCGGCACCGCGGCCATCAGCGCATTGCCGTGAAAGCCTTTCGCGTTGAAGTCGTCCTGGCAGAATTCGAGTTCCGTGTCGGAGCCGAGGCCAAGCTCGATGAACTCGACGCCATAGGCGTACTGCATCCCAAGTGCGGCTGCGATCTCGGCCGTCGGGTGGCGCTGGCCGGTGCGGGCCATGCCATCGTCCATTTCCGATAGCAGAACGACAGGCGCTGTGGTCGCCGCCAGATGAGCAGCACTCTCGGGTGCAAACAGGCAGCGTTCCAGGTTCCAGGCAGCGACAGTGAACGGGAAGGCGAGAGGCACGCTCGATGACGGCGCGCCGCCAACCTCGATGCTGTTCATCTCCGGCAACGTCGCCATGACGGCGTCATGGGCGGCGATCGAGCGCTCGATGGTGGTGAAACCGGCGCGGGTTTCCTGCGACGGCACGGCAAGCTGGCTGACAGTCTCTTCGATCACAATGCCGGCTCCAGGCTGAGGGAACGTGCGCTTTCGCCACTATTGGCGAAGGACGTGCCGCGCTCCAGTCGCTTGCCGGTTTCCGGCGCGAAGAAATGCAGGCGGTCGGTCGCGATCGTCACGGCAAGATCGCCGGAAAGCGGAATTTCAGGAGACAGCGCCACCGTCAGCGCCTGATCCTCGATGGTCCCATGGACGAGACGTTGTGCGCCAAGTTCTTCGACATAGTCGACCTGGAACAGCATCGCATCCTCGCCGACGCCGGCGATCTTCAGATCCTCGGCGCGCAGGCCGACGGTCACCGGGCCCTCGACCGGGGCGCGATCGCCGAGTTCGATCCTGTAGCTGCCGATAGAAAGCCGAGCGCCTTCGATCTTGCCCTTGATCAGGTTCATGGCGGGCGAGCCGATGAAGCTCGCGACGAAGGTCGAGGCCGGGCGGTGGTAGACATCGAGCGGGCGGCCGATCTGCTCGATCCGGCCGCCGTTCAGAACCACGAGGCGGTCGGCAAGCGTCATCGCCTCCAACTGGTCGTGGGTGACATAGAGCGAGGTGGTGCCGAGGCGCTTCTGCAGCCGCTTAATCTCGCCGCGCATGGAGACGCGGAGTTTGGCATCGAGGTTGGACAGCGGCTCGTCGAAGAGGAAGGCCGCCGGCTTGCGCACGATGGCGCGCCCCATGGCCACGCGCTGGCGCTGGCCACCGGAAAGGGCGCGCGGCTTGCGGTCGAGATAGGGCTCGATCTCCAGCATGCGCGCGGCTTCGGCGACGCGGGCGTCGATCTCGGCCTTCGGCGTCTTGCGGTTCTTCAGGCCATAGGCAAGGTTCTGGTAGACGGTCATATGCGGATAGAGCGCATAGTTCTGGAACACCATGGCGATGTCGCGCTCGGCCGGGTCGACCTCGTTGATGACGCGCGAGCCGATCTTCACCGTGCCCTTCGAGATGCCCTCAAGCCCTGCGACCATGCGCAGGAGCGTGGACTTGCCGCAGCCGGACGGGCCGACCAGCACGATGAATTCGCCGTCCTCGATATCGATCGAGACGGACTTCACCGCCTCGACGTTGCCGGTATAGATCTTCGAGACCTCGGCTATGGTGATGGCCGCCATGGCTGCCTCCGTTGGTAAAATTGCGTTTGAGCGCGCGGCGGGGACGATCCCGCCGCCGCGCTGTCTACTTGTCGCTTTCCGTCAGGCCCTTGATGAACCAGCGCTGGAAGATCACCACGATCAGCACCGGCGGCAGCATGGCGAGGATCGCCAGCGCAAAGGCCTCGTTGTAATCGGGGATGTTGGAGCCGACCCAGACGAGCAGGATCTGCTTGATGCCGCGCACCAGCGTGAAGAAGCCTTCGTCGGTGGTCATCAGCGTCGGCCAGAGATACTGGTTCCAGCCATAGACGAACATGATGATGAAGATCGCCGCCATCATCGTGCGCGACAGCGGCACCAGCACGTCGATGAAGAACTTGAACGGGCCGGCGCCATCGATGCGGGCTGCCTCCAGCAGCTCGTCCGGCACCGACTTGAAGAACTGACGGAAGTAGAAGGTGCCTGTCGCCGACGCCAGCAGCGGCACGATCAGGCCGGTATAGGTGTTGGTCAGCTTCAGCGTGTTCATCACTTCATAGGACGGAAGGATGCGCACTTCGAGCGGCAGGAGCAGCGTCGTGAAGATGATCCAGAAGAAGAAGGTGCCGAGCCGGAAGCGGAAATAGACGATCGCGTAGGCGGCCAGCATCGACAGGACGATCTTGCCGACCGCGAAGCCCAGGCCCAGGATCATCGAGTTCATCATCATGTTGAGACCGGTGATCTTGCCGGTGAAGCCGCCCTTGCGGGTCAGAACCGTCTCGTAGGTCTCGACGAAATGACCGCCCCAGGAGAGGCTGAGGCCGTTGCGATGAATATCGGCTGCCTCGTGCGTCGAGGTCATGAAGGCGACCACGACAGGCGCCACCATGATGAAGACGCCGAAGAGCAGGATGACGTGGTCGAAAAACTTGGTGCGATACATCGGCCCCGCCTCAATTGTAGTGCACGCGCCGCTCGATGAAGCGGAACTGGAAGATGGTGAGCACGAAGACGATGAGCATCAGGATGACCGATTGCGCCGAGGAGCCGCCGAGGTCGTTGCCGCGGAAACCATCCATGTAGACCTTGTAGACAAGGGTGATCGGGTTGTTGGCCGCCTTGTCCTTCACCAAGACGTCGATGACGCCGAAGGTGTCGAACAGCGCATAGGTGACGTTGATGATCAGGAGGAAGAAGGCCGTCGGCGCGAGCAGCGGCAGGATCACCGTCCAGAAACGACGGAAGCCGGAGCGGCAATCCATCGCCGCCGCCTCGCGCACCGCGACCGGAATGCCCTGCAGGCCCGAGAGGAAGAAGATGAAATTGTACGGGATCTGCTTCCAGACCGAGACGACGATCATCGCAAAGGCGGTGTCGGAATAGTTGAGACCGACCTTGATGTCCCAGCCGAACCAGCGGGCAAGCTCGACGATCGGGCCGATATGCTGGTCGAAGAACATCATGCCGATGAGGCCTGCAACCGGTGGCGCGATCGCATAGACCCAGATCAGCAGCGTCTTGTAGGTGGCATTGCCGCGGATGACGCCGTCAGCCTTGACGGCGAGCAGCAGACCGATCGACAGCGCGAAGAAGGTGACGAGCGTGGTGAAGATCGCAGTGAACTTGGCGATACCGAGATATTCGCCCGATTTCATCACGTCGGTGTAGTTCGCCATGCCGACGAAGGTCGAACCGAAGCCGAACGGATCTTCAAGATAGAAGGACGACTGGATCGCCTGGATCGACGGCCAGTAGAAGAACACGAAGATGATCGCCAGCTGTGGTGCTAGAAAGAGATAGGGCAGATAGGGCGAGGAGAACTGCACGCGCTTGGCGGCATCCTCGCCACCCTTCGCCTTGCCGCCAAAGAGCCGGAGAGCGCCAAAACGACGCCCATCCGCTCCAGTTCCTCCCCGCGGCGCGGGGAGGCTTTCCGTTCCAGTTGTCATCGAGATCAGCCGGCCGTCTTGGCGAAGCGGGCGAGCAGGTCGTTGCCTTCCTTCTCGATGGTGTCGAAGGCGTCCTTCACGGTAGCCTCACCGGAGAAGATGCGGCCGTATTCGCGCTCCATGATCTCGCGGATCTGCGGATAGAAGCCGAGACGGTAGCCCTTCGACCAGTCACCGGCCGGCAGCATCAGCTGTTTGATGCCGACTTCGGCGACAGGCTTTTCCTTGTAGTAGCCGTCCTTCTGGGCAAGCTCATAGGCTGCCTTGGTGATGGCCACGTAGCCGGTTGCCTTGTGGTAGAAGTACTGGATCTCGGGCGAGGTCAGGAATTGGAAGAAGTCGGCGACGCACTTGTTTTCCTCGTCCGTCTTGCCCGACATCGCAAAGAGGGCAGCACCGCCGATGAACGAGTTGGTGCCGGCACCTTCGATGGCGTTCCAGTAGGGCAGGAAGGTCGCCGAGAACGGCATCTGCGCCGTCTTCTGCAGGCCGCCGAACGAACCGGACGAACCGATCCAGAACGCGGCCTTGCCTTCTTCGAAGACCTTCTGGTTGTCGTTCCAGCCGGCGCCGTAGAAGGCGAAGTAGCCTTCGTCCTTCCAGGCCTTGAGCTTGTCGAACATCATGACCAGGTTCGGGTCGGTGACCTTCAGCGTGGTGTCGACGACGCTGTCGTAGCCATTGTTGTTGGTGGCGAACTGGATGTTGTTGCGCGAGAAGAAGTTCTCGGTGAACTGCCAGGTAAGCTGCGATTGGACGAGCGGGATGTAGCCGGCAGCCTTGAGCTTGGGTGCAGCGGCCTCGAACTCTTCCCAGGTCTTCGGCGCCTCGACGCCGGCCTTCTTCAGGGCCTCGTCGTTGACATACATGATCGGAGCCGAGGAATTGAACGGCATGCCGACGAACTTGCCTTCGCTGTCGGCATAGAAGTAGCGCACGCCGTCGATGAAGGCGTTGCGATCGAAGTTGTGGCCGGCCTTGATGATCAGGTCTTCAGCGGGAACGACGGCGCCCTTGGCGTTGATGATGGTTGCGGCGCCGGCGTCGAAGACCTGCAGGATGTTGGGCTGTTCGCCCGAGCGGAAAGCGGCGATGCCGGAGGCGAGCGCTTCCTCATAGGTGCCCTTGGAAACCGGGGTCAGCGCGCAGGCGCTCTGGGCTTCGTTGAACTTCTGCGAGATCTCGTTGATGACCTCGCCGTTGCGGCCGGCCATGCCGTGCCACCAGGTAATATTGGTTGCGGCAAGCGACGAGGTTGCCGAAAAAGCAAGGGTGAAAGCTGCGAGCGAAATTTTCTTGAACATGAGTGGTCCTCTCCACCGGATTGCGGATGGCAGTGGACTAGTGGCGTTCAATGACAGGCCGGTAACGCTTTTATGTCGGGACGATTACAAATTCGCGAATATGTTCCATGAGGGCGCGCAAACGGAACAGCGCAATCATTTCCTTCGCCGCACGCCCGCTCAGAACGCATCGGGCAGGTGTCGCGGCCAACGCCAGGGCGTCACCGTGACGATGTCGTAGCGCACGGATAGCCTGGCGACATCGGGCTGGCGCGCGAGCCAGAGATCGCTCGCCGCGCGAATGCGGTGCTGCGCCGTGGCGGTGACGGCAAAAACGCCCGCCTCTGCCGAGCGCCTGGCCTTGACCTCGACGCAGGCGATGAGATCACCCCTGCGGGCGATAATGTCGATTTCGCCAAGCTTGGTGCGATGGCGCATGGCGACGATGCGGTAGCCCTTCACGATCAGGCAGAGGGCGGCGCGATATTCCGCGAACCGACCGCGCCTCTGGGCTTCCAGCTTCCGCCGATCTGGCCCGTCAGTCGCCATCGCGGTCCTTGAGTTCCAGCAGCCGGTCGTAAAGCTCCTTGCGCGGAAGGCCGGTCTGTTTGGCCGCTTCGGTCGCGGCCTTGCCGGTCGACATGTCGGCGATCAAGCGGACGAGCAGCGCGTCGACGTCGGCCGCCTCCGGCTCCGGCGGCGCGTCCGGCGGACCGATGACGAAGACGATCTCGCCCTTGACCGCCCCGGCGTCGTCATAGAACGCCTTGAGCTCGCCGAGCGTGCCGCGGCGAAACTCCTCGAACGTCTTCGTCAGTTCGCGGCAGACCGTCGCCCTTCTGTCTTCACCGAGCACGGCTGCGGCAGCCGCCACGGTGGCTGCGATCCGATGCGGCGATTCGAAGAACATCAGCGTCGCCGGGACCCTCGCCAGTTCCTCAAGCCGATCGCGCTTGGCCTTGTCCTTGGTCGGCAGGAAGCCGGCAAAGAGAAAGGCGTCGTTGGGAAGGCCGGAGCCGACAAGGGCTGCGAGCGGCGCCGAGGCGCCGGGGATCGGTACGACCCGGTAACCGGCCTCGATCGCCAATTGCCCCAGGCGGTAGCCGGGATCGGAGACCAGCGGCGTGCCGGCATCGGAAACGAGCGCCACGGATCTGCCCTCTGCAAGAGCCGCCAGCAGTCGCGGGCCGACCTCGTCGGCATTGTGCTCGTGATAGGCGTAGGGACGATTGACGATGCCGTAGCGGTCGAGCAGCACGCGGGTGACACGCGTATCCTCGCAGGCAAGCACGTCGGCCCCGGCAAGCGTTTCCAATGCGCGCAAGGTAATGTCGCCGAGATTGCCGATCGGCGTCGCCACGAGATAGAGCGCGACATCGAGCGGGCGCGCGGGAACGCTGGTGTTGTGCAGGCGGTAGCTGCGCTGCCTCTGCCCGTCCGTTGTGTCCGACGTCCTATGCTTTTCCAACTGCCGCTTCCTGATCGCTGTGCCGGTTGACCGGTTTTGACCTTTATGAGTGAGCCGACATGGCAGGGCAAGGGCGCCGAGCGCCGGGCCCGCGCGTCATCTGGGGACAGCGCCCGTCAAACCCCTTGCTTTTCGGGCGATGTTTCTGCCATTTTGCCGGTCCACATTCCTTCCGGTCGGTCGGCCGGCACACGCAGTTGACGCTGCGGCGGGAGCCTCGCCCGCCGAGCAACGGTTGAAAGCGGTAGCATCCCATGCGCATTACTCTCGAGCGGTCCAATCTTCTGAAGTCGCTGAACCACGTGCACCGCGTGGTGGAACGGCGCAACACGATCCCGATCCTCTCGAACGTCCTGTTGCGCTCGGATGGTGCCAGCCTCGAGATGAAGGCGACCGACCTCGATCTCGAAATCACCGAGGCGACCCCGGCCCAGGTCGAACAGGCCGGCGCCACCACCGTTCCGGCGCATCTGCTCTACGACATCGTGCGCAAGCTGCCCGACGGCTCGGAAGTGCTTTTGGCGACCAATGCCGAGGGCACGGCGATGACGGTCCAGTCCGGCCGGTCGAAATTCTCGCTGCAGTGCCTGCCGCAATCCGACTTCCCGGACCTCACGGCCGGCACCTTCACTCACACCTTCCGCCTCAAGGCGACCGACCTGAAGATGCTGATCGACCGGACCCAGTTCGCGATCTCGACCGAGGAAACCCGCTACTACCTCAACGGCATCTTCGTGCACACGGTCGAGAGCAAGGGCGACCTGAAGCTGCGCGCCGTGGCCACCGACGGCCACCGCCTTGCGCGCGCCGACGTCGAGGCGCCGTCGGGCTCTGAAGGCATGCCCGGCATCATCATCCCGCGCAAGACCGTCAGCGAACTGCAGAAGCTGCTCGACAATCCCGATATCGTCGTGACGCTCGAAGTGTCGGATGCAAAGATCCGCCTGACGATCGGCTCGATCGTGATGACCTCGAAATTGATCGACGGCACCTTCCCGGATTACCAGCGCGTCATCCCGGCCAACAACGACAAGGAACTGCGCGTCGATTGCCAGTCCTTCGCCCAGGCCGTCGACCGCGTTTCGACGATTTCCTCCGAGCGCGGCCGCGCCGTGAAACTTGCGCTGACCGACGGTCAGATGACGCTGACGGTCAACAATCCGGATTCCGGCAGCGCCACGGAAGAGCTTCCGGTCGGCTACGACCACGACCCGCTGGAAATCGGCTTCAACGCCAAATACCTGCTCGACATCACCTCGCAGCTGACGGGAACGGATGCCATCTTCATGCTGGCCGACCCCGGCTCGCCGACGCTGGTGCGCGATCTGGCAGCGGAAGACGCGCTCTACGTGCTGATGCCGATGCGGGTCTAGGCGCCCGTGCCGCGATGAAAAATGCGACCCGTCACGCCCCGCGTGGCGGGTTTTTTGTTGCCGCGGATATTCGCGCGCTGTTGATAAGACGACGCTTTCAGGCGCGGACAGACTTGTTTTTGCCGCAGATGGGATCACATTATACTCGCAATGTCCGCGCACCGCACGAATCAGCGAGACCGGACCATCCGTTAAGAGAGGACGACGGTTTTGAGGGGATCAATGAACTTGCGCGTGAAGGTGAAGGAACGGCTCGGCCGGAAATTCGACGAGGAAATCCGTTTCTTCAAGGGCTGGATGAGCAATGCGAAGGCAGTCGGGGCCATCCTGCCGACGTCGTCCGTCACCGCCCGGCGCATGGCGAGCGTCATCGATCCCCATTCGGGACTGCCGGTTCTGGAACTGGGGCCCGGCACCGGCGTCATCACCAAGGCGATCCTGGAGCGCGGCGTCGCACCTGAAGACCTGGTGTCGGTCGAGTACTCCACCGATTTCTACCAGCAGCTCAAGGCGAACTACGCCAACGTCAACTTCATCAATGGCGACGCTTTCGACCTGAAGCAGACGCTCGGCACAATGAAGGATCGAACCTTCGACAGCGTCATTTCGGCCGTGCCGCTGCTCAATTTCCCGATGTACCGCCGGGTCGAGCTGATCGAGGACCTGCTGTCGCGCATCCCCGTCGGTCGCCCTGTGGTGCAGATCTCCTATGGACCGCTGTCGCCCGTCGTCGCCATGCCCGACCGCTACAGCATCCAGCATCTCGACTTCGTCGTGCGCAACATCCCGCCCGCCCAGCTCTGGGTCTATCGCAAGGCGCACTGACGGAGCCTTTCCATGTTCGCCCTTTATATCACGCACCCGCAGGTGCAGATCGATCCGGCCGTGCCCGTGCCGAAATGGGGCCTGTCGGAAACGGGCCGCGCCCGGGCGGAAGCGACGGCGCGCCTCCCCTGGGTTCGAACGCTCGGGCGGATCGTTTCGAGCGACGAAACCAAGGCCGTCGAGACCGCGAGCCTGCTCGCCGCGACTGCCGAGACCGTCGTCGAAATCGACGATACCATGGGCGAGAACGACCGCTCGGCTACCGGCTTCCTGCCGCCGCCGGAGTTCGAAAAGGCTGCGGACTGGTTCTTCGCCAACCCGCATGAGAGCTTCAATGGCTGGGAGCGCGCCATCGACGCGCAGGCCCGCATCACCGCGGCCGTCTTGCACGTCCTCGATGGACACGACCCTGCTGTTCCCATCGCCTTCGTCGGCCATGGCGGCGTCGGGACCTTGCTGAAGTGCAAACTCGGCGGCACCGCCATCAGCCGAAGCAGCGACCAGAAGGGCGGCGGCGGCGGCAATCTCTTCGCGTTCCGCCTTGCAGATCGCGCTCTCACATGCGACTGGACCCCGATGGAATTCTGGCAGGGGTGACCGCGACATGACCGAGACCGCACGCGACCGACTGATCGTCGGCCTGGATCTTCCGACAATTGCAGAGGCCGAAAAGATCGTCGCCACGCTCGGCGACGACGTCGCCTTCTACAAGATCGGCTACCAGCTGGTGTTTGCGGGCGGCCTCGAGTTTGCCCGGGACCTTGCCGCCGACGGCAAGAAGGTCTTTCTCGACATGAAGCTGCTCGACATCGACAACACGGTGGCCAAGGGCGTCGAGAACATCGTCAAGATGGGCATGTCGATGCTGACGCTGCACGCCTATCCCAAGGCGATGAAAGCGGCCGTCGAAGCGGCGCGAGGGTCGGATCTCTGCCTGCTCGGCGTCACGGTGCTCACCTCGATGGACGAGCAGGACGTGATCGACGCCGGATACGAATACGACCCGCATACGCTGGTGCTGCGCCGGGCCGAACAGGCACGCGCAGCCGGCATGGGCGGCATCGTCTGCTCGGCGGAAGAATCCGCCGCCGTGCGCAAGATCATCGGCCCCGACATGGCGCTGGTGACCCCCGGCATCCGCCCCGCCGGCGCCGAGAAAGGCGACCAGAAGCGCGTCATGACACCGGCCGATGCGCTGAAGGCGGGATCGAGCCATCTCGTGGTCGCGCGCCCAATCGTCGCAGCGGCAGAGCCGCTTGTCGCCGCCCGCGCGATTCTCACCGAGATGGACAGCGCGCTTTCGCGCTGAACCTGAAGCCCTTCGGCAACAGCCAGGCGTTGCGCGCCGCACACCGCCATCCGTTGCAGTCGTTGTGCTTGACCTCGGTTGGAATTTGCCGGAAGTAACACTCCCGTCTGCTTCTAGTGCCTGAAGACGAGGAGATCAGCATGGCAAAAGGATACTGGATCGCCCGGGTCGATGTCCGCGACCCGGAACGCTACAAGGACTATGTGGCGGCCGCAAAGCCGGCTTTCGAGAAATACGGAGCCAATTTTCTTGCACGCGGCGGCACGTTCGAGCGCCTGGAAGGTGGCGTGCGCGCCCGCAACGTCGTGATCGAGTTCCCGTCGCTGCAGGCCGCTATCGACTGCTACAACTCCCCCGAATACCAGATTGCCGCCGCGATCCGCCAGGAAGTGGCGGATGCCGAGATGGTCGTCGTCGAGGGTATCTGACGCGCGCGGCGCGACCAGTCTGCTGCAACGCTCTTCGCCGCGAGGATTGGCCTTCACCTCTTGCGGCTGTTGGGCTATGTAGCAGACAATTCTTCCAAATGAGATCAGGAGTGCGTTTCCCATGACCTTGTCCAACCTTCCGCCGCTGGTGACGATTTTCGGCGGATCCGGGTTCGTCGGCCGTCATGTCGTGCGTGCGCTTGCCAAGCGCGGCTATCGCATTCGCGTCGCCGTCCGCCGGCCGGATCTTGCCGGCCACCTGCAGCCGCTCGGCAATGTCGGCCAGATCTCGTTCGTCCAGGCCAACCTGCGCTATCGCAAGTCGGTCGACCGCGCCGTCGAAGGCTCCGACCATGTCATCAACTGCGTCGGCGTGCTGTTCGAGAGCGGCCGCAACACCTTCGACGCTGTACAGGATTTCGGCGCCCGCGCTGTTGCCGAAGCTGCCCGCAATGTCGGCGCGAAGCTCACGCATATCTCGGCGATCGGCGCCGATGCGAAGTCGGAATCGAGCTACGCCCGCACCAAGGGCCGCGCCGAAATTTCGATCCGCGAAACGCTGCCGGACGCGATCATCCTGCGTCCCTCGATCATCTTCGGACCGGAAGACGGCTTCTTCAACAAGTTCGCCCAGATGGCCCGGTTTGCGCCGGCACTGCCGCTGATCGGCGGCGGCAACACCAAGTTCCAGCCCGTCTATGTCACCGACGTCGCCGAAACAGTCGCGCGCTCGGTCGACGGCACGCTGTCGGCCGGCACGACCTACGAACTGGGCGGACCGGACGTGCTCACCTTCCGCGAATGTCTCGAGATCATGCTGGACACGATCGACCGCAAGCGCCCGCTCGTCTTCGTGCCCTTCGGCATCGCCTCGCTGATGGGCAGCGTCGCATCGATGATCCCCTTCATCACGCCGCCGATCACACCCGACCAGGTGGTGTTGCTGAAATCCGACAATGTCGTTTCCGCCAAGGCGGAATCGGAAGGTCGCACACTGCGGGGCATCGGGATTGCGCCGACGATGCTGGAATCAATCCTGTCGACCTATCTCGTGCGCTATCGCCCGCAGGGCCAGTATACGCGCAGCGGCCGCGCCGCCTGATCCATCAGCCAAGCAAGGCATTTTCGAGCGCCGCCGGCCTTCCGGCGGCGTTTTTCGTTGTGGCATCGAGGCAACAGCGTTGCAGTTCTGCCGCACTCAGAAAAGCGAATGGCATTTACCGCAGATTCAACATGTCCTGATATTGATCAAGACATATCCAACGCATAAAAACCGCCCCGCGCCCCGATCGCAAACGAAGGTTCGGCGGCGACAGCATCACTCTCGAAAGGCATAGCGTCCATGGGCAAGTCGATCGCAATCTTTTTTGCGTGTGCGGCACTGATCATTCTGGCTGGCTCATTCATCGCGCCGAATACGGTCGCGAGCAGCGGCAAGGGATGTGCGCCGGCCTATGGCGTCGATCCGTGCACGACGGCATCGATCGATCTTTCCGGCAAGTAAGCCGGCGCCCACGGGGCGACAAGCATTAAAGTTATTGGCGGGGGCCAGGGACCGCGTGCGTTTCATCTGAAACGCACGCGGTTTTGTTTTTGGCCGGTCTCGCCCGAAGAGGGTCCGCGCAGCGCGCTACGGCGAACCGTTTTGGGATTGCAGGCTGCAGACGACAGGACAATCCGGACAGGCGTTCACATCGCAAAGGCGGCAGACGGAATAGGCATGGTCGGCGTCCCGCACGAAGGCTGCCAGCAGCTTTTCCGTGAGCAATCGGAACGTCTCACGCTCTGATGGCTCGAACACGTCGAGGGCATCGGCGATGCGCTGGTAACGTGCCTTGAGGATCGCGTCGCAACTCGTCTCGCCCGCCTGCGTCAGGTGAAGCGCCACGGCGCGCTTGTCCTGCACGCTCGGCCTTCGCGCGACCAGACCATCCATGGCAAGCCGATCGATCAGTCGCACGGCGCCTGGATGCGACATGCCGAGCGCACGCCGCATCTGCTCAATTGTCATGCCGGGCTCATGGCGCAGCAACGCGATTGCAGCAGCAGCCTGGCCTTTTTCCGGCGCATGATTTTCCGTTTGCTGGAGAACCGCATCCGCCAGTCCGAGAACGAGCGCGCCGACCACATTTTCCGTCTTCTTTTCCATCGACACGATGAATATATGCCTCGCGCATAGACAGCAACGCGGAAATGTTGCGATCGGCCATTCGACTGCTCATGCGACGGATGACATTGAACGACCGCACGCCCCTCGCGTGGCGAACCGGAGCCTGGATGCTCCTGCGTCGTCGATCAGGAAGTGCCAGCCCCTGACCGTAGAAGGCCTTCGCTGAGCACCACCAGGCTGATGCCGAGCAGAGCGACGTCCTTGATCAGGAACGAGCCCAGGAAGTTGAGAAACGGAAACCCGCCAGACGCATCTTCCCAGATCGGCAGCGCGAGCAGCGTGGAAACCGTGGTTGCGAACGTCAGGGCGCCGAGCGCGCCGGCTGCGATCGCCGCGCGCGGTGACCACGCCGCCAGAACGAAGAGGACAGCCGTCGCAATCTCGACGACGCCCAGCAGATAGCTCGTGCCGGCGAAGCCGAACACGACGTAAAGCCACGCCAGCCAAGGGGTACCGGAGATCAACGGCTTCAGCGCGTCGATCTCGATCTGCGTGAACTTGAGAATGCCGATCAAAAAGAGCGGCAAGAACACGCCAGCCAGCGCAATCAAGCGTCCGGCAACAAGCACCCGCGCCTGGAGATCGCCTTTGTTGACTTGCGAAAGTGAAGACACGTTCATTTTCTCGCTCCTTTGCGATCTGTGAATTTATATGCCCGGCGCATATAAATTCACAGATCGGCGCAAATGTCTATGCGCGCCGCATATATTTGACCGCAGCTTGGCACGGGAGACGCCGTTGCACCGCCTCTAATCAGGCCATGGCCAGCCGCTCGGTTGCGACGGGCGGCGATGCAGGCGTTCAACGGATGTCGATTTCACGGCATCGGCAAAAGAGCGGATCGGTTCCCGGGCGAAGAAAGAGCGCAAAGAAAAAGGCGCGTCGAAACGCGCCTTTTTCTTTGCGAGATCTGCTGGTCCGGCTCAGCCAAGCATCCAGAGGCCGACGAGGCCGGCCGTGCCGACGATGATGCGCCAGATGGCAAAGGGCGTGAAGCCGCGGCGCGAGACGAAATCGAGCAGCGAGCGCACGACGAAGATGCCGGCGACGAAGGCGGCGATGAAGCCGACTGCGATCACGGTGAAATCGTCGAAGGACAGCGCATCCCGGTTCTTGTAGAGATCGAGGGTGAAGGCGCCGAGCATCGTCGGCATGGCGAGGAAAAACGAGAACTCCGCCGCCGAACGTTTGTCCGTGCCCATCAGCAACGCACCGGCAATGGTCGCGCCCGAGCGCGACGTGCCGGGGATCATCGCCAGGCACTGGAACAGGCCGATCTTCAGCGCCAGCGACGGCGGGTAGTCCATGACGTCAGTGTAGCGTGGCGTCAGCGGCAGACGATCGATCGCCAGAAGGATGAAGCCCCCGACGATGAGGACGAGGCAGATCAGAACCGGTGTCTCGAACAGCACGGTCTTGATGAAGTCATGGGCGATCGCGCCGATAACGGCGGCCGGCAGGAAGGCCAGCAGCACCGATGCGACGAAGCGGCGCGCCTTGACGCTCGTCGGCAGCGCCAGCGCGATCGACAGAAGCCTCTGGAAATAGACGAGCAGGATCGCCAGGATGGCGCCGAGCTGTATCAGAACGGCGAAGGTGTTGCCCGGCGACCGGAAGCCGAGAAAATGTCCGGCAAGGAGCACATGCGCCGTCGAGGACACAGGGATGAACTCGGTCAGTCCCTCGATGAGGCCCAGAACGAGCGCGCTGATGATCGATTGATCCGCCATATATAAGATTTTCCTGACAAGTTTTGGAGTGGGAGGAAAAGGCTGATTCGCTTGTGTTTGCCACCACAACTTCCTATAGCTTTTTCTGATGAGCCGTGGCCAGACGCATACGCCGCCACGCCGACGTCCCTCGAAAAAAGACCATAAGAAGCCAGATCATCGATGCCGACACTGTACCATCACCCCATGTCTTCCGCTTCGCGGTTCGTGCGCCTTATCCTTTCGGAATACGGCTACCAGACGGAATTGACCGAGGAACAGCCGTGGGAAAACCGGCGCGACTTCCTGGCGTTGAACCCGGCGGGCACGCTACCGGTCTATGTTGACGACAGTATGAGGGCGCTCTGTGGCGCCACGATCATCTCGGAATATCTCGACGAGACGAACGGCATCATGAAACGAGATCGGCGGCTCCTGGCGGAGGATCCGTTCCAGCGCGCCGAAATCCGCCGGCTGGCCGAATGGTTCCTGCACAAGATGGAAGCGGACGTGACGCGCCCCCTGGTGCGCGAGCGTATCTACAAGCTGCAGATGACGCCGGACCAGGGCGGCGGCGCACCCGACAGCAAGGTGCTGCGCACCTCGCGCGCCAATATCCGCCAGCATATGAAGTATCTGTCCTGGCTTGCGGGTTCGCGACCCTGGCTTGCCGGCGACCGGATCTCCTATGCCGACCTCGCCGCAGCAGCGACCGTGTCGGTGCTCGATTATCTCGGCGAGATCGACTGGTCCGACGCGCCGACCGCCAAGGAATGGTACGTGCGGCTGAAGTCCCGCCCTTCGTTCCGTCCGCTGCTCGCCGAGCGCGTGCGCGGCGTCACCCCGGTTCCGCACTATGCGGATCTCGACTTCTGAGGAAACTGTTGTGCCCGGCAGTGCCGCCAAGGCTGAAAACCAGGAGCGCCGGCGCCAGAAGCTGACGGAGTTCCTGAAGGCCGAGGCTGCGGACAAGGGTTTTGACGTCTGTCGCATCACCCGGCCGGACGCGATACCGGAGGCACCGGCGCGGCTTGCCGATTTCCTCGACGAGGGTTTTCACGGCACGATGGAGTGGCTCGCCGAAACGGCGGAGCGCCGCTCCGACCCGCGCACCCTCTGGAGCGACGTGCGCTCGGTCGTCATGTTCGGCATGAATTACGGCCCCGAGGAAGATCCCCGCGACATTCTCGACCGGCCGGATCGCGGCGCGATCTCGGTCTACGCCCAGAACCGCGATTATCACGACATCATCAAGGGCCGGCTCAAAGAGGTCGCGACCCGCTTCGCGGCCCGCGCCGGCGAGGACGTGAAAGTGTTCGTCGACACGGCGCCCGTCATGGAAAAGCCGCTTGCCGAGAAGGCGGGCCTCGGCTGGCAGGGAAAACACACCAATCTCGTCAGCCGCGAGTTCGGTTCCTGGCTGTTTCTCGGCAGCCTTTTCACCACGGCCGACCTTGCCTTCGACGCACCCGAACGGGACCATTGCGGCTCCTGCCGCGCCTGTGTCGACGCCTGTCCGACCGCCGCCTTTCCGGCACCCTACCGGATCGACGCGCGGCGCTGCATTTCCTACCTGACGATCGAGCACAAGGGACCGATCGACCCGGCGCTTCGTCCGCTGATCGGCAATCGCATCTATGGCTGCGACGACTGTCTTGCCGCCTGTCCCTGGAACAAGTTTGCGCAAAGCGCATCCGAGATGAAGCTGAAGGCGCGCGACGACCTGAAGGCGCCGTCGCTGGCCTTCCTGCTGACGCTCGACGATCCGACGTTCAGAACCCTCTTCTCCGGCTCGCCGGTCAAGCGCATCGGCCGTGACCGGTTCGTCAGAAATGTCTTGATAGCGGCAGGCAATTCCGGCGATGACAGCCTGGTGGCGGCCTGCAAGGCACTGACCGACGATGCCTCGCCTGTGGTCCGGGCGATGGCGGTCTGGGCGCTGTCACGGTTGATTTCGCCCGATGCGCTTGCGGCCCACGAGAGGCTGTGCGGCGCGGAGAGCGAAGAGGAAGTGTTGTCCGAATGGCAAATGGCGGGAGTAAGCCGATGCATGTCCTAGTTCTTGGCGCCGGTTTTTCCGGCATGGCGATCGCGCGCGCCTTTTCGGGCAGCGCCGACAGCGTCGCCGGTACCACCCGCAGCACCGAAAAGGCTGCGAAGCTGGAGAAAGCCGGCATCCGCCCCATCGTGTTTGACGGTAACGTGGTATCTGACGACCTGGCAGCCGCATTGCGCCAGACGACCCACCTGATCCAGTCGATCGCGCCGGGCCGCGACGGCGACCCGATGTTCCGCCCCGGCAGCGCCGATCTCGCAAAACTCGCCCCTTCCCTGCAGTGGATCGGCTATCTCTCCACCGTCGGCGTCTACGGCGACCATGGCGGCAGGTGGGTGACGGAGGACATGCTGTCGAAGCCGGTCTCGGCGCGTTCGGTGGAAAGGGTGGAGGCAGAAGACGCCTGGCTCGCCTTTGGCGTGGAGAACGAGATCCCGGTCGCCGTGCTCCGGCTTTCCGGCATTTACGGCCCGGGACGCAATGCGTTCTGCAACCTTGCCAACGGCACGGCCCGCCGGCTGATCAAGCCCGGCCAGGTGTTCAACCGGATTCGTGTCGAGGATATAGGTGCTGCCACCGCCTACCTCTCCGGCAGGCTGCAAGGCGGCATCTTCAACATCACCGACAACGAGCCCGCGCCGCCGCAAGACATCGTCGCCGAGGCCGCCCGGCTGATGGGCGTCGAGCCGCCGCCCGAAATGCCGTTCGAAACCGCCGAGCTTTCGCCGATGGCCCGCTCCTTCTATGGCGAGAACAAGCGTGTCTCGAATGCGCGCATCCGCGAAACCGGTTTCGAATTTGCCCACCCGGACTATCGCGTTTCGCTTGCGCAATTGTGGCAGACGGACAGCTGGCGCGGCGACTGAACAATTGTTGCGCGAACCGGTCAACATATCTGCTCGCGACGGAACATTCTCGATCGGACGTTCGTTAGTAAAGGCAATCTCAGGAGGGCGCCCAATTATGACCTTCCTGAGATATTCATTCTATACTTTACGCATTGAATGCAACCCAGGCGATAGTAGCGCATTTTCGACCATCGGGAATCCGGACGATTCGTTCAAATCGAAATTTTTAATGATTTTTTTCGTGAAGCCGATATCTGCGGCCGCGTGCGTCGCGCCAATTGCGTTCAACCGCTGATTCCAAAGAACTTCCGGCCAGCATCTAAACTATTTCAAACAATCTTCGTTTTTTAATTTTCGTCCTTTTTCAATAAATCCTAATAGAACGTAAATGGTTGAAGCACGGTTTCGCCATTTTTCGCCCCAATTACCGACCCTTGAAAGAATTAACCAAGAGCCTCTGCCAAAGGCTCGAACCAAGGGTCGCCAGTTTGACGCCAGCGAAAATCAAGTCCGTTGCTGCGGCAGCTCTGTTCACCGCCGGAATCGGCCTCGTTTCCGTTTCCGACAGCCAGGCGGCAGGTGCGGGCTGTGGTGGCGCCTCCTGGTACGCGCTGACCTCCAAGACGGCGTCCGGCGAGCGCATGAACGCCGCCCGGCTGACCGCTGCCCATCGCAGCCTGAAATTCGGCACCAAGGTGCAGGTCACCAACAAGCGCAACGGCAAGAGCGTCGTCGTTCGCATCAACGATCGTGGTCCGTTCATCCGTGGCCGCGTGATCGATCTTTCAAAGGCCGCCGCCTCGCAGATCGGCATGATCAGCTCCGGCCACGCCAGCATCTGTTATCGCGTCGTCAATTCCTGATCGCTGCTGCTCTTCGCCCGGCCTCCGTTCCGGGCGGTTCCGTTTCAGAGCGCACCATTCCCTAAGCTTCGACCAATTGCAGCTGAAACGCGCGCGATAGCGGCGCCAGGCGAGAGCTGAATATCAGTGCTGGCTGGTATTAATCCCGGCCAGCGTCTTGCTCTTCGATGCCATCGCCGTTACCACGGCGAAAAAGGAGTAGATCGAAGATGCGATTGGGCGGCAGGCTCGCTGGAGCCATTGAAGTTCTTGAGGACATCGAAAAGCGGAAGCGCCCGGTCGCCGACGCACTCAAGGACTGGGGCCTTTCCCATCGGTTCGCCGGCTCCGGCGATCGATCGGCGATCGGCAACATCGTCTATGACGCGCTTCGCATGAAGCTCTCCCACGCCTATCTGATGGACAGCGACAGCGCGGCCGCTCTCGGCCATGCGGTGATGTATCGTCAATGGGGCTTTTCGCCGGAGGCACTTTCCGCCGAACTCGACGGCGACAAGTTCGCGCCGGAGATGCCATCCGCCGACATGACCAAGGCTTTCGCCACCCGCCGTCTCGAAGATGCCGCCCCCCATATCCAGGGCGACATCCCCGAATGGGTGCAGGCCTCCTTCGAGGAGAACTTCTCCGAGGATTGGCTCGACGAGGCGAAGGCGCTCGCCGGCCGGCCGACGCTCGACCTGCGCGCCAACACGCTGAAGGCGACGCGTGCCAAGGTGCTGAAGGCGCTGGAGCGTAGCGGCGCCGAAGCAGCGACGATCGCACGCAACGGCATTCGCATTCCAGCCGGCGAAGGCGCCTCGCGCCTGCCCAACGTCACCGCCGAACTTTCCTTCCAGAAAGGCTGGTTCGAGGTTCAGGACGAAGGATCGCAGATCGTCGCCGACCTTGCCTTCCCGCAGGAAGGCGAGCAGGTGCTCGACTATTGCGCCGGCGGCGGCGGCAAGACGCTCGCCATGTCGGCAGCCATGAACAACAAGGGCCAGGTCCACGCCTACGACACCGACCGCAAGCGCCTGGCGCCGATCATCGAGCGCTTGAAGCGCGCGGGAACGCGCAATGTCCAGGTGCATGAGCACACCGAGAGCCTGGCGCCGCTTGCCGGCCGCTTCGACCGGGTTCTCGTCGACGCTCCCTGCACCGGCACCGGAACCTGGCGCCGCCGTCCCGACACCAAGTGGCGGCTCAACCAGAAGAACCTCGAAGAGCGCATCTCCCAGCAGGAGGAAGCGCTGGCGAGTGCCGCGCAGTTCGTGCGCCCGGGCGGGCACCTGATCTACGTCACCTGCTCGGTGCTGCCGGAGGAGAACGAGGCCCAGGTCTACGGTTTCTGCGAGGACAATCCGGAGTTCGAGATCCTGTCGGCCGCAGACATCTGGGCCGGGCTTTTCGGCACCGACAAGCCGCAGCCGTGGTCTGCCGACATGAAGACCGTGACGCTGACGCCCGCCTCGACCGGCACCGACGGCTTCTTCTTCTGCCTGATGCAACGCAAGGGTTGATGGCCTTTTGACAACAGTCAAATGACGCGCATCAGATTGAAAACGTTCTAAACTATACACTTTGACACCAGTTTACTTTTGGTTCATGACAATCGGGCTCTGGCGGGTCGGCGGGGGATATCTGACGACCCACGCCGAGCGATGACGCCGTCCCGCGGTGTCCGTTCCGGGCCCGCCGGGAAAAGAACAGGAGAGGGTCATGACCAAGAATTTCATCCGCGCCGCGGCGCTGGCGCTCATGACGGCAACGTCGACGCTGGCCCTGCAGCCGGCAGAGGCTGCCACCGATGCAGCCGCCGTCGTCAAGCACTACACCGTCGTCGCGCACGCCAAGTTCGAAGATGCGCTGATCACGGCGCAGGCGCTCGACAAGGCCATCGACGCCTTGATCGCGACGCCGAGCGAAGCCACGCTGAAGGCGGCGCGCGAAGCCTGGCTCAAGGCCCGCAACCCCTACCAGGAAACGGAAGTCTACCGCTTCGGCAACGCCATCGTTGACGAGTGGGAAGGCAAGGTCAACGCCTGGCCGCTGGACGAAGGCCTGATCGACTATGTCGACCCGAGCTATGGCAGCGAAAGCGACGAAAACGCGCTGTTCACCGCCAACGTGATCGCCAACAAGACGATCAAGATCGACGGCAAGGACGTCGACGCCACCAACATCACGCCGGAGCTGCTTGGCGGCACGCTGCAGGAAGCCGGCGGCATCGAGGCGAACGTCGCCACGGGCTACCACGCCATCGAATTCCTGCTGTGGGGCCAGGACCTGAACGGCACCAAGGCCGGCGCCGGCAACCGTCCCTACACGGACTACGACACCAAGGCCTGCACCGGCGGCAACTGCGACCGCCGTGCCGCCTACCTGAAGGCCGCCTCCGAGCTGCTCGTCTCCGACCTCAAGGAAATGGTCGCCAACTGGACGCCGGATGGCGCGGCGACCAAGGTCGTCGAAGCCGACCCGAAGGCCGGCCTGACCGCCATCCTGACCGGCATGGGCTCGCTGTCCTACGGTGAACTTGCCGGCGAGCGCATGAAGCTCGGCCTGCTGTTGCACGATCCGGAGGAAGAGCACGATTGCTTCTCCGACAACACCCACAATTCGCACCTACATGACGCGATCGGCATCCAGTCGGCCTATACGGGCGAGTACACCCGCGTCGACGGCACCAAGCTGACCGGCGCCTCGCTTTCCGAACTCGTCGCTGCCAAGGACGCGGCGCTCGACAAGGAAATGACGGCAAATCTCGCCACCACCGTCGACAAGATGCAGGCCATGGCCAAGCGCGCCGAAACCGTCGAGGCCTACGACCAGATGATCGGCGAAGGCAATGCCGAGGGCAACGCCACCGTCCAGGCGGCGATCGACGGCCTCATCGCCCAGGCCAAGACCGTTCAGCGCGTCATCGCGTCGCTCGATCTTGGAACAATTGAGCTTGAAGGTTCCGACAGCTTGGATAATCCTAACGCTGTTTTCCAATAGGCTGAAAAGGCGGGCCGCGCCTTGAAGGACGCGGCCCGATCCTCCATCGATGAACGCATGCATTGCCCGCTCCCTTTCGCAGTCGCTGCTGGCGCTGTGTCTTCTTGCGGCGGCGGTTCAGGCGTCCGACGATACGTCCGCGCTGAAGCACAGGCGCGATGACCTTTCCGAAGCCGACCTTCGCCGCGTCGAGGCGATCACCGAGCCGACCACCGATTTCTCCAAGGCGGAACGATACGAAGCGATGTCTGCGGGCGCCGGAACGTCGATCGCCCCGAACAACCGGGACAGTTTCACGCTGTTTTCCGCAAACCTGCCCTTCGAAGACGAAGAAGGCTTCAAGCTGGGCGACGCGCTGTTCGAAAAGCTCTGGGTGTCCTCGCCCTCCTCAACCCAGGCATCCGATGGCCTTGGGCCCCTCTACAACGCGCGCTCCTGCCTGAGCTGCCACCCGCGCGACGGACGTGGCGGCCCGCCGGAAGGAGCCAGCGACGCGACGTCGATGCTCTACAGGCTCGCCCGCGCGCCACGCGACGAGCGCGAGCGGCAGATGCTCGCAAACTTCGACATGCCCAACTTTCCCGACCCGACCTACGGTGCGCAGCTTCAGGACAAAGCCGTGCCGGGGCTCGCCGCCGAAGGCCGGATGACGATGCGCTATGCCGAGCTTCCGGTGACGCTGTCGGACGGCGAACTGGTCTTCCTGCGCAAACCAACCTATGCGGTCGACGATCTCGCCTACGGCGCCCTTGATCCGACGACGACGCTCTCGCCGAGGGTTGCCCCGCAAATGATCGGGCTCGGTCTGATCGAGGCGATCCACGAGGCCGATATTCTCGCCCGTGCCGACCCTGACGATGCCGACGGCGACGGCATCAGCGGACGGGCGTCGCTTGCGCGTGATCGCGCGACGGGAGAAATCGCCCTTGGCCGTTTTGGCTGGAAGGCGCAGGTGCCGACGGTGCGCCAGCAAACAGCCGATGCGCTTTCCACCGACATCGGCATTTCGACCCCGGACCTGGACCGCAGCGCCGGCGATTGCACCGAGGCGCAAACGGCCTGCCTCGAATTGCCGACCGGCGTCCAGGCACGCCTTGGCAGCAACGAGGCGCCGGACCCGGTGCTCGGTCTGATCACTTTCTACTCGGAGCACCTGGCCGTCCCGGCAAGGCGCAAGGCGAGTTTTCCAACGACCCTGCGCGGCAAGGAGATCTTCTATCAGAGCGGCTGCGCGTCCTGCCACACTCCCAAATACGTGACCAGACGCGACGCGTCCCAGAAGGCATTGGCATTCCAGCTGATCTGGCCCTATTCGGATTTCCTGCTTCACGACATGGGCGAGGGCCTTGCCGACGGCCAGGCCGTGGGGGTCGCCAGCGGCCGCGAATGGCGCACGCCGCCGCTCTGGGGTATCGGGCTGACGAAGGCAGTGAGCGGCCATACGTTCCTGCTGCACGACGGCCGCGCCCGCAATTTCACCGAAGCCATTCTGTGGCATGGTGGCGAAGGCCAGAAGGCGCGCGACGCCTTTGCAGCACTTGCCACCCGTGACCGCCGCGACCTCCTCGCCTTTCTGGAGTCTCTTTGATGTCCTATATGCCTTCACTTGCACTTGGCCTTTGCCTGGCCACGATAGCCCTGCCGGCCTTTGCGCAGGAAGGGAGCGCTCTTTCGCCCCGCGTCGTCAACGAGGCCGCCGTGCCCCAGGTGATGGCCAAGGCCGTCGACGATTTCATCATCCCCGGCTATCGCAATCTTTCGAATAAAACCGCGGCGCTCGCGACCGCGACGGCCGCTCTTTGCCAGGCGCCCTCCCCGGCATCGCAGGACAAGGCGAAAGCGGCATTCTCCGACCTGGTGCAAGCCTGGTCGACGATCGAGATCATACGGCTCGGCCCGGCGCTGGCGCAAAACCGGTTCGAGCGCTTCCTGTTCTATCCGGATCGCAAGAGCACCGGGCTGAAGCAGGTGCAGGCCATCCTTGCCAAGAGCAACGAGACGGCGACCAGCGCTGCCACGCTCAAGGGCAAGAGCGTCGCCGCGCAAGGCCTGGGCGCACTCGAATACGTGCTCTACGGAAACGGCTCCGAAACGCTGGTCGGCAAGACGGGCGATTTCCGTTGCCGCTACGGCGTGGCGATTTCGCAGAACCTCGACTCGATCGCCAACGAATTCCTGGCGGAATGGCAAAAACCCGACGGCATCCAGGCTGCCTGGAAAAACCCGGGGCCCGGAAATCCGGAGTTTCGCGACAGCAAGGAAGCGGCAACCGAGCTGCTCGGCATTTTCGTGCATGGCGTCGAAATGGTGAAGGACCAGCGGCTGAAGCCATTTTATGCCGGCACCGTCGACGGCGTTGAAGACAAGGGCCATCCAAAGTCGGCGATCTACTGGCGTTCGGAAAACACCATGCCCTCGATCGCCGCCAACTTCGCCGGCCTCAAGACCCTGTTCGATGTGGCCGACATGCAAAGCCTGCTTCCGGAAGACAGCCGCTCGGTCGCCGGATCGGCCGATTTCGTCTTCAAGTCCGTCATCGGCATCTCGCAAAACATCGACGGCCCGATCGCCGACGCCATTGCCGACGACAAGAGCCGCGGCAAGCTCGATTTCCTGACGCTCAACACGGTCGATCTTCTCGGCCGGTTGAACAAGGATTTCGGTGGCGCCATCGGCCTCGGCGCCGGTTTCTCCTTTGCCGACGGCGACTGAGCGACAGCCTTTTACGGCTGCACGTCGCCTTCGATCGAGGTGCGGCGGCGGGGCCTGTGCGCCTGAAAAGGCCAGCAATACCGCAACTGTTGACAATCCCCCCGTTTGGGCGCAAAGCGCTCCCGTGTCCGCTCTCGCGGGCACGTTTCACCACAAGGATCAACGTGCAATGAACCCCGACAGTCGAAGTCGAGCCTTCATGCTCACGACCGTTCGGTCCTGATTGATCAGGGCTTCGTGGCGGTCGGATGACTCGCCCTATGGAGCCCAATATGCTGCGCATCTACAAAAGCCAGAACAGCCACCTCGTGCTCGTCGACATGCTCGACGGCCTCGCGTCGCCGACCCCGGTCATCTGGTACGACCTGCTTAATCCGTCCGTCGAGGAGACCCGACTGGTCCAGGGCCAGCTCGGCATCGAGATCCCGACGCGCGACGAAATGCAGGAAATCGAGCTCTCCGACCGGCTCTATCAGGAAGACGGCGCCCAGTTCATGACCATGACGGCGGTTGCCAAGCTCGACAGCGACAATCCGGTCAAGGTGCCCGTGACCTTCATCGTCAAGGGCGCGACACTGGTCACCGTGCGCCACGCCGATCCCAAGCCGTTCCAGACCTACGCCCACCGGCTGCAGAAGGCCAACGGCCAGGCCTGCGAGACGGGCGAACTGGTGATGCTGGGGCTGCTCGAAGCAATGATCGACCGAACCGCCGACGCGCTGGAACGGGCCGGCAGCGAGGTCGACGGCATTTCCCGCGACGTGTTCCGCAAGACCAATGCCAGCGCCACGAAGAAGACGCGCGACCTGCAGTCGCTGATCGAGCAGATCGGCCAGAAGGGCGACCTTTTGACGATCGTGCGCGAAAGTCTGGTCAGCATCGGTCGGCTGGTCGCCTATCACGTCGCGCTCGAAGGCATCGGCCCGCGCAAGGCGGCAAAGGAAAGCCGGCAGCGGATCAAGCTGATCCAGCGCGATGCGACATCGCTCGGCGACCACGCGCTGTTTTTGTCGAACAAGATCAATTTCCTGCTCGACGCCACACTCGGCCTGATCAATCTGGAGCAGAACCAGATCATCAAGATCTTTTCGGTCGCCGCCGTCGTGTTCCTGCCGCCGACGCTGGTCGCCTCGATCTACGGCATGAATTTCGAGGTGATGCCCGAGCTGCAATGGCGCTTCGGATACCCCTATGCGCTGGCCCTGATGGTGCTTTCGGCGATCGTGCCCTTCCTCTACTTCAAGCGTCGGGGCTGGCTCTGAGGGTGTAATCTGCTACATCGTAGCGAAAGGTCCGGCGGCACAACTGCGTTGCCGGACCGATCAAATGGCAGGCGGATATGGCATGGGCGCCACCACGGGTCTGATCGACCGTCGCACTTTCATCAAGATGGCTGGCGCCGCCTGGGTGGCGACGCTCGGAGCGCGCGGCGCCTTCGCGCTTGAGCGCGCCGATGCGGTCTTTGCCTCCGCCTTCATGGCGCCGGACGGCAGCTTTGGCGTTGCCACGCTGACGGAGGCGGGCGAAATCGTCGAGCGCACGGCGCTGCCCGCCCGCGCCCACGGCATGGCCTATTCCGCCGCAAGCAAGCGCACGGTCGCCTTTGCCCGCCGTCCTGGCACCTATGCGATGATCCTTGCTGCCGACGGCAGCGCCGAGCCGATCGTCATTGCCGCGGCAGACGGCCGGCACTTCTATGGCCATGGCTGTTTTTCCGCCGATGGCCGGCTGCTCTACGCCACCGAGAACGACTTTGCCGCCAACCGCGGCATGATCGGCATCTATGACGGCACCTCCGCCTTTGCCCGCGTCGGCGAATTCCCGACCTATGGCATCGGCCCGCACGACATGACGCTTTCCGCCGATGGCCGGATGCTGGCGATCGCCAATGGCGGCATCGAGACCCATCCGGATTTCGGCCGTACCAAGCTCAACCTCGACCACATGGAACCGAGCCTGACGCTGGTCGACACGGAGACCGGCGCCCTCATCCAGAAGCACGCGCTGCCGGCCGAGCTCAGCCGGCTATCCACCCGCCATGTCGATATCGGCCCGAAGGGAGAGATCTGGTTTGCCTGCCAGTATGAGGGCGCACGCGACGGACTGCCGCCGCTCGTCGGCCATTTCTCGCACGGAGCGGATCTCGCTTTCGTGCCGCTGCCGGAGAGCACCACCGAAGCACTCGCCAACTATGTCGGCGCCATCGCCGTCAACCGTGCGGAGGGACTGATCGGCCTGACTTCGCCCAGGGGCGGCGTTGCCGTGACGCTCGATGCGCGCAGCGGCGCGGTGTTGCGCGAGCAGCGCGTCACCGACGCGGCCGGCGTTGCTGCCGCCCGTCCCGGCTTTGCCGTGTCGTCCTATGGCGGGCGCTTCAAGGACCACGAGAGCCGGGTCGCCTGGGACCAGCACATCGTCCGGCTCTCGCGTTCCTGACCGTAAGCGTCAGGCGGAAAATCGGCCCTCGCCGGCAAGCTTTGCCAGATCGTCCCATCGATAGGCCATCTGGTCGTGGTTCTCGCCGCCGAGGCTGACCTGGCCCTGGCCGACGGCTATGGCACCGAGGCGCTCATAGAACGCCCGGTTCGGATTGCTCGACAGGACCCAGGCAAACAGCGATGTCGCGCGCATTTCCCGGCAATGGGCGGCAACGCTGCGCACCAGCGCCGAGCCGATGCCTGCCCCTTGGAATTCCTTCAGGATGTAGAGTGCGTAAAGCTCGCGATCGAACCGCGGCGGCATCGAGCGGGCTTTGCCGTAATTGGCAAAACCGATCACCCTGTTCGTGCCCATGTCGACGGCGACCAGATGGAAGACGTCGACGACGCGCATGCGCCTGGCGTGACGCAACGCCTGTTCCTCGATGCGCATGGCATCGAGGAAGTCGTCGGAAATCAGCCCACGAAAGGTCGATCGCCAGGTTTCGACGATGACGGAGGCGATCATCATGACGTCATCCGGCCCGGCCGGCCGGATGTCGATGCGGCGGAAGGTTTTCATGGCAGAGATATAGGAAGCGCCTTGCCGCTTCGAAACAGCCATCGCCGCTGGAAAGCAGTCAAGGCCGCTCTATCTGTCGCTGCATGAACAGAACCCTCGTCCACGCAGTCTTCATCGCCGTCGTCCTCGGTCTCGGGCTCCTCATCGGCTACAACAACATTCCCGGCGAATGGTATCAGGCTCTGGCAAAGCCTGCCTTCAATCCGCCCAACTGGATCTTCGCCCCGGTCTGGTCGATCCTCTATGTCATCATCGGCATCGTTGGCGCCCGGCTGTTTCTCTGGCATCGCCACACCGCGGCGATGCGGCTGTGGGTAGCGCAGATGCTCTTCAACTTCCTCTGGTCGCCGCTGTTCTTCGGCATGCAGGACGTTTCCTCGGCGCTGATCGTCATCGTCGCGCTGCTCGTCGCTGTGGCCGGCGTCATCGTTGCAAGCTGGAACCGGGATCGCATTTCGGCCCTGCTGTTCCTGCCCTATCTCGCCTGGGTGGCGTTTGCGACCGTGCTCAACGGCTCGATTTTCCTCATGAATTGAGCTTGTCGCACTCGTGCTGCCATGCGACTGTCCGCCGATCTGGAAGGCAACGGGCCTTCCGCGACAACCAGGGCCGTGCAGACCGATGGACGACAGCGATCCCCCAGATTTCCGCAGCCGCATCCGGGAAAGCTTCGCGCGGCAGGCGGCCATGGAAACGATCGGTGCGGAACTGACGCTGGTCGAGCAGGGAACGGTCGAGATCGAACTTCCCTTCGACGACAAGCTGACGCAGCAACATGGCTTCCTGCACGCCGGCGTGATCTCCGCGGCACTCGACGCCGCCGGCACCTATGCCGCCTATTCGGTCATCGACCCGGATGCCTCGATCCTGACGATCGAATTCAAGGTCAATCTGCTGTCGCCAGGGCGCGGCGAACGTTTCCTGTTTCGCGGCGAAGTCACCAAGCCGGGCACGACGATCATCGTCTCAGACGGGCGCGGCTACGCGATCCGCGCCGACGGACCGGCCAAGCTGATCGCCTCGATGACCGGGACGATGATGGTGATCCGCGGACGCGAGGATGTCGAAGGATGACTTCTGCAATGAAGGACGTCGCCGGGCACAGGGTGCTCTACGTCATGGCTGTCGATGCCGAATACGGTCCGCATCTCCAAGCCCGGATCACGCCGCTGATGACCGGCGTCGGTCCGGTCGAAGCAGCCGTCTCCCTGACGAAGGCGCTGGCCGGCCTTGCCGCCGAAGGCAACCTGCCGCACCTCGTCGTCTCGCTCGGTTCGGCGGGTGCCGCCAGGCTCGAACAGACCGAGGTCTATCAGGCAATATCGGTCGGCTATCGCGACATGGACGCCTCCGCCCTCGGTTTCGAAAAGGGGGCGACGCCGTTTCTCGATCTTCCCGCCGTCGTCTCGCTGCCGCTGCGCATCCCCGACGTCAAGGAGGCAAGGCTGTCGACCGGCGCCAACATCGTATCGGGCGCCGCCTATGACGGCATCGACGCCGACATGGTGGAGATGGAGACCTATGCGGTGCTGCGTGCCTGCCAATCCTTCGAAGTACCGCTGATTGCGCTTCGCGGCATTTCCGACGGCAAAGCCGAGCTCAAGCACGTCAGCGACTGGACGGAATATCTTCACGTCATCGACGAGAAGCTCGCCCATGTCATCGACAGGCTCGAGACTGCGATCAGCTCCGCGGAGATCCGGCTCTGAAAGCCAGGGATTGTCGGGGTGCAATTGAATCGTTGCGCTAAAGACGGGCTTTGATTAAAGGCTCGCCATGATCAAGCTTGTTTGAAGGCCCGACATGACCCAGACAGCCCATCCCGACACCGTTCTCATCGTCGACTTCGGCAGCCAGGTGACTCAGCTCATCGCAAGGCGCGTGCGCGAATCCGGTGTTTATTGTGAAATCGTGCCGTTCCAGTCGGCGGAAGAAGGTTTTCAGCGGCTGAAGCCGAAGGCCGTCATCCTCTCCGGCAGCCCGGCCTCCACGCTCGACATCGGTTCGCCGCGCGCGCCGCAAGTGATCTTCGATTCCGGCCTGCCGGTGTTCGGCATCTGTTACGGCCAGCAGACCATCTGCGCCCAGCTCGGCGGCAAGGTCGAGAGCGGCCATCACCGCGAATTCGGCCGCGCCTTCCTGGAAGTCGAAAAAGACTGCGCTCTGTTCGACGGCGTCTGGTCGCTTGGCTCGCGCCATCAAGTCTGGATGTCGCATGGCGACCGCGTGACCGCGATCCCCGAAGGTTTCGAAGTCGTCGCCACCTCGGCAAACGCCCCATTCGCCTTCATCGCCGACGAGAAGCGCAAGTACTACGCGGTGCAGTTCCACCCGGAAGTGGTGCACACGCCCGATGGCGCCAAGCTGATTTCCAACTTCGTGCACAAGATCGCCGGCATCAAGGGCGACTGGTCGATGTCGGCCTACCGCGCCAAGGCGGTGGACGCGATCCGCAAGCAGGTCGGCGACAAGAAGGTGATCTGCGCGCTTTCGGGCGGCGTCGACAGTTCGGTCGCGGCTCTGCTGATCCACGAGGCGGTCGGCGACCAGCTGACCTGCATCCTCGTCGACCACGGCCTGATGCGCAAGGACGAGGCGAAGAACGTCGTCGCCATGTTCGAGGAGCACTATAACCTGCACCTCCTGCACGTCGACGCGTCCGACCGTTTCATCGGCGAACTCGAAGGCCAGAGCGATCCGGAAACCAAGCGCAAGATCATCGGCCGCCTGTTCATCGAGGTGTTCGAGGAAGAGGCAAAGAAGCTCGGCGGCGCGGATTTCCTTGCCCAGGGCACGCTCTATCCCGATGTCATCGAAAGCGTTTCCTTCACCGGCGGCCCGTCGGTGACGATCAAGTCTCACCACAACGTCGGCGGCCTGCCGGAACGCATGAACATGCAACTGGTCGAACCGCTGCGCGAACTATTCAAGGACGAAGTCCGCGTGCTTGGCCGCGAGCTCGGCCTGCCCGACAGCTTCATCGGCCGCCATCCCTTCCCGGGTCCGGGCCTTGCCATCCGCTGCCCGGGTGGCATCAGCCGCGAGAAGCTCGAGATCCTGCGCGAAGCCGATGCGATCTATCTCGACGAAATCCGCAAGGCTGGCCTCTACGACGCCATCTGGCAGGCATTCGCCGTGCTGCTTCCGGTCCAGACCGTCGGCGTCATGGGCGACGGCCGCACCTACGAGTTCGTCTGCGCGCTGCGCGCCGTCACCTCGGTCGACGGCATGACCGCCGACTTCTACCACTACGACATGGAATTCCTCGGCCGCGCGGCGACGCGCATCATCAACGAGGTCCGTGGCATCAACCGCGTGGTTTACGACGTCACGTCGAAGCCGCCCGGCACGATCGAGTGGGAATGATCCGGTCCGCTCGATGACGTCGGACAAGCTCTATCACGACCCTGAGCTTGCCGCGTTCTACGACATCGAGAACGGCTGGACCGCCGACAGCGAATATCTCAAGACCATGGCCACGGGCCGCACCTCGATCCTTGATCTCGGGTGCGGCACCGGTCTGCTCGCAGCCGCGCTGGCGCAAGACGGCGGCAAACGCGTCGTCGGCGTCGATCCCGCCGCCCCTATGCTGGATATCGCCAGGCAAAGACCTGGCGGTGACCGGGTTGCCTGGATTGAAGGTGACGCGCGAGCCGTCCGCCTGAACGAGACCTTCGACCTGATCCTGCTCAGCGGCCATGCCTTCCAGGTCTTCCTCACGCGAGAAGATCAGCTTGCCGCGCTGCGGACCATTGCAGCACATCTTTCGCCTGAGGGCCGCTTCATCTTCGACAGCCGAAACCCTGTCGTCACGGAATGGCAGGAATGGACGCCCGTCGAATCCGAGCGGGTTATCGTTCATCCGAAACTGGGCGAAGTGCTCGCCTGGAACGACGTGCGGCATGACCCGGATACCGGCGTTGTCGAATACGATACCTTCTACCGGATTGCCGTCGACGGGCGCACCTTCTCGGCACGGTCGAAAATCGCCTTCCCGTCCTATGATGACCTCGCGTCGATGATCGCCGAAGCCGGCCTCGTCGTCGACCAGTGGCTCGGCGGCTGGGATGGCAGGCCGCTCGAGGCAGCGACACCGGAAATCATTCCCATCGGTCGCCGGCTTTAGCCTGCCCCTTCCAGGTTAAGGCCGGGTCGCAATCCCTCAGACACCGTTTCATCGTCGTGCAACTCTTGCCCGAAAACGCTTGAGCAGGGGACGTTAAGCCGGCTTGCCTGCGGTCGGGCTCGGCGCTACCGCCGCGCGCAGGAGCCGCACGAACAACCTGGTGTCGTCGCCGAGACCCGGCTCTACGCCGCGGATTTCCTTGATGCCGCTCATCGCTGCGAGAATGATGCCCGCCAGGTCGGTGGGCTGGGCTCCGACGGCGCCAAGGTCGATTTCGCCCTCGTCGGCAGCGTCGCGCAAAGCCAGCGACAACAGATCGAGAAACCTCGCCCGCGCCTCCAGCGTAATATCGGCGGCCAGCGCCATGTTGGTCTCGAACAACTCCCGCGCATCCGCACTTGCCCCCAGCGGAACGATGAGTTCCCGCTGAAAGGTGGCGATCGCCGCTTCAATGCGGTCAAAGACACTCCCCTGCCGGCGCAGCGCCGCCTCGACCTCGGCCATGGCCTGCCGGTGCGCGCGTGCCGAGCCGGCTCGAAACAGGTCTTCCTTGCTGTTGAAGCTCAGATAGAGCGAGGCCCGCGAAATCCCCGCTGCGCGCGCAATATCGGCCATCGTCGTCTTGCGGAAGCCAAAGCGCACAAACACCGGCAAGGCGGCATCGAGGATATGTGTGGTTTTCTGATCTGTCGCCGTCATGCAGACACATTGACACTTCGTGCCCAGAGTGTCAAAAGACGATTAGACATAACTAGTCTTATTGTCCAATTTTTGCGCCGCCGATCTGGCATGGCGAGAAGGAGCCTTGATGCCTGCTGCCGAAACAAAGAGCCGGGACGGCACCGTGCTGGTCACGGGCATTGGTGGCTTCCTCGCAGGCCACGTTGCCTTGCAATTGCTGCAACAGGGCTATCGGGTTCGCGGCAGCCTGCGGAATCTGGACAGGTCGGTGGCCGTCGGAAACCAGCTTGGCGCGCACCTGCCCGGCGCACCACAAAGGCTGAGCTTCGTGGAGGCAGACCTGGACGCGGACGATGGCTGGCGAGAGGCGACAGATGGGTGTCGCTACGTCATCCACACGGCGTCGCCCTTTCCTGCTGGCTTTCCCGAAGATGAGCAGGCATTGATCGACACGGCGCGCGACGGCGCGTTGCGCGTGCTTCGCGCGGCGGAACGGACAGGCGTCGAGCGGGTCGTTCTCACCTCGTCGGTCGCGGCCACCAACCACGGCCACGGGCAGGCGCCGTTTACCGAAGATGACTGGACGGACCCGGGAAGCCCACGGGCAACCCCCTACTACAAATCCAAGACTTTGACCGAGCGCGCCGCCTGGGCATTTTCGCACGAGACCGGTCTAGATCTCGCCGTCATCAACCCGAGCGTGATCCTCGGCCCTTTGCTCGGGCGCGACTTCGGCACCTCGGTCGGATTGATCCATCATCTGATGACCGGCCGCTTCCAAGGCATCCCGCGCTTCGGTTTTTCGGTGGTGGACGTGCGCGATGTTGCCGATGCGCATATCAGGGCGATGACCGATCCTGCCGCCAGCGGCCATCGATTTATCGTCGGCGGTCGATTTTTCTGGCTGAAGGAGTTGATCGCCCTGCTTGCCCGCACGTTTCCGGAGCATGCCGCGAGACTGCCGGTCGGTGAAGTCCCGGACGAGGTCATCAGAGCGATGGCAGCAACCAATCCCAACGCCCGCACCATCGTTCATGAGTTGAACCGCGACCTGAGCGTCGACGCATCGAAAGCCGGACGCATGCTCGGCTGGCACGCGCGTTCGGAGGACGACACCATCTGCGCCAGCGTTAGAAGCCTTATCGCCCTGGGATTGCTGCCCGCAGCGCCGACCGGCAGATAAAATTCCTATAGCGGCAACGTTCGCGACATAAGGGAGATCGGGCGATCGATCTTTCCTCAGCTGGAGACCACCATGGTACAAACAGAAACAGAGATCACGCGACAGGCGCTAGAGGCCGAGAAACTGCGGGAGACGGAGCGCGCGCGGCTTCGCGCCCTGGTCGGCGCAGATGTCGCACTGGCGCGCCAGTTCCACGCCGCGGATTTCCAGCTGATAACACCGATCGGCGTATCCCTTTCAAGAGACGAGTATCTGGGAGCCATCGCGCTCGGCCGGATCAACTACCTCTCCTGGCAGCCAGCCGATATGGCCGTGCGGCTCTACAATGGGTCTGCCGTCATCCGCTATCGCGCCGAGCTCGAAGTCGTCTTTGACGGGTATGGCGTGCCCCTCAGCAGCTATTGGCATACTGACGCATACGAGTATCACGATGACAGATGGATGGTCGTCTGGTCGCAGGCAACTGCAATCCGCCAGGGATAGGCGGACAGGGCGCTGCGAGGATGGCGTGCCTCCGCTGAAAGGCACGCAAAGACCATGCCGGCATGGCCCATCTTCGTTGCAGAGGCAGCCATTTCAGCCCGCCTGCTGGCTCACCGCAAAACAATAGCGTTGACTAATTGATAAGTGTGAGCTAATTATTTTTCATGATCGAAGCCGCACCCGTCACCACCATCATGCGCGCCCTTGCCGACCCGACCCGTCGGGCCGTGTTCGAGCGCATCGCCAATGCCGACGAGATCACAGTGGTCGAGTTGACCCGTGGCAGCGGCGTGACGCAGGGCGCCATTTCGCAGCATCTGAAATCGTTGAAGCAGGCGGGTCTCGTCGCCGAGCGCCCCGAGGGCCGCAACGTCTATTATCGCGCTCAACCTGAAGGCCTCGCGCCGCTCGCCGACTGGATGAGCCACTACGGCGTCTTCTGGCGCGAACGGTTCGCAAACCTGCGCACTCTCTTGAAGGAGATCGATCCATGACCGATACGGCGTTGCAACCCCACACGCAGGACATCGTGGTCGATGAGGTCTTCCCCCATCCGCCGGAGACGATCTGGAAGACCTTGACCAGCGGGACCCTGATGAGCCGCTGGATCATGGCTCCGACGGGCTTCGAACCGGTCGAAGGCAATCGCTTTACCTTCCAGACGACGCCGGCCGGCCGATGGGATGGCGTCATCCACTGCCAGGTCCTGGAGGTCCGCCCCCATGAGCGCTTCGTCTATGCCTGGAAGGGCGGGCACGAGACCAATGCCGGCTATGGGTCGCGCCTCGACACGATCGTCACATGGACGCTGTCGAAGGTCGATAGCGGCACCCGCCTCCGCCTTGTCCATTCCGGCTTCATCACACCGAGAAACGACACCGCGTTCAAGAGCATGAGCCAGGGCTGGACGAAAGTCCTGTCGCAAATCGGTTCGGTCACCGACGACGAGAGCTGACCGCGTCGCGCCGACTGCGAGGCGCGCGCCAGAGCCGACCCCAGACAATATCGCGATGAAGAGAACGGCAGGGATCGCCGATCGATGCCGCACGCCCTGCTTTTTGATACCCAAAACAGGAGGTTTGACATGAGCAAGACCTATATCGGTGGATGCGCCTGCGGTGCGATCCGCTACGAAATCTCGGGAGAACCGGTGTTCTCCAACGACTGCCAGTGCCGCGACTGCCAGCAAGAGAGCGGCACAGGGCATGGATCGCATCTGAGCTTCAGGCGCGACGGCGTGAAGCTCGAAGGCAAGGCGACCCTCTGGGACATGGTCGCCGACAGCGGCAATGTGAAAACGCGGGCCTTTTGTCCCACCTGCGGCGCGCCGGTCTACATGACCTTTGCGGCAATGCCCGACATCTTCACGGTGCGCGCGGCGAGCCTCGACGATCCGAGCCGCTACAAGCCCGACGCCGTCACCTACGGATCGCGCGGCCATGCCTGGGATCACCTCGACCCGGCTTTGCCGAAGTTTGACGGCATGCCGCCAGCCTGAAACAGGGCAACCGTCGGCGCCTATCGCAACGGGTGCGCGATGGCGCGCCCGTTGCGATACCGGTCTTTTGGCGACCGCGGCAGACCGACCGGCGTTTCGGGTTTCAGCGGAAACCCGGAGCGCCCGATCTCCTTGGCTTCATGGATTTTCAGGTCAGGTATGCTTCAGCTGCGTGTTGCAGATGCTGTAGTAGCCGCCGCCCTTCTTGATCCAGGTAAGGCCGCCGAGCGCGTTGTCTGCCTTGTCTGCCTTGTACTGGTCGAGGCAGGTGTGCATGCGCGCCTTGCCGGCGGTTTCGCTCGAATATTTCGCGTCAACCTTCTTCGGGAAGACCACGCCCTTCGGCGCCTTGGCTGTCGTTGCGGCCGGCTCGGGCGCGTTGTCGGTGTTGCTGGCCGTTGGCTCCTCGCTGGTCATCGCCGCCGGCTTGGCTGCCGTGTCGGTTCCGCACTGCGCCTTGCGGAAATCATTCCATTTCATGCCGTTGAGCGAGCCGGCGGCCTGGGCCGTCTTGTACTTCGCGCTGCACTCGGACATCGACAGCGCATGAGCGCTTGAGGTGAAGATGAAGGGGGAAAGCGACAGGGCCGCAATGGCTGCTATTCGGGTGATGTTCATGGGAAATCCCCTTTGCAAGAGGCATCAGACGCCCAAGAGGCCCTTGAACGCCAGCCTCGCTCCCAGAATCCTCCGCATTTGTGATCGGACGATGGAATTGCGCACCAGCGACCTCGCCGACACCATCAAACTTCGGTGATGTGGCAGACGGCCGACGGACGGACCGTGGAAGGCCTATGCCGGGGCAATGAAGGGCTGGCTGATCGCCTGGAACACGGCGAGCGCCTCCAGCCTTTCCGCGTGCGCCCGCAGGGCCGGATAGTTGGAGATCGCCACCAGCTCGGGATGCACCTCGCCGAGGAAGCGCAGCACCACCGCCACGGCAATGTCCGCATGGCCGATCCGCTCGCCGAACCAGAACTCCGACGCAATGTCCGATCGATCAGCCTCAAGGACAGCAAGCGTCGCTTCGATCTGGCAGCGGCAGCGATCGACCCAGAGGGCGGAAACGTCTTCGTGCAGCCGCTTCTCGTAGAACAGGCTGACGACCTTGTCGCCGAGCCCGCAGGCGAGTGTGGCGACCTTCAACGCCCGATGGCGTGATGGCTCGCGTCTCGGAAACATCACGCGATCGTCGGCAACAAGCCCATCGAGATAGTCGAGGATGATGTGGCTGTCGATCAGGACGGTCCCGTCCTCCAGCACCAGGGTCGGCACGCGCGTCAGCGGGTTATAGGCGCGCAACCTGTCCGCATCGGCAAAAGACGACCAGGGGCGATGCTCGAACGCCATGCCGTAGAGCGTCAGCGCAATGCCGACGCGGCGCACGAAAGGCGAATCATACTGGCCGATCAGGATCATGCGCAGGCTCCCTTTCAAGGCTTGAACATTGCCAGAAAACACCGGATGCACGGCAAAAGTCAAAGCCTCGCTGCCTGCGCGACGACAAGGGAGACCCCCCTATCTAGCCACTTGCGGAGCGTATCGGGAATGCCGATAAGCCTTCGAAGAGACACGCGGGAGGAACCATGGACATCTCGGAAATCATCATCGCCGGCGACACCACCGGCATCGAATGGCGCCTGCCGGTCTTCCGCTTCAAGGGCAAAAACCCCGATGCGCCGAAGACCTACATTCAGGCTGCCCTGCACGCCAACGAACTGCCCGGAACCGCACTTGCCCATTTCCTGCTGCAGATGCTTGCCGAGGCTGAGAAAGACGGTGCCATTCTCGGCGACATCACCGTCGTGCCGCAGGCAAACCCGATCGGTACGGCGCAGTCGCACTTCGGCGATTTGCAGGGCCGCTTCGATCTCGGCTCGCGCACCAACTTCAACCGCGACTTTCCGCTGATCGCCCTTGGCGATCGCGACAGCCTTCTCGACGAGCTCGATCGCCACTCGGCGACGGATCGGCTGAAGCGGCAATTGCTGCACATGGCGCTCGGTGCCGACCTGATGATCGACCTGCACTGCGACGACGAAGCGCTGCAATACGCCTATATCGACGATGCCTTCTGGCCGGAAGCGAGCGATCTCGCCGCTGCACTCGACATGGAAGCGGTGTTTCTTTCCGACGGCGAGAGCTCCGCCTTCGAAGAGGCCGTCGCCTATGCCTGGAAATACGAGACGGCCGGACAGAAGAAGGCAAGCCTGCCCGGGCGGCTTTCGGTCACGGTCGAGCTTCGCGGCACACGCGACGTCTACCCCGATATGGCCCGCAAGGATGCCGAGGGCCTGCTCCGCTTCCTCATTGCCCGCGGCGTCGTTGCCGCCGACAAGCCCGCCCTTCCCGCCTTTGGTGGCGTCGTTGCCCCGCTCGACAATATCGAGATGATCCGCGCACCGGCATCCGGCGCCATTCTCTTCCACCGCGATATCGGCGACCGCGTGAAGGCCGGCGATCTGCTGGTCACGATCCTCAACCGTCCCGGACACCCCGATGGCGCCGTAGAAGTGCGTGCGCCGCAGGACGGGTTGATCGTTACCCGGGTATCGACACGGCACGCCCGCCGCCGTTCGGACCTGATGAAGATCGCCTGTGCTACCGCCTCCAGCGCCACGCGCAAGCCGGGACCGCTTGAAGCCTGACGCCATCGCGGCTTCGTCATCACGATCACGGAACGCCCCCGGGCGTTTCGTCCATCAAGGCGCCAAGGTTGCCGACATCTTCGGACTGTCGAGCAGGATGGTCGAGCGCAAAGTCTTGATCTCGGCGATCTGTTCGAACTCGCTCCACAGGAGGCGCTTGTAGTCGGCGACATCGCGCACGGCGATCTTCAGCAGGAAGTCGAAATCGCCGGCCACCGTGTGGCACTCCACCACCTCCGGCATGCGCGATACCAGCTCGATGAAGCGCTGCCCGACCTTGCTTGCCGTCCGCTCCAGCGTCACCTCGAGAAAGGCCTGGAAGCCGACGCCTGCCGCCTTCGGGTCGATCACGACCGTTTGCCGGATAACCCCCGCCGAATAGAGCCGCGCCAGCCGGCGTGACAGCGGCGCCGGTGACAGCCCGACACGCGCGGCAAGCTCGTTGTTGCTGCGGGTCGCATCCTCGACCAGGAGCCGGATGATCCGTCTGTCGATCGCATCGAGTTCCGTCGCGCCACGCTCCGCCATGAGCAAGCCCTTTCGCCGATTTTCCGGCATTTGCGCAAATCAGCAAAAGAAATGCGGCAATTCACGCAATTCGATCTATGCGAATATTGTCTCCGTGGCAAATATGACGTCGATTTTGCGCGTCCCTTGCCTTAATGAAGGACCCCGACGGCGGCCGGAGGGCGGCCACCGGCGCGATCGCCTCGACCGCTGATCGCCACTTCAGCCATTGCCAAGGGGGACCACCGGAATGTTCGACGCTTTGACCCGCCAACCCGACGATCCGTTGCTGGCCCTGATCGGGCTCTATCGCAAGGACGAGCGTCCCGGAAAGGTCGATCTCGGCGTCGGCGTCTATCGCGACGAGACCGGCCACACCCCAATCTTCCGCGCGGTCAAGGAGGCGGAAAAGCGCCTGCTCGAAGCGCAGGACAGCAAGGCCTATGTCGGCCCCGAGGGCGATCTCCTCTTCGTCGATCATCTCTGGACGCTGGTCGGCGGCGACACGATCAATCGCAGCCATCTCGCCGGCGTACAGACGCCCGGCGGCTCCGGCGCACTCCGGCTTGCAGCCGACCTGATCCGCCAGATGGGCGGCAAGCGCATCTGGATCGGCCTGCCGAGCTGGATGAACCATGCCAGCATCTTCAAGGCCGGCGGCATCGAGACAGCCGGCTATCCATTTTTCGACATCCCCACCCAGACCGTGCTCTTCGATACCATGATGAGCGCGCTTCAAGGCGCTTCGCCCGGCGATGCGGTGCTGCTGCATGCCGGCTGCCACAATCCGACCGGCGGCGTGGTGACCGAGGCGCAGTGGATGGAGATCGCGGCCGTCGTCGCCGAGCGCGGCCTGTTGCCGGTGATCGACCTTGCCTATCAGGGTTTCGGCCGGGGCCTCGACGAGGACGTCGTCGGGCTTCGCCACCTCATCGGCGTCGTGCCGGAAGCGCTGATCTGCGTCTCCTGCTCTAAATCGTTCGGCCTCTACCGCGAGCGCACGGGCGCGATCTTCGCCGTGACCACGTCGTCTTCCTCGGCCGACACGGTCCGCTCCAACCTCGCGGGCCTTGCACGCACCAGCTACTCGATGCCGCCGGATCACGGCGCCGCTGTCGTGCGCACCATTCTTTCGGATGCGGACCTGGCCAGCGACTGGAGACAGGAGCTCGAAACCATGCGGCTGCGCATATCCGGCATCCGCCAGTCGCTGGCGGAAGGCCTGCGCGACCGCTGGCAGGCGCTCGGCGCCGTCGCCAGCCAGGAGGGCATGTTCTCGCTGCTGCCGCTTGCGGAAGCCGATGTGATGCGCCTCAGGAACGAGCACGGCATCTACATGCCGGGCTCCGGCCGCATCAACATAGCCGGGCTGAAGACGGCCGAGGTCGGTGACATCATCGGCAAGTTCAAGAACCTCTGAGGACCGACAGACAAGATGAAGACCGAGCGCATGATCGACGCAAGCAAAGTGCCAGCCGAACGCCACCGCCTCTATGAGGATGCGCTGGCGATCCTGACGGGCACGCTGATCATGTCGCTCGGCGTCATCATCTACAGCAAGGCGATGCTCCTGACCGGCAGCACCTCCGGTCTCGCACTGCTCCTGCAATATGCGACCGGCGCGCAATTCTGGCTGGTATTTTCGCTGATCAACCTGCCTTTCTACGTGCTGGCGGTCAAACGGCTCGGCTGGATGTTTGCCTTGCGCACCTTCCTCGCCGTCACCCTGGTGGCGCTGTTTTCCAAGCTGACGGCGGGCTGGGTGGAATTTGCCCGGCTCGACCCGATCTATGCCACCATTGTCGGCGGCGGACTGATGGGCACCGGCCTGCTCATCCTCTTTCGCCATCGCACCGGGCTCGGCGGCATCAATATCCTGGCGATCTATCTGCAGGAAAAGTTCGGCATCCGCGCCGGCTATTTCCAGCTGGCCGTCGACCTTGCGATCCTCGCGGCCGCCTTCTTCGTGCTGCCGCCCGCCAACCTCGTCCTTTCGGTGGTGGGTGCCGCCGTCGTCAACATGACGCTCGCCATCAACCACAAACCCGGCCGCTATGCCGGCGTGACCTGAGACAACGTCTTCCCTCGCTCGACGCGGGACGCTATCACTCCCGCCACGAATTGCCCGCAAGGCAGGAAAGGCATGGGAATGACGGTCACGATCTACGGTATCAAGAACTGCGACACGATGAAGAAGGCCCGCACCTGGCTCGACAACCAGGGCATCGCCTATCGCTTCCACGACTACAAGGCGGAAGGCATCGACCGCGCCCATCTCGAACGCTGGTGCGCGCAGGCAGGCTTTGAGATCGTGCTCAACCGCGCCGGCACCACCTTCCGCAACCTGCCCGACGGCGACAAGCAGAACCTCGATGCCGACAAGGCGATCGCGCTGATGCTGGTGCAGCCCTCGATGATCAAGCGCCCTGTGCTCGAGGCCAATGGCGACCTGCTCATCGGCTTCAAGCCGGATCTCTACGAAGCGCTGTTTGCCAAGGCGAACGCCTGACGCGCGGAGCCGCATGATGTCCAAGACCACCCGCGCCACGCAAATGCTCGTCAAGGCCGGCGTCGCCTTCACCGTTCACAGCTACGACTACGACCCGAACGCCGAACGCGTCGGCCTGCAGGCGGCCGAGGCGCTCGGCGAGGATCCGAGCCGGGTGCTGAAGACGCTGATGGCCGAGGTCGACGGCAAACCGGTCTGCTGCGTCGTGCCGTCGGACCGCGAGGTCAGCATGAAAAAGCTGGCGGCCGCCTTTGGCGGCAAGTCGGCGGCGATGATGAAGCCGGCCGAGGCCGAGCGTCTGACCGGATACCATGTCGGCGGCATCAGCCCGTTCGGGCAGAAGAAGCTGGTGCCGACCGCGATCGAGGAAACGGCCCTTTCCGAGGCGCAGGTCTATATCAATGGCGGCCAGCGCGGGCTGCAGGTGCGGCTTGCGCCCGCCGACGCCAAGGGTGCGCTCAAGGCCGTCTCGGCACCGCTGATCGCCTGACGCCACCAGTTGCGTCGACATTCGCCACGGCGCAGACTTTCGAGGCAACAGAGACATCCCGCCTCGACAGGCGGAGCCAGTCCCTGAAGGACTAGCGCAGCTTGCCGAGCAGCCGCGCCAGTTCCTGCGCTTCATCGCCAGCGAGCTTCGCGCCGACATGCGCATCAATCGAGCGGGAATAGACCTGCCACATGCGCGCGCGCATTGCGCTCCCTTCGCTGGTGACCACCACCCAGCGTCCGCGCCCATCGTCATCGAACGCCTCGCGACGGACGAGCCCTTGCCCCTCCAGCCGATCGATCAGGCGCGAGAGATTGTATTGGGCGAGCAAGGTGCTGGCCTCGATCTCGAAAGGGCGCAGCCTGCCGCCCTCCGCCTGCACGAGCTCCCAAAGCACGTCGTACCAGCCAAGCGGCGGCAAGCCGGCCTTCTTGAAGTCGGTTTCGATCGCCTGGAGCACGCGCCGCTGCGCATGCATGAGGCCGATCCAGGCCCGGGTGACGGAAGCAGACGGAGGCGAGGCCGGATTCTCGGAAAAATTACTCATAGATGCAATTACATCGATCTTGAATTCGTTGACAAGCCTTCATACATGCAATTGCATCTACATTGATCCAACCCTGGAGACCGCCCGTGGCAAACACCCTCACCCTGATCAGCCATCATCTTTGCCCCTATGTCCAACGCGCCGCGATCGCGCTTGCCGAGAAGGGCGTCACCTTCGAACGCGTGAATATCGACCTCGCCGCCAAGCCCGACTGGTTCTTGAAGATCTCGCCGCTCGGCAAGGTGCCGCTGCTGCAGATCCCGCAGGCGTCGGGCGAAGCCGTGCTGTTTGAAAGCTCGGTCATCTGCGAGTATCTCGAGGAGACGCAGGCCGGCGCGAAACTGCATCCGACGGACGCGCTCGAACGGGCGCGCCACCGTGGCTGGATGGAATACGGCTCGTCGATCCTGTCGGACCTCTGGGGCTTCGAGACCACGGGCGATGCCGACGTCTTCGCGCAGAAACGCCAGGCGATCGCGGCCAAATTCGCGACCATCGAGGCTGTGCTCGGCGATGGCCCCTATTTCGCCGGAGCGGATTTCTCTCTGGTCGATGCGGTGTTTGCGCCGGCCTTCCGCTATTTCGACCTGTTCGACACGCTGGTCGACCACGGAATTTTCGACGGGCTTGTGCGTGTATCCGCCTGGCGGCAGGCGCTCGCCGAACGTCCGAGCGTCAGGGCCGCCGTGGGATCGGACTATAATGCGCGCCTGATGACATTCCTCAGGGAGCACGACGCCTATCTGCTGCGCGCGCAATAGCACGGCAGCACCGGCCCTTCTTTTTCGGCCCGCACCGTCCTATGACGGTGCAAACCTGGCGGAGGAGAAACGCCCGTGCCTGATATGACGTCGACACTGACGATACTTGAGCCCTATCCCGGCATCTTTGCCTATTACGACGGGCGGATCGCCGGGACACGGCTGCATGCCGAAGGGCCGAACTGGCTCGACGACGGCGCCTATGCGCTCGGCGTCGCGTCCTATGCCATCGTCGATGGCCAGGAGGCGCTGGTCTACGATACCCACATTTCCGTACCGCACGCCAAAGCGATCCGCGCCCATCTCGAAGGTCTCGGCGTCACCTCGATCCGCGTCGTGCTCAGCCATTGGCACAAGGATCATGTGGCCGGAAACGCCGCCTTTGCCGACTGCGAGATCATCGCATTGGCCCTGACTGCGGAGCGGCTTGCCGAGAACCGCGAAAAGATCGAGATGGCGACACCGCCGATCCATCCCCTCATCATGCCCAACCGGCTGTTCGACGTCCGCCTCGACCTCGAGGTGGGACGGCGCAAGGTCGAGCTGCACCACTTCGCCATTCACAGCGCCGACGGCAACGTGCTCTTTCTGCCCGAGGAGAAGCTGCTTCTGGCTGGTGACACCGTCGAGGACTGCGCCACCTTCATCGCCGAAGCCGAGCATGTCGCCACGCATATCGAGGAACTGAAACGGCTCCGCCTGTTGCCGATCACCCGCATCCTGCCGAGCCATGGCGACCGGGACCGCATCGCCGCCGGCGGCTACGACGCCACGCTGATCGACGCCAACAGACACTACCTCGAACGTCTGAAGACGGCCGCATTGATGGGCACGCCGATCGGCCCGCTCAAGGACTTTGCAGCCGACGAGATCGCCGCCGGGTCGATCCTCTATTTTGCGCCCTATGAGGACGTGCACGACAGCAACGTCGCCAGAATGCGGGCGGCGGCCGCCAGTATCTGACGTTTGCAACCGGCAGCCTTCATTTTCGCCGCAAACAGCACTAAGTCTGGTTCGTCCGATTTCATAACGACAGGCAGATCATGACCTATCCCGCCAACACCCCCACCCCGATCGATCCGGTCAAACTCGACAAGCTCGCGGAGGTCGCCATCAAGATCGGCCTGCAGTTGCAGAAGGGCCAGGACCTGGTGATGACAGCGCCGATTGCCGCCATGCCTTTGGTGCGCGATATCACCCGGCACGCCTACAAGGCCGGCGCCGGCCTGGTGACGACCTTTTACTCCGACGAGGAAACGACGCTTGCGCGTTATGAACATGCGCCGGACGAAAGCTTCGACCGGGCGAGCGACTGGCTCTACGAGGGCATGGCGAAAGCCTTTGCTGGCGGTGCGGCACGGCTCGCCATCTCCGGCGACAATCCGATGATGCTGTCGGCCCAGGACCCGAGCAAGGTCGCGCGCGCCAACAAGGCCAACTCGATCGCCTACAAGCCGGCGCTCGAAAAGATCTCGAACTTCGACATCAACTGGAACATCGTCTCCTATCCGAACCCCTCCTGGGCGCGACTGGTCTTCCCGAACGATCCCGAGCCGATCGCCGTCGAAAAGCTGGCGAACGCCATTTTCGCCGCCTCGCGCGTCGATCTCGACGACCCGGTCGCAGCGTGGAACGAACACAACGCCAATCTGGCGCGCCGCTCCGCCTGGCTGAACGGCCAGCGCTTCGCGTCGCTGCACTTTACCGGTCCCGGCACCGATCTGGTCGTCGGCCTGGCTGATGGCCATCTCTGGTGTGGCGGTGCGTCGGAAGCGAAAAACGGCATCATCTGCAATCCGAACATCCCGACGGAAGAGGTGTTCACCACGCCGCACGCGCTGCGCGTCGAGGGACATGTGTCCTCGACCAAGCCGCTGTCGCACCAGGGCACCCTGATCGACAACATCCAGGTCCGCTTCGAAGGCGGGCGCATCGTCGAGGCGAAGGCCTCGCGCGGCGAGGAGGTGCTGAACAAGGTGCTCGACACCGACGAGGGTGCCCGCCGGTTGGGCGAAGTGGCGCTGGTGCCGCATTCCTCGCCGATCTCGGCAAGCGGTATCCTGTTCTACAACACGCTGTTCGACGAAAACGCCTCGTGCCACATCGCCCTTGGCCAATGCTACTCGGGATGCTTCGTCGACGACACCAAACTGACGCCGGAACAGATCCGCGCGCAGGGCGGCAATTCGAGCTTGATCCATATCGACTGGATGATCGGCTCCGGCCAGGTCGATATCGACGGCATCAGCGCCGACGGCAGCCGCGTGCCGGTGATGCGCCGGGGCGAATGGGCTTGACGCAGCTTGGCGTCATCGGTGGCGGCGGCTGGCTGGGCAAAGCCCTGTTGCTTCCGGCCCTTGCCGATGGCGCCGTCGCCGGGGAGGCGTTGACCGTCTCCTCGCGCAGCGCCCCTGTTGCGGGCTTCGAGCCGTGGGCTGTGCGCCAGACGAAAGACAACGCCGCGCTTGCCGCCGACGCGGATATCGTCATGCTGTCGGTCCGCCCCCAGGATCTCGACGCCATAAGGCTCGATCTCACCGGCAAGCTCGTCATCTCGGTGATGGCGATGGTGCCGCTTGCCGAACTCGCCGCGCGGTTCAAGGCACGTCGAGTGATCCGGGCAATGCCGAATGCCGCCGCGGAAAAGCGGCTCTCCTTCACTCCATGGCTTGCCAGCCCCGAAACCACCGTGGCGGATTGCGCGTTCGCAGAACGGTTCTTCCGTGCATCCGGCATGGCACAACGGGTCGAGACCGAAGCGGACCTCGATTACTTCACCGCCTTGACCGGATCCGGTCCGGCTTTTCTCGCAGCCTTTGCCGACGCGATGATCTCGGACGCCGTGACGAAGGGCATCGAACGGGACATTGCCGAACGCGCCGTGCGCCAGCTCTTCCTCGGCGGCAGCGCCTTGATGGCCGACAGCGGTCAGACGCCCGCCGAGATCATGCAAACCTACCTCGCCTATGCCGGCACGACGGCTGCCGGGCTTGAAGCCATGGCGGCTGCCGATATCCGCACCCCGATCGCCCGGGGCCTGACGGCCGCCGCCGCCCGGGCGGCAGCCGGAACGAACAGCCGATAGGCCGACTGTCTCGCGACGTCGATTTCCCACTGCAGCGTGTCCCAGCCCAGATCCGCAATCGCGCGATCGCCGATCCCTGCTGTCTATGCGCGGACCGGCTGCGCCTTCGCCGGCAATTGCGCCCGCTGGCTCAGCCAGACGCTGGCGAGCACCACGAGAATGCCCAGCGCCTGGACTGATGTCAGCCGCTCATCGAGCACGCCCCAGCCAAGCAGGATGGCGACGACAGGGCTCAGGAAGCCGAGCGGCGCCACCGCCGAGGGCTCAAGGCGCGACAGGCCCCGGAACCAGAGCAGATAGGTGAAGGCGGCACCGATCAGACCGAGATAGGCAAGGCCGGCGACATTGGCGAGCGTCAGGCTCGGAAGAGCCGGTTCGAAGAACAGCGCGACCGGGACCAGCAGCAGTCCGCCGGCGGCAAGCTGCCAGGCGGTAAAGGTCAATGGCGACACCGGTGGCGCCCAATGGCGGCTCAGGACCGTTCCGAATGCCATCGACACGGCGCCGGCAAGACCGGCGATGACGCCGAGCGGATCAAGCGTCGCCCCCGGCGTCAGAACGAGCAGGCCGACGCCGACAATGCCGGCGATGCCCGCGACGATGCTGAGTACGCGAATGGGCGAACCGAGAAAGACGCGCGACAGGAGGATGACGATCAGCGGTTGGATCGCACCGACGGTGGCGGCGACCCCGCCCGGCAGCCGATAGGCCGAGACGAACAGCATCGCCCAGAAGAACGAGAAATTCAGCGCGCCGAGCAGGAAGGTGCGCGGCCACCAGATGCCCGAAGGCAGCTTGCGGACGATGAGAAGGAGCAGGAGCCCAGCCGGCAGCGCACGCAGCATGGCGACGGTCAGCGGATAGCCGGCCGGCAGAAATTCGGTGGTGACGAGATAGGTGCTACCCCAGACGGCCGGTGCGAGCGCGGTCAGGGCGAGGTCGAGGTTGCGGGGCGAGCTCATATCTTTACCTCAAGAATCTCTATATCAAGATAAATTGACGATAACAGAGTTTCTCTCTACGTCAAGATACTCTATAGCTGACCACGAAACAGGGAGACTTCGCGATGGACCGTGTCGACAGGATATTGGCGCAATGGCACCGGGAACGGCCGGATCTCGACGTTTCGGCCATGGGCCTGCTCGGCCGCCTCTCCCGGTTGTCGACGCATATCGGCCGCGAAATCGAGAAGACCTTTTCGGAGCGAGGGCTTTCCTCGTCGAGCTTCGACGTGCTCGCGACGCTGCGCCGCTCCGGCCCACCCTATCGGCTTTCCCCCGGAGACCTGCTGGCGACGACGATGGTCAGCTCCGGCACTATGACGAACCGTATCGACCAACTGGAAAAAGCGGGCCTGGTGGAGCGGCTCGACAATCCTGAAGACCGGCGTGGCGTGATTATCGCCCTGACTGATGAGGGACTGAGGCGCGTCGACGAAGCTGCGACCGCCCATGTGGCCAACCAGCATCGGGTCGTTTCCGATCTGTCGCCCGAAGAAAAGGAAAAGCTCGACGCGCTGCTGCGCAAATACCTCGCGGCATTCGAGTAGGACGGGTCAGATCCCTGCCGCCATCCGGCGAACGCGCGCCAGATGCGCCTTGCGCTTCTCGACCGTCGCCCGGTCCATGTCGTGCAGGCTGAGCATGCGAAAATCGAGGCCCTTGGCGCAGAAGGCGGCGATGCCGCGCTTCAACAGCCGCCGCACCGGATTGCCCATATAGAGATGCACGACCCACCAGGGCGATCCCGTCGTCGTCAGCGCCCAGAACAGCTTGATGTTGGAAAGCCTCGGGATGATGCGACCGCCGGCCGGATCATTGTCGAATGCGACACCCGGCACGAAGACGCGATCAAAGAAGCCCTTGAGGATCGCCGGAAAATTGAACCACCACTGCGGAAAGACCAGAACGATCCCATCCGCCGCCTGCAACCGGGCAATCAACCCGGCCGTCAGGCTGGCATCGTAGCTGTCGCTGAAATAGCTGGCGCGCTCCGCCGTGCTTAATCTCGGATCGAAATCCTCGCGATAAAGGTCGAGCAGATCGACAACATGACCGCCGGCGACAAGCGTCTCCTGCGCCTGGCGGGCGACGCTTGCGGCAAAGCTGTCTTCAAGCGGGTGGGCAAGCACGAGCAGAATGCGCATTCATCGTTTCCTGGGGTGTGGCTAGAACAGGTTGCCCTGTTTCGGCGGATCACCGCCGGGATTGCCGGACTTCGGCTGCTTCTTCCTGATGGCCGCCTGCGCCGGCGGGTCGCCGCCCTCACCCGCGACCGCAGAAATGCTGCCATCGGCAAACTCGAGCGACAGCGCCATGTTCGGCTGGACGGCGGCGGCCTGGCGCACCGATGCGCCCTCCCCGTCGCGCACCAGCGCAAAGCCGCGCTGCAGCACGTTGCGATAGGACAGCGACTGCAGGATGCGGTCCTGTGCGGCGATGACGCCCGTCAGCCGGCGGATATCCGTGCGGATCGCGGCATCGGAACGCGCCACCAGGCCGGCCACCCGGTCCGACGAGCGGTGAATCTGGGCCAGCAGGCGCGCGGGCAGCGTGCGCAACGATGCATCGGCCGACGAGACACGCGACTGTCCGCGGTGGACCTGGCGCTCGACGACCCGGTCGGCGCGGTTCATCGCATCCTGTACCCTTTGCCGACGATCGCCGAGCCTTGCCTTGACCAGGTCCGGCCTGAGCTCGGCGGCCGCGCGCTCAAACAGCCGTCGCTTGTTGGCCGTGTTCATCATCAGGCCGCGACCAAGGCCGAGGGCGGCCTCGTCGAAGCGACGGCGCGGCAACGCCAGCAACTGATCGAGCGAAGGCAGCGCGCGCGCCAGCGAGCGGACCGCCTGGCGACGGTTTTCCATCTGCCGCGCCATGCCGCCCTTCAATCGTGCCGAAAGGCCCGACAGTTCCGCCTCGAGATCGGCCTTGACCGGGACGGCCATTTCCGCCGCCCCCGTGGGCGTCGGCGCCCGCTGGTCGGCGGCATAGTCGATCAGCGTCCAGTCGGTCTCGTGACCGACGGCCGAGATCAACGGGATTGCGGAGGCGGCAGCCGCGCGCACGACCGCCTCGTCGTTGAAGCCCCAGAGATCTTCAAGGCTGCCGCCGCCGCGCGCGACGATCAGTACATCGGGCCGTGCGATCGGTCCGCCGGGTTCGCAGGCGTTGAAGCCGCGAATGGCGGCAGCCACCTCGTCGCCGGAGCCTTCGCCCTGGACCCTGACCGGCCACACCACCACGTGGACCGGGAACCGGTCGGCGATGCGGTGAAGGATATCGCGGATGACGGCACCGGTCGGCGAGGTCACCACGCCGATCACGCGGGGCATGTAGGGCAGCGGGCGCTTGCGCGCCGCGTCGAACAGGCCTTCCGCGCCGAGCTTGCGCTTGCGTTCCTCGAGCAATGCCATCAGCGCGCCGGCACCGGCCGGCTCAAGCGTCTCGATGACGATCTGGTATTTCGACGAGCCGGGGAAGGTCGTGACCTTGCCGGTGGCGATGACTTCCATGCCCTCTTCCGGACGGAAGCGCAGGCGCGAGAATGTGCCCTTCCAGATGACCGCATCGATGCGCGCGCGATCATCCTTCAGCGAGAAATAGGCGTGTCCCGAGGAATGCGGACCGCGATAGCCCGAGATCTCGCCGCGAACGCGAACCTGGTCGAAGGCCTGTTCGACGGTGCGCTTGATCGAGCCGGACAGCTCGGAGACCGAATACTCGGTGAGGTTGCTCGGAGAATCGTTGTCGAAAATGGAGCGCATCGCCTGTTGTAGCCGACCCGAGGCGCAAGGTCAGCAAACGGTCGCGGCTTTCTAACGGTTTCTTGCGAGATGCCGCGCGATCAGGGCTTGAACGCGTAGAGCTGGATGCTGGAGCCCGCGGAGACGGGCAGCGGCGTCAGAATATCGGGCACCCGGTTGGCGGCCAGCTGCGCGTAGAAGCCCTGAGGTTCCCGCCTGGTAATCATGCCGATCTGAACATCGTTGGCGCAGAATACCAGGACCGGGTTGTTGAGCCGGCTCAGCATCGCCTTGGCCTCCACAGGCGTCGCCAGCCCGATCGTCAGCTCCAACAGGATGCCATCGGCGTTGCGATGGTAGGGGGCTGAAAGGACACGGTGCTTCGTGTGCCGCAGGATCGAGGCGCCGATATCGGAAGGACCGACGATCGTGGATGGCGCAAGCGCGGCGATGTCCGACAGAGCCGACCCCGTCAGGCAGCTTTCCGCATTGGACACAGCGTCTGTCTTCAGGCCGCCAAGGCCGTCACTGGCCACGGTACCGCCGATCGCCCAGACCGCTGGCACTGCGGCGACCAGGGCAAGGACATAGGCGAGCGATGCGGCCGCACCCCGGGTGCCGCCCTGCGACCAGGCACGCAGGTCCACGAGCAGCACCGACAGCGGCAGGATGGCAAGAAGATTGGAGAACGCCATAGCCCGAACCTGAACCAGGGCGATCGCAAGGTTGGCAGCGACAAGGCCGATCAGGATGAGATGCAGCCGGACCCGATCGCCGCGCCAGATGCGCCAGGCGCAGACGAGCGATCCGAACGCGCCGCAGAAATAATAGGCACCAAGATTTTCAGGCTGTAGCGCCAGCACGGTCGAGAAAGACTGTGCTTCGGCGACGTTGTTGAGCCAGAGCTCGATCAGCAGCGGATCGAGGCTGGCAAGCGGATTACCAAGGCATTGCGGGGCAACGACCAGCGCGACGGCAAGGACCAGCGAGCCGCTGACGCCGAGTGCGGCAAATCGCATGGGTGTACCGCGGTCGCTAACGAAAGCCGCGGACGCGGCCAGCACCGTGCCGCCGACGAGCGCAAGCGAATAAAAAGCGATCGACAGGTTGTCGCATGTCGCCACGCGATAGAGATGGGGCGGCACCGTGAGGAAGAAGGCGGCGCTCAAGGTCACCGCCAGCGAAAGACCGAAGGCGATGGTGGCGCGGGCAGCGTCGCGCCCGACAAGCGCCCATTGCAAGGCGACGATGGCGCATACCATCGCCACCAGCGGTGTCGTCTCGGCGCCGATGGCAATGGCCAGTGCGGCGGCTACGCCGGTAATAACGCCGCTTGTGGCGCGACCGCTGAGGTCCACCAGCATCGCCGCCATGATCGCAGCCAGCAGCAATTGCACATTGTGATGGTCGATCGCGCCGCCGAGAAACCGGTTGCTGGTGACAACGAAGATCGCGGTCAGGCCGAAGCAGAAATGCATGCCCGCCGTTCCTGCGATGCGCCGGCCCGCAAGGCCCATGACCATCAGCAACGGGACGGCGAGAAAGATCGGCCAGACGGCAAGGGCCAGCATCTCCGCCCTGTCCGGGCCAACGATCGGCCTGAACAGCGAAATCAGCCCGGCAATCGGCAGGTCGATGAGGCGCGACCAATGCATCTGCGTGCCGCCCTCCAGGCCAAGACGCAGCTGAACCAGATCGAACCAGCCCTGACCGCCCAGAAGATCACGCACTTCAACCAGCCGCATCACGTCGTCGTTATCGCGGCCGACATAATCCGTTGCCTGCAGGAAACGGGCGACCAGAACCAAGACCACGGGCATGCCGTAGAGCAGCGTCATCCATGCGAGACTAGACCAGCGCCTGTTGCTTGCGTTCACCGCTTGCGGTTCCTGGTGTGTCGCAATTCTGTCCAGCATCTGATCGGGCTCCTGTCCGCCCACGACCCTAAGCGCGGTGGATCAAAAAACCGTAAAGTCGGGGGCGCAAGGGTCGCTTGGCGTGTTGTTAACCGGCAATGCCTATCATGGCTCGACAATCCTGAAATCGAGCCACTCCGATGTTTGAACCCTTGAGCATTGCTGTCCTTCTGCCCTGCTACAACGAGGCCACGACCATCGGCCGCGTGGTGCGCGAGTTCAGAAGCGCCTTGCCGACGGCAAGCATACATGTGTTCGACAACAACTCGACGGATGGAACGGCGCTGCAGGCCATGCTTGCCGGCGCGACCGTGGTTCGCGAAAGACGGCAGGGCAAGGGCCACGTCGTTCGGCGGATGTTTGCCGACATCGACGCGGATATCTACCTGATGGCCGATGGCGACGGCACCTATTCTCCGGCAGACGCGGAAGACCTGATCCGCACCCTGATTACCGAGCAGGCGGACATGGTCGTCGGCACACGGCGCAACATTCGCAACGATGCCGGACGGCAGGGCCATGCCTTTGGCAACACGCTGTTCAACTACCTCTACCGATCGATCTTCGGCACCGATTTCAGCGATATCTTTTCCGGCTATCGCGCCTTTTCCCGACGGTTCGTGAAGAGCTTTCCGGCGATATCGGCCGGCTTCGAGATCGAGACCGAGATGTCGGTGCATGCCTCGCGACTGAAGCTGCCGGTCAGCGAGCTGGAGCTCGACTATGGCCGGCGCCCGGAAGGCTCGCATTCCAAGCTCTCGACCTTCCGCGACGGCGGCAGGATCCTCTGGATGTTCGCGATGTTGATGAAGGAAACACGACCCTTCACCTTCTTCGGCCTGGTCAGCCTCGCCTTCATGGCAGCGAGCCTCACATTCATGACGCCGGTGCTGATCGAGTATTTCCAGACAGGTCTGGTTCCCCGCATGCCGACCTGGGTGCTTTCGATGGTGCTCTTGCTGACGTCGATCGTGATGTTCACCGCCGGGCTCATTCTCGATTCCGTTTCGCGGGCCCGCACCGAACAATTGCGGCTGCACTACATCGCGACCGACCGTCGATCCCAGAAGACGACCGCCGCCGAAATGCCGGTCACCCAGGAGCGGCTGGCGCGGCGTCACGGAACCGGCGCGGCCTGAGCTTACGAGAGAGATGGAACGACTGCAGATGAACCGTGAAACGACCAACCGCATCCGCTTCGTCCTCGAAGACATCCTGCCGCCGGTTCTCAGAGACTCGGCGCTGTTCAAGGGCGTGGCGAGCCTTGCCTGGGGCGACCATATCAGTCACCTCGCGCGGTTTCGCGAACGGGCGCCGTTCCTGACGGCTGGCGAGTACGAGCAGCTCTACAGGAAACATCCGCGCGTCCACGAAGGCACCGACAACTCCGAGGCCTGTGTGCGCAAGATTGCCGCCGAGATCAGCGGCACATCCGTCTGTGACGTCGGCTGCGGCACCGGCGTGCTGCTGAAGCACATCCGCGCCGCCAATCCCGCGCTGCAGCGGCTGACGGGCGTCGACTTCGCCATAAACGACGCGGCCGCGATCGAGTGCGTGGAATATGTCGCCGCGATGATCGAAGAGCTGCCCTTCGCCGACGGCGAATTCGATACCGTCGTCTGCACCCATGTGATCGAGCACATTCTCGACTACCGCAAGGCGATCGCCGAATTGCGCCGCATCACCCGGCAACGGTTGATCATCGTCGTGCCGCGCGAGCGCGAGTATCGCTACACGTTCAATCCGCATTTCAACTTCTTCCCCTACACCCACTCCTTCCTGAGGGCGATGCACCCCGTGCCGGCACGGCACGTCTGCGTCGATATCGGCCGCGACATTTTCTACTGCGAAGACAGGGCGTAACCGATGGGAGGCAAGCTGTCGTGAACCTCAATCTCGCTCCGGCCGTATGGTTTGGCCTGTTCTTCACGCCGCTGTTGATCTCGGCCGGGCAGATCCTGTTCAAGCTGACGAGCGAAAAGACCGGCAGCCCGGACGCCCAGGGACTGCTGGCGCTCCTGTTCAGCCCGACGCTGCTGACCGCGCTCGCCGTCTACGGCTTCGGCACGATCGTCTGGATCTTCACCATCAAGTCGGTGCCGCTGACCATCGCCTATTCGTTCATGGCCCTGACGTTCTGCATCGTGCCGTTGCTGGCCGCCGTCTTCCTCGGCGAAGCCCTGACGCTGCGCTATGCGGCCGGCGCGGCGCTGATCATCGGCGGCATGATCATCATCAACACCTGACGGCAAGGCATCCTTGATGATCATCGTCTCCACTTTCGTGCTCGGACTGCTGACGACGGGCCTGCGCTCGCCCCGGATCTGCGTTCTCGTCGCGGCTGCGCTTTGCGTTGTGTCGGGTGCCGCTGGAGACTGGCAGCAGGTCGCGGCCGCGATTGGCGGCTACAACATGGGTATCGCGCTGGCGCTCTGCGGCGCCATTGCCCTTGGGCCGCCACACGGGCGGTAGGCCGTTCAGCCCTTTCGCTCGAAGAAGTTCTTCGTTTCCTCGTTGGCCGGGAAGAAGGATTCGATCAGCACACCTTCGACCAAGGCGTCCTGCGTCGAGCCGAAGGTCTGCAGCGTGGTGATGAAGCTGAGGTTCACCGGCCCGATGCGCAGATCGACCGGCAGCACGGGCAGCCGGTCCGTATCCGGGTAATTTTCAACCGCGCGCCGGACGGCGGGATCGGTCGCCAGCTTTTCCAGCCGCTTGCCGAGGCGGCTGCGCGGCCCCTGCAGCCAGGCTTCTGTGCGCACGCGCTGGACGAGATCGGCCGCCGCTGCCTCCCAGTTGACGACGAGGGAGCGGACATTTTCCGATGTGAGGAAAGCATCGAGAAAATTCTGGCCGGGATTGAACGGCACGTCGGCCGACACGGCGAGAGCCGCCAGGGCCGGGTTGACGATCAGAAGCGTATACTCGTGATCGAGCACGAGGCCCGGATAGGGATCGTGCCGTGCCAGGATCAGCCGGATGGCATTGGCAACGGCCGGCGGCATGGCGTCGAGCCCAGAGGCCGGACGCGTCGTCATGCGCGGACGGAAGCCGGCGGCGGAAAACAGGGTGCCCTGATCGCGGGCCGGAATGTCGAGCACCGAAGCAAGCCGAAGGATCATGCCTTCCGAGGGCCTCGAGCGGCCGGTCTCGAGGAACGAGAGATGTCGCGTCGAGATACCGGCTGCCACCGCCAGATCAAGCTGGCTCATGCGCCGGTGCCCGCGCCATTCCTTCAGGTGATTGCCGAATTCCATCAATGCCGATCTCCGTTGTGCCGGCAGATTGGAGCAAGCGCCGCGCAAAATCCATTACCTGCGGGGTAATGCGATCAATTCTGTCGAAGATGGGTTTCGCCCACCCAGGTATGGCCAGTGTTACTAGGGGTAATGTCTGCATTACCCCCGGGGGTAAAGCTCCCATTACCCCTGAGGTAATTGGTTTGATGATCGCAAGGCCGCAACATCAGGGCATCGACAAACCAATGGAGCCTGACATGTTGACCCTTTCGAGCCGCAGCCTGCTCAACAAGACCTTCATCGCCGACGGCGTGTATTCGCTCTTCATCGGTGCTGTCCTCATTCTCGGCGCAGCGCCGCTGGCCGCCCTTTTCAGCCCTCTCGCCACACCCTTGATGATGAAGCTGCTCGGCATCGGGCTGTTTGCCTGGGGGATTTTTCATCTCGCTGCTGCCCGCAACGGCGGTCCGGTATCGACCGCTGCCCGCATCAGCATCGGTGGCGACATCCTGTGGCAGGTCGCAAGCCTCGCGCTGCTCGCGACCGCCTACAGTTCGCTTACCGCGATCGGGCTCGGCTTCGTGATCATCGGCATCATCAGCGTCGCCGACTTCCTGTTCTTCAAGCTGAAGGGTTTTTCACGGGAGCGCGAGGCACTTGCCTGATCCTGCAGGGACAAAAGCCCGCCGGCGCAAGCCGGCGGGTTTTCTGCGGTTCATCGCCATGGCTCAGATCTCACTCATTCCTGTGCTCGTCACAGCAATCCGGCCAGCCCAAGTCCTTGGGCTGCGTAAGTTTTCTGATCTGACGGACGTCAGATCACTGGATTCCGGCACAAGGCCGGAATGAGGGGAAATCGAACGCTCCTCGCGCAGAAAAGGCACTTTCATCGATCAGTCGCTCGAGCTGCCGGCGCATGCCGGCAGGCTCTTGTCCTTCAAGAGCCGGATCAGATCTTTTCCCAGCCGTCCTTGTCGCTGGCGCGGTAGATCGCATCGATGAGCTTCTGGTTCGCCCGAGAATTTTCCAGCGTCACCACCTCCTCGTCTTCGCCCTTGGCGGCCCGCGCAAACGCTTCGGCCTGAAGCTTGTACTGGCGCGCGTCCTGGAAACGGAAGAGTTGCGACTGGGCATGGTTCTGGTTGGTGAGTTCGACCTCCTCGCGGCCGTAGCGATCGGCGTTGAAGGGCGACTTCACCTCGATGAAACCCTTGTCGCCGTGAAAGACCATGACCTGACGGGCGGCAAGCTGGGTGGAGATATAGAAGCTCAGCTCGAAATCGCCGAAATCGGCGCGCACGCTCGAATAGATGTCGGTGCCGAACTCCGGATCGCGATCGGTGCTCGCCTGCACCCTGACCGGCTCCTTGCCCGTGACGAAACGGGTGGTGATGGTCGGGTAGACGCCGATATCCGGCAGCCCGCCGCCGCCGAGCGCCGGGATGTTGCGCATGTTGCCGGGGTCGCGGTTGAAATAGGTGAAGGCCCCCTGTACGTGCCGCAGGCGGCCGATCGCACCTTCCGCGATCAACGACCGGACCTTCCGCCAGACCGGGCTGTAGGTGACCATGAAGGCCTCGGCGACCAGAACTTTGTTGCGATCGCGCGCGGCAATCAGTTGATCGACCTCGGATGCACGGAGCGCGATCGGCTTTTCGCAAAGCACGTGCTTGCCGGCATTGGCGGCCTTGATCGTCCATTCCACATGCTGCGACGTCGGCAGCGGAATATAGACGGCATCGATCACGTCGGAGGCGAGCATCTCCTCGTAGGAGCCGAAGGCATGCGGCGCGGAGAAGCGGTCGGCCATGGCGCGCGCCTTTGCAAGGTCGCGGCTGGCGACCGCCGAAACGACGCAGTTTTCGGCGTCCTGAATGGCCGGCACGACGAGGTCGCGGCCAATCTTGGCCGTGGACAGAATTCCGAAACGAAACATGGCGGGGCTCCCTGATTGCGCGCCAGAGACTAGCGGCGAGGTACGTACCTATCAAGCGGCCAGCGACGATAAAAAAGTCAGGCGGCAGGTGACAAACTTTGTTCGCTTGCCTTATGTTCCTGCCGGCAGTCCTCCCGATCGCGCACTTGCTTTCATCCAGTCCAATGGAGCGAAACCATGGAAAAACTGAGACTTGGCCGAACCGACCTTACAATCGCGCCGCTTGTTTTCGGCGGCAACGTCTTCGGCTGGACGGCGGACGAAAAGACGTCCTTCGCCTTGCTCGACGCCTTCTTCGGTGCCGGCTTCAATGCCATAGACACCGCCGACGTCTACTCTTCCTGGGTGCCGGGAAACCAGGGCGGTGAATCCGAGACGATCATCGGCAAATGGCTGAAGCAATCCGGCCGCAGCCGAGACCAGGCGATCATCGTCACCAAGGTCGGTTTCGAGCTTGGGCCGGATGCCAAGGGCCTGTCGCGTCGCTGGATCCTGCAGGCGGTCGAAGCTTCGCTGAAGCGGCTGCAGACGGATTATGTCGACCTCTACCTGTCTCACAAACCCGACCCGGAAACACCCTACGAGGAAACGCTGGCCGCCTACGACCAGCTCCTGTCCGAGGGCAAGGTGCGCGCCGTCGGCGCGTCCAATCTCAATTCGCTGCAACTTCGCCAAGCGCTCGACGTCGCCGCCAATGGCGGCCTGCCCCGTTATGCTGTGCTGCAGCCGGAATACAATCTCTACGACCGCGACAGCTTCGACGGCCCTCTGCGCGATCTCTGCGTCAGCGAGGAGATTGGTGTCATCAGCTATTTCGGGCTGGCGCGTGGTTTCCTCTCGGGCAAATACCGCACCCACAAGGATCTCGAAGGATCGGCCCGCGGCTCGGGCGTCGAAAAATATCTCGACGGCCGCGGCATGCGCATTCTCGGCGTCCTCGACGAACTTGCCGAGGAGACCGAAGCGACCCAGGCGGAGATCGCCCTTGCATGGGTCAGAAACCGCAAGGGCATCACCGCGCCCATTGCCAGCGCCACAAACCTCGACCAGCTGACGAGCCTTATCCGCTCGGCCGAGCTGACCTTGAGCGACGAGGCGATGCGCAAGCTCAACGACGTCAGCGAATAGCAGGGACAAGACGAAGGTCATGGTATTGAGCATACGTGCGGCGACCGCCGGCGACGAAACGCATTGGCGCCGCCTGTGGGCCGGTTACGTGGCCTTTTCGGGCACGGAGCTCGCCGAAGACATCATCGATCTCACCTGGAGCCGGCTGATCGACCCCGCAGCACCGCTCTTTGCCCGGCTCGCGATCCTCGATGGCGAACCGGTCGGTTTCGCCATCTGCCAGGAGCAGCTCGCCACCTTCTTTCGACGGCCGATCTGCTACATCGAGGATCTCTATGTCGATCCGTCGGCGCGCGGGCAAGGCGTCGCCCGCGCCATGATCGACGACCTGATCGCACTCTGCCAGGCGTCGGACTGGGACCGGCTCTACTGGTATACCGAACGGGACAATGCGGTGGCGCGCCGTCTCTATGATCGCTATTCGGCAACCGACGAGCACGTCCGCTACAAGCTGAACTTCGGCACGTTCAGCTGAAGATCTCACCTACCCGGCATATCTGAAGAAATCGATGAAGGCGCGAAGCGCCGGTCGCATCTGACGCCGGCTCGGATAGTAGAGAAACGGCCCGGCATAGGGCGCGCACCAGTCGTCGAGCACGCGGACCAGACGGCCCTCGGCGATCGCCGTTTCCACCCGCGACAGGAAGAGATAGGCAAGCCCCGCCCCGCCGATGGCAGCCTTGATGATCGGCCTGTCTTCCCCGAGGATCAGCGGCCCTTCGACCGCGACCGTCAGCTCTTCGCCGTGCCGTTCGAACTCCCAGCGGTAGAGCGTGCCGTTGGAAAAGCGCCGCCGTATGCAACGGTGGTCGGCAAGGTCGCGCGGATGCGAAGGGCGGTCGAAGCGCTCGAAATAGCCGGGCGAGGCAACGACCGCACTTTCGAGCTCCGGCCCGACCCTGACGGCGATCATGTCGGCCTCAAGGCTTTCACCCAGCCGAATGCCGGCATCGTACCCCTCTTCGACGATATCGGTGAAGCCGTCCTCGTTGGCGATCTCCAGCACGATGTCCGGGTAGCGATCGAGGAATTCGCCGAGCCGGGGCGCCAGGATGAGGTCGGCCGCAAACCGCGGCGCAGTAATGCGCAGGTTGCCGGCCGGCCGGTCACGCGTGTCGGCAACGGCCTCGAGCGCGTGGGCGATCTCATCGAGCGCCGGTGCCAGACGATCCAGCAACCGCCGCCCCTCCTCTGTCGGCGCGACGCTGCGGGTGGTGCGGGCGAGCAGCCGGACGCCGAGGCTTGCCTCGAGACTGCCGACAGCATGGCTGACCGCCGAAGGCGCAATGGCAAGCTCGCGGGCAGCGCCACGGAAGCTGCCATGGGCGGCGACGGCGGCGAGAACGGCGAGCTGGGAAAGCTGGGTTCGGTTCATTGATCTAAATAATAGAACAGCCCGTGAGAATTGACAGAGATTTTCACCGGCGTTCCCCGGCTCTATCCTCTCGCTATCGACACGGCCAAACGGCCCCGAAAGGCGCGGCGCCCAGGAGCGCCGCTTCGGGGCGGCCGAGCCAGCCACGACCATGCCTTTTGCTTCGATACTTTGGGCCGCCACTCCGGCGCGCCAGGTATCGCCGCCCCACCCCGAAAGGACATCACATGAAAACCCGCAAACTCGGGAATGAACTGACCGTCTCCGCCGTCGGCCTCGGCTGCATGGGCATGAGCTTTGCCTATGGCAGCGCCGACGAGGCGGAATCGATCCGCACGCTGCAACGCGCCGTCGACCTCGGCGTCACCTTCTTCGACACCGCCGAAGTCTATGGCCCTTACGAGAATGAAAAGCTTGTCGGCATGGCGCTGAAGCCGTTTCGCGACCAGGTGACGATCGCCACCAAATTCGGCTTCCGCATCGCGCCCGGAAAGTCGGGGGCAGAGGCCATCAACGGCATCGACGGGCGTCCGGAAAACGTCAGAGCCGTGGCTGATGCTTCGCTGAAAAGACTGGGGGTCGATGTGATCGACCTCTATTATCAGCACCGCGTCGACCCGGCGGTTCCGATCGAGGAAACCGTCGGCGCAATGGCCGACCTCGTGCGGCAGGGCAAGGTGCGCACGCTCGGGCTCTCCGAAGCCAGCGCCGAAACGATCCGCCGCGCCCACAGGGTGCATCCGATCGCGGCCGTCCAGAGCGAGTATTCGCTCTGGTCTCGTGACCCGGAAGAGGACGTGCTTGCCACCTGCCGTGAGCTCGGCATCGGCTTCGTGCCCTATAGCCCGCTCGGCCGCGGCATGCTGACGGGGGCGATCCGCAGGGCGGACGATCTGGCGCCCGACGATTTCCGCCGCTCGCTGCCGCGCTTCCAGGCCGAAAACTTCGACGCCAACGCCGCGCTGGTCGACACCCTGGAGACGCTCGCACGGGAAAAAGGCGTGACCGCCGCGCAACTGGCGCTCGCCTGGGTGATCAACCAGGGCGACTTCATCGTGCCGATCCCCGGCGCGAGGAAGCTCAACCACCTGGAGCAGAACGCGGCGGCCGCTGATATCGCGCTCACCGCCGACGAGCGCGCCCGGCTCGGCGACGCCCTGTCGCCGACGCTGGTTGCCGGCAAACGCTACACCGACGCCTCGCTGGCGCTCACCAATCGTTGAACGCCCGTGCCCCGCCAGCTTGCCGTGGCGGGGCATGACCCCATCGAATTTTGGGCCGGCCGCACTACCTCTGCAAACGGAACCAACATTTGCGGAGGAGCGGGAATGTCCGACGAGCAGGCGATCAGCGCCGTGGTGCATCTCTATGTCGACGGCATGGCCTTTGCCAACGAGGGTGCGTTGCGCAAGGCATTTCACCCGGATGCGGCGATCATCGGCAATTACAGGGGCGCGCTCGAATGGATGACGCGCGACGGCTTCATCAAGGCGGTGCTCGACCAGGGCGCAGCGCCGCCCGGCACCCAGCCGGAGATGGATGTGGAGATGACCGACATTGCCGGCGATGCGGCGACGGTCAAGGTGATCGACAGTTTTGCCGGCGAGCGCTTTTCCGATTATCTGTCGCTGGTGAAGATCGACGGGCGCTGGGTCATCGTCAACAAGATCTACCATCTTCACGCCTGAAGAGCGGAGCGCGCAACGATCTTGGGCTGGTGCAACACCCGCGCAAAGCGTTGCTCGGGCGCGCAGAAAGCCTAGCGTCAACGAGAGGTTCCCTCATCCCTGTGCCGGTCACAGGATCTCGAGCCGTTCCGCAAGAACTGCGGGACCAGCCCAAGGCCTTGGGCTGAAATGTCCGTCGACCTGACCGACGTCCGTTCGCCGGATTGCGGCACAGGGCCGGAATGTGGGGAGAACGGTGTGTCTCCCGTCAAACAGGCATGCTCGATGCGGTGCCAACATGGAAAAGGCCGCTGCAAGCAGCGGCCTCTTTGATGTTCATGGAGCGAACCGTTCTCAGGCGCGCAGCACGCCGCCGGTCGTCTTCGTCACGTTGGCGACGATCTTGGCCGTCAAAGCTTCGAAATCCTCGTCCGTCAGCGTGCGCTCGACCGGCTGGATCGTCACTTCGATGGCGATCGACTTCTTGCCTTCGCCAAGCGAAGCCCCTTCGAACACGTCGAAGACGCTGACACCGGTCACCAGCTTGCGGTCGGCACCGGAGGCCGCCCGCAGGATCACGCCTGCCTCGACGCCCTTGTCGACGACGAAGGCGAAGTCGCGCTTGACCGCCTGGAAGGGCGACAGGTCGAGCGCCGGCTTGGTGCGGGTCGCCTTCTTCTTCGGTTCCGGCATGGCGTCGACATAGATCTCGAAACCTGCGAGCGCGCCGGAGACATCGAGCGCCTCGAGCGTCTTCGGGTGGAACTCGCCGAAGGAGCCGAGCACGATCTTCGGGCCGAGCTTGATCGTGCCGGAGCGGCCGGGATGATACCAGGCGGGGCCACCGGCTTCGAACTGAACATTGCCCATCGGCACGCCGCAAGCCTCGAGCACGGCGATGGCATCGGCCTTGGCGTCGAAGACGTCGACCGGCTTGCCGCCGCCCTTGGCGGCGTTCGACCAGAGGCGACCGGAACCGGTGAGCGATGCGGTGCCGCGGCGCACGCCGCCGGCGACCCGGCGCTGCTGGTCCGGGCTGTCGCCCTCATAGGTGCCAGAGACTTCGAAGAGCGCGACGTCGCCAAAGCCCTTGTCGGCGTTGCGCTGGGCCGCCGTCAGCAGGCCCGGCAACAGCGACGGACGCATGTCGGACATGTCGGCGGCGATCGGGTTGGCGAGCTTCAAGGCCGGCGAACCGCCGCCGAAGAGCTTTGCCTGATCTTCAGAGATGAACGACCAGGTGACGGCCTCTAGCATGCCGCGGCTTGCCAGCGCGCGCTTGGCAAGCCGCGTGCGGATCTGCAGCGTCGTCAGGATCTTGCCGTTGACGGTGCCGTGGCTCGGCAGCGGGGCTGCAACGATATTGTCGACGCCGTGGATGCGCATCACTTCCTCGACGAGATCGGCCTTGCCGTCGACATCAGGGCGCCAGGACGGCACCGAAACCTTGACGCGTTCGCCCGAACCCTCGACGCCGAAGCCGAGCTTCTTCAGGATCGTCACGCTCTCCTCGGACGAGACTTCAAGTCCGGTCAGGCGCTTGACCTCGGACATCGGGAAATCGACTGTTTTGGCGGTATAGCCGGCATAGCCGACGACCTCGGCCTTGGCGGGCGTGCCGCCGCAGAGTTCGACGACCAGCTCGGTGGTGCGCTCGAGACCGGGCACCATGTATTCCGGGTCGACACCACGCTCGAAGCGGTAGCGCGCATCGGTGATGATGCCGAGCGTGCGGCCGGATTTGGCGATGTTCATCGGATCCCAGAGCGCCGATTCGATCAGCACATCCGTGGTGTTCTCGTCGCAGCCGGAGTGTTCGCCACCCATGATGCCGCCGATCGACTCGATGCCGTTTTCGTCCGAGATGACAACGTTGTTGGCGCCGAGCTTGTATTCACGCTGGTCGAGCGCCAGCACGGTTTCGCCGTCCCTGGCGCGGCGAACCGTCAGGTTGCCCTCAACCTTGGCGGCGTCGAAGACGTGCATCGGCCGGCCCTGGTCGAAGGTCATGTAATTGGTGATGTCGACCAGCGCGTTGATCGGGCGAAGACCGATCGACAGCAGCCGCTGCTGCATCCACTTCGGCGACGGGCCGTTCTTGACGCCGCGCACCAGGCGCAGGCCGAAGCCCGGGCAAAGATGGCGGTCTTCGCCGAGGTCGATCGTCAGCTTGGTCGTGGTCTCGCCTTCGACCGCAAAGTTCGGCGCCGGGCGGGTCTTCAGCGTACCGAGGCCGGAGGCTGCAAGATCGCGGGCGATACCGTAGACGCTGGTGCAATCCGGACGGTTCGGCGTCAGGTTGATCTCGATCATCGGATCGTCGAGGCCGGCATAGGCGGCATAGCTCGTACCGACAGGCGCGTCCTCAGGCAGGTCGATGATGCCGTTGTGGTCCTCGGAGATTTCAAGCTCTTTTTCGGAACACATCATGCCGTGGCTTTCGACACCACGAATGTTGCCGACGGAGAGCGTGACGTCGATGCCCGGCACGTATGTGCCGGCGGCGGCAAAGGCGCCGACGAGGCCGGCGCGCGCGTTCGGCGCGCCGCAGACGACCTGGATCGGCGCGCCCGTTCCGGTGTCGACCTTCAGGACCCGCAGCTTGTCGGCATTCGGATGCTGCTCGGCGGAAACGACCTTGGCGATGACGAACGGCTTGAAGGCGGCCTTGTCGTCGACATCCTCGACCTCGAGCCCGATCATCGTCAGGCGCGCGCAGATCTCTTCGAGCGTGGCGTCGGTTTCAAGGTGATCCTTGAGCCAGGAAAGCGTGAATTTCATGATTTCACCTGTGTCCTAATTTTTCGCGATCAGGCCGAAAGACCGCCGAACAGCGTCGGCATGTCGAGCGGGCGGAAACCGTAATGGTTCATCCAGCGGACGTCGGCGCTGAAGAAGTCACGCAGGTCCGGCATGCCGTATTTCAGCATGGCGATGCGGTCGAGGCCCATGCCCCAGGCAAAGCCCTGGTACTCGTCCGGATCGAGACCGCCGGAGCGCAGGACGTTCGGGTGGACCATGCCGCAGCCGAGGATCTCCATCCAGTCGGTGCCCTCGCCGAACTTGACGATCGGGCCGGAGCGGTCGCACTGGATGTCCACTTCGAACGACGGTTCGGTGAACGGGAAGAAGGACGGGCGGAAGCGCATCGTCACCTGGTCGACCTCGAAGAAGGCCTTGCAGAACTCTTCCAGCACCCAGCGCATGTTGGCGACGTTGGCCGACTTGTCGACGACGAGGCCTTCGACCTGATGGAACATCGGCGAGTGGGTGGCGTCGGAATCCTGGCGATAGGTCTTGCCGGGAATGATGATGCGGATCGGCGGGTCCTGCGCCTCCATCGTGCGGATCTGCACGGGCGAGGTGTGGGTGCGCAGCACCTTGCGCTCGCCCTTGTCGTCTTCATTGAAGAAGAAGGTGTCGTGCATCTCGCGGGCCGGGTGGCCTTCCGGGAAGTTAAGCGCCGTGAAGTTGTAGTAGTCGGTCTCGATATCTGGACCTTCGGCGATCGAGAAGCCCATGTCGCCGAAGATGGCGGTGATCTCGTCGACGATCTGGCTGATCGGGTGAATGCGGCCACGCTCGGCCGGCGACGAGCGCACCGGCAGGCTGATATCGACGGTTTCGCGCGCCAGGCGCTCGGCGATCGCCAGGTCCTTCAGCGCCGACTTGCGGGCGGTGATCGCGTCGGCGACCGTGGTCTTCAGCGCATTGATCTGGGCGCCGCGGGTCTGGCGTTCTTCCGGCGTCATCGTTCCGAGCGTCTTCAGGAGCTCGGAGATCGAGCCCTTCTTGCCAAGCGCACCGACGCGCACCGCCTCGATCGATCCTTCGTCGCCAGCGGCATCGATGTCCGCCAGCAGTGTCCGTTCCAGTGTTTCCAGTTCGCTCATTCTGTCCTGCCTCGATGCGGGAATGGGTTCGGTTCTATATCGGTATTTGTCTTCAGGATTGTGATTGCGTAACGCCCGCCAGATAGTCCGTCGCCGCTACGAAGCGCACCAGATCCTGGCCGTTCTGGATGCGCAGGAGAAAGCGCGCCAGCGGCAAGAGCCGCGCGAAGAAGGGCATGATTTCCGCGAGTGCGACCGCGGTTTGCGCCGGAGCGGCAAGCTTCCAGGCCACGAAGGCCCGGTCCAGCGTCTCCGGCTTCAGCGCGCGGCTGGCGATCTGCAGGAACAACAGCCAGACATCGCGTGCCTGGGCGGTGGCAAGCGGCATGACGGCAGCCGGTTCTTCCTCGAAATCGAGGAAGCAGAACTCGCCGTTTTCAAGGATGAAATCGCGCGGATGCGGGCGGCCGTGGCAGAGACCCGCCGCATGCAGCCGGCCAAGCTCGACGGCGCAGCGCACCAGCAGCGCATCGTGAGCATCGGCATCCTTGTCGCGAAGCGCGCTCATCTGCTTGCTGACCGGCAGGCCGAGATGGGAGAGCACCAGTGCCATCTTGCCGCGATAAAGGATCTCGGGCGTCCTGAAACCGGCGGCGGAAAAGGCCTCGATCTGCCGGACCTCGCGGTCGAGCATGCCCTGCGGATCGAGAATGGGCGCCGGCCTGAGGATGGTGACACCGCTCAGGCGCGCGGCGAGCCATTGCAGGCGCTGGCCGATACGGGGTCCGAGGCGCTGGTAGCGCTTGATCCAGACAGCGCGATCCCCAAGCTGGCAGCACTCGACACGGGACGATCCGCCGGCAAGTGCTGCCAGCAGAGCCGCCATGTCCTCGTCGTCCAGCTGCGGAACCGCATGCGGCCCTTTTCGATCGTCGTGCACCTTCATCTCGCCAAATAAGAAAAACCCGCGCTAGCCCTGCCAGCGCGGGTTTCCCAACAAATTCAAGAACGGTTTTGGGAAAACGCTGGCTTAACGAACAGCGCTTTCAAACTCGTTGGTCGTGCCGGCTTCCTTGAGGTAGGCAAGTGCCTTCTTGGAAGCTTCGACAAGGGCGCCGAATGCTGCCGGCTCATGGATAGCCATGTCGGACAGAACCTTGCGGTCGACTTCGATGCCAGCCTTGTTCAGGCCGTCGATGAAGCGGCCGTAGGTCAGGCCGAATTCGCGGACGGCAGCGTTGATGCGCTGGATCCACAGAGCGCGGAAGTTGCGCTTGTTGACCTTGCGGTCGCGGTAAGCGAACTGCTTGGAACGATCAACCGCAGCCTTTGCAGCGCGGATGGTGTTCTTGCGGCGGCCGTAGAAGCCCTTGGCTGCCTTGAGTGTCTTCTTGTGCTTGGCGTGAGCGGTTACGCCGCGTTTTACACGTGCCATGTCATGATCTCCTTAACGTGTCCAAAATGCCTGAAAGTCTTAGAGACCGTTCGGCAGGTAGTTCTTGATGACCTTCTTGCCATCGGGCTCCGCGAGAACCATGGTTCCACGTGCGTCGCGGATGAACTTGTTGGAACGCTTGATCATGCCGTGGCGCTTGCCGGCGGCTGCTGCACGAACCTTGCCGGTTGCGGTGATCTTGAACCGCTTCTTGGCAGACGATTTCGTCTTCATCTTGGGCATTTTGCTACTCCATTGTTCTTAAGAATGCGAAACGGACAGACGAGGTCCATTTCCAGCGTTAAGAACGGCCACGGCATGCCCTGCCGGACCGTTCGGACGGGGGCTTATACCCGGACATCCCGAAAAGCGCAACCGGTGAATCGCAGAAGCGTCACAGAACCGACATCCGGCCTCAAACGGGATCGCGCGAGCGCTTTCGGCCGCCGGACGTTTCGAAGGCCAGCACCGCCTCCAGCCCGCCGAGCGGCGAACGCCCGAGCGTCAGCGTCGCGCCATAGGCATCGGCGATATCGGCGCTGATGGCAAGACCGAGGCCGGTTCCGGGCACGGCGCCGACCTCGCCGTCCACGACGCGGCCGCCGCGCCGCATGACCCTTTCGCGATCCCCCTCGGCGATGCCCGGCCCGTCGTCGCCGACGACGATCTGCAATCGATCCTCGATGCGTGTCGCCGAGACGCGGATGCGCGAGCGCGCCCACTTGGCCGCATTGTCGAGCAGGTTGCCGAGGCATTCGGCGAGATCGGCCGGATCTATATCGAGCGACAGGGAAGGATCGATCGCCATGTCCCAGACGATGTGCCGTTCGGCGGTAACTGGACGTAGCACGCTGACGAGCTTGCCCGCCATGCCTGCGACCGACGTCGTCACCATGCGTTCGACCCCCATACGGGCGGCCTGGAGCTGGCGATCGGCGCGCTGGCGCACGAGATCGACCTGCTGCAACGCCACCCGACGCTCGGCATCGGGCAGCCCCTCGGCAAGCTGCGCAAGCACGGTCAGCGGCGTCTTCAGGCCGTGGGCGAGATCGCTGGCGCGGGCGCGGGCGCGCTCGACGGCGGTTTCCCGTTCGGCCAGCAGCAGATTGATCTCGTTGACGACGGGGCCGACCTCGCTCGGGCCGGCCGAACCGAAATTGCGCTCGCTGCCTGCGCGCACGAGGGCTGCCCGTTCGCGTAACTTTCGAAGCGGCGCAAGCCCGAGCGCGCCCTGCAGGAAGGCGGCACCGGCAAGGACCGCGGCGGTTGCGAGCAGCATCAGCCGCATCCGGCCATGAAAGGCGTCAAGCGCGTCGTCGAGCTCCTTGCGGCCGAAACCGGCCTGAACGGAGAAACGCTCGGCATCAGGTCCATCGCCGAGGGAAAGCGCCTGCCCGTGAACCAGCATCGGCGCACCGTCAGGCCCTTCAAGCTCGACGAAGCCCTCATAATTGCCCGTCGACCGGGCCTGGGTATCGATGACGGTATCCCACAGGGATCGGGACCGGATAGGTGCGCCTGTCGCCGGGGCCAACTGCCAGTAGCGACCGCCGGCCGGCAGCGAAAAGCGCGGATCCGCAGGCTCGCGCGGCAAGGCGATCTCGCCATCGCTGACGACCACCTGGGCGGCAATCGTATCGACGATGGTCGCCATTTCAGCACGGTAGCGCCCGACGACATAATCGGTAAACAGCCGCGACAGCGAAAACCACACCACAAGCAGCACCAGGCCGATGGCGATCAGCGCGCCAATCGCCAGCCGCAGCCGAAGCGAGCGGATCATCTGCCGTCATCCGGAAGCAGGTAGCCGAAGCCGCGCCGCGTCTCGATCGCCGAGCTTTCGGTCTTTTTTCGCACGCGTGCGATCATCGCCTCGACCGCATTCTTGGCAGCGTCATCCTCGCGGCCCTGGACGTGACTTGCGAGTTCGAGCTGGGTCAGAACCTGGCCCTTACGCTCCACGAACAGCGCGATCATGCGATATTCGAGCGGACTCAGCTCCAGCACCTCGCCATCGAAGGTGACGCGCCGGGTCGCCTCGTCGAGCGTGAAGCGGCCGGCCGAGCGCACGGACTGAAGCCGTGGACCGGCGCGCCGAAGCAGCGCACGCAGGCGCGCCACCAGCTCCTCGGCGCGAAACGGTTTCGGCAGGTAATCATCGGCGCCGGCGTCGAAGCCGTCGACCCGCTCCATCCAGGAGCCGCGGGCCGTCAGCACGAGGACCGGTGTTTCCAATCCCGCCTGGCGCCAGCGCTTGAGGATCGACAGGCCGTCCATGCCCGGCAGGCCCAGATCGAGAATGATGGCGGCATACGCCCCGTGCTCGCCCTTTTCCCACACGTCGGGTCCGTTGGCGAGCGTGTCGACCCCGTAGCCCTCGGCCTCCAGTTTCGTCACCACATGGGCGGCGATATTGCGATCGTCCTCAGCCAGAAGAATGCGCATCCTGCCCTCAGAATCCGAAGATGTTCATGAATTTGCCCGTGCGCGCATCGATGCGCAGATTTCGGATCGTCCCCTGCCGGTCGCGCGTGCGCAGCCGATAGACCTCGTCCCCGTCGAGGCGTCTCAGATCGACGGCAATAACGGTGCCGTACTTATCCTCATCGACAAGCCGAAGCACATCCTTCAACGGCAGGATGCGGCCCTTTGCGACGCCATCGCGGGCGCGCTCCTGGTCGCTGCGCCGGCCGCTGCCGGAATTGTCGTCGTCGTCATCATCGTCATTGTTGTTGTTGTTGCCACCATGGCCACCCCCGCCCGGCCCGCTGTGGTCGTCGTCGTCATCGTCATCGTTGCCATGCCCGCTGGAGCCGCTGCCGCCATGTCCGCTGCCGCTTCCGCTGTTGTCGTCGTCATCGTCGTCATCCTTGGCAAACACCGAAAGCCCGCCCGGCTGCGGGCCGAGCGAGAGCAGCAATGAGGCGCAAAACAGCGCCACCAGGGTTCGACGTTTCATCGGCATCGTTTCGTCAGTTCCACATTCTCCCGCATTCGAAGGCGGTTCCCCGGTTTCGTCGTCGGCGTTTCGGCATCGCAAGACGCATTTTCTGCCCGCACGATCATCTCCCGCTTGAGCCCAGCACAGACAGACTGACCCCAGGCACCGTCAAGCGCAAGAGCGCGACGCTTGCAGCGTCAGCCCGAACAGGCAAAAGCGCATGACCCCCTGCGTCGCTTCCGGCGCGGGGGGTCATGCGTTCATTGGGCCACTCCGCTGGGCGGGCGTTAAGCGAAATGAGCCCGTCGTTCCGGTGCACTACGGGGGCGGAAGCACCGGACATTCGCCGTTCAGATCACCGCGCCGAGGCGGGCACGATCGAAACGCTGGTAATGGGACCCGGATTGCGGCGGGCGTCGCCGCCATGTGGCTCGACCTTCACCACGCGCTGGCCGTGTTCGAACTCGACTTCCACCTCGAGCACGCGGCCGAGATTGTCGACGGCGATCAACGAGCCGTCGCGCAATCCGCGCAGGCTGTCTTCCGACACGTTGAGCGTCATTTCGTCCCGATCGTCGCGATCGCGATCGTCGTTCTGGTCGTCGCCATCGTCATCGTCGCGATCATGCCGGCCGCGGTCGTCGTCATCATCGTCATCATCGTTGTCGTGGCCGCCGCCAGAACCGCGGTTGCCGCCACGATCGTCGTTGTCGTCGCGATCGTCATTGCCGCCGCGACCGCTGCTGCTGCTGTCGTCGTCATCGCCGCCGTGGGCAAGCGCCGCTGTGGCAAACGGATGCGCCGGACCGGCGGCAATCAGGGAGGAGGCGACGGGCGCTGATACCAGAGCGCAAACGCCCATGGTGGAAACAAGCAAGGCCTTTCGAAGCGTGGCGGTCATGATCTCTTGTCCTTCTCCCGATTTCGATGATGGGAGAATGGCATGGCGCCACTGACAGCTCGCTGAGCCCGGTTGTCAGCATTCTGTCAGCAAGGCGGCGAGGACCTGAAGCGCAAAAAGCCGCCCCATGGGCGGCTTCCTACCTGATCGCGTCTCCGGGCACTGTGCCCGGACACCTTGAGGTCAACGCGGCGCGAGGACCATCATCATCTGGCGTCCCTCGAGCTTCGGCTCGGCTTCCACCTTGGCGATCGTCTGGGTGTCGTCCTTGACCTGAAGCAGGAGCTTCATGCCGAGTTCCTGGTGCGCCATTTCGCGGCCGCGGAACTTCAGGGTCACCTTGACCTTGTCGCCTTCCTCGAAAAAGCGGTTCATCGCGCGCATCTTCACTTCATAGTCATGCGTGTCGATGTTGGGACGCATCTTGATCTCTTTGATCTCGACGATCTTCTGCTTCTTGCGCGCTTCGGCCGCCTTCTTCTGGTTGGCGTATTTCAGCTTGCCGAGATCGAGGATCTTGCACACCGGCGGTTCGGAGTTCGGTGCGATCTCTACCAGATCAAGACCGGCCTCTTCCGCCATGCGGAGCGCCTGGTCGATCGGGACGGCACCGATATTCTGGCCTTCGGCATCGATAAGCTGAACCCGGGGTACCCGGATTTCCTTGTTTGAGCGCGGTCCCTCCTTGACGGGGGCGTCCGTTTTGAACGGTCTGCGAATGGTCGTACTCTCCTCGAGCTGTTTACGAAATGCGGTTCAATTTCTGGTCGGCGCGGCCTTGGCCGAAAAGCTGCAATCAGCCACCGACGGCAATGTGTGAATTGCGACGGGAGAGTCAATAGCATGGCTCGCAGGGAAAATCACCACCTGTCGAAGCCAAGACGAATCTGTTTTAGAAAGAAATTCGCCGCCAATCCGGGCATTTGGAGAGAAATGACATGCAAACGACGCCAGCCGAAACCGAAACGACCTTCCTCGAGGTTGGCACGGACGCCGCCCGTCGCCGCATCGCCATGCGGATCCTGCGCGGCAAGACGGCTTCCGATCGGCCGACGCTCGTCTGGCTCGGCGGCTATCGTTCCGACATGACCGGAACCAAGGCCATAGAGGTCGAGCGGCTGGCTCGCGAGAGGGCAACCGACTGCGTCCGCTTCGACTATTCCGGCCACGGCGCTTCCGGCGGCGCCTTCAAGGACGGCACGATCTCGCGCTGGCTGGAAGAAAGCCTTGCCGTCGTCGACCACGCAGCCCCCGGGCGTCGTCTGATCCTCGTCGGCTCGTCGATGGGGGGCTGGATCGCGCTCAGACTGATTGAAGAACTGCGCAAGCGTGGCATGGGCGAATGCGTCGCCGGGCTGGTGCTGATCGCCCCGGCCCCGGATTTTACTGCCGAGCTGATCGAGCCCAACCTGACCGAGATCGAGCAGCGCTCGCTTCAAGAGCGCGGCTATTTCGAAGAGCCGTCCGAATACAGCCCCGAGCCCAATATCTACACGCGCGCGCTGATCGAGGACGGCCGCGACAACCGCGTGCTCGTCGGCACGATCACCACCGGCTGCCCGGTGCACATCCTCCAGGGCATGCGCGACCCCGACGTGCCCTACACGCACGCGCTGAAACTGATGGAGCATCTTCCCTCCGATGACGTCGTCATGACGCTGATCCGCGACGGCGATCATCGTCTTTCACGCGAGGAAGACATTGCTAAAATGAGACAGGCGATCGGCAACATGCTGCCTTCGGCTTAAGCCGCAAGGTCAGCGCCCGACATCCACCTACCCCCTGCTCAACAGGCGCCAGACGCTGCAGACCCCCTGCAGCGCAAGGCTTTTCGCTGCATTTCGGCAACGGCCTTAACCATAAAGCCCGATGCCCGAATCAGTAGATTGACTCTCCTCCCCCAACGCTATTAACTCTTTATTAACGATTAGAGCGGCGTGAAACGGAAGATCCGAACAAGCCGCCAGCAACTCAGGATTGCGCGAATACGTCCGAACATGAAGAGTTCGGCATACCGCGTTACGCAGGGGACATGAATGGCGTCTTGGACTGGAGTTAAGGGAAGTATCGCGGCGTTTTGCGCACTTTTCATTTCAGCGAACACGGCAATTCCCGCCCAGGCGGGATCCTCTCCTTGGATGCAGACCGGCTCCGTTACCTCGCAGCCGATCGGACATTACGAGTTCTGCCAGAAGCACAAGAGCGAATGCAGCGTCAAATCGAAGACGAGCGTGGCACCGCGCGTCACCGAGCGCGGCTGGGCGACAATCCGCCAGGTCAACGCCCAGGTGAACCGCGAAATCACGCCGGTCACCGACCAGGAGCTCTTCGGCAGGGATGAGGTCTGGGCCTATCCGCAGGACGCCGGCGACTGCGAGGACTTCGTTCTCGAAAAGCGCAAGCGCCTGATGCGCAAGGGCTTCTCCGCCAGCGAACTTTTGATCACGGTCGTTCGCAAGCCTGACGGCGAAGGCCACGCGGTCCTGACCGTGCGCACCGCCCAGGGCGATTTCGTGCTCGACAATCTCGAAAATGGCGTGAAGCTCTGGACCCAGACGCCTTACCGCTACCTCAAGCGCCAGGCTTCGTTCAACAGCGGCCGCTGGGTCACCATCGACAACGGCGCCGAAGTCGTCGTCGGCTCGGTCGGCAACTGATAGCCTCCATCTCTCCGTCATCCTCGGGTCAAGCCCGAGGATGACGAGAAGAGACACGGCAGGCAATCAAGTTCATCACTTTTCCAGGGCCGGTCGAACCGGCCCTTTTTGCGTTTCAGCCTGCGGCTGATCAGGCGTTGCCGATCAGGATGCCCGCGCCGAGCACCAGGCCGCCGCCCAGCACGACCTGGAATGCGGCGCGCAGGAACGGCGTTTCCATGTAGCGGTTCTGGATGAACGCGATCGCCCAGAGTTCGAAGAAGACGACGACTGCGGCCGTGATGGTCGCGGTCCAGAAATGCGGGATGAGATAGGGCAGAGCGTGGCCAAGGCCGCCGAGCGCCGTCATGATACCCGAAGCAAGACCACGCTTGATCGGTGATCCGCGTCCCGAAAGCTTGCCGTCGTCATGCGCGGCCTCGGTGAAGCCCATGGAGATACCGGCACCGACGGAGGCCGACAGGCCGACGAGGAAGGTCTGCCAGGTATCCTGGGTCGCAAATGCCGCCGCGAAGATCGGTGCCAGCGTCGAGACCGAGCCGTCCATGAGGCCTGCGAGACCCGGCTGGACGTAAGTGAGGATGAACTGCCGACGGGCGGTCTGGTCCTCCTCCTCGCGCACGTCGTCCGGCGTGTGCTTTTCACCCAGCCTGCGGGCAAGCGATTCATGCGACTTCTCCGCGATCGCCAGATCGCCCAGTAGCTTGCGTGTCGCCGCGTCCTGGGTCCGGCCCGCCGCCTCGACATAGAAGCGGTGCGCCGTCTCCTCCATCGCCTCGGCTTCTGCCCGCGCCTTCTCGATCGGCATCTCGGCAATCAGCCAATCCGGCTTTCGATCGGGGAAATCGCGCACATGTTCGCGCCGGATCAGCGGGATGCGGTTGCCGAAGCGCTGGACATGCATGTCGATCAGCCATTGCCGGTGGTGGCTCTCTTCTTCCGCCATTTCCTCGAACACTTTTGCCGAGTGCGGATACTTCTCCCTCAGCGCATCGGCATAGGCGAGATAGATGCGGCCATCGTCCTCTTCCGACGAGATGGCGAGTGCCAGGATTTCCTGTTCGTTGAGCGAGAGAAAGGGACGTTTTGAGCGGGAGAAGAGGCGGGAAAACATCGGCGAAAACCTTCTTTAGAATAATTCTAAAATAGAAACCGCAACTGTGCACGTCAAGGCCAAAGCCGTGCAATCACGCGACAATCACTCGACAGAGTGTCGCGGCTCGGACACCATAGACGTGCATGCTAAATTCCTTCCCACCACTGGAGCGATCGCCTCCATGAGGACCATCTATCCGCTTTCACAAAGCAAGGATACGTTTCTGGACCGGTTCGGCGCCCGCCTCGCCGCACGGCTGCAGACGCAGACCCTCGGCTATGAGCCCTACACGCCATCCGACCCGGAAACGCTGGCGCGCACGCTGCGTCCGGGCGACGTTTTGCTGATCGAGGGCAACCAGAAGGTTTCGGCCGCGATCAAGTATCTGACGCAATCCACCTGGTCACATGCGGCGTTCTTCGCCGGCGACCAGATGCCGCTGACGCTCGATCAGGCAACCCTGCCGGTGATCGAACGACCGCAGTTGATCGAGGTGAATATCGGCGAAGGCTGCGTCGCCGTGCCGCTGAAGAAATACGCCTCGTTCAACACCCGCATCTGCCGGCCGGTGGCGCTGACGCCAGACGATCGCTCGGTGCTGGTAGGCTTCATGATCTCCCGGCTCGGCATGAAATACGACCTGAAGAACATTCTCGACATGCTGCGCTATTTCATGCCGACACCGCCGGTGCCGGTGCGCTGGCGACGGCGTCTTCTGGCCTTCGGTTCGGGTGATCCGACGCGGGCGATCTGCTCGACGCTGATTGCCGAAGCCTTCGAGCGGATCCGCTATCCGATCCTGCCTGAGGTCACGCGCGCACCCGGGCGCGCCGCCGCCACCTCCACCTATTCACGCGAAGAGATCCTGCATATCCGCCACCACTCGCTCTACACGCCGCGCGATTTCGATCTTTCGCCGTTCTTCTCGATCGTCAAACCGACGCTCGAATTCGGCTTCGACTACAAGCGATTGCGCTGGAACGGCGACTGACCGGCATGACGCCGGCCAGATGACGCCGGGTAAAGCCGATCAGATGTTGAGGTCGAGCGCCGGCTCACGCGCCATGTAGTCGCGCTGGCGGTCGGTGATGTAGTCGCGCACGATCGGTGCGGCATCGCGCGCGCGCGACAGCTGCATGTGGAAGACCAGCTGGCTGCCGGTGCGGAACATCATCTCGGCGCTGATGAGATAGAACTCCCACATCCGGGCAAAGCGCTCGTCATAAAGTGCGATCACCTTGTCGCGGTTGGCATCGAAGCGCGCGCCCCAATGGGCCAGCGTCGTTGCATAGTGCACACGCAGGAATTCCAGATCGGTGACCCACAGACTGTTGCGCTCGACGACGTCGAAGACTTCCGACAGCGCCGGCGAATAGGCGCCAGGGAAGATGTATTTCCTGAGCCACGCACTTGCCATGCCCGGAGGGCTCATATGGCCGATCGAGTGCAGCACCGCCACGCCGTCGTCCGGCATCAGGGCGTTGAGCTTCTTGAAGAACTCGTCGTAGTGATGCACGCCGACATGCTCGAACATGCCGACAGAAACGATGCGGTCGAACGGACCCACGACATCGCGGTAGTCCTTGAGTTCGAAGCGAACGCGGTCGGCAAGCCCGGCGGCTTTTGCCCTCTGGGTTGCGAGCGCCTGCTGCTCCTTCGAAAGCGTTACGCCCAGCACCTCGACGTTTTCGAGTTTCGCCAGGTACATCGCCAGATCGCCCCAGCCGCAGCCGATGTCGAGCACCTTCATGCCCGGCTCCAGGCAAAGTTTGGAGGCAAGCAACCTGAGCTTGTTACGCTGGGCCTTCTCCAGGCTCTCGTCCGGCTCGCGGAAGTAGGCGCAGGAATAGAGCATGTTCTCGTCGAGGAAGAGCTTGTAGAAATCGTTGCCGAGATCGTAGTGGTGAGCGACGTTCTCCTGCGCCTTGCCCTTGGGATTGGCCTGCTGGCGCTTGCGGAAGCGCATCTTGACCGCGCGCAGCAGCTTCTGGATCGGATAGGAGCCGAGCGACAGCCGGTTGATCGAAAACAGCGTCAGGAAATCCCGGAGCGTCGAGCCTTCCTCGAAGCGCATGGTGCCGTCCATGTAGGCCTCGCCGGCCGCAAGCTCCGCATTGAACACGAGGCTGCGATAGAGCTTCTTGTCGGTAAGCCGCATCGTTACGTGGGGTCCGGGCTCGCCGGAAAAGACATGCCTCTTGCCATCGGCGTCGATCACCGTCAGGCGACCCTTGCGAATGAACGACTTCATCATGTGCGACAGTGGAAACATGCAGACCCTCTCGTGACAGAAACGCCAGTGCGCCGGCATCCTAGCACCCGTTTTTCGAAATGCTCCCCCTAAATTTGTGGTTGCTTATCGAGCTGTTGGCACGGCGTGCAGGGACGCGAATGCGCAAGGGGTTCTGCCCCGCAGGCGTCAACGCTCAGGCAAGGTCTGCCGCAGAAACGGCAACGGGGACGGCAGGTTGCACCCGCCGTCCCCGTTTCATGCGATAGTCATTCGTAACGGTCGTCAGACCGGATCAGTCCTTGGCGCGCTCGACATAGGAGCCGTCTTCGGTCGCAATCACGACGCGGGTGCCGGCCTGGATATGCGGCGGAACCAGCGTGCGCACGCCGTTCGAAAGGATCGCCGGCTTGTAGGACGACGACGCCGTCTGGCCCTTGACGACCGGCTCGGTCTCGGTGATTTCGAGCGTCACGTGGCGCGGCAGGTCGATGGCGATCGCCAGGCCTTCGTGGATCGAAAGAATGCAGGCCATGCCTTCCTGCAGATAGGGCTTCAGGTCGCCGATGTCGTCGCTGGTCATGACCAGCTGGTCGTAGCTTTCCGGGTTCATGAAGTGGAAGCCTTCGCCATCTTCATAAAGGAAAGTGTGCTCGCGGTCCTCGACGAAGGCGCGCTCGACCTGTTCGGTCGTGCGGTAGCGTTCCGAAACCTTCACGCCGTCGGAAATGCGACGCATGTCGACCTGGGTGACCGGCGTGCCCTTGCCCGGGTGGAAGTTCTGCGCGGTCAGAACGACATAGAGCTTGCCGTCAACGTCGAGAACGTTGCCCTTGCGGACAGATGAAGCGATGACCTTGACCATTAGTCTTCCTTGTAACAGAGGTATGCGCGACACGGCGCGCCGGGAAAGCCGGCCCCGAAAGACGCGAAAATAATGATATCGCGCCGCCACTACCCTAATTTCGTGCAAATAGCCAGCCTGCGCCGGCATTGGCGCGAAGAAAGCCCCGGGCACTGAAAAACCCCGGTGGCCGAAGAAAGCCTGGATCGAACGACCATGTCGCATGCCTCACCCTGGTGGACGCCCGATGTCCATGCCGACCGGCGTCCGTTTCTCATCGGACGCAACCGCATCCAGTCGGCATTGCGCCGGTTTTTCGACGCCCGCGATTTCGTCGAGGTCGACACCGCGACGCTGCAGGTTTCGCCTGGTAACGAGGCGCATCTGCACGCCTTCGCCACCGAAGCGCTCAACCATGACGGTTCCGCCCATCCGCTCTACCTGCACACATCGCCGGAGTTCGCCTGCAAGAAGCTGGTTGCAGCCGGCGAAAGACGCATCGCCTGCTTTGCCCATGTCTACCGCAATCGCGAGCGCGGGCCGCTGCACCATCCCGAATTCACCATGCTCGAATGGTATCGGGCCGGCGAGACCTACGAGACGCTGATGCGCGACTGCGCCGAGATCCTCGCGCTCGCCGCGGAGACGACGGGCATGCGCCAGTTCACCTTCCAGGGCCAGACCTGCGATCCCTTCGCCGAGCCGGAACGGCTGGCCGTGGCCGACGCCTTCCAGCGCTTTGCCGGCATCGACCTGCTGGCCTCGATCGCCTCCGATGGCGGGACCGACCGCCAGACGCTTGCCGCCGCCATGGCATCGGTCGGCCTGCGCGTGGCCGCCGACGACACCTGGGCGGATCTCTTCAGCCGCGTGCTCGTCGAAAAGATCGAACCGCATCTCGGCTTCGGCCGCGCCACCATCCTCGACGAATATCCGGTGGCGGAAGCCGCCCTTGCCCGGCCGACGGCACGTGACCGTCGCGTCGCCGAACGGTTCGAGCTCTATGCCTGCGGCGTCGAACTTGCCAATGCCTTCGGCGAATTGACCGACGCAGCCGAGCAGCGGCGCCGCTTCGAGATGGAAATGGCGGAGAAGGCCCGCGTCTACGGCGAGACCTACCCACTCGACGAAGACTTTCTGGCAGCGCTTGCCATCATGCCCGAAGCGAGCGGCATCGCGCTCGGCTTCGACCGGCTGGCGATGCTGGCGACCGGCGCCACCCGCATCGACCAGGTGCTCTGGGCGCCAGTGGCGGAGACCGCGAGATGAACGTTCACCGCCCGGTCAGGACCGCCGAAGACCTCGTCGAGGCAGGCCTGATCGAACCATCGCAACGGGCCGCCGCTTCGGATGTCGCCGAGCGTTATGCTGTCGCCATCAGCCCGGCGATCGCAAAGCTGATCGACCGCTACGACCCGCATGACCCGATCGCCCGGCAATTCGTGCCCGATGCCGCCGAGCTGACGCTGCTGCCGGAAGAGCGCGAGGACCCGATCGGCGACAAGCCGCACAGTCCCGTTGCCGGCATCGTCCACCGCTATCCCGACCGCGTGCTTCTGAAGGCCGTGCATGTCTGCCCGGTCTATTGCCGCTTCTGCTTCCGCCGCGAGATGGTCGGGCCGCAGGGGCTCGGCACACTGACACCAACAGAGCTCGACGCGGCGATCGCCTATATCGCCGCGCATGAGGAGATCTGGGAAGTGATCCTCACCGGCGGCGACCCGCTGGTGCTGTCGCCGCGCCGCCTCGCCGAGCTGATGGAACGGCTGAAGCCCATCGCCCACGTCAAGATCGTGCGCTTTCACACCCGCGTGCCGGTGGTCGAGCCCGAGCGCATCAACGCCGACCTGATCGCGGCGCTGAAGGCGAGCGGCAAGGCGACCTATGTGGCGCTGCACGCAAACCATCCGCGCGAACTGACGCTAGACGCCCGCGACGCCTCTGCCCGGCTGATCGACGCCGGCATCGTCATGATCAGCCAGTCGGTGCTTCTGAAGGGCGTCAATGACGATGCGGACGTGCTGGCCGCCCTGATGCGCGCCTTCGTCGAAACCCGGATCAAGCCCTATTATCTGCATCACCCGGACCTGGCTCCCGGCACCAGCCACTTCCGACTCTCGATCGAGGAGGGCCAGGCGCTGGTCGCGTCGCTGCGCGGCCGGGTCTCCGGCCTCTGCCAGCCGACCTATATCCTCGACATCCCCGGCGGCCACGGCAAGGCGGTCATCAGCGCTGCGTCGATCGAGGCCGACGGTGGCGGCTGCTACACCGTCACGGACTTCCGCGGCGAGGAGCACGCCTACCCGCCAAAGATCTGAGAAAATTTTCGAGGTAGCGTCACAACTGCGCAAGGTCGTTCGTCAAATGGTCATGATCAACGATCGCGGCGACCAGCCGCTTGAACCGCAGCCGAGGCGCCGAGATGGGTCACATGAACAGCATCGATATCTTTGAAGAGGCCCGGCCGCGACTTCTCGGCCTCGCCTACCGGATCCTCGGCTCGCGCGCCGATGCCGAAGACGCGGTGCAGGACACGTTCGTGAGGTGGCAGGAAGCCGATCAGAAGGCGATCGAAACGCCGGCCGCCTGGCTGACCACCGCCTGCACCCGCCGCTGCCTCGACCTGTTGAAGGCGGCGCACCGCAAGCGCGTCGACTATGTCGGCGCCTGGCTACCGGAGCCGATCCACACGGCAAGCGACGACAATGCGGAGGAGAAGCTGGCGCTGACTTCGTCGCTCACCACCGCGTTCCTTTTGATGCTCGAGCGGCTGACGCCGAAGGAGCGGGCGGCCTATCTGCTGCATGAAATCTTCGGTCAACCCTATGATGCGGTTGCCGAAACGCTCGACATGCAAGAGGCGGCCGCCCGCAAGCTCGTATCGCGTGCCAAGAGCAATATCGGCGTCGAAAAGAGCCGTCACCAGACGCCGCGCGAGCGCCAGGACGAACTGTTGTCAGCCTTCCATGCGGCAATCCACGGCGGCAACATTGCCGGGCTTTCGAGCCTGCTCTCCGCCGACGTGCGCCTGACCGCCGATGGCGGCGGCAAGGTGGCGACCGTGCTCGGCGTGCTCGCTGGCAAGGAGACCGTGGTCGCCTTCATCGCCGAGCGGCTCACGGAATACTGGGCGCATTATGTCTGGGAGATTGCCGAGATCAACGGCGGCCGCGGCATTGTGCTCCGGGGCGAGGCCGAAAATGATATCGCCGCCAGCGTTTCATTCGGCTATGACGGCGATGGAAACGTCAACGATATCTTCATCGTTCGCAATCCGGACAAGCTCGCCCATCTCGGTGACGCTGCGGTCCATTGACTTAGAACATTTCCAGAGAAAAGCGCGAGGCGGTCTTCCGCCGGAAAATGCGTGGCAACAAACGGATAGAGCGGCTCCCCGGCACTGTTCAAGGCGGGAGCGTTCTCTTGCGACCGATGGGTCATGTCGACGGGCGCGGACAGATGCGCCGCAGTCGGGATGTACCGTCGTGACGCACAGGAAAGGCGCAGACATATGCTCGACAAGACACCTGAAACCACCGAGAAGGCCGAGAGCGGCTGGCTCGCGCTGCTGTCTGGCGAAAACGCCATCCATTCCATCGTTTTGAGCGGCGGCGTGGCGCTGCACGCCCTCAACATCTATGTCGTCACCACCATCATGCCATCGATCGTGCGCGAGATCGCAGCCTCCATCCTCGGCGCGGCCCTCTCGGCCCGGTTGCTTGCCGCCGTCGGCGCCGGTTCGGCCTATGCCATCGGCGCCCTCGTCTTTGGCCTTGGCACGTTGCTTTGCGCCTCCGCTCCCGACATGCTGGTGCTGCTCGGCGGCCGGGCGGTCCAGGGCTTTGGCGGTGGCCTGCTTTACGCGCTCGCCTATGGCGTCATCCGCCTGGTGTTCGCGCCTGTTTTGTGGACCCGCGCCATCGGCCTGATCTCGGCCACCTGGGGGACCGCAACGCTGATCGGCCCCGCCGTCGGCGGCATGTTTGCAGAATTTGCCACCTGGCGCGCGGCCTTCTGGTCGCTGCTGCCGCTGACGGCGCTTCTGGCAGCGCTTGCCTTCTGGACATTGCCGCGAAACGCTTCGTCGGAAGGCAGCCGCACGCCGCTGCCGGTGCTGCAGCTGATGCTTCTGATCGGCATCGTCCTTGCTCTTTCGATCGCCAGCACGCTGTCGACACCGACCGAACAGCTTGCTTCCGTCGGCGCGGCCGTCGCGATGTTTGCGGCACTTCTGCTGGTCGAACGCCGGGCTGCGGGCAAGCTCCTGCCGAGCGGCAGCTTCACAATCACAGCCCCGCTGGCGGCGCTCTATGCGACGATCACGCTTTTGATGATCGGCATGCAGCCGGAGATCTACGTGCCTTACCTGCTGCAGGAACTGCATGGGCTGTCGCCGCTCGTGGCCGGCTATATCGCCGCGCTGATGTCGATCGGCTGGACCGCCGGATCGATGACGAGCGCCCACTGGCACGGCGACCGGGCGCAACAGACGATCTTCGCCGGACCGGGCTTCGGCTTTGTCGGCCTGGCGCTGATTGCCGTGTTCATGCCGATGACCGGCTTCGGCTTCGCCACGATCGCCGTACCGCTGTCGGCCGGCATCATGGCGGTCGGTTTCGGCATGGGCTTTGCCTGGCCGCATATCGTCACGGCCGTCTACGACCTGGCGCCCACGGGCGAGGAAGAGAAGGCGTCGAGCTCGATCACCACCGTGCAGCTTTTCGCCGCCGCGCTGGGGGCTGCGCTTGCCGGCCTGACGGCCAATCTCGCGGGCATCGAAGCGAGCGCCGCCGAAGGCGTGGCGCGGGCGACGCAGTGGCTGTTCTGGCTGTTCTCGCTTGCCCCGGCGCTCGCGATGCTGACGGCAAGGCGCGTGCGGCGGGCGCGGGCGGCGAGAGCCGCTGGCGAGTAGACCGCGGATCGGCGCCAGCTCCTCCTCGGCCGCCTGCCCTTTTGGCCCTTAAATCGCAGCGGATTCGGGGATAAAATGCCCGGCAGGCTGGAAGCGCGGTAACGGCCCTGCGGGCCGTGACCGACGCGCAGCGCTCGAGGAGGAAACGATGGATGGCGACCGGATCGACCTCACAGGTGCCCGGGAAACGCTGCTGATCACGCTGCAGGCGAAGGCGGCGGAAAGCAGTATGCCTCACTCCCTCTTGCGCGACCATTTTGCCGCCGATGCCATTCGGCGTCTCGGGAAGGCGGCACCGCATCTCGACGTCGGCCACGACATGACGATCGGCATCGCCATGCGCGCCCATCTCGTCGACCGCTGGACACAGTCGTTCATCGCCCGGCACCCGGATGCCACGGTGCTCAACCTCGGTTGCGGCCTCGACAGCCGGGTTTTCCGCATCGATCCGCCGCCCCAGGTGCGGTGGTTCGACGTCGATTTCCCTGATGTCATCGCGCTCCGCCGGCGGCTCTATCCGCCACGTGCCAACACCATGCTGATCGAATCGTCAGTGACGGAAACGGGGTGGCTTGCCAACATTCCGCACGACAGGCCGGCCATCGTCGTCGCTGAAGGCGTCCTGCCCTATCTGGCGGCAGACGACGTCTACGGTCTGCTTGCCCGCCTCGTCGAGCATCTGCCGGCGGGCGAAATCGTGTTCGACGGCTACAGCCATCTCGGCCTGCAATTGCTACGCTTCAACCCCGCGATCCGCGCCACCGGCGCCACCCTCTCCTGGGGCATCGACGATCCCGCAATGCTGGAGCGGCAGGTGCCGGGTCTGAGCCTTCTGGAAGAGGTGACGGATTACGAGCCGAGCCAGATCGAAAGGATGTCGCTGCCCGCTCGCATCGCCGTCCAGCTCTTCAGCGTCATCCCGGCGCTGCATCGGATGGGACGGCTCCTGCGTTACCGCTTCTGACAACCCCGCCTGCCCCTTTCCCCGAAAGAAGAAGGGCCGCACCGGTTGCGGTGCGACCCTCCTGGATGTCAGCAATCGGTTTAGACCGATCAGCCCTGCTTGATCGGCGCGATCGAGATCTCGACGCGGCGGTTCTGCGCGCGGCCGGCTTCGCTGGCGTTGGAGGCGACCGGCCGTTGCGGGCCGAAGCCCATGGTGGCCATGCGGCGCTGGTCGACGCCCTGGCTTGCCAGGTAGTTGGCAACAGACGCTGCACGACGCTCGGAAAGCCCCTGGTTGTAGGAGGCGCTGCCGGTGGAATCGGTATGGCCGTCGACGTCGATCAGCGTCTTGTTGAACTTGCGCAGCACGATCGCCACCGAGTTCAGCGTGTCGTAGAAGGCCGGGATCACCTGGTCGCGGTCGGTCGCAAACGTGATGTTCGACGGCATGTTCAGGATGATGCGGTCGCCGGCGCGGGTGACCGAAACGCCGGTGCCCTGCAGCTGCGCGCGCAGTTCCGATTCCTGGCTGTCCATGTAGTTGCCGACGAGGCCACCACCGAGCGCGCCGATACCGGCGCCGACGAGCGCTGCATCGCGCCGCCCTGCAGCACTGCCGCCGACGAGAAGGCCGGTCGCTGCACCGAGACCGGCACCGATCAGCGCGCCACCGGCGGTGTTCGACATCTTCTGCTCACCCGTATAGGGATCGGTGGTCGTGCATCCCGAGAGATAGATGGCCGCAACAGCCAATATGGCGCATTTCTTGATCATAGAATCAATGGTCCCTATTCGTGCTCTGAAGTGCTTCATACTAGCGATTGCGGCAGGAAGATGAAGAGGCGTCCCACTGATGCCATGGTTTGACGACAAATGGCGCATCGGTCGCAATCCAGGTCACGAGGCGGCCCGATACTAACCGATCCTTCACGCGCTCTTGATAGCAAGTGCGTTCTGGAAAAATCGAGGCGGACGATCTGATGGCAATCGAATTTGGCGACACGCAACGCAGTCTCAGCGACACGCTGAACGGCATGATCGGCTCGATCCGCGGCAATACGATCACGCTTCGCGACCTGATGACCGGAATCGGCGAGCAGGGTTTTCTGCTCCTTTGTGCACTGCTGACCCTGCCGTTCCTGTTGCCGGTTTCCATTCCCGGCGTCAGCACCGTCTTCGGCGCGGCCATCATCCTGATCTCGATTTCGATCACCCTCAACCGCATGCCCTGGATGCCGCAACGTATCCTCGACCGGCAGATCGAGACGGAAAAGCTGGTGCCGACGCTTCAGAAGGGTGCCGCCCTCGTCTCCAAGCTCGACCGTTTCGTCAAGCCGCGCTTCGGCTTCCTGACGCAAGGGGCGCTGATGAACCGCTTCAACGGCCTGATGATCATGGCCGGCGGCGTGCTTTTGATGTTTCCGCTCGGCCTCATCCCGCTGTCGAACACGCTGCCGGGCATCGCCATCTTGCTCCTGTCGCTGGGTATCATCCAGCGCGACGGGCTGATGGTCGCCGGTGGCTATCTGTTCCTTATCGCAACGACGATCTACTTCACCGTTCTCGCCTATATGGCCTTTGCGGCCGGCCAGGGCCTGTCTACCTTCTTCGTTTCCTGATCTGCAGTGCCACAGACAACCTGGCGCGTCACGGTCGACGCGCCGGTCGCCAGTCCGGCGGATGCGCAGGGGCGACGGATGTCAGGCCGGCTGGAAGCTCTTGTAGCTGGCGGAATCGGTTTCAACGCCGAGCCTGGTCATAAGGGCGGCACGGTCGACGCCGAGGCGTGTGTCGAAATCGGCGATCGCGGCCGCAACCTTCGGCGCAAACGCTTCGCTTTCGAATTCGATCATGGTGCAGAAGTTATATTTTCCCGGGCCGGCATGCTGCTCGAGGAACAGATCCTTGACGTAACCGTCCTGGCTGCGGATCACCACAAGCGTCTTTTCCACCAGATCCACGAATTCGGCCCGGGCCGAAGCCGGCACGGCGAACTTGTTGATGCGATAGAGCGGCGCGATGTCGCCAGCCGGTATGTTGCTGCTCATGAAATTCTCCCTCAGATGTCTCTTCAAGGGCCCGCCGGCGACCATTCGACGTTGGGCAGGGACATGCGTACGACCTCAAGCAAAGTTGAGGTCAACAGGGGGCGGCCGAAAATCCGCAGTGTCCGCTCAGGCGACAATGCCCTTCAGCACATTGGCGACGTTGAGCCCGATTTCCGGCACGCCGTAACCGCCCTCCATGCACACGACGACCGGAAGGCCTGACTTCTTCAGACGCTCGCCCATGCGCAGGTAATCGTCCGATTTCAGCTTGAACGTCGAGATCGGATCGCGCTCGAAGGTGTCGACCCCAAGCGAGACCACCAGCGCCTCGGCGCCGAAGGCTTCGATTCGGTTGAGCGCGTCGTCCATAGCGCCCGACCAGGCGGAAAATTCGGTGCCGCGCGGCAGCGGGTAGTTTTTCGTGGAGCCGAGGCCCTCTCCTTTGCCCTCCTCGTCGGCGAAGCCGAGAAAATAGGGGAAGGCGTCGACGGGGTCTCCATGCAAGGAGGCGAAATAGACGTCGCCGCGCTCGTAGAAAATATCCTGCGTGCCGTTGCCGTGATGGAAGTCGACATCGAGTATGCCGACCCTGGCGGCACCGAGATCGCGCAGGCGCTGAGCGGCGCAGGCGGCATTGTTGATGAAGGAATAGCCGCCAAAGAGATCGATCGCCGCATGGTGGCCGGGCGGGCGGCAAAGGGCAAAGGCCGCTTTCGCGCCACCACTGACATGTTCGGCCGCCGAAAGCGCGCAATCCATCGCCGCGCGCGCAGCCGCATAGGTACCTTCGGTGATCGATGTCTCCGCGGCAAAGGCGTAGTAGCCGAGTGCGCCGTCGATATCCCTGGGCGGGTGCTGGCGCATGCGGCGCGCGGGAAAGCTGGTCGGGATCGCCTCGCCGCGATAACCGTCGGCGACCCAGCGTGCCCAGGCGGTCTCGAGGAAGTCGAGATAGTCGGCGGCATGCAGCTTGCCGGCCGTCTCCAGCCCGTGGCGCGAAGGCGCGACGACGTCACGGAACCCCGCTTCCTTCACCGCTGCCAGGATCCATTCGGCCCGAAACGGCGCCTCGAACGGCGACACGAGTTCGCCGCCGAAAAGTTCGGTCCTGGCGTCTCGGAGCTTGTGGTCCTCGGAGAAGAAGATGCGCATGGGAAGGGTCCTGAAGTCAGCAACAAAGGGCGCCAGACTACCCGAGCATGCGGCCTTGGCAACCTCGACGCCCCTCGTCCAGCCTGCCGGAGCGCCAGGCGCCCCTCATCCGGCCTGCCGGCCACCTTCTCCCCGCAAGCGGGGCGAAGGGACATGCGGCAAGCTCCCGTTTTCCCTCTCCCCGCAAGGAGAGGAGCCATGCAGAAAAAGAGAGAAACCCTTACGTCGCGATGCGCTTGTAAAAGAGCGTGGTGGCGCACAGGCCGCCTTCCGGCCACATCGCATAATCGGGGATGACGCCGACGCGCTCCCAGCCGAGCCGCGGATAGATCGCTTCGGCCTCGCTGCCTGTTGCGGTGTCGAGCACCAGCAGCGTCTTGCCGTTCAGAGCCGCTTCCCTCTCGACGGCCTGCATCAGGAGGCGCGCGACGCCCCTGCCGCGGGCGGCGCGATGGACGAGCAGCTTCTTCAGGTCGCCGCGATGCGGCTGGTTGGGCATCTGCGCCACGCCGACCTGGACCGTGCCGACGATGCGCCCCTGGTCTTCGGCGACCATCAGCAGCGTTTCGCGTGCTGCGACCGCATCGGCAACGCCCTGCCAATAGGCGAGTGCCGCCTGCGGCGGATAGGGCTGCATGAAGCCTACGGAGGCCCCGCCCTCGACACAATCGGACAAGACTTCGGCCAAAGCCGGCATGGCGGAGCGAGCCTCGGTTTCGCTCAGAAGGCGGGTCGTGATTTCAGGCATGGTCAGGTCCTGGTGCGGCTGAGGATGACGGCGTAGTGAGCCGGCTCATCATGGGGATTGTGAAAGACGTGGGCCTGTTCGAGCCCCATGAACAGGCAATCACCGGCTTCGAGCGCATGCGGCCCGGTTTCCATGGTGAGTTCGAGCCGTCCGGAGAAGAGCCAGAGATGCTGGGTGATGCCGCGGTCGGCCGGCTGGCGTTCGAAGACGACGCGCGCGCCCGGGGGAAACTCGACCTCGACGATATCGACCGGCGAGCCGACGCCCTCCGGCGAGACCGAACGGCGCAGATAGCCGGATTCCGGATCCCGCCAGACGCGCTGCTGGGCTCTCCTTGCCACCGGCGAAGCCTCTGCGCCTTCGAAGGCGAAAAGCGCCGACAGCGTAGTCGAAAGCGCGCTGCATAGTCTCGCCAGCAGCTGCGCCGTCGGGCTCACCTCACCGCGCTCGATGCGCGAGATCATTGCCCGGCTGACGCCGGATCGCGTCGCGAGGTCGTCGAGCGTCAGGCTCTGCTCGGCTCTGAGCGAGCGAACGCGTTCGCCGATGGCCTGTTCGAGTGGGTCGGTGGTGTTTTCCATTATTTGAGATTGCATTTCTCATATAATAGAGTCAAGACCGTTGCGAACCGAAAATATAAGGCGGCAAATGCCGCTTTGGCGACATTGCAGCGAGGCGATTTCGGCTAAGGTCCGCGACGACATTCGAACCGAAAAGACGTTCCACCTCAACAATTTAGACGATCCTTACGCAACATGCCGTTGCGACATGCGAAAACGGACCGGCAAGACATGGACAAGCAGCCTTCCTCGCTGACGTCGATCGCCAGCATCGTGACGTCGATGACATCGGTCGCGATCGGCAACGGCATGATGCTCGCCTATGTGCCCTTCGTGCTGACGCGGTCCGACGCGCCCGATTGGGTTCCGGGCGCGGCCGTCACCATGGTTGCCTTCGGCGGCCTCGTCGGCTGCGTCATCGCCGGGCCGATGATCCGCCGCGTCGGCCATGCCCGGGCGTTTTCCTGCTCGATGGCGCTCGTCATCCTGTCGGCGCTGACGATCAGCCTCGGCATGCACCCGATCCTGTGGGTGCTCGCCCGCGGCCTCTATGGCGCTGCCGGCAACACCAATTTCATCATCAGCCAGAGCTGGCTCAACCATGCGAGCGACAATCGTTGGCGCGGCAGGGCAATGGCGATGTTCTACATGGCCTATGTGATAGGGCTCGGCACGGGCGCCTGGCTGTTCGGACAGATCCCCGCCGACGGCAACCTGCCGCCGCTCATCACCATCTTCTTTACCGCGATCGCCATCCTGCCGATCGGCCTCACCCGCCTGCCAACGCCACCGGCGCCGGCCAAGGTCAGCATCGACATTCCGATGGTCTGGCGCGCTTCGCCCGTCGCCTTCATCGGCGTGCTTGCCGCCGGCGGGCTGTCGATGGTGGTGCAGGGCTTCACACCGATCTATGCGGCGGCAAACCAGGTGAGCCAGGGCGACGTTGCCAACCTGATGTTCGTGATGCAACTCGGGCTGATCGCCATCCAGTATCCGATGGGCACGCTGTCGGACCGGATCGACCGCCGGCTGGTGCTGATCGCCACCTGCCTCATCATCGTCGTCGCCGGCTTCTTCGCGCTCTCGGCAAGCTTCGGCAACCTCGTGCTGCTGATGGTCGTCTTCGCGCTTTTCGCCGGCGCGGTCGAGACCGTTTATTCGATCGCCAACGCGCATGCCAACGACCGCACCGACCCTGCGGACTTCGTGCCGCTGGCAAGCACCATGCTGGTTGCCTGGTCGGTGGCAGCAACCCTGGTGCCGATGCTCGTGACCGTGCTGACGCCGGTGTTCGGGCCGCGCACCTTCATCTATGCCGCGATGGCCGTTGCAGCGCTCTACGCGCTGTTCGTGCTGGCGCGCCTGAGGAAGCGCGACGAGGTGCCGGCGGGCGAGCGCGAGACCTTCGAACTGAAGAGCGCGCAGATCCCGAACGCCGGCGCACTGATCGACGCCGAGGCCAGAGCCGAATAGCCGCGCAAGCCTTGCGATTTATAGTGAACGAAGCCTTCATTTCCCGCTTTGCGCGGCTTGAAGGCACTGCTATATGCGGCCCATGAGCACAACATCTTCCAAGACGCCCCTGTCGCATATCCGAAACTTCTCGATCGTGGCCCATATCGACCACGGCAAATCGACGCTGGCCGACCGACTGATCCAGTCGACCGGCGGCCTTGCCGAGCGGGAAATGTCCGAGCAGGTGCTCGACAGCATGGATATCGAGCGCGAGCGCGGCATCACCATCAAGGCCCAGACCGTGCGTCTGCACTACAAGGCCAATGACGGCGAAACCTACGTGCTGAACCTGATCGACACGCCCGGCCACGTCGACTTCGCCTACGAAGTCTCGCGCTCGCTGTCGGCCTGCGAAGGTTCGCTGCTGGTCGTCGACGCGTCACAGGGTGTTGAAGCCCAGACGCTGGCCAACGTCTACCAGGCGATCGACAACAACCACGAGCTCGTTACCGTGCTCAACAAGATCGACCTTCCAGCCGCCGAACCGGAGCGGATCAAGGAACAGATCGAGGAAGTCATCGGCATCGACGCGTCCGACGCCGTGCTGATCTCGGCAAAGACCGGCCTCGGCATTCCCGATGTTCTCGAGGCGATCGTCACCAAACTGCCGGCGCCGAAGAGCGAGGGCGGCGAAACCGCGCCGCTGAAGGCCCTCCTGGTCGACAGTTGGTACGACACCTATCTCGGCGTCATGGTTCTCGTGCGCATCATCGACGGCACCCTGAAAAAGGGCATGACCATCCGCATGATGGGCACGGATGCCAAGTACTCCGTCGAACGCATCGGCGTGCTCACGCCGAAGATGGTTGCGATGGATGCGCTCGGCCCCGGCGAGATCGGCTTCATCACTGCCTCGATCAAGGAAGTGGCCGACACCCGCGTCGGCGATACCATCACCGAAGACAAGCGCCCGACCGCCAAGGCACTGCCGGGCTTCAAGCCGGCACAGCCGGTGGTGTTCTGTGGCCTCTTCCCGGTCGATGCCGCCGACTTCGAAGACCTGCGCGCAGCGATGGGCAAGCTGCGCCTCAACGACGCGTCGTTCTCGTTCGAAATGGAATCGTCCGCCGCCCTCGGCTTCGGCTTCCGCTGCGGCTTCCTCGGCCTCCTGCACCTGGAAATCATCCAGGAACGGCTGGAGCGCGAGTTCGACCTCGACCTGATCGCGACGGCGCCTTCGGTCGTCTACAAGCTGTTCATGACCGACGGGTCCGAGCGCGAGCTGCACAACCCGGCCGACATGCCCGACGTCGTCAAGATCGCCGAGATCCACGAGCCGTGGATCCGCGCGACGATCCTGACGCCTGACGATTATCTCGGCGGCATTCTGAAGCTTTGTCAAGACCGGCGCGGCATCCAGATCGAGCTGACTTACGTTGGCACCCGCGCGATGTTGACCTACGACCTGCCGCTCAACGAAGTGGTGTTCGATTTCTACGACCGCCTGAAGTCGATCTCCAAGGGCTATGCCTCGTTCGACTACCAGATCACCGACCACAAGGAAGGCAATCTGGTGAAGATGTCGATCCTCGTGAACGGCGAGCCGGTCGACGCGCTGTCGATGATGGTGCACCGGATGGCCGCTGAAAAGCGCGGTCGTGAAATGTGCGAGAAGCTCAAGGAGCTGATCCCGAAGCACATGTTCAAGATCCCGATCCAGGCGGCCATCGGCGGCAACGTCATTGCCCGCGAAACCATCTCGGCGCTGCGCAAGGACGTGACGGCCAAGTGCTACGGCGGCGACGCCACCCGCAAGCGCAAGCTGCTCGAAAAGCAGAAGGCCGGCAAGAAGCGCATGCGCCAGTTCGGTAAGGTGGAGATCCCGCAGGAAGCCTTCATCGCCGCACTCAAGATGGGCGACGAATAGGCGGTTCGACGACCACGACATCAACGTGCAAAACGGGCGACCTCGAGTTCGCCCGTTTTTTTTGATCCGTGCATCGACCGCAGGCGTGAGCGCGTGCGCTCAGCACGAACACGCTGAAGTGCAAGCCTGCCTCAGCCTTCGGTCAACAAGAACCGCTTCGACACGCGATCCACCGGCAGACCGCTCTTCAGCGGTACTGCCTTGTCGACCTTGTAGTCGACGAAGCCCATCTTGCCGTAATAGGCAAGGCCGCCCGTGTTGTCGGCGCGGATGGTGGCATTGATCGCCTTCAGGCCCACCGCACGGGCGTTGTCCCTCGTTGCCGCAAACAGCGCCGTGCCGGCGCCGCGCATCTTGGCGTCTGGCCGCGAGAAGGTGCCGATGTCGGCCCAGCCCTCCGGCAAGCCGTCGTAGCGCTCCAGCGCCTGGAAGGCGCAAGGGCGGCCATCGGCATCCTCGGCGACGTAACAGCTGACGAAGCCCGGCCCGGCGAGATAGTGTGCGATAAAACTCTCTGCTGTGAACGGCGTCTCGTTGGCGGTGGTGCCGCCGATCCGGATGATCTCGTTGAGGAAACTGCAAAGTTCCGGCACGTCGGCCGCCGTTGCCGGACGCACCCTGATCGTTGTTGTCTCGTCGACCACCAGAAATCTCCTTTGAATTATTGCTTGCCGGATGGCGACAGGGGCCGCGCCGGATTGCCGACAACAGTCGCGCCGGCCGCCACGTCTCTCGTGACGACGGATCCGGCCCCGACGATGGCGCCGTCGCCGATCGTCACGCCACCGAGGATGATGGCTCCGCCGCCGATCCAGACGTCCTTGCCGATCACGACCGGCCTTGCAATCTCGATGCCGCGGCGCCTGAGCGGCACGTCCTTGTGATGTTCGGCGCAATAGATCTGCACGCCGGGACCGAGCATTGAACCATCGCCGACCGAAATGCGACCGCTGTCGAGCAGGGTGCAGCCGGCATTGAGATAGACGCGCGACCCAAGCGAAACATGCATGCCGTAGGAGCAGTGAAACGGTGCCTCGATGAAGACATCGTCGGCAGCGCTCGAAAACAGCGCCCGCAGCGCCGGCGCCATCGCGCCCCGCGCGTCGGGCGCCATGGTGTTATGCTGGTGCACGGCATCGCGCGCGCGCTCTCGCAATCGTTCAAGCTCGGGGTCGAGGCAGCAGTACCAATCGCCCGCCGCCATCTTTTGACGTTCGCTCACGCTTACGCCCTGGCCCTTTCTTCGGCCGCCGCGCGCCGCGCCAAACTGTCCGGCGGCCATATGGTCTTCATGTCGTAGTAGATCTCGAAGGCAGGCGCTCCGCCTTCAAGCGACAGCCAGGCGACCTTCGAGCGGGTAAAGATATGGGCATCCGGCGGGAAATCCGACGGCTGGTCGAGGCTGGCGATGCGCAGGAAGGAAAGCCAGCCGCGCCGGCCGTAATCGCTCCAGAGCGCCGTCTGGCATTCAGCACAGCGATAGACATCGTGCGGACGACCGCTGTCGGTCGGCAGCGACACGACGATGGGCTCGCCCGCCGTCAGCTCGATATTCTCCCGCTCGATGACGCCGTTGATGACGAAGGCGCTTCCCACCTGACGCTGGCAATCGCTGCAATGGCAGCAATTGACGAACATCGGCCTGCGTTTCAGCCGGTAGCGGATGCGCCCGCAGAAACAGCCGCCGCCCCACCCGTCGTCCATCAGCAGGCCTCCTCCAACACCTCGTCGCTCGGAGCTCTGGCCTCACCCTGCCGGATCGTGGCGACCCAGGCGCGAGCGAGCGAGAGGCCTGCGGCATTGGCCTTCTCGCCATGACGCCGCGCATGGGCCGGATACTCAGCCAGCCAGGTCGGGTCGAGACGGTTGATCGTCTGCGGAAACGCCCGGTTCCAGTCCTCGACGAGATCGGTGTCGGCCTCGAAATGAAACTGCGTGCCATAGGCGGCGCGCCCGACGCGAAACGCCTGATGCCGCGTCACATTGTTTTCGGCGAGATGCACCGCGCCGTCGGGAAGCGTGAAGGTGTCGCCGTGCCACTGGAAGATCGGGAAGCTCTCGCCGACGGATGCCAGCACCGGGTCGCTCTGCCCCTCGGGGCGGACCCGCACATCGTGCCAGCCGAATTCCTTGGCTTCGCCCAGAAGGTTTGTCGCACCATAGGCGCGCGCCAGCAGCTGGCTGCCGAGGCAGATGCCGAGCACGGACCGGTCGCTGTCGCCGAAGTGGCGCATCAGTGCTGCAAGCTGCGGCAGATAGGGGAAGGCGGCATCGTCAAGCGCGCTTTGCTCGCCGCCCAGCACCACCAGCGCGTCGAAGCCCTCTGCTGTTTCCGGCACCGGTTCGCCGGCATAGGCGCGGCGAACTTCGATCTCCGCCTTGACCTCGCGAAGCGCCGTGCCGACCTGGCCGAGCTCGGTCTTCGCCATGTTTTCCACCACCAGTACCCGCATGATGACATTCCCTTCGCCGTCCGGGCGCAAGATTGATCACGAGAAACGCCGCGGTTCAAGAGGCCAAAGCGGTCACCCCGCTGCGAACCTCACGCGTCGGGGACTTGACTTCCGCCTCAAACTTTCCGACCTTCCGGGGATCATGATGCTCACGGTTACCTCTTTTCACTGCTTCCGGGTGTGCCCGATCGCAGGAACCTGACCCCAGCCCGGATGCTTGCGCTCTCCGGGTCAGGGGAGCCTTTCGCGTCGGCAAATGAGAACCATCGTTCCCAGGCCACGATCCGAGCGCCGAGTTTTTCCAAATCGAATGAGTGATGACGGCGCTGAGGCGCCCGTCGAAGACAACGTCAGGTATCATCATGGCGACGAACGCCCGCAACAAACTTCCCGCGATCATTATCAATGCCGAGGACCACAAGCGCCTGACGGCGCTTGCCTCGTCCGCCCTCGACCGTGTTCCCGAAGTCGCCGAGGCTCTTCTGTCCGAACTCGAGCGTGCACGCATCGCAGCACCCGGGAAGCTGCCGGCCGACAGCGTGCAGATGGGATCGACCGTCGACTTCGAAGCCGACAATGGTTTTGCCAAGCAGGTGACGCTGGTCTATCCCGGCGAAGCCGATATCGAATCTGGGCGGATTTCCGTTCTGACGCCGATCGGCGCGGCCCTGATCGGGCTCTCCGTCGGCCAGTCGATCGATTGGCACGATCGCTCCGGCAAGGTGCACCGGATGACCATCCGCAGCGTTACCGCCGCCGAGAAGGCCTGATCCGGCTGCCCCTGGCCGCCGGGCGGTGACGCCCACGCGCTGCGGACAAGGGACGACAGTCTGCGCACCCCCTACCCCTGGAACGCGTCAAGGAGGCCGGTCGTCAGACCGCCCTCCCCGCATTTCACGAGGCAGAAGCCTATCAGAACTGCTTGCCGAGCTTGGCGTCGACCGACTGGCTGTTGGCGCCACGAATGGCGAAGAAGAACAGGATCGCCGCCCAGAGGATGGACTTTTCAGCGCCGCCGAGACCCTCGCCCTGCACGATGCCGTGGAAATAAACGGTCACAAGCAGCACGATCATGGCGGCAAACGAAGCCGGGCGGGTGAAGAGGCCGATGGCGATCAGGATGCCGCCGAAGAACTCGGTCGCGGCCAGGAGCGGCGACCAGAAGACGCCGGGGTAGAAGCCGAGGCTTTCGACCATGCCGACGGCGCCGAAGGGATTGACGATCTTGCCGTAACCGTGGGTCACGAGCAGCACGCCGCACAGAACGCGCAGCAGCGTTTCGGCAAGGGTGTCGAGCGGCAGATAGATCTTTTCGAGCGCCGGCAGGATTGCACGGGGACGGGAAGTCGAAACGGTGGCGTCAGTCATGGTTAGGTCCTCTTTGAGGGGGCTGCGACAATATGTGCAATGCAGCAATGTCTCGCCGGGCGCCTTTTCCTTTGCAAGGGTACCGGCGATAAAAACATGACTAAATCAGTTGACAATTATGTGAGAGGCGCGTGACCGGCAGCGTCTGGGCGCCACCACGTCGGCGCGAGACGCGGCTGACGGTGCGTCACCGGCATGTAACGCGCGAAACTTGCAGCATAATTTTATGATCTCAGCGGTTTCTGTCTTGCCGCGAATTACAGTATGTTGCCGCGCACAAACCAACCGGGAAGCAGATATGGACGAGAAGCCGCGGATCACCATTCTCTATTGCACGCAGTGCAACTGGCTCCTGCGCGCCGGCTGGATGGCGCAGGAGCTGCTGCAGACCTTCGGCCAGTCGCTGGGCGAAGTAGCGCTCATTCCCGGCACCGGCGGCAATTTCGAGATCCGCGTCAACGACGAACTGATCTGGGAGCGCAAACGCGACGGCGGCTTTCCCGGGCCGAAGGAACTGAAGCAGCGCATCCGCGACATCATCGAGCCGGAGCGCGATCTCGGCCACACGGACAGGAGCTGATCCTGGATTTCGGTATTCTTGCAGGCGTCTTCTCGGCCGCCTTTCTCTCGGCCACGCTGCTGTTCGGCATGTCGGAGGCGGCAATCGTCGCCGCAGCCCTGCACGGCGAGACGAGCCGTGTCGCGCTGTTCGTCGCTGCCACTGCCGGTAACGTGCTTGGCGCCGTCGTCAATTTCGTGCTTGGGCGGTTCCTGATCCGGTTCGAGGGTCGGCGCTGGTTTCCGATATCGCCATCAGGCCGGCAGAAGGCAGAGACGCTGTTTGCCCGCTATGGCCAACCGGTGCTGCTGTTGTCCTGGCTGCCCGTGGTCGGCGATCCGCTGACGCTGGTCGCAGGGCTTCTACGAATGCCCTTCGGACTGTTCCTGGTGTTCGTGGCGATCGGCAAGGCGGCGCGCTATGGCGTCGTGCTGTGGCTGACGCCCTGACACCACCCCGCAAGCCTTGGAAGGACCGTTCAGCTGTGGGCGAAGATGTCGGTCTCGTCCCAGCCGAGCAGGTCGAGCTTGCAGCGGGTCGGAAGAAACGCGAAGCAGGCATCCGCATGCTCCATGCGGCCATCGCGCAGAAGCCGCGCGGTGAGCTTTTCGCGCAGCGCATGCAGGTGCAGCACGTCGGATGCCGCATATTCGAGCTGTGCCGGAGACAGGACTGCCGCCCCCCAGTCGGAAGACTGCTGCTGCTTGGAAATGTCGACATCGAGCATTTCCTTGAGATTGTCCTTCAACCCGTGGCGATCCGTATAGGTGCGGGTGAGGCGCGAGGCGATCTTGGTGCAGAACACCGGTGTCGTCGTCACGCCGAAGGTGTGGAACAGCACGGCAATGTCGAAACGGCCGAAATGAAAGATCTTCTGGCGGGCCGGGTCTTCCAGCATGGCCACAAGGTTTGGCGCTTGCGTCTGGCCGGCAGCGATCTGGATCACATCGGCAGTGCCGTCTCCGGGGGAAAGCTGGACGACGCAGAGCCGGTCGCGACGCGGCACGAGGCCGAGCGTTTCGGTGTCGATGGCAATCGCGCCCCTGTAGCGGGCGGCATCGGTTGCGGAGATATCGCCTTCGTGAAACCGTATTGCATTCGCCATCGAAAATCCCCAGATCAGTCGGTAGTCGTGTCGCCTATAGCGCAAGTTTGACCCTGACGAAACCGTGTCATGGCCCCTTGCTCGCCGTTGCCATCCTCGAAAGTTCGCATTGATGATCTCCTGCCGCCCCGCTCTCGCTCTTTCGACGCTCTGCCTGCTTCTCGGCCTGTCCGCCATGCCAGCCCTTGCGCAGTCCTATACGGATCTGCCCGGCGTGCGGCCGATGGATCCCTTGAACGATGGCGGCGACAAGGTTACCTGCGAGCAGACGCTCGTCGACCGCGATTATCCGTTCGAATCGAGCGCGCGCGGCGGCCCACGCTACGACACGATCTACAATTGCCGTCGCGGCGACGGCCCCGTGTTCCAGGGCAGCGACCTGCCGCCCTCGCTCTACCGGCAGAAGCGCGGGCTCGGCTACTAGCCGGCCCCGCCGGCCCGGCTTGGCAAGCCGGCGAATAGTTCCTACACATTTGGGCGAGGAACCGTGGAGGCGTCCTGCTTCCACCGAGGAGGACCAATGCCCAACGACACGAGACCGCTCGCCATCAGCGTGCCGGCGCCGCGCACGCTCGAGCTGATCTTTACTGAAGACGCCCTCAAGCGATTGCATGCGCGTTACCGCATCGTTGAGGCCGACCCGGACGATGTTGCCGGCCTTGGCGACGAGGTGCTGTCGGAGACGCGCTACATCATCGGCCAGCCACCCCTCGATCATGCAACGCTGGCGCGCCTGCCGAAGCTGCGCGCCATTCTCAATGTCGAAAGCAACCTGATCAACAACATGCCCTACGAGGTGTTGTTCGAGCGCGGCATCCACGTGGTGACGACAGGGCAGGTGTTTGCCGAGCCGGTTGCCGAGATGGGCCTTGCCATGGCCCTCAATCTCGCGCGCGGCGTCGTCGAGGCGGACCTGGCCTTTCGCGAGGGACGGGAGCTCTGGGGCGGCGACGGCAATCGCCAGGCGCGGCTCCTGTCCGGCGCAGACATCGGCATTGTCGGCTTCGGCGATCTGGGCAAGGCACTGAACCGGGTGCTAGCCGGTTTTCGCGCCAGGATCCGCGTGTTCGATCCCTGGATGCCAGCCTCGATCCTCAAGGACAACGGTGTCGAGCCGGCATCGCTTGCAACCGTGCTGACGGAAAGCGATTTCGTCTTCGTCGTCGCATCGGTCACCAGCGAAAACGAGGGCTTCCTGGGCGCAAAGGCCTTTGCCAGCATGCGGCCTGGCGCCGCCTTCGTCCTGCTCAGCCGTGCCGGCGTCGTCGATTTCGACGCGTTGGTGGCTGCGGTTGAAAGCGGGCACATCGTGGCCGCCAGCGACGTCTTCCCCGAGGAACCGCTTGCCCGAGACCACAAGGTGCGCACCCTTCCCGGTTTCCTGCGCTCGGCGCACCGGGCGGGCGCACTCGACAGCGCGTTCAAGAAGATGGGCGACATGGTGCTCGAAGACATGGACCTGATGGACCGGGACCTGCCACCGATGCGCTGCAAGCGCGCCGAGCGCGAAACCGTCGCCCGCATGCGCTCGAAACCGGTGACGGTCAACTGACGGCGGCCAGCAGTGGCGCGGCGCCATTGGGCGACGCCAGCACTTCGCCGGCGGCGGGGTATGCAATCCTGCCGATTAACGTGTTTTATGGGAAACGCATTTAAGGTAACGCAGGACAGGCGCGAGATCAGAGATACCCAATGGCCAACGAAACGCCCGGCATTCTCGGAACCAGGATCGGCGACAGCTGGCACAGCTCGCTACGCTCGCTGTTCAGCCTGGTGATGGTGGCCATGCTGATCGCCGTGTCGGGCATTCTGGTGGGGCTCGACTACCACCGCTCGCGCAATGCCGCGATCGCGGACGCAGAGGCCAATATGCGCGGCTTCATGAGCCGGTTGGTCGACCGGCTGGGCGTCCTCTCAGGCGATACCTCCGCACTGGTCAGCCTCGTCTCGTCGGTTGCCAACTCCTTCCTCGTGCCGCCACCGGAGCGGATAAACGACAAGGTGGCCGTTCTGCGCGAGGGCATCAGCCGGTCGCCGCATATCGACGGGGTCTATGTCGGCTACCCAAATGGCGCCTTCTTTCAGATGGTCGACCTCAAGCAGGTCGCATGGCGCCTGGCGCTCGATGCGCCGCGCGGTGCGGCCATTGCAGTGCGCTCGATGGAAAAGGATGGGAGCGGCAAGCCCCTCCAGCGCCTGCTCTTCCTGGACAAGGACGGCACGCAATTCTCCGAACGACGGGTGCCCCCCACGGGCTTCGACCCACGCACCAGGCCCTGGTATCGCGCCGCCGTCAACGGAAAGGCTGCAGTCTCGACGGGCCCCTACGAAAGCGCCACGACCGAGACGCTTGGAATGACGATCTCGCAGGCGCATCGCGGCAATCCGCAGATCGTCATCGGCGCCGACGTCGTGCTCGATACGATTACCGACTTCCTCGCCCGCGAGCGGCTGACGGCGGGCTCGGTCTCGTTCATCCTCGATTCCGTCGGCAAACCCATCATCCATTCCGACCGGGTGATGATGCGACGCATCATGGCGGCAAAGGACAAGGATGGCCCGATCGTCCAGGCCGAGAGCGATCCGCTGATCAAGAGCATCCGCCTCAATCCGCCAGCGCCCGGCAAGGCCGATCTCGTCGAGGTCGGAGACCGAACCTACCTCGTCATGGTGACGCCGCTCGAATCTGCGCTGCTTCTGTCCGGCAACCGCGCCGTGGTGGCGGCGCCGCTCGATGAACTGATGGCAGAAGCCAACCGGACGCTCGTGCAGGGATTGGCGATCTCGGGCGCGGTCGTGGCGCTTGCGGTGCTTGCGTCCCTGGTGCTTGCGCATCTGATCACCAAGGGCTTGAACCAGCTGACCGCCAGCGCCAACCGGCTGCAGGATCTGGATTTCACCACGCCGATCGACGTGTCGTCCCATGTCAGCGAGATTTCCACCCTCGGCGGCGCGATGAACCGGGCACGCGACGCGATCTTCACTTTTGCGCTCTACGTCCCGCGCGAACTGGTGCGCAAGGGCATCGAATCCGGCCAGTTCAGCGGCCGCGCCGCCTGGCGACAGGAGGTCACGGCGCTTTTCACCGACATCTACGACTTCACCACCTTGAGCGAGCAGCACGCGCCGGAAGAAGTCGTGGCGATGCTTTCGGAATATTTCGACATCTTCAGCGAGGTGGTCGATGCCCATGGCGGCACGATCATCCAGTTCCTCGGTGATTCCGTGTTTGCGATGTGGAACGCGCCGGCGCAGGACGAGCGCCATGCGGAAAATGCCTGTCGTTGCGCGCTGGCGGTCGAGGCGCGGCTGCAGGCGTTCAACGCGGCGCAGCGCGAAAAAGGCCTGCCGGAGTTCCGCACCCGCTTCGGCATCCACACCGGCACCGCCGTCGTCGGCAGCGTCGGCGCCAAGGAACGACTGCAGTATACCGCCATGGGCGACACGGTGAACGTCGCCTCGCGGCTCGAAGGCATGAACAAGAACTACGGCACGACGATCATGGCAAGCGGGGCCGTGGTCGCCCAGGCATCCGACGCGATCACCTTCCGCCCGCTCGGCACGGCGCAGGCCAAGGGGCGCACCACGGCTCTGGAAATCTATGAGGTTCTGAGCGCGCGCCCGATCGTCGACACCGCGACCGCTGAGACGCCCGTCATCTCATCTGGAGAGGGATGACGACACCCGCTGTCAGCGCCGGGCGCCATCTCTCTGGCGCGTCACCCAGCGGATGCCGGCCGCAACGGCGATGGCCAGCAGTGGCCATACCGCCCAGAACACACCCCGCCAGGACAGGGCGTTGATGGCGACGAACGTCAGACCGGTGACGGCGAGCGCGCCGATGGCCGGATCGATCCGGTTGTCTGCGCGCACCCACCGAAGCGCCGCAAGCACCGCAAGCCCGAGTATAGGCCATGCGGCCCAGAAGGTGCCCTGCCAGGTCAGGAGGTTGAGCGCGGCAAGTCCGGCGCCGACCACCGCCAGCGTGCCGAGAAGCCGGCTGGTGAGGCCCGCAAGCCTTGTGGTGGTTGCAACCGGTGGCGCAGGCTGAGCAGGCTGCCCGGCCGGCCGGCCCCATTCGCCTTGGCGTTCCGATCCGCCTGCGACGTCGTCGGCAGTTCCGATGCGCACGGAATAGCTCGGCACACCGCCGTCGATGTTCTTGACCTCGAGCTGGCCCAGGAATTCGAAGCCGACGGCAACCTTGTTGCGCACCTGGTCGTAGACCGTATTGGAAATGACGATGCCACCGGCAGGCGCGGAGGCCTGTAGGCGCGCGGCCACGTTGACGCCGTCGCCATAGATATCGTCTTCCTCGGTGATCACGTCACCAAGGTTGATGCCGATGCGAAACTGCATCGGCACACCGTCCATGGTTTTGGCGTTGTATCCGGCAAGCTCGCTCTGGACGTCGATCGCTGCGCGCAGCGCCTCGACGACGCTCGGGAAATCGGCGATCAGCCCATCGCCCCAGGTATTGATGACCCGACCGCCATGCGCCTCGATCAGGCGCGTCATGGCATCCCGGTACCGTTTGAGAGTGGCAAGCGTACCCTCTTCGTCCGCCCGCATCAGGCGGGAGTAGTCCTGGACATCGGCGGAGAAGATGGTCGTCAGCTTGCGACGCGTTTCAGCCATCGCGGTTGTTCCTCGCACAAGGTCCGCTGCTGCAGCGGACACACAGATAGTAGTGAGCCCGGCACAGATCGCAAGATGCGACGCCCGGAAGGGTTGTCCGCCGGCTGACGGCTCTTCGCCCTGATCTATCGCTGCGCTGCGTGGAAATGGCGCCATTGGCGCGCCCGAGGCCATCGTGGCCGGCACTGGCGCGGCGACCGCCCAGCACTGAGCACAGGCGTTGCCCCGCAGGCCAAATGGGCTGCCGCGGCACAGGAACAAAGGTCGGAAAACCGGAAACGAAAAAACCCCGGCAAGCCGGGGTTTTTCAAACCAAAACAAATGTTTGGTTAAAGGAATGGTGCCCAGAAGAGGACTCGAACCTCCACACCCTTTCGAGTACCAGCACCTGAAGCTGGCGCGTCTACCAATTCCGCCATCTGGGCGACGAGCGGGGGTGTAAAAGGACCGAGCCGAAGTGTCAACAGGCATTTTGAAGTTTTCGTGTCAGGACGCAAAAAAGTCAGTCTGACGTCGCTTTTGCCCAGGACCGGACTGTGGAAAGTCCTTGAGCAAGCAGCGTTTCCGCTTCCGCCACCGTTCCGGCCTCGACATAGCAGCGCATCTCCGGCGCATTGCCGGACGGGCGGAAGTGGACCGTGCGGCCATCGGCAAGGGTCACGCGCAGACCGTCGATGTCGCTGACGGCTGCCGGGCGGCCAATGTCGGCAAGAAAGCTTCCGAGGTTTGCGGTCTCTGCGCGCAGAAACGCCATCAGCCGGGTGCTGGTTTCGACCGGAAAGTTCTCCAGCCGGTCGCTGAGCGCGACCGGAAGGTGATAGGACGCAGCCAGCGCCGACAGCGTCGTCCCGCGCTCTGCGGCGCTTGCCAGCACCGCCAGGATCGGCAGGAAGCAGTCACGGGTGGGCAGCGCCTTGAGAACCTTGCCGCCTACGGAAAAGTCGCTCGCCGTCAGCGTGCCGCCATTGGCCTCGAAGCCGGCGACCTTGGTGGCGCCCTCCCGAACCGCCTGCGCCATTGCAGCGATCACATAGGGCGAACCGACGCGGGTGCGGATGACCGATAGGCCCTCAGCTCGCTCGAGGCCGGAGTTGGAGGTTACCGGCGTGACCGCGACCTCGGCCCCCAGGAACGCGCAGGCGACAAGCCCGAGAAGATCGCCACGAAGCGGCGCGCCGTTCTCGTCGGCTACCAGCGGCCGGTCGCCGTCGCCGTCGGCCGAGACGATCGCATCAAGCCGATTCTCGGGCGCCCATGCGGCCAGCTTCGCAAGCGTTTCCGGCGAAACGGCCTCGGTGTCGACCGGCACGAACTGCTCGGATCGTCCAAGAACGATCGTCTCGGCGCCAAGCGAAGCGAGGAGGTCGACAAGCATGTCACGCGCGACAGTGCTGTGCTGGTAGATGCCGATGCGCAAGCCTCGAAGCGCGCGCGCCGGCAACAGCGCCCTGTTGCGCTCGATAAACAGGCTTTCGGCAGCGGCCGCATGATCTTCCGCCGAAGCGGCCGAAGGCGTGACCGTGCCGGCGATCGCGTCGGCGATCGCACTGATCGCCAGCTCGTCGGCCTTATCGATCTCTCCGTCCGGCCGATAGAACTTGATGCCGTTGCGATCGGCGGGAATATGCGAACCGGTGATCATCAGGCCGGCCGCGCCGTTGGCAAGCCCATAGAGGGCCAGCGCTGGCGTCGGTACGGTGCCGCAATCGAGCACGCGAAAGCCTTCGCTCTTCAGGGCAGCGGTGCAGACGGCAGCGATCTCGGGGCTCGACTGGCGGAAGTCACGGGCGATCAGGATCGGATCTCCCGATTTCGCCTGTCCGGAAGCGACGAGATGGCGCGCGAATGCCGTCGCATAGCGTGCAGACGGCTCGCCCTTGAGTTCCTCCGACAGGCCCCGCAGGCCACTGGTCCCGAACTTCAACTGCATCTCATACTCCGTGATAACCAACCGTCGGCAATCGGCAAAAATAACAGTGACATGGCGTCCGCAACGGCGCATCCTAGCCGATAGACGGACGACGTGGAAATCCAACCAACGGCCAGGCGGACGAGCACCGCTTCGCCAGGAACGCGTTCAGAAAAAACAGGCAATGTGAAGCAGGGACACAACCGGAAAGCAACCCCTTCGGAAAGCGAGGAAAGCATGACGGGAATTCGGAACTTCGTTGTCGGCTGCGCCTTGGCCGCCGCTTCCCTGATGACCCCGGTCGCGCCCAGCCAGGCCATGCCGCTGCCAGCGCGCGATCTTCAGATCACGGCGCCGGGCGACGTGCAGAACGTCCAGTACTACCCCTACAGGCGCTATGGCGGCGTGATGTACCCCAATGGCTGGGGTCGCAGCGGGTGGGGCAGCGGCTGGGGACCCGGCTACGCCCCCGGCTGGGGCGGCTACTACCGCCCGGGCTTCAGCCTTTACTTCGGACAGGGCTATTACGGCGGCTACTACAACAACTATCCGCGCTACTACGGCGACTACTACCCGCGTCGGTACTACCGCGAGCGCTACTACTATCGTGACAACTACGTTCGCGGCGGCACCAGCGCCCATGTGAACTGGTGCCTGTCGCGCTACCGGTCGTACAATCCGGCGACCAACCGGTTCCTCACCTATAGCGGCGTCTATCGCCCCTGCTATTCGCCCTACCGGTAGACCGCATCAAAGCGGCGCATCGACAACGGTGCGCCGCTTTCCCGCTCCGGCGATCTCCCCCAGTTCTTGGAAAGAACGGTTAAGCCGCAATTAACCTCGTCACTCTACCGTTTCATACCGTTGCCAACCCTTCGCCGGAACGAAACGATGCTGCTCCCGACCCAGCAATTCAGCGCCTCAGCGACGACCAATCTGGTCGGCTCCATCCTCAAGGATATCGAGAAGCGCCAGGCGGAAGAGGCTGAAAAGGCCAGTGGCACCAAGGACGACAAGATCCTGAAGGCACAGGTGAAGTCGGACGACGCCCAGAAGACGGCCAACACCAGGATCAACGACCACTTCTTCAACCAGGCCGCAAACGACGCCAACAGCAACCGGATGGTGCTCATCCGCGAGGTCGGCAAGCTCTTCGACCTGAAGCGCGAAGACTTCAACTCGGATTACGCCTTCGGCAGCGAAGTCGAAAAGATCGTCAAGGGCCTGGAGCCCACGATGGTCAACGAGATCGAGAAGAAGCTGGGGCTGACCAATCTCGACGTCTCGCTGATGGACCTGATCGAGGCGATCAAGAACCCTGACAGCAGCCAGGGCAGGAAACTGGAAGACGCGCTGGAGACCAAGAGCGCCACCGGCAGCGGCCAGGCCGCTGGCGCGACGAAGGCGGTGCAACGCCTTGCCGATGCGGCGGAGACGAAGTCGCTCGACGAGCTGCAGCTGGGCCGTCTCAACACCGACCCGACCCGCCTCGCCGGCTCGGAGAGCGTTGCCGAAAAGGAAAAGGAACTGCAGGCGCTGCTGGTCAAGGACGAGCTTGATGACGCCAAGCGGCCATTGCCGCTGAAGATTGACGAGATCGGCCTCTACAGCCTCGCCGGCCAGACGTTCGTCACCGCCTGATCACTTTCGGCGGACAATCCCCAGACGCGCCATGACTTGCCTTGGGATGCCATAGCGCTTTACCGCGTCACGGCTGTCGCGCAGGCTGCACATTTCCCGCTGGATGAAAAATGCCCAGACCGCATCCGCGGCATCGTCAAGCAGCTGTTCGCGGCGTTCCAGCGTGGTTTCGCTCGATTCGAGCGCCTGCAACGCAGCGATCGCCTTTTCGACCTTCAGACCATGGCGTCCGAGCGCATCGGCACGCTCCGACAAGAGCTCGTATTCGAGGGCGCTGAGAGCGCCGGATGCGGAGTATGAGGGGCTCAGCGACTTTGGCGGGCGAACGGTCATCCGAAGCTCCATGGCTGTGACATAAGATGGCGCCACGCGGCCCCGGGAACGCGCCGCTGTCGCAATGCCTGATCTTGCCGCCAGATCGAGCGCGATGCAAAGGGTCCGGCGACACGACGGCCGCCGCAGGCCCTGGTCGGGCCCGACGCATGGTTAAGAATTCATAAACCTATCTCTCCTAATGTCGAAACATCATGCCGATTCCCGTATCCGCAGCCCAGGCTGCGTCAGGTCTGGCCGGTTGGCCGAGACGCGCATGAGGCGCCAGCCCGAAGCGAAATGACAATCTTGCGCGACGCACGCCCATGAACTCGCGCCGATTTGGAGCGCCCGCTGCCAGCGGCGACCGTCAACCCGAGGCTCAAGCGAGAGGGAGACCAGAATGCTGACACCCATTCTCACGGTCAGAACCGCGACCGGATCCGCGGAGGAGACAGCCGCCCGGCCCCAGCAGCCGGCAGCGCCGATGACATCAGCCCAGCGCGGCGAGGCGATCCAGAAGATCCTCGACGCCTTGACCCGCCATCTCGCCGGCCGCGAGATCCTGCCGAAGGACGCGCTTGTGCGGCTGCTGGAGGATCTGGCGCGCATACTCAAATTTCCGCCTCTGCCGCAGGAAGGCGGGCGCGACTTCGTTCGCCGGCTCGTCACCTTCCTCGAATCGATGCCGATGCCGGAACGCCTGGCGCTCGAACGCCAGCTGGGCGGGCGCAGCCTGGCGCTGAGGATCGGCGTGCTCGCCGATCTCCCCGCCATCCGCAACGGCAGCGGATCCATCCTGACGGGCAGCACCTTGCCCGGCCCGAGCAAACTGCCGCTTCAGCCCGCAATCCCGCTGCATCTGGCCGCCGCCAGGGCACCGGTCGCAGGCGAGGTTGCACTGTTGCAATCGGTCCTGAAAAAGACCTTTGGCGTCGGCAACGAGAGTGACGCAACCAGCCTCGTTCTGGAGGACATGGACGCAGCACCAGCCGCCGACGACATGGCGGCGACACCACGACAGGCCACGCCGGAACGCGCTGAACCGAGGCCGGCGCCCGGCCTTCCACCGTCCCTTGATGGTCCCGAGATCGAAGCCATGGCGGCCACGATCAACGGCGAAGCCGAGCCCGAAACCATCGAGCCCGAAGCGAGCGCGGATAAGCCCCCAGCCGATGAAGCCGGCGATGCGCCGGCGCGCGCAGCCGCCGCGACCGACGATGGCGAGATACCGACAAAGCCAGCGGAACCACGCAACGGCGCTGCCAGGACAGATACTGCACCGGGTAGCGCCCGCGCCGCCGGCGACGGCCAGGAGCCTGACGGCACCTATCGCCCCCTGCCCGACGGCGAGGATCAGCGACCGGACGACCGATCGGCAACGCGCGGCAACGAGAGCCGCGCCGAGCGTGCGGCGCTGTCAGACGCGATCAAGACGATCGTTCGCGATGCGCTCGGGCTGCCGGGCCAACCCGCAGGCACCGGCGGACCCGAAGTCCGCACGGCGGAGAATGAAAGTGCGCAGGCGATTTCGGCGGCAGCCCAATCGGAGACGGACGGAGCGGAGCCGGGGGGCACAACCCCGTTGCGCCCGCGCGACACCACTGTAGCCACCGAGCTTGCCGCGCTCAGCGCATCGGACGAGCAGGCGGAGCAACCGGGCCCGGCTGGCGGCGCCGCCGCCCAGCGCCTCCAGAAAGCCGCTGACGACCCGACGATGCAGCAGGCAATCGCGCGACTGATCGAGAACGGCCTGCCGCGAGAGGCGATCCCCTTTGCCATGATCCCCTATCCGATCACGGTCGAGGACGGACAGGATGAGGCGGCAAGAAGCGAGCGGCACGAAGGCCGAAGCGAAGGTGATGCGCCAGAGGACAATGGCGAGGCCGCGTCGGATGACGCCTCCGAGAACCCAGATCGGGCCGAAGACGCGGATCTCGAAGAGGGCGAAGGGAACGGTGAGCCCGACGTCTACGACCTCTATCGCAAGCTTGGCGGCCTCGGCTGACGTTTCCACAAGCCCTTCATGATCGCGCCCAGCGCGCTCGGCCGTAGGCATCCTTTATGGGAAGCAGGCGGGCAAGCACAGCGACTGCCTCAGATGAGCGAAACGCTCGCACGAAAAAGCCCGCGGAGATCGCTCTCCGCGGGCCTTTTTGTTTCACACGTCAGGCAACGATTACTCGTTGGTCTGGCGGTTCTTCAGAGCGGCACCGAGAATGTCGCCGAGCGATGCGCCAGAGTCGGACGAACCGAACTGAGCAACGGCTTCCTTCTCTTCCGCGATTTCCAGAGCCTTGATCGACAGCTGGATCTTGCGGTCCTTCTTGGAGAAGTTGGTGACGCGTGCGTCGACAACCTGGCCAACCGAGAAACGCTCCGGACGCTGTTCGTCACGGTCACGCGACAGATCGGCGCGGCGGATGAACGCGGTGATGTCCTCGTGGCTGACGAGCTTCACTTCGATACCACCGTCGTTGACGGCGATGATCTCGGCCGAAACGACAGCGTTCTTGCGCAGTTCGCCGGAAGCGGCGGCGTCGCCGACTGCATCCTTGCCGAGCTGCTTGATACCGAGCGAGATGCGCTCCTTGTCGACGTCGACGTCGAGAACAACGGCGCGAACGACGTCGCCCTTGTTGAACTCTTCGATGACCTGCTCGCCCGGACGGTTCCAGTCGAGGTCGGAAAGGTGCACCATGCCGTCAACGTCGCCGTCGAGACCGATGAACAGGCCGAATTCGGTCTTGTTCTTGACTTCGCCTTCAACTTCCGTGCCAGCCGGATGGCTGTGCGCGAATGCCTGCCACGGGTTCTCGAGCGTCTGCTTGAGGCCGAGCGAGATGCGGCGCTTGGTCGGGTCGACTTCGAGAACGACAACGTCGACTTCCTGGCTCGTGGACAGGATCTTGCCGGGATGTACGTTCTTCTTGGTCCAGGACATTTCGGAGATGTGGATCAGGCCTTCGATGCCCGGCTCCAGCTCGACGAACGCACCGTAGTCGGTGATGTTCGTGACGGTACCGGAGATCTTCTTGCCGACCGGGTACTTCGCACCGATGCCATCCCACGGATCCGACTCGAGCTGCTTCATGCCGAGCGAGATGCGGTGGGTTTCCTGGTTGATGCGGATGATCTGAACCTTGACCTGCTGGCCGATGTTCAGGATCTCCGACGGATGGTTCACGCGACGCCATGCCATGTCGGTGACATGGAGCAGACCGTCGATGCCGCCGAGGTCGACGAACGCACCGTAATCGGTGATGTTCTTGACGACGCCTTCGACAACCTGGCCTTCTTCAAGGTTCTGAACGATTTCAGAACGCTGCTCGGCGCGGGATTCTTCCAGAACGGTACGACGCGAAACGACGATGTTGCCGCGACGCTTGTCCATCTTGAGGATTTCGAAGGGCTGCGGGTTGTGCATCAGCGGGGTCACGTCGCGGATCGGACGGATGTCGACCTGCGAGCGCGGAAGGAAGGCAACGGCGCCGTCGAGATCGACGGTGAAGCCACCCTTGACCTGGTTGAAGATGATGCCTTCGACGCGTTCGCCGGCTTCGAACTTCACTTCCAGGCGCATCCAGCTTTCTTCGCGGCGAGCCTTTTCGCGCGAAAGAACAGCTTCGCCGAGCGCGTTTTCGATGCGCTCAACGTAGACTTCGACTTCGTCGCCGACCTTGAGCGAGCCGTCCTTCGCCTTCGCGCCGAATTCCTTCAGAGCGATGCGGCCTTCGACCTTCAGGCCGACGTCGACAACGGCGACGTCCTTTTCGATGGCCGTGACGATGCCCTTGGCAACATAGCCTTCGGCCAGATCGGTCTTCGCGAAGGATTCTTCGAGAAGCGCTGCGAAATCATCACGGGTTGGGTTGGTAGCAGACATGGAATCTCCTGCATGCATCTCAAATGGAGACACACATGCGCCGGGGGTTGGTGTTGAAAAGGCCTGAACCCAGTCCGTCCCATCAAAGGAACAATCCGGCGCGTGGACGGAATTTCAGGCTTATGCAAGAAGAGCGATCCTGACAGCGTCGGGGATAGGCTCTTCTTCAGATCTTCTTGATCAGGGCCGCATCGATCAAAGACTTCGCGGCCTGAAACGCCGCCTCTATACTCATTTCAGACGTATCAAGCAAGTGCGCGTCATCGGCGGGGCGCAAGGGACTATCGGCGCGGCCCATGTCGCGCTCGTCGCGCTTCTTCACATCGTCGAAGATCGCCGCATAGTCGGCGGCTGCGCCATTGCCGACGATCTCGTCAAAACGGCGTTTCGCCCGCACTTCCGGCGACGCGGTTACATAGAGTTTGACCGCTGCATCGGGGCAGACGACGGTGCCGATATCGCGGCCATCGAGCACGGTGCCGGGCTCCTTCCTCGAAAACGCCCGCTGCGCCTCCACCAGCGCGCGGCGCACGGCCGGCATGACGGCGATTTTCGAGGCCGCCTCACCGATCGCATGAGCCGACAGCACAGAACGGTCGAGGCCCGCGAGCTCGACCTCCAGCGCCATGCGCTCGGCCACAGCCTCATCGTTGAGTGGCAGGCCGGCATCGAGCAGGGCCTTTGCCGTCGCGCGGTAGGTCAGCCCGGTGTCGAGATGGTGAAAGCCGTATTCTTCGGCGATCTGGCGCGAGAGCGTGCCTTTTCCTGCCGCAGCGGGGCCGTCGATGGCGATGGTGATCATGGTTGGTCCTGCAATCAAATAGCTTGTTGCGCCAGATAAATCAAAAACCGCATGGAATCCACGCGTCCTTTGCTACCGTCCCTTTACGGCAGTTAGATTGCGTCGATTACGAACCTTGCGCGATCGCCGCGCCCAGTCCGACCATCAGCTTTATGAATCCTGGAAAGCTTGTCGCGATCATCGTCGTGTCGTCGACGGCGACCGGATGTTCCGAGGCGAGGCCCATGACGAGGAAGCTCATGGCAAGGCGAGGGTCGCGATGGGTGGCAACGGCAGCCCCGACGGCATTGCCGAGACCCTTGCCGCCGGGGCGGCCGCAAACGACGAGAGTACCCTGTTTAGCGTCACACTGGACGCCATTAAGCTTTAACCCTGCGGCAAGCTGAGCCAGGCGATCGGTGTCGTGGATCCGCAGGTCCTCAGGGCCTGCCATCACCGTGCGCCCCTCGGCAAAGGCGGCCGCAACGGCAAGGATCGGCAGTTCGTCGATCATCGAGGGAACACGGTCCGCCGGCACAGTGACACCCTTCAGCCCGGAAAACCGGACACGCAGATCGGCCACGTCCTCGCCGCACTGGATCCGCGCATTCAGCACATCGATCTTTGCGCCCATCCCCTGCAGCGTCAGGATCAGTCCGGTGCGGGACGGGTTAATCAGCACGTTGAGGATCGTGATGTCGGAGCCTGGCACCAGCAGCGCCGCCACCAGCGGAAAGGCCGCCAGGGAAGGGTCGCCGGGGATGTCGATGTCTTGACCAATGAGCCTGCCCTGCCCTTCGAGGCGGATGATGCGTTCGCGGTCAGCGCCATCCTCGACCGTCAGGTTCGCGCCAAAGGCCTGAAGCAGTCGCTCGGCATGGTCGGCGGTTGGCACCGGCTCGATCACCGTGGTGATGCCGGGCGCATTCAGGCCGGCGAACAGCACGGCGGATTTCAGATCGGCCGAGGCCGTCTCCAAGCGGTAGGTCATCGGGCTGGTCGTCTTCGGCCCGTGGAGCGTCACCGGCAGGTGGCCGCCCCCGGTTGCGATCGCCTGAACGCCCATCTGCCGCAAGGCGTCGAGCACCCACTCCACCGAACACCCACTCGGCGATATCTCGCCGACGAAGGTGGTGGCGAAATCGTAAGTGCCGATCAGTCCCATGACGAGCAGGCAACCGGCTCCGCGATTGCCGAAATCGAGCGGCTTTTCCGGTGCAAGCAGCGCGCCGTTGCCGAGACCGTCTATGATCCAGGCGTCGCCGTCCGGGCGCACCGTCGCGCCGAGCGCCTGCATCGCTCTTGCCGTATCGAAGACGTCATTGCTCTCCAGCAGGCCGTTTATGCGTGTCCGCCCGGCCGCGAGCCCGCCAAGGATCAGCGCATGGTGAGATATCGATCTGTCGCCGGGACTGCGCACCGCGCCGGCAAGCGCCGTCGACCTGCGTGCAAGGGCAGACTTTGCGATCGAGCCAGCGGACATTCAGACCTTCCTCAAACCTGCCAAACCTTCCTCAAACCTGCGACCGTGCCACCCTAAGCGACGCGCCGATCGACAGCGAAGGCGCGAGCGCCTCAAGCTTGCGCTGCCTAACACAATGCGATGGCGCGATCATCCTGCGGGTGCGAAGAAAAAGCAGGCGGCGCAGGGCTTTCAAGTTTTATCTTTGACAGATGCGGCCAAGATGATTATGGGGACCGGCTAATCATCATAGGCTTGATATCATTTCCACCCGCCGGCTTTCCGGCAAGCGCCGGCTCGGCCGGCCATTCAAGAGGCTTTGACTGTGGCAAAAGCGGAACTCGGCACAAAGCGCATCGACCCGGAAACGGGGCGCAAATTCTACGATCTGAATCGTGATCCGATCGTTTCCCCCTACACCGGCAAGTCCTACCCGCTGTCCTTCTTCGAAGAAACCTCGGTTGCCAAGGTGCTCGAGAAGGAAGAGGAAGAGGACGTCGCTGAAGTCGACACCGAGAACACGGAAGTCGAACTCGTATCGCTCGAGGAAGCGGACGACGAGGCAGCCGGCGGCGACGAGATCCCGGATCTGGGTGATGACGACGTCGAGATCGACGGCGACGATGACGACGACGATACCTTCCTGCAGACCGACGACGAAGACGATGACGACGACATGAGCGACCTCATCGGCGTGTCCGACGACGAAGACGACGTCTAAGCGCTTAAAACCATTCGCGAATGCCTCCCGTCCACAGCCAACTGGCGTGGACGGGAGAAAAATGGCCCGGTCCAGAATTTTTTTCGCCCGGCCTCACATTTTCGGCTTGCTATCCGCGAAAAGCAGACGTAATAAGCCGCCACTCGCCGGGCACAACAGCCCGACAAGTTTCCCGGAACCGGCCTAGCCGGACCCGATATGGGGCTATAGCTCAGCTGGGAGAGCGCTTGCATGGCATGCAAGAGGTCAGCGGTTCGATCCCGCTTAGCTCCACCAAATTTCTCCCTCGATACACGCTTCTGAAACGACCGATTTCACCATGTTTGGGCCAAACGCCCGCGCATGCCGGCCACAATGTTCCCTTGCGCCATTTTTCTGATACCAACGGGAAAATCGAAGGATTCGCTTTGCGATCCGGGGGAATGCACGTGCCGGGGGATCCGATGAGCTTTACTGAAACGACCAGAACGTCGTGGTTTTCGCGCCTCAAGAGCGGCGTCATCGGCATCTTCATCGGCCTCATCCTGGTTTTCGGCATGATCTGGTTGCTGGCCTGGAACGAAGGCCGATCGGTCAAGACCTACCGGGCGCTGGTCGAAGGCGCCGGCGCCGTCATCGATATCGACATCGGCGCCGTGGAGGCTGGCAACGAGGGCAAGCTGGTGCACATCGCCGGCCGCGTCGATCCGATCGGCACCCCGACGGACAGCGTGCTCGGAGTATCGGCGAGCGGGGCCTCGGGCCTGCGCCGCTCGGTCGAGATGTATCAATGGGTCGAGGAGAAGAAGAGCGAGACGCGCAAGACGCTCGGCGGCGGCGAGGAAACGGTCACGACCTACGCCTACGCCAAGGAATGGCGTAGCGACCGCGCTGATTCGGCCGACTTCCGCGATGGCAACGGCCACCAGAACCCGGAAATGCCGATCTCGGGCGAACGCTTTACCGTCGAACGCGCGATGCTCGGCGCATTCTCGATCGATGGCCGGGCCGTTGCCGATCTCGGCAGCGACAGCGTCGTGCCCGTGGCGAACGCCGATCTTGAGCGCATGGCCGAGGCGCTCGGCGTGACCCGCCCCGTCAAGACCGACGGCCAGACGATCTTCGTCTCCGCCGATCGCCAGAACCCGGCTGTCGGCGACCTGCGCATCAGCTTTACCCGCGAAGACACCGAGGCAGCGAGCTTCGTTGGCGCGCAGAAGGGCGGCGGCCTTGTTTCCTATCGCACCAGCAACGGGCGCGATCTGTTCTTGAGTTCGGCCGGTATCGCCAGCGCCGCCGACATGTTCAATGCCGCCCAGAGCGAGAACACGCTGATCACATGGCTCGTTCGGGTCGGCGGGCTCATCGGCCTGTTCATCGGCTTCACGCTGATGCTGTCGCTGATTTCGATCATCGCCGATGTCATCCCGGTGCTTGGCTCGGTGGTGGCATTCGGAACCGGCATCATCGCGGCGATCCTGACGCTGCTCCTCGGTCCGCTGGTGATCGCGATCGCCTGGTTTGCCTATCGCCCGTTGCTGTCGCTGGCGATCGTCGCCGCCGGGGCGTTGGTCGGCTTCGCGATCTTCTACCTTCGCGCCGGCAAGGCCAAGCCGATCGCGGGTGGCCTCACCGCCTGAAACCCGGGCTTTGCGAAATATTAAGTGTTGGCAGCAAAGAAACGCAGCTGATGTTTCTGCTTTCCAAGATCTTCTGGCTCTTCGCGCAGCCCCTTTCCCTGGCGTTCCTTGCCGCCCTCACCGGCCTGCTGACGACGGCCGCCGGGCTCCGGCGCATCGGCGCCGGCCTCGGCCTGCTTGGCGCGTTGGTGCTCTTCGTCAGCCTGTTCACGACGACGGGATCCTATTTCCTGCAGAGGCTCGAGGATCGCTTCCCGCGGCCGGCAGAGCCGCCATTGACGCTCTCCTGCATCATCGTGCTTGGCGGCGCCTTCGAGAACGAGGTGATGGCGAGCCGTGGCGGCATCGAATTCAACCAGGCGGCCGACCGCTTCATCGAAGCGGCGACGCTGGCCAAGCGCTACCCACAGGCCCGCATCCTGGTCTCCGGCGGCGACGGCTCGTTCAGCGGCACCTATGACGGCGACGCCAAGGCATCGGCAGCGTTCTTTGCCGCCTTCGGCATCGGCCCGGAGCGACTGATCCGCGAGGAACAGAGCCGGACGACATTCGAAAACGCCCGCAACACCGAAGAACTGCTCACCGAAAACGGCCTTTCCAACTGCGCACTGGTGACGTCGGCCTTCCACATGCCCCGTTCGGTGGGGCTGTTCCGCACGCTCGGGCTGGAGGTCACGCCGTGGCCGGCGGACTATCGCACCAGCGGCACGGTCACGCTCGGCTTCGACTTCACCCAGCCTTCGCTCAATGCCCAGCTGACGACGACGGCCATGCGCGAATGGATCGGGCTTGCCGCCTACGCCTATGGCGGCCGCACGCACAGCCTGTTTCCGGGCCCTGCCGAGCCCGCTGCAACGACAGACGCGACACCCCGTTGACGCGGCAGGCCCTGATGCTCCAGCCTGCAGCGCGACCGACCAAAGCGATGCCCCTTCCAAAGGAGCGGCCATGACGATCCTCGAAATCCTCGATTATGCCGGCGTTGCCGTCTTCGCGGCGACGGGCGCGCTCTCGGCATCGCGCAAACAGCTCGACATCATCGGTTATCTGTTCCTCGCCTCGGTCACCGGCATCGGCGGCGGAACGATGCGCGACGTCGTTCTCGGCGCGACGCCGGTATTCTGGGTGCTCAACCCCAACTATCTGCTGGTCTGCGCTTCGGTGGCCGTGCTTTTGTTCTTCACCGCACACCTGTTCGAATCGCGCTACCGCGTGCTGGTCTGGCTCGATGCGATCGGGCTGTCGGCCTATTGCGTCATGGGCGCGGCCAAGGGGCTGGCTGCGACCGGTTCGCCGGGGGTCGCGCTGGTCACCGGCATGCTGACGGCGACCTTCGGCGGCGTACTGCGCGACATTCTGGCCGGAGAACCATCCGTGCTGTTGCGTCCGGAGGTGTATGTGACGGCCGCCCTCGTCGGCTCTGCCGTGTTCGTCGTCGCCACGATGCTCGGACTGCCGCTGCTGGCAACGTCGACGCTTGGCGTGGTCGCAGCCTTCACCGTGCGCGCCGGCGCACTCAAATATGGCTGGACGCTGCCGATCGGCAAGGCAGGCCCCGGCCGCGATCCCGACGATGTGATGTAGGAGATGGGCGGTTACGACCGCTCGCGCTTGCGGCGCAGACGAATGACGACGTCGACATGGGCAATCTCCATGCCTTCGGGCGGCTCAGGCAGGTTGCCGATCTCGATATTGTTGACCGGGATATCGAGGACTTCGTTCTGGCCTTCGACGAAGAAATGGTGATGGTCGGACACGTTGGTGTCGAAGTAGGTCTTGGCGCTTTCCACCGCGAGCACGCGGATCATGCCAGCCTCGGTGAACTGGTGCAGCGTGTTGTAGACGGTTGCCAGTGAAACCGGCACGCCGGCAACGACAGCCTCTTCATGCAGCTCTTCCACGGTCAGATGACGATCGCCCTTGGCAAAGATCAGATCGGCAAGCGCGACACGCTGACGCGTGGGGCGCAGGCCCGAGCTGCGCAATCTCTCTTCCGAATTCACTTCGGTTGCTTTGATCATCAAGGCGCGTTCCATGGATCCCGTAAAATTTACAATACTTCCGTTGCGATATAACTTTTGCGCACCGTTCTTTCAATAGATTCTAAGGTGCAGATGGGCTGGAATGCCTGAAAAACCGGCCTATTTCGGGTAAGTCTGGTATTTAACTCTGGTCGGACCCACATTGATCCTGTAAGCGACGGCGAGACGATATCGCCACCACAATGGGCGATGCCGACACCGGAAACATCGAAAACGGCCATCGGCGCGCTTCATTTCACAGCGAACTTGCTCTAAAGCAGGTCTGACAACACTTTTTGTTACTCGGGGAAACAACCATTGATGACGACCAGACAATCCAGCTTCAGCTATGAGGAAATCCTGACCTGCGGCCGAGGCGAACTGTTTGGCCCAGGCAATGCGCAGCTGCCGCTGCCGCCCATGCTCATGGTTCACCGCATCACCGAAATCTCCGAGACGGGCGGCGCTTTCGACAAGGGCTTCATCCGCGCCGAATACGACGTCAGCCCGGACGACTGGTACTTTCCCTGCCATTTCCAGGGCAACCCGATCATGCCCGGCTGCCTCGGCCTCGACGGCATGTGGCAGCTGACGGGCTTCTTCCTCGGCTGGCTCGGCGAGCCGGGCCGTGGCATGGCGCTGTCGACGGGCGAAGTGAAGTTCAAGGGCATGGTTCGCCCGCACACCAAGCTGCTCCAGTACGGCATCGACTTCAAGCGCGTCATGCGCGGACGTCTCGTGCTCGGCACGGCCGACGGCTGGCTCAAGGCCGATGGCGAGACCATCTACCAGGCAACCGACCTGCGCGTCGGTCTGTCGAAGGAAAAGACCGACTAAGCCGCGGGTTCTCCGCACCGAATGAGATAAAGAAAAGGTCATCACCATGAGACGGGTTGTTGTCACGGGCCTCGGGGTCGTTTCCTCGATCGGAAACAATGCCGACGAAGTCACGGCATCGCTGCGCGACGCCAAGTCGGGCATCACGTTTTCTCCGGATTTCGCCGAAAACGGCTTCAAGTGCCAGGTCTGGGGCGCACCGACGCTTGATCCGACCGATCTCGTCGACCGGCGCGCCATGCGCTTCCTGTCGCAGGGCGGCGCCTGGAACCACGTGGCGATGAAGCAGGCAATCGCCGATTCCGGTCTCGAGGAAGCGGTGATTTCCCGCAACGAACGCACCGGCATCATCATGGGCTCGGGCGGACCGTCCACCCGCACCATCGTCGAAGCGTCCGATATCACCCGCAAGAACAACAGCCCGAAGCGCATCGGCCCGTTTGCCGTGCCGAAGGCGATGTCGTCGACGGCCTCGGCCACGCTTGCGACCTGGTTCCAGATCCACGGCGTCAACTACTCGATCTCGTCGGCCTGCTCGACCTCGGCGCACTGCATCGGCAATGCCGCCGAGATGATCCAGTGGGGCAAGCAGGATGTGATGTTCGCTGGCGGCCACGAGGACCTGGACTGGACGATGTCCAACCTGTTCGATGCCATGGGCGCGATGTCCTCCAAGTACAACGACACGCCCGCGACCGCCTCGCGCGCCTATGACGCCAGCCGCGACGGCTTCGTCATCGCCGGCGGCGCCGGCGTGCTGGTGCTCGAAGAGCTGGAACACGCCAAGGCCCGCGGCGCCAAGATCTACGCCGAAATCGTCGGCTACGGCGCGACATCCGATGGTTACGACATGGTCGCGCCCTCGGGCGAAGGCGCCATCCGCTGCATGCGTCAGGCGCTGTCGACCGTTAAGGGCGACGTCGACTACATCAACACGCACGGCACCTCGACCCCGGTTGGCGACAGCAAGGAAATCGGCGCCATCCGCGAAGTGTTCGGCTCGAAGATCCCGCACATCCAGTCGACCAAGTCGCTGACCGGCCATTCGCTGGGCGCTGCCGGCGTGCAGGAATCGATCTACGGCCTGTTGATGATGCAGGCTGGCTTCATCGGCGAAAGCGCCCACATCACCGAGCTCGACCCGGAATTCGACGGCGTGCCGATCGTGCGCAAGCGCATCGACAATGCCAAGATCGATACGGTGCTTTCCAACTCGTTCGGTTTCGGCGGCACCAATGCGACGCTCGTCTTCCAGCGCTACAACGGATAACACCATGACGGGACTGATGAACGGAAAGCGTGGCCTCATCATGGGTGTGGCCAACAACCACTCCATTGCCTGGGGCATTTCCAAGGCGCTGGCAGCCCAGGGCGCGGAACTGGCCTTCACCTACCAGGGTGAAGCGCTCGGCAAGCGCGTGAAGCCGCTGGCGGCCGAAGTCGGTTCCGACTTCCTGCTTCCCTGCGACGTCGAGGATATCGCTTCCGTCGATGCGGTCATCTCGGCCATCAAGGAGCGCTGGGGCACGCTCGACTTCATCGTCCATGCCATTGGCTTCTCCGACAAGAACGAGCTGAAGGGCCTCTACGCCGACACCAGCCGTGACAACTTCAGCCGCACCATGGTGATCTCCTGCTTCTCGTTTACCGAGATCGCCAGGCGCGCCGCCGAACTGATGAACGACGGCGGCTCCATGCTGACGCTGACCTATGGCGGCTCGATGCGAGTGATGCCGAACTACAACGTCATGGGCGTTGCCAAGGCCGCACTCGAGGCGTCCGTGCGCTATCTGGCGGCCGACTATGGCGTGCGCGGTATCCGCGTCAACGCGATTTCCGCCGGCCCGATCCGCACGCTCGCCGGCGCCGGCATTTCGGACGCCCGCGCCATGCTCTCCTGGCAGCAGAAGAACTCGCCGCTGCGCCGCACCGTCACCATCGACGATGTCGGTAACTCCGCGCTTTACCTGCTGTCCGATCTGTCGAGCGGCGTCACCGGCGAAATCCACTATGTGGACTCCGGCTACAACATCACCTCGATGCCGGCGCTCGATGCGCTGAGGACGGCCGACGTCGAGTAGAACATCGAGCCCAGGACGACAGGTCTATGGGCTCTGCGAACTGCATGCAAAAGCCCCGGTGAGGTCCTCGCCGGGGCTTTTTCGTTGGGGTGTCTTGCCGTTTGGCTGATGCCTGCGGCTATTCCAGGTCCATCGTGGTAAAGACCCGGCAATTGTCTGGCGCGGGCGTACCACGGCAAATCACCGCATCGACCAGCTGGCCGACAGGAAGCGTGCTCGTCAACAGGAGCACCGTGGATAGATCATAGTGGCCGGGATTGCCGCCGGTGTCGCGCAGGCGTTCGACCAGGGACTGGTAGCGCACGCCCATTTCACCGTAGTAGGCCACGAGTTTGCGGGTCTCGCGCTCGTTTCCGCCAAGCGTCGGGATGTCTTCGACGAGTGTCCCTTCTCCCGCGATCCGCCTTTTGCCTGCGGCAAGGACGAGCGTACAGGCCTGTGAGCAGGCACCAAGCGAAACGGCCTTGCCGATATAGTCGGCTCCCTTTCCATCGTTTGCGGTGCAGTTCTTCTCGTCGCGCTGACATCCGAAAAACATGGTCGTGCCCACCGCCACGCTCAGCTGGTTCTTGCGGATGAGGCGGCCGAGCGCCATCGCGGCCGCGATGTCGCCACCGGGCGATCGCAGGACTAATGGCAGCTTGCGACCGGCAAGCGTCTTCAACGTTGCCTTCAGGAGGGCCGGCGTCTTCGGACCTATGGTGCCCGTTGCGGAGATCCATTCCGGACATGTCGGCTCGCAACCATCCTGGTTGGAGCGCACGACGACAAACCGCATCTCCTCTTCAGCCGCCATTGCCGGCCGTTCCAGGAGCAGGCCTGCGACCAGCAGGCAGATCAGAGCCAGCACCGATCGCAGGTCAAGCTTGGCGACACCGGGTGACGAACTCCATACGCGCATCGCAGTCTCCAACCCTGACGACCCCGGCGGCTAGCGCTTCAGGTCCGACATGACGAAAACCCGGCAATGGGCGGAGGCGGGCACCGTCTTGCAGACCCCGGCCGCGGTCAGCAATTCGACCCCGCCCAGTTGCGTGATCAACTTCATTTCCATCATCGCCACCGGCTCGATCTTGCGCATGTCGTTGGCGAACGTGATCTTCATCTGATCGATGACCGCACGCCCGACACCCATTTCCGCAAGGTAGGCCGCCAGCTCACGCTCCATCGCCTTGCTCATTTCATAGATCGTGCGGGTGCCGACATTCTTTCGGCTGACGACCTTCTTGCTGGTCACCTTCTTCTTGCCGTTCACGATGCGATATTTCTCCAGATACTTTGTCTGGATCCGCGTTTGCACGGTGGTGATCTGATGGACGCCAAGGTATGCCCATTGGCCGACGACGCGCCGGATGCCGCCGGCAAGCATTAGCGGGCAAGCAGACGCACAATAGGCCTCGCCCGAATAGGTAATGCCGATGAAGCGGGCGCCCTTGCCGTCATTGTCGCGGCAATCCTTCTGCTGCGGCTGGCAACCGATAAAGCGCGTCTTGCCCACCGCCACATCGAGCTTTCGCGCCCGGATAATCCGCCCGAGCGCCATGGCGGCGTCGACGTCGCCGCCGGGCGATGTCACCACGATCGGCAAGCGGCGATTGCCGATGGATTTGAGCAGCTTCTGCAAGCGCGCCGGACTGTCGCGAACGATCGTACCTTCAGCCGAGATCCACTCCGGGCATGTCGGCTCACACCCCACCTGATTGCTGCGCACCACGAGGAATTGCATGGCATCGCCGCCGGCCGGTGCTGCACGAACCGTGGCGGCCGAGGCCACGAGCGCGGCCATCAGGCAGACGGTGGCCGCGCAAAAAAGAAGGCCGTCACGTAGCACTTTCGTTCCGAGCAAAGATGCGCCCCTGATCCCGACTGTTTCAGAACAATTTCAAGCCGCATGCCCCATGCGGCAATGGTGTCCGTCGAAGAAAATGTCTCTTTCAAGATCCGCGCAGATCAACCACCGCCGCCAATAAGGTTGCATATCCGCGGATTAAAACCAACGATAGCGCGAGAAAAAAAGCGAGCGCAACACAACCGGGATCGCGGAGCGCTGGCCCATTTTTTCGACGGCGCTGTGTCTTTTGGTCGAGGTTCGCCACGCCACCGGTGGCGCTGGCGCAACCGGCAACGCCGCTTGAATGCGCAGGCGACATCACGGGTGTCGACCATTGGCGGGTCAGGCGAAAGGGAAAAGCGCGTTTGTTGTGCCAACGTACAGCCGATACCGGCGCCAGATGGCCGAAAATCGGCAGCTTTAGGTCCAGAGGAACAGGGCAAGCACGACGACGATGATCGCCAGGACGACCAATCCGGTGTGCGTGCGCCGCGCCTGCCCCATCGGCAGACGGTAGAGGCTTTGCAGGAACGACAGTGGCACTTCGGAGGTGGCGCCGTGCCCCTCGGAATGCTTGATATCTTTTGCGATGGCTTCGGCCGCATCCTCGGTCAGTGGCGGCCTGTTCAATCCCCACGTCATGGCACCCATCCTTCGGCGAGACACGTCGGCATCGACCATGGTGAGCCCGATTGCAAGGGATGGCAACAGGCAATCATCGGCGTTTGCATCCACCGATCGCCTGCGCGCGAAAACAAAAGAGCCGGGCGACGAACCCGGCTCTTTTGCTTTACTTTATTTGCGGCTCAGCGCTTGCCCCAAAGGACCTTGAAGCGCGCGTTGCGGCAGGTCTCGCCATATTCCTTGAAGGTCTCGGCGAGTACCGGCTCGTATTGCAGGCCGCGATTGGCGACCAGCATGACCTTGCCGCCCTGCTTCAGCGCCTTGTGCGCCGCCTTGATGATCGCCACGCCCAGCGCCGGCTCAGCGGCATGGCCTTCGTGGAAGGGCGGGTTCATGACGATGAGGTCGTACTTGTCGCGCGGTTCTTCGCTCGTCAGGTCGAACCAGTAGAAGCGCGCCGGCATGCGCGGCGCGTTCGCCATCATGTTGACGCGGGCCGCTTCCAGCGCATCGTGATCGGCTTCGAACAGATCGATGCCCTTGGTGCCCGGCGACGTTTCGGCGAGCTTGACCGCCAGGTAGCCCCAGCCGGCGCCGAAATCGGCGGCATGGCCGTTGAAGTCGCGTGGCAGGCGCGAGGCCAGCAGTTCCGAGCCGGCATCGATGCGGTCGTGCGAAAACATTCCGGGCGACGCCTCGAACAGGCCATCGACGCGAACCGGCACCTTGGCAAGCTTCTGCACGGCATCGGTTGCGTCTTCCGGCCGCGTGAACCAGAAGGCGACGCCGTGATACTTCGGCAGGTGATCGCCGTCCCATTCGAACTTGGCGATGCGCTTTCTCAGCGACTGGATGCCATCTTCCTTGCCGCCGGCAACGACGATCAGCGCGCCATCGCGGGTGCGCTTCAGCGCCTCGGCGATGCGGTCCTCGTTTTCGCCCTTGTGCTTGCCGCACAGGATCAGGGCGACGTCATAGTCCTCGCCGGTGACGACAGGCGCCACATCGGCACGCTGGGCCTCCAGGGCGCGATAGAGCGGCCTCAGCGGCTGGACGGCGGCGATCGACGCCCCGAAGCCCTCGGGCAGCCTGTAGCCCGCCTCTGCGCCGAGGAAGAGCACACGCTCGCCCTCGCCCGGCGGGTCGATAATCCCGGTTTCGAACGGGTGGAACAGGGTCTTCAATGCATCTCGGCTCATCGGTTTCTTCCGTCGATCTCGTACAAGAAAAGGGCGCGGAGCGATCCGCTCCGCGCCCCGAATGCGTTCGGGCAGAGACCGCTTATTCAGCGGCTTCGCCGTCACCCTTCTTTTCTGCAGCAACTTCCTTGCCGGTCGCCTGGTCGACGACCTTCATGGAAAGGCGAACCTTGCCACGCTCGTCGAAGCCCATCAGCTTGACCCAGACCTTGTCGCCTTCCTTGACGACGTCGGTCGTCTTGGCAACGCGCTCGGAGGCGAGCTGCGAGATGTGGACGAGGCCGTCGCGGGCGCCGAAGAAGTTGACGAAGGCGCCGAAGTCGGCGGTCTTGACAACAGTACCCTCGTACACCTGGCCGACTTCCGGCTCGGCAACGATCGAGTGGATCCACTTGCGGGCCGCTTCGATTTCCTTGCCCGACGAAGAGGCGATCTTCACGGTGCCATCGTCTTCGATGTTGATCTTGGCGCCGGTCTTTTCGACGATTTCGCGGATGACCTTGCCGCCCGAGCCGATGACTTCACGGATCTTGTCGACCGGGATGTTCATGACTTCGATGCGCGGTGCGAATTCGCCGAGCTGGCCACGGCTTTCGGAGATGGCCTTCGCCATTTCGCCGAGGATGTGGAGACGGCCGCCCTTGGCCTGGTTGAGCGCGATGCCCATGATCTCTTCGGTGATGCCCTCGATCTTGATGTCCATCTGCAGCGAGGTGATGCCGGCGTCGGTGCCTGCAACCTTGAAGTCCATGTCGCCGAGGTGGTCTTCGTCGCCGAGGATGTCGGAGAGAACGGCGAAGCGCTCATCTTCCTTGATCAGGCCCATGGCGATACCGGCAACCGGCTTTGCGAGCGGAACGCCTGCATCCATGAGCGCGAGCGAGGTGCCGCAGACCGTTGCCATCGACGAGGAGCCGTTGGATTCGGTGATTTCGGACACGACGCGCAGCGTGTAGGGGAACTGCTCGGCTTCCGGCAGCATCGGGCGGATAGCGCGCCAGGCGAGCTTGCCGTGACCGATTTCGCGGCGGCCCGGGGAGCCCATGCGACCGGTTTCACCGACCGAGTAGGGCGGGAAGTTGTAGTGCAGCATGAAGCGTTCTTTGTACATGCCGGTCAGGCTGTCGACGTACTGCTCGTCTTCGCCGGTGCCGAGCGTGGCGACGACGATCGCCTGCGTTTCGCCGCGGGTGAACAGCGCCGAACCGTGGGTGCGCGGCAGAAGGCCGACTTCCGAAACGATCGCGCGAACGGTTTCCAGATCGCGGCCGTCGATGCGGCTCTTGGTGTCGAGGATGTTCCAGCGAACGATCTTGGCCTGCAGGTGCTTGAAGACCGCGCCGATGACTTCAGCGGCGTACTTCGGCTCTGCGCCTTCCGGGAAGAAGTGTGCCTTCACCTTTGCCTTGATGGCGTCGACGGCAGCGTAGCGGGCAGCCTTCTCGGTGATCTTGTAGGCGTCGCGCAGTTCGGCTTCGGCCATGCCGAGCATTTCGGCTTCGAGCGCGGAATGATCTTCCGGCTGGAAATCGCGCGGCTCCTTGGCAGCGACTTCAGCGAGCTTGATGATGGCGTCGATGACGGGCTGGAAACCCTTCTGGCCGAACACGACGGCGCCGAGCATGACGTCTTCGCCCAGTTCCTTGGCTTCCGACTCGACCATCAGCACGGCTTCCTGCGTGCCGGCGACGACGAGGTCGAGGGTCGATTCGTCCATCTCGTCGAGATGCGGGTTGAGAACGTACTGGCCGTTGATGTAGCCGACGCGCGCGCCGCCGATCGGGCCCATGAACGGGATGCCGGACAGCGTCAGCGCAGCGGAAGCGGCAACCATCGACAGGATGTCGGGATTGTTTTCGAGGTCATGCTGCATGACCGTAACGACGACCTGGGTGTCGTTCTTATAGCCATCGGGGAAAAGCGGGCGGATCGGGCGGTCGATCAGGCGCGAAACCAGCGTTTCGTTTTCGCTCGGACGACCTTCGCGCTTGAAGTAGCCACCCGGGATCTTGCCGGCGGCGTAGGTCTTTTCCTGGTAGTTGACGGTCAGCGGGAAGAAGTCCTGGCCCGGCTTCGGCGCCTTGGCCGAAACGACGGTGGCGAGAACGACGGTTTCGCCGTAGGTGGCGAGAACGGCGCCGTCAGCCTGACGGGCGACCTTGCCGGTTTCGAGCTTGAGCGGACGCCCAGCCCATTCGATTTCGACCTTATGGGTATCGAACATGTTCTGTCCTTCGTGTGCGGCAGACCTTTCCGCGGCTGTTGCAGCGCGGGTGGTCGGAAAACCGCCTGGTATGGCGCATCACGGGCAAGACAACGGGAGGCTTCAAACGAGACCGGCCGCTTTCCGCTGTGCAAGACCTGGCTGCTCCGCAGCGGGTTCTGCAAGCAGGCGCCGAAGCATCCTGCAATCCTGCCCCATGACGGGCCATCGGTTGATCCGCGGTCCGGCCCATCCGGCCCGCTGGATACCTCTCCTTTTTGCGCCTAGGGCGCGTGTGGAGAGTTCATTTCTCGAGCGCTCTGCGCCCCATAATAAAAAAGGCCGGCGGACCGCATGCGATCCGCCGGGCAAGTCGCTTAGCGACGGATGCCGAGGGCACCAATCAGCTTGGTGTAGCGCGCTTCGTCTTTCTTCTTCAGATAGTCGAGGAGCGAACGACGGCTGGAAACCATCGCGAGAAGGCCACGGCGGGAATGGTTATCCTTCTTGTGGCCCTTGAAGTGTTCGGTCAGGTTGTTGATCCGTTCCGTCAGGATAGCTACCTGGACTTCCGGAGAACCGGTGTCGCCTTCAACGGTTGCGTATTCCTTGATGAGCTGAGCCTTACGCTCTGCAGCAATCGACATCGGATGATCCTTTCAAATTCGAGGATTTAGGGACGCCTCCAGCCGGGATGTCGTCCAGCTGTGGCCGTGAATGCAATGGGCATGCGCCTTTTGCTGGCGTGCCTATAACCGAATTGGATGAAAAAGGAAAGGGTCATGAAATTGCCCTTGCGCGCAGGCCGGGCGCCTCGCAATTGATCGAGGACCGCGGACGCATCGGCGCCGATTTCAGCTCGGCGCCCTCCACAGCAACGCCATAGAGGCTGGCCTGCGGCGCGCCTTCGAACCGTGCGGCAATTGGCGAGCGTCATGACGATGCGGTCGTCGGGCTGCGCCTTGAGGTCTAGACATCCTCTCCGTCGGTTTCGCCGGCGTTGCGCGGAATGTCGATGCGCCACTCGATACCATCGGGATGCATGATCCGCTCGAGCTTGGCCTTCAGCGCCATGCCGAGCATGCGCTCGAGCACCAGCGTGCCAAATCCCTTGCGAGCCGGCGCGATCTGTGGACCGATATCGGCCCCCTCCTCGCGCCAGCGGATGGCAATGCCCTGATCGGACAGCGACCAGGAGAGTTTCACCACCCCCGACGTGTTGGCGAGCGCGCCATATTTGGTGGCGTTCGTCGCCAGCTCGTGCAGCGCCATGCCGAGCGTCTGGGCGCTTTCCGTGTCGAGCCTCAAGGGCGGTCCCGACAGCACCACGCGCTTGGGATCATCGGGCGTAAACGGCTGCAGCTGGTTCTGGGCAAGTTCGCGGAAATCGACGCCCTGGGCGGCATTGGCGATCATCAGATCGGTGGAGCGGGCAAGGCCGGCGATACGCTTGCGGAAGGATTCGGCGAAATCGGCAACGCTTTCCGCCGAGTGCACCGACTGGTTCAGCATCGACTGGATTACCGTCAGCTGGTTCTTCGAACGGTGGGCCACCTCGCGCATGAGGAAGCGGATTTCGCTCTCGGCCTTGGTGCGCGACGCTGCCGCTTTTGCCAGGGCTGCAGACACGGTCTCGACTTCGGCGATCATGTGCGGCCGCGGCTCGATGCTCTCGCCGGCGCCGAGACGGCGTGCGTCCTGCGCGACCAGCTTGACCCCTTGTGACAGCAGCCGCGCGATCGCCAGCGAGCCGGCAACGGCGATGCCGGCAAAGATGATGCCGCCGAGCGACAGCCAGAGGAACGACCAGGCGGCCGGCGCGTCGACGGTGGTGCGCGGCGCCCAGGCGATGATCCGCCAGCCGGTGATGACAGAGAATTCAGTCGCCACCCGATAGGCCGTGCCGTTCTCGGTGATGTTGCGCACGCCGATGCTGATGGCCGGCACCTTGTCGAGGAAGAACGGCTCGCCCGCCTTGACTGCGGCGTCGGAGGAAATGATGACCTTGCCGTTTCCGTCGATCAGCGCCGCGTTCCAGCCCGGCGACAGCGTCTCGCGATTGACGGCCTTGGCCATGCTCTCGGCGTTCTGCGTCAGCGTCAGCAGGTAGTCTTCACCGGTCGGAAGCTTCGCCGGCAGATAGACGTTGAAAACCCACTTGCCGGCGGTCTGGCCGAAGAAGACGTTCGAGACCAGCGGTGCGCCGTTGTTGGTGAAGGCCCGTTCGACGGATTCGGGATCGGAGCCCTTGCCGAGCGGCGTGCCGTAGGGCACCCGCGTATTCAGCTGCTGATCATGCTTGCGGTCGATGACGATCAGGTAGGAACCGGTATCGGCCAGCGCCGTCGAAGCCCTGCGGTAGAAGGCTTCCATGTCGCCGCCTTCCATCGCCGGTGCCGTGGAGAGCACTTTCAGCGTCGTCAGCATTCCTTCCACATCGCGCTCGACGATGCGGGTGACCGATCCGGTCGAGGCTTGCAAGAGCGCGGTGATCACCTGCTCCTGCGCATCGACACTGCGTTTCAGCACGACGAGCGAGAAGATGAACGCAGGCACGATTGCGATCAGAAGCAACGATGTCAGGTAGAAGCGAAAGGGCCGCGTCAGTCGGTGGCGGATGAAATCGAGCGCTGTCGACAGGCGACCCGCGGCATGCTCCCTCTGCTCATGCGAAACCTGCGCCAACCGTACCGCCTCTCATTGACCGATCCGCGCGTCGACCGTGACGCGCAGGTGAAGCGACCGCCGAACGGCGGCCGAGACGGGCGCCCGCTGCAACCGAAGGATACGTGCGCGCCCGTGTGAAGCGGAAACGCGCCGAAGCAGTCGCAAGCCCCTTGGGCCGGATCATGCGTCAGCGATGCGGCAAAGGCAAATGCCGCGATCGACGTAATCAGCCGACGGCAAAGACGCGCTTGGGGCGGAACTCGCCTTCGGCGATCTCGCCGATGGCGATCAGCTTGCCGCGTGTCGTGGCGTAGGCCTCGGGTGTCGCCAGCGGTGCATCGCGGCCGCGCAGGATGATCGGATTGCCCATCTTCAGCCGGTGCGCCTGGTCGTCGCTGACGGCGATATGCGGCAGGCTCGAAAGCGCCTCGCCGGTCTCGATGACGAAGGCGTCGAGCGCTGCCAGCCGCTCCTCGTCGCTCTCAATCTTTTCGAGCGCGACCAGATCGGCAAGCGGCACCATGTCATCCTCGCCGAAGGGCGCAACGAAGGTCCGTCGCAGCGACGCGATGTGTCCGAAACAGCCAAGGTCCCGGCCCATGTCGCGGGCGAGCGACCGAACATAGGTGCCCTTGCCGCATTCGATCTCGAACTGGGCGAGATTGGGTGTTGCGCCAAGCAGCGTTAGGCGGAAGACTTCCACCTCGCGCGCCGGGATATCGACCGTCTCGCCTTCGCGCGCCAGATCGTAGGCGCGCTCGCCGTCGATCTTGATCGCGGAAAACTGCGGCGGCACCTGACTGATGACGCCGGTATAGTTCGGCAACAGGGCGCGGATCGCCTCTTCCGTCGGCCGTTCTGCCGAGGAATGCGTGACCTGGCCTTCGAGGTCGTCGGTCGAGCGTTCCTCGCCCCATGCGACGGTGAATTCGTAGATCTTGCGGCCGTCCATGACATAGGGGACGGTCTTTGTCGCGTCGCCAAGGGCAATCGGCAGCATGCCGGAAGCCAGCGGATCGAGCGTGCCGGCGTGGCCCGCCTTCTGCGCCTTGAACAGCCACTTGATCTTTGAGACGGCTTCGGTCGAGCCGAAATCGAGCGGCTTGTCGAGGATCAGCCAGCCCGAAATCGGGCGGCCCTTGGGTTTACGCGGTTTGGACATGAACTCTTCTATTCTTCGTCGTCGGTATTCGGATCGAGATCGCGGCTGACTTCGGGCGAACGAAGAAGGGCATCGATCTTCTTGTAGTTGTCGAAGCTCGTATCATCACGGAAGCGCACTTCCGGCATGTACTTCAGCTGGCGAAGCTGCGGGCCGAGACGGCCGCGGATGTACTTGGCGTGCTTGTTCAGCGCCTCGATGACCTGCGAATGGTCGGCAACGCCGAGCGGCGTCACGAAGGCTGTGGCGATCTTCAGGTCGGGCGACATGCGCACTTCGGAAATCGCGATCAGCGTCTTCTCGATCACGGGGTCGCGGACTTCGCCACGCTGCAGAACCTGCGTGATCGCGGCGCGCACCTGTTCTGCGATGCGCAGCATGCGCTGATTGGGGGCAGAGGTTGTGGCTCTGGTCATTGGTCAATACCTCAAAAAAATGCGAGCGCCGAAGGATAACCCGGCGCCCGCACAATTTCTAATCGGACGGATCTTACAGCGTCCGCGTGATGTGTTCGACGCGGAAGCACTCGATCGTGTCGCCGGCGCGGATGTCTTCGTAGTTCTCGAATGCCATACCGCATTCCTGACCGACGTTGACTTCCGAGACTTCGTCCTTGAAGCGCTTGAGCGTCTTGAGCTTGCCTTCGTGGATGACGACGTTGTCGCGAACCAGACGGACGCCGACGCCACGCTCGACCTTGCCTTCGGTGACGCGGCAACCCGCGACCTTGCCGACCTTGGTGATGTTGAACACCTCCAGGATCTCGGCATTGCCGAGGAACGTTTCGCGACGCTCGGGCGAAAGCAGGCCGGACATCGCCGCCTTAACGTCATCCACCAGATCGTAGATGATGTTGTAGTAGCGGATTTCGATGCCGGCACGCTCGGCTGCCGAACGGGCCTGGTTGTTGGCACGAACGTTGAAGCCGATGATGGCGGCATTCGACGCTTCTGCGAGCGAGATATCCGACTCGGTGATACCGCCGGCACCCGAATGGACGATGCGCGCACGCACTTCGTCGGTTCCGAGCTTCTCCAGCGCACCGGCGATCGCTTCGATCGAACCCTGCACGTCGCCCTTGATGACCAGCGGGAACTCCTTGAGACCGGAGGTCTGAAGCTGGGTCATCATCTGCTCGAGCGAACCGCGCGAACCGGACTGGCGGGCAACGGCCTTGTCGCGGGCAAGCCGCAGGCGGTATTCCGAGATCTCGCGAGCGCGGCTTTCGTTCTCGACGACGGCGAACTTGTCGCCGGCTGCAGGCGTGCCCGACAGGCCGAGAACTTCGACCGGCATGGACGGGCCAGCTTCCTTGACGTGCTCACCCTTGTCGTTGACGAGCGCGCGCACACGGCCCCACTGGTCGCCGGCAACGATGATCTGGCCCGGACGCAACGTGCCCTTCTGGACGAGAACGGTCGCAACCGCACCGCGACCGCGGTCAAGCTCGGCTTCGACCACAGTACCTTCGGCCGTCCGGTTCGGATTGGCCTTGAGGTCGAGGATTTCGGCCTGGAGCAGGATCGCTTCGAGCAGCTTGTCGAGGTTGGTGCCGTTCTTGGCCGAGACTTCGACGTCGAGAACTTCACCGCCCATGGATTCGACGAAGACTTCGTGCTGCAGAAGTTCGGTGCGAACCTTCTGGGCATTGGCCGTCGGCTTGTCGACCTTGTTGATCGCCACGATGATCGGAACACCAGCCGCCTTGGCGTGGTTGATGGATTCGATCGTCTGCGGCATCACGCTATCGTCGGCCGCCACCACCAGGATGGCAATGTCGGTCGCCTGGGCGCCGCGGGCACGCATGGCGGTAAACGCCGCGTGGCCGGGGGTGTCGATGAAGGTGATCTTGTGACCGTTCTGCTCGACCTGGTAGGCGCCAATGTGCTGGGTGATACCACCCGCTTCGCCGGCAACGACGTTTGCATGACGGATGGCGTCGAGCAGCGAGGTCTTGCCGTGGTCGACGTGACCCATGATCGTGACGATCGGCGGACGCGATTCCAGCTCTTCCTCGACGTCGGAAACGTTGAAGATGCCTTCTTCGACGTCGGACTCGGAGACGCGCTTGACGGTGTGGCCGAATTCGCCGGCGATGAGTTCTGCCAGGTCGGCGTCGATCAGATCGCCGGGCTTCATCATCTGGCCTTCCTTCATCAGGTACTTGATGACGTCAACGGCCCGTTCGGACATACGCTGCGACAGTTCCTGAATCGTGATGGTTTCCGGCAGAACGACTTCGCGCGAAATCTTCTCGCGGGTCTCCTGCATCTGGCTGCGCTTGAACTTTTCCTGGCGGCGACGCATCGCCGACAGCGAACGGGCGCGCTGGCCGGCATCCTCGTCGGCAGCGGTCGTCAGCGTGAGCTTGCCCTGGCGGCGACCATCGTCACCCTTCGGACGGGTAACCGGCTTTGCCGGCTCCGGACGAACGACCTTGCCACGAACCGGGCCTGCACCTGGACGCGGGCTGCTACGGTCGTCATCCTTTTCGTTGTCGACCTTGCGGCCGCGCAGAGCACCGGCCGGTGCCGGCGTCGGAACGGCTGCTGCCGGAGCGGCGGGACGTCCAGCCTGCGGACGGCTGTCGACGCGACGTTCGCCGGCAGCAGGTGCGCGAGCAGCCGCGGGGCGCTCTTCGACAACCTCTTCGGTCTTTGCTTCGGGCTCGACAGCCGGGCGGGCTGCTTCCTCTGCGGCGCGGCGTGCGGCTTCTTCCTTCTCCTGCAGGAGACGGGCTTCTTCCTCACGCTTGCGGCGCGCTTCGTTCTCGGCGCGGATGACGGCTTCTTCCGCTTCGCGGATCTGGGCTTCGGCCAGAGCACGGCGGCGCGCATCGATCTCGCTGGCGGAGAGCTGGTTCAGAACGACACCGACACGGGGACGGTTGGCCTGATTGGCTTCCTGGCGGGTCGTATGCTGCTGCGGCTGCGGTGCCGGACGGCCCGACTGCTGCGGCTGAGCCGGACGCTGTTCGACCGGGCGTGCGGCGGGAGCCGCGGCGACCGGCGTGATCGTGCGTTCATCTTTGGGGCGGTGGAAAGAAGAAGGACGCTTCCTTTCGACCACGACCGCCTTGGTGCGGCCACGGCCGATATCCTGACGCACGGTCCCTTGCGAAACCCCGGAAGGCTTCAGGGTCAGCGTCTTCTTGCCTGCTGCGCCAGTCTTGTCATCGTTGTTGTCGTCGGTCATTCCGTTCCGTTCCTAGCGATCAGGGCCGGATGCGTATCACCTGACCCTGTCTTCCAAATTGTCTCAAACAATGTACGCGGTGCCAGACTGTGCCGGTGACGCGGGTCATTGCTGTGGCTTGCCAGCGCCGCCTTCGGCCCGGACCGGGACGGATCCACGGTACTTTTCGAGCATGATTGCGCGCTTCACTACACCCTCACCCGCCTGCCCTGCAAGCGTTGCGGCATGGATAAAAGCATTACTTCCCAAAAGGCCCTCCATTTCCGCCGCCGTGAAGGGGCGGAACGCGGGTATTTCCGTTTCATCTTCAACCACAAAGCTCATCGCCTTGCGGGCCTGGTCTATCTTGCGGACGCCGTCGGCGGCCGCATCACTCGCGTGGAAGACGGCAAGCGCCGCCAATCCACGAACTGCCTGCTCGGTCTTCGTCGCCCCGGAGATGAACTGGGCCGCCTTGCGCGCCAAGTTCATCATGCCGGCAAGCTGCTCGACGAGCAGCCTGTCCAAGTCGTCGGCAAGCGTCGCATCGACCTTGACGTCGGCCTTCAGGGCCCGGGCGAAGAGTTTCTTCGCCATGGCCTTTTCGACCAGCGCCCGCTCCGCCTTGATCCAGCAGCCGCGTCCCGGAAGCTGACGCTTCAGATCGGGAACGATGCGGCCGTCGGGACCGGCAACAAAGCGGATCAGATCGTCGGGCGAGCCACTCTCGCGCGTGACGATGCAAGTCCTTGTGCTGTCGCTCTTGTCCTTCGGACCCTTGTCCGAAGGCAGAGCATCAGCGTCAGTCGATGCGGTGGTCGCCATCAGGCGTCCTGTTCCGCGCCTTCGGCAACCTCGATCGCCTCTTCTTCTTCCTGTTCACCGGCAATGTCGTCTTCGGTGATCCAGCCGGCCGCAAGACGGGCCTGAACGATCATGGCTTCCGCTTCGGCGCGGGAAACCTCGAACTTCGAGAACGTGCCGTCGAAGCGCTTGGTCTCGCCATCCTTGCGTTCGCTCCAGCCGACCAGGTCGTCGGCGGCGCAACCGGCGAAGTCCTCGATGGTCTTGATGCCTTCCTCGCCGAGCGCAACCAGCATCGGGCTGGTCAGGCCGTTGATCGTGCGCAGTTCGTCGGCAACGCCGAGCTCCTTGCGCTTGGCATCCATCTCGGCTTCCAGCCGGTCCAGGTACTCGCGGGCGCGGGTCTGGATTTCGGTGGCGGTCTCGTCGTCGAAGCCGTCGATCGAGGCAATTTCGTCGAGTTCGACATAGGCAAGCTCCTCGACGGCGGCAAAGCCTTCGGAAGCCAGGACCTGGCCGACCATTTCGTCGACGTCGAGCGAGTCCATGAACAGGTTGGTGCGCTCGTTGAATTCCTTCTGGCGACGTTCGCTTTCTTCCTGCTCGGTGAGGATGTCGATGTCCCAGCCGGTCAGCTGCGAAGCGAGGCGAACGTTCTGGCCGCGACGGCCGATGGCCAGCGACAGCTGCTCGTCGGGAACGACCACTTCGATGCGCTCTGCATCTTCGTCGAGAACGACCTTGGCGACTTCCGCCGGCTGCAGCGCGTTGACGATGAACGATGCCGGGTCCTGCGACCACGGAATGATATCGATCTTTTCGCCCTGCAGTTCGCCGACGACGGCCTGAACGCGCGAACCGCGCATACCGACGCATGCACCGACCGGATCGATCGAACTATCGTTCGAGATCACGGCGATCTTGGCGCGCGAACCCGGGTCGCGGGCAACCGACTTGATCTGGATGATGCCGTCATAGATTTCAGGCACTTCCATGGTGAAGAGCTTGACCATGAACTGCGGATGCGTGCGCGAAAGGAAGATCTGCGGGCCGCGCTGTTCGCGGCGAACGTCGTAGACGAAGGCGCGGACGCGGTCGCCGTAGCGCATGTTTTCGCGCGGGATCATCTCGTCGCGACGGATGATGCCTTCGCCACGGCCGAGATCGACGATGACGTTGCCGTATTCGACGCGCTTGACCGTGCCGTTGACGATCTCGCCGACGCGATCCTTGAACTCGTCGAACTGGCGGTCACGCTCGGCTTCGCGCACCTTCTGCACGATGACCTGCTTGGCCGACTGGGCGGCGATACGGCCGAAATCCATCGGCGGCAGCGGGTCGGCGATGAAGTCGCCCAGCTTGGCGTCCGGATTGCGGTCGCGTGCCAGTTCGAGCGGGATCTGCGTGGAATAGTCTTCCGCCTTCTCGACCACTTCCAGGAGACGCTGCAGGCGGATTTCGCCGGTCTTGGAATTGATGTCGGCGCGGATGTTGGATTCCGAGCCATAGCGGGAGCGCGCGGCCTTCTGGATCGCATCGGCCATCGCGGCCAGAACGATCTCGCGGTCGATCACCTTTTCGCGTGCCACTGCATCTGCGATCTGCAGAAGCTCGAGCCGGTTAGCACTGACTGCCATCTCATGTCTCCGTCTGGTTGCAGGGGGCCTCAAGCACCGCCCCGGCTTTTATTCTTCGATAGGTGAATCTTCGTCTTCGAAATTCTCGTTCGCGGCGCGCGCTGCCTTGGCCTTCTTGTCGGCCGTCAGGGCGTCGCGGATCAGATCGTCGGTCAGGATCAGCCGCGCTTCCGCAAGCGTGGTGAACGGAATGTTGACCGTCGCTTCCTCGCCATAGGCAGGCTGGTCGCGCTCGAGCTGGAAGCCATCCGCATCCACGGACACGATCTTACCACGGAAACGCTTGCGGCCCTCAACCAGGACCGAAGTCTCGCATTTCAGCAGGTGACCCTGCCAGCGGAAGAAATCGGACTTGCGAACCATCGGGCGGTCGATGCCGGGCGACGACACTTCCAGATGATACGCCTTGTCGACCGGATCTTCCACATCGAGCACCGGCGAGATGGCCATCGAAATGGCTTCGCAATCGTCGACGGTCATGGTGCCGTCGTTGCGCTCGGCCATGATCTGCAGCGTCATGCCGTTCTGGCCGGACATGCGCACGCGAACCAGGCGATAGCCCATCGGCGTCAGCACCGGCTCGATGATGTCGGCAATGCGCTGATCAAGACCGGTCTCGGTGATCAGGCGGGGTTCATATTCATTTTCAGCGGTTGTCGGATCGGACAAACGATGTCTCCTCATGGGACCGGGTAATAAAAAAGAGCGGGTCCTGACGGGCCCACTCTTCATCTACCGATCAAGAATTTGAGGCCCATATACGCCTCGTTGCCGCAAATTGCAAGGTGTTAGACCGCAGGCCGCCCGGGGCGCCCGCGCGGCGCGGGCGAGACGCAATCGACAGGACGGCAAGTTTCAGCGGCTGGCACTTCGGTCTTCGAGGTTTATAACAGGCAACGAACCGCTTCGATATCGCAATCAAGAGACACGAGAGAGAAGACGAGGTGCCCACCCGAATTTCCCCACTTGCCCCCTTCAAGCATGACATCTTCCGCACGATCTGGATCGCGAGCCTCGCCTCCAATTTCGGGGGCCTCATCCAGTCGGTCGGCGCCGCCTGGCTGATGACCTCGATCTCCTCCTCGGCCAACATGGTCGCGCTGGTGCAGGCCTCGACCTCGCTTCCCATCATGATGTTCTCGCTGGTGTCGGGCGCGCTCGCCGACAATTTCGACCGGCGCCGGATCATGCTGATCGCCCAGTGTTTCATGCTGACCGTGTCCGCACTTCTGACCGTTTGCGCCTATCTCGGCCTCATCACGCCGTGGTTTCTCCTGCTCTTCACCTTCCTGATCGGCTGCGGCACCGCGCTCAACAACCCCTCATGGCAGGCCTCGGTCGGCGACATGGTCCCGCGCGACGACCTTCCTGCAGCCGTCGCGCTCAACAGCATGGGCTTCAACATCACCCGCAGCGTCGGCCCGGCGATCGGCGGCGTGATCGTGGCGACCGCCGGGGCGGCGGCGGCCTTTGCCGCCAACACGCTCAGCTACTTCGCCATCCTGTTTGCGCTGGTGCGCTGGCGGCGAGAGGTGACGATGAGCCCGCTGCCGCGCGAAACGCTCGGGCGGGCGATCACGGCGGGGCTGCGCTATGTCGTGATGTCGCCGAACATCGGCAAGGTGCTGGTGCGCGGCTTCCTGTTCGGCCTGTCGGCGAGCGCCATCCTGGCGCTTCTGCCGCTGGTGGCGCGCGATCTGGTCAAGGGCGGCCCGCTCACCTACGGCCTGATGCTCGGCGGCTTCGGCCTCGGCGCCATCGGCGGCGCGTTGTTGAGCGCAAGGCTGCGCGAGATGATGTCGAGCGAGGCGATCGTGCGGCTGGCCTTCGGCGGCTTTGCCTTGAGCACGCTGGTGATCGCGTTCAGCCCCTATGCATGGCTGAGCTGTCTCGTGCTTTTGGCTTCGGGCGCGTCCTGGGTGCTGGCGCTGTCGCTGTTCAACACCACGGTCCAGCTCTCGGCCCCGCGCTGGGTCGTCGGCCGGGCGCTGTCGCTCTACCAGACCATGACCTTCGGCGGCATTGCCGGCGGCAGCTGGCTCTGGGGCACGACGGCCGAACAATATGGCGCGACCACCGCGCTGCTCGCCTCCTGTCTGCTGATGCTGGCGGGGGCGGTCGTCGGCCTGCGCCTGCCGCTGCCGGAGTTCAAGTCGCTCAATCTCGATCCGCTCAACCGGTTCAACGAGCCGCTGCTCGAGCTTGACCTCAAGCCCCGCAGCGGCCCGATCGTCATCATGATCGATTACGAAATCGACGATGGCGACATTCCGGAGTTTCTGGAGACCATGGCCGAGCGGCGGCGCATTCGCATCCGCGACGGCGCCGGTCACTGGGCGCTGATGCGGGATCTCGAAATCCCGACGACCTGGACGGAGACCTATCACGTGCCGACCTGGGTGGAATATGTGCGCCACAACCAGCGCCGCACCCAGGCCGACGCCTCGGTCGGCGAGAAACTGACGGCTCTGCATCGCGGTGCCGCGCCGCCGCGGGTGCACCGCATGATCGAGCGCCAGACGATCGTTCCCACCCACTACGAGCGCTACAAGCGACAGGTGGATGTCGACATGCACTGACGGTGCGCGCCCGTAACCGGGCGCGCACCGTTTGCGACTTGAAGCAGGTATTGCAAGGCCCGTGCGGGCCAGGGACGCCTGCCGCTTACCGAAGCTTCGCCTTCAACGATGCGTCAGGGAAACAGGTCGGCGCCAGGCCGTTCTTGGCCTGCCAGTCGCCAAGCGAGCGGCGGGTCTTGTAGCCGGCGAGACCATCGGCCTTGCCGACGTCGTAACCCTTGGCGACCAGCGCCTTCTGCATCGCGAGCACATCGGAGCGCAGCATGTTGCCGACATCGCCCCAGGCACCGCGGAATGCGCCCCCGCCCGAGCCGATGCGATCGGCGAGATTGCCGATGAACAGCGCATAGAGGTCGGAGTTGTTGTATTCCTTGAGCACGTAGAAATTCGGCGTAACGATGAATTCCGGCCCATGGGTGCCGGCCGGAACCAGCATCATCGAGGGTGCCGAAAGCTCATGTGAGGGAAACGCCTTGCCGGAAATCCGAGTGATGCCTTTTGCGGCCCAGTCGGACATCGGCCGGGCAAGATCGGGGCCCTCCTGCGCGCAAGAGACACCCGCCGGGATCGACACTTCGAAGCCCCAGTCGCGACCGCGCTGCCAGCCCTTCTTGACGAGATAGTTGGCGATCGAGGCCAGGCTATCGGGCACCGAATTCCAGATGTCGCGGCGACCGTCGCCGTCGAAATCAACGGCATATTGCAGGAAACTCGACGGCATGAACTGCGGCTGGCCCATGGCGCCGGCCCAGGAACCGCGCATCGAGGCCTCCTCGACGTCGCCGCTTTCCAGGATATGCAGGGCGGCGATCAGTTCGCGGCGAAACAGGTCCGGTCGCGTCGACATGAAGGCCTTGGTCGCCAGCACGTCAACGACCGGATAGGGAATTTTCGCACGGCCGAAGCCGGATTCTCGCCCCCAGATCGCCACCACCACCGATGCCGGCACGCCATAGGTCTTCTCGATCCGCTTCAAGGTGGAAGCGTGGGTCGAGGCAAGGCTCCGCCCGGTTGCCGCCAGCCCCTGCAGGCGCTTTTCCGAGAAGTAGCTGCCGGGCGAGGAAAACTCCGCCTGGCTCTGCTTCTGCTCCTTGGGTTTCGGAAAACCGGGAGGTGCCAGGTCGGGCAGGTCCCAGTTGAGCTTCACGTCGGCAAAGGCCGCCTTGAAGGACCGCGCCGACACGCCCGATTTTTCGGCTTCAGGCCAGAGATCGCGTTGCAGCCACTGGCGAAACTGGTTTTCGACATCCGCCTTGGAGGCGGCCTGGGCGAAGCCTGCGAAAACAACCAACAGCAGGGTCGACAGTGATAGAAATCTCAGCATCCGGCTTTCCTAATGCGTGTCGCGCGAAAGTGCGCGGCGGTTCACAGCGTCAGATCGAGGTGCGGGCGCGAAGGGCGGCGGCCAGCGTGCCCTCGTCGAGATAGTCGAGTTCGCCGCCGACCGGCACGCCGTGGGCGAGCCGGGTGATCTTCACGTCCATGCCCTCGAGCTGGTCGGTGATATAGTGGGCGGTTGTCTGGCCCTCGACGGTGGCATTGACGGCGATGATCAGTTCACGCACGCCGCCATTGGCCACGCGCTGCACCAGGCCCTTGATGTTGAGGTCGTCGGGGCCGACGCCGTCGAGCGGAGACAGCGTGCCGCCGAGCACGTGATAGGCGGCGTTCATGGCGCCGGCGCGCTCGAGCGCCCAGAGATCGGCAACGTCCTCGACGACGATTATCATCGTGTGGTCGCGGCGCTCATCGGCGCACACCGTGCAGGGATCGATGGTGTCGACATTGCCGCAGCACGAGCAGATGCGCACCTTGCGGTGGGCCTCGCCCATGGCTTCCGCCAAGGGGCCAAGAAGCTGGTCCTTCTTCTTGACCAGATGCAACGCCGCGCGCCGCGCCGAGCGCGGCCCGAGCCCCGGCACCTTCGCCAGAAGCTGGATCAGTTTTTCGATTTCGGGACCGGTGACTCGCTTTGCCATGCGGCGCTTTTAGCCCATATCGCCGGCAAACGGAATCGCCTAACCGGAATATGACGCGGCCAACGGACGCAGCGGAACAAGGCTCAACGGCTGGCGATGACGACGGCTGCTCCGGCAATGGTTCCGGCGCTGGCGCGATTGGCGATGCGAACCGCGCGCTTGCTCTTCAACAGCTTGCGGGCATTGGCAGCCATGGTGACCCAACCGAGATCGACGACGACGAGGACAACAAGCATGGTTGCGACCAGCTGCATCCAGCCGATCAGGGTGACCGAGCGCAGGTCGATGATCGAGGGCAGCAGCGCCACGTAGAACATCATCACCTTGGGATTGCCGAGCGTGACGGTCAGGCCGGCGAAGAAGAGCTTCGAGGCCGAACGGGACGGCGGCAGGCCCTCGCCCGGCATATCCGGCTCGGCCGTCCACATCTTCCAGGCGAGATAGAGCAGGTAGGCGACACCCAGCCATTTGATGGCGACGAAGAGCAGGTGGAAGCTTTCGGCAATCGCCGCAAGACCCGCGACCGCAAACGACAGCCAGATGGCCTCGCCGATCCAGAGCGCCATGAGGAAAGGCAGGACGTCGCGCGCGCCCTTGGACAGGACGCGAGCCACAAGCGCTGCGACACTCGGCCCGGGCGAACCGGCCGCCAGCAGCAAGGCGCCGGCAAACATAAGCAGGGATGTGAGCGACATTGCGCGATCCTCCTCAGGAGGCGGCAATTTACCACGCTTTGCCGTCGGCGCCAGTGGCGGGTCGAGGCGAACGATCAAACGGCACTGCGCCGTGCGGATCAACCGGCGGCGCAGGGTATTTTCAGAACGGTCAAGGCTGGTAACCGAACCGGTCAACAGCCCGCCTGCTTACGCATCGATGAATTGAGAAACAATCAGAACGGCAGCTTCATGCCGGGCGGGATCGGCAGGCCGGCGGTGAGTTCGCGGGTCTTTTCCGCCTGGACGGCCTCGGCCTTGTCCTTGGCGTCCTTGTGGGCGGCGACGATCAGGTCTTCGAGGATCTCGACGTCGTCTTCCTTGAACAGCGACGGATCAATCTTCAGGCTCTTGAGCGCGCCCTTGCCGTCGAGGCGGACGGTGACGAGACCGCCGCCGGAGGTGCCGTCGACTTCGAGTGCGGCGATTTCCGCCTGCATCTTCTCCATCTTGGCCTGCATTTCCTTGACCTTGCCCATCATCCCCATGATGTCGCGCATCGTCGTCTCCTGTTCTCTCAAAAAATGTCCGGTCGTTCGTCCGACTGATTATTCGATATCGTCGCCGGGGACGATATCGCCATCGGCAGATTCGGCTGTGGCCGGAGCAACGCTCTCGGTCTCTTCCTCCTCGACGGCGCGGATGCGCACGTCGGTGATCTTGGCACCCGGGAAGCGGGCGAGAATGGCGGCAACGTCCGGATCCTGGCGCGCGTCGCTCACACGTTTTTCCTGGGCGCGCTGCTCGGCTTCGATCAGGGTCGGCTCGCCGGGCTCGCGGCTGTAGCTGACGATCCAGTGAATGCCCGTCCACTCCTTGAGCTTGACGGCGAGTTCGCCGAGCAAGGTCTTGGGCGCGTCATCGGTCACATTGACATCGAGACGCCCGGGCTCGATGCGAACCAGCCGCACGAAGCCGCGCACCAGCGTCTTGAGCTTGATATCCTTGTTCTTGCCGCAGAGATCGGCGATGTCGCTGACCGAATTGACCGGCACCGAGGCTTGCGCCTTGGCGACAGGCGCGATCGCGGGCCGCTCTTCGATCTGTCCGACGCTGATCGGCTGAGGGCTGACATCGGGGACCGCGCGCAGCATCGTCGCGCCATTGCCGGTCGGGCGTCCCATCGATGCCGGCTGAATGGCCTGTGCCTGCACGGGTGCACCGACTGACGCCTGCATGCCGCCGCCATTGCCGCCACCTGGGGCCGGGCGGGCACCGCCGCCATCGCTGCCCGACAGTTCAAGCACCCGTCGCGCCGCGTCTTCCGGCGAGGGCAGATGGGCCGCATGGGCAAGCCGGATCAGCACCATCTCGGCCGCACCCGCCGGGCGCGACGAGCTTTCGGCCTCTGGAATGCCCTTCAACAGCATCTGCCAGATGCGCGAGAGCGTGGTGACGGCGACGCTGCCGGCAAATTCCGCGCCGCGCGTGCGCTCGATCTCGCTCAGCGACTGATCGCTGGCGGCATCCGGCACGTATTTGAGCCGGGTGACGAGATGGGTGAAATCGGCAAGGTCGGTCAGAACAACGGTCGGGTTGGCGCCGGCCTCGTATTGCGCCGTGAATTCGCCGAGCGCCGCGGCAACATCGCCCTTAACGATATGCTCGAACAGATCGACGATGCGGGCGCGATCGGCAAGGCCGAGCATCGAGCGCACAGTCTCGACCTCGACCGAACCGCCGCCATGGGCGATCGCCTGGTCTAACAGAGACAGGCCGTCACGGGCCGAACCTTCGGCTGCGCGCGCGACCATCGCCAGCGCTTCGGGATCGAACGAAACGCCTTCCTTGCCGAGAATGGTGGAAAACAGGCCGACGAGGTCGGAGCCGCTGATGCGCCGGAGATCGAAGCGCTGGCAGCGCGACAGAACGGTGATCGGAACCTTACGGATTTCGGTGGTCGCGAAGATGAATTTCACATGCTCCGGCGGCTCTTCGAGCGTCTTCAACAGGCCATTGAAGGCCTGCGTCGACAGCATGTGCACTTCGTCGATGATATAGACCTTGTAGCGCGCCGACACCGGACGGTAGCGGACCTGCTCGATGATCTCTCTGATGTCGTCGATGCCGGTATGGGAGGCGGCGTCCATCTCGATGACGTCGACGTGGCGCCCCTCCATGATCGCCTGACAGTGCTCGCCGGGAACGCGCAGGTCGATGGTCGGCCGATCGATATCGGCAGTCTTGTAGTTCAGCGCGCGGGCGAGAATACGGGCGGTGGTGGTCTTTCCAACCCCGCGAACGCCGGTCAGCATATAGGCCTGGGCGATGCGGCCGGTTTCGAACGCGTTGGTCAGCGTGCGCACCATCGGCTCCTGGCCGACCATCAGGTCGGAGAAATCCTTGGGGCGATACTTGCGCGCCAGAACGCGATAGGCGGCTGGTTTCTGTTCGGATGAAATGGACGTTTCGTCGCTCATCGACCCTGCCGCTTTATGAATTCGTGTCCCGACAGGACGGATTTACGGGACCGCGCCTCGCAACGGATGCGCCTGATCGCCATAACCTTGTGTGGTTCTGCCTGTTTGCTGAGAGCGGTTTCGACCTCAGCAAACAGGCAGGTGGGAGGCTGGCACGATGACCCGTGCCGGGGCTCGTTAGGGCTGCTTCCTTCCGGACCTGACCCGGTTGGCGAGTGGCTCGTCCACCACCAACCTCCCGGCTCCCATATCGGCAATATCGCAAGCAAATGCAAGCCAAGCCGTCAAAAAACTGATATCGATATGCAAAACAAGACGAATCTGCCGCCGGCCCAAGGAGACTTGCTTGACGACATTCACCCTTGACGAGCGGCTTGAACGCGATGGCATTCCGATCGCCTCGATCGGCCTTTGCCAGATGCGCCTGATGAACGATCGCCGCTGGCCCTGGCTTGTCCTCATTCCCCAACGCGCGGGCATTTCCGAGATCTTCGATCTGACGCCGCTCGACCAGACGATGCTGACGTTCGAGACCAACATGGTTGCGACGGCCTTGAAAAAGGTGACGGGCGCCGAGAAGATCAATGTCGGCGCGCTTGGCAACATCGTCCGGCAGCTCCACGTGCATATCATCGCCCGCAGCGACGGCGACCCGAACTGGCCCGGACCCGTCTGGGGCTTCGGCACGTCGCAGCCGTGGGGCGAAAGAGACCATCAGGTATTTGCAGCCCGCATTCTGGAAAATCTCTGAACATGACGAAATCGATCTTTGACCTTCGAAGCCCACATCCGGAGCCGAGCACCCTCGTCGCCTTTTCCGAAAATCACCTCGATCGCCAGTCCGAGCACCGCGCCGACGATTGCGTCGAGGTCGCGCTCAAGCATCCCGGCGCGCATTTCCTCGCCTTCTCGGGACCGAAGCTCATCGTCAAGCACGACGAGAAGATCATCGATCCGCTGTTTGCCCCCTACGAGCTCGAGGGGCTCGACCCGGTGCTCGACGAAACCATCCTGCTCGGCTACCTGCCGAACGGCGAGCCGCGACTGGCCGTGCCGACCGGGCTGACCGAGGACACGATCGCCGAGCCTTTCAAGATCGCCGACGGGCGCACGCTCTATCGCCAGCAGATGCTGCGCGAAGAGCTTCTCGGACAATTCGCGCAAGGATCGAGCCTCATCACCTGGAACGCCAACAACCGCTTTTGCGGCCGTTGCGCCGGACCGATGGAGGGCAAGGCCGGAGGCTATCGCCGGGTTTGCACCGCCTGCGGCCACCTGGTCTTTCCGCGCACCGACCCCGTCGTCATCATGCTGACGATCGACCTTGAGCGCGATCTTTGCCTGCTCGGCCGCAGCCCGCACTTCACCGCAGGCATGTATTCGTGCCTTGCCGGCTTCGTCGAGCCGGGCGAGACCATCGAGAATGCCGTCCGCCGCGAGACCCATGAGGAATCCGGTATCCGCGTCGGCCGGGTGCGCTACCATGCCTCTCAACCCTGGCCGATGCCGCATACGCTGATGATCGGCTGCTATGCGGAGGCGCAATCGACCATCATCAAACGCGACGAACAGGAACTCGAGGACGTGCGCTGGTTCACGCGCGCAGAAACCGCTGCAATGCTGGAACGCACGACCGGTGTAGCCGATACCGGCAACCAACATGTACCGCCGCCAAAGGGCGCCATCGCCCATCAGCTGATGCGCGACTGGCTGGCCTGGGGCGAAAACGGCTGAGCATCGCCAGCCGATACGTGGAGGTCCGACGTGTCCCGCTCCGAACGGCTGCTCGACCTCCTGCAGGTTCTCCGGCGCTTCCGGCAGCCCGTTAGCGGCCGACGGCTGGCCGAGGAAACCGGCGTCAGCCTCAGGACGCTCTACCGCGACATCGCCAGCCTGCAAGCGCAGGGCGCCCATATCGAGGGCGAGCCGGGGCTCGGATACATTCTGAAGCCCGGCTTCATGCTGCCACCGATGATGTTCTCGCAGGAGGAGATCGAGGCGCTGGTGCTCGGCTCGCGCTGGGTGGCAAAACGTGCCGACACCCATCTGGCGGCGGCAGCCGGCAACGCGCTTGCCAAGATCGCCGCAGTGCTTCCGGCAGACCTTCGCGACGAACTCGACGCCTCGACGCTGCTTGTCGGACCAGCCCTAACCGCAGTCGAGCGCATCGACGTTGCGCTTCTGCGCAAGGCGATCCGCCAGGAGCACAAGCTCGACATCGCCTATATCGACACCGATGGCGGCGAGACCCGACGCACCGTCTGGCCGTTTGCGCTCGGCTTCTTCGAGAATGTCCGGGTGCTGGTGGCATGGTGCGAGCTGCGCCAGGGGTTCCGGCATTTCCGCACCGACAGGATCCGGCGGGCCGATATGAGCGCCACGCGCTACGGTCGCCGGCGGCAGGCGCTGCTTGCCGAATGGCGGGCGAGCCAGAAGATTACCGCCCCTGACGCCGGGGCGAATTCGCCCTAGCGCAGCCCGATCGATGCTGACAGGAATTGGCAGTATGGCGCGCTAGTCTGACCTCCCAACAAGGAGACAGGTCATGGCTCAGGCTAATCTCATCATTTTCTATGTCGCCGATCCGCTGGCAAGCGTCGGCTTCTATCGCAAGCTGCTCGGCAGGGAGCCGCTCGTTTCCTTCCCGACCTTTTCGTCCTTCGACCTGCAGGACGGTTTCGTGCTCGGACTCTGGGCGCAGGACACGGTCGTGCCGCCACCCTCAAAGATCGGCAGCCGCAGCGAACTGGCCTTCATGGTGAAGGACGAAGACGCGGTGCGCGCGCACTATGAAAACTGGAAAAGTGCTGGCCTGGCGATCGCGCAGGAGCTGACGAAGATGGATTTCGGACCGACCTTCGTAGCGCTTGACCCGGATGGACACCGCCTGCGCGTGTGCCTCTTCGACGACTAGGTCCACAGCATGAAATCATGCTGACGCTTCAAAGTGCTACGGCGTCCTTTGCGCATCGTAGCGATGTGCAAAGGACGCCGTAGTGGGTTGCGCGTATCCCGCCAGCTTGGGTGGCGGGATACGGCGAATGGTGCTGTTTAGCGACCGTAAACGGCGGCCTGGATCTGCGAACGGGAGATACCGATATCGCTCAGGGCGTGGTCGTCCAGCGAATTCAGCTCGCGGATCGCACGGCGCATTTTTGCATATTCAACGATCTTCTGACGGATCTTCATTTTTAACACTCCATATGTGAACGAGTGTCAAATAGGCATTTGCACATTATTTAGGTACCTCCGCGATTGCAGACCGGGCATGCACCAGACGCGTAGCGGGTTAACGCATTGGTAAGCCTGATCTGCAGTTGCGGAGACCTAGAGGACTCCGCGCATCGGGTGCGCCTTGTAGGTGCCGAGGATGCGGACCTTTTCGGAGAAGAAGCGCAACTCGTCCATGGCGTGACGCACGCCGACGTCATCCGGATGCCCCTCGATGTCGGCATAAAACTGCGTGGCGACGAACTTGCCGCCGAGCTGATAGCTCTCGAGCTTCGTCATGTTGATGCCGTTGGTGGCAAAGCCGCCCATCGCCTTGTAGAGGGCGGCCGGGATGTTGCGCACGTTGAACACGAATGTCGTGATGATCAGCTCGTCATCGGCATGACGGTCGTGACGCACCTCCTCGCGCGACAGCACGACGAAGCGTGTCACATTGCTTTCCGTGTCCTCGACATTTTCGGCGACGATGTCGAGACCATAGAGATCGGCTGCAAGCCGCGGCGCCAGCGCCGCCATGGAGCGATCGCCCTGTTCCGATACCAGCTTGGCGGCACCGGCCGTATCGCCGGCGACCACAGGCTTCCAGCCGTTGGCGCGCACGATCTTGCGGCATTGGCCGAGTGCGTGAATGTGGCTGTGCACCGTGCGGATCTCGTCACGTGCCACGCCCGGCAGCACCATCAGCTGGAAGCGAATCGGCATGAAATACTCGCCGACGATATGCAGGCGCGATTCGGGCAAAAGGTGATGGATGTCGGCGACGCGGCCGGCAATGGTGTTTTCGATCGGGATCATCGCCAGATCGGCTTCACCGTTTTCCACCGCCACGAAGGCGTCTTCGAAGGTCTGGCAGGGAAGCGGCTCCATCGACGGAAACATGTCGCGGCAGGCCATGTCGGAATTGGCGCCGTAGTCGCCCTGGAAGGAGATCCTGTTGGTCTTCGTGGTCACACTGTCTTCCTTCTCAGGCTTTTTCGGAAAGGATGCGGCGGGCTTTTTCCAGCTCGACCGGCGTATCGACACCGAGCGGAACCGTGTCGACGATTTCGACATCGATGCGCATGCCGGCTTCAAGCGCCCGCAGCTGCTCAAGCGATTCGCGTTTTTCGAGCGTCGACGGCTTCAGGGCAACGAAGTTTTCGAGCGCCTGGCGGCGATAGGCATAAAGACCGATGTGGTGATAGAGCGGACCTTCGCCATAGGGCGCGGTCGCGCGCGTAAAATAAAGCGCGCGCAGGCGCGTCTCGGACAATGGCGAGCCGACGATCTTGACGATGTTCGGGCTCTTCTTCTCGTCCTCGTCGGTGATTGCCACCGTCAGCGTGGCAATATCGGTCGCCGCGTTGTCGATCAGCGGCCGCAGCGAGGCGCGGATCGGAGCGGGTTCGATCGTCGGCAGATCGCCCTGCACGTTGATGACGAATTCCGCCTCGCGGTGCGGGTCGGCCTTTTGCAGGGCCTCGTAAATACGGTCGGATCCGGACTGGTGGTCGACCCTTGTCATGATCGCTTCGAAGCCGGCGTCGCGTACGACATCGAACACGGTCTTGTCATCGACGGCGACGACGACGCGCCCGACATCGGCCTCCGCCGCGCGCCTGGCAACCTGGACGATCATCGGCAGGCCGCAAATATCGGCGAGCGGCTTGCCCGGCAGACGGGTGGAGGCCATGCGCGCCGGAATGAGCACGATGGCTTTGCCTGAATTTTCGCGATTCATGATGTGGCCTTCAAAAACCCCGCCAAAGTGTCAAAAAGTCTCAGTTCGGGGCCCATAATGTCTGTTGCAACGCAGAGCCAAAAGACATAGGTTCCGCGCGATTTCAAGATGGGCCGGGTTTTTGTTTACGCCGGTGGCAAAGGGAGCGTTTGCAGATGAACTCATATGTGAACATGGGCGTGGGTGCCTTTCTGGGTACGGTTTTCGTTCTGATGTCCGTATCCATTGCGTCGGAAGGCATTTTCCATTCCGAGGCTCCCGAAAAGGAAGGCTTCGCGATCGTTGCCGAAGAAGGCACCGCTGACGCCGGCGCAGGCGCCCAGGAAGCGGCCGAAGTCGACATCAAGCCGTTGCTGCTGAAGGCAGACGCTGCAGCCGGCGAAACCGTGTTCAAGAAATGCGCAAGCTGTCACACCGTGGATAAGGGAGGGGCCAACAAGGTCGGCCCCAACCTGTGGGGTCTCGTCGACCGCCCGATCGCCTCGCATGAAGGTTTCAGCTATTCGGCTGGCATGAAGACCTTTGCCGAAGGCGGCAAGGTCGTCTGGGACTACGACCACCTCAGCTTCTTCATCGAAGCACCGAAGAAGCACGTTCCGGGCACCGCCATGGGCTTTGCCGGCGTCAAGAAGCCTGACGAGCGCGCCAACCTGATCGCCTATCTGCGCGAACATGCCGACACGCCGGTCGCTCTGCCAGACGCATCCGCTTCTTCCGCAGAAGCTGCACCCGCTCCTGCTGCCGAAGGTGCCGCCGAGAAGCCGGCCGAAGGCCAGCAGGCTCCGGGCGCAGCACCGGCAACCGAAGCCAAGCCGGCCGAGGGCCAGGCTGCTCCGGAAGGCCAGCCGGCACCGGCGCAATAAGCCGCAGCATCTTCAAGATCCGATTTCGAGAAGCCCGGCCACCGCGCCGGGCTTTTTGCTGTCTTTCGTCTGGGCGGCTCGCGTGCCCCGCGTTGCTCTACATCAGCACATAGGCCCAGGCCGAAACGCTGACGACCCCGAGTGCCGTCGTCAGGGTGATCGTCGAAGACGCCAGCGCATGTCCGACATTGAAGTGGTTGGCGATCAGCCAGGCGTTGACGCCGGTTGGCACCGCCGAGGTCAAGACGAGCGCCGTCGTCCAGTTATCGTTGAGGCCGAGCAGGTGGCAGGCGGCAAAGACGACACCCGGAAGGACGACGAGCTTCAGAAGGCTCGTCACCGTTGCGAGACCCAGATTGCCGGCAAGGCCATACTTGTCGAGCGCCATGCCAATCGAGACGAGTGCGGCTGGCGCCGCGACGGCTGCAAGCTGATCCACGACACTCTTGAGCGGGCCCACGAGCGGTTGGTCCACGAGGTGGAAGGCGGCGCCCAGGGCAAGACCGATGACGAGAGGGTTGCGCGCAAGGTTGCGGGCAACGCCGGCCAAGAGCTTCAGCGGGCTTTGCCCCGGCTTGCCGCTCACCTTGCGTTCGGCGCGCTCCATCAGCACCGTGCCGGCGATCATCATGACAGGCAGATGCACCGACAACAGGATCGACAACGCCACGATCCCCTCCTCGCCGACGATGCGCGACACCAGCGGCAGGCCGATGAAGACCGTGTTGGCGAAGGCGGAGGAAACGCCGGCAAGCACGCCCATGCGCGCATCGCGCCCGAAGGCAAGCGTCGCAACCAGATGCCCGACGGTCCAGGTGACCGCGACACCGGAAAAATAGGCGACCCAGAGCGGCCAGGGCGAGCCGTCCTTGAAGTCTGCCTCCGCGATCGTGCGAAACAAGAGAACCGGCACCGCGACGCGAAAGACGAAATCGCCGAGCGCGTCGCCGACGGTCGGCTTCAGGTAACCAAACCTGACGATCAGCCAGCCGGTGAGGATGAGGATGAAGACGGGCAGGACGTTCAGGAAAATATCGGACATGCATCAGCCTTGCGATCGGTCCGACAGAGATAGACCCGTTCGCGGCCCCGCCGCAAGGTTGCGGGATCCATCGGCCGCAGCCGCAGCGCCGGAGACGAAAGGCCGGAACATTCCACTATCCCCAGCGTTCCCGAACAGCACCGGGAAAAAGCCAATGCCAACAGAGAAGCCGATCTATTCGCATCAAGACGACGATCCTCACCTGAAGGATGACGATCTGGCGGGCAAGGTCCTGCGCTTCATCCGCTATGCCACCTTCATCGATACTACCGATATGGAGGTGTTCGCGCTTGGCGAAATGATCGTGTTGTCAGGCCAGGTGCCAAACGAGGCCGATGTCGCCTGCGCGGGCGATGCGGCGCGATCGGTCATTGGCGTCGCGACCGTCGAGAACCGGCTGACGGTGAAACCCGGCCCGCAATCGTGATCCGGAGAGACCCGCGCCCAGCGGTTGTCGCTTGCCCGCTCGACTGGTAAGACGGATCGCGCGTCAACCACGGCGCACAGAATTTCGATGGAGACCGGAATGGGGACGACTGAAACAGCAACCAGGTAAGCCGCAACAACTGTCCCAATCGTTGTTGCGGCGCCTGTCCGGTCACTGAATGCCCCGATATCAAGGCAGAGCGCCGCCGAATGTCATTCATTTGAGCGGATGTTTTATCGTGCCCAATCACAATTCCCCTAACTGGACCTATTCGGTGCCGGCGGCGCTGCTGCTGATGGCGCCCTTCGACATCCTCGCCTCGCTGGCGATGGATATCTACCTGCCGGTCGTTCCGGCCATGCCCGGCATTCTCGGCACCACGCCGGCGGTCATCCAATTGAGCCTCAGCCTCTACATGATCGTGCTCGGCGTCGGCCAGATCGTCTTCGGACCGGTTTCCGATCGCATCGGCCGGCGCCCGGTGCTCCTCGGCGGCGCGCTTCTGTTTGCGGCGGCGTCGCTGATGATCGCCGCCACGTCGACCGCCCCGGTCTTTCTCGCGCTGCGCCTGCTGCAGGCGATCGGCGCATCGGCGGCCCTTGTCGCCACTTTCGCCACGGTTCGCGATGTCTATGCGGAGCGGCCCGAAGGCGTGACCATCTATGGTCTGTTCAGCGCCATGCTCGCCTTCGTGCCGGCGCTCGGACCGATCGCCGGTGCACTTGTCGCCGGCCAGTACGGCTGGCGGGCGATCTTCATCACGCTCGGCCTGCTGGCGATCGGCGCCACCGCACACGCCCTCGCCCGCTGGCCGGAAACCCGACCTGTCCGCATCGACCGCCACCGGCCGGCCTTTGCGCCGATCCTGCGCAACGGCGCGTTCTGGACCTACACGCTCGGCTTCAGCGCGGCGATGGGCACGTTCTTCGTGTTCTTCTCGACCGCGCCGCGCGTGCTGATCGACCGGGCGGGCTATTCCGAGTTCGCCTTCAGCCTGATCTTTGCGACTGCGGCCGCGGTGATGATCGTCACCACCCGCTTCGCCAAACGCCTCGTGCCGCACTGGGGCGTTGCCGGCAGTCTTGCCCGCGGCATGACGCTTCTCATGGTCGGCGCGGTGCTGCTTGTCATCGGGCAGAGCTTCGGCGTCCCGTCGTTCTCAACCTTCGTGGCGCCGATGTGGGTGATCGCCGTCGGCATCGTCTTGACCGGTTCTGTCACCGCCAATGGTGCGCTTGAGGCCTTCGGCCACGTGGCGGGAACTGCGGTCGCGCTTTATTTCTGCGTCCAGAGCCTGATCGTCGGGGTGCTCGGTACGCTGGCGGTGGTGCTGCTCGGGGGCGACACCGCCTATCCATTAGCCGGCTATTCGTCGACGATGGCCGTCGTCACGCTGGCCGCGCTCGGCTTGCTGAAGCGACAGCGGGCAGCGCGGGCCTAAGCGCATGACAGCACCGCAGGGCGTTCCGGCCATTTGGGAACGCCCTGCGGTAGACCTCCGTGCCCGCCGTCGCCCGGGGATCAATGAAGGCGCGGTCACAGAGACGCGCAACGACGAAGAATAGCTCTTGACCTCGCCCCTGGGGCAAGCCCCACAGTCGACTGCATGAGCGAATCCTATCTTCTTGCCGGCCGCTTCGGGGCGGCCACACGACTTACGCCGAAGGCGCTGCGGCTCTATGCCGAGCAGGGGCTGCTGGTGCCTGCCTATACCGATCCGGCGACCGGCTATCGCTACTATGCACCGGAGCAGGCCGCCCGGGCGCGGCTGATCGCACGCCTGCGGCGCCTCGGAATTCCGGTTGGTCGCGTGGCGCAACTGATCGAACTCGATGCGACAAGCCGGCTTGCCGAATTGCGATCCTGGCTCGCGGCGCAAAACGAGCGGCTGGTTGAGCAGAGCGAACTGGTGGACGCAATCGCGCGCCAGACCGATGGCCAAGACGCCGAACTGGCGCAAGCCATCGCGATACGCGATGTGCCCGCCTGCAAGCTGATCTACCGCCAACGGCTGGTCGCGATCGATGGCCTCGATCCGTTCGTTGCCTCTGCCGAGGCAGACATACGCAGCTATCTCGGCCGCTGCGGCATTGCCAATGACGGCGCCATGACGGTGCATTTCCACGACACCGTCAGTCGCGACAGCGAGGGACTGGTGGAGGTCGCCATTGCCTATGCCGGCAGCGTCGAACCGGCCGACGATCTGCGCATCCGCCTTCAGGCGACACGGCGCGAGGTCTATCTGCCGGTGCCGCCATCCTACGAAGCCTTCCCGCGGATCCTGCGGGTCTACGACGCCATCGAGGCTTGGCTCGATGCGCAAAGCGACATCAACGGCAGCGGCAGCCCTTACGAGATCACCCCGGGTAGCCACGGCGCATCCTTCGACGTCGCCTACCCGATCACCTGAATCACCTCCCACGATCCAACGTCTCAAACGATCCAGAAGGACCGATGACCATGACGCCTTTCGCCTATACGGGCTCCGGCCCCTATTGCTACGCCAACTCTTTTGCGATGATGTTCGGCGGGCAGGCGCCTTCCACCGCGGTGATCGAGTTTGCCACCGGCAGTCCGTTCGGCATGCAGATGCTCGGCGGAACCCTGCCCTTTTTCGACCCCTACGGCTGGGATCCGGAGGCCGGTTCCGAGGGCGCGCTTGCCGCGCTCGGCTGGACATCGACCTTGAGCAAGGGCGGAGATGCCGACGATGCGCTTTCGCGCCTGCGCTCGGCCCTCAAGGACGGGCCGGTCTGGATCGGTCCGGTCGAGATGGGGCACCTGCGCCACCAGCCCGGCATGAGCGGGCCGATCGAGGCCGACCACTACGTCGTGGTGCTCGAACTGGACGAGGACAGCGTGCTGATGCACGATCCGCACGGCCATCCCTATGTGCGCCTGCCGCTTGCTAACTTCATGGCAGCCTGGCGCGCCGAAACGCTGACCTATGGGGATGCCTATACGATGCGCACCGATTTCGTCCGTGTTGCCGAGATGTCGGAGGTCGAGACGATCCGGGCGTCGATCCCCGCTGCCATCCACTGGCTGTCGATGGAGACAACCCTGCCTGTTCCCCCGGGGACGCTCGGCAATTCGCGAGCCGCGGAAGCGCTTGCCGCACGCATCGAGACGAATTGCGACAAGGGATTGCGCGCGCACATGGTCCACTTTGCCGTCGGCGTCGGCGCCCGTCGCGCGGCCGACGCGGCCGCCTGCCTTGCACGGGCGGGCTATCGGAAGGCGGCGCGCATTGCCGACGAACAGGCCCGGCTCATCGGCGCGCTGCAGCATCCGCTGGTCGTGCACAGGCATGCGGCAGCGGCCGCCATTCTGCGCGACCTCGCCCCGACCTATGACCGCATGAAGGCGGCGCTGGAGCACGACGGCTAAGCCGGCTCCCGGCAAACGTGGCACGGCCGCCGCAGCGAGCGGCCGCGCTACTGCCTGAAATAGACGACCATCGTGAGGTGCCGGTACGCGTCGACGGTCAGCACTTCATGCTTGAAAGCCTGTGGGGCATCGCCGCCATCGAGCATGGCCTCGATGCCCCGTGCGCAGCTTTCCACGCCCGGCTCGTCGAACCAGCGGCGGAAATCGGGCGACAACCGCCTCAGCTCGTCAACGAGCTGAAGCATCGCCGGATCGTCGGGCGCGGTCGCCAGATCATAGCGAAACTGCGCCAGCAGCTTCGGCGCCTCGTCTCGCCAGTGGAGGAGCCGTTGGCGGAACTGCGGATCGGCGAAGATCAACCGCATGATGTTGCGATCCGATCGCGCGCGGCCGGTAAAGGCAAACAGGGCATCGGCAGGCCCGTTCCACGCGACGACGTCCCAGCGCAGGTTGAAGACATAGGCAGGCCGGGCGGAGAGATCGTCGAGCAATTGCTGGATCAGCGGGCTGACCGATGGCCACTGATAGGCTTCCGGTGGCGGCGGCCGCCTGTGCGCCAGCAGGAACAGGTGGCTGCACTCGGCATCATCCAGCTTCAACGCCTTCGCCACCTTGAGCAGAAAACTCTCCGAAACCTGAATATCCCGCCCCTGCTCGAACCAAGTGTACCAGGTGAGCCCGACGCCCGCGAGGGACGCCACTTCCTCACGCCTCAGCCCCGGGGTGCGGCGGTGGCCGGTGGCCGGCAGGCCCGCGTCGAGGGGAGTGAGTTTCTTGCGGTGGCGCGTCAGGAATGCAGAGAGATCGGCTCGCGTGCGCGAAAGCGTGCGGTCGGACATGGCTATTGCCTCTGGTAACAGGATAATTTCCCATATTGTAACAGGATGATCGCATCTGGAAAGTCTGCCGACAACAAGGAGGCAACATGACTTCCCAGTGCGAATTCCACGACACGATTTCCGACAATGCCACAGGCGCGGCCCGGACACGCGCCGCCACGGCCGGCGCCCGAGAATGGCTCGGGCTCGCCCTCCTGGCGCTGCCGACCATCCTGCTCGGCCTCGATCTGACCCTGCTTCATCTGGCGCTGCCGGCGCTGGCCGCCGACCTGCAGCCGACGAGCACCGAGGCGCTCTGGATCATGGATGCCTACGGCTTCATGATCGCCGGTTTCCTCATCACCATGGGAACCCTCGGTGATCGCATCGGACGGCGCAGGCTGCTGATGATCGGTGCGGCGGCCTTTGCCGTAGCCTCGACGATCGCCGCCTTTTCCACCACCGCCGCGATGCTCATCGCGGCCCGGGCGCTGCTGGGGATGGCGGGTGCGACCCTGATGCCCTCGACGCTGGCGCTCATCACCAATATGTTTGCCGATCCACGCCAGCGCGCCCTTGGCTTCGGCATCTGGGCGACGATGTTCGCGCTCGGCATGGCGCTCGGCCCCGTCGTCGGCGGAGGACTGCTGGCGCATTTCTGGTGGGGGGCCGCCTTTCTGATCGCCGTGCCCGTCGTCGGACTGTTGCTTATCCTGGCGCCCGTGCTTCTGCCGGAATATTGCGCGCCACGGGCCGGCGCGCTGGACCTGGCAAGCGTCGGCCTGTCGCTCGCCGCCATGCTGCCGGTGATCTATGGCATCAAGCAGATCGCCAAAGGCGGTCTTGGTCCAGATCCGGTGGCGGCGATCGTGGTCGGCCTTGTCTTTGCCGCACTGTTCGTGCGCCGCCAGCGGCGCCTTGCCGATCCGCTGCTCGACATTTCGCTGTTTGCCGACAGGGCCTTCAGCGTCGCGTTGATCGTGCTCCTCTTCGGCCTCGTTGCCGTCGGCGGCACGATGCTGCTGGTGACCCAGTATCTGCAACTCGTGGCCGGTTTCTCGCCGCTCGTCGCCGGTCTCTGGATGGGGCCGCCGGCCCTTGCCATGGTTGCGGCCGGTATTGCCGCACCGCTTATTGCGCGGCGCGTTCGCCCCGGTTTCGTGGTGGCCGGCGCGCTGGGGCTCTCGGTTCCCGGCTATCTGATGCTGAGCCAGGTGGCCGGTGACGCTTCCGGAGCGATTATCGCCGTCGCCGGATTTTCGCTTGCCTATCTCGGACTTGGCACGATCGCAGCGCTCGGCACCGACCTCGTGGTCGGATCGGCGCCGTCCGAAAAGGCAGGTTCGGCCGCGGCGCTCTCCGAAACGGTTCAGGACCTCGGCATCTCGCTCGGCATCGCCATACTGGGCAGCCTTGCGACCGCCATCTACCGCGGCGCCATCCTCGACCGCATTCCGGCGGGTCTGAGCGACGACGTCCGGGGGGCGGTCGCCGACAGCCTGTGGGCCGCCTCTGCGGCCGGCCCGTCCCTGCCGGCCGGGCTGATCATGGAGGCACAGGCGGCGTTCATGGCAGGGTTTTCCAGCGCCGCCATGGTCAGTGCCGCCGGCGTCTGCATTCTCGCCGTTCTTGCCGCCGTCCTGCTGCGGGAGGTCGGTGTCGTCGGCGACGGTCAGGCGCACGAATGAAACAGGGCCCGCCGTTAAGCCGGGCGGCGCGGCGTCAAACCAGCAGTTCGGAAAAGCTCGCCGCCCGCTCCGCGCCCTGGTCCTCGAGCGGCTCGTAATGCAGACCGACGACGCCGTTCGCATAGGTCTGCGTGCCAATCAGGCGCAGATCGTACCGTTGCGAAAGCCCGCAAAACCATGAAACGCCCGGTGATGTGACGGGATAGACGAAGAAGTGGAAGGCGTCGACGAGACCGAGACCGACAACGCTCCGCGCCAGGCTCGCGCCGCCCGAAAGGTGGATGTCGGCGCCCGGCCGCGCCTTCAAATCGCGAAGGCAGGCGGCCAGTGCCGCGTCGTCGGCGGCAACGACCTGATCGACATTGTGCCACTCTGTCAGCGCCTGCGACCCCGAGCGCGAGAAGACCAGCTTGCGATAGTCGTGCATGCGCCGCGCCATCTTGCGGTTGGTTTCGGTGCCGACCTCTTCCGACAGGGCCCCCGGCCAATAGGCTGCCATCTCCTCGTAGGTGACGCGGCCGACGAGCACGGCGTCATAGGCGGCGTAGAGCCGGTCGATCGCCTGGTACTGGTCGTCGCCGACGGTGCCCATCCAGGCGAGCGGATCGTCGAGGCGTCCGTTGAGCGTCGTCATCATCTGCAGGACAATCTTGCGCATGCGAGCCTCCGCTATTGGATTTTGCCCTCCACGAGCCGGGCGAGCTGGCCGATGACCGTGCCCCAGCCATCGTGGAAGCCCATTTCTTCGTGCATGTTTCGATCAGCATTGCTGCGGTGCATGACGTGGGCGGCATAGTCTGTGCCCTCGGGATGATCCTTGAGCGTGATGATCGCCGTCATGAAAGGGTTTTCGGCCGGGCGCCATCCGGCAACCAGCGAATTGGTGAAGACGATGCGCGCGTGGTCATCGACGGCCAGAAAGCAGGCATCCAGATGCGGCACGAAAGCGCCGCCGCCCTCGCTGATCCGGGTGACGAAGGCGCCGCCCGGCCTCAGATCCATATCGACCACCTGGCACCGGGCCGGCGCCGGCACCCACCATTGTTCGAAGCGGGCTGGATCGATCCAGGCATGCCAGATCACCGACCGCGGCGCCTTGATCAGGCGCGATATCGTCAGGTCGAGATCGGGGTCGGGAGAGCGGATCATGTCATTTCTCCTTGTTTTCTGCAGATGTGACGAACTGCTCCAGCCGATCGGTGCGGCCCTGCCAGAGCGCACGCTGCGTCGACATCCACGCTTCGATCGCGGCAAAGCGGCTTTCCTCGATGGCGCAGGTGCGCACCCGACCCTGCTTCTGCGTGCGGATCAGGCCGCTGCCTTCAAGGGCGTGGATGTGCTTCATGAATGATGGCAGGGCCATGTCGAAGGGTGCTGCCAGATCGCTGATGCTGGCGGGACCGCGCCCGAGCCTTGCCAGCACCGCGCGTCGTGTCGGATCGGCCAGAGCCTGGAAAATGCCGTCGAGTGGATCTGAATACTGTTCCATAAGGCTAAGTATCACATGGCAACACTTAGTGCAATGGATTAGTATTCAGCTGCAACGATCAGCCGGCAGGGTCGGTCGCTGTCGCGGTGAGGTCGGCGCACAGGGTCCGGCCGGAGCAAAGCGATACGCTGCGACGGATCAATGCACATTGCGCCAGGCATCGCCTTCCGCCTCGGCTGCGGCCCTGAGGGCAGCGGGTTCGACGCCCATCAGGCGCAAGGCGCGCGCGGCGACGCCTCCATCGAGACCGGCGACCTTTGCCACCACATCGGCACCGAGCAACGGCCCTCGACCTGCCCGGTCGGCCGCCAATGCCTGCATCACCTCTTCTCCCGAGGGGGCCGCGGCATAGGCACCACGATTGCTGGGCAACGGTGCCTGCGCCTGTGCAAGCTCGGCTGCGATCCTGGGATCGAGGCCGAGTGGACGAAGCGCCTCGGCGTATTGGCGCTGAATGGCCTGCGGAAGACCGGACGCGTCGACGCCGACGCGCTCGAATGACCGACCCGCCGTCCCGTCCGGCAGATCGAGAGCGGCCAGCAGGAAGTGCTCCGCTCCAGGAGCACGCTGCTGGTCTTGCAAGGCGTGCCGCTCCGCGCCTTCACAAAGCGCCTTTAGCGTGCCGATATCGTTGAGACGCTGCTTGATCAGCTTGAACATGGAGCTCCCTATCGCCTGTTGACCGTGACGAGATCCGACAATCGCTTGTGCGCCGCCTGCTTCGAGATTCCGAGGCACTGCGCAACCCTTGCCCACGACCACCCCTTTTCCAGCGCCGCCGCGACGGCCTGGCGCTCCAGGCTGTCAGCGAGCCTTCGGAGCGCCACGACGGCGGCAAGCGTTTCGGCGGGATCTTCGGACGGCTGAAAGGCAGCAGGATCAATCATATCGTCAACGTTAGTTGACGATATGCGCGCCGTCAACTCAGGTTGACAAGCCGACGACGTGCGCCAATGAACGCACGACGTCGCGGCCCGCAACATTCAGCTGGCGTCACGCCCGTGGTTCATCCAGAGGCCTCCTCGACAGGCTGATCCGAACGTCACGCCTTGCTGACGTCGCGCAACATGGCGATGACGACGTGGTCGAGCTCCTCGTTGCTCGGCAGGGGTTCAGCCGAAAGCCGCACGATGACGGTTTCGGTGGCTGGGTCGATCCACAGCCATTGGCCGTGAATGCCGATGCCAGCCACAACGCCGTGCCCATCCTCATAAAAATAGGAGCGGTAGCTGCCGCCGTCGAAGAGGTAAGCCTGGTCCCCATCGGCCCAGATCTGGCGATCGCCGCCGCGCCATAGCGCGGCAACGCGGTCGGCGGAAACAACGCCGAGACCGCCGAGGCGCAGCATTTCGCCGACCCGCGCAAGATCGCGTGCCGTTGCCGACATGCCACCCCCGGCCCGCGCCGTGCCGGCGCGATCAACCGTGATGTGGGCGTCGGAATGGGCGCCGATCGGCAGCCAGATCATGTCGCGAACGAGGTCTGCGAAGCGGGAACCGGTGATCACTTCCAGCAGGATGCCGGCAAGGTCGGTGTTGATGGAGTGGTAGGAATGGCAGGTCCCGTGCGCGTGGGCCGCCTTCTCTATGCTGGCCAGGAAAGGCCGCAGATCGGGCGCTGTCTCGCCCGGCTTTTCCGGGTTCCAAAGCATGGCGCGGCGATAGCGATCGAAGGCACCGCTGGTATCGAGAAAATCGTCGGTGAACTGGACGCTGACCTGCATATCGAACAGGTGCCGAAGGCTGACATCGCCATAGGCGGAGCCGATCATATCGGGCATGTGGTCGCCGACCAGATCGTCGAAAGAGAACTTGCCCTGTTCGGCAAGGATTTCGGCGATCAGCCCGGTGATCGATTTGGTGATCGAGAACAGGAGGTGTGGCTGGGCGGGATCGTAGTGGGGGGCATACCACTCCGCCTCGATCACGCCCTTGCGCATCACGACAAAGGCGTCGGTGGAGTTTTGTGTCAGGAATTCCGGCAGCGTCACCATCGCTCCTGAGAGCGACTGAACCGGAAGGGTGGCCAAAGCCCCGAGATCGCGGGGCGCTGTTTCAGCCTGGCGCCTGGAGGCGATGATGGCGGACGGGACCAATTCGCAGGCATTGTGAAACGCCCATTGCGAATAGGGCAAGGTACGCCAATTGCTCAGCGTGACATCGCGACGATTGAATGGCTGCGTCATTGGATAGGATCTCCACTTGTCATCTGTCAGAACCTTGTCGGACGGCGATCAGCCCGCTTTGTCGGGGCCGACAGAGATGCGGGCCGGCGCCTGGCCGACCCGCATCAGTTCAGGCCTGCAGCTCGGCCAGGGCGCTATCGAGCGCTTTCGACAGGCGGTCTGCGGCCAGATCGATGGTCGCGCGGTCCCAGGTCAGGGGCGGAGCCATGATGATGGAGCTGCCGACCGCGCGCACCATCAAGCCATTGGCGATCGCGTAATCGCGCACCTTGGAGCCGGCGATGCCGGACGGCATGTAACGCGCGCGGGTTGCCTTGTCGCTGACGAGTTCGACCGCCGCCATCAGCCCGACGCTGCGCACTTCGCCGACCAACGGATGGCTGGCGATCCGCTCCTTGAGCACCGTTTCAAGATAGGGGCCGGTATCTTCGCGAACGCGGTCGATCAGGCCTTCCCGCTCGATGATTTCAAGGTTCTTCAGAGCCACGGCGCAGCAGACCGGGTGAGCCGAATAGGTGTAGCCGTGGAAGAATTCCCCACCCTTTTCGACCAGCGTGTTGGCGATCCGGTCGCCCACCAGCAGCGCGGAGAGTGGCTGGTAGCCTGATGTCAGCGCCTTGGCGGTCGTGATGGTATCGGCCTTGATCCCGAAGGTCTGAGCCGCGAACCAATTGCCGGTGCGGCCGTAGCCGGTGATGACTTCGTCGAGCATCAGCAGCACGTCATACTTGGCGCAGATGCGCTGGATTTCCGGCCAATAACTGGCGGGCGGGATCTTGACGCCGCCGGCGCCGAGAATGGGCTCGCCGATAAAGGCCGCGACCTTGTCGGCACCGGCCGCGAGGATCGCGTCCTCGACGGCACGGGCGGCGCGCAGACCGAAATCGTGATCGCTCTCACCGGCCTTTGCCAGCTCGAACGCATAGGGCGGCATGACGTGGACGATGTTCGGCACAGCACCATTGAGCTGGTTGTGCATGTCCGGCATGCCGCTGAGCGATGCGCCGGCAATGGTGGAGCCGTGATAGCCGTAGGTACGGGCGATCACCATGTTCTTCTCCGGCTTGCCTTCGAGCGACCAGAAGTGACGCACAAGGCGCAGAGCCGTATCGTTGGCCTCCGAGCCTGACGTGCCGAAGAACACCTGGTTCATATTGTCAGGGGCGATTTCCGTCAGTTTGGCGGCCAGCATGACCGGTGCCGGCGTCGAGCACCGGAAAAAGGAATTGTAGAACGGCAGTTCTTCCATCTGCTGGGCCGCGGCATCGGCCAGTTCCTTGCGCCCGTATCCGACGTTGACGCACCAGAGGCCGGCCATGCCGTCAAGCAGCTCGAGGCCTTCGGTATCGTAGATATAGGAGCCCTCACCGCGCACGATCATGCGGGCGCCATTGGCACGCAGTTCCTTGTGGTCGGTAAAGGGGTGGAGATGGTGGGTGTCGGCCTGCTGCAGTTGCTGGCGGGAATAGCCGGTCTTGGTCATCACATTATCCTGATTGCTATCTTTGAAAAATCGGTCGGGAGCGCGCTCAGGAATGGACGGGCGGCGAATAGCCGATGCGGGCGCACAGGCGCAGCAGTTCAAAACGCCGGCAGCTTGGCGAAGGAGTTGAGACGGCGATCATGATTGGGCAACGCCTTGATGGAGGGTTGATGGAAGCGTGTCGGCGATCTGCCGGATAGCTGCAACGCGCGATTGATTTGAGGGGGCCAGACTGCCATCGGCGTGAAGCAGGTTGTTTTCAAAGCCAACCCGCACCTTGCCTCCTGCTCGCAGCGCCGTCGCCAGGCATTCGGTTTCCCCCTGCCCGAAGGCGCAGACCATCCAATCGGGCGCCTTGGCCAGATGAGATGCACCCGTCAGGAAGGTGTCGAGATCCGAAGGCGCGCTTTGCTGACCCGACGTATAGCGTCCCAGAACGTAGAGCAGCGAAAGACCGCTCCCGTCCACGGCACCGGATTGGATCATGCCGCCAAGCCGCTGCAGATCCGCGGCGTCATAGAGAATATGCTGCACGGCGATGCCGGCATGGGCGCACCAGGCATAGAACTGCGCGGCACGCATCTCGTCCGCGCTGGTCGGAGCGACCTCACGCAATGCAATCGAAATGGCGGCTGGACGCAGGTCGCGCACGAGCTGGATCTGCTCGGCTGGCTCATAACGCCCGACCGCTTCGGTCGAGACCTGCACCAGCAAACCCGGCGCCTGTTCGGCGATCATTTCCATGACGCGACGATAGCGCTCAGCCTCAAGCAAGTGCCCGCCCGCGTCGTCGCGCACATGCACGTGAATTGCACCAGCACCCGCCAGTTGACATGCCCGCGCCGTCTGCGCGATCTCGCGCGGCGTCATCGGCAGCTGGGGATGGTCAGCCTTGGTGCGGCGGGCGCCCGTTGGAGCCACCATGATCTGTGGCAAGGTCATCATGACGTTTCGTCCAGCGCCTGCAGGACTGCGATCAGCCTCCGATCCCGCGCACTCGCCAGGTCGGCGATAGAGCGACTGCCGGCTTCGTCGGTGACGCCCGCCACCAGCAGCTCACGCGTGCGGCCGTCGAGCACCGGCGCACCCAGCTCGGCCCAGCGGGCCTCCTGTGCCGGCCCCAGGTGAGCGAGATAGTCTGCCATGCCGCCTTCGCCACCACCGAGATGATAGAGCATATGCGGACCATCCACGGCCCAGCGCAGACCGGGACCGAAGCGGATCGCCCGGTCCACGTCTTCGACGCTGGCGATGCCTTCGGCGACAATGTGCACGGCTTCACGCCAGAGGGCCGAGCTCATTCGGTTGGCGACGTGGCCCCGGGCTTCCCTGGTGACGCGGATGGGCGCTTTGCCCAGCGATACGAACCACTGATAGGCGGCGTCCTGGGCCTCCGGCGCGGTCTTGTCGCCGCGCACCAGCTCCACCAACGGCACGAGATGGGGCGGATTGAACGGATGAGCCACCATGACCCGCTGAGGATGCTTGCAGTCGCGCTGCAGATCGGTCGCGCGCAAGGACGAGGTGCTTGAGCCGATCAGCACGTCGGGCGCCGCGGCTGCGTCGATCCGCGCCAGCAAGCTCCGCTTCAGGTCCAGGACTTCAGGCGCGTTTTCCTGAACATAATCGGCCCGCGCGACGGCATCCTCGAGCTCAGTGCAGAATTCCAGCGCGGCGGCGGACATCGCCGGCAGTGGCGCCAGCGGGGCCAGTTGCGCCAGGTCCGCCAGTGCCCGCTCGACGATCGGACGAATGGCAGCCTCCGCATCCGGTCGTGGATCGTGGACGCGCACCGCCAGGCCACGACTGAGAAAGAACGCTATCCATGACCCGCCGATGAGACCGCCGCCGATGATGGCGACAGTCGCGATGCGATCTGAGCGGAATTGGGGCTCGCTCAAAGATGCCCCTCCGCGCGCAGTTCGACGGCGACGTCATTGATGGCCTCGCCAAGGCCGACGGCCAGCGCTGCCAGTTCGGCCTCGCTGACGATGAAAGGAGGCGAGAGCGCAATCGTGTCGGAATTGGGCAGAGCCCGCACGAGAATGCCACGGCGGCGGGCCGCAAGGGACACACGCCCGGCGACCTTGAGCGCCGGGGAAAAGGCCGCCTTGCTCGCCTGATCGGCGACGAGTTCCACGCCCAGCATCAATCCGGCGGACCTGATATCGCCGACGAGCTGCAGCCCGGATAGGGTGTCGCGGAACAGACGCGCAAAGACCGGCGCGATCTCGGCGACACGGTCGACCAGCCCCTCCCTTTCCAGGATGTCGAGATTGGCCATGGCGGCCGCAGCACAGGTCGGGTGACCCGAATAGGTGAAGCCATGGGCAAAGACCCGGCCGTCGGCCGAGGCCTCCTCGAAAACCGACCATATCTTGTCGCCGACCAGCACCGCCGACAGCGGAAGATAGCCGCTTGTGAGCCCTTTGGCGGTCAGGATGAGGTCGGGCTGCATGCCGTAGAGTTGCGAACCGAACCATGCGCCGAGGCGTCCGAAGCCGGTGATGACCTCGTCGGCGACGAGCCGCACGTCGTAGCGGTCGAGCACGGCACGGATGGCCTGAAAGTAGCCCTCGGGCGGCGGCAACACACCACCCGTGCCCATGACGGGTTCGGCGATGAAGCCGGCAACGGTATCGGGGCCCTCGGCAAGGATCATGTCCTCGATTTCGCGTGCCAGCAGCGCGGAATATTCAACTTCGCTGCGGCACTGCCGGGCTGGCGCGTCGCGATAGACGTCAGGCCGCGAGACGTGACGCGCGAAATCCAGCGGCAGGCCGAAATGCTGATGCACCATCGGCACGCCGGACAGGCTGCCGGAGGCGACCGACACGCCGTGATAGGCATAGGCGCGCGAGATGATCTTGCGCTTTTCCGGCATGCCGCGGCAAATGTTGTAGCTCCAGAGCATCTTGACGGCCGTGTCGTTGGCATCCGAACCCGAGGAGCCGTAAAACACCCGCTTCATGCCCGCGGGCGCCAGACGCAGCAGCCGCTCGGACAAGGCAATGCTGGGAGCGTTGCTGATGCCGTTGAACGAATGAAAATACGGCAGCTCGCGTGATTGGGCAGCGATAGCGGACGAAATTTCTTCGCGGCCATAGCCGACATTGACGCACCAGAGGCCGGCGGCACCGTCGAGATAGGTCCGGCCATCGACATCGGTGATGGAGCAACCACTAGCCCGCGCCATGACGATGGGGCTGCCGGCGCGCTGGTCCTTGATCGCGGTGAACGGGTGGAAGAAGGAGGAGCGATCCTGCTCCTTCAGATGGTCGATACCCGCAGCGGCACCATCAAACACACTCTCCATCGCACCCTCCCATCCTCGAACCGGACATTGCATTTCTGCAGATCCGACCACCCCTGATTGCTTCTATATAATGCGATCGCAGATCGCACAATACTGCCAAAGAAAGTTCATGCTCAGACAAGCAAAATTCTAGAGTTCGACCTCGACAACGCCGACCGGATTGGTGGTGCAGGCCAACACGTAACCGTCTTGCTTGTCTTGTTCCGACAGGGCATTTCGAGCCGGATCGGCGCAGTTTTCGGCGAGCTGCCACTGACCGGAGCGCACGCGGCAACGGCAGGAACCGCAAATGCCCGCCTCGCAGTCTGATGACATCGAGATGCCCTGGTCTCGCGCCAGTTCGAGCAGCGTGCGGGCGCCTTCGCCTTGCGACGTCTGGCCGCTCTTGAGGAAAGCGACGTCGTAGGAGGCGATCGGCGGCAACTGGCTTGCTGCTATGCTTCCGCCGCCAAAGCTCTCTTCCGCATAGAGCCCGGAAATCGGTGCCGGCCAGCTGGAATGCAGCTCGCGCACCAGCGCGCGAAAGCCGTCCGGTCCGCAACACAGGACCGAGCGCCGGCCAAGGTCGGGAGCAACAGTGGCCAGCATGGCCATATCGAGGCGCCCGAGATGGATATTGCCGGCAGATCCCGCGCCGCCCCCCTCGCCCGTGACATTCCAGGATACCGTGAGCGATCCGACCATCTGGCGCCGCAGCAACTCCAGTTCGCGCCGGAACGGCAGGTCAGCTTCGCTGCGGCTACTGTGATGGAAAATGACATCTCGATCGAGGTTGTGGTCGGCAATATAACGCAGCATGGCAATCATCGGCGTGATGCCGCTGCCGGCCGAAATCATGAGAATGCCGTGCCCGTCGATGGCGGAGCCGAGGTGGAATTTACCGGCCGGGCTTTGGGCGCGCAGGCGATCGCCGATCTGCAGATTGTCATGCAGATGATTGGATACGAGGCCATCCGCCACGCGCTTGACCGTGATGGAAAGGTGCGAGGGACGCGATGGCGAGGACGAGATCGTGTAGTTCCGGCGCGTCTCCTTGCCGTCGATCGCCGGGAAGATGGCGATGTACTGCCCGGGCAGATAATCGACCGGCCGGTCCGCGGCAAAGCGAAAGGTCGTCATGTCAGCGCTTTCCCGGATCCGGGCGACGCAGGTCAGCATCAGTTCCGAGCGCTTGCCGCTCGCTGCCGGCCGAGCCAGGGGAGCCAAGGATTTCGGCGCGACGAGCGGCGGCCCGGACAGGACGGGCGGCACCTTGCGGGTGAGGACCTCGATCGGATCGCCTGCGAACACGCGACCGGTCGAGCGCGGCATAAGAAATTGGCCGAAATAGACCTTGCCGTCCGCGCCGCGCCGGTGACGCACCAGAACCGAAAGGGGCTCGCGCTCCGGGTCGGCAGCGCCGCTTTCGGGATCGAGCGTGATCATGACGCAGCGGTCGCAGGGCCCGGCGGCCGTAAACTCGACACCGCCGATACGAATGGTGTCCCATTCGTCTTCATCGAAGGCCGAAGCACCGTCGACGACCAGATTGCCCCGGAAGCGCGCCATGTCGACGGGAGTTTCGAGTTGGGCATTGACTGCGGCAAGTGACGCGGCATTGACCAGCAGCAAGGGCGCGGTATCCGCGAAGCTCACCGGACCGCCCTCGGCCAACTCCGCTTGCCGCTCTGTGTCCCAGCGTTCGACAGCCAGGCGGCACGGACGCCCGAGCAGCGACGTCATCCAGGCTGAGGCGGCGTCGCCGCCATCCAGGGTCGCCACCACATCGCCCCATACGCTGGTCTGCTGCGCCATCGGCAGCAACTCCGACAGGGCTATCGTCAACGGCGCCATTGCCGGTGCCGTCAGCACCACTTCGTCCTGATCGAGCTGCACGTTGACCGTCAGCAGAGCCGGCGCCGTTCGCGCGGTCAGCGCGGCGCCATCCGCATCGACGACCATCATCCGCCGATCGCCGACCAGACCCTTCGCCTCCAGCCGGGCACTGGCGACGGCAACGCCACCGGCCGACTTCAGCGGATAGATATGGATGCTGCCGAGCCGGGCGCGGTTGGTGTCCATGCCCCTACCAGCCCTCGTAGGACGTCTTGACGGTGGTATAGAATTCCTTGGCGTAGGCACCCTGTTCGCGTGGCCCGTAGTTGGACGCCTTGGTGCCGCCAAACGGCACGTGGAAGTCGACGCCGGCCGTGGGTACGTTGACCATCACCATGCCGCTGCGGGCATGACGCTTGAAGTGCTCGGCATATTTGATCGACGTCGTGGCGATGCCCGCCGAGAGGCCGAACTCGGTATCCTGGGACACGGCCAGCGCCTCCTCGTAATCCTCGACACGAATGAGGCAGGCGACCGGACCGAACACCTCCTCCTGATTGATCCGCATGGCGTTGTGCGTCCCCGAAAACAGGGCAGGCTGCAGGAAAAAGCCCCTGGTCGGCCGCTCGACCAGTTCGCCACCGGCCTCGAGTATCCCACCCTCGCCTTTGGCGATCGCTATGTAGTCGAGGTCTTGCTGCAACTGCCGTGCGTCGACCACGGGACCGACCTGAGTGGCCGCATCCAGCGCATGACCCACGCGAATGTCGGCGATCCGCCGACGCAACGCATCCAGCAGGCGGTCGTGGATGCCCCTCGTCGCGATGATCCGGCTCGACGCGGTGCAGCGTTGGCCGGTGGAATAATAGGACCCGCTGACAACGGCTTCGACGGCCGTATCGAGATCGGCATCGTCGAGCACGACATAGGGGTTCTTGCCACCCATTTCGGCCTGGATGCGCGCGCCGCGCCCGGCGACCGTCGCAATGGCGGCGCGACCGGTCGCGACCGACCCCGTGAACGACACGGCGTCGACGCCGCGGTGCGCCATGATCGCCTGCCCGACCACGCGGCCGGGGCCCATGACCAGGTTGAGCACACCGGCCGGCAGGCCCGAGCGATGCAGGATATCGACCAGGGCCCAGGCCGAGGCAGGAACGAGGTCGGCCGGTTTGAACACCACCGTGTTGCCATAGGCGAGCGCGGGGGCGATCTTCCAGGCCGGGATCGCGATCGGGAAGTTCCATGGCGTCACGATGCCGATGACGCCGACAGGCTCCCGCGTGACCTCCACCTTGACGCCGGCACGCACGGAAGGCAGCACGTCGCCAGGGTTGCGCAGGGCTTCGCCCGCCATGTATTTGAACACCATGCCGGCGCGCTGCACCTCGGCACGCCCCTCGGCGCTGATCTTGCCTTCCTCCCGGCTCAGCAGGTCGCCCAGCTCGTCACGCCGGGCCAGTATTTCCGTCGCGGCACGATCGAGGATCTCAAAACGCTGCTGGGGCGTCGACATCGCCCACGCCGGAAACGCCTTGCGCGCCGCATCCACGGCCGCATCGACGCAGGCTTTCGTACCGCTTGCATAGAGCCCGACGGTCTCATCGATATCGGAAGGGTTGCGGTTCTCGCGCACCTCGTCGCCGCCGATCCACGCACCACCGATCAGGTTGGGGCGAACTGCCATCACATCCATTGCCTATCCGCCCCGCCTGGCTGCCGAAAAGATTATGCCAGCCAGCACACACAAGGCGCTTGGCAAGCCCTGAAGGTATCAATATACTGCGATCGCAAATCGCGCAATGATGTTTGATAATTTCATTTTTAGATTCCATAAAGCACTAAAAACACGTCATAAAATTTCGACACTGACCAAAATCAGCGCGACAAAACTACAAATCAGGGTGAATGATAGATGGCTAAAATTGCAGACATCGAAGATCGCAGCTACTGGCACAAAACAGCCAAATCCGTGCCCCTGCCCACGCAGGCCATCATTGGCGGGCGGCAAGTCGATGCCCGCTCCGGGAAGCGCTTTGCCACGATCAATCCGGCGACGGGTGAAACCCTCGCAGACATTGTCGAAGGCGACGCAACCGATGTCGACGATGCGGTCACCTCTGCGCGGCGAAGCTTCGATGCTGGCCACTGGCGCAACCAGAGCCCATTGGCCCGCAAGCGCGTGCTCCTGAAACTGGCCGAGCTGCTGAATGCCGAACAGCAGCAATTGGCGGCGATGGAATCGCTCGACATGGGCAAGCTGGTGCGCGACGCCGCCGGCAATGACATACCGACCGCGATCAACATCCTGCAGTGGCACGCCGAGGAGGTCGACAAGACCTATGACGAAGTCGCTCCCCTGCCCGTCGGCAATGTCGGCCTGATCCGCCGGGTGCCGCTCGGCGTCGTCGGCGCCGTGGTGCCGTGGAATTTTCCGCTCAACATGGCGATCTGGAAATGCGCCCCGGCGCTTGCCGCCGGAAACAGCGTCGTGCTGAAGCCGGCCGAACAGTCGCCGCTGACCGCTCTGCGCTTCGCCCAACTCGCGCTTGAGGCCGGGCTGCCGGAGGGCGTGCTCAACGTCGTGCCCGGCTTCGGAGAAACGGCGGGCCAGGCGCTGGGTCGCCACATGGATGTCGACTGCCTGGCCTTTACCGGCTCGACGGCCGTCGGCAAGATGTTCCTGCGCTACGCCGGGGACTCGAACCTCAAGCAGGTCTGGCTCGAATGCGGCGGCAAATCGCCGGTTGTCGTTTTCGAAGATTGCGAAGACCTGGAAACCGCGGCCGATCAGGTCGTGTCAGGCATCCTCTACAATCAGGGACAGGTCTGCTCGGCGGGATCACGCCTGATCGTGCAAGACTCGATCCGCGCCAGGTTTCTCGATCTGCTGACAGAGCGAATGGCGCAATACCGCCCGGGAGACCCGCTTGATCCGCAGTCGCGCCTCGGGGCGATGGTCGAGGCAAAACATGCCGCCAATGTCATGAGATACATCGAGGCCGGGTGCCGTGAGGCAACGCTGGTCGCCGGTGGCAATGCCGTGACCGTCAACGGTCGTGGCAGCTTTATCGAACCGACGATTTTTTCCGATGTGCGGCCGGATGCGGTCATCGCCCGCGAGGAGATCTTCGGACCTGTGCTTGCCGTTCTCGGTTTTGCCGACGAGGCGGAAGCCATCGCACTGGCCAATGACAGTGTCTATGGCCTCGGCGCGTCCGTGTGGACCGACAATCTGTCTCGCGCCCATCGGGTGTCCGAACAGATCGTCGCCGGCGTGGTTGGCGTCAATGTCGTCGATCCGGTCAATCCCGCCATACCGTTTGGCGGCTTCCGGCAGTCTGGCTCGGGTCGGGACCTTTCCCGGCACGCCGCTGAAAAATACACCGCGCTCAAGACCACCTGGATCCGGTTCAAGAACTGAAACATGCCCATTGTCACTGGCGTTGCCTGCTCGACCAAGCCCTGGAGCTGAAAATGTACACTTCTTCGACGATCTCCGATGTCCTGCGCTGGCTGGAGACCCGGCCCGACATTCACACCGTGCGCGCTGCGGCCTGCGATCTGAACGGGGTGATGCGCGGCAAGCGCATTCCGGCGGATCAGGCGATCAAGATCATGGAAAACAAGCTGCGCATGCCCCTGTCCGTGGCGGGCCTCGATATCTGGGGCGGCGATATCGACAACAACCCCATGGTGTTCAAGACCGGGGACGTCGACGGCATTGCCGCCTGGACCGGGCGCAACATCTTGCCTGTGGAATGGACCGCGCATCCGACCGCCTTCCTGCCCGTGTGGTTGCAGGACGATGCGGGCGCGCCCTATCTCGGCGATCCGCGCCGGGCATTGGCGGCCGTATTGGCGCGCTACAAGGCCCTTGGCCTGACGCCGGTCACTGCGGTTGAACTTGAGTTCCATCTCGTCGACGCCAGCGGCGATGTTCCAAAGGGCGCCAAATCGCCGATCACCGGCCGCAACCTCGACACGGCTGCCGCCATGGCGATGGAGGAGCTCGACCAGTTCGAGGCCTATTTTCACGAGGTCTATGCCGCTTGCCGACAGCAGGACATTCCGGTCGACACGACGATCGCCGAAAATGGCAGCGGCCAGTTCGAAATCAACCTTGGCCATTTGCCTGACGCCTTGCGCGCGGCCGACGACGCCGTGTTTTTCAAGCGCACCGTCAAGGGCATTGCACGCAAGCACGGGTTTGCGGCCAGCTTCATGGCCAAGCCCTATGGCAATTTCTCAGGCAACGGTCTGCATATCCACATGAGCCTGCTGGATCGCGATGGTAACAATGTGTTCGATGACGGCACCGACCAGGGCACGGAAATGATGCGCCATGCGGTTGGCGGCATGCTGGCGGGCATGGCGGAAAGCACACTGATCTTTGCGCCGCATTACAACTCCTATCGGCGCCTGCGCCCCAATTCCTACGCACCGACGTCCGTCGCCTGGGGCTATGAAAACCGCATGGTTGCCGTGCGCATTCCCGGCGGACCGCACCAGGCGCGACGCATCGAGCATCGGGTGGCCGGTGCTGATGCCAACCCCTATCTGGTGATGGCAGCCATGCTGGGCTCAGCCCTCATCGGCATCGAGCGCACCATATCGCCGGGCGATCCGCGCCGGGCTGATGCTTATGCCGACGACCTGCCGAAGCTGCCCAACAGCTGGCGCGCGGCAGCAGACGCCTTCGAGGCCGGTCCGATGGTGGCCGATATCTTCGCACCGGAGCTGGTGCAATCCATGCTGGCCTGCAAGCGGCAGGAGATGGACATCTTTGCCGCTCATGTCAGCCCGTTCGAACACCAGACCTATCTGGAAAGCGTATGAGCGCGAACAGGCCGCTTGTTGCAATGACCTGCGACACCAGAGAGTTCGACGGCACGCTATGGCATGTTGCGCAGCAGCAATATGTCGTGGCGGCCGCCGCCGGCGCGCAGGTCACACCATTGCTGGTGCCTGCCCTTGGCGATGCACTCGACCTCGACCGCGTGCTGGATGCGGTCGACGGACTTATCGCCACCGGGTCGAAATCCAATGTGTTTCCGGGTCTCTACGGTGGCGATCCCGGCGAAACGAACGGGCCGTATGACCAGGCCCGGGATGCGACCTCATTGCCGCTTATCTGCAAAGCGTTGGCGCGTGGCATCCCGGTGTTGGCAATTTGCCGGGGCATGCAGGAACTCAATGTTGCTCTTGGAGGCACATTGCAGACGGAAATCCAGGAGCGCGACGGAGCGCTTGACCACCGGATGCCCGAAGCCGCGACGCGCGACGAGCGCTTTGCCATTCGACAAACCGTGACCGCGGCGCCCGGCGCATGCCTGGCTGCGATTGCAGGCACGGCGCCCTTGCAGATCAATTCCCTCCACCGGCAGGCTATCGATCGGCTGGCGGACGGTTTGCGCGTCGAGGCACTGGCCGAGGACGGCATCATCGAAGCCGTGTCGACGGATGACACCGGCGCGTTCATCCTGGGTGTTCAATGGCACCCGGAATACTGGGTCAGCAGCGATCCCACATCGGCGGCGATCTTTGCGGCCTTTGGCGAGGCCGTGCGTCGACATGCCGTTTCGTGACGCGTCGCTCGATCACCGATCGCGCAAATATGGTGTATTCGCTGGAACTTACGGATGGCACTCGGGGTGTGAACGTTATATTGCATGGTCATTGGATGATGGCCAGCTTGGCACAGAGATGGAGACTGAAGTGGAGAAACGGACACAGTTTGGTCTCGCGTCCGTGGAAACCGAGCCGCTGCACGAGAAAGTCTATCGCGAGATCGCGCGGGCTCTTATTTCCGGCCAGTTCGAGCCCGGGCAGAAGCTGACGTCACGCAAGCTGGCAAAGGAGCTCGGCACGAGCGATATGCCGGTGCGCAGCGCCCTTCTCCGGCTGCAGGCCCTGCATGCGCTCAATGCGCTGCCCAACGGAAGCCTGGAAGTCCCGGTGATGACGGTCGAGGCGTTTAGCCAGCTCACGGATGCCCGCAAGTTGCTGGAGGGTGGCGCGACGGCGCGGGCCTCGGCACTGCTCAACGGCAACAACCTGCGGACCGTCCGCCGCCTTAGCAACGAACTGACCGAAGCCGCACGCAAGGGCGATATCGGCCAGTATCTCGCGGCCAATTACGACTTCAAGTTCTCGATTTATCGCCATTGCGGCAACGAGGCGCTGATCTTCCTGATCGAGACGCTCTGGATGCAGGTCGGGCCTTTCCTTCGGCGCTTTGCCGAAGGATTTGACGGCGACCTGTCCGGCATATTGGCGATCGACTATCATGAGGATGCCTTGGCTGCCCTTGAAGCCGGCAATGCGGATGCAGCGAGCGCGGCGATCATCAAGGATATCGAGGCTGGCGCGGTCTATCTGCTCGCCAATGCGCGGTTTGGCGACTGACGCGTCGCCGGACTGGCATCCCATTCTCCCCGTTCGCATGCCGATCGTCCTCAACCTTGCCGATACCGGATATCGTCCAGATCCTGTCGCAGTCGGCGGGAGCCCGCCGGATGCTTCCGTCGCGGTTACGGTGCGGCTGTCGCCACCGAACCGGTGAAAGATATGGCATCAACGCTGTCTGGCGCTGGCCTTCGCCTTTCCGCCCACCTAGAATGGGCGCGTTGAACAGAATGGACCGTTATGGCGAAGTCACATGAAGCGGCCGAGCAACTGGCGCAGTTGATCACCACGATCCGCAGGGACATCATCTTTGGCGCCTATGCGCCCGGCACATGGTTGAAGCTGAGCGAACTGCAGCATCAGTATGATGCGAGCCCGTTCCACATCCGCCGCGCACTGGACCATCTGAAGAACGACAAGCTCGTCGATCACGTTGCCAATGCTGGATTCCGCGTCGCGACGCTCGATGTGACGACCCGAAACGAGACGCTGTTCGTACGCATACTGCTCGAGCGCAGCGCGGCCCCCCTCATCACCGCCCGGGCCGACGCGGCCGACATCGCCGAGCTGCGGCGGCTTGCCCTGATCTTCGAAGCCAGCATCTCCGAAGACGGCAGGCAGGCGCAGGCCCACGCCAACCACAATTTTCACTCCTATCTCTACTCGCTCACACGCAACACCGTATTGAGCGAGACGATCAACGAGATGCGCAACCGCAGCGGCCAGTTCACCACCGGCCGCTGGCGCTCGGTGGAAGGGCTGCAGGCGAGCAGCCGCGACCATTTCGCCATCGTGGCGGCGATCGAGGAGCGCGATCCCTATGAGGTCGAGCAGGCCATCGTCGGCCACATCAAGGCGTTCTGAACGCCTGCACCGTCCTCAGCGTCAGCCCAATGCGTCCCAGCAGGCCCGCGACAGTTCGGCGATAGCCGCCGTCGAGGCGACGCGACCCGGCAGGCCGTTGGGCATGACCCTCGGCACCCGGTCAGTCGTTATGCTCATGATGTAGAGCGGAGCGGAGTCCTTGAAGACGATTGCCGAATCCATCCAGCCACGTTCGCCCCAGCCCGTCTTGTTGGCCACCTCGGCCATCGTCGGAAGATGCCCCGGAATCATGCTGCGGAAGCGCTGCCAGGTCAGAAAGCGCAGTGCCATGGCGCAATGCTCGGCGTCGACACCAAGCCGCGCAATCGCGTCCGCATCGCCCTTGGCGCCGGCGTAGATCAGTTGCAGCAGCAGCACCTGGTCGCGCGCCGTTGTTGTCGTGACATGGTCAAGCGCATGTTCGGGCGACAATCCCAGAGGCGGCAAGCGGGTGCGATGCGTCGTGTTGGTCATGCCAATACGGCGGCAATAGTCGGTGAATTCGGAGATTTCCAAACCCTTCATCACCTCATAGGTGCAGATGTTGTCGCTGGTGATGATCATCTGCAGGATGGCGTCGCGCATCGGAAAAGTCAGGCCTGGCGTCATGTACTGGCACACGCCTGATAGAATTCCCGGCTGCGCCTCCTTCGCGATGACGACTGGCTGGTCAAGGTCCAGGCGCCCTTCGGCAGCGGCATGCAGCGCAGCCATCATGACGGATGTCTTGCGAACACTCGCAGAGGGAAGAACGGCATCGCCACCGCGCGTCAGCTCTTCCCCGCCGGCTGCCAACCGGACGTGCCAGTAGATATCGAAGCCTCGATTTTCAGACAGGGCTTGCAGCCTGGCGTCCAGTTCCGATGCGGTCATTTCACTCTTTCCTTGTCAAGATTTGCAGGCGAAGCCGCCTCGCGACCGCTCCGGGGAAGGAGCTGCCGCGAGGCCGCGAGAGACATGCGCTCGGCAAGCGCATGTCAGGCAGGTCACTTGATGGAGACATTCCACAATGTCGGGGTGTCGAAGGGCGCCGACTTGATGCCTTCAAGACGCTTGTTGAAGCCGTTTGCCAGCGTCATGTGGAAGAGGCTGACAGCAGGCGCTTCCTCGATGAAAAGGGCATAGATTTCGTCCGAGATCGCCCGAACTTCGTCAGGGTCGGTGGCCACGAGCCCCTTCTTGAGCAGTGCGATGGCGCGTTCATCCTTCCAGACCTTGCGTGATTCCGGCCCGATGATGCGCTCCCACGCTCCCATCGGGTCAAAACGGCCCGAATAGCTGAACGACTGCGACTGATACTTGCCACCCGTATAGCGCTCGAGCTGCAGACCCCATTCGAGCGTCTCGATCGTCACATTGATGCCGGCTGCCTGCAACTGGCTCTGAATGATGATCGCCTGGTCGAACATCGACTGGAAGCTCTTGTTGGCAATGATGGTGATCGGCTCGCCGTCATAGCCGGCTTCAGCCAGCAATTCGCGCGTTCGGTCCGGATTGGCCGCCAAGGGTTCGTTGGCGATCGGCGAGTAGTAACGGCTGACGCGCGGCATCGGCGTGGACGTGCCGGTGGCCAGACCGTAGGTCACACCCTGCGCGACTGCCTGGCGGTCGATGGCCGATGCAATCGCCTGGCGCAGCGCCTTGTTCTGCAGCAGCGGATCTTTCTGGTTGAGCAGCAGGGCATACCAGACCGTTGTCTCGGACAGCACGACGTCGAGCGCCGCCTCTTGCCTGATCTGATCTACTGACTGGCTGGCGACCGAGGAAACATCGAGCTCTCCCGAACGCAGCCCAACGATGCGCGCGGCCGGATCGGTGACAACCGAGAAGCGGATCTTGTCGACCATGGCTTCCTTGCGGCCGATACGGCCATTGGCTTCGCCGGCGGGCGACTTGTAGTCGGCAAAACGGAGCACTTCAGCATACTCGCCGATCTTCCGCTCGCCTGCCGCGAACGGGCCGGTGCCGATGACCGAACCCCAACTGCCGTCGGCCTTCAGCGAACTCTTGTGAAACACCGGCGTACCGGCGCAGTCGGTCCGCGCCAGGGTGTAGGCGAACGAACCGTTGGGCTCTGCAAGCCTGTAGACCACGGTCAGCGGATTCGGCGTCTCGACGGCGAGCACCTTGACGTTGCCTTCGAAGACCGCCTTGCAACGCCAGACGGACCCCTCGGCCATCAGATAGTCCCAGGACCATTTGACATCGGCCGAGGTCAGCGTCTCGCCGTTGTGAAACTTCACGCCGTCGCGCAGCTTGAAGACGTAGGTCTTGCCGCCATCCTCGACCGAATAGGACTCGGCCAAAACGGGCCCGACTTCCAGATTGCTGCCGTATGCGACGAGGCCCTCGACGACATGCATGTGAACCGGGTCAGCCATGCCCTCGCTTTGGCGCGCCGGGTCGACGCCCCTGATGTCTTCGTTCAGGGCAGCACGGATGATGCTGCCCCCTTGAGCGATAGCCGGGTCGGCAAAGCCGATGCCCAGTGACAGTACGACAAAGGCAACCCCCAAGCGCCCTGATCGAACGTTCGCAAATCTCTGAAAACTGAAAATCATCCCCACCTCCCGTTTTTATATGTCGTCGTTGTCTAGAGATAACTGTAAGAAATTATTACAACAATTCCTTGTCTCGCTGATCCAGATGATCACCGGCAGCTCGTCTGGGTGCGATCGAAGGCCTGTCGATTACCGGTGCGGCTTCGACCAGCCGACGCGTATAGGGATGGCTCGGCTTGTCGAGGACCGAAGCCGTCGGCCCGGCTTCGACAACGATGCCGTTCTCCATGACCACCACGCGCTGGGCGATGCGCCGCACCGCAGAGAGATCATGGCTGATGAACAGGCACGCAAAGCCGTAGCGCGCCTGAAGCGAAAGGATCAGGTCGAGAACCTGGGCCTGAATTGTCATGTCGAGCGCCGAAACCGGCTCGTCGGCAACCACAAACGCCGGGCGCCGCACGATCGCCCTGGCGATCGCGATGCGTTGGCGCTGGCCTCCCGACAATTCATGGGGGAACCGTCGCTCCATGCCCGTGAGCCCGACATCGGCCATGACCTCGGCAACGCGGGCATCCTTTTCGGCACCGGTCATATCGCCGACATGGCGAAGCGGCTCGCGCACGATCGCGCCAATGCGCTGACGTGGGTCGAGGGACGAGTATGGATCCTGGAACACCATCTGGCAGGCGAGACGGACGTCCCGGTCGACGGCGCCGCCCGACATGATGCTGCGGTCGCGAAACGTCACCTCGCCCGAAGAGAGCGGCACGAGGCCGAGAATGGCCCGGCCCATCGTCGTTTTGCCCGAGCCGCTGCCGCCGACAAGCGCCACCGTCTCGCCCTCGCCGATCGAAAGGTCGACGCCGTTGACCGCATTGCTGTGGCGGCCGCGATAGGTGACCGAAACCGCCTTGGCGCGGACCAGTTCACGAACGACGGTCCCGGCAGGGGCTGGCGGTGCGCCATCGCTGCGGCGGGCTGCCGCAACCAGCTCTTGCGTATAGGGGTGCTCGGCATGGTCGATGATGCGCCTGGTCGAACCCCTTTCGACCACATCGCCATTCTTCAGAACGGTCATTTCCTGGGTGTAGCGCGATACCAGCCCGAGATTGTGGGTAATGAGCAGCACGGCCGTGTTGTTCTCGCGCGCAAGTTCGACCATCAGGTCCAGCACTTCGCGCTGGGCGAGCGTATCCAGTGCCGTTGTCGGCTCATCCGCCACCAGCAGACGCGGCTTGAGCAACATGACCGAGGCCAGCAGGATGCGCTGGCGCATGCCGCCGGAAAACTGGTGCGGGAAGGCCCTCAGGCAGGCTTCCGGATCAGCGATGCGGACACGCTCCAGCATTGCCAGCGACAGTGCCTTGATATCGGCGCGCGACAGGCGCCGGTGCTGCGCGAGGCCTTCGGCCATCTGCGCCCCGATCGAAATCGCCGGATTGAGCGACACCATTGGCTCCTGGAAGACCATGCCCATGCCGGGTCCGCGCAAGGCGCGCATTCGCCGGTCGCTGACGCCTGTGATCTCTTCGCCATCAAGGCGTATCGAACCGCCGGTAATGCGCAGTCCGCCTGGCAACAGCCGCATGACGGCGCGGGCGGCCATCGTCTTGCCGCTGCCGGACTCGCCGACAAGGGCAGAAAGCTGTCCGGCCGCGAGCGACAGGTCGACGCCATGCAGGACTTCCAGGCGATTGGTCGCAACGCGCAGGCCGCTGATTTCGAGGACTGGAGTGCTCATATTGCAGCCATTCGTGGGTCAAGACGGTCGCGAAGGGCATCGCCGAGCAAATTGGTGCCTAGCAGTGCGACGGAGATACAGATGCCGGGTGCCAGGCTCAGCCAAAGCGCCTGTTCGAAGAACGGCTGACCGGAGGCCAGCATGTTGCCCCATGTGGGAGCCGGCGGCGGAACGCCAAGCCCGAGAAACGACAGGGCGCTTTCAGACAGGATCGCCCAGCCGAACATTGAGGTGCCCAGGACGGTGATCGGCGCCAGGCAATTGGGCAGGACATGTACGAGCATGGTGTACAGTTCCGAATTTCCAATGACGCGCGACGCCTCGACATATTCCCTCTCGCGGGCGGAAAGCACGGAACTGCGCACGATCCGCATGACACCGGGCATGTAGGCGATGGCGAGCGCGATCACGATGCCATTGCGGCCCGCGCCGACAATGACGATCAATGTGAGCGCCAAGAGGATGCCGGGAAATGCAAGCAGGGCATCGCTGACGGCACTGATGCCACGGGCAGCCCACCCGCGGGTGACACCCGCAAGCATGCCCAGAAACGTGCCGGAAACGATGGCCAGGGCGACCGTTATTGCCGCGATACTCAGGCTCGCCGTCGCCCCCGCCATCAAGCGGCTCAGCACGTCTCGACCAAATTCGTCCGTTCCGAGCCAGTTGGCCGATGACGGCACGCCCAATCGGTTGAGCATATCGAGCTGCAATGGATTGTAAGGTGTCCAGAAGGCACCGAGAATTGCCGCGGCCAGCAGCCCACCGGTCAACGCCGCCCCAGCGAAAAGATTTGCCTTATTTATCATTGCGCTATTCCACCGTTACGCGCGGATCGAAGACCGGGTAGAGCAGGTCGACAACAAGGTTTATGAGCACGAACACCGTGGCGGTCAGCAGCAGGCAGCCCTGCACGACAGGGTAGTCACGGGCGAAAATCGACTCCACAAGCAGCTTGCCGATGCCCGGCAGCGTGAACACCGTCTCCAGCACTGCGATACCGCCCAGGAGATTGCCCAGCATCAGCCCGATCAGGGTGAGCGTCGGTGCGAAGGCGTTGGGAAAGACGTGTCGAACCAGCACCTTCCACTCGGGAATGCCCTTGGCGCGGGCGTGCGTGACATATTCCAGCCGGAGCACCTCGATGGTGCTGGCACGCGCCATGCGGATCAGCACGCCGATTTCAATCAGCGCAAGCGTGACGACAGGCAGGATGATGAATGATAGCGCACGCAAGATGTCCCCGTCGAAGCCGACGAAACCAAGGACCGGGACCCAGCCCAGCTTGAGCCCGAAGACCAGCAGCATGATCAGTCCGAGCCAGAAGCTCGGAATGGACAGCAACAGAGTTGCGAGCGATATCGCAACAACGTCGGTCAGGCTGTTCTGGCGCCATGCGGCGATCATGCCCGCGGGAACCGCAATTGCCACGGCAATGGCAACGGCCAGGACGACGATCGTCGCGGTAACGCCGAAGCGGTCCAGAATGAGCGGCAGGACGTCCTGCCCTGTTCGCGTCGAAACGCCGAAGTCGCCCGACAGCAGACTTGCAAGCCAGTAACCAAACTGCACCGGCAAGGGTTGATCGAGCCCCCAGCGGCCACGAAGGATCTGGAGTTGCTCGTCGGTCGCGGACTCGCCCAGCATCAGCGACGCCGGATCCCCGGGGATCAGTCGCATGATGAAGAAGACAGTGATGCCGACAAGCGACAGCGTGATGCCCGTCATCAAGGTTCGGCGAAGGAAATAGCGAAACATCGATACCTCGATCTCAGGCAGCCAGTGAGGCCGGTTGCGTGAGACTGTAGGTCGTCGACTTTCGGTTCGTGGCAGGAAGCGGCGTGATCTCCATCGTCCCCGCCGTGCTGTCGATCATCAACGTCGCGACGGTCGCGGTCAGATTGCCACGGCGGTTGGCCAGGGGCGCACGGCAAACGGCATAAGGCGCGCCAAAATCGTCGCGCAAGGCGGCAATGACATCGTCCTGGGTGATGGCGCCTATGCTCGGCTCGAGCAGGCTGCGCACTCGAAGGTCACGATAGAGACTGTCGGGCGTATTGCGAATGCCGACGTCGCGATACTTTGCAAGCGCGGACTTGTTGGTCCAGTGATTGGCGTGAACCAGCAACCCGTTGTCCGGATAAAGCGCAAAGGTCTCGCGCGGAGCGCATTCAAAGTCGATTGCCACGCCGTCACGGTGGCTGAGGATCAGGTTGTTCGAGGTCAGCTTGTCCGTCGAGACAACGACACCGATTGCCTCGGCATAGGTCTGGGCTTCCAGCACCTTGCGGCGAACCAGGGCGAGCGGAATGCCTGGCGTCTGGAAATCGCGATCGGACTCGATGTAGTTGGCGGTGATGGCAATGCCGGCCGCATTCAATCCCGCCCGCGCCAACGCGCCAGCCTCGGTGAACGTCATCACATCGGGACCGTCGTCGCGACGAACCCGCATGACGATGGACGTCTCGGCGCACTCGGCCTTCCAGTCCCAGTTCAGAGCATGGATCAACCGCCCGTCCCGGGCAGCGCTGGGCAGAACGACCACGCCGGTACAGCCATCGGGAGCAGCGCTCTCGCTGGCAAGCGCCGCGTCCCTGACTTCGCGCGCTTCGTACAGCAGCTCGGTGCGGGCATTGAGCAGCACGATTGCCTCGAAGTCGACGGCCGCCCCCTCGGCGATACCACGCATCTCCTCCACGAGATTGGCGTCGAACGCCTGGATGCGCGGCAGATAGGCGTCGACGTGCCGGCCGATTGCGGCAGGCCCCAGACCGTAGGCGGAAAACTGCGTGAGGTAGTGACCGATACCAAGCCTGATGCGATCCGCCGCCTGCATTCCATGCATGCGCCCCCGCTCTCGCGGGGAACCGTGAATTTCAATAAGTGGAAATTGCAAGACCGACATGTTCACCTCTTTTTATGCACATAAACACTACATGCACGCTGAGGTTTTCCGCAAGAGAAATTTCATCTGTTTCGTATTTATTGGATTTTCTTCCTCCTTAGCGGATCACCAAGTATATTTTTGCGCATAAATTCCCGTGTGACTGGATAGCGGGCGCGCTTGATCACGCCGAATTTCGACATTCAGATCCGCCCGCAACGCATCGCTGGGGCGACGGCCCTGATCAGATCCACCAGATGATGGTTGCCGCGATGCAGATTGCCGGAACCGCCGCCGGCCGCGTCATCGACGCGTGAAGCATGTCCGATCGACCAAGCCCCGGACAGAAGCGGAACGTACAGGCAGGACAGGAGGCACTTGGCGGCATCGACAATGGGCATCTGATCGCGCGACGGCCCTGCAAACCGAATGGATTTTGCACCTTTACTCCTCTTGCGAATTAACGCCGTATGGATGGGTGGCATGAACATGGATCTGGGCGATGGCATCGAGCGACGAGCAGAACACGAATGCAGGTAGGCGGTCGGCAACGTTCCGGGCCAAGGTCGTCCCTTCGGGCAATGCAACAGGCGTCGAGGTCCCCGGCCCAGTGATGGAAATACTGGGTCCCGCAGGCCGCCCACCGGTGACGGTGACGATTAATGGCTTTAGCTGGCGCACCCGGGTGGCGGCCATGCGCGGCCAGCGGCTGATAGGGATCAGCGCGGCCCACCGCGCCGCCGCCGGGATCAACGAAGGCGATATCATCGAGATCGATGTCGCGCTCGACGAGGCGCCGAGAGAGGTCGCCGAGCCTGCCGAACTCGCCGAGGCTTTCGACAGTGCTCCGCACGCCCGAATGGCTTTTGAGCGCCTGCCTTTCGGGCTTCGGCAAAAACACGTCAACGCGATCGAGGAGGCCAAGACCGCTGAAGTGCGGGAACGCCGGGTTCGTAAGCTGGTCGACAATCTGAAGCAGACGCTATGAACATGGTCGCGCGGCGGCCAGCTTCGTTAGGTTTGCATGAGGATATGCCAACATATGCTTGGGTAGCGGTCCCTACCGATGGGAAGCCTTGGGAAACACAAAGCGTGACGAATCCTGGAGGCCAAGGGCTTTGCGAGTGTCTGTAGCAAGGCTTGGGAAGAGGTGATGGCGGACAGAGAGGGATTCGAACCCTCGATACGCTTTCACGTATACACGCGTTCCAGGCGTGCGCCTTCAACCACTCGGCCACCTGTCCATCCGTCAACAGCCGATGGTCATGCGGCTGGATGGGAAGAGCCTTGGCCCTTCGTGTCATCCGGCGCGAACCGGCGGACGGGCGGGATATATACCGATGATTTGTCCGGGATCAACTGCTTTCTGACAGATTGTTGACATCTTGTATAACTTGGCAGGCAAGGCTCGCCATTGCGCTCGCCAACGAGCGGGCCTATCTCTTGCCGAAGCGTTGTTCGACCCGTAGCGACCGACATCGCCGGAAGGCTGCGCCATCCCGGAATATCGCGTGCCCTGGCCTCGCCGGCTTTCCGCCTCGGAAGGGCCGCCGAAGGGGCGACGGGTCCGCCCGCGGGACAGAATTTGAGGAATGAGGGACCGATGCGTTTCGTGTTGAGACTGGCAAGCTTCGTGGTGCTGCTTGCAGCCGTCCTGGCCGGTGCGGTCGATGCCATCCAGTCCGTCGCCGCATCCGAACTCGTTATGACCTCGCTCGGCGACGATCTCGAGGCGCTCGGCGCCGATACCGCCAGCTGGGTGCAGTTTGCGCAGCGCTCCGATAGCGCACCGACACTCTGGCACCAGGCGCTGCACTGGCTTTTGACGCAGCCCGCCTTTGCGGTGCTTGCCCTTCTCGCCCTGCTGTTCTGGATGGCCGGATACAAGAAGCGGCCGGCCGCCGGTCGCTTCGCCGCCTGATCATCGAAGGGCGCTCACCCGCCCCGACGACAAGGAGTTTGACGATGTTCCTGATCGACATGTTCAACAAGAAGACCATTCTGCCCGACGCCCAGACGGCACTGCGCGGGCGCGCGGAAGCCATTGCGACCGCCGACACCCATTTCGTCTCCGGACGCGCCCTGAAGGGCCCCTACCCCGAAGGGACCGAGAAGATCTTGCTTGGCATGGGCTGCTTCTGGGGGGCGGAACGGCTGCTGTGGAACATTCCCGGCGTGCACGTCACGGCGGTCGGCTACTCCGGCGGCTTGACGCCGAACCCGACCTACCAGGAAACGACTACGGGGCTCACCGGCCACACCGAGGTGGTGCTGGTGGTCTACGACCCGAAGACTGTTTCACTTGCCAGTCTGCTCAAGACCTTCTTCGAGGCGCATGACCCGACCCAGGGCATGCGCCAGGGCAACGATATCGGCACGACCTATCGCTCGGCGATCTATGCCTATGACGACGCGCAGCTGAGACAGGCCAAGGACGCGCGCGACGCCTTCCAGCAAGCCCTTAAGCAGTCGGGCCATACCGGCAGGATCACCACCGAAATCGAAGTGGCCGGTCCGTTGTACTTTGCCGAGGACTACCACCAGCAGTATCTGGCGAAAAACCCCAGCGGCTATTGCGGTCTGCGCGGCACCGGGGTCAGCTGCCCGATCGGCGGCTAGCCCTTTTCCGCCGCGCGCGTGGCGCGCGGCGCCCATCCCCGGACGCCAAAAGGTCAAGGGAACCGGCATTTTAACGATGTCTGTGAATGTCGGTCGACATTTTTACCATCCGAAAAATTTTGAGTGTTTTTTTGCCGTGACCGTGCAAGGATGCGCCCACCCTAGCCCCCGCGAGAGGGGTGGGTTCCGCAGACAGGCTCCGTCAGGAGCCCGCGGGAGGACCCGATAAAGATCAATAGCGACAACAGGGCTGCACGATGAAAAAAACAATTCTCGGTCTCTTTGCCTTTTCCATGATGTCCGCGACGGCTCTGGCCGCCGACATCAAGCCGGCCATCATTTACGATCTGGGCGGCAAGTTCGACAAATCGTTCAATGAAGCCGCTTTCAACGGCGCCGAAAAATTCAAGACAGAATCGGGCGTCGAATACCGCGAGTTCGAAATCGCCAATGACGCACAGCGCGAACAGGCGCTCCGCCGGTTTGCCAGCGACGGCAACAACCCGATCGTCATGGCCGGCTTCAACTGGGCCGCTCCGCTCGAAAAGATCGCCGCCGAATACCCCGACACCAAGTTCGCGATCATCGACATGGTGCTCGACAAGCCGAACGTGAAGTCGATCGTGTTCAAGGAACAGGAAGGCTCCTACCTCGTCGGCGTGCTCGCCGGTCTCGCTTCGAAGTCGAAGACCGTCAGCTTCATCGGCGGCATGGACGTTCCGCTCATCCACAAGTTCGCCTGCGGCTATGTCGGCGGCGCGAAGTCGACCGGCGCTGACGTGAAGGTTCTCGAAGCCTACACCGGCACGACGCCGGATGCCTGGAACGACCCGGTCAAGGGCGGCGAAATCGCCAAGTCGCAGATGGACCAGGGATCGGACGTGGTCTACCACGCAGCCGGTGGCACCGGCGTCGGCGTCCTGCAGGCAGCGGCAGATGCCGGCAAGCTCGGCATCGGCGTCGATTCCAACCAGAACGGCCTGCAGCCGGGCAAGGTGCTGACCTCGATGCTCAAGCGCGTCGACGTCGCCGTCTACGAAGCCTTCACCGCGGCCAAGAACGACAAGTTCGAGTTCGGCATCTCCAACCTCGGCCTCAAGGAAGATGGTGTCGGCTACGCGCTCGACGACAACAACAAGGCCCTGATCACCCCGGAAATGCTCGACGCTGTCGAAAAGGTGAAAGCCGAAATCATCGCCGGCAAGGTCCAGGTTCACGACTACATGAGCGACGAAGCCTGCCCCTACTAAGGGCTAGCGCCTTCAAACGAGAAAGGCCGTCGTTCGCAGGAACGGCGGCTTTTTTGTACGTTTTCCGGATTTGCCTCTCAGTAATGCGGCGGGCGGGTGATCGGCGGCGCGTCGAGCGATTGTTCCTCGAGGCTGAGAAAGCGCTCCGTCAAGCGGTCGAGCTTGGCCCGCGTCTGTTCCACGACCTTCCATTGCTCGGCAAGCTGATCGGAGAGCTCCTCGATCGTCTTGGCCTGGTGCGCGATCGTTTCTTCGAGCCTGGTGACCCGGTCTTCATTGTTCATTGCGGCTCTCCGTCCGGTCTGCGCCACCTGAGCGCACGACGTCATTTTGGATTCGCCGGCAGATTGGCGAGCGGCAGCCCGCTGTCAAGCGGATTGCCGTTCACGCGCCGGCGGTCGCGCCCCAGGCGTCGACGAAAATCCGGGATCGCTCGCCGACAGCCTCTTGTGCAGATGCACCATCAGGCCTGCGGCAAAAAGCGGGGTCAAAAGGTTGAGAAGCGGGACGGCGAGGAAGGCCGCCAGCAGCAGGCCGGCCAGAAAAACGGTCGAGCGGTGCTTGGCGCGAAAGAGCCGCGCCTCGGCCGGCGAACGGTAGCGCATGGCGGCGAACTCGAAAAACTCCCGGCCGAGCAGGTAGCCGTTGACGAGAAAGAAGGCGATGAGATTGACGCCCGGCACCAGCAGCAGGAACAGCGCAAGGATGTTGCCGAGGATGACGACGCCCAGGAACTTGGCAGAGCCGGCGATCGCCTCGCCGAGTGGCAGCGCCCTGCCCGCTGGCTCGTTCGGATAATCGCGCGCCTCGACCACTTCGGCGACATCATCGAGGAAGAAGCCGGCGATCAGCGCGGTTACCGGTGCGAGCAACAAGGCGAGCGCCAGCGCCAGCCCGAGGCTGGCAAAGATACCGAGCACGAAGGTGAGCCAGCCCGCCCAGGCGGGCGTACCAGGCATCAGCGCGTCGAGCCATGGCAAGGCGAGCCAGATGAAAACTTCGCGAAGCCCGAACCAGAGCGCTGCCAGCGCCAGCAGCGTCAGGCCGAGAACCTTCCAGAACACGGAGCGCGTTTCCGGCGCAAAGAGATTGGCGAGAGAAAGTCGCGCCGCGTCCAAAATCATCAATTCTCTCCAGTGCCGGGCAGGGTTCGATGAGGCATGTAGGCAGAAGCGTTCGCATCGACAAGGCGGGAGGGCGGGCATCCCGCCAATTCGGCAAAATTCTGGCGGCGGAGGCGGTCGGGCCATGGCAAACGCCATGGGGAGCGATATGGTAAGCCATGTCGACGGTGACGGCCGGCGCGTGAAGCGCGCCCGAGGGATCGCGACGCGCGAAATCAACGGCCCGACAGGCCGACAGGACACAGACGAACCGCCACGGATGGCCGGCGGACAAGGGGAGACAATGACCAGACAGAAAACGCTCGCCGGGCTATCGGTCCTCATCCAGGACGGTAAGCTCGATCCGGTCACGCTTGCTGAGGAAACGCTCGCCCGTATCGAGGCACATGGCGACAAGGCGATCTTCGTCGGCCTCACCCGCGACCGCGCGCTGAAGGATGCGGCTGCTGCCTCCAGCCGGATCCGGGCCGGCCGCTCGCTCGGCCTGCTCGACGGCCTTCCGGTCGCGTGGAAAGACCTCTTCGACGTCAAGGGCAGCGTCACCACCGCCGGCTCCGTCGTCCTGAAGGACAATGCACCCGCCAGCATCGACGCGGCAGTGGTCGGCGCGGTTGCCGGCTCAGGTATGGTCGGCGTCGGGCGAACCAATATGAGCGAATTCGCCTTTTCCGGCCTCGGCATCAATCCGCATTACGGCACGCCGCACAACCCGGCATCGACCGATGTCGAGCGCATCACCGGCGGCTCTTCCTCCGGTTCGGCCGCAGCCGTCGCTGCCGGCTTGGTGCCGGCGGCGATCGGCACCGACACCGGCGGTTCCATTCGCATCCCGGCGGCAATGACCGGCATCGTCGGCTACAAGGCGACGCGTGGCCGCTATTCGATGAAGGGTGTGTTTCCGCTGGCCGAGAGCCTCGATTCGCTCGGCCCCCTCTGCCACACGGTGCAGGATGCGGTCTGGATCGATGCCGCCATGCGTGGCCTGACCGCACCGGTGGTGCGCCGCGGCGAGATCGCCGGCGTTGCCATCGTCATTCCTGAAACCATCGTCTTCGACGAGGCCGAGAGCGAAGTCGTCGAAGCCTTCGAGGATGCGATCAAGCGGCTGGAAAAGGCCGGTGCCAGCGTGACGCGGCGCGCCTTCCCGACCTTCAAGGCGGTATTCGACCTGATGGCCCGCCATGGTGCGCTGGTGACAGCGGAGGCCTTTGCGCTGCATCGGGAACGGCTTGCTGGACCCGAAGCCGAACGCATGGACCCGCGCGTCGTCGCCCGCACCAGGCTCGGCGAGAAGATCACCATGCCCGACTACATCGCGCTTCTCGATGCACGCGACCAGCTGATCCACGAGACGATCGAGAGCCTGAAGCCCGGTGAACTGATCGTCCACCCGACGCTGCCGCATGTGGCCCCGCCCGTCGCGCCACTGCTTGGCGACGACGAGCTGTTCTTCAAGACCAATGCGAGGACCTTGCGCAACACGCTCATAGGCAACTTCCTCGACTTCTGCGGCGTCTCGATCCCCTGCGGCACCGGCGCCGGCGAAATGCCCGTCGGCCTGCAGCTCGCCGCACCACATCATCAGGATGACCGGTTGCTGTCGATTGCGCTTGCGGCCGAAACGGTGATCCGGGGAGAGGCATGATCGTCTGTTTCGACATCGGCGGGTCGGCGATCAAGGGCGCGGTCGTGCATGCGCGGGACCGGATCTTTCCGCTGCCGCGCCGCACGACGCCGCTCACCGACTTTCGCCAGTTCGTCCAGGTGCTCGAGTCCGTGCTGGACGAGGCCGGCGGCCATCCGGAATGCGTGGCGATCTCGATCACCGGCGTCATCGACCCGGAAACGCGCCGGATCAAATGCGCCAACATACCCTGCATCGATGGCCGCGAACTGGTGACAGAGCTCCAACGCGCCTTGCATCTGCCAGTCAGGATCGCCAATGACGCCGACTGCTTCGCGCTTGCAGAAGCCGGCGCCGGGGCAGGACGCGGGCATCGCATCGTTTTCGGCGCCATCCTGGGCACCGGCGTCGGCGGCGGCCTGGTGGTCGGCGGCGAGCTGATCAACGCCGATGGCGGCTTTGCCGGCGAATGGGGGCACGGGCCGGCTCTGGCTGCCGAAGCCGGAGATCCGCCGATTGCCATTCCCGCCTATGCCTGCGGCTGCGGCCAGCGACGCTGCGTCGACACCGTCGGCGGCGCGCGCGGACTCGAGCGCCTGCACGACACCATCCACGGCAAGACGATGACGAGCCACGAGATCATCGAGGCGTGGCTGAAGGGCGACGCCGAAGCAAAACGCACCGTCGAGGTGCTTGTCGATCTCGTCAGCGCGCCGCTGGCGGTGGTCATCAACACGACGGGTGCGACGATCGTGCCGGTCGGCGGCGGCCTTTCCAATGTGGAACCGTTGCTGGAAGAAATCGACACGGCGGTCCGCGGCCGGATCCTGCGGCAGTTCAAGCGGCCGCTGGTGGTGCGCGGCGAGTGTCGGGTCGAGCCGGGCCTGATCGGCGCGGCACTGCTGGGACTGGGAGAGGAAAAAGCATGAGCGTGACTGGACTTGAGGTTTGCGTCGACGACGCCGACGGGCTGGCAGCGGCAATCGAGGGCGGCGCCGACCGCATCGAACTCTGCGCCGCGCTCTCGATCGGCGGGCTGACGCCCACCGCCGGATTGATGGCGCTTGCCGGACCACCACCGGTTCCCGTCTACGCGATGATCCGACCGCGTCCGGGCGACTTCGTCTTCAGCGCCGGCGACCTCGACATGATGCGCCGGGATATCGATGCCGTGCGCGATGCCGGGCTTGCGGGTGTCGTGCTCGGCGCGTCGCTCGCCGACGGCAGTCTCGACGCGCCGATGCTGCGGAAACTGACCGGCCACGCCGCCGGCCTTGGCCTCACACTTCACCGGGCCTTCGACCTGGTGCCGGATTTCAATGACGCGATGGAGCTTGCCGTCGAACTCGGCTTCGAGCGGATTTTGACGTCGGGCGGCGCGAAAAGCGCGCCGCAGGCAATCGACAGGCTCGCGGAACTCGTGGAGCTGTCGGCCGGACGACTGTCGATCATGCCCGGCTCCGGCGTAACGCTCGATACAGTCGACGCGCTGCTCGCCCGACTTTCGGTCAGCGAAGTGCATTCGTCATGCTCGATCCGTGAGCCGGCTCACGATCCACGACTTTTGAGCATGGGCTTTGTGACCGAGGATCGGCGCCGCACCGACACCACGACGGTGCAGGCGATGAAGGCGAAGCTCGCCGCACACGATGCACGGTAAAGGCTCAGCCATCACGGCCTGATCGGCTCCTGGCGCGTCGCGCACCCTGCCATGCCCCGCCAACCATACCCTGCCCTGCCTCTATCGAGCGTGCGCGCCACGCGGCGTGCTCGCTCTACGTCTGCAGACGTGCTTGCACTGCCCGATGATCAAGAAGATCCAGCATGCGTTCCGGCGTGAAGGGCGCACCACTTCAAACTTGCCGCCGGCAGCGAAGAATACAGACGGTAATAGGTCGTTAATTCTTTCAGAAAGATAATAAAGCACCCACTAAAATGCAGGGTATTGTTATCACAATTGCGAGCGTATTGCTGTAGATTACGGGGGATCTTGATTCTCGTTCGGTAGCACAAGCAAGGCTCCCGAACCTTCCCCCGACGCCGACGATCCGTTGAGGCATGCGAGGGGACGTTTCAATGACGACCGACAAGCAGCATCACCACCGGTGCAGGGCGAATGCTGCGCGCAGACGGGCGCCGTCTTCCATTCCCAAGAACGTCGTCAACGACAGGCAGCATCAAGCTGGCTGGCTCGGAAGCGCTGGTGCTGCGGCCCTTGTGTCGCTTGCCCTGCCCGGCACCGCGTTCGCCCAGGCCTGCCCGGCCCCCGCAACCGTCAACAACACCCAATGTACAGTCCCGCCGGGAACAACGATCAACGTGGTGCCGGCAAACGCCGTCGGCTTGAACGCCTCGGGCACGCTCGGCCAGATCATAGGCGACGGCATCACCGTCAACCTCGGCGCGGCGACGACGATCGGCGTCCAGGCGCAGTCGGGCGGGACCATCCAGTTCAACGACAGCAGGCTTGCGACGACGGCAGTGACAACAGCCACCTCCGCCGGACAGATCGGGCTGCGTGCGACCGGAACCGGCAGCACGATCGCCGCATCGGGCACAACGATCACCATGGGGCCGCCGAACGGAACCACGACAGCCAGCAACATGGTCGGCGCCACGGCGCAGGCAGGCGGCGCGCTCACATTGACCAACACCGCGATCCGGATGCTCGGTGGCGGCAACGGCCTGACAAACCATGGCCTGATTTCAACCGGCCCGGGCAGCCAGATCCAGTTTTCGGGCGGCTCGATTGCAACGCTGTCGCGCGGCTCCTTCGGCGCGCTCGCGCAGGGCGGCGGCGCGATCACCCTCGACAGCGGTGCGACCATCACGACCACCGGTGTGCAGAACACGGTTGGGCCAGTGGGCAGCCATGGCCTGATCGCAACGGGCGCCGGCAGCCAGATCAACGGGACCGGCATTACCGTGAGCACCTCGGGCCTGCTGGCGAGTGGCGCGCGTGCCGAGCAGGGCGGCAGTGTGAGCCTGACGAACAGCACGATCAATTCGAGCAGCAACGCCAGTGCCGACACGGATCCATCGTCGGCGGCAAGGGCGCTGTCCGGCGGCACCCTCAGTCTGAGCGGGGTCACGATTGACGCGACCGGCCAGCGCGGTGTCGGCATCTCCGTTCAGGACGCCGGCTCGACGGCCACGATAGAGAACACGACGGTGACGGTCGCCGGCACACGTGCACCCGCCGTCTTCCTCTTCAACGGCGGCCAGGCGACAGTCACCGGCAGCACATTCCTGTCGCAGAACAACACCGGCATCCTCGTGCAGGACGCAGGCTCGACGATCAGCCTCACGAACAGCGCCATTCGAAGCACCGGGCCTGTCGGTTATGGCCTGCGCGTCGTGTCCGGCGCATCCGCCACGATGAATGGCGGCTCGTCGACCACCGAAGGGCGTGACGGCCCCGCCCTCTATGCGGCCAACGGCACGATCACCGCCACAGACGTCACCATCCGCACATCCGGCACCGACAACGCGATGGGTGTGCTCGCAGACCTGAACGGGCAGATCACCCTCAACGGCGGCTCGGTGACGACCACCGGCGACGCAGTGCGACTGAGCTCGTTTCCCCATGGCGTGGCGGCGCGCAACCCGAACGGCGTGCTGACGGCGACGGGCACCACGATCCTGACGACGGGCAACATCGCCATGGGCGCTGTGGCCGACGACGGCGGATCGGTGTTCCTCAACGGAAATACGATCACGACCCTCGGCCCCGGAAGCCTCGGCCTCTACGCGACCGTCGAACAGGCCGGCGCACAGTTTCCGGCAACGATCACGGCAAACGGCATAACGGTCGAGACGTCAGGCGCGGCCGCCCATGGCGCCGGGGCAAACCAGCATTTCCTCGAAGCCCCTTCCGTCATCACCCTCAACGATTCCGCGGTCACCACCCACGGCGCCCTGTCGGATGGCTTGCGTGCGATCATGGCCGGCACGGTCAACGCCAACCGCAGCAATGTTCTCGTCGAAGGCGTTCGCTCCGCCGGCATGCATGCCAGGGACAATGGCAGCTCCGTCAATCTCGACAGCACCGCGGTACTGGCGACCGGGACGAACGGGCACGGCGCCCTTGCCGAAGCCGGCGGCCTGGTCACCGGTCTCAACTCGACCGTCGAGGCGACCGGCACGCAGGCGGCCGCCCTTTATGTCGCCGGCGCGCCGGGTTTTGTCTCCGAGGCCCGCTTTACCGGGAGTTCGCTGACCAATGCGAGCGGTCCGACGATCGCGGTCGGCGGCAACGGCAACGTGACGCTGACGAATTCGACGGCTGGCGGCAGCGGCGAGTGGCTGCGGGTCGCAACGATCGCCGAGTTTCCACCCCTTGGTCTTCCTGACAGCGGCCCGGGAGGGCTGACGGATCCGGAGGGAACGGAGACGCCGCCGGTCTTTTCACCGCCCGCCGCCCTGCCCGTCGTCCCCGGCCTTGCCAACATCACCCTGACGGCGTCCACCGTCACCGGTTCGGCCTTTACCGCCGTCGACAGCGTCTCCAACGTGGTGATGCGGAGCGACAGCGTCTGGAACCTGACGGGCTCCTCCAACCTCACCAACCTGCTCAACGACCCGAGCCTGATCGACTTCTCGCCGCCCGTGGGCGACCCGACTCTGCTTGCGAGCTACAAGACGCTGACGGTCGTCAACTATGTCGGCGAAGACGGCCAGATCGCTCTCAACACCTATCTCGGCGCGGACGGCGCACCATCGGACATTCTGGTGGTGGATGGCGGTGCTGCCACCGGCGCGACGTCGCTGATCGTGCGCAACACGACTGGACCGGGAGCGCTGACGACAGCCAACGGCATCCTGGTGGTCGATACCATCAATGGTGCGACCTCGGAATCGACCGCCTTCACGCTCGTCGGCGACTACATCACCAGCAATGGCGAGCAGGCCGTCGTCGGTGGTGCCTTTGCCTATACGCTGAACTTCGGTGGCGTCGGCGCCGATGTCGCCGACAACAACTGGTATCTGCGCTCGCGCCTGATCCCGGCTCCCGACCCGGACCCCGATCCCGATCCCGATCCCGATCCCGATCCGGGACCGCC
>UBXV01000013.1 GCA_900469625.1 Hyphomicrobiales bacterium
ACCCACAAAGTGGAAGCTGTATAGGGATCACGCCGCTGTGGTCGAGGCCGAAGGCCCGGCAGTCGAGGCCGACCCGCAGCCGCAACCATTCGAACTGGCGCGCACCGGCACCTGAGAGCCTTTTCGCCGGGCGATCTCCCAATTCCCGTTTCCGCCGAGATGCGCTACAGCGTCTGAGGCGATGCTGGAAGCGGGAGGTTGGGCGCATGTCCGTGATTGAAGACCTGAAACAGGCGCTCGGCGATGCGGTGTTGACCGCCGCTGGCATCGGTGAACGCTATCGCAGCGACGCCAGCCTGACCGGGCGCCATCTGCCCAAGGCCGTCATCCGCCCAGCGAACACAGATGAGGTCGCAACCGCGCTTCGCATCTGCAATGCCCATGACCAGACGGTCGTGGTACAGGGTGGTTTAACCGGCCTTGCCGGCGGCGCCAACCCCGGCGAAGACACGATTTCCCTCTCGCTTGAGCGCATCTCGGGCGTCGAGGAGATCGACCCGCTTTCGGCAACCATGACCGTTCTGGCCGGCACCCCGCTCGAAGTGGCCCAGAGCGCTGCCGACGATGCCGGTTTCCTGCTGCCGATCGACCTTGGCGCGCGCGGCTCCTGCCAGATCGGCGGCAATCTCGCCACCAATGCCGGCGGCATCCGCGTCATCGCGCACGGCGTCACCCGCGACAACGTTCTCGGGGTCGAAGTCGTGCTTGCCGACGGCACGGTCCTGTCTTCGCTCAGCAAGATGATCAAGAACAACACCGGTTACGACCTGCGCCAGTATTTCATCGGCTCGGAAGGCACACTCGGCGTCATCACCCGTGCGGTGCTGCGGCTGAAGCCGCGACCGGCTGGCCGGCTGACGGCGCTGTGTGCGCTTGAGAGCTACGATCAGGTGGTCGCCTTCCTGGCGCGGGCGCAAAGGGGCCTACCGGGCCTGTCGGCCTTCGAGGCCATGTGGGACAGCTATTTTCGCTTCAACTGCGAGGCGGAGGGCCAACGCTTCTTCGAGACAGCCCCCGCCTTCGCTGTGATCGTCGAGCAGGACGTCCAAGGCCACGACGAAGACGGTGCGGATTTCGAGAATTTTCTCGGCGCCGCGCTCGAAGACGATCTCATCGCCAACGCCCTCATCGCACAGTCGGAGAAGGAAAGCCGGCTGTTCTGGCAGGTGCGCGAAGGGCATGCGATGGACCGCCTGCTGCCGGGGCTGATCAATCTCGACGTCAGCCTGCCGATCGGCGAGATCGGCCGCTTTGCTAGGGAATGCGGCGGGGCGCTTGCCGCCGGATTTCCCGACGCGCATATCTCCTTCTTCGGCCATGTCGCCGACAGCAATCTGCACATCGCCTTTTCCACGCCGGGAAGCGATGCACATACCCAACACGCGGTCGACGGAATCGTCTACGATATCGTTCGCCGCTATCGCGGCTCGATCTCGGCCGAACACGGGATCGGCACGTTGAAGCGGGATTTTCTTGGCCATTCGCGCAGCGATGCCGAACTCGACGTCATGCGCCGCATCAAGCACGCGCTCGACCCGAAAGGCATCCTCAACCCCGGCAAGGTGATCTGAGGGCGCATACCGGCAACGTCCGCCTGCTGTTGATGCAATGGGCGATGGGTTCAAACGGCTGCATCAGCCGCGCGGCGGTTGCCGCCAGGCGGGTTCGCGCCGTTCGAAGAAGGCGGCCACGCCTTCGCGCGCCTCCTCGCTTTCCCAGCAATCGGCAAGCTGCTCGATCGTGGCGGCAATGGTCGCATCGGTGATCGGTTGCCCAAGCGACCGCGCAAGCCGCTTTGCCCGTCCCGTGGCGCCGGGCGCCGTCTGCAGATAGGGCTCGACCTCGGCCGCCATTGCGGCATCCAGCCCATCTGATGCTGCAATCGCTGTAACGAGACCCGCCTCCCTCGCCTCTTCTGCCCCGAACAGACGCGCCGACATGAACAGCGGCCGTGCCTTGCCCTCGCCAATGCGGGCGGCGACATAGGGACTGATGGTCGCCGGGATCAGGCCCAGCCGGGTCTCCGTGAGGCCGAACCGCGCATCGGCCGACGCAACGACAGCATCGCAGACGCTCATCAGGCCGATGCCGCCACCGAAAGCATTGCCGTGCACCCGGGCGATGACCGGTTTGGCAATCTCGTTCAGCGCCTTGAACATCAGTGCCAGGCGCGTCGCCTCGGCGATGCGGGTCGGGCGATCCGCATCGAATTGCTCGCGCATCCAGCCGAGATCGCCCCCGGCGCAGAAGCTGCGGCCCTCGGCGTCGAGTATCACGACGCGCACGGCAACATCGCCCGACAGGCGCTCGGCCGCCGCGGTCAATTCGCTGATCATGACGGCAGAAAGCGCATTGTGCTTCTGTGGTTGCGCCAATGTCAGCCGGGCGACACCCCTTTCATCGACGCCATACCGGATCGTTTCGAACATCAGGCGGCACTCCTCAGCGTTCTCGCGAAGGTGGCGGCTGCTTCGAGCCGCGTCGCATCCAATCCGGTTGAAAACCCGCGCCCGGTGACAAAGGCATTGACCGCGAGCGTATCGACGTTGCCGGCGGCGCCCGGCGCATAGGGGCAGCCGCCGAGCCCCCCCGCCGATGCGTCGAAGACGCGCAGGCCGCGCTCGAGCGCGACCGCGATATTGTCCAGCGCCCGGCCCGACGTATCGTGGAAATGCCCGGCCAATTGCCCGGACGAAACATGCTCAAGGACTGCTGCCAGCATAGCGTCCACGGCCTCGGGCGTGCCGCGCCCGATCGTATCGCCGAGACTGACCTCGTAACAGCCGAGTGCCATCAACTCCGCGGCGACCCGAGCGGCGCTCTGCGGCGCAACCCGGCCCTCATAGGGGCATTCAACGACGCAGCTGACATAGCCCCGCAACGGCATGGTATGGGCGCGGCAGGCTTCGGCGACGGGGCGAAAGCGCTCGATGCTTTCGGCGATCGAACAATTGATGTTCTTCTCAGAAAAGGTCTCCGATGCCGAAGCGAAGATCGCGACCTCGTCGGCTTTTGCCGAGCGCGCTGCCTCGAAGCCCTGCATGTTCGGCGTCAGCACAGCATAGCGGGTGCCCGGCCGACGCTTTATCCCGGCCATGACCGCAGACGCATCGGCCATCTGCGGCACCCATTTCGGACTGACGAAACTCGTCACTTCGATGCGCTGATAGCCGCATTCAGACAGGAGATCGACGAGGCGGATCTTGTCGGCCGTGTCCACCAGCCGCTTTTCGTTCTGCAGGCCGTCGCGCGGCGCCATTTCGACCAGCGTCACATGCTCCGGCACGCTCATTCGGCGCTCTCCGGCTTCAGCACAACGAGGATTGCCCCGGCGCTGACCTGTTCGCCTGGCGCAATCAGAACGGCCTCGACGACGCCGTCGCGGGACGCCGCCAGGGTCATCTCCATCTTCATCGCCTCCATCACCGCGAGGGGCCGGCCCTTGGTCACCACGTCACCGGCGCTGACATGAATGAGCTTGACGATCCCCGGCATCGGCGCAGTCAGCTCATCTTGCGCGGCCTCATCGGAATGGGCCATCGCGAGCGCATCGGGAAGGCGAAGAACGAAGGTCTCGCCGCCGACGAAAAGCGTGATCGTCTCCCCTTCGCGCAGGAAGCGGAAAACCCGTTGCTCGCCGGCGATTTCCACGCGGGCGCCGTCGTCAAGCCGATCGAGCACAAGCACCGGCAAGGTGCTGTCGCCTGCCCTGACCGCGAATTGATCGCGCCCACGGGCCGCAAGCGTGACGACCGATCGACCGCCGGCATGTTCGACGGCAACGCTTCGATGCGCGTCACCCCAGATCTGCCAATGGCCGAGGGACGACCAGGGGTCGTCCGGTCTTGCCGGCTGCAGGACGCCGGTGGCGGCGATGGCCGCCAGCGCCAGCGCCTCGTCGCCCGGCACGAGCGGCATGGTCAGCTGATCGATCGAACGGTCGATCAGGCCGGTGTCCGGCCGGCCGGCGCGAAACTCCGGTTCGGCCGCGAGCCGGGCGAGAAAGTCGAGATTGGTGATGGTGCCGCCGATACGGCAGGCCCTGAGCGCATTCTCCAGCCGGGCCAGCGCTGCCGAGCGGCTGGGGCCGTGCACGATCAGCTTGGCGATCAGCGGGTCATAAAACGGCGTGATGATATCGCCCTGCCGCACACCGGCATCGACGCGCACGCCATCGGCGGGAAAGTCGAGCGTTGCCAGTCGGCCGGTTGCCGGCAGAAAGCCGCGCGTCGGATCCTCCGCATAGATCCGCGCCTCGAACGCCCAGCCATCGATGGCAATTTCGTTCTGGCGCTTGGGCAGCGCCTCTCCGACGGCGGCGCGCAACTGCCATTCGACGAGGTCGATGCCGGTGATCGCCTCGGTGACCGGATGCTCCACCTGAAGCCGCGTGTTCATCTCCATGAAATAGAACTGGTCCGGCCAGAGACCATTGGTCACGTCGGCGATGAACTCGACCGTGCCGGCGCCGACATAGCCGATGGCGCGCGCCGCCTTGACCGCCGCCTCGCCCATCGCCCGACGCACCTCCGCCGTCATGCCCGGCGCCGGTGCTTCCTCGATCACCTTCTGATGGCGGCGCTGCAGCGAGCAGTCGCGCTCGAACAGGTGCAGAATGTTGCCGTGCCGGTCGCCGAAGACCTGGACCTCGATATGCCTGGGCTTGGTCAGATATTTCTCGATCAGCACCGCGCTGTCCCCGAAGGCGGCTTGCGCCTCGCGACGCGCAGCCTCAAGGGCAGCTGGAAATTCGTGCGGCTCTTCAACCTTGCGCATGCCCTTGCCGCCGCCGCCGGCCCGCGCCTTGATCAGCACCGGGTAGCCGACCTCAGTGGCCCGCTGCGAAAGGAAGGACGGTTCCTGTTCGTCGCCGTGGTAGCCGGGCACAACAGGAACACCCGCCTGCTCCATCAGCGCCTTGGCCGCATCCTTCAGGCCCATGGCGCGAATGGCGGCCGGCGACGGACCGACGAAGATCAAACCGGCCGCTTCGACCGCCTCGGCGAAGTTCGCGTTCTCCGACAGGAAGCCGTAGCCGGGATGGATGGCGTCGGCGTTCACGGACCGGGCCGCAGCCACGATCTTCTCGATCGACAGGTAGCTTTCGGACGCCGCCGCCGGCCCGATGCGAATGGCCTCGTCGGCAAGCCGCACATGCAGCGCATCGACGTCGGCGTCGGAATAGACCGCGACAGTCCTGACTCCCAGGCGCTGCGCCGTGCGGATGACACGGCAGGCGATTTCTCCACGATTGGCGATCAGAAGCTTGGAAAACATCGGCATTTTGCCCGCCCTATTGTGCCGCGATCACTTCGACTTCGAGCAACCAGCTCGTATCGAAGATACCGGCGATGACCACCGACATGGCCGGTGCCAGCGCGCCGAGATATTCCGCACGGGCCGCACGATTGGCCATGGTATGGCTGCGATCCGCGAGAAAGACCGTGACCTTGACGATATCGGCCTTGCTCATGCCGGCCGCCATCAGCTGGGCGTCGATGTTGCGCCAGACCTGGCGCGCCTGCGCCTCGAAACCGTCAGGCAACTTGTCTTCGGCATCAAGCGGCACCTGGCCACTGACAAAAACCAGCCGCTCGAAATTCTCGAGCCTGACGGCCTGTGAATAGCCGCCGCGGGGCTGGGGTGCATTGCTGGCATTGACGTTCTCGCGCTTCATCGCGATCTCCTACATTCTGAACAGGCCGAAACGCGTCTCTTCGATCGGCGCGTTGAGCGCTGCCGAAAGTGAAAGCGCCAGCACGTCGCGGCTCTTGCGCGGGTCGACGACACCGTCGTCCCAGAGCCGGGCCGAGGCATAGAGCGGGTGGCTCTGGCGTTCGAACAGGTCGAGCACCGGCTGGCGAAACTTCGCCTCCTCTTCCTCGTTCCAGGGCGTGCCCGCGCGCTTCAGTGCCTCGCCGCGAACCGTCGACAGCACGCCGGCCGCCTGTTCGCCGCCCATCACCGAAATCCGGCTGTTCGGCCAGGTCCACAGGAACCGCGGCGAGAAGGCGCGCCCGCACATGCCGTAATTGCCGGCGCCGAACGAGCCGCCGACGAGCATGGTGATCTTCGGCACCTGCGCCGTCGCCACCGCCGTCACCAGCTTGGCGCCGTGTTTGGCGATGCCTTCGGTCTCGTATTTGCGGCCGACCATGAAGCCCGTGATGTTCTGCAGGAAGACGAGCGGGATGCGGCGCTGGGTGCACAGCTCGACGAAATGCGCGCCCTTCAGTGCCGATTCGGAAAACAGCACGCCGTTGTTGGCGATGATGCCGACGGGAACGCCATGCACATGGGCGAAGCCGCAGACGAGCGTCGTACCGTAGCGCGCCTTGAACTCGTCGAAGCGGGAGCCGTCGACCATCCGGGCGATGACTTCGCGGATATCGTAGGGCGTTCGCAGGTCCGCCGGCACGATGCCGGCGATCTCCTGCGGATCATAAAGCGGTGGCTCGGGGCTTTGCAGTTCCACCGACATCGGCTTGCGACGGTTAAGGGCCGCGACCGACCGGCGGGCAAGTGCCAGCGCATGGGCATCGTCGCGCGCCATGTGATCGGCAACGCCGGACAGGCGCGTATGCACGTCGGCGCCGCCAAGATCCTCGGCCGAAACCACTTCGCCGGTTGCTGCCCTGACCAGCGGCGGACCGGCAAGGAAGATCGTGCCCTGGCCCTCGACGATGATCGTTTCGTCGGACATCGCCGGCACATAGGCGCCGCCTGCCGTGCATGACCCCATGACCACGGCGATCTGCGGAATGCCGGCCGCCGACATGTTGGCCTGGTTGTAGAAGATGCGGCCGAAATGGTCGCGATCGGGAAAGACCTCGTCCTGGTTCGGCAGGTTGGCACCACCGGAATCGACCAGATAAATACAGGGCAGCTGATTTTCGGCGGCGATCTCCTGCGCGCGCAGATGCTTCTTGACCGTCATCGGGTAGTAAGTCCCGCCTTTGACGGTCGGGTCGTTGCAGACAATCATGCACTCGCGGCCGGAAACGCGGCCGATGCCGGTGATCAGGCCGGCCGCCGGCGCGTCGCCGTTATACATGCCGTGCGCGGCGGTCGAGCCGATCTCGAGGAACGGCGTTGCCGGATCGATCAGCGTCGCCACCCGGTCGCGCGGCAGAAGCTTGCCGCGACCCACATGGCGTTCGCGCGCCGTTTCGCCGCCACCGCCAGCTGCAAGCTTGACGGCATCCTCCACGGTCGTGATCGCTTCGGCCATCGCCACCTGATTGGCCTTGAACGCTTCGGACGATGTCGAGATGTGGGATTTCAGAACGGTCATGGCGTCCTCATTCGATCGAGGCTGATTGCGGCTTTGGCAGTGCTGTCGGACGCTACCTGGTCTCGGTGAACAGTTCGCGGCCGATCAGCATACGGCGGATTTCGCTGGTGCCGGCACCGATCTCGTAGAGCTTGGCGTCGCGCAGCAGCCGGCCGGCCGGGTAGTCGTTCGTATAGCCATTGCCGCCGAGCGCCTGAATGGCTTCGAGCGCCAGCGCCGTCGCCTTCTCGGCCGCATAGAGGATGCATCCGGCCGCATCCTTTCGCGTGGTCTCACCACGATCGCAGGCGGCCGCCACGGCATAGACATAGGCTCGCGCCGCATTTGCCGTCACGTACATGTCGGCAAGCTTGCCCTGCATCAGCTGGAATTCCCCGATCGCCTGACCGAACTGCTTGCGCTCGTGCAGATAGGGAACGACGACATCCAGACAGGCGGCCATGATGCCGAGCGGTCCGGCGGACAGGACGACGCGTTCATAGTCGAGGCCGGACATCAGCACCCGCACGCCACCGCCCTCGCTGCCGAGAATATTTTCCGCCGGCACTTCGCAATCGCGGAAGATCAGTTCGCAGGTGTTGGAGCCGCGCATGCCGAGCTTGTCGAGCTTCTGGCCGGTCGAGAACCCGGCAAAGCCCTTTTCGACGAGGAATGCGGTAATCCCGCGCGGGCCGGCGCCGGGATCGGTCTTGGCGTAGACGACCAGCACGTCCGCATCCGGGCCGTTGGTGATCCACATCTTGCCGCCGTTGAGGACGTAAGCGTCACCGCGCTTTTCGGCGCGCAGCGACATCGAAACGACATCCGAGCCGGCGCCCGGCTCGGACATGGCGAGCGCGCCGACATGTTCGCCCGAGATCAGCTTGGGCAGGTAGCGTGCCTTCTGCGCCTCGCTGCCGTTGCGGCTGATCTGGTTGACGCAGAGATTGGAGTGCGCGCCGTAGCTCAAACCCACCGATGCGGACGCCCGGCTGATTTCTTCCATGGCGACGCAATGGGCGAGATAGCCCATTCCAGCCCCGCCATAGGCTTCGTCCGCGGTGATGCCGAGCAGACCGAGATCGCCCATCTCGCGCCAGAGCGGCGTCGGGAACGCGTTGCTGCGGTCGGTCTCGTCCGCCAGCGGTGCTATGCGCTCGGTCGCGAAACGCCGCACGCTGTCGCGCAACGCTTCAATGTCCTCGCCGAGCGCGAAGCTCAATCCGCCTTGAAACATCTCTCGTCTCCTCCCCTCGACCCCGTCGGCGATCTCCTCACCACCAACCGGCTCGTCTGCGCTCCATCCTCTACGCGCAAGGCGGCGATTGCAATGATATCAACGCCGCGATGTCGAGCGACGATAGCACCGCGCCTTGCTAATTTCCTTCCAAAGAGGAAATGCGCAAAGCACGATCTGCAAAGTTTGGAAGCGGTTGGCGATGCATCCACTGCGCGCAGCGCTTTTTGCAGCTCAGCCGCAAGGCGGCCGCCACATCACGACGGATTGGCGCTTGCCGCGTTTATTTGTTCGGCCAGATTTCCTGCGCCTTGCTGACGTCGGCAAGCGCGCGCTGCGCGTCGCGATTGCCGGTGGCGGCAACCGCTTCGAAGATGCGCCGCGCCTCGGCGTAGCGCTTGAGATTGAGGTAGGCGTAGCCGCGCAACACCATCAGGTCCGTCCGCTGGGTCGAGATCTGCCCGAGCTGATCGAGGAAGATCAACGTTTCACGGTAGCGTTTGGCGTCGAAGGCGGCGATCGCGCGATCGGCAAGGATCGCGCTCTGCAACTCCTCGACGCGGCCTCGGCTTTGCTTGGACCTCGTGGCGGCAACGGCGGCCTTGTTGGTCAGGCCGGCTCTGAGATAGGCGAGGCTCTGCCCGTAAGCCGCATCCTCGCGCATCTGCGATGCCGGTGCCTGCAGCGCAACCTCGAAGGCTTCGGCCGCTTCCAGCGGCCGGTTCAGATCCATCAGGCACCAACCTCTGTTCAGTGCCGCCTGCGGCGATAGCTGTGCCGGGTTGATGCTCGTCCGGCATCCCGTCGCGCTTCGCACTGTCCTTTGCGGTTGGCGCGCCACGGCGACCGGCTGCTCTGTCACATAGCGGGTGGTGGTTTGCGGAGCAGGTTGCCGGGTGACCACCACGGGCTCCGTTCGCTGCACCGCCGTTGCCGGCACAGGCTCCCGCACCGGCGGCTGTTGCTGCCGGGCGATGGCGTCGCGCCGCTCCTCTTCGGTCTCGCCGAGGCGGGCGATGCGCTCGGAGCGCCCCGCCCATTGTCGCTGGATTTCAACCACGCCCGCGGTATCACCGAGCTGGCTGAGGCTGAGGGCCAGTCCATAGGCAGAGGGTTCGTCGTCGGGCTTCCAGCGAAGCGCGGTTGTAAACCACTGTGCGGCCGTCGCCGGTTGTTCCATCGCACGCGCATACCAGCCGAACTGCTGGGCGGTGGCGGGATCGCGTCCCTTGGTGGTTTCCTGGGCTATCCGGGCCAAGACCTCTTCGCTGAGCGCCACCGGCGGCTCGATCGCCAGCAGGTTTGCGGTGGCGGCGAAATAGGTGGCCTTGGCATCCTGCGAAGCGTCGCGCCAGGGATAGAGCACCTTTTCCGCATCCTCGTGGGCCTTGCGCGCGATCAGGGTCAGCGCCAGTCCCTGCGATGCGGAAGCCGAATCCTCCTTGTCGTGGGCGCGGCGGAACCATTGTTCGGCGGGCGCCATGTTGTCCCGGCGAAGCTGATACCAGCCCAGAAGCAAGGCGTCGCTCGCTAGTCCCTCGGTTTCGACCAGCCGCTCCAGCCGCTGGATGTATTTGGGATCGACCGCGAGCTTGCCGTCGCCGTCGCCTTCGGCAACGAAACGCCGCGCCAGGTCGTCGCGCAGGCTTTCGAACTCGGCAACGCCGCCTGGAGCCGTCCGCTCGAACGCCAGCAGTTCCTGCGCCATATCGTAAGGCAGGCCGGAAACGGCCTTTTGTACCGTCGCCAGTCTTTCCGGGGCGCTTTCGCAATTCTTCAAGACGTAGAGATAGGCATCACGCGCGCGATCGGGCCGATCCGTCTGTACGAATGCATCCGCCACCCGCCACAGCACGTCGACCTCCGAGCAGGTGAGCAGGCTCGGCGTACCGGCGGCCACCTCGATGACGGTCTCGTACTGCTTGAGATCGGAAGAGTTGACCAGCCTCGCCCGGGCTTCGGCAACATTCAGCCGCTCAAGCAGATCTGCCGGCGGTTTCCAGCCCGTTTCCGCGGTCTGGCGCTCTGCGATCGCCTTTCGCACCTCTGCGTAGCGTCCCTCCGAATAGAGCTGCCACATCGTTTCGAGCTGGACATCCTTGTTGCGCGGGACGGCAAGTGGGTCCTTCGGCGGGGTCCAATCGGGATAAAGTGCCCTCAGCCGCGAGATCTCTGCCTGCAACCGGGCCGTATCGCCCTTGCTGGCGAAGTACCTGAGCGCCGATTCGTCGACGACAGGTGCTGCCGCCTGCGGGCGCGTCGTCCCCGCGGCCGGCTGCTGGGTATTCTGCGCGACCTGCTGATACTCGGGAACGGTGCTCCTCGCCCCCTTGTCGACAAGGCCGAACGACGCCTCCTGAACGCCCTCGCCTGACCCGGAAGCTCCGGAGGCAGCGCCCAAATTTCTGCGCAGAAGTCCGTCGTCGGCAAAACCGGCAATCCCGACCGCCGTGAACATGATGCCGGCGATGACAACGGTTGAGGACTTCATAGACACTCCGGACGCTTCTCCTTCGCATAAGACAACCCGAGAAGGTGCAGTGTCGAAGGATAATATTGCGTCGGGCTGAACACCTTGACGCGTTCGGGCAACGGAACCCGCTCGATGACACAGGCCAGAATATGGTTAACAAATTGATAACCGGGGTCGTTCAGCGTGGCTCGAACGCTCCCCGTCGCCACGTCGCTGAGGAGCAGATCGCCATCCTCCCCGAGCATGCCCTCACGCAAACGCGACAACAGCGCGGTGTCGTCGCTGCCGGCGCGAACGAGGTAGAGGGGGATGCGCAAAGCGTTGTAGCCGAACTCGACCGGAAACCCCTGGGCCGGTTTGAGGCGGGTCCTGGCGCTGACCCAATCGGCCGGCATCTTGCGCGGCCCGAACTGCAACGCATCGAGCATGGCCTGCCCCCCATCCTGAAGCGCTTTCCACTTCGGTGAAGGTGCCACACGGTTGAGGACGGGGAAAGCCTCGAAAACCCAATAGGAGGGGTTAACGACAGGGCCATCATCGCGATCACCGGCAGAAAAGCCGGCGACGCCCGGCAAAAGCAGCGTGCGCCCGCCATATTCGGCCACGGTCTCGTCCAGAATGGATTTCGCTATCTTCGCAGCCGCGGCGAGATAGTCCTTGCGCTTCCAGCGCTCGCCGGCCAGCGTCAAGGCATATGCGATCAGGATGTCGCCATCGGTCGCATTGTTGATGTCGATCACATGCGGCTTTTCGCTCGGGCTCCACTTCCAGGCTGCGAGCCCGTCGTTACGCAGCAGCAGTTCGCGCCGGGTAAAGGACCAGATCAACTCGAAATCGGCCGAACTGTCGGCAAGCACCGCCAGCAGCAGGCCATAGCCCTGCCCCTCGCTGTGGCTGATACCGCCATTGCCGTCATCGACGATGCGCCCGCCCGGGTCGAGAAATTTTGCCTTGTAGCTCTGCCAGTCCTCGGCACTGACGGTCCCGCTCCGTCCCTCAGCCTTTGCATGTCCTTGCGGAAGCGCAACGACAAGACCAAGGGCGAGGAGCAAAACCGAGCGCCATGTCATTGGCGCCGCCCCAATCGGCTGAGCATCGACGCCGTCGCCAGACCGAGAAGAACCGACAGGGTCACCAGCAGCACGGCATAAAACAGGATGTTGCTCGACAGCCAGTTGGCGATGATCAATCGATAGTTGCCGATCGATGCGGGCCTTGTCTCGACGAAGTTGAAATTGGTGATCGGCACGACCTTGACGGATCCGGTTGCCGGTTCATAGGTCGAGATATGACCGGCGATCTGCTGCCATTGGTTGATATCGGCAAGGGCTGCGACGCCATCGTTCAGCAGCCTGGCATTCGGCGCGGCGACTAGCGTCCATGTGGCGTCATCCGTCGGGTTTGCCCCTTGAGCCACGAGCAATGATGCCGTTTCCGGCGGCGCAAACACGCCCTGTTCCTCGGGCAGAATGCGCAGCGAGCTCAGCGAGATGTCAAACTCCTGTTTCACCCAGTCCTGAAGCGCCGTCATCTGCGTGCGCCAGGCGCCGCCGCTCAACCGCGTCTGCCATTCGTCGATCGCCTTCTGGGTGTCTGCGCCGCGCCCGACGGCCTGGGCACTGCCCCACGACATCTGGCGGCTGGGATCGATGCCGACCTGCGTGAGCACGGTCTTCGGCAGTTCAGGCAAGGTGCCGACGAACAACGCATTGCGCGCGCCGGCGGCAAGCGGCGAAGCGATCATCTCGACCGCGAGCGGGCGACCGCCGGCAACGGCCATGCGGGCGAGGAACGTGGCCGCGGCCGACAGGGTGTCTGTATCCGCCCGGTCGATGAACAGCGGTATCGTGCCGACGCTGTTGCGATAGGGTGCGGCGGCACCGGAAGTCGCCGCAAGATTGGGGCGGCGGCCAATCCGAGCAAAGTCGGGAATATGGAGTTCCGAGGTATCGAACAGCGCAAAACGCGCATCGGTCGAGGCCGGAGCGCCGGGCGCGCAGACCTTGTCCTGCTCCGTCATCAGCACGGCCTCAAGCTCGATCAGGTTCGGCCCGGGCTTGAAATGGCGCATCGTCACGTTGATCGGCAGATGGCGCAGAATGCCGCCGGTGGCCGAATCGAACGGGACCGTCGAGGCGATATTGCCATTGACGTAGATGTCGATCCGGCTACCGGGACGAACCGTTTCCGTGTAGGCGGCGTCGAGCAGGATCGTCGCCTCACCATAGGCATCGGCGTAAAAATCCGATGGCACAGCCACGGAGAATTTCGATCGAAAGCGGCGCCCGGTGAACTCGCGAGTCTCGATCCCCAGTTCCGAGAACCGCAGCCGCTTGTTCCCGGGGATCACGGGCGTTTCCGGCAAGAGCCAGCGCTCGGTATTGACGACATCGCGCGGGACGTCGCTCGGTCGGTCCATCGGCTCGGCGACGGCCTCGATCGCCGACTGCACCGCTGGCCAGTCCGGGCCGCTCAGTACCAGCACGGGCGCGTTTGTCTTGCCGTCGCGAACAAAGGCCGCGACAGACCCTCCGGCAGCGCCATCCGGCAACGAGGGCAACAACGGCGACAGCTCGTCGACGGTGCCAGCGACCACGGTCAACTGCCCCGGCTTGCCCAACTCCGGCAGGCTTTCGCTGAAAACGATCCTTTGTGCCGGCATGTGGCCCCGTAGCGCCAGGCCCTGCGCCAGCCGCATCAGGCCCGCCGCGCGGCTCGGCTGCTGCATCCCCGGAACAACGAGGTTGAACGTCGTATGCCCCTTGTCGTCGAGGCCGACGGCGCGGATGTCGTCGACGCTCGAAAGCACGGCGCTTTCGGCGTTCGCGAAGGTGATGACGGCCGTGTCGGGCACGATCTCGGTCCACAGCTCATAGGTGGATTCGATCGTGCAATCGGTGCGGTGACGTTGCTGCACCCGGAACCGGATATCGTTGGAGCCGGCACGCAGCAACCCGGCCGGCAGCTCATAGCTGCGCAACTCGGCCGTATCGGACGCCTTGATGGGCCCCTCTCCGACGAGCTCCCCGTTGACGAAGACCGAAAGGGCCGAGGCCTCCGGCGCGATCACGATCGCATTCTGATAGCCGAATTTCAGCGTGGCGCCCGACTGCGCCTGGGACGGCGTCAGATAGATCGACCAAGTGCGCTCGTCGACCTCGCCCGTGAGCGACAGCGCGTCGAAGGGCACGATGTATCGGCTGAAGCCATCGCCCGCGCCGCCTGTCGCCGCGGCAGCCTCGCCATCAACCTTCGGCTCGGCGGCCGGCTGGTCGTCACCGGCACCGTCCGCTTGCGGCGGAAGTTCGATCGCGGGGTCGGCCGCCGGGCGTTCCCGCGACATATCGAACGGGTTCGACTGGGCGAAGGATTGTGTCGTTGCAGCGAGCAGCACTGCGAGGCAAGCAGTGAGCGCCCGGTTCATCGCGACGTCTCCGACTGGGCGTCCGAGGGGCGCATGCTGCGGGCGAAATAGATCAGCCCCCGGCTCATCTGGTAGAAGGCGAGCCACAGGAACCAGGCCGTCCCCGCCAACAGTCCGGGATTTCCGCGCCGCCGCTTCTGGAACTCGCTCCACTGCTGGGAATTGGCAAAGATCAGGTCAGCCACCAGACTATGGTGACGCGCGACCTGTGGCAGATAGCGACAGCCTAGCGTGGTGATATCGCCGGCGATCTCCTTGTTCTTGATCGCAACGGGCAGGGTCTCCGACGTGCCGTCGCCGCTATAGGGCTCGAAGCGGATCAGCCCGTCCGTGTCGACCGGCAGCGTTGCGGCATCGACGCCATAGACCTGGACGCGCGCGCCGTTGGCCGAAACATCCTCGATGGTGGCGGGATACCATTGGTCGGCAACGCCGAATTCGCATCGCCTGCTGACCTTGACGCGCCGCGAGGCCGCCTTTTCGCCGCGCTCCGAAACGACGCCGAGCGCGCAGCCCGCCATGATCAGATTGAGCAGGTTCCACCCTCCCACAACCAGGGTGACGTCCGCCTTGTAGGGCTCGGTATAGACACGGTAGACGGTCATCAGAAGGGCGATGAAAAGCACTGCGAAGATGACGAAGAAGGGTCGGCTGATTTCCGACAGGCGGCTCTCCTGGATGGATTCATCCTTGGCGGTCACCTTGAAGGTCGGCCGGCTCGGGCGCATCAGCACGGAGATGACGGCCGGCAGCAGATGCACGGTCTGGGCGTATTCGTAGAGCTCGGAAATCCACGGCCAGCGGAAGGCGCCGTAGAGATAGTTCTGCATCATCAGGTTCACCATCATGTAGGCGAGCGTGTAGGCGAGGAACTCGCCGCCGGATGCGGTGAAGATCTCCAGATCGAAGAACAGGTAGAAAAGCGGTGCAAACAGGAAGATCGTGCGCGACACCGGGAACAGCCAGAACAGCGTCGACGACATGTAGCAAAGCCGCTGCGGGATCGACAGGCCGCGCTTGAACAGCGGAAACCGGAACAGGAGGATCTGCATCATGCCCTGGGCCCAGCGGCTGCGCTGGCCGATGAAGCTGGCAAACGTCGCCGGCTGCAACCCGGCGATCAGCGGCCGGTCGACATAGATGCTGTTCCAGCCGCGCCCGTGCAGCGCCAGCGCCGTTTCGCAGTCCTCGGTGATGCTCATGCCGCTGAAGCCCTCGGTGTCTTCGAGGGCCTTGCGGCGCAGAACCGCAGCCGAGCCGCAAAAGAACGCAGCATTCCACTTGTCGAGGCCGCGCTGGATGATGCCGTAGAACATTTCGTTCTCGCTCGGCATCTTCTCGAACGTGCGCAGGTTGCGCTCGAGCGGATCGGGGTTGAGGAAGAAGTGCGGCGTCTGCACCAGGAAGAGCTTCGGATCGTTTTCGAAATAGCCGACCGTTTCCAGCAGGAAGTCACGGGCCGGAGCGTGGTCGGCGTCGAAGACGGCAATCAATTCGCCGTCCGAATGCAGCATCCCGTTGTTGAGGTTGCCAGCCTTGGCATGCTCGTTGCGCTCGCGGGTGAGGTAGCGCACGCCGAGATCCTCGCAGAGCGCCTGCAACTGGACATGCCGGGCCGAGGCTCGCTGCGCCTCCACCAGGTTCATCGAATAGCGCTTCTGCTGGGTGCCGCCGTCGTCGAGCAGCCAGACCTGCAGCTTGTCGGCCGGATAATCCATGCCCTTGGCGGCAGCGAGCGTATTGGCCAGCAACTCCGCGTCTTCGTTGTAGGAGGGAACGAACACGTCGACCTTCGGAAAATTTCCGGGCGAAACGGCCTTGGCCTTTCGCGGCGGCAGCGGCATGGCCACGACGAACAAGCTCAACGACAGCATCATCACGCTGTACATTTCCGCGAGATAGAGCAGGAAGCCGGGAATGAAATTTTCAGGCTGGTTCAGCGGCGGCAGGGTGCTGGTCGTGCGCCAGTAGACATAGCGCAGCACGATCGCCGTGCCGAACGCGAGCGCGATCAGGCGCCAGCGGCCCTCCGCCTTGATGATTTTGAGGATCGCCATGAAGGTGACGACCAGGACGCTCACGATCAGCTGGGTCTGGAGATTGACCGGCAAGGTGATGACGGCCATGACGCAAAGGGAGAAAAACGCCCAAGCGACTACCGGACCGATCTTGTTCATACACATTGCCTCCCAGCATTCGGCGTCATGCCACTGGTATCGCGTAACGCATTTTCATCGGGGTTTTTGCAAACCCGATACCAGCAACTACCAAATGATGGTTAGGAGCTGATTAAGGACAAACGCCTCCCGCCTGCGTATCGCAGGCCGGCGGAGGCACGATCACGCTCGGCGCGGCTTTTACCGTTCCACCGGGCTCCGGCAATCGGACGGCGTTCGACGTTGCCGGAACGGCTGCCGGTTGCTGACGCACCGGCTGTTCGACACGAACCGCGCGCCGGGCGGGTGCCGGTGCCGTCACGACGGTTGCCGGACGGATATCGGTGGGCGCGGGTTCCCGGCGGTAGATCGGGCTGCCAACCCGGCCGATACCCGCCTCCAGCGGCGGCGGGGCGCCGTAGGGGTTCCAGGCGGGGTCGCCGAACGAACCGACGATCGTGTAGTTGTAGACGGGCGCCAGAAGTTCGGTTTCGCTTGCACCGGTTGCGCAATAGCGCAAACGGATCTGGATGGTGCCATAGCCCTTGAGCGGCGAACGGTGATTTTCGGCGCCGCGGATCTGCTGCCAGGCGAAAATGCAGCCATCGCCGCCGTGACCACGGCCATAGGCATATCCGAACGGCCCGTAATTGTTCTGCAGGAAATCGGACGACTGGGCCAGCGCGACGCCGGGCAGCGCACGGCGGGCCTGGCGCATCATCTCCGAGCTTCTGACAGCGACGTAGCCGCTCGACTTCTGCTGGTCGAACCTTGGCTCCATCGGCCCGAAAAACTGGACCCGCAGGACGTTCTGGCCTGGCGTCGAAGCCGAGGTATAGAGGTAGATATCCTGTTCGATCGCGTTGGTCCGCCGGCGTTCGACCACGTTCAAAACGGCTGGGCCGCCCGGCGGCGGCAGGACCAATGCGGTCTCCGCCGGAACGATTTTCGCGTTGGTCGGCGTGCCGACATCGTCCTGCGTCGCGCAGCCGGAAACCAGCGCGACTGCGGCAAATACAAATGCCAGCGAGGCCATGCCTCTCAGACGAACGTCGCCCTTCGGGCATTCGTCCGATGTGCCGAATCGCTTGCTGAAAAATCGTCCTGCCATACCGGAGCATTAGTTGATTCAGGCAAATTCGCAAACCCGCGAACGATGGGGGATTGTTTTTTGAGGCTCGCCGGCTGGTGGGCGCGAGCGGTCCTGCGCCGGTCAGCTGAATGCCAAGCCGATAAGCGATAGGTCACCATGCGCATCACCGGCCAATCGACAACGATGGGCAACGCATTCGCCACTGTGCCCTGAAGTTGCAATTGGCGACAGTAATTCTCGCGGACAATTCCTGTGTTTCCCGCGAGATGGGCAAAAATGAGACAACACTCCTAAATGTAGCCCTTCATTAATCTTCCCTAAGATTTAAGGGTTGACCCCCCTAGGCGCAAACACCATCGTCGGCACATTGGGAGATCGGGGGACGAATTCATGATGGATTCCGTTTGATGGTGATCAGGCAATTGGGCTTCCGTCGACTGTACTTGGCGTTTCTTCCCGTCAAATCCTCCATCGTTCATGGCAGCTGCCTCGCTCTTCTGGCGTCCTGCACCACAGACATCGTCGACAACGTCAATCCGAATAGCGAAATCGCCCGCAGCGTCCAGCAGGAGTATCGGCGGTTCGTAACCTCCGCGGAGGGCGAACTGGGCAGTCACACCACCGACAAGGACGGCAAGGTCGTGCGCTCGACCGAAACGACGATGGCCGGCAATGCCCGGGTCCCGCCGATGGTGGAAGGTCTTGCGATCGGCAAGGTTTCTGCCGGCGCCTACTGGGAAAAGGCGATGTCCGCGCGGCAGTCGCCTCGCGCCAAGACCGTCAATGTCCAGATCGACGACCTTCTCAACCGGATGCTGGATAACTCCAACCAGCTGGCGGCGTCGTCTGATATTCCCTTGATCCGCGAGACCGTCGTGACGGAAGCCGAGGGTCGGTTCGACACCTATGCTTTCGCCGACGGCAACGTCAAGAACAGCCAGACACCACGCTCGAGCCTTCTGGAAACCGGAACGTCGTCGACAGCGCCAACGACACTCGACGAGGACGAAGCGTCCGTCGAATTTGGCCTTGGCCAACCCCTCATCACCGGCGGCGAGCTCAGGCTCTCGCAGCGCCTCGGACGGCGCGACAGCAATTCTCAGTTCTTCGTTCCCAAGGACCAGGCCGACGCCAAATTGCGCCTGGAGTTGCGCCAGCCGCTGCTGAAGGGCGCCGGCGTCGATGTCAACTCGGCTCCGATGCGGCTTGCGCGCCTCGAGCGAGACCGCAGCGTTGCCGACTTCCAGCGCCAGATCGAGGACCAGTTCTCGGAAGTGGTCAGGTCCTACTGGACCCTTTACGCCGAACGCAGCCGCGTGCTGCAGCGACAAAGGCTTGTCGGCGAACTGAGGAATGTTTCGGGCCGGATCTCGGCGCGCACGGGACTGGACACGCTCGCCGGCGAAGCCGAACAGGCAACCGCCGCGATCAAGCGGGCAGAGGCGTCGATCATCCGCGCCCGAACCGGCGTCGACAACAGCGAGGCGCGCCTGTCGGCACTGCTCAGCGACAAGTCGCTGTTCGGCGACAACGTCGAGATCATCCCGTCGCAACGCCCGCTGAAGAAGTTCGTCGACGTGCCGCTCGAAGACGTGGCACTACTGGCGATCCAAAACCGTCCGGAGCTGAAGGCAGTGGCGTTGCAACTGCGCAGCGCCGAGCTGCAGGAAAAGGTGGCAAAGAACAACCTGCTTCCGGGTCTCGATCTCTACGCGGGGCTCTCCAACAGTGGCCTTTCCGGCAACAATCATTATGGCGATGCCTGGGATGACCAGTTCGGCCAGACCGACGTGGACGTCGATGTCGGCGTCCGTTTGAAAGTGCCGCTTGGCAACACCAGCGAACGCGCCTTGCACGAACGTCGGCGGATAGAAAAGCGCCAGCTCACGTCGCAGCTGCGCAATGTCAGCGACACGGTGCTCCTCGAAGCGCAGGTGGCGGTACGCGAGGTGCGCAGCGCCTATGAGGAGATGCGCGCCCGCGAGGCCGAGCTGACAGCCGTCAATACCGAGATCGGTGCGCTCCAGGCCCGGGCCGATGAGGGCCTTGAAAGCGGCAGCGCCTTTCTTGCAACCCTCATTTCGGGGCTTGAAGACCGGACCCAGGCCGAAGAGCGGCTGATGGAGTCGGCGGTGACCTATAACCTGGCCCTCTATGCACTCGAGCGCGCCGCCGGTACAATGCTGACCGTGCGCGGGATCGAGGCCAAGCGCGTTGCCTCGGGCGACCTCGACTATATCAAGGTCACCAAAAAGAACGGCAAGCAGCCCACTGACGGTGCGGCAAGCAAGGACATTCTGACCGACCCGCAGGCGATCCGCAGCAAGAGTTCAGCGTCCGGGAAAAGCAATGGCAACAAGGTGCCGCAACAATAGGCACGTCGCGCGACTGATCGGCGTGGCGTTGGCGACCGCACTGGCCGGTGCGGCGATGGCGGAAGACTGCAATCTGCAGCACGTCGAAGGGTTTACCGAGCCGGCGGCCACGGTCGAAGTGGCTGCGCGTGAACCCGGCATCGTGGCGACAATGCGCGCCGAAGTGGGGCAACGGGTGTCCGCCGGCGACGTGCTTGCCGAACTCGACAAGACGATCGCTCAGGGCGAGGTCGACAGCGCGCGCGTGCGGGCTCTCGCCAATGGCCGGATCGCGATCGCCGAGGCGCGGCGGGACCTTGCACGCCGCAAGATGACGGAAGTCGCCAAGCTCGAGAAATCAAGAGCGGTCCGTCCGCTCGAAATCATCGAGGCGCGCGCCGAACTGCAGGTCGCGGAAGCGGAGGTCGAGGCCGTTCTCGATGAGCGCCGTACCGCAGAACTGGCGCTTGCAAGCGCTGTCGCGCACCTCTCACTGCTCGATATCAAAGCGCCGTTTGACGGCGTGGTGAGCGCGATCCATCGAAAGCAATCGGAGCTTGCGGGCGCCGGCGGAGATGCGCGGCTCGTCACCCTGTTGAAACTGGAAACGCTGAACGCCGACTTCTTCGTACCCGTCGCCTGCTTCGGCGATATCAGCGCCGGCATGCCGCTCGACGTGAGGCTTGCGCGCGAAGGGCGCGTGCTCAAGGCGCAGGTCCGCGACGTCGGCTCCGAGATCGACGCGCCAACCGGCCTGCGGCGGATCGGCATCGAAATTGCCAACCCGGACTACAGGCTCCTGAGCGGCGAGCGCATCGTCATCAGCCTGCCCATCCGAACGGCGCTGCGATGAAGCACGTCCCGCCACAGGAGGAGATACCGACGACGACCGCCACCGGGCCGAACGCCGCGGACGCGACTTCTGCGCATCGACGCCTGCAGGCCCTTGCGGCCGAACTTGCCAGCGGCAAGGGAACGCCCGAACACATCCAGTCCGGAATTCTGACCGCACTCGCCGAATTGCTGGATGCCGACGCCGTCGCATTCGTGACCGAGCGAGACGGCTCGCTTGCCGTGCGCGACCTCGCCCTCGACGCACGGCACCGCGCCGCCCACCTGGCGATCGGAAACGAGTTTCGGATGGCGGCCAGCGAGGTCTTGCGGACGTCCAGAGCGCGGACAGAACCTTCGCGCGTCGTGCCGGCGGCTGTTCTCCTGGCAACCCCACTCGTCGACGGTCGAAGCGTTATCGCCGCGATCAAGGCGGGGTCGGAGAAAAACCTGTCATCCGTGAAAACGACGCTGGAACTGGCGGCGCTGGCCATGAACACGGCCAGGAGCCAGCGCGAAGCGCCGCTCGTCTCGACGTTGTCGCGCCTGATGGGGACACTCGAAGAGGCCACCAGCGGGCAAGCCGACGATCTCGCCACCCGGCTTGCCTCCGCCTTCGGCGCGCGGCTGGTCCTGTTGTCCGACAACGGCGGCGCCATCCTTGCCACGGCGCCAAAATCGACCATGCGTCCAGACACCCCGGCCCATGGCGCGGCCACGCAGCTGATTGCGCGCGCGACGGCCCTCGGGCGGCCGATTATCGAGCGCGCCGCGGCCAACGAAAACGACACGCTCGCCCACCAGCTGTCGGCGTCCACGGTGGTGGCGCTGCCCATGGGCGATGAACAGCGGCGGCGACGGTCGGTCCTGATCCTCGTCGAGCCGGACCCCGTCTTTGCGGCACTCGATGCCGAAGGCTGGCGGGTCGTCCAGGCCCTCCTTGCGCCTTTTTCCGGCGCATCACCGCTCAGACGCGAAAGGACGAGCCGGCGCCCGAGCAAAAAGACAATGCTGACGGCCCTCGCACTCGCGGTCGTGGCGGCGGCCCTGTTCATTCCGGTTCCCGACCGCATCCGCGCCGAAGCCGAACTCGAACCGGAAAGCAGAAACTTCGTATCGGCGAGTTTCAGCGGTGTCCTCAGAGAGGCGAAGGTCAAGCCCGGCGACGTGGTCACTGCCGGCGATACGATTGCCACACTCGAAGGTGAAGCGCTGGCGCTTGCGCGCAACACGGCGGCCGCGAAGGCGGAAGAAGCGTTCCGGCGGCGCGATGCCGCCATTCGCGAGAAACGTGTCACCGAAGCCGAGCTGGCGAGAAACGAGGGCGAGGCGGCTGCGGCCGAGCGCGACCTTCTGGACTGGCAGCTGGCCAGCTTGGAACTCAAGGCGCCAGTCGACGGCGTGGTGCTTGCAAGCCCGCTTGAACAATCGGCCGGCGCGCCGGTGCGCGAAGGCGATGTGATCGCCGAGATCGCCCCGCTAGCGCGTGTCCGCGTGCGCTTCGATGTTCCGGTCGAGAGCCTGGCGCGCATGGAGGGTGTTTCCAAGGCGGCGCTCTATATGGACGGCGCCGCCGCCAACGCCATCGGGATCGCGCAGTTCACCGCAGCGCCCGAAGCCGAAACGATCGGTGGGCGGACCGTGCTCCCGCTTCGCGCCGCCATCGACAACCCGGGCAATGCGCTGCGCCCCGGGCAGCGGGGCGTCGTCGTTCTCCCCACCGGCACGTCACGCCTCGGCGACATTCTCTTTCGCGATGCGTGGATCGCGCTCAGGCGGTGGTGGCGCTGATGAGTGGCGAACTCCCTCAACTGCGGCCGGAGTTGCGCTTCGTCTATCGCGACGAAGGCGCTCGCTCGGCTGTGATCATCGAGGGCCCGCTAAGCGGCACTTTCTGCGAGACAGATCACGAAACCGCCGCCTTCGCGCGGATGCTCACCGGCACGCGCACCGCCGAGGAAGCGCTTGCGAGCCTCAGGCTCGACCTGCCGGGCGTTGCGATCACGCCCTCCGACGTTCCCTCGCTCGTCGACGAACTGCGCCGGCACGGACTGCTTGTTGGCTCCGACGCCGCCACACCGACGAAAACAGGGGCAAGGCGGATTGGCCTGATCTCCCAGCGCATCCGGCTCGGAGCCTGGGATCGCTTCTTTGCGACCTGCGCCATGCGGTTGCGCTGGCTCTACGGTCCGGTCGGCCTGATCGCCTGGTCGGCGCTGCTCATCGCCGGACTTGCCGAGCTGGTCGGTCACTGGTCGAGCTTCCGCCTCGAGCTCGGCACGCTTTTCAGCCCCGACATGGTCATCATGCTCTGGGTGGCGTGGGTGGTCAGCAAAGCGTGGCACGAGTTTCAGCATGGCGTCGTTGCCCGGCTCTACGGCGTCGAGGTTCGCGAAGTCGGCATCCTGTTCATCCTGTTCCTGCCGCTCGGCGCCTATGTCGACGTCACCGGCGCGTGGCGCGTCACGGGCCGGTGGCGACGGCTGCACATCACCGCCGCTGGCATCATGGGCGAACTTGCGCTTGGCGCGGCCGCGGTCCTGCTGTGGTCCGGCGCCGAGCATGGATTGTGGCGCGCGTTCCTGCAGTCGCTCATCGTCGCCACCACCGTCAGCACGCTGGTGTTCAATGCCAATCCGCTGATGCGATACGATGGTTATTATGCGCTGGTCGACCTGTTCGGCGTGTCCAACCTCTACCAGCGCGGCATGTCGGCAACGCGCGACAGGGCCATCTTCCTGTTATCCGGGTTACGGCCGCGGATCGCCGAAAGCCGGTGGATCGAGCTCTATGGCTGGCTTGCCATGGTCTGGCGCGTCGTCGCCGCCACCACCTTGACGATCGTCGCCACCCATCTCGCGTTCGGCTTCGGCCTCGTCCTGGGCGCCGTGGTCGTCTGGAGCATGGTGGTCGCTCCCCTCCTAGGCTTTGCGCGTTCGCTTTGGGGCGTGCAGCGGGGCAATCCGAGACCGCTGGCGCTGCGCATCGCCGCCGCTGCCGCCGCGCTCGTGTTTTTGTGGTTCCTGCCGCTTCCGACCTGGATCTCCGCGCCTGGCATCATCGCCTACCGCGACGCCCAGCAGATCCGAGCGACAAGTGCGGGTATGGTCACGGATATCGGCGTCAGCACGGGCGACATGGTCACGCCCGGAACGCCGCTCATCACCCTTGCCAATCCATCGCTCGACGCCGACCATCGCCGATTGATCGCCCGTCGCGACGGGACGCGCATTCTCCTCGCACGGGCACAGAGCCTGGCCGATCCGGCCGCGCAACAGGGCGCGCGACAAGCCCTGTCCGCGATGGAGGAGGAGATCGCCGACACGCAAACACGGCTTGCCGGGCTGAAGGTTACAGCACCGCGCGCCGGCATTCTGTTCGGCAAGGATATTGATGCACTGGCAGGCCGCTGGGTCGCACGCGGCGAACTGATCGGCGAAATCGGCGAGCCGTCGCAGCTCGAGGTCCGGGTGTGGTTGCGGCCAGCCGATGTCGAGATGTTGCATGCGAACGGATCCGATCTCAGCTTTCGCTCGATCGGCTTTGCCGCGCCTGCCGTTCCGATTTCCCTCACGCGGCTCGATCCCGTCGCCAGCAATGCGCTGCCGCCACCGGCGATCACCGCAGAAGGCGGCGGTCCGCTGGCGATCGACCTTCGGCAGAAGGACCACAAGCTCGCCGATGTTCGCTTCAGCTCGCGTTTCGCGCCCAAGACGAAGCCCGACGGCTGGCTTGCCGGCGTGCCCGGCACGCTCACATCAGGCGTCCGGTGGAAGACGGCCGGCAGTTCGATCCGTGAATGGTTGGAGAATGTTAACCTGGGACACCTGCCGCAATGGGCAAAGCCCCGAACCTGAGCTAGCATGCGCCTGCCACTATGGAATTGCGTGAACCCCTGGACATGACGGCAAGGGATATTGCAATGTTTTACAATCGTGGACAGTCCTACACACCGCGTATCCGCCGCCTCGAAGACAGGGTGTTGCTCAATGCCACGCCCGAGGCGACCGTCGTCGACCTGCCCGACCAGGAACTGATCAACGACAGCTTCTCGTTTGCCGTCAATTTCGACAATACCTCGACCGCTCCGGCGGATATCGGCTACGGCCCGTTCGTCGACGTCACCGTCGAGCCCGGCGTCGACATCAACAGCGTGACCTATCTTGGCACACCCGTCACGGCCCAGACCGTCGGCACATGGGACGGCGCCAACTGGGTCGATGCGGGCGGCAACGTCGTCTCCGCGCATCCGCTCGGCGCCAACATGGCCCCGCCCACCGGCACGGAAATCGGCCAGACCTGGATCAACATTCTCGTGCCGTTCGGCAGCTACGCGCCGGACCAGCCGGTCGCCCGCCTCGATTTCACCGCCACGCTTGCCGAAAGCCCAGACGGCATCGAACCGGGCGCCGTGCCCGGCGATCCGATCGACATAACCGCACGCGCCGGCTTCCAGTTCGGTGCCGACGCGCTCGACAATCCAACGACCGACGCGCCGATCCAGCAGGGCGGCACCAGTTCCGATGCGATTACGCCGATCGTCATGCGGCTGGAAAAAGCCGTGCAACTGCCGGAAGGCGAGACGGCGCAAGGACCCAACTTCCCGTTCACCTACACGATCTCGATCGACGTCGCGACCAACATCACGGTCAGCAACGTCAACGTCAGGGATCTGCTGCCGACCAACCTGTTTTTCCTGAACGCCACCACGAGTGCGGCCGCAACCAGCGCCATCGCGCCGGGCGTCGGAGGCACGCCGCAAGGCATCCCCGGCCTCGACACGGTAACGACGGCCGAATGGTCCTTTGCCAGTGTCGTCGGCAGAGCCGGCACCGGCGATATCGTCATCACCCTGTCGGCCTATGTTCCCGAGCGCGATGCGGCGGGCGTCGAGATCATCGACCCCTTGAACCCTCATATCGCGATTGCCACCAACAATGCCAGCGCGGATGCCATGTACAACGGCATCCCGGTCGACGGCACGACGGCCGGCGACCTTCAGGACAGCGTCGACATCATCATCCGTCCCTACACGGTTCTGAAAACGGTCGCCGTGGAAGGCGGCGGCCCGCCGGTTCCCGGCAAGTTCCTGCGCTACCAGGTCGAAGTCGACATCTCCGACTATCAGGCCTTCCAGTCGGTGATCATGAACGACGTGCTGTCGGACGGGTTGACCTTCGATACGACCGACAATGCCAGCCTGGAACACATCCCCGTGCTGCAACTGGTGCAAAACGGCCAGGTGATCCTGATCGACCTGCGACGGGTCGTGCTGCCGGGCGATGCACCCGAAATTCAGACGGCGTTCCAGGCAAACGGAACCGAAACCTTGACCTTCCTGGTCGGCAATGCCCTGCGCAACCACGGCTATGACGAACGATTGGTGGGCGATCTCTTCAACGGCGACCCGCAACAGGGCGCAACCACGCTGACGCTCGTCTATTTCGCGCGGATCGAGGAGAACTACCGCGTCACGACCCGCGGCGCGGTCGTCGTCAACGACCAGTTGTCCAACAGCATCAACATGACGGCGAACAGCGCAGTGCCCGGCGGCGGAGCAGCGGATCCGGACGGCTCGCAAAGCAGCGTCACCGTGCCAGCTCCGGCGCCGCAGAAGTCCGTCTATGCGGTCAATGGCACGGTCGGCAATCCGGGGACCGTGTCACCCGGCGACCTCGTCACCTACCGGATCCGCATCGTGCTCACGAGCGACAACGTCAACGACCTCGTCATCACCGACTATCTGCCGCTGCCCGTCTATGACGTCGACCCCAACAGCAGCGGTCAGCAGAACAGCAACGGCTTCACCTTTGTCGATACACAGGGCGGCGTGCCCATCGCCTACACCATCATCCGCGGACCGGACGACACCCTGACGGGCGCGGGCAGGGTCGCGGGCGCCCCCTCGGTCTCCACCAACGATCTGACCAATGCTCTGCGCATGGCGTTTCAAAATTTCGCCGAGGACGCGAATGTCGGCGGCATCATCGATCTGCTCTATACCGTGGTCGCCACCGACCAGCCATTCGCCGATGGCCTGCTGCTGGTCAACCAGGCCGTTATCCAGACCGGCGACAGTCAGAACACGATCGTTCTCGAGCAGAACACGATCGGCCAGATCATCCTGCGCCAGCCGGTGCTGTCGCTGACCAAGGGTGTCGTCGCAACCAACGCCAATGGCGCCGTCGACAATTCGCTTGCCTTCAATCCCTCAGCCGTCGGACCGTCGAAACTGACGTTCGCGGTTGGCACGCCGGGTTTCAGCACGACCTCGCCCTTGACCAGCGCCGACCTGCTGGCCACGCCGATCACCAGCGACCTCTCCGGCATCGATGCCGGCGACACCGTGAAGTTCGCGATCGTCATCCAGAACACCGGCGGGCAGGACGCCTTCGATATCCTGATCAGGGATCAGCTCCCGCCCGGCTTCATCATTCCACCCGGCGCCGTGCTGCAGCTTGATGTGCGTTATGGCGATGGCACAGCCGTCGCATCCTTCAGCGGCGATCTGTTCGGCCCGGGTGGATTGCTGATATCGGACAACCCTGGAACCGGTTCGATTGCAGCCGACGGCGCCAATGACGGCCGCAACATCATCATCATCACCTACCAGTTGATCGCCGACGACACGATCGACCCGGGGATCACCGTTCAAAATGCCGCGGAACTCGTGTCCTACGCCGCCAACGAAGGCGGCGCCGACTTTACCGCAGGGGTCGATGGCCAGTTTACCGACCAGGTGGCGCTGGTCACACAAGGGGTAACGATCGGCAAGCGGCTGATCGCAACCGACCAGCCCTTTACCTCCGGCAACGACCTGACGATCGGCGAAATCGCGACGTTTCAGGTTGCCGTTACCTTTCCGGATGGCGACACGCCGGCAACCGTCACCGATACCCTGCCCCAAGGCATGGTGCTCGTCGGCACGCCGATCCTGCGCCTGACCTTCGTCAACGCCGCCGGCCAGACCGTGACCTTCGACGGGACGGTCGCGCAAGGCGGCCTGCTGGCCGACGGCGCGGCGCTCAGCTACACGCTTTCGGGCAACGTGCTGACCTTCAATTTCAGCAATGTCACGGCGAATGCCGGACCCGGCACCGTGCTCGCGGGCCAGACCTTCGTCATCGAGTACCAGCTGCGCGCCAGTGACGACCTGGCCCTGCAGGCGGGCGTGACGGTCACCAATTCCGCCGTGCTCGACACGCCGACGACGCTGCCGACGGCACCGGCTCAGGCGCCGGTCGACATCGTCGAACCCAACCTTTCGATCGTCAAGGAATTCCTGCCCGACGTCGCCCAGGGCGGCCAGCTCATACAGATGCGGCTGACGGTGCAGAACTCGTCGGCCGCCACCAGCACGACATCCTTCGGTCTGCAGATGACCGACGACGACCTGCCGCTCGACTGGTTCACGAGCCTCGTGCTGACGTCTAAGACCGGAACCGGCGCCGTCAATACGGCGCTGGTGAATGTGACGATCACGCAGGATAGCGTCAGCGGTTTCTGGATCATCACGGTCGCAGACACCGACCCCAACTTTGCGATCGCACCGGGCGAACGGCTGGTGCTCAACTTCGCCATGCGCGTCGATCCCGCGATCGCCACGGGCAGCACGTTGCCCAACGTCGCCGTTATCCCCGATGGCGGCTATACCTCGCTGCCCGGGGTCGACCCCAACGAGCGCCGCTTCGAACAGGTGACCGGCACCGATACGCTGACGATCCTGGCGCCGCAGATCACCAAGACCCTGATCAACACGTCCTATGGCGGCACGGAAAACCTCCTGCCGACCGATCCCGGCTATATCGCCGATACCGATCCGAGCGTCCTCGTCGGCGAGATCCTGATCTATGAGATCCGCGTGCCGATCCCGCGCGGGACATCGGGCAATGTCGTCGTCTATGACGATACCGACTTCCTGACGGATCCGGGTTCGCAAGGCGTGATCAAGATCCTCGGCATCGACCGCTGGTTCGTCGGCAGCGCACTGCAATTGTCCGGCACGCCGCAGTTCTCGATAACCGATCCGGATGGCAACGGCATCGACAGCCGCATGCAGTTCGACTTCGGTACCATCCTCAACAACGGTGGGGCCAACGCGGAAGATGAAATCATCGTCATCGTCCTGCGCGCTCAGGTCATGAACGTCCTTGAGACCGACGACGGCGACGTCCACACCAACGGCAGTGCGGTGACGTTTACGGTCGGCGACGATCCGGTTTTTGTCGTTCCATCGGTGAATGCCGTTGTAACCATCCGTGAGCCGGCGATCGATGTGGTCAAGACCGCCACGACACCCGACTCCACGACTGACGCCGGCGATGTCGTCACCTATACGCTGACGATCCGCCACAACGGCACCTCTACCGCCGACGGCTTCGAGCTCGACCTTCGCGACCAGCTGCCCCCGGGCATGATCCTGATCAACGGCTCGGTGACGATCCAGGCCGGAACTCCCGCCTTCGGGCTCGATCCGCTGCAACTGAGCGACGTAACCCTTGATCTCGCCAACAATCGCGTGCTGGTCAACGGCTTCGACCTGGGTCTTGGCCAGGTGGTCACCATCAGCTACCAGGCGACCGTGGCGGCGAATGTCGTCTCGGGCCAGGTTCTGAGCAACACCGTCGATCTCACCTACAAGTCACTGCCCGACATCGACGTGGTCGACGGCGTGGATCCCTCCACCGAGCAGAACATACCCGGATCCGTGAGCGAACGCCGCGACGGCTCCGATGGCGGGCCGAGGACAGACCAGTTGTTGCTCGACAACTACGCCTTCCAGACGACCGCGACGGTAACCATCGCCCAACCCGGACCGGTCGTCAAAACCAGCGACAGGACGACCTATACGATCGGCGAGGAGATTTCCTACACGATCACCGTGCCGCTGATCGAGGGGCTGACGGTCAATCCGCGCCTGGTCGACATCCTTCCACGCGGCTTCGTCTTCGTTCCGGGCAGCGGCCTTGCCGTCGACGGTAACGGCAATGCGCTCGTAATCGACAGCGCCACCTTCGTGACCACGAATGGCGTGCAAACGCTCACACTCGATCTCGCCGACATCACCACCACGGCCGACAACAACCCGAACAACGACTTCATTCGCGTCACCTTCCGCGTGCAGGTGCTGAACGTGTTCGACAACGCCAACGGCATGGTCAAGGTCAACACGGCGACCTTCACCTCCGATTTCGAGCCAACCCGGACGGATACGGTCGACGTCAGGATCGTCGAGCCGCAACTGACCACCCTCAAGACCAATGATGCGCCGGGCCCGGTCGATGCCGGCGACATCCTGACCTTCACGGTCAGCGTCGCGCACGGCGTCTCCTCGACGGCAAACGCCTACGAATACGCCTTCCGCGACACGATGCCGGCGGGCCAGCGCGTCATCGGCATCGTCAGTGCCAGCATCAACGGCGTCGATGTCAGCGCGCAGATCGGCTTCAACGCGACGAGCGTCTTCTCGCTGCCCGGAGCAAACCTCGACATCCCGCTCGGCGCGACCTTCACGCTCGTCTACCAGGTGGAAATGGAGGACACGATTGGGCCGCGACAGACGCTGACCAATCTCGTCGAAGGCGACTGGAGTTCGCTCGACGGACAGGTCAACCCCGGCGCACTGGATGGCGAGCGCATCGGCACGCTGACCTTCGACGCCAACACCTATATCAGCTCGGCGCAGAGCTCGGTGGTCACCGCCGACACCTTCGCGGTCGAGAAAAACGTCGCCGGGCCGGATCTGCTGTTCACGATCGGCGAACGGGTCGACTACATCATCGACGTCAAGGTCTTCGAAGGCACGCTGAAGAACGTCGCCATCATCGACGTGCTGGTGCCCGGACTTCGCATCGACCTGAGCACGTTGGCGATCGCCAATGTCGGCTTTGCCGGCGCGCTAGTGTCGATCCGCAACCCCGTGGTGACGGTCGACGCGCTCGGCTACACGATCCTGACCTTCGAACTCGACAACGATGCGGCACCCGGCTCCAACATCGTCAACCCCGGCGATCCCGCACCCAACGCGGCAAACAACGACACGATCCGTATCGTTTACCAAGCCGTCGTCGAAAACGTTCTTTCGAACCAGCAGGGACAAAACCTGATCAACGTCGTCGTCGGTCGGGCCGACGACGTCTCCCTTGCCGGCGGGGTAGAGGCGATCGGCATCATCGAGCCGCACCTGGTCGTCGACAAGCAGCTGCTAACCCCGAACGTCCCCGTCGACGCCGGCGACGTCATGCAGTTCGAAGTGCTTTTGACCAATGACGGTCTGTCGACCGCCCATGACGTGACGTTCGTCGACACGCTTACCGCCAATGCCCGGTTCACCGTGGCAACCGCCTTCGACAGCGCCGGCAATGTCGTGGGGACCTTCACGATCTCGGCGAACGGCCAGCAGCTCAACGGATCGGGCATGACGATCGCCGTCGGCGACTTCGTGCGCGTCGTCTATTCGGTGGTCGCCTCCGACACGATCCAACCCAACGACGTGATCACCAACAATGCCGATGTGCGCTGGACCTCGCTTGCCGGCACCAATCCGGACGAGCGAACCGGCGCCGACGGACCCGGGCCCGACAACGTCGTGCTCAACAACTATGTCGGGCAAGATACGGTGACCGTAACGGCCAGCGCCTTCCCGGTATCTGTCGACAAGGCCGTGGTCGATACCAGCGTTGCCCAATCCCCGGGCACCAACGTGGTGGTCGGCGAGATCGTCACCTTCCGTTTGCGCGTCAATCTTGCGGAGGGAACGACGCTCGGCCTGCTCCTGAGCGATGTCCTGCCGGCCGGCCAGCGCTATATCCCCGGTTCGATCGTCGTCGTCGCCGGCAATTCCGGCGCGACGCTCTCCTTCGATCCAGCGAGCGTGACCGTCGACGCGAACAACGTCCTGATCATCCCGCTCGGCACCGTCGTCAATCCCGGCGACAACGATGCGACCAACGACTATGTCGATATCACCTACAGGGTCGTCATCGAAAACAACGCCGTCAACGTCATCAACGGCGCCAACCTCGCAAACACCGTAACCTTGACCTCCGACCATGGCGCAACGGATACAGCCACGGCAACGGTCACCGTTGTCGAGCCACAGCTGACCATCGACAAGGCCGTCAACGCGCCGTTCGTCGCGATCGGCGAAAGCGTCGGCTACACGATCACCGTCGCGCATGCGCCTGGTTCGGCAGTAGATGCCTTCGATGTGGTCGTGTCGGATCCGTTCGGCGACCCCTTCCTGCTGCTCGATCCGGCGTCGCTGACCGCCGTCATCGTCAACGGTGCGGGGCTGCCGGCTCCGATCGTCGAAATCGTCGGCAGCGGCTTCCGCATCACCGTGCCCGTGCTTCCCGTCGGCGCCGTGCTGCAGATCAGTTTCGACGCGATCGCGCAGAACATCGCCGCGGCCAATGGCGAGGCATCCACCAATGTTGCGACCGTCGAATACGACACGGTGCCGGGCACAGACACGCCCGACGAACAACGCGATTATGTCACCAACGACGACGCGACCGTGACGATCGCCGGCCCTGACCTCCAGGTCATCAAGGACGCGTCGCTATCGCTCGTCGCGCCCGGCCAGATCTTCAGCTACACGATCCAGGTGCTCAACAACGGCGCGCCCAATGTCAGCGCCGGCAGCATCGAGCAGGCAAGAAACGTGGTGCTGACGGATACGCTTCCGGTTGATATCACCCTGTTGACGGTCACGGTCGACGGTGTGCCCACCGCGTTCAGCGTCGATCCGGTCACCCGGCAGTTCAGCATCGACCTTGGCACGATGGACGAGGGTCAGACGCGCATCATCACGCTGATAGCGCGCCTCGACGATCCGCTGTCGCCGATCACGACAGGCGGGCCGGACCGGTTCTTCCTCATCAATACGGCAACTGCCACGCTCGACCAGCCGGACCCGACGCCTGAAAACAACACCGACACCGCAACAATCGCGCCGATCGGCACCGCCCCGGATCTGGTCGTCACCAAGACCAACGCTGTCGAGGAGACCGGCGGCAGCGAAACGGTAGTCTTCACCATCACGGCACAGAACGTCGGCAACCGCGTCGCCGCGCAGGTGCAGGTCATCGATTTCATCGACACCCGTGTCTTCGACTTCGTGTCGGCCAGCAACGGCGGCACCTTCGACGCGGCAACCGGCAGAGTGATCTGGCAGTTCAATACGCTGTCACCCGACGACGGCGTATTGACGCTCACCATGACGCTGCAGGTCAAGCCGGGTCTGCCCGCCTTTATCGATCAGACGACCAACAACATCCTCATCGAGGACAACGGCCTCGGCGGCGAGGACCCGACCCCAGAAAACAACACCGACAGCCACACCGATCAGCTGATCTATCCGGACCTGGTGGTGACAAAGACCAACGACGTCGAGGAAGTGACGCCCGGCGATATCGTCAGCTATCAGATCACCGTCAGCAATGTCGGCCGGTTCATGGCCGACGGGGTGCGCGTGGTCGACTTCGTCGATCCGCGTCTCTTCCGCTTCGTCAGCGCCAGCGACGGCGGCGTCTATGACGCGGCGAGCGGCCAGGTCGTCTGGGACCTCGGCACGCTTGAGGCCGGCGCGGGCCCGCGCATGCTCACCATGGTCGTCGAGGTGATCTTCCCGCCTTCGAACGACCTCCAGCACACCGTCAACCTCGTCGTCATCACTTCGGACGGAACCCGAGGCCAGGACGCCAACATCTTCAACAATTTCGATATCCACCTCGACCGGTTCACCCCCGGGATCGATCCGGCGGAAATCGATGCCATATTGCGGCGCGACGACATCGACAGGTTCGAGGAGGAAGAAGACGACCTTCTCTACATCTCGCCGATGCTGACCGGCCGCGCCGCCGTCGGCTCCTATGTCTCGGTCACCCTGATCGCGCCGGATGGTCGCCGCGTCGAGCTCGGATCGGCGCTGACGTCTGCCAGCGGCGAGTGGATCATCACCATGCCCGACATGCGCGGGCGCGGACCGATCTCGGCGATCATCACGACGGCGCCGCCGGTGTTGACCAGTCTCGGCGCGCTCGATGCCAACAACGTCTTCTACAATCCCGGCGGCGATTCACCGATCGCGTTCCAGCGCCGCTTCGACCTCTTCAGCGTCAGCGACGGCGGCAGCGATGCGGTTCTCCAAGCCCAGATTGCCGCCAGCGAAGATCCCTATGCCCTGACGTCGCGGCGGTTCATCAACTTCAACAGGATTGGAGCGGCAGGGATAACGATGCAATAGCGTCGATGAGGCTGCGATCCGGCAACCACACCGGGTGGGCGCGGTCACCGCCGCGCCGAAGCCCTGTGCGTCATTTCGCTCTGCCCTGGATGACGTCTGCGCCGCGCCGCATGTTGAGACATGTCGTATTTTCCATCCGCGAATACGGAGTGTCTTTTAAAGACAGAAATAATATTGAGACATGGAAGAACGATCGCTCGCCATGAATCCGCACCACCATCGGTGCCAAATATTTTACCCACCCCTACGATGAAAAATTGCAGCCCGGCTCAAATTCGCCGGAACGAATTATTTTTACGTCACTCAGGAGTTTGGGCCTGAACGGCCCTTAACACGGGAGATTATTATTATTGTTCTGGACATTTACTTATCATGAACAGTCAAGCAGAATGATAAAACTCTCTGGCAACAAGACCCTTTGAAGCCCATCGTCGGTAGCGAACGGACTCCATCGAAATTGCGCTGGAAATAGATTCGATCCGTCCGATCGGATTCTTGATCGAGCCAAAGCCTCTGCTGGGGTTCCTTTAAGGCCATTCATCGTCGCAGCGTGTCGCCAGGAGGATCTGGCTACCGCGCAAGCAGAGTGAAAAAGAGCCCGTCATGAAAAGCCTCCTTCCCGCGCGCCTGCACAACTACGATTTCAGCCCGATCTTCGTGGCGAGTGGATTCACGCTTGCCGTGGGCATCATCATCTATGGTTCCCTGTTCGGCCGCATCCTCTAGCAGGATGCCGATACCCGGAAGGGCGGCGCAACGACTGCTGCCAATCACGACATCGCCGGCGAATTCGGCTTATCGCGGACCGTCTCGCACGTCGGATGGCGCCGCTCGGTGCAGCGACACCAGACCGCCGAGGGCGGCAAGCGTCGCCGCGATCACGTCGACGGTCGGCTGATCGACATCGACGATCACTGTCAGCGGTTCGCCAATCGGCTCTTCCAACGTTGCCAGCTGCGTGTCGAGCAGCGAAGCAGGCATGAAATGCCCTTCGCGATGCTGCATCCGGGCGGCCAGAACCGAGTGGGAGCCTTGGAGATAGACGAAGGCCAGATCGCCGCCGGTACTTTCACGCAGCAGGTCGCGATAGCTCCGCTTCAACGCCGAGCAGGAAACCACGACCGGCTTGGCGTTTTCGGAAAGTTCACGTCCGATCTCTCGCAGCCAAGGCCAGCGATCGTCGTCGACAAGCGGGATGCCGGCCGACATCTTGGCGATATTGGCCTGCGGGTGCAGGGCATCGCCCTCGATAAAACGGTAGCCGAAGGCTCTCGCGACCGCCTCCCCGACAGACGTCTTGCCGCTGCCGGAAACGCCCATGACGACGATCGAGCCGGCAAACGTCGGTCGGCTTACAGCAGGTGACGCGTTGGGGCTCGCCATGGATCGGGTGTCTCTCCGGTGCAGGATTGCGACTGATGCCGCTGATAACGCCGCACCGGCGACGAGACAAGACGGATTTGCGACCTGGGCTTTTCCTGTTCGAGCAGAAAGGAAACGCCCCGTAGCTTTGCCCGAGGCAATTCCTGACGGAAAACCGCTTCGCACTTTTCCTGGAATTGCTCTAGCTCGCGACCCGCGGACGGGCGATATCGTTGACGCCCTCGTCGTCCGGCGCCTGGCCATAGCTCATGCGGCGCATCTGGGCGATGACGCGCTGCATCTCGTCGTCAGGTAGAACCGGCGGCTCGCCGAGCGTGAGTGCCTGCACATACATGCGCGAGAGCGTCTCGATCTCGATTGCCATCCACAACGCCGATTCCAGCGTCTTGCCGAGCGAAATCTGGCCGTGCTGGCCGAGCAGGCAGGCGGTGCGATCCTTGAGCGCCACGAGCGCATTGTTGGAAAGCGCCTGGGTGCCGAAGGTCGCATATTCGGCGCAGCGGATCGTCGTGCCACCGGCAATGCCGGTCATGTAGTGGAAGCTCGGAATGGTCTTGTGATGGCAGGCAAGCGTCGTCGCATAGATCGAGTGGCAATGCAGGACCACGTTGATATCAGGGCGTTCGCGCAGGATATCGCGGTGGAAACGCCACTCGGAGGACGGCCGCGGACCGGTGTAGTTGCCTTGAAAATCCATTTCCACCAGGTCTTCCGGCTGCATCGTCTCATAGGCAAGCGACGAGGGCGTAACGAGGAAGCCGTTGGCGGTGCGCACCGAAAGATTGCCGGCGGTCCCCTGGTTGATGCCGCTCGAATTCATCCGGCGGCAGATGTCCACCATCTCGCGGCGGAGGGAGAGAATATCGGGCTCGGTCATGGGGCTTTCCTTTCGATCTGTCATTGAAGAACGGGTTCGGTCCGGCGGCGCGCGGTGGCGCGCCAGCGGGCCGCGTAATCGGCAATTGCCGCGCTCAGCGGCGCGATGTCTGCAGGATCCGCCAGAAAGAGCGGTGCGGGCTCGTTCCGGGTGCGTTGACCGGCGAGAAGCGCGGCGCCCGACGCGACGCCATAGGCATCGAGACTGAACTTGACCTGCCGCCCAGGCACCAAGGCCGCGACCAGGCGGGCATAGACCGGGTCTCTGAGGAAACTGCCGTCGAGCACGACGAGAGGCCCCGCCCCCAGCGCGTCGACACATTCTGCGGTCAAGAGCGCACAATAGACGACCGCCAGCGCCTTGCGCTCCATCGGCGTCTCAGGCTTGCGCCCGGCGATATAGCCCTGTCCGGCACTGCGGGGAAAAAGGCCGCTGTCGTCGCCGAAGGACGGCATTGCCATGGTTCCCCCGGCGATCAGGCGCCGGACGATCTGTTCGGGCACCGGTGCATCGGGCGGGTCCTCCCCCGCGACATGCGAAAATGCGCGTCCACCCATGGTCAGCACACCGCCGAGCGGCTTGCCGAACACGTCACTGTTGAGCGTCATGCCCCTGTCTTCGTCGAGGCTTTCGAGCGGCGTCTGGCCGCAAAAGCCGACAATCCAGGTTCCGGTGGAAATGACGGTAAAATCGCGCAGGCCGGCGGCGTGGTAGCGGTAATGGTTGAGGCTGCTGTCGTGTGCGCCGGCAAGGACGCGTAGCTCTTGCGGCAGACCATAGCGCCGCGCCAACTCTTCGCGCACCGGCCCCAGATCCTGCCAGGCATCGGCAAAGGCCGGCATCAGCCGGCCCCAGCCGCGCGCATCGACGATCGGCGCAAAACGCCGTTGCGCAACGTTCCAGAGGTGCGACTGCGCGCCGAGCAGGCTTGCTTCCGATGCCGCCACGCCCGAAAGACGCCAGGCCCAGTATTGCGGCAGGCCCAGATACCAGCGCGCCCGTGAGAATGCATGCGGTTCACGCTCCTGCATCCAGTAGAGCTGTCGGGCCTGGTGCGTCGCGGCGTGCATCGTCGCGCTGCCGCGGTCGAAGAACGAACCGGCAAGCGGCGCGTAGCCCGCCCTGATTACCTCGGGCGGGGCTTGTTCGTAGTCGATCATCGGCAGGGCCGCGCCATCGCCCTGCTCGGGATCGTCCCCAACCAGAACGCCGCCGGAACCATGCCCGCAGGCGACGAAGGTGGAAAACGGGTGCCGCCGGGCAAGCTGCGCGAGGCCGGAAAAGACCCACTCGCCGATCGCGCCGAGATCGTGATGCCGCCAGGGCGGGCCGGGCAGCACCGGGTTGGCGATGGTGAGCGTCTCGAGCACGGCGCCGTCGGCCGTCACGGCATTGAGCTTGACGTTGGTCTTGCCGACATCGAGCACCGCAATCGTGCCCTCGTCGTTGCGTGATCGTGTGAGCACGATGCCGCACCTCCCTCACTTTCAGCTCCGCCACGGACGGGCTCGCACCTTCAGATGAGCCCGTACTGTTTGGCCTTGTTGCGCAGGAACGGCAGGCCGTTGCCCATCACCTCTTCCTCGTCCTTGGCCACCGGCCGCCAGACGGCTAGTCCGTAGGCCACCTCCGGCGGCATGTTGATGAAGCTTTCCATGGCAAGGCCGCCCTTGAACCCGATCGCCGCAAGCGTCGCGAAAATCTCGTCCCAGGCGCAATTGCCGTAACCCGGCGTGCCGCGATCGCTCTCCGACAGGTGGATGTATTTGATGTGTTCGCGCGCATCGAGAATGCCGGTGCCGATGCCCTTTTCCTCGATGTTCATGTGGTAGGTGTCGAGATGCACGAAGACATTGTCGGCACCGACGCGCCGGATCATGTCCACGGCCTGCCAGCCGGTGTTGATCAGGTGGTTTTCGTAGCGGTTGACCGCCTCGACGCCGAGTTCGATGCCACGCGATTTCGCGTGTTTCGCCGCAGCCGTCAGCACGCGGGCGATGTTGTCGTATTCGACTTCCGTCGGCGGGACGCCCGTGCGCTCGCCGATGCCGCCATAGATGACGCCCGACAATGCCTCGCCACCGAGATCGGCGGTCTTGTCGATGGCGATCTTCAGGTGTTCGATCGCGGCATCGGGGCGGACCGAAGCCCAGGCGCGCTCGGGAAGGCCGAGCGAGCAGACGGCGCGCAGCTTGTTTTTTTCGAGCAGCGCCTTGGTGTGCGCTGTGTCGACGGCGGGAGGATTGAGCATCGGTATCTCGATGAAATCCACCTTGTACTTGACCGCCGCCGCGACCGCCCGCTCGGCGCCGGGCCGATCCCAATTCATGGTCCACATGCTCGTATGGACGCCAAAACCCTGCATGATCACGTTCCTTTTCTGACGAATGAAATCTTGAACTTGGACGCGGCAAACCGCAGCACCATGACGCCGACGAGAAGCAGGCCCCAGACGGCGGTGGCGAGATGCTGATTGGCGCCGATCAGGTTGAGCCCCGAGGACAACAGCTGCAGCACGATGAGCGCCACGAACACCGGGATGACCCGGCCGAAACCACCGAACGGATTGACGCCGCCGAGGAAGCAGGCAAGCACGGTGATCAGCAGATAGGACTCGCCGTGACCGATGCGCACCGAGTTGAACCGCGCCAGCATGATGATGCCGGCAATGGCGCACATGGCGCCCGAGAGCGTGTAGACGAGCACGATCACCTTGCGGGTATTGATGCCGGAATAGCGGGTCGCCTCGAGATTGGAGCCGATCATGTAGGTGTTGAAACCGAGCTTCGTGCGCGTCAGAAGCACATGCCAGGCGAGCACGCAGACGATGAAGACGATCAGCGGCACCGGTATGCCCGCGATCGAGCCGTGACCGAGCGGCCCGATGAAGGCCGGAAAGCCGGAGACATCGCCGCCACGGGTCAGGAACTCGCCGAGACCGCGCAGGAAGATCATCATCGACAGCGAGACGAGGATCGGGTGCGCGCGGGTAAAGGCGATGACCAGACCCATGACCACGCCGCTTGCTGCGCCGACCGCGACCGCAAGGATGCAGCCGAGCGCGAAGGCGCCGGCACCCGCATCCGCACCGCCATTGGCCTGCAGCACCCAGGCAAGCGTCAGCCCAGCGATATTGGCGGTGAAGGTCACCGCCAGGTTCAGGCCACCGGTCAGGATCGGCAGCAGCATGGCGAGTGTCAGAAGCCCCAGCTCGGGCAGCTGGAACGCGACCGAGCCGAAGGTCGCTGCACTCAGGAACTGCGGCGAGGCAAGGCCGAACACCAGGATGACGGCTATGAGCGCCAGGCCCGGACCCGCCATCTCCGGTCCGAACCATGCCTTCAGGCGATCAGAAAAGGATGTCATCGGCGTGCACCTTTCTGGCTGGCGAAGGGGAAAAGCCGTTCGATGCTGGTGTTGGACAGCGTGATGGCGACGAGGATGATGGCGCCGACGATCATCTTGAAGGCGAAGGGAGAGACACCCATCAGGTTCAGGCCGTTCTGGGTGATTGCCACCAGGAGAACGCCGAGCACGCAGCCGAGCACCGAGCCCTTGCCGCCGCCGAGCCTCGCACCGCCGAGAACGACGGCGGCGAGCACGTCGAGTTCACGCCCGTAAAGCGCGTTCGGCACCACTTCCTGGGCATAATGCGCCTGCACCAACCCACCGATACCGGCCATCAACCCGAGCCAGCCGAAGGCGATGAACTGCATGGCGCCGATGTTGATGCCGAAGCGGCGCGCACCTTCCGGATTGTCGCCGAAGGCGTAGAGCTGCCGGCCGGTGGTCGTGCGCGTGATCAGCACCCAGGTGGCGATGACGCACAACACCATCACCAGCACCGGAAGGGTGATCTCGATCCAGCTGCCGTCGGCCATTTCATGCTCGAACAGCACGACGCGATCGGTCAGCCATTCCGGCAGGTCGTAGATCGACACGCCCTTGGTGAAGAACATCAACAGGCCGAAATAGATGTTGAAGGTGGATATCGTCGCGACGATCGAGATGACGCGGAAGCGGTGGATCAGAAGCGCGTTGATCGCGCCGAGGCAGATGCCGATCGACCCGGCGATGACGAGGCCGGAGATCCAGCCGCCGCCACCGATCCAGCCGAGCGCGATCGCCGTGCCGTACTGCACGACCGAGGCGGCAACCGCAAAGGAGATGTCGATGCCGCCGGCAATCAGCACCACCAGCAGGCCGACGGCGAAGATGATGTTGACCGAACTGGTGTTCAGCAGATCGAAGGCGTTGCCGAGGGAGAAGAAGTTGCTCGTTGCAAACGACAGCACCGTGCAGATGACGGTTATGACGGCAAGCAGCGCGACCTCGGTTGCATGGGTGCGGGCGAAACTATGCATAGACAGCCCCCTCGATTTCGGCGAGCGGCACGACGCGCGGGTCATACTCTCCAACGATGCGGCCCTGCGCCATGTGCAGCACCCGGTCGGCGTTGAAGTAGACCTCCGGCACTTCGTCGGAGATCAGGATGATCGCAAGCCCCGTCTCCGCAAGCTTGGAAACGATATCAAAGATGCCGGCGCGCGCGCCGACATCGACGCCGACCGTGGGCGAATCGAGGATCAGGAGCTTCGGGTCGGTCGCGAGCCACTTGGCAATGGCGACGCGCTGCTGGTTGCCGCCCGACAGCGTCGAGATAGGATCGCCTTGACGGCCGATCTTTACGCCGAGATCAGCGATCCAGCCGGCGACGAGCCTGCGCTTGCGCTCATCCGACAGGAAGGCACCGGACATGATCTTGCCGAGCGAACTGATGACCAGATTGTCGGCGATCGATTGCGGCTGGATGAGCCCGAGCGACAGTCGATCCTCCGAGAGATAGGCGACACCCGCCTTGATCGCATCGCGGTTGGAGGAAAAGTGCACCGGCCGGCCCTCAAGTGTAATCGTGCCGGCAGCCGGCTTCAGCATGCCGAACAGCGTCTGTGCCAGCTCCGTCCGCCCAGCCCCGAGAAGGCCCGTGATCCCAAGCGTCTCGCCGCGCCGGACGGTCAGGGAGATGTCGTCGAACTGACCGGGACGGCTCAAACCCTTGACGTCGAGAACGACGGGCTGGTCGCCGCGCGGCCTGGCACGGACCTGCTGGTCGAAGGTCTTGCCCGTCATCAGCTCGGTGATGCGCGACTGCGTCATGCCGGCCGCGGGATAGACGCCGACCAGCGCGCCGTCTCGAAGAACGGTGATGCGGCTTGATATCTCCAGCACTTCCGCAAGGCGGTGGCTGACGAAGACGACGGCGACGCCTGCGGCCGAAAGGCCGCGGACGATATCGAGCAGATGGTCGGTTTCCGATTGCGTCAGCGATGCGGTCGGCTCGTCCATGAAGACGAGCTTGGCTTGCCCGACCAGCGCACGGGCGATGGCCACGATCTGGCGCTGGGCGATGGCATAGTCCTTGAGCGGCAGGTCGACGTCGAGCGTGATGCCGAGACGCTTCAGCGCGTCCGTCGCGATCTTGCGCATGCGGCCGTAATCAACCAGCTTCGGCCAGCGGCCGAGAACGGTCTGGAAGGCAATGTTTTCGGCAACGCTCATTTCGGGAAACAGCGCCAGATCCTGCCAGATGACCTGGATGCCGCGATCCTGGGCGGTGACAGGCGACATGTGGGAATAGGTCTCGCCGTCATATTCGATCGAGGCGCCGTCGGCCGGGCGATAAACACCGGTGATGATCTTGATGAGCGTGCTCTTGCCGCAACCGTTCTCGCCGGCGAGGCAATGCACCTCACCCGGGCGAACGTCGAAGCTCACATTCTTGAGCGCCTTGACGCCACCGAAGGTCATGTTGATGTCGTGCAGGGACAGGAGCGGCTTTTCGCTGCCTCCCGTGTTCGCAAGCTGGTGCATGAACAAGTGCCCTAAGGACCGTTTTGAAAGACGTGCCAGGCCGGCCGGAGCCGGCCCAGCAGCCGGGAGAACCCGGTGCATGCCCTCAGAGGCTCAACCGAGCCGTGGATGAGGCATGCAACAATTCAAGATGCGGCAGCGACCGTTGCACATCTGGCGCGCGGGTCGCTGCGGCCGATCACAATCCCATCGCTGCGAGATCGGCGACGGTGTCCTTGTTGATCGGCACAAGCTGATCAACGATGATGTTGCGGTTTTCGAAGTCCGGCTTGACCTTGCCGAGACCTTCGATCTCGTCGCCGTCCTTGACCTCTTCGCCTTTCATCAGCTTGTCGGCGAGCGTGACGAACACTTCACCGGCCTGCTTCGGGTTCCACATGAAGCCGCCGGAGATCGCATCGGACTTTACGAGTTTCTGGCCCTGCCCCGGAGAGAACGGCCCAAGCACGAAGATCTCGCCGACCTTGCGGCGCTCTTCGACCGCACGCCCTGCCCCGATCGGACCCTGGCTGCCGAAGGCAAGAAAGCCCTTCAGGTTCGGATGGGCGGAGATCAGGTCGAGTGCCGTCGAGCGGCTCTTGTCGACGTCCTCGGCCACGCCGTAGCGGTCGCCGACGAGCGTCATGTCGGGGTGGTTCTTCTTGATATAGGCGATGGCGGCGTCAGCCCAGGCATTGTGCAGGGGCACGGTCAGCGAGCCGACGAAGACCGCATATTCACCCTTGCCGCCCATCTTCTCGGCGAGCAGCTTGCCGTGCGCTTCGCCGAAGCCGGTCGATGACGCCAGCTCGAAGTCCCAGTCGGCGCCCTTCTGGCTCGGCGATTCATGGGTGATGACGATGATGCCCTTTTCCTTGGCCTTGGTCAGGACCGGCTCCAGAACCTTGGCGTCGTTCGGCACCACGCCGATCACCTTCACGCCCTGGGCGATCAGATCCTCGATGGCGCGCACCTGCAGCGCCGGATCGGCGCTCGTTGGGCCGACCATGAAGGCGTCGATACCGAGCTTTTGGCCCCGTTCCTTGATGCCGGCCTCCATGGCGTTGAACCACGGAATGCCGCCGATCTTGACCACGACGCCGACCTTGCCGGCATCCTGGGCGAATGCGGCGGCCGCACCGGCAAGCGAAAGCGAAGTCGCTAGCGCAGCGACCAGAATTTTCTTGATCATGTCTCTCCTCCACTCGTTCCCCATGGGGAACACGCCCGGCTGCACGAAGCGCCGGCCTCCAGTTTCAAATCGCAACTGGCCGGGAACGAATTCCCGCCTCCCTGATCGCCGCCTCCTCAGACGGCCCATCCGTTTTGCACAATCGATATTTCTTGTTTGCACAATCGATGGTGCAAAGACTATTGTGCAGACTTAATCTTTCGTCAAGGGGAAATCGGCACTAAGACGATGAGGGAGGACCGGGATGACGAAGACCAGCAAGAAGAAGGCGACGATCTACGACCTGTCGGTGCTGTCAGGCAGCTCGCCCTCAACCGTGAGTGCAGTTCTGAACGGCACCTGGCAGAAGCGCCGGATCAAAGAGAGCACCGCCGCGCTAATCCGCGATCTTGCGGAAACCCATCAATATACCGCCAACCGCCAGGCGCGCGGATTGCGCAGTTCGCGCTCCGGCCTCATCGGCCTCCTCTTGCCCGTGCACGACAACCGCTACTTCTCCTCGATGGCGCAGACCTTCGAGGCGCATGTCAGAAGCAAGGGCCAATGCCCGATCGTCGTCAGCGCCAGCCGCGATCCGGAAGAGGAGCGAAGAACGGCCGAGACCTTGATCTCATACTCGATCGACGAGCTCTTCATCTGCGGCGCGACCGACCCGGACGGCGTGCACGAGGTCTGCGAGACCGTGGGACTGAAGCACATCAACATCGACCTGCCCGGCACCAAGGTTCCCTCCGTCATCAGCGACAACTACGAGGGCGGGCGCATGCTGACCGAGGCGATCATCCGCCGCTTCCCGGCGGATCAGCCACTTCGCGCCGATGAACTCTACCTCTTCGGCGGTCGCGACGACCACGCCAGCCGCGAGCGTATCCGCGGCTTTCGCGCCGTGAAGCGCGAGTTGCTGGGTGACGACCCCGACGGATGCATTCTACCGACCGGCTACGCGCCCAACACGGCCAGGCTCGCATTCGAGGCTTTCTATGAGAAGAACGGCAAGCTGCCGCGTGCGCTGTTCGTCAACTCCTCGATCAACTTCGAAGGCCTGCTGCGCTTCATGGCCGGCCATCCGCACGAAAATTTCGCCGACCTTACCGTCGGGTGCTATGACTACGACCCCTTCGCTTCATTCCTGCCCTTCCCCGTCATCATGATCCGGCAGGATGTCGAGGGCATGATCACCAAGGCGTTCGAGGTCATCGAAGAAGGACGGCCGCAACCGCGCATCCATCTCATCAGCCCTGAACTCGTGCAGCCCCGCACGGCACTGACCGGCCCGCTCGACGCGCTCAAGGATATCGGCTGACGTCGACACCACGGATTCTTCGGCGCATCGACGCCTACACCATCGAAACTTCTGTACAATTATTTAAATTCCACGTATTTTTCTGAAATGGATGAGATTGACAGAAAAATCATTGCAATTATTGCGCAGGATTCACGCCGGTCTCTGACCGATATCGGCGCGGCGGTCGAGCTGTCGCCGTCCTCCGTCAACGAGCGCATCCGCCGGCTTGTCGCAAGCGGTGTCGTTCGCAGCTTCACCATCGATGCCGACCATCGCGCGCTCGGCCTCGATGTGCTCGCCTTCGTCTGGGTCGGGCTTTCTGCCGATGCAGATGAGGCGGCGTTTCGCGCTTTCATGGCGACGCACCCGTCGGTCGCGGAATGTCACCACGTCACAGGCGCCTGGTCCTATTGCGTCAAGGTGCGCATGGCGTCGCTTGGCGACATCGAACCTTTCCTGGCCGAACTCAAGCACCGCCGGTTCCTCGCGCGCAGCGAGACCGTGATCGCCCTGTCGACAGTCAGGGAAACGCCGTTCACCGGTCCGGAGCGCTAGACGATGTCCTTGCTGCTGTTCACAAAGGGCCTGTTGCTCGGTCTTGCCATCGCCGCCCCTGTCGGCCCGATCGGCGTCCTGTGCATCAACCGCACGCTCGAGCGCGGCTTCTGGGCCGGTGTGGCCGGTGGATTGGGAACCGCACTTGCCGATGCCAGTTACGCGCTGCTCGCGGCGGCAGGCTTTGCCGCATTCGCGGCCCTGCTGGCAACTGTCTCCGTTCCGCTCAGCCTTGCCGGCGGCGCCTTCATGATCTGGCTCGGCTGGCGAGGGCTGCGACCCAGCCCCGTTGCCGCTGCCGCCAGGATCGGCGCGCGCGACCTCCTCCAGACGACAGCCGCCACCTTCCTGCTGACCATCGCCAATCCGTTGACGATCCTGTCCTTTGCCGCGTTCTTTGCCGTTCTCGGCCTGGCGAATTCAGGCGGGTCTGCCGACGCCGCCATCGTCGTTGCCGGCGTCTTCCTTGGCTCGCTTGCCTGGTGGATGCTCCTGAGCGGCGGGGTTTCGCTGGCCCGGAGCCGGCTGCCCGACAGTTTCAGCACCTGGGTCTCGCGCCTTTCCGGCCTGGTATTGATTGCCTTCGGCGCCGCTGCGATCGGCTCGGTCGTGGCGGGCGTTATCTAAGGCCACGCCCGACAAAATTCGTGCCGCCCGCGGCTATTCAGCCGCCGGCTTGGCGCATTCGACATGCCACCATTTCGGGCGGCTGCCCCGATAGCTGTGAGAGACGGGGACGAGATCGACGGCATTGGTCTTGTCGAAGCACCCGAGCATCAAGGCGACGACGGGCGCATCGTCGATCGCGCCGATCGTGCTGCCGCAGGTGCCGCAGAAGGCGCGACTGGAGTAATCGGAGGAGCGATAGGTCGAGGGCGCGCCACCGGGGCCAGTCCAGGCAACGGCGTCACTCGGAAATTCGACCCAGGCGACCGTCAGCCCACCCGAATGCCGCTGGCAGAGCTTGCAGGAGCAGGTGTGCGGCTTTCCGGCCGGCGCTTGCGCCTCGAAGCGGATGGCTCCGCATAGGCACCCTCCCTTATGGGGCTTGATCTTCTTGGCCACGGGTCGCGTCACGCTTTACCTCCAGTTGCAGTTTCGAATCATCCGCAGCATAACTTGCGTCGGACGGATTAGTGTAGTGCCACGATGATACATCCCATGAGGGCATCCATGCGTGTGGTTTTAGCGATATCGACCCTGATCATCGGCGCCTGCGTCGCCGCCCCGGCAATGGCCGAGGAAGAAACCCAATCGCCTGCACGTCTGGAGGCGACCATCGAAGCGGTGGAGCACGGTCTCGTGCAGGCGGTCTCCATTGCCGGGGAACCGGCAAGGACGCGATCGCTGCCCGACGAAATGACACGGCTTCATGTGCCTGGGGTCAGCATCGCGGTCCTTGACGATGGCAAGATCGTCTGGGCGAAAGGCTATGGCATGACCCGTTCCGGCGGACCGCCGGTCACGCCGGATACGATCTTTCAGGCGGCATCGATCAGCAAGCCGGTTACCGCCGTTGCCGCATTGCGGCTGGTCGATCAAGGCAAGCTCGCCCTCGACGGTGACGTCAATGAGCAGCTTGAGGGCTGGACGCTTCCGGCGCCGACGGGGGTTCATGTCACCTTGCGCGATCTACTCTCGCATACGGCAGGCACAACAGTGTCCGGCTTTCCGGGTTACGCCGCGGGAAAGCCGGTGCCGACCATCGACGACGTGCTTCTCGGTCGGCCGCCGGCGACGACGAAACCCGTCATCGTGGACACGCCGCCTGGAGAGGCCTGGCGTTATTCCGGCGGCGGCACGACTGTCGTTCAGAAACTGATTGGCGATGCGACCGGCCGGGCCTTCGCCGATGTTTTGCGCGAAACGGTTCTCGACCCCGTCGGCATGACGCACAGCAGCTTTGTGCAACCACTTGGCGAATCGGCTCTCAAAACCGCGGCATGGCCACATGACGCCGCCGGCGATCAGATTCCGGGCGGCCCGCATACCTACCCTGAACTCGCGGCAGCCGGCCTCTGGACGACACCGAGCGATCTCGCCCGTTTCGTGCTCGCGGTGCAACGTGCGGCCGGCCACGCCCCTGACGCATTGCTGCCGCCGGCACTCGCCGACGCAATGCTGACGCCCGTCAAATCCGACTATGGGCTGGGTTTCAGCCTACGCGTCACATCGGGCGTTCACAGTTTTTCGCATAGCGGCAGCAATGAAGGCTACGAAGGCGTGCTCATTGCGTTTTCCGGAAGTGGTGACGGTGTCGTGGTGATGACCAACGGCCAGCAGGGCGGCGAACTGGCGAACGCGTTGGTTCACAGCGTTGCCGTCGCGTATGGCTGGCCCGATTATCGCAGTATCGAGCGACCCAGCATTCCGGTTTCCGCCGAAAAGGCGGCAAGGCTCGCCGGCGAATATCGGGTTCAAGGCCGAGGCACCTTCTCGATTGTCGCAAACGGCGGACAGTTGTCTGTTTCGCTGAAGGAAGGCGTCAGCGAACCGCTGTACGCAATGTCGTCAAGCGCATACTTCGTGCTTTCGAGGGACAGGGTGTTCCATATCGATGACACCAGCGCGACACTCAAGGGCCGGCTGGTCAACGGCCCCTTCAGCGTCGACTTCACGAAAATCCGCTGAACGTGACAACGACCGTGCGTCGCGGCCGGCTGAAGCGCCGCCCGCCCGAACAGACGCGCGGCGCTGCTGCGCCAGCGTGCACGAAGCCGTGGCTTGGCTTGGCTTGGCTTGGCGACCATGGGCCGCCGATCAATAAAACCACGCGCCGATATCCCGGAACGCCCGTTTACTTTGTTCGCGCCGATTACCGTCGCGTGCCGTCTGACCGTCGCCGATCGGCAGGCTGAAACCGAAGGGATCGGACGGTTGGCCGCCCCTGTCACCCCAATAGGCATCGAGATCGGTGACCATCATCCGTCGACGCTTGCGCCTCCGGCGATTGATCACATGCCTCTCGTTGGAGACAGCATAGAGGTGCAACGCGTTGCCCTCGCTGGCGAGCCCCTGCAGCGTGAGCAGGACGGCATCCTTCGGCCGCAAGCCGCCGAGGTCGCGCGTGGCGGTGATCAGCGCCCGCTTCCCGTCGCCCCCGCGTGGCCCCTGCATGCCGCCGATCACCAGACTATAGGCGTCGTGGTCGCAGCGCACGAAGGCGAAGCTGGCCGTGCAAAGCGCATATCGGTCGCTCTGGCGGCTGAGCCGGATGGCAAAGGCGCCCTCGTGGCGCCCCCCGCAATGGTCGGCCAGAAGCAACTGGACGCGGTAGTTTTCGGCGCGCCCACCGACAGTGCCCATTTCCATCGATGCACCCCGCCACAGGGCCATCAGCGATCGGCGGGACAGCACCTCGCTGGCGATATCGAAATGGTTCATCAGCAGCTGAAGTCGCCGCCGGCAAGACGCGCCGTGCAACAGGAACGTCGGCACCGACTTGCGGATGAGATCGTCGTGCGGGAGACCCAATCTGTAGCGGTCGCCGAACGCGCCGAGAAAGGCGAGCCAGCGCGTGGTCGACACCGGGTGGCGGGCAAGACGCATCGAGAAGACGATCGCGCGTTTCAATGTCAGCCGCCCGCCGAGCTTGAGAACCTGCCACAGAACGTGACGGCCCGAGCGACCGCATTCCGGCATGTTGGCGGCCGCGACATAGCCTAAAGCCGACGGTGGGGTTTCAACCCGGCAAACGCCCGTGTCGGTGAGCGATGGCGGTTCCGATCGAGCGCTGAATTGCGGCAAACGACCTTCCAGGGACATGGTGCAATTCCTTGAAAGCAAATGCTTGTCGAAGCATCGCCGGGATATCCGGCGCCGCTCGGTTTGCCTTCTGTTTGTCAAGGGAATGCGGAGATGTGATCGGGAATTGGGCGCCGGTCAAACGAGCCGATCGTCTCGGCGCCATGCCTTCGCCGGCGCTGGCGTCGGGCACGCCGACGGGGCCTGTCAGGCCCCGGTCATGATGTGGCGAAGGCCGTGGTCAGGCGAGGCTTTCGCGCGGCAGCATGATGGTGATCATCGCCCCGCCGCCCGGCCGCGCCCCGAATTCCAGTCGACCGCCATGCGCCTTGGCAATGGCCTGCACCACCGATAGGCCGAGCCCCGTACCGCCGGTTGCCCGCGAGCGGGAACCATCTCCGCGCCAGAAGAGGTCGATCGAGTGCGTCGACACATCGTCTGGCAGTCCCGGCCCGCGATCGAGCACCCGGATGAAGGCTTCGTCGGCGCCTCTGACCCCGGTCTCGCAACGAAGCACGCCGCCAGATGCCGCATAGCGACAGGCATTTTCGACGAGCGCAAGCAGCGCCTGACGCAGGCGCTGGCAATCCCCCTGCACGACAGCGGGCATCAGCGCCACCTCGAGCGACAGGCCGGCGGATGCCAGGATGGTGCGAGATGCGCCGAGGACCTGCGTCGCTTCGGCGGCGAGATCGACGGCGCCGCGGTGGGTCACCAGCTTCTGGCCAGCGGCGAGCGACAGCGTGCGCAGATCCTCGACCAAAGCCGACAGCCCCTCGACCTGGACGAGCAATTGCCGCACGCGCTCCTGCTCGAGCGGAAAGACGCCGTCGGCCATGCCCTGCAGGTTGCCCTGGAGGATCGTCAGCGGCGTGCGCAACTCGTGGGCGACCGCCATCGTATTGAAGCGGAGGCGACTTTCCATGCTTTCGAGCTCTGCCGCCAGCTCATCGAAATTCTTGATCAACGTCGCCACCTCTTTCGCGCCCTTCCCGACGGAGCCAACTCGAACTGCGAAATCCCCCGCACGCAGATCCTCGGTCGCCTGCGCAAGCAGCTCGAGGGGGAGACTAATCTTTCGGGCGAGCCAATAGCCGATCAGGCTGCAGGTGGCCGCAGCGATCACACCGAACGTGATTATCGACAGGTCTATCTCGTTATTGCCCCATTCCTCGATCGCGGGAACGCTGGTGACAAACGCACGAAGGTTTTCCTCTGTCGGCATCCGGCCGGCATTGATGTCGGTATAGCCTTGCGCCGCCCCGCGCGACATCATCTTGAGCATCCGCTCCTCGAGGTCTGCCTCCATCCACATGACACCGAAATAGACGATGCACACGCTGACCACGAGCAGCACGGCCTGAAGCATCGCCGTGAGAACGCCGAGCGGCATTCGCGACATTCTGATTTTCATCTCGGCTCCACAAAACGGTAGCCGACGCCGCGAACCGCGGTGAAGAAACCGGCAGCGCCGAGATCCTCGAGCTTGCGCCTGAGATTGGCGACATGGGTATCGACGGTTCGTGCCAGCGCGTCGCTGTCGGGAAGGCAGGCGTCGAGAATATCGGCCCGCTCGAAGGCGTGCGTCGGACGGCGGATCATGTGCGCCAGGATGCGGAATTCGCTGAGCGTCAGCGGCAGCGACTGTCGCTTGCCGCTGGTTTCGACGAAGGCGGCATGGGCGTCGAGATCGACCTCGACATTTTCGAAACGCAGCACCGTTGCGCCGCCGCCGTTTCTCGTGCGCCGGAGCACCGCATTGACGCGGGCCACGACCTCCTGCGGGTTGAACGGCTTGACGACGTAATCGTCAGCCCCGAGCCTGAGGCCCGCGAGACGATCGAGATCTTCGGCAAGCGCCGTCACCATGATCGTCGGCGTGTTGCTCTCGCGGCGAATGCGCGCCAGCACTTCGAAACCGTCGAGTCTCGGAATACGCACGTCGAGAAGCACGAGATCCGGCGAAAGCACGGAATGATGGGTCAGCGCAGTCTCGCCATCGGCAGCGCGCACCGTCCGGAAACCGTCGCGCACCAGATAGGCATCGAGGATCTGGGCAATCTCCGGTTCGTCCTCGACCAAAAGGATCAGCCCCTTGTCGACCATCTGCATTGTCCTCGCGCATATGTTGTGATCGGCAGCTTATGGGACGAAAAAACCCGGCGCGCAATTCGTCGCAACCACCCTCGACAGCACCACGCCGCATTCCGCATCGAGCCTACTTCGTTTCTCCGTCATTCCTTGACAAATCGAACCGAGTGTCCGCCCGGAACCGCCGGTTTCCTGGCAACGATCGCGATACGCCCGCCGTTGGCCGTCCCCTTTATCAGCCCCGCAAAGGACAAAGCATGGCCGTTGAGACGACCGAGCTCACATCTGCCGACATCGGCAAGATCCTGCAATGCATCCCGCACCGCTATCCCTTTCTGCTGATCGACAGGCTCGTTTCGATCCGGGGCGAAGAAAGCGGCATCGGGATCAAGAACGTCTCGATCAATGAGCCGCAGTTTCAGGGGCATTTCCCCGGCAATCCCGTTTTCCCGGGCGTGCTGATCGTCGAGGGCATGGCGCAAACGGCAGGCGTCATGTGTGCCGCGGCAAAACTTGCCCAGGGCCTGACCCCGAAGATCATCTACATGCTCACCGTCGACGGCGCGCGTTTTCGCAAGCCCGTGCGTCCGGGCGACACCCTGGAGTACCACCTGACGAAGCTCGCCTATCGCCGCAATGTCTGGCGCTATCGCGCCGATGCGCTGGTCGACGGCACGCGCGTGGCTGAAGCGGAAATCTCCGCCTACCTGGAGACAGAGGCGCAACTGGACGAGACGGCAGCCTGAACCTTGCATGGCGCCAGGCGCGCAGGTCCTTCATCCGCCTGGCGCAGCCGGATCGCGGCGGCACTCCTTTGCCCGCCATCTCGCAGAACCCACCGGGCAAGAAACGAGGCGGCGACGGCTGGCGGAGTGTCTGTCCGCCTCGAGCCTTCTCCCTTTCCACGCCCTTCCTTGACAGAGGAAAGCAACAGTCCGCTCGCCCCAATCAACATCCTCCATCGCGAGCATCCGGAATGTCCAGCATCCTGCAGTCGACCACCACATCTCCAACCGGTCGCCGTTCACATGTCGCCAATCCCCTGGCATGGCCTGCCCTGTTGCAGACCCACGTCCATGACCAGCCCGTTCAGGCGGCCGCTTCGGCAACAATCCTTGCAGGCTTTGTCTTCATGGCCTTTCCGGGCATCGATCTCGCCGTGTCGCGACTGGCGGCCGTGGACGCAGGCTTTCCACTGTCGCAGGAGCACGCCCTGCGCGTGGTGCGCGATTTCAACCGCCAGATTCCGGTTCTGCTACTGCCTCTTGTCGCAGTCATGCTCGCCGTGCAGATGCGTTCGCCGCGCGACTGGCTTCCACGCCCGCACAAACTGCTGTTTTTCCTCACGTTTTATGCGGTTGGTCCGGGCCTGGCCATCCAGTTCCTGAAACGGCTTGTCGGTCGCGCCCGGCCCAACGAGATCGTCGAGTTCGGCGGGACGCTGCCTTTTACGCCCGCTTGGCAGGTTTCGGGCGCCTGCTCGCGCAGTTGTTCGTTTGCTTCGGGCGAATCGGCGACAGCCATCGCCTTGATGGGGCTGGCCATCCTGCTGCCGGCACGGTGGCGCGTCAGGACGATTGTGGCCCTGGTGCCTGTTGTGCTCATCTTCTCGCTCAACCGGATCGCCTTCGGAGCGCATTTTCTCTCCGACGTGGTGCTCGCCTGGCTGCTGATGCTCTGGATCATGGCCTGGTTGTGGTCGGTCTTCGCCGCCAATGGGACGCGCATTGATGCCGCGCTCACGCGTCAAAGGCCGACTGAAAACCGGCATTGAAACCCAATGAAACCCCGCGGCCGGCGGCAGTCTTGCCGTCGGTCGACCGCGGCCGTCAGGCGCTGCGCACCGACCGGCGCCAGACGAAGGGCGCATTGAGCCGCAAGGATTGCGACGGCCCGACGTCCTCGTTCATCAGCCACGCCACCGCCGCTACGGCGATTTCCTCGATCGGTTGGGCGAATGTCGTCAGGTCGTAGGAGTTCCACGACGCCTGCGGGATATCGTCGAAGCCGACGACACAGAGATCCTGGGGGATCGACAGCGAAAACTGGTGTCGTGCCGCATCCATGAAGCCGAGCGCGACGAGGTCGGTCACACAGAAAACCGCATCCGGGCGTTCGCGACGGGTCATCAGCCGCTGCGCCAACACCTTCCCGCTCTCGTAGGCCGTCGGGCCGAAGCGCTCGACGGTGACATCGAGGCCCTGCTCGCGGGCGGCGGCCAGAAAGCCGACCTCGCGCGCCATAAGGCTCGGCGTCCCGGCTTCCGAATTGGCAAAGGCAAGGCGGCGACAACCGGCACGCAGGAACGCGGTCACGACGGCCTGCGCCGTATCGTCCTCGTCTAGGTTGATCCTGAGCGGGCCCTGGTGTTCGTCGTCGCGATTGATCAGAACCAGCCGCTGGCCATTCCTGACGCATAGATCGACGAGCGATTTGTCCGGCATGCCAGACAGCACGATCGAGGCGTCGGCGCGGTAGCGGATCGCCTGGCGCAGCGCCATGTCGACACGCTCGTCGGATCGATCCGTGTTGACGATCATCGCGACCTTGCCGGCATTCTGCAATTGCTGCGTCAACGCCTTGATCAGCGCCGAACGGTAAGGCGTCCCCATGTCGGAAACGACGAGGCAGACGATGCCGCTTTCGTTGCGCATCAACCCGCGGGCCAGATGGTTGACGTGGTAGCCGAGCGCCTCGGCGGCCTCCATCACCTTGCGGCGCGTCTCCGGCGCGATGCTCGCGCCCGATGTGAATGCGCGCGAAACGGCGGAGCGGGAAACGCCGGCCTTCCTTGCCACTTCCTCTGCACTGACGAATATCTTGTCGCTCATCGGGAACCAATCTTGCACGGCCTTGCAAATTTCTTGCAACAAATCTCACCACCGTGCAAGCCCATTCAAAGCCGATCGATTATTCTTTCCGCATTTGATTTGACGCGGATTGACAACATTCTAATCCATGTGACACGTTGCACACGCTTGCATTACTGCGATGTGGAGGCATCGCACCATTGGGAGGAAGTTATGAAAGCTGTATCGATTTCAGTTGCGCTGGCCGCAACCGGCCTGACATTGGCGGCGCCGCAGGCGCAGGCCGCAGGCAGTCTCAACCTGATTTGCTCGGCAGACGTCGTCATTTGCGAGCAGATGACCGCCGATTTCGAGAAGGAAAGCGGCATCAAGGTCAACATGGTCCGCCTGTCTTCCGGCGAGACCTATGCCAAGGTTCGCGCCGAAGCGCGCAATCCCAAGACCGACATCTGGTGGGCAGGCACCGGCGACCCGCATCTGCAGGCGGCATCCGACGGGCTGACGCTCGAATACAAGTCGCCCATGCTCGATCAGCTTCAGGATTGGGCGAAGAAGCAGGCCGAAGGCTCGGGCTTTCGCACCGTCGGCGTCTATGCCGGCGCGCTCGGCTGGGGCTACAACACCGAAATCTTCCAGAAGAAGGGTTTCAAGGAGCCGAAGTGCTGGGCCGATCTGCTCGACCCCTCGCTGAAGGGCGAGATCCAGATGGCAAACCCGAACTCCTCGGGCACGGCCTATACGGCGCTGGCATCGCTGGTGCAGATCATGGGCGAGGACCAGGCATTCGACTACCTGAAGAAGCTTAACGCCAACGTCGCGCAATACACCAAATCCGGCTCGGCTCCGGTCAAGTCGGCCGCCCGCGGCGAGGCAGGCCTCGGCATCGTCTTCATGCACGACGCCGTCGCCCAGGCTGCCGAAGGCTTCCCGATCAAGGCGATCGCCCCTTGCGAAGGCACCGGCTACGAGATCGGCTCCATGTCGATCATCCGTGGCGCCAAGAACCTCGACAATGCCAAGGCCTGGTACGACTGGGCGCTGAAGGCGGAGGTTCAGTCGCGCATGAAGGACGCCAAGTCCTTCCAGCTGCCGTCCAACAAGAGTGCGGAGGTGCCCAAGGAGGCGCCGAAGTTCGAGGACATCAAGCTGATCGACTACGACTTCGCCACCTATGGCGATTCCGAAAAGCGCAAGGCCCTGCTTGAACGCTGGGACCGCGAAGTCGGCGCCAACGCCAACTGACGCACTTCGACGCGGGGCCGACCGGTTCGAACGACCCGGCCGGCCCTACGTCCAGGCGACCGCAGGCGCTTCCGGCCCGTCAGCCGGCCCTGAACGACGATCGACATATCAACAGTGAAGAGACGCGAGGACCGTGATGGAACATCGCAACCGTAGGCTCGACCTCACGCTCGGGCTCGGACTGGCCGCATTTCTGGTTGTGCCCTGGTACCGCATCGAGGGCGGCTTCTTCGGCCCTGGCTGGCTGTCCGGCTTTCCCTCCGATGCCGCCGTGGCACCGGGCCTTGCGCAAATTTTCGCCCATGGACGCCCGTGGCTCGTGATCGCGCTCCTGCTTTTCGGCGTATGCGCCGCCGCCCGGTTCGTGCGCAACCCGGATCGCCGTGGCCTCGTGCTGGCAGCAGCCGGTGCAACCGGCCTTCTCTTCATCGCCCTTCAGGGCCTGGCCATCGGCTTTACCGGCTGGACCTGGACGATCAGCGAAACTCTGTTCGGCCCGCTTGCCGACGGGCAGCCTTCGATGGGCGCAGGTGCCGTCCTTGCATCTCTCAGTTTCATCCTGCTCTTCGCCTTCGGACTGGCCGAGCGCGGCGCCATGAAGGGCGACGCCTTTATCGTCGCCTCGATCTCGCTGCTTGTCTGCCTTGTCGTCGTGTTCGTCTTCTATCCCGTCGGCAGTATGTTTGCGGCTTCCGTCCAGGATTTCGACGGTTCGTTCAAGCCGGACGGGTTCCTTCGCAACATCCAGGACGGCTCGATCTGGAGCCTCGGCTGCGTAACCGGCGGCGAGCGCTGCGGTGTCGCCTGGCGCACGCTGTGGCTGGCGCTGATGACCGCATCCGGTTCGACCCTGCTCGGCCTTGCCTTCGCGCTGGTTGCAACCCGCACCCGCTTCCCCTTCAAGAAGGGCATGCGGCTGTTGACGATCCTGCCGATCATCACGCCCCCCTTCGTCATCGGCCTGGCGCTGACGCTGCTCTTCGGCCGCGCCGGCGTCGTGACCGAGTTCCTCTCCGATGTCTTCGCCATAGAGCCCGGCCGCTGGCTTTATGGCCTCACCGGTATCTGGATCGCGCAGGTGCTGTCCTTCACCCCGATCTCCTTCCTCGTGCTGATCGGGGTCGTCGAGGGCGTCAGCCCATCGATGGAAGAGGCGTCGCAGACATTGCGCGCCGACCGCTGGCGCACCTTCTGGCACGTGTCGCTGCCGTTGATGAAGCCCGGCCTTGCCAACGCTTTCCTCATCGGCTTCATCGAAAGCATGGCCGATTTCGGTAACCCGCTGGTGCTCGGCGGCAGCCATGGCGTTCTGTCGACAGAGATCTTCTTCGCCGTCGTCGGCGCGCAAAACGATCCTTCGCGCGCCGCCGTGCTTGCCATTATCCTGTTGTGTTTCACCCTGTCGGCGTTCCTTGCCCAGCGTTATTGGCTGGCGGGGAAGAACTACTCGACCGTCACCGGCAAGGGCGACAGCGGCTCGCACATCGCGCTGCCCCGGTCGCTGTCGATCGGTGTCCATGCGGTGGTGATCCCGTGGATGATCTTCACCATCGTCGTCTACGGCATGATCCTGTTCGGCGGTTTCGTGAAGACCTGGGGTCTCGATAACTCGCTGACGTTCGAACACTATATCAAGGCATTCTCGATCTCGGTCGCAGACGGCGCCATCGCGTGGACCGGCGTTGCCTGGAATTCGTTCTGGACGACGATGGAGATTGCGTTGATCTCGGCACCGTTGACGGCCCTCGTCGGGCTGCTGACCGCCTACCTGATCGTTCGCCAGCGCTTTGCCGGGCGGGATGTGTTCGAGTTCGCGCTGATGCTCAGCTTCGCCATTCCCGGCACGGTCATCGGCATCAGCTACATCATCGCCTTCAACCTGCCGCCACTCGAAATGACCGGCACCGCGCTGATCCTCGTTGCCTGCTTCGTTTTCCGCAACATGCCCGTCGGCGTTCGCGGCGGCATCGCGGCGATGAGCCAACTGGACAAGAGCCTGGACGAGGCCTCGCTGACGCTCAGGGCGACCAGTTTCCGCACCCTGCGCAAGGTCATTCTGCCGCTGTTGCGGCCGGCCATCGTCGCCGCCCTCGTCTACTCGTTCGTGCGGGCGATCACGTCGATCAGCGCCGTCGTCTTCCTCGTCAGCGCCGAATACAACATGGCGACCGCCTACATCGTCGGCCTTGTCGAAAACGGCGAATTCGGCGTGGCGATCGCCTATTCTTCGGCCCTCATCGTGGTGATGATCACTGTCATCACCGGCCTGCAACTGCTTGTCGGCGAGCGCAAGCTCCGGCGCGAAAACCGCGTCTTCGGCGCGGCCCCTGCCCGCGCCGCCAGCAAAACCCTTTCCCAGGAGAACCCCGCATGAGCACGCCCCGCACCGGCTCCGTCGTCTTCCAGAACCTGCGCAAACAGTTCGGCGCGTTCACCGCCATCCACGACCTTTCGCTGACCATCGAACCGGGCACCCTCGTCACCCTGCTCGGGCCGTCGGGCTGCGGCAAGACCACGACACTGCGCATGCTTGCCGGCCTCGAGCATCCCACCTCAGGCAGGATCCTGATCGGCGGCAAGGATGTGACCATGCTGCCGGCCAACGAACGTGACGTGTCGATGGTGTTTCAGTCCTATGCGCTGTTTCCGCACATGACCTCGCTCGACAATGTCGCCTATGGCCTTGAATCCTCCGGCATGAAGAAGAAAGAGGCGCGCGACCGGGCGGAAGAGGGCCTGAAGCTCGTAGGTCTCGGCGGCCTCGGCCAGCGGTTGCCGGCCGAACTGTCGGGCGGGCAACAACAGCGTGTCGCCGTCGCCCGCGCGCTGGTGCTGGAGCCGCAAGTGCTTCTGCTCGACGAACCGCTCTCCAACCTAGACGCGCGATTGCGCCGGCGGGTGCGCACCGAGATCCGGGAGTTGCAGCAGAGGCTCGGCTTTACCGCCGTCTACGTCACACACGATCAGGACGAGGCGCTTGCCGTTTCCGACCGGATCATCGTGATGAAGGATGGCGAAATTGCCCAGGAAGGCGCGCCGCGTGACCTTTACGAGGCGCCTGCATCCGCCTTCATCGCCGACTTCATGGGCGAGGCCAATGTACTGCCTTGCGAAGTCACGGGTTCGCACGCCGGTCTTGCCACCATCCGCGTCGGCGGGCTCGAACATCGGCTGCCGTCGCGCAACGCCCGGCCCGGCCCGTCGAAGCTCGCCGTGCGCCCCAATGCGGTGACGCTGACGCCGGCAAGCGGCGCGGCCCTGCCCGGCGTCATCAGCACCGCCGCCTATCTCGGCGGTCACATCGAATACGAAGTTGAAACATCAACAGGATTGCTATTCGTAGTTGATGACGCAATCGAACAGATGTTGCCTCCCGCAACGGAAGTCGCCATCGGCTTCCGCAATCGCGGCCTTGCTTTGATTACGGCATAATTTTCGAAATCGACACAGGAAGGACTTTTTGCATGACTTCGCCAATCGCGGGCCTGGACGCCCGTTTTGCGCTCGCCAAGACCATCGCCGCAGAAGCCGGAAAGCTCGCCCACGACTATTTCCTGCAGCGCGAGACGCTGGTGATCGAAACCAAGGCCGACGCCCATGACGTCGTTTCGATCGCCGATCGCAACGTCGAGACTCTTATCCGCGACCGCATCATTGCCGCCTTTCCCGGCGATGGCGCCCTTGGCGAAGAGCATGGACTTGTCACGAGCACCTCGGGCTTCACGTGGGTGATCGATCCGATCGACGGAACGACACCTTTCGTCAACGGCATGCCTAACTGGTGCGTCTCGATCGCCGTTCTTTATGCCGACAAACCGGTGATCGGGGTGATCCAGTCACCCTGCCACGACGAGCTTTATGCGGCGGCGACCGGTCACGGCGCGACGCTCAACGGCAAGGTCCTGCGTCTTGACGCGACGCGGACCATCCGCAATGCGGTGACCGGTCTCGGCGCCAACAATCACGTGACGCCGGCCACGGTTGCGGGCATCGTCGAGCGGCTGCTTGAAGCTGGCGGCAACTTCATGCGCAACGGCTCGGGCGCGCTGATGATCGCCTATGTCGCTGCTGGGCGGCTCGTCGGTTACTACGAGCCCTACATGCATGCCTGGGATTGCCTGGCCGGCTATTGCCTCGTCAACGAGGCCGGCGGCTGGTCGCTACCGTTCCCGACGCAGGGCGAAGCCTTGACGCGGGGAAGCGCTGTGCTGGTCGCGGCCCCGGGCGCCATCGAAGACCTGCTCAAGGTGGCGCAACTGGAGCGCAAGGCGGCCTGAACCATGCCGGACGCGGTTAGCTCGCCGGTTTGTCGGCTTTCGCCGTCAGCAGATTGACGAGCTCCATCGGGAACGGAAAGACGATCGTCGAGTTCTTTTCGCCGGCAATCACGTTCAAGGTGCTCAGATAGCGCAGCTGCATGGCCTGGGGCTGCCGGGCGAGGATCTCTGCAGCTTCCAGCAGCTTGGCCGCCGCCTGCTGTTCGCCCTCCGCGTTGATAACCTTGGCGCGACGTTCGCGCTCCGCCTCTGCCTGACGGGCAATCGCGCGAACCATGCTTTCGTTGATGTCGACATGCTTGATCTCGACGGTCGCAACCTTGATGCCCCAGGCATCTGTCTGGCTGTCGAGGATCTTCTGGATGTCGTCGTTCAGCCGGTCGCGCTCTGCCAGCATCTCGTCGAGATCATGCTTGCCCAGCACCGAGCGTAGCGTCGTCTGGGCGAGCTGGCTCGTCGCCATCATGAAATCCTCGACCTGGATCGTCGATTTCTCCGCATCGATCACCCGGAAGTAGATGACGGCGCTGACGCGGACCGACACGTTGTCATGCGAGATGACGTCCTGGCTCGGAACGTCGAGCACCCGGGTTCTGAGATCGACCCGTACCATCTGCTGGACATAGGGAAGAAGCAGGATCAGCCCCGGCCCCTTCACACCCGTGAACCGGCCGAGCGTGAAGACGACACCGCGCTCGTATTCGCGCAGGATCCGGATCGCATAGGCAATCACGATCAGGAAAAACAACAGGATCGCCAGATAGGGAGCGAGGCTCCCGAGCATGTCCATGATCTCTACTCCTTCTAAAGCAGGCCTCAGACCTTTGTCTCATCGCGCGCGACGTCGAGCGTCAGCCCGTTGCGGCCGACAACCCTGACGGTCTCTCCCACATCCAGCGCCTGGCTGCTGACGGCCTGCCAGCGCTCCCCATGGGCGATGACGTAGCCGCTTGCGCCCGACCAGCTGTCGACCTTGCCGGCGATCCCGATCATCTGCTCGCCGCCGGTGACGACCGCTCGGCGACGCGACGCGAAGGCAAGGCGACCGACAAGCAGGCTGAAACCGAGGCTGGCGACGCCGAGCCCGATGAGAACGGGAAGGGACACCCGCAGCCCCGGCGTCTCGCCATTGAAAAGAATGGCCGCGCCGAGCACGAGCGCCAAGGCCCCGCCGGCACCAAGCACGCCGAAGGAAGGCGCATGCGCCTCTGCCACCAGCAGCCCCAATCCGAGCAGGATCAAGCCGAGGCCCGCATAGCTGACCGGCAAGACGGCCAAAGCGTAGAGCCCGAGCAAAAGGCATATCCCGCCGATAGTGCCGGGCACGACGGATCCGGGTGTGAGGAACTCAAAGATCAGCCCGTAAATGCCGATCATCATCAGAATGACCGCAATGTTCGGATCGGTGATGACTGCAAGTAGCCGGGTGCGCCAATCGGGCGCAAAAGCCTCGAGGCCAAGCCCTGCCGTATTCAGACTGAGATCGGACTGTCCAACGCGGACGGTGCGGCCGTCCGCCTGCTTCACAAGATCGTCGACCGAAGCGGCCGTGAAATCGACGACTTTTTCCTGGACCGCCGCTACGGCCGACAGGCTCGCCGCCTCGCGGACGGCCCGCTCCGCCCAGTCGGCATTGCGCCCGCGCAGTTCGGCCAGGCCACGGATGTAGGCAACGGCATCGTTGACGAGCTTGGCTTCACTTGCGGTCGGCGCTGGCTGCGGCTTGGTCGCCGCTTCCTTGTCGTTCCCGGCAGGTTGCTCATCCTTCTGTCCACCGAACATCTCTCCGCCAAGGGCGATCGGCGTTGCCGCCCCTAGATTGGTTCCGGGCGCCATGGCCGCGATATGGCTGGCATAGAGGATATAGGTGCCGGCACTCGCGGCGCGCGCGCCGCTTGGCGCAACGTAGCTTGCGACCGGAACAGGTGACGCCAGGATTGCCTGGATGATCTCGCGCATCGACGTATCGAGACCGCCGGGCGTGTCCATTTCAAGAATGACAAGCGCAACGTTACGGTCATTCGCCCGCTGCAATCCGCGCTTGACGTATTCAGCCGCGGCCGGGCCGATCGCTCCTTTCAACTGAAGCACCAAGGCGACCCGCTCGGTTTCTGGCGCAGACGCTGCTGGAAACACGCATATCGAAATCAGGACGAACAACAGGCTGAGGGCTCGCAACACCGTCGTCAAAGCCTCGGATTGCGGCCGCCTTCGGGGAAGGCGTCCCGCAAAAGAAATATTAGCACACCATAAAGTTAAGACGAAGCCCAACGCACTACCGCACACCAAACCGTGAGCAGGATGACAAAGCCATGTATCGGGTCTATCTGCATGTCTGGGCGGGCGCACCGCTTCGCCTGATCACGCGTCGAGAACGGTCTGTGCCGGGACAAACCGTTCGACTTTCAGAGGAAACCTGTCCGCTTGGAGACCACACTCTATCTGCCGATCAAGCGCTTCCTCGAAGAGGCCGGATACTCCGTCAAGGGTGAGATTGGCGGTTGCGATCTCCTGGCGCTCAGCGACGACGAGCCACCGATGGTGGTCATCTGCGAACTCAAGCTGGCGTTCAATCTGGAACTGGTGCTGCAGGCCGTCGATCGCGCCAATGCCGGCGATGAAGTCTGGATCGCAGCGCGCGTCTCGGCCAAGGGCAAGGGCCGCGAAAGCGATCGCCGCTTTCGCGATCTCTGCCGCCGGCTCGGCTTCGGCATGCTTGCCGTTGCCGATAGCGGCACGGTCGACGTGATTGTCGCGGCATCGGCCGCGATGCCGCGCAAGAACCTGAAAAAGCGGGCGCGGCTGATCAAGGAACATCATCGGCGCAAGGGCGATCCGACACTCGGCGGCAGTACGCGGGCGCCGATCATGACCGCCTACCGCCAGCAGGCCCTTGCCTGCGCCGCCGCGTTGCAGCTCGGACAGCTGCGCCCCCGCGACCTGCGCGACGCCGCGCCCGATGCCGCAAAGATCCTGCAAGGCAATGTCTACGGGTGGTTCGAACGGGTCGAACGCGGGGTCTACGCGCTGACGGACCTCGGCGCGGAAGCGCTTCGGCGCTGGCCGCAAGCTCCGGTTTCGGGTGTATCGGCGACAGAGGCCATCACACTGTGTGGCGAAAACTGAGCTGCCCCGGAGAGCAAAGATGAACCTTCCCCTTCGGCTGCTCTGTCTTGGCCTCGGCTGGCTGATGGTCGGCCTTGGCGTTGCCGGTATCTTTCTGCCGATCCTGCCGACCACGCCGTTCCTGCTCTTGGCGGCAGGCCTGTTTGCCCGGGCATCGCCGCGGCTCGAACGCTGGCTGCTGGAGCACCCGACCCTCGGCCCGCCCTTGCGGCTGTGGCGCGAAAGAGGCGCGATCCCCACCAGGGCAAAGAGGGTTGCGCTGGCGCTGATGGCGGCAAGCTTCGCCTTCTTCTGCTTCGTCAGCCAACCGAGCGTGCCGCTCGCCGCGATCGTCGGCGGCGCGATGCTGCTGCCCGCCCTTTTCATCATCACCCGACCGAGTGCCTGATCGATCGGGCGCCCGGCGCCCGCCTTGCGGGAGGCGACACTTAAAGATTGCTGGCGTGCAGCTCCATCATCGCCCGGCGAAGATCGTCGATCGGCGTCATGCCGGAGGTGGTCGTGCCTTCCAACTCCTTCGGCATCTTCCAGCCGGGGTCGATACCCTGCATGTTGGGCAGTTCATGGGCGATGCCCTTGTGACAGTCGATGCAAGTCGCCTTGCCCGACAGCAGATAGCGGGTGTGGATGGTGGCGGCGCGCTCCGTTTGCTTCTGCAGGTCCATCGCAACGGATGCGTGGCAGTTGCGGCATTCCAGGCTGTCATTAGCCTTCAGCCGCGCCCATTCGTGCTGGGCGAGTTCGAGGCGTTTTTCCAGGAATTTCGGCCGCGTACTGATCGTGCCGAAGATCTTGCCCCAGACCTCCTTCGACGCCTGCATCTTGCGGGCGATCTTGTCCGTCCATTGGTGCGGCACGTGGCAATCGGGACAGGACGCGCGCACGCCGGACCGGTTGGAGAAGTGGATGGTGCGCGTCAGCTCCTCATAGACGTTGTCCTTCATCTCGTGACAGGAGGTGCAGAACTTCTCGGTGTTGGTGATTTCCAGCGCCGTATTGAACGCGCCCCAGAACATCACGCCGCCGACGAAACCGCCGAGCGTGAGAAATCCGAGGCTGAGCGTGCCGGCCGGCGTGCTGACCAGCCGCCACGCCCAGAGGATAAGACTTCGGATCCGCTCCATGGGCTCACTCGCTTCCGGCCGGCTTGACGCCGAGTTCGCTCATATCCTTGAAACCATTGTCCACCAGCGGGCGGACGTCCGCCTGCGGCACATGGCAAGCCGTGCAGAAATAGCGCCGGGGAGAGACGTCGGCGATCATCTGGCCGTCGCGCGTCATGTAGTGCGTCACGCTGATCATCGGCGCGCCGCTGTCCTGGGTGAACTCGCGCTTGTGGCAGGAGAGACAGCGATTGGTGTTGACCGAGAGCTGGTAGCCCTCGATCGAGTGCGGGATGATCGGCGGCTGGTCCGGATAGGCGCGCATCTTGCGTTTGTCGTCCACCACCCATTTCGGCAGGGTGGCCGCAGGGCCGGTTTCCATCTGCGGTGTGGGGCCCTCAAGCTGCGGCACCATCTGCTGGACGACCTGAGCAATCGCCGTCGTCGCGACGAACAGCGCGAGACCGATGGCAACGGCCATCCATTCTGGTCGCCTCAGGCGACGGAGACGATCTTGACTGCGCATTTTTTGAAATCCGTCTGTTTGGAGATGGGATCCGTTGCGTCGAGTGTCACCTTGTTGATCAGCTGGCTCGCATCGAACCAGGGCACGAAGATCACGCCGGGCGGCATGCGATTGCGACCGCGCGTGTCGATGCGCGAGCGGATTTCGCCACGTCTTGACAGGATCCGCACCTCCGCCCCCTGATTGATGCCGCGCTTGCGCGCGTCGTCGGCATTCATGAAACAGCGCGCGCCGGGAAACGCCCGGTAGAGTTCCGGAACGCGCATGGTCATCGAGCCGGAATGCCAGTGCTCGAGCACGCGCCCAGTCACCAGCCAGAGATCGAATTCATCGTCCGGCATTTCTGCCGGCGGCTCGTAGGGCACGGCGAGAATGATCGCCTTACCGTCAGGCCGGCCGTAGAATTTCACGCCTTCGCCGGCTTTCACGTAGGGATCGAAGCCCTCGCGATAACGCCAACGCGTTTCCTTGCCGTCTACCACGGGCCAGCGCAGGCCCCGTTCCTCGTGGTAGCGATCATAGGGCGCCAGATCGTGGCCATGGCCGCGACCAAAGGTGGCATATTCCTCGAACAGACCCTTCTGGAGATAGAAGCCGAAGGCTTCCGCCTCGTTGTTGGCGTAGTCGCCGCTGACCTCGCTCAAGGGGAAGCGATTGACCTCGCCGTTCTGGAACAGAACGTCGTGCAGGGTCTTGCCCTTGAACTCGGGGTTGGCTGCAAGGATTTCCGCCGGCCAGACCTCGTCGGTGATGAAGCGCTTGGAAAATTCCACCATCTGCCAGAGATCCGAGCGCGCTTCGCCCGGCGCCTGCACCAGCTGGTGCCAGACATGGGTGCGGCGTTCGGCATTGCCGTAGGCACCTTCCTTTTCCACCCACATCGCCGCGGGCAGGATGAGATCGGCGCTCATCGCCGTGATCGTCGGATAGGCATCGGAGACGACGATGAAGTTTTCAGGATTGCGATAGCCCTGCCAGGTCTCGTTGCTGGTGTTGGGGCCGGCCTGGACGTTGTTGTTGACCTGCACCCAGTAGAAGCTGAGCTTGCCGTCCTTCAGCATCCGGTCCTGCTCGACGGCGTGATAGCCGGGCTTCTCCGGGATGATGCCATTGGGGATCCGCCAGATCTCCTCGGCATGCTTGCGGTGCTCGGGATTGGTCACGGTCATGTCGGCCGGCAGGCGATGGGCAAACGTCCCGACCTCGCGTGCCGTGCCACAGGCGGACGGCTGGCCGGTCAGCGAGAACGGGCTGTTGCCAGGCTCCGAAATCTTTCCGGTCAAAAGGTGGATGTTGTAGACCATCTGGTTGGCCCAGACGCCGCGCACATGCTGGTTGAAGCCCATGGTCCACAGCGACATCACCTTGCGCTGCGGATCGGCATAAAGTTCGGCGAGCTCTTCCAGGAATGCCGGGTCGACCCCGCTCAGTTCGGCCGTCTTCTTCAGGGTGTATTCCGACACGAAGGCCTTGAACGCCGCATAATCCATCGGCTCCATCTTGCCGGGATCCGACGCATTGGCCGCCTTGACCTCAAGCGGATTGTCCGGCCGCAGCCCGTAGCCGATATCGGTGACGCCGCGCATGAACGTCGTGTGCTTTTGCACGAAGTCTTCGTTCACCCTGCCCTTTTCGATGATGTAGTTGGCGATGTAGTTGAGGATGGCGAGGTCGGTGCCGGGCTTGAACACCATCGGGATGTCGGCGAGATCCATGCTGCGATGGGTGAAGGTCGACAGCACCGCCACCTTCACATGCGGCTGGCCGAGCCTTCGGTCGGCAAGCCGCGTCCACAGAATCGGGTGCATCTCCGCCATGTTCGAGCCCCAGAGCACGAAGGCATCCGCGTGCTCGAAATCGTCGTAGCAGCCCATCGGTTCGTCCATGCCGAAGGTGCGCATGAAGGCGTAGGCCGCCGACGCCATGCAATGGCGGGCGTTGGGGTCGAGGTTGTTGGAGCGGAAGCCCGCGCGCATCAGCTTGGTCGCGGCATAGCCCTCGAAGATCGTCCACTGGCCGGAGCCGAACATGCCGACGGCGGTCGGCCCCTTCTCCTTCAGCACCTTTTTGCATTGCTCGGCCATGACGTCGAAGGCTTCGTCCCAACTGACGGGCTCGAACTCGCCATCCTTGCTGTAGGCGCCGTTCGACTTGCGCAGCATCGGCGTCTTCAGCCGGTCGGTGCCATACATGATCTTCGAAAGGAAATAGCCCTTGATGCAGTTGAGGCCGCGATTGACCTCGGCCTGCATGTCGCCATGGGTGGCGACGACCTGCCCCTCCTTGACGCCGACCATCACGCCGCAGCCGGTGCCGCAGAAACGACAGGGCGCCTTCGACCACTTGATCTCGAGCGCGCTGATGCCGCCGGGCACCGGTTGGGCGGCAGCCGGCAGCGCGATGCCGGCGGTGGCGGCGGCAATGCCCGCTGCATGTGCCTTCAGGATGTCACGCCGCGTCAGTTCGGTGGTCATCGTCCGTCACTCCCTCCGGTTCGACATGCTCGAACACCATGTTGGCTGCGACCACGCCTTCGAGCGTGGAGATCGTCGACAGGGCTTCACCAAGCATGCCGGTATTCGTTCCCTCGATCACCACGACGATCTTGCCGCCTTCGTGACCGTAAACCTCGACATTTTCCATGCGCGCCAGCGCGGCGAGCACATCGTCCTTCATCGCCGGAAGAGCGACGACGACGGCGCTTGAGACATGATAGTGCCGGGCGTGTTGCTCAGGCATGGACGCCCTCCTCAAGCGGTTCGGCGACCCCGATCGCAGCGACCGGACAGGTCCCGATGCAGGCGCCGCATCCGCTGCAGCTATCGGCATCGACCTCCGGCAGGAAAGGACCGCCGGCACGCGGACGAAAGCGGATTGCCTGCTCGGGACAGGCATCGCGGCACGATTGGCAGGCGACATAGTTGCGGGCAAGACAGCCATCGCCGATGGCAACGACATGGGCGAGCCGCGTCATACTCTGGCCAGTGAACACCGGCTCCGGACAGACGCGCGCGCAATCACCGCAGAAGGTGCATTCGCCGCCGGAAAAGTCGAGCGTCGGGCGCTCATCCATGAGCGCGACGATGTGGGTGGGACAGTGCTGCACGCAGCGGCCACATCCGGTGCAGGCCGTCAGGCTTTCCACGGTAACGCCGGGCGGCAGGACACGCCTTCGCTCAGCCTGCCGGCCGAAGAACAATCCGCGTCTGGTTGTCACCGGCCCCATCGATCACCTCAATGCCCGAGTGGGCCCGGAGGGCCGAAGATCATTTGATAGAACCAGACCAGGAAGCCGTAACCGGCCACCGTACCGACGGCGACGATCGGCCAGATGCCGAAGGCGAGGACGAGAAAAGTCAGAAGTTCCTGGCGCCGGCGCGAGCGCGGCTCCCCTTCGGTCAAGTGCTGTGGAGGTACCTCTGACACGTCAGGCTCCCGGGCTCGTTGATCCGAGAGCATAGTAACAATCCTTGGCAGAAAAGAAAGCGGAACAAACTATACCATAATACTCAAGTACATAAATAACATATGTCAATTCAAAGCGATAATTACCCCGGCAATTCTAGCGGTAGTTCGCCGCGTGAGCGTCGAGATCTCACTTGGTCTTTTCGCAAATGACCATTTGAAGGGGCCGCGAAACAACGTCGACGCGTTGATCAGGGTGTAAGCCGCGTGCGCCATGACGCGCTTCTAAGCCATTGGATTTCGCAGAAAACCGACGATTCGCGAAATGCGCCAGTGCATTCCCCAACGCGAAACCGCAGCCGCGCAATAATACTGGGTGCAGTCGAGCGCTCGGCCCGTCTTCGTAAACGACGCGCACGCCGTGCCGCGCCATCCCCACGATTGCCGGTTGACAAGCCGATGGAGATAAGGACACATATTGCATTACAAAGGGATCAATTCCTTAATAAAGGAATATACGGAGGACTTGGGGTGCCGGACTTGCTTGTGAGCTTGTATTCGCCGACGCTCGCCAATCTCAAGCGGAAAACCGACACGACCGACATTCGCATTCGCCCGGCGCTGCCGCCGGAGATGCGTGTCGTCGTCGAATGGGTAAGGCAGAACTTCAGTGACAATTGGGCGAGCGAGGTTCTCGTCGCCTTCTCCCGCCAGCCGATCGCCTGCCTGATTGCGGTCGAGGACGGCAAACTGCTGGGCTTTGCCTGCTACGACACGACAGCGCGCGGCTTCTTCGGTCCGACCGGGGTCGCCGGCGAAAGCCGTGGTCGCGGCATCGGCGTCGATCTGCTCGTTGCGTCGCTCGAAACCATGAAGACGCTCGGCCACGCCTACGCCTTTATCGGCGATGCCGGCCCCGTCGACTTCTATGCCAAGACCATCGGCGCGGTCGCCATCCCCGCCACCGACAAGGGCATCTACGAAGGCATGCTTCGTAGCCCATCCAAATAATCATCTGAACATCGGAGCTATCCCATGGCATCGACGCCGCTCGCCCTCTTCGTCGGGCTTCCCAATCCCACACTCTCGAACGACGAGTTCGCGCTCTTTCGCGAAACCAATCCGCTCGGCCTGTTCGTCGGCCGCCGCAACCTGCGCGAACCCGGTCAGGTCAAGGTCCTGATCGAACGCTTTCGCGAGGCGGTCGGCCGTGAGGACGCGCCCGTCTTCACCGACCAGGAAGGTGGTCGCGTGCAGCATCTCGACGCCGGTCCCTGGCCGCTTTTCCGCAGCTTCGGCCAGTTTGCCGAGCTTGCCCGCCACGACCTCGATCTCGGCCGCAAGGCGCTGCGTCTGTCGTCGCAGGCCATGGGCACGATGATGACCGAACTCGGGCTGACCAGCGGCTGCTCGCCGGTTCTCGACCTCGTCTTCGAAACGACCAGCTCGGTCATCGGCGCACGCTCCTTCGGCTCGGATCCCGACTTCATCGCCGCGCTTGGTCGCGAAGTGGTCGACGGCCTGCTCGAGACCGGCAATATGCCGGTCATGAAGCACATTCCCGGCCATGGCCGCGCGACACGCGATTCCCACAAGGAACGTCCCGTCGTCGACGCATCGCGCGAAACGCTCGAAGCAACCGATTTCAAGCCCTTCGTCGCCCTCAAGGACACGCCCTGGGCGATGGTCGCCCACGTCGTCTACTCCGCCTATGACACCGAGCTGCCGGCCTCCATCTCGCCGACCATGCACGAGGTTATCCGCAAGGACATGGGCTACGAGGGCGTGCTGGTCTCGGACTGCATCTTCATGGAATCGCTGCGCGGCACCTTGCCGGAGCGCGTGAAGCAGGTTCTCGACGCCGGCTCCGACATCGCACTCCACAGCCACGGCGACCTGGCCGAGAGCGAGGCGGCTGCCAAGGCAGCGCGTCCGCTGACGGCAGACGCACAGAAGCGCATTGCCGCCGGCCAGAGCCGGATCGGCAAACTCAAGGTCGACGTTCGCGCCGCGCACGCCGAAGTCGAAGACATGTTCAAGAGCGTTCTCGTCGCCTGACGAGACGCCGTTCACCAATCAAGGGGGGAGAAACCATGAAAACATCCATGCTCTGGGCAGCAACCGCGCTGACCCTTTTTGCCGCGCCGGCGATGGCGCAATCGGTTCTGACGGTCAACATCGAGCCGGCCACGACCTGGGTTCGCAACTTCAACCCGTTCAACCAGACGTCGGCGCGCCAGAGCACGCTCGACTTCGTCTATGAGCCGTTGATCGTCTTCAATCGCTTCAACGACAACAAGCCGGTCTTCCGCCTTGCCGAAAGCTTCAAGCTGTCCGACGACCTGAAGTCGATCGAGTTCAAGCTGCGCCCGAACCTGAAATGGTCCGACGGCAAGCCGCTGACGGCATCCGACGTCAAGTTCACCTACGACTATCTGAAGAAGTTCCCGGCGCTCGACTTCGTCAGCATCTGGACGTTCATCACCGGCGTCGAGGCTGTCGACGGCCAGACCGTGCGCTTCACCCTTGCTAATCCGAGCTCGCTTGCAGCCGAACAGCTGGCGCAGCTGCCGATCGTGCCTGAGCATGTCTGGAAGGATATCGCCGAGCCGGTGACCTTTGCCAACGAAACGCCCGTTGGCAGTGGCCCGATGACGGAGATCGCCCGCTTTACCGGCCAGACCTACGACCAGTGCCGCAACCCGCACTACTGGGATGCAGCGACGCTGAAGGTCGATTGCATGCGCTTCCCGCAGCTCGCCGACAACAACCAGATCCTGACCGCGACCGCGTCGGGCACGCTCGACTGGGGCGTTTCCTTCATCCCGGATATCGAGAATGTCTACGTCGCCAAGGACCCGGAACACTTCCACTATTGGTACTCGCCGAGCAGCATGGTCGCCTTCCTGTTCAACCAGGAGACCGCCAACGAAAACAACCGCAAGGCCTTCAACGACGTGAAGTTCCGCCGCGCGGCCTCGATGGCGCTCGACCGCGGCACCATGGTCGACGTCGCCGGCTACGGCTACCCGACGCTCAACGAAGACCCGGCCGGCATGGGCGAGCTCTACAAGAGCTGGGCTGACCCGACCGTCGCGACCGATTTTGGCACCTACGGCAAGTACGACGCGGATGCATCGAAGGCGCTGCTCGACGAGGCAGGCTACGTCGACAAGGACGGCGACGGCTTCCGCGACAATCCCGACGGCAGCAAGATCTCGTTCTCGATCATCGTGCCGAGCTCCTGGACCGACTGGATCGACACCGTGACGATCGCCGTCGAGGGCCTGCAGGCCGTCGGCCTCGATGCCAAGATCGAAACGCCGGAGGAAGCGGTCTGGACCGGCAACCTCATCAACGGCACGTTCGACGCAGCGATCAACAGCCTGCCGGCATCCGCCTCGCCCTACTACCCCTACAAGCGCGCCTTCAGTTCTTCGGACAAGGGCAAGACGCGCTTCACCGCGCAGCGCTGGTTCAATGCCGACGTCGAAAAGCTTGTGACCGAGTTCACCCACACGGATGATCTCGCCAAGCAGAAGGAAGCGATGAACAAGGCACAGCGTATCGTCGCCGAAAACATGCCGATGATGCCGGTGTTCAACAATCCGAACTGGTACCAGTACAACACCAAGCGCTTCACCGGCTGGGTGTCGGCGGAGAACCCTTTCGTCAACCCGTCGATCACCCGCAACAACCCGGCGCGTCTGCTGCACCTTCTGGCGCTGCAGCCGGTCAAGTAAATATCCCAGGACTGACGGGAGCAGCCGACGATTGGCTGCTCCCGTCTCCGCGCCGGCCTGCGGGAGAGTTCTCGTCCGGGGCTTGCGCCTTTTCAAAGCGTTTCTGCTGCCTCTCCTGCCGGTAACGGGATCAGGCGCAGTCGATGGAGTCCCCATGGCTTTCCTGCTTCGCCGCCTATGCTTCTATCTGGCAGCCTTCGTCGCGGCGGCGACGATCAATTTCTTTCTGCCGCGGCTGATGCCGGGTGATCCCGTGCAGATCATGTTTTCGAGCGCGGGCGCAGAATTGCCGCCTGAAAGCCTGCAGGCGCTGAAACTGACCTTCGGCTTCGTCGACGGCCCGCTCTGGCAGCAGTACCTCACCTATCTCGGCAGCATCTTCAGCGGCGATCTCGGCCGCTCGATCAAGTATTTCCCGCTGGAGGTGACGACGGTTCTCGGCAATGCGCTGGTCTGGACGGTCGGCCTGATGGGCACGGCGACGATCATCAGCTTCACGCTCGGCACCTTCCTCGGCATACTCGCCGCCTGGCGGCGCGGCAGCCTATTCGACGTCATCGTTTCCGTCGGCGCGATCTTCGCGACCTCGGTTCCAGCTGTCGTCACCTCGCTGATCGTCGTCTTCTTCTTCGGCTTCACGCTCAACTGGTTCCCGACAGGCTATGCCGCCGATCCCGCGCTCGATCCGGCCTTCACGCTCGAATACATCGGCAGCGTTCTCTATCACGGCATCCTGCCGATGCTGACGCTGTGCACCGTTCTGACCGGCGGCTTCGCCGTCACCATGCGCAACAACATGATCAACCTGCTGGGCGAGGACTATATCGTCATGGCCCGCGCCAAGGGCCTGTCCGACGGTCACGTGATGCTCTGGTATGCGGCGCGAAACGCGCTTCTGCCGACGGTATCGAGCCTTGCCATCGCGATCGGCACGATCCTCGGCGGATCGCTGGTCACCGAAGTGGTGTTCAACTATCCGGGCCTCGGCAACATCCTCTATCAGGCGATCCTTGCCCGCGATTACCCCGTCATCCAGGGCCAGCTTCTGATCATGACTGCGACCATGCTCGTCGCCAATTTCATTGTCGACGTCAGCTATGTGTTGCTCGACCCCCGTTTGAAGAGGGCGTGAGATGAAGTCCCAACCCTTCGGATTGATCCGAAACCGCAAGGCGCTGGTCGGCGTCGCCATCATCGCCTTCATTCTGATCGTGGCGATCGCGGCACCGCTGCTCACCCCCTATGATCCGGGCGCGCGCGTCGGCCGGCCACACCAGGCGCCGTCGCTCGCCCACTGGCTTGGCACCACCCGCATCGGCCAGGACGTGTTCACGCGGCTCATCTACGGTGCGCGCACGTCACTTGCCGTCGGCTTCGGCGCCGGCCTGCTCATCACCATCGTCGGCACCGCGCTCGGCATTCTCGCCGGCTATCGCGGCGGCAAGGTCGATGAGGTCATCAGCTTCTTCACCAACATGGTGCTGGTCGTTCCCAACCTGCCGCTGCTGCTCGTGCTCGCAGCCTTCATCGGCCAGGCCAGCCCCTGGGTGATCGCACTGATCCTCGGCGCGACCTCCTGGGCCTGGGGCGCACGCGTCACCCGCGCCGAGACGCTTTCGGTCAAGCAGAAGGACTATGTCAAATCGGCGGAGATGATGGGCGAACCGCGCTGGCGCATCATGACCTTCGAGATCTTCCCCAATCTGATCTCGATCGTCGGCATCAACTTCATCGGCAGCGTCATCTTCGCGATCATTACCCAGGCGACTCTGGAGTTTCTCGGACTTGGCGACCCGAAGGTCGTCTCCTGGGGCACCATGCTCTATGCCGCCCAGAAGGCCTCGGCACTCTCGGTCGGCGCCTGGTGGGACATCCTGACGCCATGTTTCGCGCTCGCCTTCCTCGGCATCGGCCTGTCGCTGCTCAACTTTGCCGTCGACGAGATCGCCAATCCGCGGCTGCGCACCGGCAACCGCCTCGGCCGCTGGTCCGCGCTCATTCGCTCCGGGGAGGGTCGCCTGTGACCGCGCCATTGCTATCGGTGAAAAACCTGACGATCGACTATATCGGCGAGGAGAAGGATTTTCGCGCCGTCGATAATGTCAGCTTCGACGTTGCGCCCGGCGAAGTCTTCGGCCTTGCCGGCGAATCCGGCTGCGGCAAGAGCACCATCGCCTTTGCCATCAGCCGGCTGCACAAGCCGCCGGCGCTGATCCGGCGCGAAAGCACCATCCTGCTCAACGGCAGAAACGTGCTCGACCTCGACGACAAGGCGCTGCGCGACTTTCGCTGGCGCGAGGTCGCCATGGTGTTCCAGAGCGCGATGAACTCGCTCAATCCGGTGCTGCGCATCGAGCAGCAGTTCTACGACGTCCTGAAGACGCACAAGGGCATGAGCCGTGCCGAGGCACGCGACCGCACCGCCGAAATGCTGAAGCTCGTCGATATCGCGCCGGACCGCATGCGCAACTACCCGCACCAGTTTTCCGGCGGCATGCGCCAGCGCATCGTCATCGCCATCTGCCTGGCGCTCGATCCGCGGCTGGTGGTCATGGACGAGCCGACGACGGCGCTCGACGTCGTCGTTCAGCGCGAAATCCTGCAGCGCATCAACGAACTCCGCCGCAAGCTCGGCTTTGCTGTTCTCTTCATCACCCACGATCTCGGGCTGATGGTGCAGTTCTGCGATCGCATCGGCATCATGCTCGGCGGCAAGCTGGTCGAGCAGGGCACGGCCGACGCCATCTACCGCACGCCGGAGCACGACTATACCAAAAAGCTCTGGGCCTCCTTCCCCTCGCTGCACGGAGGCGTCCTTCGATGAGCGCGACTTCAGCACCCATTCTGACCCTGGACAAGATCAGCAAGACCTTCGGCGGTGGGCCGGGCGCGGTGCATGCCGCTCGCTCCATATCGTTTTCGCTGCATGCCGGACGCGCGCTCGCCGTCGTCGGCGAATCCGGCAGCGGCAAGACCACCTGCGCCCGCATCGCCATGCGCGAATATGAGCCGAGCGAGGGACGCCTGCTGTTCAAGGGCAAACCCGTCGACACAGCCGGTAGCAGGGAAATCGCCGACTATCGCCGTTCGGTGCAGATGATCTTCCAGGATCCCTTCGCCTCGCTCAATCCCGCCCACACGATCGCCTACCATTTGAAGCGTCCGTTGATGCTGCATCGCCCCGAACTGAAGGGTGCGGCGATCGGCGAGGAGATCACGGCGCTGCTCAGGCAAGTGAAGCTCGATCCCGATATCGTCGCGCCGAAATACCCGCACGAGCTCTCGGGCGGCCAACGCCAGCGCGTCAACATCGCCCGCGCGCTCGCCGCCAAGCCCGAGGTCATCGTTGCCGACGAGCCGACCTCGATGCTCGACGTCTCGGTCAGGCTCGGCGTCCTCAACCTCTTGAGCGAGATGAAGCGGGAGATGAACCTCGGCCTGCTCTACATCACACACGACATCGCCACGGCGCGGTATGTCGCCGAGGATATCGCTGTGATGTATGCCGGCCAGATCGTCGAGTGGGGCAACACCGGCAAGGTCATCGATAACCCTGCACACCCCTATACGAAGTTGCTGCTTTCAGCCGTGCCGGACCCCGACATCCGCTTCGACGATCCGAAAGCGCAGGTCAGCACCTCCGAGGCTGACGAGACACGTCGCCGCTCGGCGGCAACGCAGGAGACCATCCGCGAGGTGGAACCGGATCATTTCGTGCGCGCTGCCTGAGCCGCCCAACGTCGTCTAAACAAAAAACGCCCCGCAAGCCGCGGGGCGTTTTTTGTTGGGCGCGAAAAGCGCAACCCCGTCGATTTGGCCCGGCGCCCTCGTAAGCGCCGGGCGCCGAAATCAGGCGGCTTCGCGCTTTTCGACGTCGGTCGGAACCGTGGAGATCGTCTTCAGGATCTGCGCGGCGATCTGGTAGGGGTCGCCCTTGGAGTTCGGGCGGCGGTCTTCGAGGTAGCCCCTGTAGTCGTTGTTGACGAAGCTGTGCGGAACGCGGATCGACGCACCGCGGTCAGCAACGCCGTGGCTGAACTGGTGGATCGAGGCGGTTTCGTGCTTGCCCGTCAGGCGCAGGTGGTTGTCCGGGCCGTAGACGGCGATGTGATCGGCGCGGGCTTCGGCAAAGGCCGCCATCAGGTTTTCGAAGTACGCCTTGCCGCCGACGTCGCGCATGTAGGCGGTCGAGAAGTTGGCGTGCATGCCCGAGCCGTTCCAGTCGGTTTCGCCGAGCGGCTTGCAGTGGTATTCCACGTCGATGCCGTGCTTTTCAGTCAGGCGCTGGAGCAGGTAGCGGGCAAGCCAGATTTCGTCGGCAGCCTTGCGCGAGCCCTTGCCGAAGACCTGGAATTCCCACTGGCCCTTGGCGACCTCGGCGTTGATGCCTTCATGGTTGATGCCGGCGGCCAGGCAGATGTCCAGATGCTCTTCGACGATCTTGCGGGCGTTATCGCCGACATTGCTGTAGCCGACGCCACAGTAATAGGGGCCCTGCGGCGCCGGGAAGCCGGCTTCCGGGAAGCCGAGCGGGCGGCCGTTCTGATAGAAGAAATACTCTTGCTCGAAGCCGAACCAGGCGCCATCGTCATCGGCGATCGAGGCGCGGGTGTTCGACGGATGCGGCGTCTTGGCATCGGGCATCATGACTTCGCAAAGAACGAGCACGCCGTTCTTGCGCTCCGGGTCCGGATAAACGGCAACCGGCTTCAGTACACAGTCCGAGCTGCTGCCTTCGGCCTGCATCGTCGAGGAGCCGTCGAAGCCCCAGTTCGGGAGCTGTTCGAGCTGCGGAAAAGCGTCGAATTCCTTGACCAGGGTCTTGCCGCGCAGGTTAGGGGTCGGCTTGTAACCGTCGAGCCAGATGTATTCGAGCTTGTACTTTGTCATTTCGTTCTCTCACATGACGCCAGGAATGGCTTGGTTCCGAAGCGGCTGGGCATTCCAGATCGGCTGCCCGAAGACCGTTGATCACAAGAATGCATTAATCGTGCCAGTTCGCATTGCCCGGTCAAAACATGAAAAATCAACGCTCGCAGCATGCCCGGCAACGGGGTCGGCGGCGGCGCAAGACTAAGGATGAAGCGAATTGCATAGAAATTAGGCATTTCCAGCCGCACTTTGAGGCACGTTCGCGCGCAAACCGCTGCCCAGACGGCAGGTGGGCGGCAAGATGGCGGCGGCGGGGTCGCCGCGCCAGCACTGCTGACCGTCAAGGAAGGTGCTCGAAAAACAAGCAGCCAATGGCGCACAGCCGAGAACCGACGCTGCAGAAGACGCTCTAGCGGACGATCTTGGCGAGCACGCGGTAGAGCCGTTCGTCGCCCGACTGGGCGACATTGAAGCGCAGAAATCCTGAAGCCGCGCCGGAATGACTGAAGACGTTTCCCGGCGCCAGAACGACATCATGCGCAAGCGCCTTCTGCGCCAGCTCCGATGCATCGGACCCCTCCGGCAGCCGGCACCAGAGGAACATCCCGGCTTGCGGCTCGATCCACGGCTTGATCCCGACCGCGGCAAGCCGCGGCGCCGTCTCGGCCATCGCCCGGTTCAGGCGTAAGCGCAGCGCCTCCATATGCTTCCGGTAGCTGCCATCCCTAAGAAGCGTCAGCACCAGTTCGGCCGCAAGACCGGGGCCGCCGAAGGTGGTGGCGATCTTCAGATCCGTCAGCCCTTCGATCCAGCCGCGCGGCGCTGCGATATAGCCACAGCGCACGGAAGCCGACAGCGTCTTGGAAAAACTGCCGATCTGGACGACACGATCGAGACCATCGAAGGCCGCGAGCCGCGGTGCGGGCGTAGGCTCGAAATCGGCAAAGATGTCGTCCTCGACGATGGTCAAGCCGGCCTGTTCGGCAAGCCGCAGCAGACGATGCGCGACCACGGGAGAAAGCGTGGCGCCCGTCGGATTGTGCACGGCGGAATTGGTAATGTAGAGGCGAGGTCGATGGGCCTCCAGCACCTCGGCGAACCGGTCGAGATCCGGCCCGACGGGCGTATAGGGAACGCTGACGATGTTGACCCGGTGCGCCCGCAGCAACGCGTGGAAATTGAAGTAGCAGGGATCATCGACGATGACGGTGTCGCCGGGCTCGAGCAGAAATCGGCAAAGAAGGTCGATCGCCTGGGTTCCCGATTCGGTGAGCATGATCTGATTGGGCGACGCCTCGACACCATGTTCGGCAAGCCGTCGCGCCAGCAATTGCCGCAGCGGCCGCAAGCCGAGCGGCGTGCCGTAATCCGCAAGGCAAGCCGCGTCGGCGCGCGCGACCGCGCGCAACGCCCGCCTGAGCGCCTGCTCCGGCATCCAGGATGCCGGCAGCCAGCCGCAGCCGGGCTTCAGCACGCCGGCATTCGTTTCCAGCGACTGCCGCGAAACCCAGAGGGGATCGACGGCGCGATCGACGCGCGGCCCTGCCTCAACGAGCGATAGCGGCGCGAGCGGCGCCGAAACGAAGAAGCCGGAGCCAGGCCTGGAGCGGATCGCACCTTCGGCTGCAAGGCGTTCATAGGCCTCGACGACCGTCGATTTGGACACCCCCATTGTCTTGGCCAACGCCCGGATGGACGGAAGTTTGGAGCCGGGCGTCAGCGACCGCCCGGCAATCCGCTGTCGGATCGTGCCCATCACCGCTTCAAGCAGGGTTTCGCCGCTGCTTTCCGATTGCTGAAATGCCATCCGTACTGGCTCCAAATACAGAACAGTTTGGCGAAACTGTACCGCATTGTCTCTGGAAGAACCATCGCGTCCAGCCGATACAGGTGAAAAAGGAGACGACAATGGATAAAACGACGACCGGCTGGTTGAACGGCTTTCTCGGCGTGTTGATTTTCAGCGGCTCGCTGCCGGCCACCCGGGCCGCGGTGATGGATTTCGACCCGGTGTTCCTGACGGTGGCGCGCGCGGCGATCGCCGGCGTACTGGCGGCCTGCCTGCTCGTCGTCTTCCGCCAGCCGAAGCCGACACGCACCGATCTCGTCTCGCTGGCGATCGTCGCCTTCGGCGTCGTTCTCGGCTTTCCGCTTCTGACGGCGCTGGCGCTCAAGCATGTGACATCGGCCCATTCGATCGTCTTCGTCGGCCTGCTGCCGCTTGCAACCGCGGTCTTCGGCGTGCTTCGCGGCGGCGAACACCCGCGTCCTGCCTTCTGGCTGTTTTCCTGCCTCGGGAGCGCGCTGGTTGCCGGTTTTGCGCTGACGCAGGGTTTTTCGGCCTCCCCGGTCGGCGACCTCCTGATGCTTGCCGCCATCATCGTCTGTGGCCTCGGCTATGCCGAAGGAGCGAGCCTGTCGCGCCGGCTCGGCGGCTGGCAGGTGATCTGCTGGGCCCTGGTACTGTCGTTGCCGGTCATGCTCGGCATCGGCCTTTTCACCACGGCACCCGCCATCGCGATGATCAACAGGAGCGCCTGGGCGGGACTGGCCTACGTCTCCGTCTTCAGCATGTTGATCGGCTTCGTCTTCTGGTATCGGGGTCTGGCGCTCGGGGGTGTTGCCGGCGTCGGCCAATTGCAGTTGCTGCAGCCGTTCTTCGGCCTGGCGCTGGCCGCAGCGCTGCTCCAGGAACCGGTAAGCGGGGCGATGCTGGCCGTCACCGGCGCCATCGTGCTCTGCGTCGCCGGCGCCAAGAAATTTGCGAAGTAGCGAGCCCGAGCGCAACTGTTGTCAGAGATGGTCGAGCTTCAATCTCTTGCTCAGGAGGTCGATGAAGGTTCGCACCTTGGCGGTGGGCGCACGGCCCTCGCGCCGCAGGATGTGGATCGGGACAGGCGCCGGTTCGAATTCCTCGAGGACAACCTCGACCCTGCCCGCCGCGATCAGATGCTCGATCTGCCAGAGGGGCGAAAAGCCGAGCCCAAGCCCCTCGCCGACGGCAGCATAGATCGCCGCCATGGCATTGACCCGCAAGGGACCGCCGACCTTGATCCCGCGCGGCTTGCCGTCGATCGTGAACATCCAGGTGCCCTGCCGATCATCGCCTGGGCGCGTGACGCAGTCGTGGTGCCTTAGGTCTTGCGGATGGCTCGGCCGGCCGCGCGTGGCGAAATAGGACGGCGCGCCAAAGACGACGCGGCGCAGGCCGCCGAGCCGCCTGCCCGTCAGGCTCGAGTCGGCGAGGTCGCCGATCCGCACCACCATATCGAGACTGTCCTCCGCAAGATCGACGAAGGCGTCGGAAAGGTCGAGTTCGACCTCCACCTCAGGATATCGGCGCATGTACTCGGCGACGATCGGCATCAGAAAACGCGGCGCAAACAGAGCGGGCGCGCCGATACGCAACACGCCTGAAGGCTCCAGCAGGCGCTGTGCCGCCTCCAGCCGGGCTTCATGGATTTCATCGATGGCGGGTTTCACCCGACGATAGAAGGTCTCGCCAGCCTCGCTCGGCGTCGAACGACGAGTGGTGCGGTGGATGAGTTCCACGCCAATATCGTCTTCAAGCACAGCAAGCGCCCTGCTGACAGTCTGCAGCGGCCGTTGAAGACGGTTGGCGGCCGCCGTCAGGCTGCCAAATTCGACGACGGCGACGAACGCTTCAAGATCTTCGATACGGCTCATCTTATTATCCCACTTTTGCTGAGAATAAATCACGTTTTCGGTCAATTGTCTCCGATCTACTTAGGAAATATCCTCTACTCACAGTGCACGACACCACCGTCAGGAAGGCCGAATCGCATGGCAGAGGCAGAGAAAAGAACTGCAGAGAACAGGGTACTCGTCGTGGGTGCGACCGGCCGGTTTGCCGGCCTCGTCGTGCCTGAGTTACGCCGTCGTGGTGCCACCGTTCGCGCCCTCGTCAGGGACCAGTCCAATATCGGCGCGGCGAGGGAAGCCGGTGCGCAGCAAGTGGCGGTGGGAGACCTCAGGGACCGCCAAAGCCTCGACATGGCGCTGAAAGGGATCGATGGCGTCTTCCATATCGGGCCTGCCTTTGCACCCGACGAGGCGGCGATCGGCATCGCGATGGTCGATGCCGCGGTGCGCGCGGGCGTCCGAAAGTTCGTCTTTTCCTCCGTCATCCAGCCGAGCAATACGCGGCTGAAGAACCACGCAGCCAAGATACCGGTCGAGGACGCGCTCTATTCGTCCAGCCTGGAATACACCGTGCTGCATCCGGCAAACTTCATGCAGAATATCCACTCCGCCTGGCCGGGGATTGTCGAGAGCGGCGTCTTTGCCGAACCTTTTCCGAAAACCGCGCGTCTGGCGCGTGTCGATTACCGCGACGTGGCTGAGGTGGCGGCGATCGCCTTGACGGAAGACCGCCTCGCCTTCGCCACCCTCGAACTCTGCGCCGAAGGTCGTCACAACCGGCTGGAGATTGCCGCGATGATATCAGCAGCGCTTGGACGCCCCATCGAAGCGGGCGAGATCAGTTTCCACGAATGGGCTGCTCCGGCACGCGCCATATACACCGAACAGCAACTTGGCCTGCTCGCCAAGGTTCACGAGCACTACGCCACCGTCGGTCTCGGTGGAAACAGCCTCGCCCTCAGGGCCGCACTCGAGCGCGAACCGCGAACCATGCAGGCCTTCATCAACGACCTTGCAACCAACACCCGAACCCGGCTCGACGCCTGAAACCCAGAACAGGAGCTCACGCTATGCGCAAAAAGTTGCCGCCTCGCTACAATACCATCGCCATGCCTCTGGTGCTCTCGGTGTTGATGTCCTGCCTGGTCTCAGGCGTCTCGACTGCCGCCAGTGCCGGGTTCGGGGCCGATATGCCATCCCTGTGGCTGAAAGCCTGGGGTATCTCCTGGCTGGTGGCGTTTCCAAGCTTGCTGCTGGTGCTGCCACTGGTGCGCGTCATCGTCGGCGCGTTGGTGCAGGCACCGCAGACCCGCCCGTGAATCTTGCCCGCCGAACGCATGCTGGCAACACCCTTTAGAAGCCGCGATATTCCAATCACGACAATACCAGTTTAACACCGGATAAAAATATTGCATAAGGGAGACAACGCAAGGCAGGTGTCTCCATGAGCGATCAGGCAACTCTCGACTTTCTGTTGCAAACCATGTCCGGCGAGAGCGGCGAGCCGCTCTACCGCCGGCTTGGCGACGCCATCAAGACGGCGATCGGTGCCTCCGTCATCCGGCATGGCGCAGTGATCCCGAGTGAACGGGATCTGAGCGACGGCTTGGCGATCTCGCGGGTAACCGTCAGGAAGGCCATCGAGGGCCTTGTCGCCGAGGGGCTTCTGGACCGGCGGCAGGGCGCCAAGACCATCGTATCGTCGCGTGTCGAAAAATCTCTGGCGACGATGACGAGCTTTTCCGAGGATATGCGATCGCGCGGCCTGGAACCGGGCTGTGTCTGGATCTCCCGCGAAATCAGCCGCCCGTCACCGGCCGAGATGATGGCGCTCGGCATTCCCGTCAGCGAAAAAATCGTGCGGCTGCGGCGCCTGCGCACTGCCGACAATACGCCGATCGCGATCGAAACGGCGGCATTGCCGGCCCGTTTCGTGCCGCATCCGGAGGCGATCGGCGCTTCGCTCTACGAGTACCTGGCAGCCCATGGCGCCCTTCCGGTGAGGGCGCTGCAGCGCATGCAGGCAAAACCGGCAAGCGAGGAGGAGCGCCGCCTGCTCGCCACTCCCGAAGGCACCAGCCTGCTGATCATGGAGCGCCGCTGCTTCCTTGCCGATGGCCAGATCGTCGAATTCACCCAGACCAAATATCGCGGCGACGTCTACGACTTCGTCATCGAGCTGATGCGATAATACCAGTTTAATTCCTGTTGCAATCTGGTCTTGCCCTGCTACCGTAATGGCCGGATCGGGTCGCAGCGCTGCCGGGCAGAGCAAGCCAAGGGCGACGGCGCGGCCGAAAAGCAAGTGCGTGCGGGCAGTGGCGATGTCGCCACAGACCTCGGCCCGCGCCAGAGGAGCCGGCGTGACTTTCGAAATCCAGAGCCTGAAGAATGGACTGATCGTGTCCTGCCAGCCCGTCAAGGGCGGTGTCATGGACAATGCGGCCATGGTCGTCGGCTTCGCTCTCGCGGCGCTCGATGGCGGTGCTGCGGCGCTGCGGATCGAATCCGCCGACTATGTGCGCGCCGTTCGTCAGGCGACGCATCGGCCGATCATCGGCCTGGTCAAGCGCGACCTGACGACATCGCCGGTCCGCATCACGCCGCTGATCGAGGATGTTGACGCGCTGACCGCCGCCGGCGCCGACATCATCGCCTATGACGCGACAAAGCGCACGCGGCCGGTGGAGACGGCGCGCCTGATCGAACGTATCCATGCGGCGGGAAAAATCGCCATGGCAGACTGCTCCATCATCGGTGACGCCGAACAGGCCTTGCGCGAAGGCGCCGATATCATCGGCTCGACACTCGCCGGCTATACCGGACCGGTCGAACCGACCGAGCCGGATTTCGCGCTCATCGCCGCCATGAGAAAATTGACGCCCCTCGTCGTGGCGGAGGGCTGCGTGCGCACGCCGGAGCAGGCATCTCAGGCGCTGAGGGCCGGCGCGTTTACGGTCGTCGTCGGCTCGGCCATCACCCGGCCCGAACACGTAACGTCCTGGTTTCGCGCAGCACTCGACGAAACGCTGGCCTCGACCGGAGCGTGACGGTGATGGCGGAGGTCCAACACACTCTTGCAATCGACCTCGGCGGCACGAAGATGCTGGCTGCGCTTGTGCGCGGGCGTACCGTCGTCGAAACGCACAGGATGGCGACGCCGCGTGAGGGAAATCCCACCATCTGGCTCCAGAGCCTGTTCGACGCCATCGCCGCCTGGAAGGAACGCTATGGCAGGGTCGGCATCGCCGTCACCGGCATCGTCGACGATGGCCATTGGTCCGCGCTCAATCGCAACACGCTCGACATCCCCGATCGTTTCCCGCTGACCGACACGGTCACCGCACTTTCCGGCGCGCCCGTGTTTGCCGCCAATGATGCGCAGGCGGCGGCCTGGGGCGAATTCGTCTTTGGCGCCGGCCGGCACGAAGACATGGTGTTCCTGACCGTTTCGACCGGCATCGGCGGCGGCATCGTCGTCAACGGTCGCCTGCTCGGCGGCCTTGCCGGGCATTTCGGTCAGTTTCGCCTCGACGAGAGCGGGGCTGACACGCTCGAGGACCAGGTTTCCGGCCATTGGATCGCCGCTGAGGCGAGATCGCATCATCCGGGTGCTACGGCACGCGAGGTCTTTGCCGCGGCGGACGCCGGACAGACCTGGGCGCTCGGCATCGTCGAGACCTCGGCGCGCCGGACAGCACTTCTCTGCCGCAACGTGCAAATGGCGCTCGATCCGAAGCGCATCGTCATCGGCGGCAGTATCGGGCTGGCGCCGGGCTACATACCAGCCATGGAGGCCGCCTTCGGCGCGCTTTCGCCGCGGCTCAAACCATCGATCCACGCCGCCGAACTCGGGGAAAACGCCGGCGTGGTTGGCATCGCAGATCTTGCAGAGCGTCAACAACAACTTTGAGGGAGAACCAAAGATGACACTTGCGACCATGAAACGAGGAGCGCTGCTGGCAGCCGGTATTGCCAGCCTGCTGGCAAGCCCTGCGCTGGCCGAAGTCACCGTGCTCGGCTGGCCCGGCGGCCCGGAGGAAGTGGCGCTGCGCGCCGCCGCCGACACCTACAATGCCAAGTCCGACGTTGCCGAGAAGGACAAGGTCGAGCTCCTGTTCTTCAACCGCGACGGCTTCTGGGACAAGCTGCAGGCCGACCTTGCCGCCGGTTCGAAGGCGTTCGACCTCAACCTGCTCGCCACCTATTCGATCGGCCGCTATGCGCCGTTCATGGAGCCGGTCGAACTGTCGGGCGAGGCCAAGGCCGTCTACGGCGATTCCGTGCTGTCGACGATGCAGTATGAAGGCAAGCAGTATGGCGTGCCGACCGACCTGTCGCTGCACTTCATGTATTTCCGAAAGGACCTCATCGACACCCTGATGAAGGACGATGCGGCCAAGGCGAAATATGCGGAGATCTCGGAAAAGTACCTCGGCAAGAAGCTCGAGCCGAAGGCGCCGGACGAATGGAGCTGGGACGACTACGCCGCAACGGCGCTCTATTTCACGCAGGCCGTCAATCCTGACAGCCCGACCCGCTACGGCACCGTGCTGCAGCTGAAGAACCTCTTGTTCAACATCATGATCTGGCAGTCCGTGCCGCGCGCCTATGGCGCCAACTGGATGGACGACAGCGGCAAGATCACCGTCAATTCCGACGCCTATCGCAAGGGCCTCGAAATCTACAAGCTGCTCTACGACAACGGTGCGACGCCGCGCGATTCGCTGTCCTACGAGTTTGCGGAAGCAAATGCCGCCTTTGCTTCCGGCCAGGTAGCTGCCATGCTGCAATGGAATGCCGCCGCCGGCGACCTGACGAGCAAGGAAAAGTCTCCGGCCGTAGCGGAAGTGACCGACACGGTTGCCCCGCCCGCCGGGCCTGAAGGACGTTTCACCCATATTCACGGCCTCGGCTTCGGCCTCAACAAGAATGCCGAGAACAAGGAAGGCGCGGCCCAGTTCCTGAAATGGCTGTCTTCCAAGGAAGCGGCGTTGATCTATGCGAAGAACAATGGCGCACCGGCACTGACGCCGGAAGTGGTCGCCGAAGTCGCCGAAGCACGGCCGGACCTGGTCAAGCTCGGTGAGTTCGCCGGCAAGTACGGCTATGTCATGAACGGCGGCACGTCAGCCAAGGCGCTTTCGGTCTACGAACTTCAGGCCAAGGAGTTCACCGGCTACTGGTCCGGTCAGCAATCGATCGACGATGCGCTGGCAAACACCGAAAAGGGCATGGCCGAGCTGCTGAAGTAAGCGATGATGACCGGCGGCGGCCTGTCCGCCGCCGGTCATGTCGACATTCGCCACGGCCATGCGACGTGGGCGCCAGGAGCCGCCAACCCCGCGGGGTTGGCGATGTTCAAGACATGCCAGATGCAGATCGGTTCGATGACGAAAGCCCAGCAACGTCCCCTTGTCCAGGAATTCAGGCTGCTCGCCACGCCGGTCGTGGTGTTCCTCTTGGTCTTTCTCGGCTTTCCCGCGATCGTTAACCTGATCTATTCGGTCTCCGAGGTCTCGTTCGAGACATTGCGCCAACCGGAACTTTCCGGTTTCAAGAACTTTGCCGCCGTATGGAGCGACGGTGCCTTCTGGCAGGCCAGCTGGTTCTCGTTCCGCTTCGGTCTGCTGACCGCCGTGCTCGAATGCGCGCTTGGGCTTTTCCTCGCCATTTTCCTGTCGCCGCTGATCGAGCGGCGGAGCTGGCTGATGGCGATCCTGATGCTGCCCTTGATGGTGGCGCCGGCGCTGGTGGGGCTGATGTACCGGCTTGTGCTGCACGAATTCGTCGGGCCGGTGCCATACTATCTCTGGACCTACTTTGGCGCGAGCCTGTCGTTCCTTGGCCCGGGCTCCGCCTTTTGGACGCTCGTCGTCGTCGAGACGCTGCAGTGGACACCCTTTGCGCTGTTGCTGTTCTACATGGCCTACCAGGCGATCCCCTCCGAGATCGCCGAAGCCTCGGCCATGGATGGCGCCAGGAGCCATCACCGGCTCTGGTATATCGAACTGCCTTTGATGCTGCCGACGATCGTCGTCGCGCTCCTCATCCGCTTCATCGACGGCTTCCGCGTGTTCGACAACGTCTACGTGTTGACCGGCAGCGGCCCCGGCGGCTCGACCGCGTCGCTGTCGATCTACATCTACGAGGCGTTTTTCAAGCAGGGCGCCATCGGCAAGGCGGTGGCTGCCTCGGTGATCCTGTTCGTCGTCTCCTTCGCGGTGCTCTACGGCCTCAATTTCATCGCCAGCCGCCGGAAGGGAGCCAACCGATGATGACCACACTCCGCTGGCTGGTGTTCGGCATCGCCGCCTTCGCCATGAACTTCCCGATCCTGGTGACGCTTTCGACCTCGTTCAAGAGCGCTCGTGAACTGTCGACCAATCCCGGTCTCTGGGTACAGGCGCCGACGCTCGACAATTATCTTGCGGTGTTCCAGGTGACGGATCGCCTCAACATCTTCCTCTATCTGTTCAACAGTCTTTCGGTGGCCCTGATTGGCACCGTGCTTGCCGTGGCGCTGGCGCTTCCCGCGGCCTATGCGATTGCCCGCGGCCGCCTCGGCGAGCGCACACTGCTGCCGTTCATCGTCAACCTGCGCGCCGTGCCGCTCATCATCTTCGCGATCCCCCTCTACATGATGTTCCAGTGGCTGGCGCTGCTCGACACCCGTCTGGGTCTCGGGCTGATCCTTTCCATCGTCAACCTGCCGCTGGCTCTGGTCATCCTCGTCAACGCCATCCGCGACCTGCCGGGAGAGCTCGACGAGGCGGCGCTGATGGATGGCGCCAGCCGGACGCAGATCCTCTTCAGGGTCATTGCCCCGGTCTGCCGTCCGGCCATCGTCACCAGCCTGATCTTCGGCTTCATCACCGCCTGGAACGAGTTCCTGTTCGGCCTGATGCTGACGACGTCGAAGGCCGTGCCGATCACCGTCGGCGCCTCGTTCTTCTTCGCCGCCAGCGGTGGCGGCGTGCAGTGGGGTGTGGCATCCGCCGTGATGGTCGTCGGCGCGCTTCCGCCGGTTCTGCTCGGCCTCATCATGTATCGCCAGATCAGCGGCTCGATGACGGCAGGCGCGGTCAAGGGCTGACCCATTTTTCGGAGACAACCATGGCACCGATTTCGCTTAAAAAGGCCGGCAAGCAGTACGGCAACCTCGAGATCATCCGGGAGCTCGATCTCGACATCGCCGACGGCGAATTCGTCGTCATCGTCGGCCCGTCAGGCTGTGGAAAATCCACGCTGCTGCGCATGATCGCCGGGCTCGAAGAGACCACCTCCGGTCAGATCCTCATCGACGGGCGCGACGTGACCGCCGCCTCCCCGGTCGAACGCAAGCTCGCCATGGTGTTCCAGTCCTACGCGCTCTATCCGCACATGACCGTTCGCCGCAACATGGGCTTCGGCCTGACGCTTGCGAAACTGCCAGCCGAGCGGATCAGGGAAAAAGTCGAGGCTGCGGCCGAGACGCTGAAGCTCACGCACCTGCTCGAACGCTATCCAAAGGAGCTGTCCGGTGGCCAGCGCCAGCGTGTGGCGATCGGAAGGGCGATCGTGCGCGAACCGGTCGGCTTCCTCTTCGACGAACCTCTCTCCAACCTCGACGCGGCGCTGCGCGTTGACATGCGGCTCGAAATCGCCAGGCTGCACCGAACCCTCGGCGCAACGATGATCTATGTCACCCATGACCAGGTGGAGGCGATGACGCTTGCCGACCGGATCGTGGTGATGAAGGAGGGTCGCATCATGCAGCAGGGCACGCCGCAGGCGCTTTATGAAACACCGGCAAACCTGTTCGTCGCCCAGTTCATCGGCAGCCCGAAGATGAATCTCCTGCCTTGCCTGCCCGGTGCAGGCGGCCTCGACCTATCCGGCGAAGGCAGCATCCAGTTGCCGTTGTCCGGCCGGGCAGCGCCCGCCCATCTCGGCGCCCGACCCGAACATCTGTCGCTGGTCTCGCCCGACAGCGGTCATTGCCGCGGCACCATCGAGGTCAGCGAGTATCTCGGTGGCACGACCAGCGTCTTCGTGCGCGCCGGCAAGCTCGGGCTGATCAATGTCAGCGCGCCCGCCGACACGCCCTATCGCCTCGGCGAGACTGTCGGCATTCATATCGACGTGGCTCGGTCATCGCTGTTCGATGACGCAGGCAAGGCGATCGCGGCGAGCCGGTAGGCGCGCCGCGCAATCTGCCTCAGCCGCCCCAGGTCGTTTCCAGCACGCGGATCCAGTTGCCGTGGCAGATCTTCGCCAGCGCTGCCTCGTCGTAGCCGCGCTTGCGCAAGATGTCGACGAGCAGCGGCAGATCGGCAGCATCTCGCATCGACGTGGGGATGGTCGTGCCGTCGAAATCCGAGCCGAGCGCGACATGGTCGAGTCCGATGCGGTTGACGATGTAGTCGATATGATCGGCCAGGAGATCCAGGCTGGTGTCCGGGTTCCGGATGCCGTCCGAGCGCAGGAACAGCACGCCGAAATTGATGCCGGCGAGGCCGCCGGTATCCCGGATGGCGTCAAGCTGGCGATCCGTGACATTGCGGCTGTGCGGGCAAAGCGCATGCACGTTCGAATGGGAGGCGACCAGCGGCGCGTTCGAAAGCGCGGCAATGTCCCAGAACCCCTGCTCGTTCATGTGCGACAGGTCGACCATGATCTTCAGCTCGTTGCAGGCACGGATCAGGTCCTTGCCGCTCTCCGTCAGGCCCGGGCCGATATCCGGCGACGAGGGGAAACGGAACGGCACGCCATAGGCAAAGATGTTCGGCCGGCTCCAGACGGGACCAAGCGTGCGCAGGCCGGCGGCATGCAGCACATAGAGCGCATCGAGATCGGCGGCGAAAGCTTCCACGCCTTCGATATGCAGCACCGAGGCGAAGACACCGTCCGCGATCGCCTGGCGGATGTCGGCGGCGGAGCGGCAGATCTTCAACCGGCCGGCCGCCTGTCGCTCAAGGCGCATCAGCAGGCTTGCCATGCCGAGCGTGCTCTTCAGCGCATCCTGTTGTTCGGGCGTCGCAAAATCGCCGTTGGCATCCTTCTGCGCGCTTGGGGAGGAGACGTAGACGGCGCAAAGACCACCGGCAAGCCCACCCTCCTTGGCCTTCACGAGATCGATATGGCCGGAGCTGCCGCCGTCTATGAACAGCGCTTCTGCGTCCGGCTGCTGCGAATGCCAAAGGCGCGACAACACATCGTTATGCCCATCGAAGACCGGAATTTTTGCCTGTGTTGCCAATTGGGGACCGCCTTTCAACCTGTTTTCCGGCCGAGACGGCCGGCTGCGTGCGACTCATTGCATCGTCGCGCGGGAACATAACCATCCGACAGCCCTAGGGGAAAGCCATCTGTCGGCGCAAATGCAAACCATGCATAGGCCTTGCCGAAATCGGAATTGGTCGCGCCCGGCCGTGTTGTGCTTAATCCGGGCCCTAACGAGGGAACACGGCTGGCGGTGCGGCAAATGGAGCGCCCGCCGCGACGGCCGTCCGCATGACATCAAGACCGAGAAGGGGATATTTCCGATGATTTCCAGACGCAACCTGTTGATCGGCGGCGCAGCCGTGCCGTTTTTGTCCTATGTCAGCCTGGTGCCGGCCTTTGCCGAAACACCGAAGGACATCCTGGTTGTCGCCCAGCAGCTCGACAACATGACGAGCCTCGACCCGCACGAGAGCTTTGAAGCGGTCGGCAGCGAAATCTGCGGCAATATCTACCAGAAGCTGGTTCACCCCAATCTCGACGACGCCAACAAGGTCGACCCGACGCTCGCCGAATCCTGGGAAGCGGATGCCGACAGCAAGGTGTTCACCTTCAAGCTGCGCGCCGGCGCCGCCTTTGCAAGCGGTGCACCGGTGACGGCTGAAGATGCGGCCTTCTCGCTGCAGCGCGCGATCAAGATGAACAAGGGCCCGGCCTTCATCATCGCCCAGTTCGGCTTCACGCCCGAAAATGTCGAGGAGCGGATCGTCGCCGTCGACGGCTCGACGCTTCGCCTCACGCTGGAACAGCCAGCCTCGCTCGCCTTCCTGCTCTACTGCCTCTCGGCCAATGTCGGCAGCATTGTCGAAAAGAAGGTTGCGCTCGAAAACGAAGTCGACGGCGACCTCGGCAATGCCTGGCTGCAGAAGAACACCGCCGGCTCCGGCGAATTCGCGCTGCAGTCCTGGAAGCCGAGCGAAAGCGTCGCGCTGACCGTCAACCCGAACGGCCCCTACAAGGGCAACATCAAGCGCATCATCCTGCGCCATGTCGCCGACCCGTCCTCGCAGCTCCTGATGCTGCAGAAGGGCGACATCGATATCGCCCGCAACTTGAGCTCCGAGCAGCTGCGCACGCTACAGGGCGACCAGAACTTCACCCTCGTTCGCAAGGCGGTCGCCTCGCTGGTGCTGGTTTCGCTCAACCAGAAGCAGCCGAACCTCGCCAAGCCCCAGGTCTGGCAGGCGATCAAGCATGCGCTCGACTACAAGGGCATGCAGGAAAACATCGTTCCGCTCACCCACAAGATCCACCAGAGCTTCCTGCCCGAAGGCTATCCCGGCGTCGTCAACGACACGCCGTTCGTCAAGGACGTGGCCAAGGCCAAGGCGCTGATGGCAGAGGCGGGCCTCGAAGCCGGCTTCGACATCGTCATGGATCACTATTCGGCGCAGCCCTATCCGGATCTGGCCCAGGCAATCCAGGCGAACCTCGCCGAAATCGGCATCCGCGTGCAGCTGCAGGCCGCCGAAAACCGGCAGGTGCTGACGAAGATGCGCGCCCGTGAACATCAGATGGCGCTCTCGGCCTGGGGTTCGGACTATTTCGACCCGCACGCCAATGCCGACGTGTTCTGCATCAACCACGACAATTCCGACGATGCCAAGTCGCGTCCGTTCCTGTGGCGCTCGTCCTGGCAGGATGAAGACATGGCCAAGAAAGCCGAAGCCGCCCGCGACGAGAAAGACCCGGCAAAGCGCATCGCGCTTTACGAGGAGCTGCAGCGCGCCCACATGGAGCACAGCCCCTTCATCTTCATGTTGCAGGCGACGACCACGGCCGCCTGCGGCAAGACTGTAACCGGCATCCGGCTCGGCACGCTCTCGGACGCCCACTCCTATGCAGAGGCGTCCAAGGCTTGAACAAGCGTATCCGAAGCTTTTCCGCCACGGCGAGCAGCGTCTTCCTGACGCTGCTCGGCCTGACGATCGTCACCTTCATGATCGGCCGCGTCATGCCCGTCGACCCGGTGATTGCCGCGGTCGGCGACAACGCCTCCGAGGCGGTGATCGCGCGCGCCCGCATCGAGATGGGCCTCGACCAGCCGCTGATCGTGCAGTTCTTCCGTTATCTCTGGCAGCTGCTGCACGGCGATCTCGGAATGTCGATCCTGACGCGCAACCCGGTTTCGACCGACATTGCCCGGTTCTTCCCGGCGACGCTCGAACTGGCGACGGCGGCGCTGATCCTGTCGGCGGCAATCGGCATTCCGCTCGGCGTCTGGGCGGCCGTCCGCCAGGGCAAGTTCATCGATCAGGCGATCCGTGTGGTGTGCCTTGCGGGTCATTCCGTTCCGGTGTTCATGCTGTCGCTGATCTCGCTCCTGATCTTCTACGCCACGCTCGGCCTGGCGCCGGGACCCGGCCGTCAGGACATCATTTTCGACGGCATGATCGACCCGGTCACCGGCCTTCTGACGATCGACACGCTGATTGCCGGCGACTGGGATGCCTTCTGGGACGCCGTCGCGCACATGGCGCAGCCGGTCTGTATCCTTGCCTATTTCAGCATGGCCTACATCACCCGCATGACCCGGGCCTTCATGGTCGACGCGCTCAAGGGCGAGTTCGTCATCACCGCCCGCGCCAAGGGACTGTCGGCCTCAACGGTCATCTGGAGCCACGCCTTCCCCACCGTTGCCGTGCAACTGGTGACGGTACTGGCGCTTACCTATGCCGGACTTCTCGAGGGCGCCGTCGTCACCGAAACGGTGTTCAGCTGGCCGGGCCTCGGTCAATACCTGACGGTGTCGCTGATGAACGCCGACATGAACCCGGTGGTCGGCGCGACGCTTCTGATCGGCCTCATCTATGTCGGCCTCAACCTCATCGCCGACCTTCTCTATCGTGTACTGGATCCCCGCGTCCGATGATGCTTACGACCTTCAGAAACTGGGCGCTGGATGAAACGCCCGCCTCCCGCACCCAGGCCTCCTGGGGCCACCGCTATCGGATCTGGCTGAAGCTCAGGTCCAATCCGCTGGCGATGATCGGGCTTGCGATCATCCTCGTCTTTTCGCTGCTGGCAGCGCTTGCCCCGGTGCTGGCGCCGCACGATCCGGCGATCCAGAACCTCGCCAACCGGCTTGCCGCACCGAGTGCCGTCCATTGGCTCGGCACCGACGAGCTTGGCCGTGACATCTTCTCGCGCATCCTCTTTGGCGGTCGCGTGACGCTTGGCATGGTCGTTTCGGTCGTCGTTCTCGTTGCCCCGATCGGCCTTGCCGTCGGCTGCATCGCCGGCTATTTCGGCGGCGTTGTCGATACCGTGCTGATGCGCGTCACCGACGTCTTCCTCGCCTTCCCACGCCTGATCCTCGCGCTTGCCTTCGTCGCGGCGCTGAAGCCCGGCGTCGAAAGCGCTGTTCTCGCCATCGCGCTCACCGCCTGGCCGCCCTATGCGCGCCTTGCCCGGGCCGAAACCATGACGGTGCGCCGCAGCGACTTCATCGCCGCCTGCCGACTGACCGGCGCCTCGCCCTGGCGCATCATCATGCGCCATGCCGCGCCGCTCTGCGTGCCGAGCCTGGTCGTGCGCATCACGCTCGACATGAGCTCGATCATCATCACCGCCGCAAGCCTCGGCTTCCTAGGCATGGGCGCGCAGCCGCCGTCGCCCGAATGGGGCGCGATGATCGCCACTGCCAAGCGCTTCATCTTCGACCAGTGGTGGGTTGCAACCGTGCCCGGCGTAGCGATCTTCCTGGTGTCGCTCGCCTTCAACTTCCTCGGCGATGGATTGCGCGACGTGCTCGATCCGAAGGGAGACTGAGCCATGCTGGTTGATATCCAGAACCTTCGCATCGCCTTCGAGAACCGTTCATCCCGCTTCGAGGCCGTGCGCGGCGTCTCGCTTTCGCTCGGTGCGGAAAAACTCGGCATCGTCGGCGAGAGCGGCTCCGGCAAGAGCCTGACGGCGCGGGCGCTGATGAAGCTCCTGCCCGCCAATGCCGCCATATCAGCCGATCGGCTCTCGTTCGACGGCATCGACGTGCTCGCCGCCTCCGAAAGACAGATGCGCCAGATCCGCGGCAAGCGGGCGGGCTTCATCCTGCAGGACCCGAAATACTCGCTGAACCCGGTGATGAACATCGGCCGGCAGGTGTCCGAAGCCTGGCGCGCCCACAAGGGCGGCAGCAAGAAACAGGCGCTCGAGGCGGCGATCCACCTTCTCGACCAGGTGAAGATCCGCAATCCGCGCGAAGTCGCCGCCGCCTACCCGCACGAGGTCTCCGGCGGCATGGGCCAGAGGGTCATGATCGCGATGATGCTGGCACCCGATCCGGAACTGCTGATCGCCGACGAACCGACGAGCGCACTCGATGCCACCGTACAGGCGGAAATCCTGCGGCTGATCGAGGAACTGGTGTCGGAGCGCAACATGGGCCTCATTCTCATCAGTCACGACCTGCCGCTCGTCTCGCATTTTTGCGACCGCGTCGCGGTGATGTATTCCGGCCGGGTCATGGAAGAGTTGAAAGCCTCCGAACTGCTGAACGCGCAGCACCCCTACACCAAAGGCCTCCTCAACTGCATGCCCTCCCTTACGCATCCCAGGGACCGGCTGCCTGTTCTCAACCGCGATGCATCGTGGCTTACCGCATGATCGACGTTGAAAATCTCCGCATCAGGTTCGGCGACCGTGAGGTCGTCAAAGGTGTCTCGTTTTCGGTGAAGAAAGGCGACAGCTTCGGCATCGTCGGCGAAAGCGGCTCGGGCAAGTCCACCATCCTCAGGGCCATGGCCGGGCTCAACGAAAGCTGGGAAGGCCGCATCGCTTTCGGTGGCGAGCCGGCCGCGCTGAAACGTCCGCCGGGCTTCTTCCGCCGGGTGCAGATGGTGTTCCAGGACCCTTACGGCTCACTGCATCCGCGCCAGACGGTCGACCGCATTCTCAGCGAATTGCCGCTGGTGCACGGCATGGACAATATCGACAAGCGCATCGTTCAGGCGCTCTCCGACGTCGCCCTGCCGCAGGCCGCCCGTTTCCGCTTTCCACACCAGCTTTCCGGTGGCCAGCGCCAGCGCGTGGCGATTGCGCGCGCACTGATCGCCGATCCGCAGGTGCTGCTGCTCGACGAACCGACGAGCGCGCTCGACGTCTCGGTTCAGGCGGAAATCCTCAATCTGCTATGCGACCTTCGCGAGGCGCGCGGCCTCACCTACATTCTCGTCAGCCACAATCTCGCGGTCATCGCCCATCTCTGCGGTCAGGTCGGCGTCATGTTGAACGGCGAAATGGTGGAGCAACTGAGTGCGCAGGATCTGCGGGCAGGCAAGACAAGCCACGCCCACACGACGGAACTGCGCACGCTGAGCGTCGGGCTGGAAGAGCCCGCCTGACCTCGGCCCTGTCGTGGCAACAAGCACAATGGAAGACACCATGCCGGCACATCTCGATTGGCACGCAGCATCCTCCACCGCAAAGGCATTTGCCGAGCAGTGGGCAGACAACGAACCGGGCGGCGCGATCATCGGCTTCGACGACAGCGGCATCCGCTTTTCGCACGCGCGCGGCGTCGAGAGCCTGTCGACGCTCACGCCGTTTTCGGCCGACAGCGTCGTGCGTTATGCCTCCGTCACCAAGCATTTCTTCTGCGCCATGGTTCTTCGCCACGACGACATCATCAAGCTCGACGACCGGCTTGGCCAGCACCTGCCGGAACTCGTCTCGCCGCTTGCCGACGTGACGGTCGGCCAGGCGCTCGACATGAGCGGCGGCCTGCCGGACACGCGCGAATGCCTGTCGCTGCTCGGGCTTTCCGTCTACACCGAAACGGAAGCCGCACCGCTGCTTGCGTTTCTGGCACGGGTGCAGCGGCTGAATTTCGATGCCGGCCACGAGGTTTCCTATTCCAACACCGGCTATCGCCTGGTCGAGGCGGCCCTGGAGCGTCGCGGCTTCGCCTTCGACGACTTCATCCAGAACGATGTCGCCGGGCCTCTTAGCGCAGCGTTCAAGGCGCCCGACGTCTGGAACGATCCGGTCGCAGGGCTGGTGCCGGGCTATTGGCACAACGGCAAGCGCTGGCAACTCTCGGCAGCCGGCCTGCATATCTCCGCCTCCGGAAGCCTGACGGGGAGCGCCAACGCGCTGACGACCTGGCTGCAGGCGTTGATGCGCCGGACGGGCCATTTCGATGGGGTCCTCGAAAAGCTGCAGGCGAGACGCGCCCTCGCAGACGGGCGGCCGAGCGGCTACAGCCTCGGCCTGCGCCTTTCGACGCTTGGAGCCCGCAACTTCGTTGGCCACGGCGGTTCTCATCCGGGCTACAAGACCTACTTCCTCATCGACCCCGAAAGCCGCTCGGGCTTCGTCGTCGTCTCCAACCGCGAGGACACGAACGGCAACAAGATCGCGCTTGAAAGCAAGGCAGCTCTAACGGGCCTGCCGCTGCCGACGCCGGCAACCGGCATTCCCGACGGCCTCTATGTCACCGAACAGGGCCCCTGGTGGCTGGAGATCAAGGGCAGCACCTGCACCTATCTCGATGCCGACGACACGCTTTACGACGATGGAGACGGTTGGGTTTCCTCGCGCTCAGCCTCCTCGCCGATGCGTTTGCGGCAGGAGGGATCGGCGCTTGTCGGCGAGGCCGGTCATGCGGCACGGCGCTTCCTGCCCGTTGCCGGCGAACAATCGGTATCCGCCGGGCTTGCCGGGACATGGCGGTCCACGGAAGGTGCTGAGTTCGAAGTCCGCGACGGCGCGGTGGTCATGGGGGTCGGCCCTGTGCGCGACGTCATGCCGCTCATGGCACTCGGCAACGGCCGCTACCTTTTCACCCTTCATGACGGCCCGTGGACGAAACGCGTCTGCCTTCACGTGCTCGGCGACGACAGGGTCGAACTCGTGCTCAATCGCGCCCGCATGATGGAATATGTCCGCCGCACCTGATTTTCCTTGAAGCCTGTCGAACTGCGCCTAAAAGAGGTCAGGTTACCGCTGCAGTGCGGAAATGGACGTTTTTCAGGAGTGCATGCTTTGGAAATCAAGTGGCTCGAAGACTTTCTGGCACTGGCGAGCACGCTCAATTTCTCCAAGGCAGCCGACGAGCGGAACGTGACACAATCCGCCTTCAGCCGCCGGATCAAGCAACTCGAGGCCTGGGTCGGCGCGAGCCTCGTCGACCGCGCCACCTACCCTTCGCGGCTGACCGAAGCGGGTCAGAAATTTGTGCCGGTGGCGCAGGAGACGCTGCAGCACCTTTATCAATCCCGACGCAACCTGCAGAAGGAAGAGGGCTCGGACGCCAAGACGATCAAGGTGACGGCGCTGCACACGCTCTCCTTCACCTTCTTTCCCGACTGGATGAACCGGATCAACAGGAAGGCTGGCCCGATATTCTCCAGGCTGCGCCCGGATTCCGGCAGCATGGAAGAAAACCTCAACTCGCTGGTCGACGGTTCGTGCGATTTCCTGCTGACCTATGCCCACACCCAGGTGCCGCTGCTGCTCGACCCCCAGGCGTTCGAGCACCGCCTGCTCGGCCATGAAAAGATCATTCCGGTTTCGGCACCCAACGAAAACGGGTCGGCCGCGCACCTCCTGGAAGGCGGCACCAAGCCCTTTCCCCATATCAGCTACGAAAAGTCATCGTTCTTCGGGCAATTGCTGGGAGAGCTTGTCGGCGCCGACCTGCCGGCGTTCCAGCGGGTGCATGAAGGCAGCATGTCCGTCGGCCTGAAGGCGATGGCTGAGGCCGGCTGGGGCATCGCCTGGGTGCCGGAAAGCCTGATGGTGGCCGAGCTTGCCTCCGGCGCACTCGTGCGCGCCGCCGACCCACGCTGGGATATCAGCGTGGAAATCCGGCTCTACCGCGCCAAGGACAATCGACGCCCGGTCGTCGGGCGCATCTGGCAGTCGCAGGAGACGGTTGCCGCCTGAGGGAAGAGATGAAGCGGATCCCGTCAGGATGCGCTTCACGCCTTCGTCCTGTCAGCACTAGATCGCCGTGCGGCGGGCATTTTCCAGATAAAGTTCGCGCAACCGCCGGACCATCGGCCCAGGCTTGCCGTCGCCGACCGGCTTGCCGTCGATGCGCGTCACCGGCACGACGAAGTTTGATGCGCTCGTCAGAGCGGCCTCGCGGGCGGAAAGCGCCTCGTCCAGCGTAAACGGCCGCTCTTCGACCGTCAGCCCCTGCTCGCGCGCCAATTCCAGCGCGGCAAGCCGGGTGCAACCAGGCAGCGTGGCATTGCTGTTGCCGCGGGTCACGATCCGGCCGTCGTCGGTGACGATGTAGGCGGTCGAAGACGCGCCCTCCGTCACGAAGCCGTCCTCGATCATCCACGCTTCGTCACATCCCTCGGCCTTGGCGATGCGCTTTGCCATCACCTGTGGTAAGAGACACACGCTCTTGATATCGCGTCGCGCCCAGCGCTGGTCGGGGACCGACTTGACGGACACGCCCTTGTCGACGGCAGCCACATGCTCCAGCGTCTTGACCTGGGTGAAGAGCAGCAGCGTCGGCTTGATATCACCTGAAAACAGGAAGTTGCGATCTTCGGCGCCCCGCGTCAGCTGCAGGTAGACGACGCCCTCGGTGAGGTTGTTGTCGCGCACCAGCCGGCGCTCGATCTCGACGATCTCGGCAACCGAGACCGGAAGCGGCACGTCGATCTCGCGGGCGGAGCGCTCAAGCCGCGCCATGTGCAGGGCGCTGTCGATGAGCTTGCCTTCGAGCACGGCGGTGACTTCGTAGATGCCGTCTCCGAACAGGAAACCGCGGTCGAAGACCGAAAGTTGCGCCGCATGTTCGGAAACGAACTCGCCGTTCAGGTAAACGATACGGCCGGTCGGGTTGGGCATGGGAACTCCGTCTGAGGGAAGAAAATTAGACTTTGAGGGCTGCAAGCCGGTCGAGCGAAATCGCCTTGACCGAACTCGGCTTACCCGTGGCGGCGTTGAAGCCGCCCATGGAACGTGCGGCGACCAGCGAATTGAGGATCGCTTCTTCGGCGGCCTCGATCGTCGCTTCGAAGAGCGGCGACACCAGGTCGTTCGGCAGGTCGGGATAGCTGGCAATCTCGGCCCGCCTCGCCCGCGTGCGACGGACGGCGTCAGCGGTCGAGAATGCCAAGGCATAATCGCCGGACCCGTTGCTGAGCGCGGCGCCGGTGCGCGACAGCCCGCCAAAGGCGCGCTCGGCCAGCCGTTTCAGGTTGCGGGCCGACAACGGCGCGTCGGTGGCAACGACGATGACGATCGAGCCATCGCGATCATGTCCCGACGGCGCATCGTAAGGCTGGCCGCAGACCAGCAGCCTGCCGCCATAATTGGACTGGACCAACATGCCGACGGTAAAGGTCTCGCCCGCCGCCTTGACCCGCCGCGAACTGGTGCCTATCCCGCCCTTGAGGCCGAAGGCGACGGTGCCGGTGCCGGCGCCGACAGCGCCCTCTTCGACCGGACCGGGCCTGGCCGCGGCAAGCGCCATGCCGATCTCTTCGACCGTCGGGCGGCCGGCGCGGATATCGTTCAATCGGCTGTCATTGGTTTCGCCGACCACCGCATTCAGCGACACGACCTTTTCGTTGCCCGGCTGCGCCAGCGTAAAGCGGTTGATCGCCTCGATCGCCCGCCCGGTCGCCAGCGTATTGGTCAGCACGACAGGGGTTTCGAGCTCGCCCAGTTCGGCGACCTGGGTGGATCCGACGAACTTGCCGAAGCCGTTGAGCACCGCGAGCGCCGCCGGCACCTTGTCCTGGAACAGATTGCCCGGATGGGGAAGGATGGCGGTGGCGCCGGTGCGGATGCCGTCGCCCTCGACGAGGGTCGCGTGACCGACGGCCACGCCCTCAACGTCGGTGATCGCGTTCAACTCACCGGTTTCATACACGCCCGGCCGAAAGCCCAGGTCTCGAAGTCGCAGGCGTTGATCGTCTGTCATGGGTTTCCCGTTGCCGCCCTGTCCGCCACTCAAGGTCGCAACAGGCATTTCGTCGGAAGGACCCTACCCTTGCCGCCGACAAAACGGCATCGCAAAAATGGAATAGTTTTATGAGAAGCCTGCAACGCCCGCCGTTTTCGACGGTGTGTCTGCCCGGGCACCGGCAACTGCGATCTCGCGCGGAGGAAATACGGCATCCGCCGTATTTCTCGACGGCGCCCATGCCTCTAGCCTTGCGCCATCCGCGCCGTGAATCTCCGTTATCTTTCAATGCCCTGCGCCACGGAAGCGCCACCGCGTCGGGTCTTGAGGACCTGTCTTGAAGAAGAACCGCCAAACAGCCATTCGCGTTGCCGCATTTATGTTGTCGACCGCGCTGCCCTCCCTGTCGCTCGCACAGGCCGTCGGCGACCCTCAAGATCCGCAGACATGGCGGACGCCGGAGTTCAACGCCCAGTGGGGATTGGCCGCGGTTCATGCGGAATACGCCTACACGCTCGGTTACGATGGCAGCGGGATCAAGGTCGGCGTGGTCGACACCGGACTGGACATCACTCACCCGGAGTTCGCTGGACGCTACGGGGAAGGCGTGACCTACGATCCATCAAAACCGTGGTACCTCGACCTGGACGGCCACGGCACCGCGGTTGCTTCCATCATCGCCGCCAATCGTGATGGGGTCGGCATGCACGGCATTGCTCCTGGTGCCTCAATCGTTCAGGTGGGCGCCTTCCATGAGCTTGGATACATCGATGACCGCGCGGCCGAATACGGCATTCGCAAGCTCGTCGATCAGGGCGTCAAAATCATCAACAACAGCTACGGCTTGGGCTCGATTCTGGAATTTACGGCCGCGGATTTCGAGGCGTGGCGGCCAGGAGACCTGGCTACCTACCGCTACGCGGTCGCGCACGATGCGCTGATCATATTCGGTGCAGCCAACGATGGGGCGGCCCAGCCTTCGTGGCACGCCGGTCTTCCGTATCTTTTTCCGGAGCTGGAACGGGGGTGGCTGGCGGTGGTGGCAACAGGTCCTTCGGACATGCCGTATTGGTCGAACGGTTGCGGGGTGGCCATGAACTGGTGCCTCGCGGCGCCCGGCGGCGCAGACGCCGAACGATGGAACGCGGAAAAAGGGGAATGGGAGTGGGTCAACCCGCAGGACAACATCATGGTGGCCGCGACCGGCGGTGGATATGTCAGAGAGTTCGGCACATCGCTCGCAGCGCCTTTCGTCGCAGGCGCGGCGGCGTTGGTCGCACAGGCTTTCCCCTATATGACCATGGACCAGGTGAGGCAGGTGCTGCTGGGCACAGCGACCGACTACGGCAACCCCGGCGTGGACGCTATTTTCGGCTATGGCATGGTCAGCGCCGGCTGGGCGGTGCGCGGCCCGGGCAAATTCGACTGGGGTGATTTTCAGGCGGCGATCGAGGACGGGCAGAGCGTCTGGTCGAACGACATCACCGGCGCGGGAGGGCTGATCAAGTCGGGCGAGGGCGTCCTGATCTTGGCAGGCGACAGCACATACCAGGGCGCAACGTCTGTTAACGGCGGCGTTCTCGCCATTGGCGGCAGCATCGCCTCCAACACCTTTATCGAGTGGAACGGCACGCTTTCCGGCAACGGTGTCATCCATGGCGATGTGGACAATGCCGGCGCGGTAATCGCCGGTTTTGGGTACGTCGGCGGCACTCTCACCGTCAACGGCGATTATCGGCAGCGTGAAGGCTCCGGACTGCTCGTTCATCTTGAAGCGCCGCAGGGCACAAGCCGCCTCGACGTTGTTGGCGAGGCTGTCATCGAGGGAGGCGAGGTCGCCGTGCGGATCGCGCCGGGCAGCTACAAGGGCGACAGCCGCCACACGATCCTGTCTGCGCTTGGCGGCGTCAGCGGTCGTTTCGCAGAAGACTGCGGTTGCTACGCCTTTCTCGACCTGTCGCTTTCCTATGATCCTGAGAACGTCTATCTCGATGTCGTCCGCAACGACCTGGCGTTCGCAAGCGTTGCGGCCACCCGCAACGGTGTCGCGGCTGCCACAGCCGTCGAGAGCCTGGGGATCGGCGGGCTGCTTCACGATCTCGCCGTGACGCTGGACGGCGACGCGGCGGCCGAACTGTTCGGGCAGTTGCCAGGCGAAGTCTACGGCGCGACCGTGAGCGGCCTGATGGAGAGCAGCCAGCTCGTCGGCAACCAGATGAACGACCGGCTGCGTTCGGCCTTTGAAACCGTCGGCGCCGACGCCCTGCCTGTGACAACCGGTGCCAATGGCACCGACAGTATCACGACGGCATCGATCGCGGTGGAGCGTTATGGTGCCTGGAGCTCGGCCTTCGGCTCCTGGGGTGACATCGACGGCGACGGCAACGCAGCCGCGCTGTCGCGCTCCACTGGCGGTTTCATCGCCGGGATCGATGGCATGGCCAGCGAAGATTGGCGGCTCGGCTTCCTTGCCGGCTACAGTCATTCCAACATCGAGGTCGACGACCTCAAGTCATCGACCTCGAGCGACAATTATCATCTCGGCATCTATGGCGGTCGAGCCTGGGAGGCCTTGTCGTTCCGCTCCGGTCTTGCCTACACCTGGAGCGAGATCGACAGCCGTCGCGTCGTCGCATCGCCGGCTCTGACCGACAGCCTGACGGGCGATTACAGCGCCGGCACGGCACAGTTGTTCGGCGAACTTGGTTACGGCATGGCCGCCGGAAACATCGCCTTCGAGCCCTTCGCAAACCTCGCTTTCGTCAACGTCGACAGCAGCGACTTTTCAGAGAAAGGCGGCGCCGCGGCGCTTTCCGTTCGCGGTAGCGCGCACGACATGACATTCACCACGCTCGGCCTGCGCGCCTCGACCGATTTCGACTTCGGCGACGCAAAGGCGACAGCGCGCGGCCTCATCGGCTGGCGACACGCCCTTGGCGATGTCACGCCCGGTGTCGCCCAGGCGCTCTCGGGCAGCGAAGCCTTCTCGGTCACCAGCGCGCCGCTTGCCCGCGACAACGTCGTTCTGGAGGCCGGCGTCGAGGTCGCCATCACCCGAGAAGCGACGCTCGGCATCTCCTATCAGGGCCAGATCGCATCGACCGCAAGGGATCACGGCGTCAGGGCCGATCTCGCCATCCGCTTCTGATATCGTTGCGGCAGGGATCACGCCTACGCCGTGCCGGCGAACCGGATCAATTCAGCGGCAGACGGCGCTGCTGCCAGGACGCCTTCGGAACGATCCCGCCGATGGCGTAGCTGAACGACACGACCTCGACCGTATCAAGGTTGACCTTGCACTTGAAGTTGACGTCGTGCCAGTCGCCCTTGCTGCGGTAGGCGCCGCCGCTCGCATCGATCTGGTCCTTGCCGATAAAGCCGCCTGACGGGCCGAAAGGCACCAGCATATCGGGAAAATCCTCCGGTCGCTGGTTGCGGATCTGCTCCAGCGCCTCGATGCTGCAGAGCTGCAGGATGCGCTTCTTCACCGGCAGTTGGCCCATCGCCTGCTTGACGCGCGGGTCGGCGATCGATTTTGCCGAGAACAGCTCCTTCGCCTCAACGAAGCGGTCTGCCGGCAGCTTGGCCTTTGCCTCGGCCTTGCCTTCGGTTGCATCGGCCTTTTTCCTGTCATCGACTGGTTTGCGCGCTGGCACCGGATCGGTCTTCGGCACCGATTTTTCGGCTTGTCTCTCAGCACTCGCCTTGTTTTCGGCGGTGCGCTTGTCGCCATTGGCGGCACTTGAAAGAACGGCGAGTTGCTCAGGCGTTGGCTTTTCGGCCTCGGGCCGCGCCCGCGCCTTCGCCTCTTCCTTCGCAGCCTTCTCCGCAGCCGCCGCAGCTGCGGCGGCGGCCTTCTCGGCCTCGTCTGTCACGTCTTTCTTTTCAGCCTTGGCGGTCGGCGGAAGGTCGGCGGCCGTGGCCTTCTGCTCCGTCTTGGCTGCGGCCGATTCGAAGGCCTGCGGCTGCTGTCGGGCAGGTGCCGGCTGAGGCTTTGGCTGCTCCTTCTTGGGTTGCTCTTTCTTTGGCTGTGCCTGCTCTTTTGTCTTTTCCTGCTGCTTTGGCTGCGGCGGCGGTACGATTTCGACGTTGACGCTCTCTTCACCCGGAGGCTTGGGCGTTTCCTCCGGCAAGCGAAACAGCAAGAGAACGATCACAAGCAGGTGCAGCCCCACCGAAACCGGCGCACCCCATCGGATCTTCTCCCACCATTTTTCGGAAAACAGCTGCATCGGTTACGAGATAATGGACCACGGGGATGGACGCTAGAGCGCTTCATTTCTAAACGGAAGCGATTCTGTTGGCTCCAAACGGCCGTTCCACACGAAGGATGGGCGCAAGGCTATGCGCTCCAGCGCTCAAGCCATCCGACACAGGGGCGGCCGAAATTCCTTCCGGCAAAATGCATCCGCTTAGAAAAGAAGCGCTCTTGGTGTCGCCAGACTCTGGCGAAATTATTGCATGGCCGGGCTCGGCGATTGAAAATAGCCTGACGGCGCGCGCGAGAGGTCAAGGTGGAGATTGGACAGTTGCTCTTCATTTTCCTGGTCGGCGTGCCGGTCATGGCGCTCGCGATGATCTGCTCTGTCTGGCTCATCTGCGTCGTCAGGCGGCCAACCCTCGGGGTCATTGGATTGGCAATCGTCGGTTGGACGTATTTTGGCGCGGAGGGCCTGGCTCTGTTGCTCTTCGTTCCCGGCATCCTGGCCTGTATTGCTGCGTCGAGAGGACCGGGCAGGACCTTCGCCGCGAGAATGCGGAGACCAATGCCGTCTGCGTCGCACCGGGACTAACTGGCTTCGTCCGATCTGGCGTCCGTTTCGCATCTGCGCTGCCATTGCCGCCATTTTCCACTCAGATCAGAAATTTCTTCTCGCAACGGCGCGGATTCAGCACGTTCATCCCTATTCTATAATTTCTATAGATTTAAAACTTAACTTAGTTGCGGCCCTGGGTTTGAGGGGCGGCGCGACGAACGAACATCATGGCCAGGAGCCTCTTCATGCAGCGCAATTCCACTCGAAGCCGATTTTTCACAAAAGCATTTGCAGTAACTGCTGCCCTCACCGCCGCACTGGTCGCGTCGTCGGCGCTTGCCGGCGAAACCCTCGACAAGATCAAGGCGCGTGGCCTCATCAAGGTAGGCGTCGGCACGACGCCCGGCTTCTTCACGCCGGATAGCAGCGGCCGCTGGCAGGGCTTCTTCGTCGATTTCGGCCGCGCGCTCGCCGTCACCGTCTTCAACGATGCCGAGAAGGTCGAGTTCACCAACTCCTCGCCGCAGCAGCGGCTTCCCGCCTTGCAGTCGGGCGAATTCGACATCCTGCTCTCGGGCGTGACCCAGACGGTCACCAGAGCGTTCAAGCTCGGCTTCCACTTCGGCCCCGTGGTCTTCTATGATGGCCAGGGCCTGCTGGTGCGCAAGGACCTCGGCGTCGCCAAGGGCGAGGAGCTCGACGGCGCGACGATCGGCGTACAGAGCGGGACAACGGGCGAGCTCAATATCGCCGACTTCTTCCGCAAGACCGGCAAGACCTTCACGCCCGTCACCATCGAGGAGACCGGCGAATTCCTGAAGGCGCTCGATTCGGGCCGCGTCGACGCACTCACCCAGGACGCCACGGACCTTGCCGCCAAGCGCACGCAGCTTTCCAAGCCCGACGACTACGTGCTTCTGCCCGAGCGCCTGTCGAAGGAACCGCTGGCACCGGCCATCCGCGCCGGCGACGACAAGTGGCTCGAAATCGTCAACTGGACCGTCTACGCCACGATCCAGGCCGAAGAATTCGGCATTACCCAGAAGAACGTCGACAGCTTCCTCACCAGCGAAGACCCGGGCATCAAGCGCTTCCTCGGCGTCGATCCGTCGCTTGGCGAGGCCATCGGGCTCGATCCGAAGTTTGCCTACAACATCGTCAAGGCGGTCGGAAACTACGGCGAGATCTTCGATCGCAACGTCGGAAAGGGCACGCCGCTCAACTTCGACCGCGGCTACAACCAGCCCTGGACCGCCGGCGGCCTTCTCTATTCGCCGCCGTTCCGTTGAGCCGTTGCCGGTATCTCAGATGACGCCAATCAACCAACCGGGCCCAGTCGGGCCCGGATTTCCCTCGCGCCTGCGCACCTGGCTCGGTCCCTTTCCCTTTCAACAGGTCTTGCTGTTTGCGGGTGTGCTTGCGATCTTTGCACTCTTCGGCGCAAACACCGCCGACCGCATGCAGCGCATGGGTCTCACGCCCGGGTTCGACTTTCTCTTTCATCAGGCAAATTTCGAAATCGGCGAGAGCGTGCTGGCCTATTCGGCCGGCGACACCTATGCCCGCGCGCTTGCGGCCGGCCTTGCCAACACCGTCAAGATCGCCGTCGTTGGCTGCGTGCTGGCCACGATCCTCGGCGTTACCCTCGGCATAGCCCGGCTGTCCGGCAACCTGCTATTGGCGACCTTCGTGCATGGCTATGTCGAATTGCTGCGCAACACGCCGCTGTTGCTGCAGCTCTTCCTCTGGAGCGCGATCATCCACGCGCTGCCGCCGCCACGGGGCGCCTACGCTTTCCTTGACAGCGTCTATCTCAGCAATCGCGGCGTCTACGTCCCGTCCGTTTCGCTGCACGGCCTCTCATGGGCGATCTGGCTACCGACGATCCTGCTCACCGCCTATGCGTCGCTATCGCTCGCTCGGCGCCTTCTGACGGGTGCTGCGTTCTACATGCCGAAAGCAGCCGTGAGCGTGCTCGGCTCGCTGGTCATCTGCACCTTCGCGCTCACGTCTTTCGGCCTTGCGGCCACCGTCGATCTCCCGGCCAAGGGCGGCTTCAACATCAAGGGTGGGCTGTCGCTGACACCGGAGTTCTTCGCGCTTCTGATCGGTCTCGTCGTCAATGCATCCGCCTCGATTTCGGAGATCGTGCGCAGTGGCATCCAGTCGGTAAAACCCGGCCAATGGGAGGCCGCGCGCGCCCTCGGCATGAGCCCCGCGCAGATCCTGCGCCTGATCGTTCTGCCGCAGGCGTTGCGTGTCATCACGCCACTGATGATCTCGAGCTTCCTTGACCTCACCAAGAATTCCAGTCTCGCCGTCGCTATCGGCTACCCCGACATCGTCAGCGTCGCCAACACCACCGCCAACACCACCGGCCAGGCGCTCGAAGCGATCTGCATCATCGCTGCGGTCTACCTGACCTTGAGCCTCTCGGTTTCAGCCTTGATGAACATTTACAACCGCCGCGTCGTGCTTCGCGGGGAGGCGCGGCGATGAGCCATATCGAACTGCCGCCGCCAACGGCACCCGACTGGCACCGCTGGCGAAGCGGCCTCTTCGGCGGCTGGGGCAACAGCCTCGTCACGCTTGCCGCCATCGGCGTTTTTGTGTGGCTTCTGCAGCCCTTGCTCCGCTGGGCCGTTTTCGACGCCGTATGGACGGGCACGGCAACGGATTGTGCCGTCGACGGCGCGGGCGCGTGCTGGGCCTTCATCGGTGCCAAGCTGCGCTTCATCCTCTTCGCGTTCTATCCGCCCGACCTGCAATGGCGTCCCGCCCTTGTCGTCGCGGTGGTGCTTGCCATGCTGGTCCTGTCGGCGCTGCCCCGCTTCTGGAGCTTGCGGCTGGTGCCGTTGTGGATCGCAGCGCTGATCTTGAGCTGGCTGCTGATGGCCGGAACGCTGACGCCGCCAGAGGTATCGACCAACAATTGGGGTGGCTTGCCGATCACTCTGGTGGTCTCGATCGCCGGTCTTGCCCTTGCGTTTCCAATCGCACTGCTGCTGGCGCTTGCCCGACAATCGCAGATGGGCATCGTCAGGACGCTCGCGATCGCCTTCATCGAGACTCTACGCGGCGTGCCGATGATCGCCGTGCTTTATGTGGCGATGTTGATCGTTCCCCTAGCCTTGCCGAGCGGGGCCGCCATCGACAAGCTGCTGCGGGCACAGATCGGCGTCACGCTGTTCTTTTCGGCCTATCTCGCCGAAGTCATTCGCGCAGGGCTGCAGGTCGTGCCGCTGGGGCAGCGCGAAGCAGCCCTTTCTCTCGGCCTTGGCTATGTCCAGACGATCCGCCTCGTCGTCCTTCCCCAGGCGCTTCGGGCCGTCATCCCGGCCATCGTCAACCTGTCGATCGGCATCGTGCTGAACACGTCGCTGCTGGCGGTGATCGGCATCTACGACCTTTTGAACGCGGCGCGGACGTCGGCGACGGATCCGACCTGGCTCGGCTTCTACACGGAAGCCTATGTCTTTGCTGCCCTCACCTATTTCACCATCTGCTTTACCGGCTCGCGCTACAGCATCTGGCTCGAGAAGCGGCTCGATGCCGCCGCTCGCCATTGAGGCGAACGTTGACTTCGCCTTGCGCGAGACGCCTTGGCGCGCCAAAAGTGGCGGCAACGGAATCGGATGCCGGGCGGGCGCATGAAACGAAGCGAAATTGCGATCATCGGCGGCGGGCCGAGCGGGCTGATGGCGGCGGAGATCCTGTCCTTGCAGGGTCATTCGGTGACGGTCTATGACAGCATGCCGACCGTTGCGCGCAAGTTCCTGCTCGCCGGCAAGTCCGGGCTCAACATCACCCATTCCGAAGATTTCCAACGTTTTGCCGACCGTTTCGGCGCCGCGTCGAAGCCTTTGCGAACGGCACTCGATGCGTTCACGCCCACCGACGTGCGCGCCTGGGCGGACAATCTCGGCACGGAAACCTTCGTCGGCTCGTCCGGACGCGTCTTTCCAAAGGCGATGAAAGCCTCGCCGCTGCTGCGCGCCTGGATCAAACGACTGGAAGCGCAAGGGGTGCGGATCCTGACGCGGCACCGGTGGCTGGGGTTTGACGGCCAGGCCCTTGCGTTCGAGACCCCGGATGGACGCAAAAGCGTCCATAGCGACGCCACGCTGCTCGCACTTGGCGGCGCCAGCTATCCGCGGCTCGGGTCCGTTGCGGGCTGGCTTGCGGCTCTCAAGGGCAAGGACGTCGATATCGCCGATTTCCGCCCGGCAAACTGCGGTTTCGACGTCGCCTGGAGCGACCCGTTCCGGGAGCGTTTTGCCGGCGAGGCGCTGAAGTCCGTGACGGCAAAGTCGGCCGCTGGCACGTTTCCCGGCGAGTTCGTCATCTCACGGCACGGCATCGAGGGCAGCCTCGTCTATGCGCATGCGGCGGCGTTGCGCGACCGCCTGGCAACGCAGGGAGCCGCAGCACTGACGATCGATCTCGCGCCCGGGAGGTCCAGCGAACGATTGGCCAAGGACCTGGCGCGCCAGGACGGCAAGGCGAGTTTTTCCAATCGGCTGCGCAAGGGTGCTGGACTGGAAGGCGTGAAGTCGGCGCTGTTGCGCGAGATCGCCCCCGATGCGGCACGCGCCGAACCGCAGGCCCTTGCCGACCTCGTCAAGGCCTTGCCGATATCGGTTCTTCGCCCCCGCCCGATCACCGAGGCTATTTCTTCGGCCGGCGGCATACGCTGGAGCGCTGTCGATGAGAGCTACATGCTGAAGGCGCTTCCGGGTGTTTTCGTCGCCGGCGAGATGATCGATTGGGAGGCGCCGACCGGCGGTTACCTGCTGACAGCCTGTTTCGCCACGGGCCGCGCTGCTGCGCGCGGTATGGACGCCTGGCTGCAACAATCGCAAAACGGCGGCTAGGGGCGAAAGACAAACGCGAGACGCCGGCAACTGCGGTTGCCGGCGTCTCGCGTTTCAGCCTTTTGCATGACCCGACGTCAACTGTCGTTGAGCACCAGACCCTTGGTCAGCTCCAGTGCCTGCCGTTCGAACAGGCCGCGGTAGATGCCGCCGTCGAGGCGGATCAGCGCCTCATGCGTGCCCTCTTCCGCAATCCGGCCATGGCTGAACACCAGCAGCCGGTCGAGCGCGCGCACGGTCGACAGCCGGTGCGCGATCACCAGCGTCGTGCGCCCGAGCATCAACCGCTCCATCGCTTCCTGGATCAGCACCTCCGATTCTGAATCGAGGCTCGACGTAGCCTCGTCAAGGATCAGGATCGGCGCATCCGCGAGAAACGCCCGGGCAATCGCGATGCGCTGGCGCTCGCCCCCCGACAGCTTGACGCCACGTTCGCCCACCAGCGTGCCATAACCTTTCGGCAGGCCGGTGATGAAATCGTGGGCGCTGGCAAGCTTTGCCGCCTTCTCGATCTCGGCCTGCGTCGCCGTCGGCCTGGCATAGGCGATGTTTTCCGCAAGCGAGCGGTGGAACAGGATCGGTTCCTGCTGCACGATCGCGATCTGCTGGCGCAACGTCGCCTGGGCAACCCCGGAAATATCCTGACCGTCGATCCGGATCTGCCCCGACTTCAGGTCATGCAGGCGCTGGATCAGCTTGACGAAGGTCGTCTTGCCCGAACCGGAATGACCGACAAGCCCGACGCGTTGTCCCGCCGGGATCGTGACCGAAAACCGATCGTAGAGCGGCTTGCGATGGGCGCCATAGTGGAAGGTCACATCGTTGAACTCGATGCGGCCGTCGGTGATGCGGATCGGCTTTGCATCGGCCTTGTCTTCGATACCGAGCGGCTGGGCGTGGATATCGACCAGTTCCTCCATGTCGTTGACGGACCGCTGCAGGTTGCGGATGTGCATGCCCACTTCACGCAGGTACCCCTGCAGGATGAAGAAGGAGGTCAGCACGAAGGTGATATCGCCGGCCGTTGCCTGTCCCTTGGACCAGAGAAACAGCGCAAAGCCGATGACGGCGGCCCTGAGAACCAGCAGCAGCGCCCCTTGAGTGGTGCCGTTCACCGTGCCGCGCACCCAGGTGCGGCTCGTGCGGTCCCGCCACTTGGCGATCACCTTGACGAGGCGCGCATCCTCGCGCGCTTCCGCCCCGAAACCCTTGACGACATTGTTGCAGCTGACTGCGTCGGCGAGCGAGCCGCCGAGCTTGGTGTCCCAGCTGTTGGCAAGACGCGCCATCGGCGCGACATAGCCGAGCGACAGAACAACCGTCGCCGCAATGAAGATGAGCGAGCCCACACCGATGATCACACCCATCATCGGCCAGTACCAGGCCATCAGCGCCGTCGAGCCGACCAGCATGATGACGGAGGGAAACAGCGCGATCAGCAACGTGTCGTTCAAAAGGTCGAGCGCCCACATGCCGCGTGTCACCTTGCGGACCGTTGAGCCGGCAAAGCTGTTGGCATGCCAGTCGGACGAGAACCGCTGAATGCGGAAGAAGGCCGCCGACGCGATATCGGACATCATCTTCAACGTCAGGTCGACGACACCCATGAAGGTGAAGTGGCGGAAGACGATGGCGCCGAGCGACAGCGCCGTCATCGTCCAGAACGCGGCAAGGGCCGCATCCCAGGCCACCTGATCGGAAGCAGCACCGGTGACGACCGCGTCGACCAATCGGCCGGAATAAAGCGGCGTCAAGACGTCGGCGATCGTCGACAGCATGACGGCGCCGAGGATGAAGGACAGGCGAAGCGGCTGGCGCTTCCAATGGACCCAGGTGAAACCGAGAACGCTGCGGAACGCACCGCCGCGCAATGCAAAACGAGTAAAAGCCATAATGATTGCCCAATGCCCGGAGCATTGGCCTCAAAATTGTAGTCGATGAAACATGCCGAAAATGGGAACTTTTTTCCGATCGGCATCCATGGATTGGTCGCTTCCGCGTGAAGGGAAGACCAAAGCCAGCGAAACAGGCACTGACTTGAAACAGCTAAAGAGCGAGGCTCTCCAGCGTCGTTGTCAGAACTGCACGCCGCCCCGTAGGGAGAAAGAATAAGCTGGCATCTGAAACCTCCCTGATCTGTTGCCGGAAGTCGGGTTATAGGCGAATCGCCCGCAACCGCCAAGCGAGGAAATCTAGCCGTACCGCCAAACCGCAACCGGTGCGGCCCGATTGCAACAGTGTATGGCGACCAGACGGGGTTTACGGCGACACGCACTTGGTAGACAAGTAGGCCGTCGGCCGATGGCGGGATCAACCCGGCGGGACGCCGACAAAGAGGGAGGGACCGCGCCCGTTTTGTTGGGAACGAGCTGGCGCCGGCCGTGGTGACGTGAAGTGCTGAAGTTCCGTTTCGTTTTTCTTGCGGCGTTGCAGCTGCTGGCTTTCGCCGGCTTCGCGATGCTCGTCACCGGCGCGCAAGCGGCCGAAAAGCAGGAACTGGTGATCGTCACCTCCTACCCGCCATCGTTCTTCGAGCCGTTCCGGCGGGCATTCGAGACCGCCAACCCCGATATCCGCCTGGCGATCATTCAGCGCAACACAGCCAGTGCGACGCGCTTCGTGATCGAGAAGGCCGATGTGCCGGCCGACATCTTCTGGGCCTCGGCCGCAGACGCATTCGAACTCCTGAAGCGCAGCGGCGAATTGCGGCCGATCGCGCCGCGCCACACGGGCGCTGCCGAAAAGGTGTTCGGCTACCCCGTCAACGATCCGCAGGGCTATTATCTGGGCTTTGCGCTCTCCGGATATGGTTTCGTCTACAACCAGTCCTACCTTGCCCAGAACAAGCTGCCCGTGCCGCAGGGCTGGCAGGACCTTCTGCACCCTGTCTATTCCGGCCAGATCGGCATCACCACGCCGTCGCGATCGGGCACCACCCATCTGATCGTCGAGGCGCTGCTGCAGACCTATGGCTGGGAAAAGGGCTGGGCAATGCTGTCGCAGCTCGGCGGCAACCTGTCGACCGTCACCGCGCGCAGTTTCGGTGTCGCCTCAGGCGTCGCCCAGAGGCGCTTCGGCATCGGCATCACCATCGACTTCCTCGCCAATGCGCCCGAATTCGCCGACGCGGGCAACGTCTTCATCCTGCCGCCCGACACGGTGTTCGTGCCGGCGAGCATCGCGATCCTGTCGCGGGCGCGCAATGTTCCCGCCGCCGAACGCTTCGTCGATTTCGTTTTGTCCGAAGAAGGACAGAAGGTGCTGTTGCTTCCGGCCGTCTCCCGCATTCCGGTCAACCCGGATCTCAACAAGGGCCTGCTGCCCGAGGAGAGCGGCGACGGGCTGTTGAAATACAGCGGCTTCGACGCGGCTCTGTCGGCGCGCCGTTATGGTCTCGTCAATCTGATCTTCGACGATTATATCGTGCGCCGCCGGGCGACGCTTGCCCGGCTCTGGAAGAGGGTGACGGATCTGGAAGCGATCGAGATCGAGGACGCGCAGCAGCGCAGCATGCTGGCAAGAGCCCGGCGCCTGCTCGCCACCCCGCCGCTTTCGGCAAGCGAAGTGGAAAACGCCGACGATGCGCTGAAGGCCGAGTGGCCGCGCAGCATTGCCCGCTCGCCCAAGCACACCGCGCTGACGCAGAGGCTGCGCGCCACGATCGAGCGCAATCTGGCAACGGCGGAAATGCTCCTGTCCCCGGTCGCACGACCAGCAGCAGAGCTGACGCCATGGCGGCAATGATGCAGCAGTCGACGGCGGCTGCACCCAGTGCGCGTCCCTGGCGCTTCGGCATCGGCGCGCGCCTTGTCCTCGCCTTCGTCGCGATCGTCGGGCTCGCCGTCGGCGCCTGCCTTGTCGGCTGGCTGTCCTATGAGCGGCTGTCGGGAGAGCTGTCGCGCATTGCCGAAGACCAGATGCCGCAGCTCGCCTTCGCCTCGCGGTTGTCGAAGGCGGGCGCCGACATCGGCTCGGTCACGACGGTGCTCGCCGGCGCCGAAACCCGTGCCGAATATAACGAGATCCGCAGCAGCTACGCAGCGCGCCTCACCACCTTGCGCGCCCTGCTCAAGGAAAACGACACGAAATCGGATGCGACCGAGCTCCTGCCGCTTGCCGAAGCGATCGGCGAGAACCTCGACAAGATCGACCTTGCGGCCGGCAAACGCTTCACGCTCAGGGAGGCCATGCGTTCCGACATCGACGAGTTGCGCTGGGTTCAGGCGGACCTGCTCGAGGAAGCCGACCCGCTCGTCGACGATATCCGCTTCAACATCGAGGCGGAAACCCGCAACGGAGACGGGGCGGCAGCGCTCGCCGAGCAGCAGAAGAGCGAGGCGTTGCTGACGGCCGTATCGCAGGCAAATCTCGCTACCGGTCTGATCGGCCGGCTCGTCAACGCCACCACGCAGGAGGAGATCCAGGAAACCAACGCGTTTCTCGGCGACAGTGCCGACGAACTGGCAAGCCGGATCGCCAGCCTGGAAAACTGGCCCGACAGCATTACGGTCCGACAGCTGGCAAACCGCATTCTCGACCAGTCCGCGGTCGCGACAGGCATTCCCAATCGCAAACGCTCGGAGATGATCGAGGCGGAGAAACTCTCGGAGCTTGCCAGCCAGAACGGGCGGCTTGTGGACGATCTTGCGCGCCGGATCGAAACCGAGGTCGTGGCGATCGAGGCCAGCGCCGCAGCGGCAGCCAAACGCGCCGCCGCAGCAATTGAAACCGGGCGCAGCCTGCTGGTCGCCATCGCCATCCTCTCAGTGCTTTTGGCAAGCGCGATCGGCTTCTTTTATGTCTACCGCAACCTGCTCGCCCGCATCCGGCTTCTTTCGGCCGCTGCCGGCGCGATCAGCAGCGGGCGTCCGGCAACGGCGATCCCGGCAGCCGAGGCGGACGAACTCGGCGATCTCGCCCACGCGCTGGTGCTCTTCCGCCAGACACGCGACGAACTGATCCAGTCGGCAAAACTCGCCGCCCTCGGCCAGATGGCGGCCGGCATCGGTCATGAGCTCAACCAGCCGCTGGCCGCCCTCCGGGCGCATATCCACAGCGCGACGACGCTGATCGGTCGCGGCAAGGGGGACCAGGCGGTCGGCAATCTCGACAAGATGAAGGGACTGACCGGGCGCATGGCCGACCAGATCAGCCATATAAGACGCTTCGCCCGCCGTCCGGACGCGCAGCTGCGGCCCGTCGACCTGACGGCTGCCGTGCGCGATGCGCTGAGCCTGCTGGAACATCGCTTCGACGAGGAAGCGGTCGAATTGCAACTGAGCCTGCCCGGCAATGCCCCCGTGATGGTCATGGCCGAACCCGTGCGGCTCGAACAGGTGGCGGTCAATCTTCTCGGCAATGCGCTCGACGCGATCAGGGACAGGCCCGAGCGGCGCGTCAGCGCAACCATCGAACAGACCGGCGCCGAAGCGCGGCTGATCATCGGCGACACCGGCGAAGGCATCGCCGCCCACGACGTTGGTGCGGTCTTCGATCCGTTCTTCACCACCAAGCCCGTCGGCTCCGGCCTCGGGCTCGGGCTTTCCATTTCCTACAACATCATCAAGGACTTCGGCGGCGAGATCACGATCCTTGAAACCGGTGCGCACGGAACGCAGTTCCTCGTATCCCTGAAAGGCCCGCAATGACGGTGGACCCGGATATCATCCTGATCGACGACGATGCCAGCGTGCTTGAAGCCTGCTGCCAGGTGCTTGAACTCGAGGACTTCAGCGTCGCGCCGCATGGTTCGGTGACATCAGCGCTAGCGGGCCTGCGCGCCGACAGCCGCGCCGTCATCGTCTCCGACGTGCGCATGCCGGACCATGACGGCTTCGATCTGGTTGCCGCCGTGCGCAAGATCGACCAGGATATTCCGATCATCCTGATGTCGGGCCATGGCGACGTGCCGATGGCGCTTCGTGCGATGCGCGACGGGGCTTGGGATTTCCTCGAAAAGCCCGCCGACCCGGTCCATCTCATCGAGACCGTTCGCCGCGCCCGCGACCATCGGCGCCTGCTTCTCGAAAACCGGCGGCTGCGGCTGTCGGTGGACGACGATGGCTGGGAAACGCGGCTGATCGGGCATTCCGCCCCCATTGTTGCGCTGCGCGAAAAGCTGAAGCGCATTGCGGCAGCAGCGACCGACGCCCTCATCATCGGCGAGACCGGCACCGGCAAGGAAGTGACGGCGCGCGCGCTCCACGACTTCAGCGGCCGCAAGGGGCGGTTCGTCGCGGTCAATTGCGGCGCCATTCCCGAAACGATGCTTGAATCCGAACTCTTCGGGCATGAGGCCGGCGCCTTTACCGGCGCGCGCGAAAAACGCATCGGCAAGATCGAATACGCCGATGGCGGTACGCTGTTCCTGGACGAGATCGAATCGATGCCGCTCGCCGCGCAGGTGCGGCTGCTGCGCGTGCTGCAGGAGCGCGTCATCGAAAGGCTCGGCTCCAATGTCGAGCTGCCGGTCGACATGCGCGTCGTGGCGGCAACCAAGGCGGATCTGCATGCGGCAGCCCGGAAGGGCGATTTTCGCGAAGACCTGGCCTACCGTCTCGACATCGCCCGCGTGGAGCTGCCGCCGCTTTCCCAACGCAAGGGCGACGTCGGCCTCCTGTTCCAGCACTTCCTCGGGCTCGCCGCCAAAAGGCAGGGCCGCACGCCGCCGCGGGTGAGCGCCGAACTGCTGGCCGAACTCGATGGCAGGCCATGGCCGGGCAACGTGCGCGAGTTGCGCAACGTCGCCGAGCGCTTCGTGCTCGGGCTGGAGGATCGCGACGATGGCGACCGGCCAACGGCGAGCGGCGAGACGCTGGAGGTACAGATGGATCGGCTGGAGCGCGCCATCCTGCTGGACAGTCTCGCCCGAAACGACGGCCGCATCGGCGCGACCGCGGATGCGCTCGGTATCTCCCGCAAGACGCTCTACCTCAAGATGCGCAAGTTCGACATCGCCGCCCAGACCGATGGCGACGCCGGCTAGAGCATTTCCAGGAAAAGTGCGGAGCGGTTTTCCGTCAGGAAATGCGTAAAGACAGAGACACAGAGCGTTTCTGTGTTTCCGCCAAAACGGAAATGCTCTGATGTTACCGGTTTGACCCCGCCCCCTGGGGCAGATGTTACCGTTTTTACCCATTCCGCCGAAAAGATCGCTGGTATCCGGGGATTCTCAAACTGGCACGGCGCTTGCTCCCATTGGGTCGGACACCAGACAAGCGGTGTCCCTATTGGGAGGAGATACCTATATGTTGAAGACCATTGCTGCGGCGATGCTGATGTCGGCTGCCTTCGTTGTGACGGTTCACGCCCAGGACGGCGGAAAAGTCACGATCGTCACGTCGTTTTCCAAGGACGTGACCGATCCGTTCAAGGCCGGTTTCGAGGCCGCAAATCCCGGCTTTACCCTTGATGTCCAGAACAAGAGCACCAGCTCGGGCGTCAAGTACATCGACGAGACCAAGGTGAACAACCAGGTCGATCTGTTCTGGGCATCGGCGCCCGACGCGTTCGACAGCCTGAAGAGCCGCGAACTTCTGGCCAAGTTCACGCCTTCGGTCACCGGCCTGCCCGAAAAGGTCGGCTCCTACCCCGTCAACGACAAGGACGGCTACTACTTCGGCTTTGCCGCGTCCGGTTACGGCATCATGTCGAACGACCGTTATCTTGAGGCCAACGACCTGCCGAAGCCGGTCGAGTGGAGCGACCTGACCAAGCCGGAATACCATGACCACATCGCGATCGCAGCACCCTCGCGTTCGGGCACGACCCATCTGACGATCGAGACTATCCTGCAGGGCGAAGGCTGGGACAAGGGCTGGGCGACGCTGAAGGGCATCGGCGGCAACCTGCAGCAAGTGACCGAGCGCTCCTTCGGCGTTCCTGACGCCGTCAACTCCGGCCAGACCGGCATCGGCATCGTCATCGACTTCTTCGCCTTCTCGGCGCAGGCAAGCGGCTTCCCTGTTTCCTTTGCCTATCCGTCGGTCACAACAGTCGTTCCGGCCAACATCGGCATCGTTGCCAATGCACCGAACCAGGCTGGCGCCGAAGCCTTCGTCAACTACCTGCTTTCGGAAAAGGGCCAGGCCGTCCTGCTCGAGCCGGCGATCCGTCGCCTGCCGATCAACCCTGCCCTCTACGAAAAGGCGCCTGAAGGCTTCCCGAACCCCTTCAAGGACCCGCGCTTCCAGTCGATGATCACGTTTGACAGCGACGTTTCGAAGAAGCGCACCGATGTCGTCGATACGCTCTACGATCAGCTGATCTCGTTCCAGCTCGACAACATCAAGGGCGCGACCAAGGCGATCCACGAAGCGGAAAAGGCCGTTGCCGCCAACGAGCAGGCAGCCGCCCGCGCACTGTTGACGGAAGCCCACGCGCTGATCGCCGCCATGCCGATCACGGCGGAAGAAGCGGCCAGCCAGCAGGTCCGCGACGCCTTTACCGGCGGCGAGGAAAAGACCGCCCGCCAGGCCGAGCTCGAGCAGAAGTGGGCTGCCTTTGCGAGCGAGAAGTACGCCGCTGCCAAGGCCAAGGCCGAAGAGGCGCTCGCCCTCGTCGACTAACACCGGCTCAAGAGGCCGCCTGCTATCCGCGGGCGGCCATTCCCGAAAACATTTGCCTTCGCCAAGCCTGACGCGCCTGCCTGGCGGCTCTTGCGGACCGAACCGGTCCGGGAGCCATCGTGCAGCAGCGAGCGTTGCTGCGCCCTCGCGATCCTGAAGCGCGGGGCGAGCAAGGCGCATCAGGCTTGTCGATCACAATCCGGAGTCCGCCCATGGCGCTCGTTCAATCCATTCCCATAAGACGCGTCTCGGCCAAGCCCGGACAGATCTTCGCAATCGCGCTGATCGCGCTTTTCCTTGCAATCTTCCTGATCATCCCGGCCGGAACGGTCATCTACACCGCCTTCACCGAGAAGGGCACCGGCGCGCTGACGATCGTGAACTTCGTCGATTTCTTCAACACGGACCTGTTCCGGCGCTCGTTCTTCAATTCCGTCTACGTCTCCGGCATGTCGGTCGTCTGGGCGACCGCCATCGCGCTCCCGCTGGCGGTCCTGACCACCCGCTTCGATTTCCGTGGCTCGCTGATCATCCAGACGCTCGGTTTCGTGCCGCTGATCATGCCGCCCTTCGTCGGAGCGGTCGCCATGCAGCTGCTCTTCGGCCGCAACGGCACCGTCAACCTGATCCTCAACGACTGGTTCGGCATCCGCATTCCCTTCATGGAAGGGCTGAACGGCGTGATCTTCGTGCAGTCGCTGCACTATTTCCCCTTCATCCTCATCAACCTGTCGACCAGCCTGCGCAACATCGACCGCTCGATGGAGGAAGCCGCCCAGAACCTCGGCTCGTCGGGCGTCCGGCTGTTTCGCCGCATCGTCTTCCCGCTGGCCATGCCCGGCTACCTCGCCGGCGCCTCACTGGTCTTCGTCAAGGTTTTCGACGACCTGGCGACACCGCTGCTTCTCAACGTCAAGGACATGCTGGCGCCGCAGGCTTACCTGCGCGTTACCTCGGTCGGCCTCACCGATCCCATGGGTTATGTCATCTCGGTCATCCTGATCGCGGTCTCGATCTTCGCCATGTGGCTGTCAGCCGTCGCCATGCGCGGCAAGGATTATTCGACGACGCAGCGCGGTGGCGGTGGCCTTTCCCGTCGCAAGCTCAGCCGCGGCGAAAGCGTCATTGCCTATGGCGTCGTCGGCCTGATCCTGCTGCTCGTGCTGTCGCCGCATATCGGCCTTTTGCTGCTGTCGCTTGCGACCGTCTGGTCGTTCAGCCCGCTTCCCGATGCCTATACGGTCGCCCATTACGGCCGCGTCTTCGGCGAGAGTTCGCTCTACATCAAGAACACGCTGATCTATGCCAGCCTTGCCGGCCTGATCGACGTGGTCATCGGCGGCGCGATTGCCTATCTCGTGCTGCGCACCAAGGTCGTCGGCCGCCGCTGGCTCGACTGGGCAGCAACGGCAGCACTCGCCATCCCCGGCGTCGTGCTCGGCATCGGCTATCTCAGGACGTTCTACGGCATCACGCTGCCCGACGGTACGCCGCTTGCAACCCTCTGGGTGATGGTGGTGCTTGCGCTTGCCATCCGCCGGCTGCCCTATGCGCTCAGGGCCTGCTACGCTGCCCTGCAGCAGGTGTCGGAATCGCTGGAGGAGGCGGCCGAAAACCTCGGCGCCACCAAGCAGCGGACGATCCGGCGCATCGTGTTGCCGCTGATGACTGGCGGCCTGCTCGCCGGCTTCGTTACCAGCTTCTCGACGGCCGCCGTCGAGCTGTCGGCAACCCTGATGCTGATCCAGAGCAACTCGGACGCACCGATCGCCTACGGGCTCTACGTCTTCATGCAATCGCCGGCGGGTCGTGGCCCGGGCGCTGCCCTCGGCGTCATCGCCGTGATCATGGTCGCGCTCTGCACCCTGCTCTCGCACTACGTCATCGAGCGTCGCCAGAAGGCGCTCGGCGTGACGAAATAGAATTTCGGGAGGAACAATCATGACTGTCAACATCAACAGCACGGCACTCGCTGCCAGCCCCGCGAAGGCGATCAGCATCAGCGACGTCAATCTGTACTACGGCGCCCTTCACGTGCTGAAGGACATCAACCTCGAGATACAGCCGGGCGAATTCTTCGCCTTTCTCGGACCGTCCGGCTGCGGCAAGACCACGCTTCTCCGGCTGATCGCCGGCTTCAATGAAGCCCGGCAGGGCAAGGTCGTGATCGGCGGGCAGGACGTGCTCGACATGCCGCCATGGAAGCGGGACATCGGCATGGTGTTCCAGTCCTATGCACTCTGGCCGCACATGACGGTTGCCGCCAATGTCGCCTTCGGACTGGAGGAACGTCGCCTGCCCCGTGCGGAGGTCGAGCGTCGGGTTCAGGCCGCCCTCGAGCTGGTCGGATTGAAACATCTCGCCGACCGTCGCCCGTCGCAGCTGTCCGGCGGGCAGCAGCAGCGCGTGGCCTTGGCGCGCACCATCGCCATCGAACCGAAGGTGCTTCTGCTGGACGAACCGCTTTCCAACCTCGACGCCAAGATGCGCGTCGAGGTCCGCCGCGAGCTGCGCGACCTGCAGCAGCGACTGAAGCTGACGACGATCTTCGTTACCCACGACCAGGAAGAGGCCAATACCGTCTGCGATCGCATCGCCGTTTTCAACGAAGGGCGCATCCAGCAGGTCGGCACACCGATGGGGCTCTACGAAAAGCCCGCCAACCTGTTCGTCGCCAACTTCCTCGGTACGGCCAATATCCTCGACGGCACCGTTTCCGGTTCCGGCGCGCAGCGCAGCTTCGAGGTGAAGGGCGCAGGCTCCATCCCGATCCCGGAGGGCGCGTCAGTGCCTGCGGGCGCAAAGCTGGTCTTCCGGCCGCAATATGCGACGTTGGGCACGCTGGAGCCGGGCGCCGTCGCCCTTACCGGCACAATCGCCCATCGCGAGTTCCTCGGCGCCACCGTGCGTTATGGGGTGCAGGTCGGCACGGCGACCGTGCTGATCGATGCGCCGTTCCACTCGGGCGAAACCCTGCTTGAAACAGGTGCCACGACGACGCTCGGCCTCAAGCCGTCTTCGGCGCTCTGGCTTTCCGAATAATCGAGCAGTCACCCGCCGGCCATTTCCGGCGGGTGACCCACCTTCGTCAATTCCGGCCCGAGGCCGCAGTCTTTCGAGCATGCCATGACATCCCCCCTGCCAAACATCATCCTCATCCGCCACGGCGAAACCCAGTGGAACGTCGCTGGCCGGCTGCAAGGCCGAAAGGACACGCCGCTGACCGCAAACGGCGTGCGCCAGGCGCTCGCAGTCGGCCTCAGGCTGGCGGAAAGAATTGCCACCGAGACGAAGCTCGCGTTTTGGGTCAGCCCGCTCGGGCGCGCACGCCAGACGGCCTCGATTCTCGCAGACATCTGGTCCGTCCCCTTCGAGGAGTTTACCCACGACCAGGCGCTGGTGGAGCGGTCCTACGGCTCCTGGGAGGGCCGCGCCCACGACGAGATCGAGCGGGATCTGCCGGATGAATACGAGTCTCAGAACGCCGAGCCCTGGGACTACGCCATGCCCGGCGGCGAAAGCCGCACGATGCTCGACGCCCGGCTGATCGCCTGGCTCGCGACGCTCGATCGCGACAAGACCCATGTGGTCGTCACCCATAGCGGCTGCGTGCGCGCCCTGCGTGGTATCTATACCAAGGCATCCCGCGCGGAGATCCTTGCCTACCGCGAACCGCAGACGGCGTCCTTCCTGCTGTCATCAGGCAATGAGACCATGATCGGCATTCCGCTCACCATCCTGCGCGCGCTCGGCTGCGAAGGCGAGGGTCGGACTGTCTGGATCTGAACGGCACGGGCAATACGAGCAAATCTCGCCGCGATGGCGGGGGTTGTTGTAGCCCGTGTCCGCCCTTATCCGGCAGCGGCAGTCACGAGGATCCCCCTCTTTCCTATGCCTGTCACAGGGATCTAGACGGCCCAAGTCCTTGGGCCAAAAGGATTTTTACCTGACGGGCGTCAGGTCACTGGATTCCGGCACGAGGCCGGAATGAGGGAGACCGCATGCGCCCCTCACACAGACACCGTCAAACCTTAGATCCTGGAAACGAACCCCGCCACGGCGGGGTTCGCCTTCGCGTATAGTGGAGACGGCATCCCCAGCCGCGATCGGTTCTAGAACCGAACCTTCAGCCGTGCGTTGACGCCGTGATCGGACACGCCCGACCCGACCTGGCCGGAATAATTCACGCCCAGCGTCGCTGAAGGTGCGATGTTGAAATCGACACCAGCTTCGACAATGGCCGCGTCCCTGGCGATCGGCGCGCCTGCAACGGTGAAGGCATCGCCACCCGAAAAGGCCAGGGCCGAGGTCGGGATGACGTCGCCGAAGGCATGCCGCCAGCCGACCGTGCCGCGCATCGTCGCCACCGTTTCGCCGAAGGCGACGTCGCGCGAAGCCCGCAGACCGATGGTCGTGAAGGTCGCATCGCTGTGATCCGCTGCACCTCCAAGTGCTGCGGCGCCGCCACCCTCCTTGAACGCATCCGTATCGAGGTTGAGGTAAGCCAGATTGGCGAAACCTTCGAAGCCGAAGGGACCGGCTTCCATCGCATAGCTCGCTTCCCCGAAGAGCTGCGCGGTCCGCGCGTCATAGACAGCCGACAGGGCATCTTCGAAACCGGGGAAAAGCACGCTTCTCGACGTTTCGATCCGGTGCCAGCTATGGGTTGCTCCCGCCGTCAGCGACAACGCGCCGATCTGCGTGCCGGCGTGAACGCCGATATGGTAGTTCTCGCTGTCGCCGGAGGAGCGGCGATCGGCAGCATCGAAGTTCGAGCGGCTATAGCCGCCTGCAAGGCCGAGACGCCACGTGTCGCCGACGAGGCCGTCCATGCCGGCGAGGAAGCCGCTGGTATTGCGATCGAAGGCCGCGGCATTGTCATTGCCATCCGTGTCGCCCCAGGTGCCGAAGGCCTGGCTCCAGAAAGCGAAGCGGTCCGTATCCGGCGCTACGCTTTCAATGCCGCCCTCGCCATAGGCAAGCACCGGCGTCGTCTTGCCATGGTCGTCGCCGAAGGCCGAGCGGATGCGATTGATGGCAACATCCCGCAGCAACAGACCGTCCTGCAGCAGCATGCCCTTCACCGAGCTGTGGATTTCGCCGGAGAGCTGGTCGAAGGCCAGGGGAGCTGCCGTCTTGTCGAGATTGATGACCGCCGCATAGGCGGCATTGGCAAAGCCGAGGCTGTCTGCGCCGGCCGCTGCGGCTTTCTGGTTGGCCGTGACCGCGACATCGTCGAAGCGGATGTCGTTGCGGCTGAGTGTGAGGGTGACGTCATTGGCGCCATAGGCAAGCGTCGGGTCGAGGAACGCGAGGCTGGAGGCGACGTCGGCGAACGTTCCCGACACACCGCCATCCGCCGACAGGATCTTGTAGGCCGTCTGTGGCGCGTAGGCGTTGCCGCTCGCCAAGGCCAGCACGGAACCGCCATTGAGGATCGCCTTGCCGGTCGCCGCGATCCGGTCGCTCTCGCCCTTTTCGTTGGCCTCGACATGATAGGCCGAGCCGGCAGCGAAGGTGATGTCGCCGGTGACGTTCAGCGTGCCGATCGAGTTACCAGGCGCAATCACGCCGCCGTTTGCGACCGTCAGACTGCCGAAGGAGCCGACACCGCCGATGGTACCACCGGTCTCGACGACGAGCTTGGAGGACGACGCGATCGAGCCCTGGACCGACAGCAGGCCGGATTTGACCACGGTCTCGCCGGTGTAGGTGTTCTGGCCGGAAAGAACCAAAGCGCCCGCACCGAGCTTGGTCAGGCTTCCCGCCCCGGTGATCGCCCGCTCGATCGCCAGGACATTCTGCGCATCGGCAATGTCGAACGAACCGCCTGCGCCTTCGAGCACCACGTCACGGTTGAGCAGGTGCATGTCCCGCCCGGTGACCCTGAGCCCGCCGCCGTCGAGCCGCAGCTTGGCGTCGGCATTGCCGAGTGCCGCATCCTCATTGACGATCACCGTGCCGCCGTCGGCAACACGCGTCTCGCCGATGAAGGAATGGTCGTCGATGCAATAGTCGCGGATCGCCTGCTGGAAGCGCGGGTCGGCGCTGGCGCAGTCGAGCAAGGTCTTCTTTTCCGTGTCGGTCAGTCCGGCAAGGATCGGCAGGCCGTTCTCGTCGGAGATCTGTCCGAGATAGACATCGTTGCGCATGTTGTTGCGGCTGAGGACGAATTCCTTGCCCTTCTCGGCGAAGGTGGAAGCCTTCTCGCCCCAGACGACACGCGTCTTGGCGGCTGCCGACCCGGGATCGGTGTAGGTTTCGAGCACCGGCCCCACCCAGCGCAGCGTGTGGGCGACGGGCTCGTGGTCGGACAGCGGCGTCTTCGAACCGTCTGGGTTGGTCACGTAGCTGACATCGGTGATGACGCCGGAATAGGGATCGTTCGGGTCGTCGTTGATCGTCCACCACTTGCCGAACGGTCGCGATGCCAGGAAATGGTCGATCTTGACGCGGTGCCAGCTCGCCCAGACGTTGGTCGCGTCTTCGCCGTGGGATGGCCACGTCACGCTGCCGTCGTTCAGGCCGTGCGGGGTAAACTGTTCGCGCTCACTCGGAAGCTGTAGCAGCTGGTACTGTTTCTTCAGGATGTTCATCGTCTGCGGCAGGTTGCCAGCGACAGGATACATCTCGTCGGCAAAAAGCCCGGTGGGCACGGTCGAAGCGTTGATAGCCGATGCGGACTTGCCCTTCCATTGCGCGATATAGGCATCGAGGGCCTGCTGGTCCTTCGCATATTCGCGCAGCAGGCCGAGATAGAAGGTGTTGCTCGGGCTCTTTACATAGGTCTTCAGCAACAGCTCCTGCTGGCTGATCGAATGCAGGCCGCGCTCAGAGACGTCGCCGGCGTTGAAGTCGCCGGTTAGGATCACTGGCCGGGTCTCGCCCTTGGCCCACTTGTTCAGGCCCTTGGCCTCCTCGATGCGGTTGGTGGCCGGGTCGTAGTAGTTGAGATGCGTGGTGCCGACCACGGTCTGCGGCTTGCTGACCGTCGGGTCGACGACGGTAAAGGTCGCGATGTCGCCAAGCGTGTTGACGCCGTAGGTGCCGGGCAGCCGCGAAAACACCCCGACATCTCCGTCCTGGCGCGTGCCGTAGGTGCCGAGCCCTGCGTTTTTCAGGATGCCTGGAATGTCGCGGGCATAGGTGCTGTTGGCCCTGAATTCCTGGAAGGTCAGGATGTCGTAGTTACCCTTGATGAAGAAATCCGACATCACGCTCGGATTGGCCTTGAACCGATCCAGCCAGGTGTTGAGCGTCAGGATCTTCATGCTGTCGTCCGCAGCCCCGGCACTTGCCGCCGAAAGGGCAAGGCTGGTGCCGCACAGAAGAAGCGCCGTCGCCAGGCGTAGCGGCTGCCGCAGGCGCGCGAAAGCCGCCACCCCGCGGATGTCATGTCCACGTTGTCTCATCGTTTGACTCCAAATGTCGCGATATGCTCACGCGCTGTCACAAAGCCTTCATCGCGATGCTGTTGATGACAGGCGCGCTTGCCGGAAAGTACGATTTGGACCATTACCGACGTTGAATGTCAGTTTTGCAACATTTTAGCGGGCGCGATAAAATTTCACACAATGGACATGTCGTTCCACAATTCTTTACGGAACGACAGCCGGCACAATGCTAGCAAGACGGGATCGGAACTTTCGGGATGACGGTGATGGACGAGCAGACGGCCGGTGGCGAAGACAAGAAGACGCGGCGTCAAATGCGGCTTCTCAGTCACCTCGAAAAGAACCATTACATTTCGATCGAGGAAATCACCGTCATGTTCGGCGTGACGACGCAGACCGCGCGGCGCGACATCATGGCGCTCGAGCAGGACGGGCGGGTTCGCCGCCTGCATGGCGGCGCGACCATCGCCACACCGGTGGATCCGGCCATCTACCGCCAGCGGCGCGTCGACAACGCCGCGCTGAAGGAAAGGATCGGCCAGCTCACGGCCGATCTGGTGCCGGATGGCGCAGCCGTTTTCCTCGATACCGGCACCACCTGCGAAGCGGTCGCTCGCGCCCTGCTCAAACGCCGCGACCTGCGGGTCGTTACCTATAGCCTGCGCGTGGCGACGACGCTCAGCGAGAGCAGCAACTTCGCGGTGGCTGTGCCCGGCGGCTTCGTCCGGCAGGTCGACGCCGGCGTCTTTCGCGAAGAGACCGCCGATTACATCCGCAAGTTCAAGTTCGACATCGCCATCATCTCGGTCAGCGGCATCGACCAGGACGGCGATATCGGCGACGACGATCACGCCGAGGTCGCGGCCGTCTCCGCGGCAATGAAGCAGGCCGAACGCATCATCCTTGCCGTCGACAGCAGCAAGTTTTCAAGGCGCGCACTCGTGCGCCTGGCGTCTCTCGCCGATATCGACGCGCTGGTCACAGACAGCCTGCCGGACGCCGGCATCGTTGCGCTGCTGGAAAGGCACGGCGTGGCCATTCACCACTAGCCGCAGGGGAACACCGCCCGTCAGACGATTGCCAGTCCCGACGAGCAAACCGTTATGTTGCGCCCCCGCGCCTTGGCGTCGAGCAGGGCCGCATCGGCCCGCGTCAGGAGCGTCGCCACCGTGCCCTCGCGCGGCGACGAGGCGATACCGATCGAGACCGATACGGAACCGAGGATGCGGCCGCGATGGGAAAGCGGCGTCGTGCCGATCTTTTCGCGCAGCCGCTCGGCGAATTCGAACCCCGCCGCCTCGCTCATATCCGGCAGGAGCATGGTGAATTCTTCGCCACCGAAACGATAGGTCGTTGCGAGGTCCCCCGCCGCGTCCAGCATGATCTGGGCGACGTATTGCATCACGACGTCGCCGGCATCGTGCCCAAACTCGTCGTTGAAGCGCTTGAAGTGGTCGATATCGATCATCAGGCAGACGAGCGGCCGCCCCGCGCGGTCGCGCAATTGCCTGTTCAGCGCCTCGTCCAGACAGCGCCGGTTGAGAAGCCCGGTCAGGGCGTCGCGGACCGCCAGATTGGTAAGCTTCTCGCGCAATTGCAGGTTTGCGACGGCGAGCCCGATGTTTTCGGCAATCAGCTCGAGATAGAGCCGCGAGGTCTCGACGGCAGGTTGCTCGGGCGAGCGTTCCTCGAAGTAAAGCAGGCCGATCGTATCGCCCTGGGCGGTCAAGGGCACGCACAGGCCGGCAACGTCGCTCTCGTCCAGATGCTGGCAGGCGATATCGCTCTGGCCGCCATTGCTGACATGCGGCCTGCCGCGCCGCAGTCCCCAGCAGGCACTCGAGGGAAAACTGTCGGCCGAATGCTGCGGTTCCAGCCAGGTGCCGACACGCATCAGCGACGTCCGGTTGTCGTTGAGCACATAGAGATGGCCAGCGAGATTGGGGAAGATCTGCGGCGCGAAACGGGCGACGACCTCGGCCAGTTCCTCCTGGGTCTGGCAGGCCTGCAGCCGGTGCATCATCTGCAGGATGAGGTCCTTGGTCTGCTGGTCAAGCCGCCGCTCGGCATCGAGACGGTCGCGCTCCAGTCCGTTGGTGCGGAAGATGTGGATGGCCTCGTTCATCTCGCCGATCTCGTCGCGTCGGCGATCGAGCGGGACCTCCACCTGATAATCCTGCTTTGCGAGCCGGGTGACGATGCCGGTCATGCGCACCAGCGGCATCGCCACGCGCCGCTTGAGCACGAAATAGAGAACGCCCAGGAACAGGGCAGCCGTGATCGCAAGCATCGTCCTTGCGGCAATGCCGAACCAGTCGCTGCGCGCCTTGGCCTGTTCCAGAGCCGCGCCAGTCCTTGCCTTGGTCAGTTCGCGAAAGCGAACGACCGTTTCGAGCAAGGCTGTCTGCAGCCGGTCGTGTTCAGGACCGAAGAGCATCTGCTGTGCTGCCGCCTGCTCGCCCTTCTGATAGGCTTCGATCGCGGCGACTTCGATCTTGTCGAGCGCCTCCGCCTCGCGCTCGACCTCTTGAAGGGCCGCGAGCTCCTGCGGCGACGCGCCGAGTTCGCGCACGTTCCTGATTGCCGCCTCGTGGGCGCGCTCTTCCTCTTCCTTGCCATGGAAACGTTCGAGATGGCGCAGGTCGCCGCGCATCACATAGAGGCGCGCGTCATCGCTGCGCTCTTCCGCTCCAAGCGCCAGATCCTCGCCAAGCGTGTCGAGCACGAGGTGCTGCTCGGCCGCCCGGCGCTCCTCGATCGCGCTGTTCGTCGACAGGATGAAGGCCACGCCGGAAAGCCCGGTCAGAAGAACCGTGACGCCGTAGGCCCAGTTTGTAATCGCATTGATTCTCATGGGGTGATCTATAGCCGATGCCGATAAAGAGCGGGTTACGCGCTTCGGCTTATTTTAGCGAGCATTTCCTTACGCTGTGTGCGCAGGGATCTCTTGCTCTCCCGGCCGGCAGACCCGGTCCCGCCGAATTGCACCTCCCTCGACGGAGCAGTATCGGGACCGATCCTGGCCGGTCCCGACGTGATCTAAATGGAGGTCCGGCCGGCGGCGAACCCTACCATTTCTTGCTGAGCTTCAGGGTGAATGTCCGGCTTTCGCCATAACCGCATACCGAAAGCCCCTGGCAACCCTTCACATACTCCCTGTCGAAGAGGTTGGAGGCGTTCAGCGATGCCGCCCAGTCGTTCTTTTCGTAGCGGATGGCCGCATCGACAAGCGCGGCCGAGGAGACCTTGCGGGTGTTGTCGGCGTCCGCCCAGGATTCGCCCTGGTATCTGACGCCGGCGCCAAGGCTGACGCCTTCGAACGCACCCGACGGCACCGTATAGTCGAGCCACAGCGATGCCTGCGCGTTGGGAATGAGATACGGCGTCTTTCCGACCAGTGCCGCGTTGGCGTCCTCGGTCACCTCGAGGTCGATGAAATCAAGCCCGGCGATCAGCTTCCAGTCGTCATTGAGATTTGCCTTGCCCTCGAACTCGATGCCGCGGGAGCGAACCTCTCCCGTCTGGGTGGAAATGCTCGTCAACGGGTCGGTCACCAGCGCATTGCGTTTGGTCAGTTGATAGAGGGACGCCGTCAGCACGCCGTCGAAGAAGGTCGGCTCGTACTTGACCCCGACTTCGAACTGCTCGCCTTCCTGCGGCTTGGTCAGTCCCGTTGCCGTGACCGCAACGATCGGGTTGAAGAAAGTGGCGACGCTGACATAGGGCGTCAGGCCGTTGTCGAACTCATAGGCAAGCCCGGCGCGACCGCTGAAGGCGCCTTCGTTGTAGCTGAAGACATTGTCTTGCGCCGGCGCCCAGAAGGTCGGGCCATTATGGGTCTTTGTGTCCACATAGTCGTAGCGGCCATTGAGCGTGACGAGCCAGCCCTGGCCGAACCGGATCTGATCCTGCGCATAGACACCGAGTTGCTGCTGGGTCACCACCTGATTGATATAGATGGCGTTGGCGGGCTGTGGCGCGCCGTAGATCGGATCGGTCGCGCTGATGGGCGTTGCCGCCGACGACGCCTGGACATGGTCCAGCCGGTAGTACTTGTAATCCAGCCCGACGAGCAGCGTGTGCTCCAGCGCACCGGTCTCGAATTCGCCCTCGACCCGGTTGTCGACAGCAAAGGTATCGACCTTCGATGTCGCCTCGAACCCCAGGCGATAGAGCAGGTTGTCCGGGGTCGCCGGCACCGTCGACGACGGGAAGGGCAGGCTCGGATCGTAGTAGCCGTAGGTATAGGGGCCGTTCTCATGCTTGTAGAGATGGCCGTAGCGCAGGTTCTGGCTGAATTGCCATCCGCCCTCGAACTCGTGCTTGAATTCGTAGCCGATCATCTGCTGGACATAGGTGCCCTCGTCCAGCGCCGGCTCGCCAAAAAACGCATCGCGATCGATCTTGCCGAACGGTGCATCGACGGCGGTGCCGACATAGGGCAGGAAACCGTTGCCGACATGCACCTGATCGAGCCCCTGCAGCAGGCCGTAGACCGTCAGGCTGGTCGCATCGTCGGGCGCGTGGGTGATCTGCGGAAGGATGAGGCCGCGCAGATCATTGGAGAAATCGGTATAGGTGTCGCCGCCCGAGACCTTGCCGGTGATACGATAGCGGATGGTGCCGTCATCCGTCAGATTGTCGTTGACGTCGAAGCCGGTAAACGCGTTGCCGTCGCTGTTGATGCCGATTTCGGTGTAAGTGAGCGGCTCGTCGAGCGGACGCTTGCTGATCAGGCTGATGATACCGCCGGGATTGGCGCCGCCATAGAGCACCGAGGCCGGCCCCTTGAGCACTTCGACCCGCTCCAGCATGAACGGGTCGATCTGGAAACCGCCGAAGCCGAAGCTGAACAGCGACAGGCCGTCGAGGAAAACACCGGTCTGACCGGCATCGAAACCGCGAATGTAGTACCAGTCCGTATCGGCATCGACGCCGAAGGGTTCCGTCGTCACACCCGGCGTGTAGCGCAACGCCTCGTCGACCTTGTTGACCACGCCACGATCGTCAAGCTCCTCGCGTCCGATGACGGAAACCGATTGCGGAATTTCGCTGATCGGCGTCGCCGACTTCGAACCCGTCGTCGAGGCCTTGGCGACATAGCCGTCGACGGGGCCGGTGGCGTCGCCGCCCTCACCCGGCGCCTGCACCTCGATTTTTTCGAGCTTGGTGGCGCTGCCATCCTGGGCGATGGCCGCACTCGACGTCAACAGCGCGATCGCGGCGACGCCGCTTGCCAGAAAATCTCTCAAACGCCCACTCTTGCCATCACGCTGCATCTTGTCGTCGCCCCTGGTTGCCGGCCCGCTGCTGTCCCCACAGCATGGGGCCCGGCTTTCTGACTGCTGATAAGATGACCGTTTATATCAAGTATATGGGCGCGGCTTGTTTCGATCCCTGAAAGTTGAACGCTCTTGGGCAAATTTGCGCGGGCAACTGTTCAACGATCAAGACATTTGCTCAAGCCAGACGACTGCGTTTCCAGAGCGCCGGCGTGGCGCCGACAGCCTTGCGGAAGGCGCGGGTGAAATGAGCCTGGTCGGAAAACCCGGTTTCGGCGGCGACCTCGGTCAGCGACGCCTCGTTCTTCAAGAGCAGCAGCTTTGACCGCTCGATCCGAGCGTTCGTCTGCCACTGGTGCGGTGCAACACCGGTCGAGGCCTTGAAGGCGTGGCTGAAATGGGACTGCGAAAGACCGGCAAGGCTCGCCAGTTCCTCCAGCCTGATGTTGCGAACGCTGTTTTCCTCGATGAAGTCCATCACCCGGCGCAATTGCCAGGACGCGAGCTGGCTGCGCTTGCGGGCGCTGTTGCGGTTGAGCTTCATCAGGTCGATGAACAGTGCAAGCGCCAACCCGTCGCCGTAGAGGTCATGGAGGGGCTGCGGGTTCAGGCATTCCGCTGCGATCAGGCGGGCGAGCTGGAGGAAACGCTCGTCTTCGAACATCAGCCTCGGCACGTCGCATTGCCCGGTGTCGAGATCCTCCATCAGCCGCCGGCTGAGGATGTCCAGATTGAAGTGCAGGTCGAGATGGCGGATATACTGGGCGTCGACCACGTCCGCCCAGATCTCCATGCCCGCCGGGATGTAGGAAATCGCCTGTTGCCGGTCATTGCGAGCCGAGCCGCTGGCTTGCGAGGAGAGCTTGACGTGGCAACGGCTGCCGCCTTGCGCATCCAGCAGGATGAACATGCGTGGGTCATCGGACACATAATGGCCGCCGGCCCGCGGTTCGCACGCGACATCCCAAACGTCGGCGATGATCCCGTTCCATTCCCGGCGATGCAATGGGCCGAGGATCTTGAAACCGGCAATCTTGTTCTGCATCCGCGGCTGAAACGTCATGATCGCGTTGCCCGTCTTCCGGAGGTTGGCTGTTGCTACATTATTCCTTCATTCAATACTCAACTTTAAACCGAGACGGAAGTCCCCCTGCGGTTGCGTTTGAAAGGCACCTGTGAGGCGCGGTAGAGTAATCCGCCCAGGGGAAGGCACGTATTTCGGGCAATCCACACAAAAGCATCCCGCGGGCAGTCGCGAGCACGGCCAATCCCGCTCTATATGCTCTTTCTGGAAAAGATCAGGAGCTCACCATGGAAACCGTTGAAATCGCCGACCGCAGCGAATTTGCCCTCTGGGCAATCCAGCGTGCGCAGGAAATCGTCGTGACCGAAGGCGCGTCCTTTGCCATGGCGGCGCGCGACATGGACGACACGGCGCTGAGCGCCGCGGCCGCAGCCCTCGGCAAGGCGATCAGCGAGGCCATGCTCGAGGTGTTCGACGGCCTCGTCTCGGAGTGAACCGTCAACGACAGCGCCCGATGCGGCCCTTGTCACTCATTGTCTTGCCTTTTGCCGTGCCAGTTCCTTCTTGAAGGCGGCGCGGGATTGCACGACGATCTTGCCGAGCAGGTCAGGATCGACGAAAGCGTCCGTCTCGCCCGCGTCCCGCCGTCTTGCCCGACCAAGTACGTCGGCGAATTCCGGATGGGCCGGCAGCACCACATCCGCCTTCATTGCCGAGAGCCGGTCGAAGCTCTTATCGAAATCGGCGACAATGCCCGGATAGCGCTTGTTACCGAAGAGCCTATTGCCGGCAACGGTGACGCTGCAGGGAAAGACCACGTCGAGCGCGCGTCCGGCCTCGGTCACCGATGTCGACCAGGTGGTGCAACCCGGTGTGTGCCCCGGCGTCAGCGTCGCCTTCATGCTGACGTCTCCGAGCCTGACGACGTCGCCGTCGGCGAGCACATGGTCGACCTTGACCGGTGGAAATGTGCCCCGTCTATAGGTGGTCTCGCCGTCATGGAGGCCGTTTTCCAGCGCCCAGCGATCCGCCGAAAGCGCATAGAGCCTGGCGCCGCTATCGCGTTTGATCTGGGCGACGCCGGCAACATGGTCGTAATGGGCATGGCTGGTGACGATGATCTTGACGTCTGAGAGCTTGAAACCGAGCGCGACGATATTGTCTTCGACCTGCGATGCCGTGCTCTTCAACGTGCCGTCGAGCAGAATGGCCTGCCTGCCCGAGGCGATGAGATAGGCCGACAACCCTTTGGTGCCGACGTAATAGATGTTGCCGACGACATGAAACGGCTTCGCCGGCTCAGACCACGCGGCGTTGTCGGCTCTCGCCCCTGTCGCCAGACAGGTGACGGCGACCACCGTCGCCAGGACGCGCCTCATCATCGTTCTCATGGACATCTTCACATCTCGAATTTGCGTTTCACGAAGCTTGGATGCGTCCTGCCTAAGCAGCCTTGGCATGGCGGGCAACCGACGATTATTTGCAGCAGCCATTAGAATTATTTGCATCACAGGGTTTGAGAGCCCGCAGCGCCGTGGCGACACCGAGACCGAAATCGGCGGCAGGAAAATCCTGGCCGTGCAATGCTCCTGCAACCCTTGCGATCGACAGTCACCTCAAACGCCATCGACGCAAGAGGTAACATGGTGAGGAGAACGCAGCGTCACGGCGGCAGCACGCAACGGAACGCCACAGGGGTCGGCGCGCCAGCGACGCGCACCATCGGGCGTTACTTGCTGCTGGCCTTTACGCCGTGGCTTGCCCTCCTTTTCTTCCTCGTCGACGCTCATGCCGAAGCCGGGGGCGCCGCCCGTGAGAAATCCGTCGCCATCACCTTCGACGACCTGCCCCACGCCCATGCCGGCGAGCACGACGGAACGGATGCGCCGTCCATCGAAAGCATCGAAGATGCAAACGCGCGTATTCTTGCAGCCCTTGAGGCGCACAAGGCCCCGGCGATCGGCTTTGTGGTCGAAAGCAAGGTTCGCGCTGTCGGACCGCGGGCGAAAGCCATCCTGAAGGACTGGACCGGACCGCGACTGACGCTCGGCAATCACACATTCTCGCACGCCGACACCAATTCGCTCGACATCGCAGGCATCAAGCGGGAGATCGTCGATGGCGAGAAGACGACACGGAAAATCATGAAGGCGGCGGGAAAGGAACTGCGGTTCCTGCGCTTGCCTTACAATCACACCGGCGACACGCCGGAAAAGCAGAAGGCGATCGCGGCTATGGCCGGAAAGCTCGGCTACACGATCGCCGCCTCCACCATCGATACTTCGGACTATGTGTTCGACCGCGCCTATGTGCGCGCGCTTGCCGAAAACGACACGGAAGCAGCCCATCGCATCAGGACGGCCTATCTGATGCACACTCAGAAACAGATCGCCTATTACGCCGATCTCAACGAGCAGGTCCTCGGCTACGAGCCGCCAGCCATCATGCTCCTGCATGTCAACCGGATCAACGCCGACGCCATGCGGGGGATCCTGTCGCTGTTTGAAGAAAGCGGCTACGGCTTCATCACGCTCCAGAAGGCCCAGGCCGACGCCGCCTATCGCCGGCCGCTGTCCCACGCGACGAAACACGGTCCGATGTGGGGCTATCGCTGGGCAAGAGACCGGGACGCAGAGGTCGACGGCAGCCTTGAAAAAGAGCCGCCGGAATGGATCGTCAGCTACGGCGAATAGCGGCGGGTATCCCGTTGCCGCCTCGGGCTCATGCCGGGTGGCTTGCCCCCGGCCGGTCGGCTTGCAGGGCGCCGTCATTCATTGCCGTCGTGAGCCAATCCTGAAAAGCCGACATTGCCGTCGTCGGCGCGCGCGACTTCAACCGGGTCAGCCAGTAGCTCCCCATCGATGTGTAGACATCGAAAGGCTGGCGCACGGTGCCATTCGACAACAGCCGGGAAAACATCAAGGGCGGCGCAAGCGCAACGCCAATGCCCTGGGCCGCCGCCTCCATCATCGCCAGCGACGAATCGAACACCACGCCTTTCAGAAGCGGCGCCGGATAGGCAATCCCGGCAGCGGCGAACCAACTGACCCACTCATCCGCCCGATAGGACCTGAGCAATGTGTGGCTGAGGAGATCGGCGGGGCGGCGCAGCGTCTCGGCGATCTCGGGCACGCACAGGACCGAAAGCGGCGCCTCGAACAGCCGCATCGCCTCGGTGTTGTGCCAGGAACCCCCACCGAAACGGATGGCGTAGTCGAGCCCTTCGGCGGCCATGTCGACGCGATTGTTGTTCGTCGACAGCCTGATGTCGATGAAGGGATGTTTCTCCTGAAAATCCGCAAGGCGGGGCAACAGCCAGCCGACCGCAAAAGTGCCGACGGCGCCGATCATCAGCACTTCGCGCAAGTGACCGCCCTCGAACCGCTCCAGCATGTCTGCCATGCGGTCGAAGGAATCCTGCAGCACCGGCAGCAGCGCCTCGGCCTCTGCGGTGATCATCAGCCCCCGTGGCAGCCGCTTGAACAAGGTGACGTTCAGTCGGCTTTCGAGCAGCTTCACCTGATGGCTGACGGCGGCTTGCGTCACGCACAGTTCGATCGCTGCACGGGTAAAGCTCAGATGCCGCGCCGATGCCTCGAAGGCCCGGAGCGCATTGAGCGGGAGATATGGCCTAACCATGAATGCCCTAACTCAGCTAATGGGTCTTGCAAATAAACGTGGTTTGCCGCGAAGGCGCAAGCCCCTTACGGTGACGCCAGATCGATCGCCCGCGTCATTGGGCGCGACCGCAAACGCATCGAGGACAGACCTCCTCTGACAAACGCTCCCCTGGAGGCTCCAGCCATGTGTCGCCCCATCTGAACGCCCGAAGGCAACCATCCCGTCCGCTCCGCGCTGAAACATCGGAATTGGCCGCGACTGGTCGCCAAGGCGGCATGTCACAGCCTTTGGTGGCAAAAGCGAGGCGATAGATTGCCACCGATGGAACGGGCGTGAAGTCCGGCCGCTGAGGCCCATCGCCGAGCACCGCCACCCAACGGCCCCATCCTGCCCGCCGCCGACCCCTGAGGGACGGGTGGCGAAGCCATGCCCTTCGAACCCTGGAAGTCGACGACGCACTCATGACGCTCATCACCAACCTGCTTGCGACCCTGATCAATCTGGCCACGCTTTTCGGCGTCGTGGTGGCATTTTGCCTTGCAGCGCTCACCCGCGACCTGCCGGACCACCGGGCGCTCGCCACCTGGGAGCCGGCTGTGACCACCCGTCTCTACGCCGGCGACGGCGCAATGATCGCGCAATATGCAAGGGAACGCCGGCTGTTCCTGCCGATCGGCGCGGTGCCCGCCAGGGTCAGACAAGCCTTCCTGTCGGCCGAGGACAAGAACTTCTATCTCCATCCCGGCATCGACCTGACGAGCCTTGCCACCGCGCTCTGGGCGAACCTTGCCAATTACGGCTCTGGCCGGCGGATGATCGGCGGATCGACGATTACGCAGCAGATCGCCAAGAATTTTCTGCTATCGGCCGACCGCACATTCGAGCGCAAGCTGCGCGAGGCGATCCTGTCGATCCGCATCGACCAGACCTATTCCAAGGACAGGATCCTCGAACTCTATCTGAACGATATCTATCTGGGTCTCGGCGCCTATGGCATCGCGCAGGCGGCGCTGACCTATTTCGACAAGCCGGTCGACCAGCTGACGGTGGGCGAGGCCGCCTACCTTGCCGCGCTTCCGAAAGCCCCGAACAACTACGACCCGTACCGCCATCCGGAGCGGGCCGTTACCCGGCGCAACTGGGTCATCGAACAGATGCGCCGCAACGGCGTCATCGATGCCAGGGTCGCGGCCGCAGCAACCGCCTCGCCGCTCGCGACCAGATCGAAGCGGCAGGAGGCGTCGGCCGAGCGGGCGGACTATTTCAGCGAGGACGTGCGCCGCCAGCTCGCCAACCGATATGGCGAGGCGGCGCTCTACACCGCGGGCCTCTCCGTGCGCACCACGCTCGATCCGCGGCTGCAGCAGGCGGCCATGCGGGCATTGCGAAAGGGCCTTGTCGCCTACGACCAGGCCAAGGGCTACAGGGGGCCGGCCGGCCGCCTGGCGTCACTGCAGGGATGGCAGGAGGCACTGGCCGCGCGACAGCCGCTGTCGGACGTGCCGGAATGGCGGCTGGCCGTTGTTCTCTCCGCTGGCACGGACACGACCGAACTCGGGCTCAGACGGTCAGGCGCGGGCGACGCCGTCGCCGACACGATCCAGATCGACCGGAAAGACAACGGCTGGGCCCTCTGCCACATCAAGGAAGGCCGGCGGCGCTGCGCGTCTTCGCTCGATGCCGTGCTATCGCCGGGCGACGTGGTCTATGTCGAGACGCTGCGCACCGGAACCGTTCTGCGCCAGCCGCCGCAGGTACAGGGAGCGCTTGTCTCCATGGATCCGAACACCGGACGGGTGCTTGCGGTCGCTGGCGGCTTTTCCTATGCGCAGTCCGAATTCAACCGTGCGACGCAGGCCTATCGTCAGCCCGGATCCTCGTTCAAGCCGTTCGTCTACGCCGCAGCCCTCGATACCGGCTATGCGCCGACGACGCTCGTCATGGACGCGCCGATCGCCATTGCCGACGGCACCGGCAAGACGTGGCGGCCGAAGAACTATGACGGTCGGTTCAGCGGCCCCTCGACACTGCGAACGGGGCTCGAAAACAGCCGCAACCTGATGACGGTCCGCCTTGCCCGCCACCTGGGCATGGATCTTGTCGCCGACTATGGCAAGCGCTTCGGCATCTATGACACGCTCAGCCCCTATCTGCCCATGTCGCTCGGCGCCGGCGAGACCACGCTGCTGCGGCTCGTTTCGGCCTATGCCGTCATCGCCAATGGCGGCAAGGCGATCAACCCCTCCATGATCGACCGTATCCAGGATCGTTATGGCCGCACGATCTACCGGCAGGACGGCCGCCAGTGTGCGAACTGCAACGCGCTTTCCTGGGAAGAGCAGGACGAGCCTGATCTCGTCGACAACAGGGACTATGTGCTCGACCCGATGACAGCCTACCAGATCACCTCGATGATGCGCGGCGTGGTGGAGCGCGGCACCGCCCGCAATGTCGCCACCCTCGGCGTCCCGATCGCCGGCAAGACCGGCACCACCAACGACGAGAAGGACGTCTGGTTCGTGGGCTTCACACCCGGTATCGTCACCGGCGTCTTCCTCGGCTACGACACGCCGAAACCGATGGGTTACGGCGAGACAGGCGGCGGGCTGGCAGCCCCCATATTCATCGATTTCATGAAGGTCGCGCTCGAAGGCAAACCCGCCGCCGACTTCCTTCCGCCTGGTGGAATGACCTTCCAGACGGTCGACCGCAAGACGGGACGGCCGACCGACGATGGCGCGCCGGGCGCTATCGTCGAAGCCTTCAAGCCGGGAACCGGCCCCTGCGATGGCGATTGCACCGTCATCGACGACACGGAAATGGCCGAGTTGCCCGCCGACGACGCGGAGCCGGGTCTCCCGCCCGCGCTCAAGGAAAAGCTGCTCAACACGACCGGCGGGCTTTATTGACATGAAAAGACGTCTCTCATCCGGCGCTGATCGCCGCCAGCGCATCGCCTTCCTGATCGCCGTCTTCATCGTCGTGTTCCTGACAATGCTCGCACGCCTGGTCCAGCTCGGCACGGTCGAGATCGAGACCACAGGCTATGTACCCAAGCGTCCCTCGGTCGGCCGTCCCTCCATCCTCGATCGCAACGGCAATCTGCTCGCCATCGACGTTCCGAGCTCGGGCGTCTATGCCGAGCCCCGTTTCATCGTCGATGCCGACGAGGCGGTGGAGAAGCTGACGGCCATTTTCCCCGATCTCGATGCCCGCGAGCTGCACCAGCGCCTGAAGAGCAAGGCGCCCTTTGCCTGGATCAAGCGCCAGGTCACGCCGGCTGAAGAGCAGGCGCTCTGGGACGCCGGCATTCCAGCGGTCGGCTTCCAGCGCGAGAAGCGGCGCGTCTATCCGAACGGCTCGCTGGCGGCCCACGTGCTGGGCACCGTCGACATCGACAATATCGGCATTGCCGGCATCGAGAAATGGATCGAGACGCAAGGCCTTGATGTCCTGCGCCAGACCGGCGTGGACACCTCCCATCAAAACCTGCAGCCGGTGACCCTGACGCTCGACATCCGGATCCAGCACGCGTTGCAGATCGAGCTCGCAAAGGCGATCGACAAGTTCAAGGCGAAAGCCGGTGCCGGGCTGGTCCTCGACATCACCAATGGCGAAGTGCTGGCGCTGGCCTCTGCCCCGGATTTCGACCCGAACAGTCCAGCCGACGCGCTGAAGCCCGACCGCATCAACCGCATTGCCGCCGCAACCTTCGAGATGGGCTCGACCTTCAAGGCGCTGACGACGGCGATGGCGCTCGATTCCGGACAGTTCGGCATCCGCTCCGTCATCGACGCCAGCAAGCCGCTCGCCTTCGGCCGGTTTCGCATCCGCGATTACCTCGGCAAATACCGTCCGCTCAGCCTGCCAGAGGCCTTCATCTATTCCTCCAACATTTCGATGGCGAAGATGGCGATCGCGCTCGGCCCGGACAACTTCCGCGCCTTTCTTTCACGCTTCGGCCAGATGTCACGATTGACGACCGAGCTGCCGGAAAGCGCCCATCCGCAATTGCCGCGGACCTGGGGCCAGATCGATACGGCAACGGCCTCCTACGGCCACGGTATTGCGGTGACGCCGCTTCAGGCAAGCATCGCCGTTGCGGCCCTCGTCAACGGCGGCCGCCTGATCCGGCCGACCTTGATCAAGGGCTCTGATGTCGAGGAACGGGTGCTCGCACGGGATCTCATCAGGCCTGACACCGGTGAGGCCATGCGCTTCCTGCTCCGGCTCAACGCCCGCACAGGCTCGGCACGCAAGGCCGAGGTCAAGGGCTACTTCATCGGCGGCAAGACCGGCACGGCGGAAAAGGTGGTCGGCGGACGCTACGCAAAAGATCTCAACCTTACGTCCTTCATGGGCGTCGTTCCCGCAGACAATCCGCGCTACCTGTTGCTGACCATTCTGGACGAGCCCAAGGGGCTTCCGGAGACATTTGGTTTTCGCACGTCCGGTTGGAATGCCGCGCCGCTCGGCGGCGCGGTGTTCGAGCGCATCCTGCCGATGATGAACGTGATGCCGTCCTTCGACGTGGTCGACGTGGCGTTTCCGTCGATCGCCGCGCAACAGGCCTTCGGTTCGGAGCTGTTTTCCGGCACTAACCGCAATGCGGATCCGACACCTCACCTATAACCGGCGATGTTACCGGTCCCGTAGCCGGGCGAAGCGCTCAGGATACGGAGACGCGGGCGGCCGCGTGATATCCGGCCGTCGCCGCGATCGCGGTCAGGGCAGCACCCCAGATCATGTCGACGATGGTGATTGTCAGCGACCAGTTGCGAAGCGTCGCCAGATTGCTCAGGTCGTATGTGCCATAGGCGACGAGGCCGAGCATGGCCCCGGCCACCAGCGCGGTGGTCCAGCTTCCAGCCTGCAGGGCCGGCCAGACTGCGAAATAGACGATGCCCGTCACGTAGATCACATAGAACGCGCCGGCGGCGGCGAAATTGGGCTGATCGAGCAGCAGTCCGCCCAATCTCTCGCGGTAGAAGCCCGACGCCATTCCCGTGAGCCACAGAAAATCCAGGAGCAGAAAGACAAGCGCGGTGGCGATATAGGCGACGACATGTACCAGCATCAGGTCTCATCCCTTCTTGTCGGCCGGGCCGTCATATTCCGAGCACCGGTTGAATGAGGCGCACCAGCCAGCTCTTGAACCTCAAGGGCGCGTCGGTGACGGCGAGGCATATGCAATCCGCGTCTTCGCTCGCCAGAGGCTGGTGCGTCAGGTTCGCATCCGCTTCCTCGATATCGCCGCGCGCAAAGACGTCGCTGCCATCGCGAAAACTGCCGGCGAGCACGACGGTCAGTTCCTGGCCGGCATGGCCATGTTCGGGCACGGGTTTGCCCGCCGGGATCCGCAACAGCCTTGCCACGGTGCTGTCGTCCCCCAACGCGATCGGGATTTGATAGGCCCCCATCCCCAGCGACCGCCACTTGAGGCTGTCGATGTCGCCGCCGAGATAGGAACGCAGCGGCTCCGGCAGGACGGGTTCGGCCGCCGCCTTCACGTGTCCTTCCGGGCGCTGCGGAACGCCCGTTGCGCCACGCTCGATCCGGCTGCGCATGCGCGCCCACGCATCGTCGGAGGCGGTCCCGGCCGCAATGTTTTCGAGAAGCGCTCCGCCGACTGTTTCCATCTGGGCGAGCCGTCTTCTGGAGGCGGGGCAAAGCGCAAGATGTGTCGCAACCGCCAGGCTCCAGCCTTCCGCCAGTTCGCCGGAGGCATAGCGCAGCAGCAACTCATCGCTGACGTGATGACGGATCGACATCATCGCTCCTCCAATGCTGCGCGCAGCTTGGCAAAAGCGAGCCGTATGCGCGACTTCACCGTGCCGAGCGGGATCGAAAGAGCCTCGGCAATGGCGCTGTGGGAGCTGTCCTCGTAGAAAGACCGTTTCAAAAGGTCGAGTTGCTCTGCAGGCAGGGCCTCCATCGCGCGGTGGAGCCGCTCCGCATCCTGCAATTGCTCGAATGCCTTGTCGGCGGGCTCCGCATCGTCCGGCACGAAGGCGGGATCGCTGAGGTCGAACTCCGGTCGCTTCGTCCTGCGGTAGACATCGATCCGCACGTTGCGGGCGATGGTATAGATCCAGGTCGAGACATTGCCACGCGACGGTTCGAACTGGGCGGCCTTGTTCCAGACGACCATCATGGTTTCCTGCATCAATTCCTCGGCGACGGCGCCGTCCCTAGACAGGCGCGCCATATAGGCCTTCACCCGCGGCGCATAGTGGCGAAACAGAACCTCGAAAGCCTCGACATCCCGGTTCAGCCCGACCGAAACAAGCAGGCCCGACATATCGTCCGTGGGCTGCTCCTGATCGCTTTCATCCATGCGCGTGCGCCTGCTCCCGCTTTTCAGCAAAACCCTGGCGAAACGATCCGGAGTTTGCTTCCGCTCGTTTTCGCATGGAGCCGCAAGGATGGGAACAGCGATTGTCATGGCGATGGATACGGATTGCCCGGGCCGGCAGATCACAGTGCCGAAAATTTCTCCGTGACGTCGATCCAATTGCGGCTCGGCTTCGTAGTGATGGGCAGGTTCAAGCGCAAGAGGTTGGTGTATGGGTGTCGGTGGCAGAGAAGAGCGACAACAGCGGCGGCGCGTTGCGGTCATCGGCGGTGGCATATCGGGCCTGTCTGCGGCCTGGCTTCTCAGCAAGAGCATGGATGTCGTCCTCTACGAGCAGGCGCGTCGCCTGGGGGGCCATGCCAACACCGTATCCGTCCCCTCGCCGGTCGGTCCCGTCTCCGTCGATACCGGCTTCATCGTCTACAACGATCGCAACTACCCCAACCTCGTTGCGCTATTCGACCATCTCGGTGTTGCCACGCTTGCCTCCGAGATGTCGTTCTCGGCCTCGCTCGACGGCGGATCGTTCGAATATTCGGGATCCGGCCTGCGCGGCCTCCTCGGCCAGAGACGCAATGCGGTCCGCCCGCGCTTCTGGCGGATGCTTTCCGATATCATCAGGTTCTACCGTGAGGCGCCGCCCCTGCTGCGACGGCCGGAATTCGCGGCCGTTTGCCTCGGCGACTATCTCGACCGTGGCGGCTACGCCCGCTCGTTCGTCGACGACCACCTGCTGCCGATGGGCGCGGCCATCTGGTCGACGACGGCGAGCGAAATGCGTGCCTATCCCCTGCACGCCTTCATCCGCTTCTTCGAAAGCCATGGGCTGCTTTCACTATCGAACCGACCGCGCTGGCGGACGGTGGATGGCGGCAGCAGGCGCTATGTCGAACGGCTGGTCTCGAACTTCTCCGGCTCCGTGCGGCTCGCCAACCAAGTACAGTGCATCCGGCGCATTGCGGGCGAGGTGGAGGTGATCGATGGCCACGGCCATCTCGACCGCTTCTCCGACGTCGTCATCGCCACCCATGCGGACGAGGCACTCGACATGCTCGACGATCCCGACGGTCAGGAGCGGCACCTGCTGTCGGCGTTCAAATACACGGCCAACGATGCGGTGCTCCATACCGACGCCAACCTGATGCCCCGGCGCAAACAGGTGTGGTCGAGCTGGAACTATATCGGTGACAGCGAGCAGGAGGGTGTGAAACCGCTCTGCGTGACCTACTGGATGAACCGCCTGCAGGGCATCGATCCGGCGGCCCCGCTGTTCGTGACGCTCAATCCCTGCCGTGACGTTGCGCCCGATCGCACGCTTGGCACCTTTGCCTACAAGCACCCGCTCTTCGATCAGGCCGCACTCGTGGCGCAGCGCCAGCTCTGGCGGCTGCAGGGGCATCGCAACACCTGGTTCTGCGGCGCCTATTTCGGCAGCGGCTTTCATGAAGACGGCTTGCAATCGGGCCTGGCGGTGGCGGAGGAACTCGGCAGCATCGATCGGCCCTGGGCGGTGCATGAACCGTCCGGCAGAATTTTCCGCAGCGAACCCATGTTGGCAGCCGAATGAGCCTGACGTCGTCAATCTATCGAGGGCATGTCGCCCATGCCCGCCACAGGCCGCGCCCGCACCGGCTGCGTTACCGCGTCTTTTCGCTGCTGCTCGATCTCGACGAGCTGCCTGAACTCGACAAAAACAGCCGACTGTTCGGCCACAACCGGGCGGCCGTCTTCAGTTTTCGCGATCAGGACCACGGCGATGGCGACATCGGAGGGCTGCGGCGCTGGGTCTGTCGGCAACTTGAGGCGGCCGGACAGCCGACCGATGGCCTGCGCATTCGCGTCCTCTGCTATCCCCGGATCTTCGGCTATGTCTTCAATCCGCTGACGGTCTATTTCTGCTATCGCCAGGGCGACAGCCTGTGCGCCGTCCTCTATGAAGTCTGCAACACCTTCCACGAGCGCCACACCTATGTGATCCCGATCGCAGGGCCTTCGGGCGCCTCGATCAGGCAGCATTGCGACAAGGCGCTTTACGTGTCGCCGTTCACCCCCATGACGGGTCGCTACGATTTTCGCGTCGAGCCCCCGCAAGAGCGCGTTTTCGTCGGCATCAACCAATCGGACGACGATGGCCCCCTTCTGGCGGCCAGCTTTGCGGGAAGGCATCTGGCCTTCTCCGACGGGGCGCTCATGAAGCTGCTTTTCGCCTATCCGCTGATGACCCTGAAAGTGATGGGCGCGATCCATGTGGAGGCGTTCCGCCTGTGGCTGAAGGGCATCCCGGTTCATCCGCATTCAGCGGCAGATGTCCCCCGCGCCGCCACCATGGTCGTCGAACCGGACGCCGACCACCCACCTGTCGCGAAAGTGGCGGCCGGATAATCGCAGAGCTCAATCACGCAGCATCCGCCGCGTCAGCGCAAATCTCAAGCGGGCCGGCATCAGCCTCAGAGCTTTCATCGCCAGCGCCATCTGCCAGGGAAAGATGATTTCGTAGCGGCGCGCCTCCAGCCCGCGCAGGATGGTCGCTGCGGCCTTTTCGGCCGTGACGAGAAACGGCATCGGAAAGTCGTTCTTCTGTGTCAGGGGTGTATCGACGAAACCCGGGTTGATCAGGCTGAGGTCGATGCCATGTGCTGCAAGGTCCGGATAAAGCGCCTCGCACATGGCGATCAGCGCCGCCTTGCTCGCGCCATAGGCCGCAGCGCCGGGCAGGCCGACGAGACCTGCCGTCGACGAAACGACGGCGATGTGCCCGCGGCCGCGCGCGCGCATCTGCGCCATTGCGGCCTCCAGGCAATAGACCGTGCCAAGCAGGTTCAGATGGACGATCGACGAAAAGCGCGCGACATCGAAATCCCGAACACCGTCGCGCGCATAGGTGCCGGCGCAAAACACTGCAAGATCCAGCGGCCCGAGACCGTCCTCGATCAGGCGGAAGGTTCTGGCGACGGCAGCGGCGTTGGTGACGTCGACGGGGTATGCGAAGATATTGCTGGGGACGACGTCCTCCAGCGCCAGGAGTTCCTCCCGGTTACGCGCGCTGACGGCCACCTCCCAGCCGGCCTGCGCCAGCGCCACGGCCAGCGCGCGGCCGATGCCGCTGCTGGCGCCGGTGATCCAGGCGATGCGAGCGGTTCCGGAAGACGAACGCCTCGTTGTCTCGACGACCAATGTCTGCACCCTGCATGATATCTGACCATATGCAGATACGCACGGGCGCGGCGGTTGGTTCACACAGCCTCGATTTTTTGCCTGAGCGCCTGCTGCTCTGCTTCCCCGATCGGAAAGCGCCACATCAGCACGATCGCTGCGAGCTTGGCTGGGATCGGCAGCCAAGCGTAGAGCATCGAAAGCACATCGAGAGCGCCCGCGGAATTGTTGCCCTCGCCGGCAAAACCTGCAAGGCCAAGCAATGGGAAGACGACGCCGACCGCGCCCGCCAGGGACAGCTTCGTCGCCAGGCTCCAGGCTGCGAAATAGAGGCCGGATCGCTGCTCGCCCGAAGTGGCGGTATCCTGGTCGATCACGTCCGCCTGAATCGCAGGCGGCAAGACGAGATCAAACCCGAGCAACAGCCCCGTCGCCACGCAGATGACCGCGAACAGGTGGATATCGCCCGCCCCCAGAAAGCCGGCGCCGCCGAAGATGACGGCGGCCGCCGTCATCGCGACGCACCAGGCGCGATGCTTGCCGACGAACCGCGCTGCGAAAAGCGCAAGCGGAATGCCGGCGAGCCCGCTGACGAAATAGGCAAGCAGCAATGGTCCGCTCCATTGCGGCGCTTCGAGCCGCTGTCCGACGAAATACAGAAACAGCGTCGCCGGGACAGCGTTGGCGAAACCGTTCATGACGAAGGCGAGGATCAGTCGCCTGAAGGGCCGGTTGGCAACCAGAAACCGCCCCGCATCCGCAAGCCCGAGCCGGTGCCGTGACCTGTCCCTCGGTTCGGGCACCCAGAGGAATGCGGCGCATGCGGCAACAGGCAGGAAGGCGCCGACAAACATGGCGAGCACCCGCAGATCCCCTGCGTTCGACAGCGCTTGCGCGTTGGTCGCAAACGCCAGGGCAATGGCGCCGAGCGTTCCGATCAGCGTGGCGCCCTCCCTGAAGGCCGAGACGCGCAGGCGCCCCGAATAGTCATTGGCGAGTTCCGCACCCCAGGCCGAATAGGGAAGCAGCGTGCATGTGTATCCAATCGACAGCGCGGTCCCCCAGATCGCGAGATAGACAAGCCCCGCATCATCAGGCGGCCAGTACAGCATGAAGGCGGCGAAGGCCGTGGGCACCGCCGAGGCCAGCACGAATGTCCGCCTGCGTCCCGCCGGCGCATTGAGCCGGTCGCTGAGCCAGCCGATCGCAGGGTCAGCCACTGCGTCGACGATCCGGATCGCCAGCAGAACGAAGCCAACGGCGCCCAGTGGCAGACCGAGCGTGCTGACATAGAAGGTCGGAACCACGATGTAGAGCGGCAAGGCGAGGGTCGCCAAGAGGATGGCCGGCAGCGAATAGGCAAAAAGGACGCGGCCGGCGAGCCGCTTTTCGTCGTGACGGGAATTCATCGCTCGGAGCGCCGGAATGCGACCTTCGTCCAGGCGACCGGAAAACCGAATTTCGTCACGAGCGCCGTGTTCTTCACCTCGCCATCGGCGCCCAGCACCATCAGATCGTGGAAGCGGACGAGGTTCTTGCGCGCGGCATCGATGTAGACCAGATAGGAGAACCGCGCCTTGCGGCCATCGATCCGGACCGGAACGGTCCCGACCACGTCCTCGCGCGTGCCGAGATAGGCCCCCGGCCCCGTCTTGCGGAACCGCCAGGTCTTGGTGTCCCGGGCACCGTCGTTGAAAACGAAGTCTTCGCGAAGCATCAGTGTCGTTCCGTTCCAGCGGCCGGACAGGGCAACGGTGAAGCGCCGCGACACGCCGTTCAAGGCGGTGAAACTGCCTTTCGCTTGCGACCTGCCCGCGAAATAGCGCTCAAGCGCGAAGTCAGGCTCTTTCGCCTGAACACGGACCGGGCTTGCAACCACCAGGCCAACGAGAAGGATGGCGAACATACGCATCAGGAACCTCCCATGTGCGATGGTCTGAGCGAAGGGAATGGCTGGCGAAGCCAGAGCGTCGGCGCTTGGCCTCATAGATCCGGCCCTATGCGCGCGGTCCCCTTGTCGCCATTGTCCTGGATCCAGCGAATGCGGGTGGCATCGAGGCGATAGAGTTCGAAGCAGAGCCGCGATCCGTCGTACCATGTCGTAAACTTCTGGCAGAGCCGATCACCGTCGATCCACCAGGTGCCGCTGTCGGTCGGGCGGGTGAACTTCCCCAGCCCCAGGGCTTCGCCGGTGCCGTCGACACGGCCGTCGCGGCGATAGTTCAGGGGAAACTCGCCACCGAGCGGCACGGCAAGAAACACGGTCCTGCCGACGATCTGTGTGCGGATGTCTTCCGCCGACAGGCGATCCGATGCCGCATGACTTGAATGGGCAACGAGCATGAACAGCAAGGCTGGCAGCAGACGCATGCGCTCCTCCATACCGCATCGGGATACGGGTTCGGTTCTTCACCGGGAGGTACGCTACGGTGATCGCCGCGGATCACCGGCGACGGTCGATTTAATGACGGCAAGATGTTACCGCACATAGAGCGATGTCGGCAGCACGCGGCGATGCGTGGTTTGGCCGGCCAGGGTGATGTCAAACCCTGGGTCGGGTCGAGGCATCAACCGCAGCGCGTGTCGACCGGATCGCCCGTGCGGGCACAGGCGATCCGGTCGATCATCGTTACGCCTGTTCGAACCCGCCCTCGGAAACGATTTCGGAAAGAGCGCGGCGGGGACTTGGCACTTCGCGCTCGCGCAGCCCCTCGGGCAGTTGCGCCTTGTCACCGAGCTTGCCGATGGCGACGGCGGCTTCGATCCGGTAATCGGATGGAATGTTGAGCTCCGAGCGCGCACGATCATAGTCGAGACCGGCCATGCCATGCGCCTGCCAGCCGGAATAGGCGGCCTGCAGCGCCAGCGCACCCCAAGCGGCACCGGTATCGAACGAGTGGGTGTAGGACGGCACCTCTTCGCTTGCGCCCGGCGGCAGCAGCGTGGTCTTCGACAACACGAAGATCAGCGCCGAAGCATCCTTCGCCCAGCTCTGGTTGAAGGCGTTGAGGATGCCGAAAAGCTTGTCCCAATGCGTCGTACCCCTGCGGGCATAGACGAAGTGCCACGGCTGGGCGTTATAGGCAGAGGGCGCCCAGCGCGCCGCTTCGAGGATGCCGAAGAGCTCGGCTTCGGAAATGTCGGCGCCGGCATAGGCCCGTGGAGACCAGCGCTCGAGAAAGAGCGGGTTGATCGGGTGGCCGGCGATACGCGAATTGACTTCGATGGTCATGGTTTTCCTGTGTTGTCGCTTGGGTGTCTGTTGCCTTCAGCCGCAATCACCAGCCCTTGAAGCGCTCGGGCTGACACTTGAGATTGGAGATTTCGTCCGAGAGTTCGGCGATCCGGTCGCGAAGCTCGTTCGTCGTCCCGTCCTCGAAGTCGTCGATGCCGAAACAGTCCCGTGCTTCGTAAAGCTCGAGCTTGCCTTGCAGGACATCCCGGATCGCGTTCAAGCGTTCATATTGCCGCAGGACACTCATGGCAGACCTCGTCATTGGCCATCGTTGTTTAGAAAATGCGCAAACAACGGAAAAGGTTTCATACGATCGCTCGGCTTCAAGCCTTCCGAAAGTTATCGAGTTAATCAGTCGATTAAAGGAACCTCGCCCCAAAGATTGTTGAAGGCTTGGAAAACTGATCCGCCGGCTCTGCGCGCGGCGCGATCGGGCATGCCCGTGGTTACGGCTTCTCGCCTTCCAGGTGCTGCTGCAGAAACGGCAGGTTGTCCTGGCCCCAGTAGATCTCGTTGTCATAGGTAAAAGTCGGGAAACCGAAGACGCCGCTCTTTACCGCATGCTCCCGATCGGAGGACCATTTGGCGGTGACGTCGTCGGCGCTTTCGCGCGCAAGCAAGGCGGTGCCGTCGAAACCGGCGCGGGTTGCCACCGCTGCGCGCACCTCCGGTTGGCCGATATCCTCGGCATGGACCCAGAAAGCCTCCTGCAATGCCCCAGTCAAGGCGAGCCAGTCCTTGCCGTCGAGATAGGCGGCGATCACCGACCGGGACGCGGGCGTGGGATCGGCAAGCGGCGGACGTCCTTCAAGAAGGAGGGGCTTGCCCCTGGCGCGGCTCCAGCGCTTCAGGTCACGCGTGCCATAGGCCCGACGCGCCTGCGGCTTGTTGCGCGAGAGGATGCCGCCATTCTCCTCGACCACAGTCGCCAGATAGGGCGTGATCTCCGCCTCATGGCGGCGCGCGAGGGCAACAAGGGTCTCAAGCCCGATAAACGACCAGGGGGAACCGATCGAGAAGAAATAGTCGATGCTTTTCGTCACGGATGAAATGCCTTGTTGGAGTTGGGATCTGGAATCGGCCGCAAAACGTCACGCCGCCGCCGGATTGGCTGACGGGTTACTTTTGGTCTGCGACCAGCCAAGCGCCGGTGCGATGCGCGCAACGACATCGTCGAGGATCTGGCGGTACTCGTCCTGCTCGAATTCGTAAGGCAGTTCGAGCCGGAGTTCGTTGACGTGCGGCAGGATCGGATCGGCGAGCAGGCGCTCGACGATCTCATCGGACGTGCCGACAAGGTCCCGGGCAAACAGCGTGCGCCGCTCGCCCTGTGGCGTAAGCGTTCGCGCATGCCGACCGGCGGCATAGTCGAGATAGCGGCGCCTCGTGCCGGCGTCGGCACCATCGAGCGGCACGATGACCCGGCCAAGCGCCACGCGTTTCCGAGCCCCGCCCGCCTGGCGCCAGGTTTCGAGCTGGCGGATCTGCGCCTCGAAGAAGTCGTCGGTCTGCTCGCCGGTCGTGACATTGCCGATCAAGAGATTGAAACCGTTTTCGCCGGCCCAGCGCGCCGATCGCAGCGAGCCGCCGCCGTACCAGAGCCGGTCGGCCAGCCCCTTGGCGTAGGGCTGCAGTCGCGGGCGCTGCGGCCCGAACGGCGTGTTGATAACCGCGTGCTCGTCGCCCAGAAACGCCCCGCGCAGATTGTCGGCAAAGCGCAAGACCCGTTGATGCGAAAAATCGTAGCCGGACCAGTCTCCGTCGAAGGCGAGCGGACCGATGAGGTCGACATGCGGCGGGCGTCCCGCACTGAGGCCGACATTCAGGCGGCCGCGCGAGAGCACATCGACGGTCGAGAGATCCTCCGCCAGCCGGTACGGATTTTCATAGCCGATCGGGATCACCGCTGTGCCGAGCTGGATATGGTCGGTCCTCTGCGTGGCAGCCGCCAGGAACGCGGCAGCCGACGAAATGCCGGGCTCGAGGTGGCGTTGCCTGACCCAGGCGCTGGCAAAACCAAGCGCCTCGCCATATTCGAGCAGGCCCAGCGTCTGCTCAAGGCCCGCCAGTGGATCGTCGCTGGCATAGTTTCCAGGCGTGAGGAAACCGATGTGATCGATCGCAATCTTGTGGTCTGTCATCGTTGTGCGCCCTCAGGATTTCGGCAGGCCGGGAGGGTTGGTCTCAGATTTCGGCAGCGCCTCTTCCGCCAGATGCCAGCGCTCGAGGATCCTGGCATAGGTGCCGTTTTTAATGAGGCCATTGGTGGCGGCCGTCAGCGCATCGGCAAGGCCGCTGCCCTTGCGCGTGGTAATCGCCACGTCGGACCGCTCCGGCCAGCCGGCGCTCAAGGTGCCGACGCGCCTGATGTTCCGGTCGCGCGCGGCAATGAAGACAAGCTGCGCATGCGGCTGCACGATCACGTCGGCGCGGCCCGAAGCCAGCGCCACGAGGCTTGTGGCCTCGTCATCGTAATATTGCAGCTCCAGCGGCTTCAGGCCGGCGGCGACGTTCTCGTCGTTCCATTTGAGGAGGATGCGCTCCTGGTTGGTGCCGGCGCCGACGATGATCCGCAGACCCGCGGCGTCCTTCGGCTCCTTGATCGAGGTCACGCCGCTGTCAGCCTTGACGAAAAAGCCGTGCAGGCCCTGGCGGTAGCTCGAAAAATCGAACTTCTCCTTGCGCTGCTCGGTGACGCCGACATTGGAGATGACCGCGTCATATTTGCCCGACGTCAGCCCGAGCGGCCAGTCGATCCAGGCGATCGGTACGAGCTCCAGCGTCAGCCCGAGACTGTCGGCAACCGCAAGCGCATAGTCCGGATCCGCTCCGATCACCGTCTTGGCATCGGTCGCATAGGTTGCGAGCGGCGGCCCGCCAGGGCTGACTGCGACGGTGAATTTGCCTTCGGTCACGAATTTGAAGCCCGGCGCGATCGCGGCAACAGCCGCGTCGTTGCGTTCGGCGCGGATGCGCCCCGGCTGTTCCGGGCTGAAGTCGAAGCCATCAGTTGCCTGTGCCGGGCCGAAATGGACGAGTGCCGCCGCAAAGGCGGCGATAAGTGCTGGGCGTAGAGCGGCTGGACCAAACATGTCTGTCATCTCCGGATGGGGTGTTGAAGGCGCGGGCCGGCAACGGGCCGGCCCGCGGAGGGCCGAAAGGATCAGGAGCCGCTCTTCGGCAGGCCGGGGGGATTGGTCTGCGACGCGTCGATGGCCTCGTCCGTCAGGCTCCAGCGCTTCAGGACCTCGCCGTATTTGCCGTTCTTGATCAGGTCGTTGACGGCAAGGGTGATCGCGTCGGCAAGGCCGCCGCCCTTGCGGGTCGTGACCGCGATCTCGGCCGTCAGCGGCCATCCACCGCTGGCAGTGCCGACGACCTTGGTGTCGTTGCGGATCGAGGCAGCATAGGCGCGCGTCGCGTTCGGATTGAATTCGACATCGGCGCGGCCCGATTGCAGCGCGAGGTCGCCTGCCGCGCGATCATCGTAGTACTGGACCTCGATTGGCTTCAGCCCGGCAGCAACGTTCTGCCGGTCCCATTCCAGAATGATCTTTTCCTGGTTGGTGCCCGCCCCGGTGATCACCTTCAGGCCTGCCACGTCCTTCGGCTCCTTGATCGAGCTGATCGGGCTGTCGGACTTGACGAAGAAGCCGAGCACATCGCGCCGGTAGGTCGAGAAGTCGAACTTCTGCTTGCGCTCCTCGGTGACGGTGACGTTGCTGATCACGGCATCATACTTGCCCGACGCAACGCCGAGCGGCCAATCGGCCCAGGCGACGGCGACGAGATCCAGCTCCAGGCCGAGGCTGTCGGCGACCAGCGAGGCAAGATCGGGATCAGCGCCGACGACGGTCTTGGAGTCGGAGGCGTAGGTGGCGATCGGCGGATCCCACGGGTTGACCGCCACGGTGAACTTGCCCGGATTGACGAACTTGAAGTCGGACGCGATCGCCTTGATCGCCGCTTCGTTGCGCTCGGCGCGCACCCGGTTGGAGATATCGGGGCTCAGATCGAATTTCTCCTGCGCCTGGACGGAGGCTGTCCCGAGGGTCGCGATGGCGACCGCCCCTGCCAGAAGCAGCTTTGCTCTATCTAAGAATGCCATGTGTCTGGACTCCATTTCATCTTTGGGTTGCAGTTGCTGTCAGTCAGATCCAGCACGTGCGTGCACGCCTGGAAAATTCAGAGGACCTTGGCGAGGAATTCGCGCGTGCGAGGATGTTCCGCCGCGGTGAAGATGCGGGATGGCGGCCCAGCTTCGAGGATGCGACCCGCCTCCATGAAGACGACGGTGTCGGCGACTTCGCGGGCAAAACCGGTCTCGTGGGTGACGATCACCAGCGTCGTGCCCGTACGCGCCAGTTCCTTGATGACATCGAGCACTTCGCCGACGAGCTCCGGATCGAGTGCCGAGGTCGGCTCGTCGAAGAGCAGGACCTTCGGCCGAAGCGCCAGCGCCCGGGCGATGGCCACGCGCTGCTGCTGACCGCCCGAGAGCTGGCGAGGATAGGCGTTGATCTTGTCGCTGAGGCCGATGCGCGCCAGCAGGTCCTGCGCCAGCCGCACTGCATCGTCGCGTTTGAGGCCGCGGACCTGGATCGGCGCCTCGATGAGGTTTTCCAAGACCGTCAGATGGGGGAAGAGGTTGAAGTTCTGGAACACCATGCCGATGTCGGCGCGGCGCTTCAGAATATCCTTCTCCTTCAACTCATAGAGCGTGTTGCCCTTCTGGCTGTAGCCCACGAGATCGCCATCAATCGAGATGAAGCCGTCGTCGACCCGCTCCAGATGGTTGATCGCGCGCAGCAGCGTCGACTTGCCAGAACCCGATGGGCCGAGGATGGCCGTCACGCTGCCGGCAGGCAGGCTCAGTTCGACGTCGTCGAGCACCTTCAGCGAACCGAAGCTCTTGGAGATGCCGTGGATGCGGACGGCACCGCCGGCACGAAAGGCCGTTGCATCATGAAAGCCGGCCTTCCGGACGATGGCTCCATTGCCTGCGACATCTGCGAGTGGACGGCGAAAGCGCGATAGGAAGGCCTGGAACGGCAGCGGCACCGGGTTGCGGACGGCGCCCTTGGAGAAATGCCGCTCGATATAGTGCTGGGCGATCGACAGCCCGGTCATGATCACCAGGTACCAGACGGTCGCAACCATCAGGAGCGGAATGACTTCGAGATTGCGGCGGTAGATCACCTGGACCGTATAGAAGAGCTCCGGCAGCGCCAGCACGTAGACCATCGACGTGCTCTTGGCGAGGCCGATGATCTCGTTGAAGCCTGTCGGCAGGATCGACCGCATCGCCTGCGGCAGAACGATACGAAAAGCCTGACGGTGGCGCGGCAGGCCGAGGGCCGCGGCCGCCTCGTGCTGCCCGTGATCGACGGAGAGAATGCCGCCCCGCACGATCTCGGCAAAGAACGCCGACTGGTTCAGCGTAAGACCGAGGAACGCGGCTGCAAACGGCGTCAGCAGCTGGGTGGTCGGATAGTTGAAGAACGTGGTGCCGGTAAAGGGAATGCCGACCGAAATCGTCTCGTAGAGATAGCCGAGATTGTTGAGCACCAGCAGCAGCACGATCAACGGAATGGACCGCAGGAGCCAGATGTAACCGAAGGAGAGACCGCCGAGCAGCGGCGACTTCGACACCCGGGCAAGCGCCAGCGCCGTTCCGAGCAGCGAGCCCGACACGGTCGCGAGCGCGGTCAGAAGCAAGGTGCGACCAAGGCCCGCCAGCACCGGTTCGGCAAAGAACCATTCGGCAAAAACCGGCCATCCCCAGCGGGGATTGGTCAGCACCGAATAGAGCACCCCTGTTATGACGAGGGCCGCGAACAGCGTGCCAAGCGCCCGGCCCGGATGGCGGGCCGGCACGACGCGGTAATGCGCATAACCCGGATTGGGTTCGCTCGTTCGTCCCGCATCGGCAATGCCGTCATAGTCGGTCAGAATGGCCATGATGCATCCTCTCTGGAAATCGGTTGTGCGACCGTCGGACGGTGGCCTCAGGGGTGGCTGACAGGCTGCGGCTGCGATGGCGGCGGCTCGGCGAGAAGGGCGAGCGATGCAACGAGATGGGTGATGTCCTTTTCGAACGGCAGCGTCCTGTAGATCTCCGGATCGGCTTCGACATCGAACAGCGCCGTGTAGCCGTTGCCGAGGTACAGGCCGACGGCCTCCGGCTGGCGGAAGCCTGTCGTCAGGTAGATGCGGGAGTAGCCCTGCCGCGCGGCCTGGGCTTCGAGCTCGAGCAGAACCTTGCGGGCCAGCCCCTGGCGGCGCAGGTCGGACCGTGTCCAGATGCGTTTGAACTCTGCGGTGCGGTCGTCATAGTGCTTGAAGGCACCACCGCCGATCGTCTCGCCGTTGCGCACGAGCAGCACGAAATTGCCATGTGGCGGCGCGAAGGCCTCCGCCGGATAACGGTTGAGTTCCGCCGCAGCGCCCTCGTCGCTGAAGTAATTGCCGTAGCGGCTGTCATATTCGAAGATCAGTTCGTCGATCAGCGGCTTGGCGCGCGGATCGAGGGGGGTGGTATAGATAAACGTATCGCTCATGGGTTTCGCCAATCCCGTTGTCGTCATCGTGCGAGGAAGGTTTCGACCAGCCGCACCCAGTAGCGGGCGGCGGGCGCAATGATTGCGTCGTTGAAATCGTAGCTGGCGCTGTGGAGCGGCGCGCTGTCGCCATTGCCGACGAAGAGATAGCTGCCGGCCTTCTCTTCCAGCATGAAGGCGAAATCCTCGCTCGCCGTGCGCGGCTTGAAGTCGTCGACGAGCCGGTCCGCGCCGAAGGCTTGGAGCGCTACGCTGCGCGCGAGCTCCGTCTCGGCGGGGTGGTTGATCAGGGCGGGGAAGCCCCGGCGGTAATCGACCTCGGCGACGGCCCCGAAACTTGCCGCCTGCGCCCGCGCCAACGCCGGAACCCGTTCGCTCAGCAACCCGCGAGTGGCTTCGGTGAAGGCCCGCATAGTGAGTTTCAGCGCCACGCTTTCCGGGATGACGTTGGAGGCGGAGCCGCCGTGAATGGAGCCAACGGTGACGACGGCCATTTCCTGCGGATCGACATTGCGCGACACCACGCTTTGCAGCGCCGTGATCAGCGAGGCTGTCGCCAGCACCGGGTCGACCGTCGACTGCGGCTCCGCGCCGTGGCCGCCCTTGCCGACGATCGTGATGTTGCACTGATCGACCGATGCCATGGCCGGGCCGGCGACGAAGCCGAACTGGCCTGACGGAACGCCCGGCCAATTGTGCAGGCCGAAGACGGCATCGACGGGAAACCGGTCGAACAACCCTTCAGACAGCATCTTGCGTGCGCCAGCACCGATCTCCTCGGCCGGCTGGAAGATCAGCCGCAAGGTGCCGTCGAAACGTCCGGCCTCGGACAGATAACGGGCGGCGGCCAGAAGGATCGCCGTATGGCCGTCATGGCCGCAGGCATGCATGACGCCGCGATGGATGCTCGCATGCGCAAGGCCGGTCGCCTCCTCGATCGGCAAGGCGTCCATGTCGGCGCGAATGCCGATCCGGCGCTCGCTTTTGCCCCGGCTCAAGGTGCCGACGACGCCGGTTCCGGCAATGCCCGTTGCGACCTCATAGCCCCAGGATCGAAGCCTTGCGGCGACGATGTCGCTCGTGCGGTGTTCCTGAAAGGCAAGCTCCGGGTGCCGATGGAGGTCGTGTCTCAGCGCAACGATCTCCTCGAGATAGGCGCCGATGCCTCGCTCGATCGCGTCGCCTGCCTGTGCGTCCTTGACGATCATGTTCATGGGCGGTTCCGTCGGCGCCTTATGCGCCGACGGCCCTTCCCTGCTCGATCGCGTCTGCCGGTAGCGCATAACGGCTTTCACGATAGGGCAACCCCAAATGGTCGCGCAGCGTTTCGCCCTTCAGGTTCGGGTCGAAATAGCCGCGCTGCTCGAGGATCGGCAGCACATAGGTGGCAAAATCCTGGAGCCCCTCGGCAATGACCGGGAAACCGAGGATGAAGCCGTCAGCCGCATCGGTCTCGACCCAGCGGATGATCTCGTCGGCGATATGCTCGGCCGTACCGATGAAGGCTGTTTTCGGCGTCGCGACGTCGAGCGCGATCTCGCGCAAGGTCTGGCCGGTCTCGCGTGCGGTCTTCTTGATGCGATCCGTCGTCGCGCGAAAACTGTTCTTGCCGATGTCGCCGAGATCGGGGAACGCTTCATCCAGCGGATAGGCGCTGAAATCATGATGATCGAAGAACCGACCGAGATAGAGCAACGCCTCTTCGATCGTGACCAGCGCGCGGATCGCCTGGTATTTCGCTTCCGCTTCCTCTGCAGTCGCGCCGACGATCGGGGCGATGCCGGGGAAGAGGCCGATCTCGGCCGCCCGCCGTCCCTGCGCAATCGCACTCTGTTTCACCTGCCTGTAGAAGGTTCGCGCGTCTTCGACCGGGCCACCATTGGTAAAGACCGCATCGGCGTGTTTGCCGGCCAGACGAATGCCTGAATCGGAAGCGCCCGCCTGGAAGATGACCGGCTGCCCCTGGCGCGATCGGCTGATGTTGAGCGGCCCCTCGATGCGGAAGAAACGCCCCTTGTGGTTCAACCGGCGCAACTTGGTCTTGTCGACATAGGTGCCCGTCTCCCGGTCGCGCACGAAGGCATCGTCATCCCAGGAGTCCCAGAGCCCCTTGGTCGCGTCGAGATATTCGTCGGCGATCTCGTAGCGCAACTCGTGTTCGGGATGCTCGCGGCCGTAGTTGCGGCCGGAGCCCTCGAGCGGCGACGTTACCGCGTTCCAGCCGGCGCGCCCGCCGCTGATCAGATCGAGCGAGGCGAACTGCCGGGCGATGGTGAAGGGATCGCTGTAGGAGGTCGAGACCGTACCGACCAATCCGATTTTCGACGTCGATGCCGCAAGCGCCGACAGGATGGTCAACGGTTCGAAACGGTTGAGAAAATGCGGGATTGACTGCTCGTTGATGTAGAGACCGTCGGCGACGAAGGCGAAGGCGATGCCGGCGGCCTCGGCCTTGCGCGCGGTGTCGACGAAGAATCCGAAATTGACGCTGGCGTCAGCCGGACCGCTCGGATGCTTCCAGGCGTTCATGTGGCCGCCTGGGCCCTGCAGCATGATGCCGAAGGTGACGCTCTTTCCGGAGTTGGGCTTTTTGGTCATGGACGGGATCCTTTTGCGGATGTTCAGGCGACGAGCGAAAGCCGCTCTCTGGCGATGAGCTCGATCGAAGCGAAGCGTTCGGCCGCGGGAAGGGCCGGCGTGTCGATCACGAATTCCTTGACGCCGTAGCGCCGGTGGAGCGCATCAAGCTCCTGGCGGACCTGGCGCGGCGTGCCGTGCAGCACGCTGGGGCTCTTTTCTTCCACCCGGTAGTCGCTCACACCGGCCTGGCGGGCGAATTCGGCGGCCTGTTCCTCGCTGCCGACATTGACGCTCTGGCCGTTGCCGAGGAAAACCTTGAAGATGCGCAGCCCTGCAACGCGCTCGCGGGCGTGCTCCTCGCTTTCGGCCGCCAGTGCCGCGACCGCCAGGATCGGGCGTCCGCCGCCGGTCGCACGCTCATAGGCGGCGACCGTTCGCTCGAGGTTTTCCGGATCGCCGTTGAGATGGGCCGCGAACACCAGCTGCCAGCCCTTGGAAGCGGCAAGTTCGGCGCTCTCGACGCTGGCGCCGAGCAGGAAACGCTCCGGCGGCTGCGCCGGCAGGGGCGTTGCCAGCAATGCTTCTTCGTCGGTTTTTCCGGACGCGAGGTAGCGGTTGAGGTCGCTCAATTGCTCGGAGAAATCCGGTTTGCGTTCGGGATCGATCCCGATCTGCAGCGCCCGAGTAGAGAGCGGAAAGCCGCCCGGCGCCTTGCCGACGCCGAGATCGACCCGGCCGGGCGCCAGCGCGGCCAGCAGGTTGAAGGTTTCGGCGACCTTGTAGGCGCTGTAATGCTGCAGCATGACGCCGCCGGAGCCGATACGGATCCTGGACGTGCGCGCCAGCAGATAGGCGATCAGCGTTTCAGGCGCCGAGCTGGCGAGCCCCGCCATGTTGTGGTGTTCGGCGAGCCAGAAGCGGTGATAGCCCCACTCCTCCGCTTTCGCCGCCAGCCTGGCTGTCGCCTGCAGCGCGTCGGTGGCGGTGCTGCCGGGATCGATCGGGCTCTTGTCGAGAAGGCTGAGAAGATAGGACATGCCGTGTGTTCCAGATTGTCTCGGCGCCGCCATCGGTCGCCATTAATCTATAGAACACATAGACAATATGTATTATAAGAAATGCATTTCTATTTCATCACGGGATAAGAGAAAAAAGCGGCCGGGGATTCGAGGTGTGCGCGGGTACGCTGGCGTGTCTGGCGCGCGGAAAGCGGCGGCACGGGCGCGCCGTTCAGGCAAGGGCGCTAGCGCTACAACCTGGCTGTGGTCAGCAGGAGCGGCGAAGACAAAAGAGGCAGGTATCGGCGCGCGGCAAAGCCGCGCGCCGATCAGGCATCAGTTCACCGAGGTCAGCGTCATCGACGTGCCGGTCGCGGCAACGTTGAGACCGATCTGGCCGGTCACGCTCACCGTCTGCAGGTGGATGGCGCCGGCCGTCCCGCCGATGAGGATGTTGGCGCCGACGCCGGCCCCGAGGGTCGCCTCAGCCGTCGCACCCTGATAGATGCCGCTGAGCGAACCCTTGTGGTAGCCGGCGGTCGGAGCAAACACGGCCCAGATCAGCCGGCTGCGGGTGGTAAAGCCGAGATCCACGCCAAGTTTGCGGATCGCGCCCGCATAACGATCGGACGCTTCGGCGCCGACGGTCGAGCGGAAGACGCAATCGACTTCCTTGGCGGAGCCCAGCACATAGCCAGCCCCGCCGGCGATGCTGCAATCGAGGTAGCCGATCTTCACGCCACCGCGCGCGTCGGGTTCCCTGTAGGGTTCCTTGTAGGTCGCAAGATCGGCCGCATTGACAGCCCACGCACCGGCAAACACCAGGGAGGTGGCGGCAAGCGTCATCGCAAGACTCTTTTTCATGGTTCGCTCCTTTTCGGGTCGTTATTGATCACGGTACTCGCTCCTCCGGGAGAAAGGTTCGAGCAACAGAGATCGCACCGTTGAATGCCGATCGGACATTTCGAAGGCACCGCGCCGGACACGCGCGCGCCTCATGCAAGTTTGTGGCGGACTGTTGCTCCCGGAGAACACCTGACCCGGAACAGCAGTCGCCGCCGACACCTGCCAAAGGCAGCTGCGCTACGTTAGACATAGGAGGGCGAGCGCGCGGGACCAGTGTGGCGCAAATGCCGCATGAGAGACGGTGGCGGACGCGTTGCGAGCGGGCAAGCACCAGCAGTGCAATCGGGTCAGCCCGGCCCGCGATCGAGGCCGGTGAGCCACCCGATGCCGATCAAGGCGATGATGATCGCAAGGACACAGAGGCCGACGACATACATCAGCGCGTATTCGGCGAGACGCGGAACCAACAGGAGCGTCTGCCACGACATGAGCGGGACGCCCCGCCATGCCGGCAGCTCATCTCGATTGAATGCCTCCAGCCGACGTACAAACATGCGCATGTCCACTCCCCCAGCCAGCCGGCCAAACTGCACGCCGACAATTCCCGTTTGACCATCGCTATCCGGCTACCGTCGCGCCGGCCGAAAACGCGCAGCCTCCTGCTTCGTCCTCAGTGCAGCGGCGTCGCGCTTTCGGCGTCGCGCAATTGAAAGCCGCCGATTGCGAGCTTACCGTCGCCGAACGGAAGTGCCCGGCGTTGGCGAAGCTCGTCGTCGATGACGGCCTGCATGCCGGACTTGAATTTCCGGACACTGAACTGCGCGGTGTGCGCGCGGATCATCTCCGGACGGAAGGCGTCTTCGCGAGCCTCGAAAGCGTAGACGGCCTTGATCAGGGCCTCGACGCTCTGGTGCTCGAACAGCAGACCCGTAAGGTTGGGTACAACGGTCTCAAGCGCCCCGCCCGCCCCGAAGGCAATGACAGGCCGGCCGCTGGCCATGGCCTCCACTGGCACGATGCCGAAATCCTCTTCGCCGGGGAAAACCAGGGCGCGGCAGCGCGCCAGCTTCTCCTTCAGGACCGCGAACGGCGCCCGTCCGAGGAAGGTTACCGTTGGGCCTGCCATGCGCTTCAACCGGGCTATGTCCTGTTCCTTGCCGTCGCCGATCACGACCAGGTTCTTGCCCATCTTCGTGAAAGCCTCGACCGCAAGGTCAATCCGCTTGTAGGGAACGATCTGGCCCGCGCAGAGATAGAAGTCCTCGATCTGCGTCGATGGCGCGAAATCCTCCGTGCTGACAGGTGGGTAGATGACGGTCGCCGGACGTCGGTAATACTTGCTGATCCGGGCTGCGACGTGATGGGAATTGGCGACGAAGCGATCGACGCGCATGCTGGTATTGACGTCCCAGCTGCGCAGCATCGGCGCCAGCACCGGCATCATCATGCGCGACAGCAGGCCAGCGCTCGACCGATAGGCGTGGTAGTGATCCCAGAGGTAGCGCATCGGCGAGTGGCAGTAGCAGATGTGGGCCGCATGCGGCGGCGGAATAATCCCTTTCGCCGGCCCGGACTCGCTTGAAATGATCAGGTCGTAGCCGCTGAGGTCCAGGCTTTCGAGCGCAAACGGCATAAGCGGCAAGAACGACTGGTAATGCCCGATCGCGCCGGGAATGCGCTGCAGGAAGGACGACGTGATCTTGTGCCTCTTGATCGTGTCCGACACGTGGCCGGGATCGTAGACCAGAGTGAAGATGTCAGCCTCGGGATAGAGATCGCAAAGCGATTCGATCACCTTTTCCCCGCCCCGCATCGATACCAGCCAGTAATGAACGATTGCGACGCGCATAGCGCTCCCCTCTGCAATGATCCTGCTGCAGCATGGGGCACACGGGGCACGCGTGCACAGAGCCAAGAACGGTCCGAGCGTGCATCCGAAGGAACGAGTGTCCTACTCGAAAGGTTTAGGGGCTACCCGCCACCGAAGGGCATTTGGCAGGCTGCCGGGGTCACCCTATCCGATGGTGCCGAGGGTTTAGGCCCATTCCCCTAAAGGGATTAGCCGCGATTAGACGGCAGGGAATTTACCTCACGCGTTTTGGGCCGACAATCATTCCGATACGCCACACCGGACTTTGAGCAGTCCGGCCCGGTTGCGCACAGGAACACCAGCGAGGCCCCATGCCCCATGCCGACCACCGTCTTCTCCGTCGCCTGTCGTCGCTGGGCCGCGCTTCGACCTTCTGTCTGGCAATCGGCCTGAGCACGCTTGCCCCGCTCTGTCAGGCCCATGCCGAGCCTGTGTTCCGATTGCAGCCGCAGACGAGGGTCAAGGTCGCGATCGTCGAATGGGTCGCAGCGACAGGCGAATACAAGGAATGGACCGCGCTCAACGGCGAATATGTCGTGTCGCCGGCCGGCACGATTTCGGTGCCGCTCGTGGGTGAAGTCAAGGCCCGTGACCGCACGCCCGCGGAACTCGCGGCCACCATTGCCGATCTCCTGAAGCAGCGCACCGGCCTCAGCAAGGCGCCGGAGACCTCGGTCGAGGTTGTCCGCTATCCCATGATCTACGTGACCGGCCTCGTCGACCGGCCGAGCGAACTGGAGTTCCGCCCTGGCATGACGGTGATGCAGGCGGTGGCGATGGCCGGTGGGCGCGAGCGCCGCACCAACCCCGCAGGCGGCTACTCCGACATGGAGCAGATCCGCTACACCGGCGAACTGAACCGGATGGAACTGGAGATGATGCAGCTGGCCGCCCGGCGCGCCCGGCTCAGGGCAGAGTTCACCGACAGCACCAAGGTCGAGTTTCCCCAGGCGCTGAAGACGTCCAACGGCGCCGCCATCCAGCAGATCGTGCGCGACGAGAGCACGCTGTTCGACGCCAGGCTCGAGGCAACGCGCCGCCAGCTCGATTCCCTTGCCGAACTTGGCGCGCTTCTCAAGAACGAAATCGACGTGCTGGAGGAAAAGACGACCGTCCAGCAGCATCAGATCGACATTTCCCAGGACGAACTCAAAGGCGTATCGAAACTGGTGAGCGACCAGACGGTGACGAAGTCGCGCCAGACGGCTCTCGAACGCATTGTCGCCGAGCTGCAGAGCGAGAAGCTCGACCTCCAGGTCGCCGCCATGCGCGCCAAGCAGAAGCTCAGCGAAACCGAGCGCGATGCGGTGACCTTGCAGGGTCAGCGCCGCACCGAGGCTGGTCGCGACCTGCAGACGACGGAAGCATCGATCGAAGATCTGAAGCTGAAGCGCAGCACGACGCTGCAACTGCTGCAGATCAACGGTGCGTCCCTCTCCCGTTTCGCCGACATGAAGGCAATGGACCTGGAGCCGCTGGAGTACTGGATAACCCATGGCGGCGGCACGGACCCGGCGGTGAAAGTCACGGAAGCGACGCTGCTGGTTCCAGGCGACGTGCTCGACGTGCGCTCGGCGCTGACGGCGGCGCTCGACAACAAGCTTCTGACATCCGTGGGCATCGAACAGTCCCAGTAGCAACAGCTGACCGACTGAGGCGCAATGTATTTCGTGGGGAACAGCAATGGTCGTGCATGATATCTCGAAAATCGTTCTGGATGACAGCTTCGAGGCCAAGCGATCGGCCGGCCAGGAGAGCATATCCTTCCGCGACGTCTCGGACTTCCTGCGGCGACATCTCGTGCGCATCGGCATCTGTGCGATCATCGGCCTGGCGCTCGGCGTCCTTTACGTCCTCAACACCGCTCCGACGTTCACCGCGACAGTCCGCCTGGTAATCGACCCCGAACAGGGCCGCATCGCCTCGCAGGACGCCTCGACGGGAACGATCATCATCGAGGCGGCCGAAATCGCCAGCGAAGTCGAAATCGTCAAGTCCGAGGCGATCGCCCGCGCCGTCATCGAACAGCTCGACCTGACCAACGATCCCGAGATCGTGGGTGGCGGCGTTTCGATCCGCGGCATGATCGGCGCGCTGTTTTCGTCCGGGTCCAAGAACGCCGACGGCGATGCGGCAGACGATGAATATCTGATGCGCCGCACCATGGCCGCCTTCCTGTCACGCGTCACCGTGCGGCGTGTCGGGCAATCCTATGTGCTGGAGATCGGCTATTCCTCGACCGACCCGCAAAAGGCGGCCAAGACCGCCAATGCCATTGCCGGCGCCTACATCCGAACCGGCATGAACGAGAGATCGGACGCCGCCAAAAGCGGCGCTAAGTGGCTTGAAAGCCGCCTGATCGAAGTCGGCGCGCAGGCGCGCGCCGCGGCCATGACCGTCGAGGAATTTCGCGCCAAGAACGACATCACCACGGTCGGCACCGCATCGACGCTCGACCAGCAGCAACTGTCGGAACTCAGCAGCCAGATGTTGGCGGCGCGCGCCGCGACGGCGGCTGAATCGGCCAAGCTGATGACCCTGCAACAACTGATGTCCAAGGACACGATGGTTGCCAGCGTCAACGACAGTCTCGACAATCCCCAGATCCAGAAACTGAACGAGGAAATGCGGCTCGCGGCCGCCAAGCTCGACAATCTGAAAGTCCGATACGACAGTGGAAACCCCGCAATTATCGCTGCACAGGCGGATATTGCGCGGCTTGACGCGTCGCTTCGCAATGAATTCCTGCGCATCGAGCAATTTTACAAGTCGAATGTCGAGATCGCCAAGACCCGGGAGAAGCTCCTGGAAAGCGAACTTGCCAATCTGACGGCGACTGGCGCCGGCAAGAATGTCGCCCGGGTCGAACTCTCCGAGATGGAGAGCCGGGCAACGACCTATCGCAACATGTATGAGGGCATTCTCCAGCAGTTGATTGGCGCGCTGCAGAAGCAGTCCTTTCCTCTCGGCAAGGCCCGTATCGTGACGGCGGCCACCGCCCCGCTCGGCAAGACCTGGCCCAAGCCGTCAACCATCATGCCGTTTTCCCTGATGTTCGGACTGGCGACGGGGTTGATGCTGTCGGTCCTGCGCGATGGCCTCGACCGGCGCGTCAGCTCCAGCGAGCGGCTGCGCGCCGAACTCGGCATCACCTCGCTCGGACACGTGCCGATGTTCAGAAGCAGTCCGCGCCCCCACCAGCCGCCGATCGCCTCCACCATGCTGCCGCTGCGCTCGGTGCTGGACATGCCCTACTCCCGGTTTTCCGAGGCGTTGCGCGGCGTCAAGAACTCGGTCGATTCCGCCTTCCCCTCCAATGCTTCGGCCGTGATCGGCGTGACTTCGGTCGGCCCCGGCGAGGGTAAGACGACGATCGCTGCCAACCTCGCCCAGCTCTACATGAACGAGGGAACCTCGGTGCTGCTCGTCGACGCGGATTTCGTCGGTTCCCGCCTCAGCCGCGTGACCACGGAAGACGGCGCCGGCTTCGGCATGGAAAGCCTGCGCATCCTCGGCATTCCCGGCCAGTATTCCAGAAGGCGGTCGAGCGAGGCGGCGCAGCACGTCGAGGACTTCGACGGCAAGGCGGTGCGCTGCGTACCGGTCCTGACGGTCGACCAGACACGCAAGGCCGCGGTCGCCCACCAGCGCTACGGCCACCTGCCGGCACTGAAGTCGGAACTCGAACTTTTGCGGCAGCGCTACAAGGTGATCATCGTCGACATGTCGGGTTTTGAGGATTCGGCCGACACCCGCGTCATCTGTACCTATCTCGACGGCATCGTCGTGGTGCTCGGACAATCCGACAAGATGACCGTCGAACGGTTGAGCGAGGCGCTGTCGACGTTCGGCAAGTCGCGCGTAGCCTTGCTCGGCGTCATTTCCAACAGAAGCGACGGCCCTCGCCGTACCAACATCCGCTGGGACCGAAAACAATGGCGCAAGTTCAGAAAATGATGCCGGAGATGGAAAGCCGTCCCGAAGCCCGCCCGGTGACGGTCGCGATCGGCATCCCGAGCTGCGGACGCAAGGACATCCTGTCCGCCGTCCTGCCCCTCATCAGCAGGCAGACCCGGCAGCCGGACGAGATCTATGTCTGCCTGTCGTCGCCGGAGGACATGGATCCCAACTGCGTCGCGGGGCTTTCTGTCCGGGTCATCGTCATCATCTCCGAACGTGGCAGCTGCCGGCAACGCAACCGTATCCTCGCCGCGGCCAGATCGGATGTCATCCTGTTTCTGGACGACGACTTCCTGATGGCGCCCTCCTATATCGAAGAGGTCGGGCGGCTGTTCTCCGAGAACGAAGATGTTGTGGTCGCCACGGGCACGCTGATTGCCGACGGCATCATCGGGCCCGGAATTTCGGTCGACAGCGGCCTGCAACTGATCGAGGCCGACCTGGCGAAGCCGCGGCCGGCGCCGACCTTCAAGCCGATCTACAACGCCTATGGCTGCAACATGGCCGTCAGAACCGGCCCGGCGCGCGACGCGGAACTCAGTTTCGACGAGAACCTGCCGCTCTACGGCTGGCTTGAGGACGTCGATTTCAGCCGGTTGGCAGCAACGCTCGGTCGCGTGGTGCAGGCAGACAGCCTCGTCGGCGTTCATCTCGGGACCAAGAAGGCGCGCACCCCCGGCATCAAGTTCGGCTACTCGCAGATCGCCAATCCCATCTACCTCATTCGCAAGGACACGATGAGCATCCGGCATGCCGGCGTGCAGATCGTGCGCAACCTCATTGCCAATGTGGTCAAGGTCTGGAGACCCGAGCCCTGGGTCGACCGGAAAGGGCGCCTGCGCGGCAATGCCCGCGCATTCCTCGATCTGCTTGCCGGTCGGCTCGCGCCGAAAAACGTCGAAGGGCTCGAGTGATATCATGACGGCACTCACTCCCGACCGCGTGGTCGTCATCAACGATCGCTCCATCAGGGTCGGGGGTGCGACGAACCTCGCGATCCTTTCGGCCGAACTTCTGCAGCAGCGCGGCATATCGGTGACGTTTTTCGCCGGTGACGGCACGCCCGCCGAAAAGCCGACCGCAGACATGATCAATCTCGACGCCCTTCCCTTGCTCGAGCGGCGGCGAAGCGAAGCGCTGCGTCTCGGTCTCTACGATCCCTATGTCCACGATGCCTTGAGCGGGTTGATCGCCAGTCGCGACACCCCATCGACGATCTATCACGTGCACGGCTGGTCGAAGATCCTGTCGCCGGCGATCTTTCGGTCACTTTCGCCGGTGCGCGACCGCGTCGTCCTCCACGCGCACGACTATTTCCTCGCCTGCCCCAACGGCGGCTTCGTCAATTTCCGCGCCAACCGCGTCTGCGACCTGAAGCCGATGTCTGGGCGTTGTCTTGCGACCCAGTGCGACAAGCGTGGGCTGCATGAAAAAGCCTGGCGCACGGCGCGGCACATGCTGCGAGAACAGCTTTTCCCGACGAAACGAATGGCCGCAAACATCATCGCCGTGCATGAGAGGATGCGGACCTACTTCGAGCGCGCCGGCATGGACGCCAGCCAAGTGGTGACGGTCCGCAATCCGGTCGTCCCATTCGTCGACCACCAACTTCGCCCCTGGGCCAACCGGAACTTTGTCTTCGTCGGCCGGCTGGAGCCCGAAAAGGGGTTCGAGGATGCGGCAAGGGCAGCGAGCCTTGCCGGGGTGCCGCTGCATTTCATCGGCGATGGCGCTGGTCGCGCGCTGATCGAAAAGACCTATCCCGAGGCTATCGTTCACGGTTGGAAAACCAGGGAGGAGATGCGCGATATCATCGGCAGCGCCCGGGCCGTGGTCGTCTCGTCGCGTGTGCCCGAACCGTTTGGGCTCGCGGCACTCGAAGCGGTTTCCAGTGGCATACCGGTCATCGTACCTGACGCCGCCTTGCTCGCCGACGAAATCGCGAGCCTCGGTTGCGGCCTGAAATTCAGCATCGGCAACGTCGAGGCGCTTGCCGATGCAATGCGTGTGCTCGCAGCCGACGACAGACGTCTCCAACACATGAGCGGCAACTGCTTGCGGCATGCAGCAAACCTTGCCCATACGCCCGAAACCTGGGCGGACGCCTTGATCGATCTCTACGACCACGTTTTGCGAAGGTCCCGCCGAACCGGAATAGATGTCCGCGACTATCACCACCCATTGCCGATGCGTGCGGGCGATCTCAGCCGCGAGGACGTGTCGTGAGGCGGTTTCGCGCCGCATACGGCACGCGCTGCCGGCGTGTCTTGCTGCCTCACGGCGGGCCCCTGGCTTCCCGGTTAGGCAGTTTACGCGCCGGCTCGATCTTCCTGCCCGGCGTGTACCTCCATTGGACTAGGCCCTGCCCTTCAGGGTCGATTGAAAATCAAGGCAGCCGCTGGCAGCCTGTGAAGGAAGAACGGTGCTTGGAGGGGTGAACGATATGCTGTCCGTATCTGATGGCGCTGCACGACAAGGCCATACCGCGCGCGCCGCCATCGCAGCCCGCCGCGCCAGCAGATCCAAGCGTCTGATCGACGTCGGCGTATCCATTCTGGCGCTGATCTTCCTGGCGCCGGCACTGGCCGTGATCGCCATCGCGCTGATGATCGTGGACGGAAGGCCCATCCTGTTCCGGCAGTCCCGCGTCGGCGCACAGGGAAAGATGTTCGAATGCCTCAAGTTCAGGTCCATGCGCCTCGACGCGGCCGAACGGCTGGCCGAACTTCTGGCCTCCGATCCGGAGCGAAACAAGGAGTGGATGGAAAAGCGCAAGCTCGTCGGCGACCCGCGCGTGCATTGGCTGGGCAAGATCCTCAGAATGACGTGCCTGGACGAGCTGCCGCAATTCTACAACGTGCTGCGTGGGGATATGAGCCTGGTCGGACCACGGCCGATTTCACCGGAGGAGACCGAGAAATACGGCCCCAACCTCCACTACTACACCGCGCTTAAGCCCGGCATCACCGGCATGTGGCAGGTCCGAAGAAAGCCGGACACCACCTATGACGAGCGCGTGCAGTTCGACATCGATTACTTTCAGTCCCGATCGATCTACCTGGACATGGTGATCATCATCAAAACGGTCGGCGTCGTCCTCTTTGCAACAAACGAGACCTGACGGGCGGTTACCAGATGAACAAGAATACGGCCGCCCAGAAGATGAGGCACAGCAAGACCACGGACCAGCGAATGGCAAGCTTGGTGTTCCATGAAGGCCGATTGGTCATGGCGCCCTCTTTTTCCAACGACATCCGTCTCAACATCAGCTGCGAACTCCCCTCTCCCGTTAACCTCACCGACATCTCCCTGGCGACCACGGACCAGGAGGTGCGGATGTATCGCGGGCGCCACTGTTCACGCCATAGCCCAACTTGTAGCCCGAAACCGGCTATACCCGAATCATGGCTACAACGCACACCATACCTTAGGAGTTGCGAATTTTCTGCAAACAGGGGCAATTTCGCAACAGTCGGTAGGCGACACCCTTGGCGCGCGGCCGTGCAAGACCCCGCGCCGTCTTCCGACCCGCGCCGTTTCCTCCCGGTCGTGGTGCAATGATGCCCCGCTGGATAGCGACGGCAACGCTTCCGCTGCGGCGATTTTTGCCCGGGTCCTCCCGCACCTTGCGCCTTCCCGATCTGATCGGCGACGGCTTTGCCGCTCTCAGCGCGAAGGTCATTTCGCAGGCCGCCCAGCTGTCGATCTTCATCGTCGCGGCGCATGTGCTGGCAGCCGCCGAATTCGGCTTCTTTGCCTTCGCATCCTCCTTCGCCATCTTCGTTCTTGTCGTTGCCGAGGGTGGCTGGGGCGAATTCGTCATGAAAGGCGGCGTCGAAAAGACGGACATCGACCAGCTTGCAACCCTGTCGATGCTTTCGGGTCTCATCGCCACGATCCTCGGTCTTTCCACCGCGGCCACGATGTACATGCTCGGCCACGGCTGGAACGCGCTCTTGATCGCCCTTTTCAGTTCCTGGTATCTGCCGGCATCGCTCTCGACCGTCTATGACGGCATCCTGATTTCGCAGGGGCGATTGCGCGGCCAATCGGTCATCAGGATCGCCGCCGAGATCATCGGCCTGCTCGTCGCGATCGGTGGGCTTTCACTCGGGTGGAACATCGTCGCGCTCATCAGCGGGCGCCTGGCGCAACAGTTGACGATGCTGGTTGCTTCGATGATCCTGGTGCGGTGGCTGCCGCGCCTGCGCCTGCAGCGCGCCTACGTCGCGCAAGTTCTGGAGTTCTCGCGCCACATCGTCGCCAACCGGCTCGTGGTGTTCTTTCGGTCCTATGCCGGCACACTGGTGGTCGGCAGCTTCCTCGGCCTGGCCGAGGCCGGCTACTATCGCGCCGCCGAACGGATCGTCGCCGCCTTCTCCGAACTCATGGGCGAGCCGGCACGAATGCTCGCATGGATCCTCTTCGGCCGCGCTGCCGGCAAGGACAAGGGCAATGCCGACCGGGCGGCGATCGGGGCGTTTGCCACCACTTTCATGACGGTGCTGATGGCGATATCGACACCGATCTATCTCGGCCTTGCACTGATCTCGGCGGAGCTGATCGATGTCGTGCTCGGCGAAAAATGGGCTCCGGCAGCCATCCTCGTTGCCATTCTCGCCGCCAAACAGACGCTTCTCATTCCGGGCTACGTGACCGAACCGCTGCTTTCCTTGAGCGGCAAGATCCACCGGATGCCGAGGGCCGTGATGCTGAACGGCGCGATCTCGGTCGGGCTGATTATCCTGCTGACCCCGTTCGGGGCGGTCGCCACGGCGCTCGGACAATGTGTGGCCGCCGTGTTCTCGTTCCAGATTTCCATGCGCCTGCAATCGCGCGAGGGCGAGCTTGCGTGGAACCGCGTGCTGCGCGACTGCGGCCTCGTGGCGATCGCCGTCTGCGCCATGGCGGCAGCGGTCTTTCTCTTCGGCCGGATCGCCGAGGCGTCGTCGCTGAGGCAGATGTCGACGATCGCGCTGCAGGTGGTCGCCGGAGCGGCAATCTATGTCGCGGCACTCGCCGTCCTGCAGCGATGGAGCGATGCGCTCCGGCCGATCTTCGCGTTCGGCCGCCACGGATGAGGAACGCAGACAGCAACACGGACGCGGCAACCAGGGGAGACACATCGTGCTGACCAGCGATATCAAGAACACCGCCTACCCGCTTCTGCGCAGCGCCGTGCGCAGCCTCAACCGCTCCTTGACCCCGCTGAAGGCAGCGGGCGGCCGGCTGCGCTATCTCTCGCCCTTTCCGCAACGCTTTACGGGCGCCTACGGCTCGTTCGAAGACGCCATCACGGCTGCCCGCTCCAATGGGCTGGCCGGCTACGATCATGACGAAATCGCCGCGGTCGCCTTCGACAAGATGTGCCAGGTCGCGCCCTGGGATTATCCGGTGCTTTTTTGGATGCGGCAGGTGATCGACGAGATCGACGGGCTGGTGGATGCCGGCGGCCATATGGGCACGAAATACCGGGCGTTCCGCGACCTGCTCGCCCTCGAAAACTCCTTCCGCTGGGTGGTCTACGACTTGCCGGCAATCGTGAACGCGGGCCGGAAGAGAGCCGAACAGGACAGGCTCGACAGCCTGCATTTCGTCGACCGCATCGCCGATGCCGGCCCCGTGCCGCTGTTCCTCGGCTCCGGTCTGCTGCAATATCTCGATGTGCAGCTGTCGGACCTGCTCGGCCGCATGCCAGCACTCCCCCGCCACCTCCTGCTGAACAAGGTGGCCCTGAGAAAGGGCAGCCCCGTGGTGACGCTGGAGCGCATCGGCAAGGCGATCGTGCCTTACCAGATGCGCAACGAGGAGGCGCTGCTGCGCGACATCCAGCGGCTCGGATACCGCCTCGTCGACCGCTGGTCGATCCCGTCACTTTCGCATGTGATCGAAACACACCCGGAGCTCGGACCGAGCGAAAGCGCCGGCTTCTACTTCCGGCTGCCCTGACAATCGCAGAGCGGTAACGATGGGGCCGGGTATCAACGCCCGGCTGGAACGACGAGGTCCTGGGTAACGACCCGCGGCGTTGCCGTCGCCGTCGGACGGCTTTCGAGCCGCGATTTCAAGTGATCGGCGAGACGCATCGCCAGACCGAGCGTCATCAACGTCGGGTTAGCGTGACCGGGCGTCGGAAAGACCGAGCTCCCGGCGACGAACAACCCCTCAACTCCATGCACCATCGCATTGGCATCGACGACGCTTATGGCCGGGTCGTTGCCCATGCGTGTCGTGCAGGAGGGATGCGCCATGTCGGTGAACGCGGCCTTGGCGTCTTCGTCCCAGGCGATCCAGTCGACCAGATGCGGCTGTGGAAGCGCGTTGCGCCCGAATTCGGAGACAAGCGCCCGCGCCAGCCGCTTGACGCTCGCAACCTCGGTCGAACCGATTTTCCAGTCGACGCGCGGCAACGGCACGCCATTGCGATCGAGTTTGTCAGACAGCGTCACGCGGCTTTCGGCATCGAGCTTCTGCTCGACCATCACGTCGAAGCGCAACTCATCAGATCGATGCATCATTCCGCGCTTCTGCACCATCCGGCGGTAGGTTCCCTTGGCGAGGAAAGCAGGCGACCGTGCGACGACGGCGAGATCGCGTGCCAGCCGCGTGCGATCGCCGCGCATCAGTCGTTTCAGCGCCGCCCAGGGGTCGGTAACCGCATGGACCTGCACGGGATAGGCCGCGCAATTGACGAGCCCTTCCTGTCTTTGCACCGTGGGGCTCAGCCGCAGGCCGTGCAGATAGAACTGGGTCCGACCTTGGTCGGCGAGCCCATAGAAGTTGAAGTGCCGCGCCACGGCATCGATATCCGCCCGGTCGAAGCGCAGGAGCGTTGAGCGCGGGTGATCGGCGAGGTAACGCCCGACAACATCGCGGCTATTGCCGATGCCGGACGGCATTACCGATCGGGACGCCAGCAGCAGGCGCGCGTTTTCGATGCCGCCGGCACACAGCACCACCGCCTCCGGTCGCACGCTTGCACGCCCTCCCTCGGGGCTGCGCACATCGAGCGACGCGACGCGCCTGCCGTCCGGGTCGAGATGGACCTGCGTGACGGTCGCATGCGTCAGGATATCGATGTTCGGGGCGACGAGCTCGGCGGCCACATGCGCAAACCGCATGGGCTCGCCACGCCGATTGCGCTCATGGCTGAACTGCCAGAAGAACGGATGCAGCAGATCGCGGTCGAGGCCGAGATCGTCAGGAGGCGAATGCAGAAGCTCAAACAGCTGCTCGTCATAGAAATTGGGGCCGATGTTGAGCAAGCGCGCAGCGCGATCGAGCGCCGGCCCCAGGCTTTCGCGCGTCATCGGCCAGCCCGACACCGGCAGCCACGACCGCCGTTCGAAATCGATGTCGTCGAAGCTTGCGCATTTGCCGATCCAGGTATGCGTGCTGCCGCCGAGCACCCGGTTGCGCAACTCGAATGGCGCAATGTCGTTCAGCCAGGCGAGGCTTCCGTTATACCCCCGCCCCGGGCTTTCGACCCCTTCGCGTGTCATCGGCTCGCCAATATTTTCGACGGCGTTCAACGCCTGGCGTTCGGCTTCGAAATCAGCGCCGCCACTTTCGATGATCAGCACCCGGCAACGGCTGCCGGCAAGTTCCCGGGCGATCGTCAGACCGACGGGGCCGCCGCCGATGATTGCGACGTCGGCACGAAACTCGGCATCTGAAGGGGTCGATCGGAGGTCACGGATCGGCATGAAGGAAACTCCCGCGGGCTACATACCGGTCGTAGCACCGGCGCCATCCGGCCGAAATCTGCCAATATGCATAGGGGAGTAGGGCAACTACTGATTTCGGCTAGCTCGAGCCTGCACACTTTGTCCATGGGCTGACCGGAAGTCCATTTTGAATCGACGCTGCCACCGGCCTAGGCTTGATTGTTGGGGCCGGTACCCAGCAGGCGATTTGTCCTTGTCCCTGAACGCCGATGATCGGCGCGTGCGGAAAGCCGGCCAGGATCGGAGGGTACGGCATGGCGCGTGTAGGTATCAGGGAGTGGCTGGCGCTCGCTCCGGTCTTTGCATCGGGCAACCTGGCCCGTTTCGGCGGTGACGGCAACGGACCGCTTACGCGCTTCGAAACGGATTTCGCCGCCAAGTTCGGCACAAACCACGTGCTGACGGTCAGCAGCGGCACGGGCGCCCTGATCGCAGCACTCGCCGCCGCCGGCATCGGGCCGGGCGACGAGGTGTTGGTGCCCGCCTATACCTGGATCGCGACTGCCGGCGCAGCGCTCGCCGTCGGCGCCATTCCGATCATCGTCGAAATCGACGAGACGCTGACGATGGATCCGGCGGACATCCTGCGAAAGATCACGCCCTATACCCGCGCCATCGTCCCCGTGCACATGGCCAACATGGTATGCGACATGGATCGCATCCTGCAGATCGCCCGCGAGCATGGCCTCGTGGTGATCGAAGATGCCTGCCAGGCCGTCGGCCTGACATACAAGGGCGTGCGCGTCGGCACGATCGGCAATGCCGGCGCCTTCAGCTTCAATCAGTTCAAGAACATGAATATCGGCGAGGGTGGGGCGATCGTGACCAATGACGACCAGCTCTTTGCGCGAGCGCGGATGTATCACGACATCGGCGCACTGTTTCGCGGCCATCTCGACAATGCCAACGAACCGCCCATGCTCGGTGTCAACCTCAAGGCCAGCCAGATCCAGGGCGCCATGCTGAACGTGCAGCTGAAGAAGCTGGATCCGATGATCCGCCGCATGCGCCGTCGCTACGAGGCGATTGCCGAGATCCTGTCGGCCAGCAGCGGTATGCGCATCGGTCCGCACAACGATCGCGCCCACGCAGCCGGCCTCCACGTCATTTTCGACACCGCCGAGGAGGCGCGTACCTTTGCCGCCGAAAACAAGCGCGGGGTCTATCGGCCCTACGATTCCAGCCGCCACGTCTACAGCAACTGGCTGCCGGTGCTGGAACAACGCACGGCAAATCCGAAGATGAACCCCTATGCCTGGGCACACCGCAAGATCGAATACACCGCGGATATGTGCCCGCGCTCGCTCGACATCCTCAAACGGACCTGCCGCATCGGGCTCGGCGAGAACTATCCGTTGCCGCTCATGACCTACTTTGCCAGACGCATGCGCAGCCCGCGTCCCGCGTCGAAGGGGAGCCTCGTTTATGCGACCTAGCCTGATCCGGATCGGTCCCAACGTCATCGATGTCTGGCGCTGGAACCTCGATCCGAGCCCGTGCGACATCGATCGCCTGTTTCCACTGCTGAACGGCGAGGAAAGGACGCGCGCGGGGCGTTTCGTCTATCCCGAGCATCGCCAACACTTCATCGCCGGCCGCGCCGGCCTGCGCCTCGTGCTTGGACACTACCTTCGCATCCCTCCACACCGCATCGGCCTGACCTACAACGTCTTCGGCAAGCCGCGCCTTGCCGGGGCGGCCGAGATGCTCCACTTCAATCTCAGCCATACCGCCGACATGGCAATGCTTGCCGTCTCCGACCACTATCCCGTCGGCATCGATGTCGAAGCGATCAAACCGCTCAAGGAGGATGTCGCCGGACATTTCTTCTCCAGGCGCGAATGTGCGGCGCTCGCGCCCCTCTCGGGCGAGGACTACCTGCAGGCGTTCTATCGCTGCTGGACGCGCAAGGAGGCGTTCGTGAAGGCGCATGGCGCCGGCCTGTCGCTGCCGCTCGATTCCTTCGACGTGTCCGTCGATGCGGCATCGCCTCCCAGGCTCGAAGCCCTGGAAGGCGATAGCGATGCACCTTTGAACTGGAGCCTGTTCGACCTGGTGACCCCGCCGGGCTTCGCCGGCACGCTCGCGGCGCTCACCCTCGGCAATGCCGTCCAAGTTCGCGAATGCGATGAAGAGGTTCTGGCGCTCAAAGCGTCAGTCGCGCATCCAGCACATAACGATCCCCAGCGGCGTCAAAATGGTGGCAGCCGAGCAATCCGGGCTTGAAATCGGGCTTGATCGTCCGGATGCACCGTTCCCGGTAGTTCTCCAGGTCCAGCTGTTCGATCTCCATGATGTTCAGGCCATAGCCGTAGACGCCGTGCGCATTGTGCTGCGACGGGCGGAAGACCCGCCCCTCGCGGGCAAATATCCGGCCGGCATTGCGCGCAAAGGTGCTGCCGAGCACCACCGGATTGCGCTTGTGCGGCGTGATGCGCGCAAGGCCAGGCCCGTCGACTTCGAAGACATGCAGTTCGCTGCAGTGATCCTCGAAGGCGTGGAACTCCGAGAGATTGGTGAACAGCCACCAACGGCCGTCATGCCGCGTCAGCACGCTGTCGGCGGCCGACATGCCGTTGAGCGCGGTCGCATGCAGCTCCCACTTCAGCGGAAACTCGACGCAACGCCAGATTTCGATGCGCTTCGACTGATGGGTCTCCGGCATCATGAAGATATCGTCGCCATCGCGGAAGACGAACGGGTAGGACAGATGGTAATCGCAGTCGAGCGCGACACCCACCGGTTCAAGCCGATCGCCGTCGAACCGGCCGACCGCGATATGCGCCTTGCGGTCGCCATCGGCATAGGCCTCGTAGAACAGATAGCATTCGCCCTCGTGCTGCAGCAGAAACGGATCCGCCTTGATGTCCTTCGCCGTCGGCGGGATCTCGACGGAAATGCCCGGCTCGAAATCGTCGATCCGGCCGCTGCCGGTAAACAGCGTCCAGACCGCCGAACCGGTGCCGGCCTTGTGCTGCACTGCTTTCTTCAGTCGTCCGGCGAGGTTGCCGCTGAGGATGCCGAGATAGCGGGTCAGCTGATCGATCGATGGCGGCGCGGGTTGGCGGCGCGTCGGTAGCGGCGTGGTGATCAGTTCGCCGGTATCGGCCAGGCGCGACAGTTCGCGCAGAAGCAGCGTCGCTGCGCGCTCCTTGACGAAACTGATGTTCCTGACCGCACTGAACTTGATGTTGAAGGAGGAGGAGGCGATGGCAACCGCCGACGCGGACGCACCCAGCCGCACATAGAGCGAAAGATCCACCGACGGCGCGCCGCTTGCAACCTCGAGGTAGCTGAACCACTCGCCGGCGCCCGATTTCTGGTCGGAAAACGACAACGCCCATTCGCCATGGGGTAATGCGCGCACGGCGTCGTCGGACAGGCTGCTCGGCGTCATCCGGATCACGAGATCGAGGCCGAGCTCCGTCACCTGCGCGGCGATCGCACCGGGCTGCGTCGATGCCAACGGCACGATGCGCTGCTTGTGCGCATCGAAATTGCAGGGGTTGTAGGCCGACTGCCGACCGAAGGCCGCCTGCTCAAGCTGATGGGCGAGCTTGAAAAGCAAGGAGCGTTTGCCGACCCCGTAGGGTGATGGATGAACGAGCAATGCGGTCAGGGCATATCGAGGATCGGCGACGATGCGATCGAACACCATCAGTTGCCAATTCTCGAAATGTTCGTCCTGTTCGACCAGAACGCCGATGCGCAGGGGTAGGCTGGTGACACTCATGGATATTGCCTTCGCACGTCGCGTTCAGCGCTCGTCGGAGCGGAACCGGTTGATGGCGATAGTCGCCAGGGCCTGAATGCTATTGCTGTTGAGGCTGTCCTCGTGCCAGCCCTCGAGGTCGAAGACCTCGCTATCCTCCGCGATCGCGCCGCGCCAGCCGAAGAGCAGCTTGCGCGCCCGGCGATGCGTGGCTTCGCTGCGGAACAACAGCACCTGCTTTTCGCCGGTTTGCGGCGGGCGATAGCGACGGGCCGCGTTGACCAGGAGGTCGGTCACGTCGGCGTTGACCGCCTCCTCCCGGGAATAGGTGCCCGCCCGCAGCCCCAGCGTCTTGAGCAGGGCGAGCGTGAAATTGAACTCCCGGAGATAATCGACGACGCCCATCCGCCCGGACAAAACCTTGCGGGTGAAATAGCCGATGCGCTTGACGCGACGCTCGGTGTTCCAGCGAAAGCGGGTGAACCGCGACTTCGATTTGACGTAGCCCGGCGCCCAGGCATCGATCACGGCGGTGAAGCGCAGATCGGCCCCACGTTCGCGCAGTTGCCGAGCAATTTCGACCGCCAGCACGCCGTTGACGCAAAGCCCCATGACGCCGACCGGCCCTTTGAGAATGCCTGCACCCATGCTGTCGACGGCGTGGCCGGCGATTTCCTCGAGCGACATGGTGGCGAGATCGCCGGTGAGATCCGCATGGAACATGTTGGCGTTATACACCGAAACGGCGTCTCCGAGATCGCTCGCAAGCCGGTAGTACAGAAACGGATGGTTGAGCGTGTAGAGCGTATAGGGCGCATCTGCCTGTCCACAGGCGCTCACGTTCCAGGGGCTCGCACTTGCCTGCTCCACCGCCGCGTCACTGGGCTCGCTGGCGCCGAACAGCGCGTCGGCAAAACCGGAAAAAGTCGGTTGCTTGAACAGGAGTTCGAGATCCGCCTTTGCCCCGAGCTTCGAGCGAACGCCCGAGAGCATCCGCAGCGCGAGGAGCGAGTGGCCGCCAAGGGCGAAGAAGTTGTCGTTCGGCGCGACGGCGGGCACGCCGAGCACGTCCGCCCAGATCGCGGCAAGTGCGCGTGTCTGGTCGGCTCGCGCCGCCGGGGTCCGAACGGGGGCGTCCGCCGGCTCGACGCGCTCAGCCTTGACCGGCGCCGATGGCAGCGCCGGAAGCCGCAATGCGCCTCGATCGACGCTGCCGCTGGCATCGCGCGGAAAGTTGAGAAGCACGCTGATGCCACCGGGCATCGCCGCTGGCGACAGTTGCCGGCCGAGATAGTCCATCAGGCTTTCCGGCATCCGGTCGAGCGGCTCGGTGGTGGTGGGTGCCGGTGTTACGAAGGCATGGACGCGCTTGCCATCATCTTCTTCCTTGACGACGGCCGAACCGACCGACGGATGAGCGGCAAGCATCTGCTCGATCGCCGTCGCGCGGCCGGTTTCCACCCGTTGGGCCCTGATTTCGCGCGCAGGGACGACAAGGGCAGAAAGCGACGCCGATGGCTTTTCCAGCGCCATCTCATAGGCATCCTGCCAAAGCCGCAACAGAGCCTCGATCGTCGCTTTTTCGAACAGGTCGGCATTGTATTCGATCGACATGCGCCATCCGCTCGGCCGGCCGATCATGATGAAGCTCAGATCGTAGATGACGCCAGGCGACTGAGACGGCGCGCTCAGCAGTTCGAAACCACCATATTGATGATCTTCGAGAAATGCCTTCTGCAGGTTGAAGTTGACGGAGATCAGCGGATTGCGCGAAGGGTCGCGGACCGGATTGACCAGCTCCACCAACTTGTTGAAGGGCATCCGGTGATGGTTGAGCGCGGCCGTCACCTTCGCACTTGCCAAACGCACGTGCTCGGCAAACGACACGTCATCCGCGATGTCGAACCGCAGGACGACATTGTTGATGAAGACGCCAATGAGATTTTCCAGGTCGGTCTCGTCGCGGCCCGCAACCTGCGAACCGAACATCACGGTGTTGTGGCCGGTATAGCGATGGAGAAGCGCGCTGACGACGGCAGCACCGAAACTATAGAGCGAAACCCGGTGTGCGCGGGCGGCGGCGTCGATCCGTTCGCTGAATTCGCTCGGATTGTTGACGGACAGGATGTTGCCGCGACTGGTCTTGACCGGGCCGCGCGGGGTATCGGGAATGACCTCGAAATAGGGCGCGCCGGTCAATTGTTCGCGCCAGAAGGATTTCTCCGTCTCGAAACCGTAGCTGCCCAGATACTCCTGCTGCCACAGCGAGAAATCGCCATATTGCAGCGGCAGGTCGGGAACGGCCGGCGGCCGCCCAGCGTCGAGCGCCGCCGCGATCTCGCCGACTTCGCGACCCAGCACGCGGATCGACCAGCCGTCAAAGCAGCTTTGATGAGCGGTAATCAACAGGAAGCCGCGCTCGTTCTCCACCATCAGCAACGAGACGCGGAAGAGATAGGGACTGCTGAGATCGAACGGCGCGCGCGCGGTTTCCTCGCCGATCGACAGGATGCGCTGTTCGCGCTGGTCGACCGGCACGTTTCTCAGGTCAATGACCGACATCTTGAAGTCGACCTCGTCGACCACCTGCTGGCAGGGCCTGCCGCCGACCTCGACGAACCGGGTCCGCAGGATCTCGTGACGCTGGATCACCATTCGGAAGGCGGCCTCCAGCGTCGACGACCGGAAGGCGCCGCGGATCTCCCAGCGCACCGCGACGTTGAGCGCCGGATTGCCGGGCTTCAGTTGATCGAGGATCCAGCAGCGCAGCTGGGTCTGTGAACAGGGGAACTCCGCGATCACGACGGGTTCGGCGACGGTTGCTGTGTTGCTGGTCTCTTTCATGCTCGTGATACCTGCTCAACCCGGCGACGTGCGCCATTGCGGAAATCTCTCAGCGAAGGCACGGGCGGCTCGGCGCCGTTCAGATCGATCTCATCACGCGTCTCGGCAAAGGCAGCGAGTTCGGCGATCGAAGGATGCATCATCAGATGTTTGGCCTCGAGCCGCAGACCGCTGTCGAGCATGCGGGCGGCGATGCGGAAGATGATCAGCGAATCCGCCCCGAGCGCATAGAGGTTGTCGTCGACGCCGACGTCCTCCGCGTTCAGGACCTCGCGCCAGATCTCGCTGAGGCGGGTTTCCAGCGGCGTGCGCGGCTGTACCTTGACGGCCACGACCACCCGTTGCGGCAACCCGCGCTGCTCGAGCGTCTTGCGGTCGAGTTTCCCGTTGGCAGTCTGTGGAAGAGCCTCTTCCAGCACCCAGAAACTCGGCACCATATGGGCCGGCAGGTTGGCTGCGGCATGGGCTGCCAGCGTGGATGCCGTGGGCTTGTCGGCCGGATTTTCGGGAATGACATAGCCCACGAGCTGCCGGTCGCCGTTCTTGCCTGAGGCAGCGACGACGGCGCATTGACGAACCCCGACGGCACTCGCCATGGCGGCTTCGATGTCGCCGAGCTCGATGCGGAAGCCGCGCAGCTTGATCTGCTGATCGCGGCGGCCGAGCAGTTGCAGCGAACCGTCGGCAAGCCGCCGGCCAACGTCACCGGTCTTGTAGAGACGCTCCGCCGCTCCGGTTCCGACGTTGATGTCGACAAAGGCCTTCTCGGTCAGGTCGGACCGGGCGAAGTAGCCGTTGGCGAGGCCCTCGCCACCGATGTGCAATTCACCGGTGACGCCGATCGGAGCAACCCGACCGCTCTTGTCGAGGATCAGCAGCTGCGTGTTGGCGATCGGATGGCCGATGGTGATCGGCTTCTCGCCGTCCTCGATCCGCTGCACCGAGGACCAGATCGTCGTTTCGGTCGGGCCGTACATGTTCCACAACTCGCCACCCAGGCCGAGCAACGACGAAGCGAGTGGCTTGGGCAGTGGTTCGCCGCCGCAAAGCATCTTCAGGCCCTGTCGGCTGAGGCCGGCTTCGAGCAGCATCTGCCACAACGTCGGTGTTGCCTGCACGACGGTTGCCCCGCAGCTTTCAATGAGCCCCACCAGGGCGAAGCCGTCACGCACGGTCTGCCGGCCGGCAAGCACCACCTTGGCGCCCGTGATCAGCGGCAGATAGAGTTCGAGGCCGGCGATATCGAAGGAGATCGTCGTCACCGCGACGATCGTGTCGCGGTCGGTCAGTCCCGGTTCCCGCGCCATCGACGTCAGGAAGTTGATAAGCGCGCGGTGGGAGACCTCCACCCCTTTCGGCGCGCCGGTGGAACCGGACGTGAAGATGATGTAGGCGGGCGTCGCCGCATCGGTGGGCAGCTTGGGCACCGCTTTCTCCGGGCCGCCGGCAGCGTGTTCGCCGTCGATGCGGATGACGGCGACGTCCTTGCCGACCAGGCCACCTGCCCGCTCGCCATCGCTGACGACGCCAGCCACACGCGCGACCTCCAATGTCTGCGTCAGCCGTGTCTCCGGGTGCGCCGGGTCGAGCGGCACATAGGCATGGCCCGATTTCATGATCGCCAGCAGCGCAACCACCATCTCGAGCGAGCGCTCGACCAGCAGCGCTATCCTCTGCCCCGGCTCCGGAATGGCCTGCTGGATCCGGCATGCCAGCGCGTCGGATCGCGCCTCGAGTTCGCCGTAGGTCATCGTCGCGCCGTCGAGCTCGACGGCCACCGCGGTCGGCTGTTCGGCGGCCCTGCGGCCGAACAGCGAAAAGACGAAGGCATCGCGGTCGTAGTCGGCGGCCGTGTCGTTGAGGCCCTCGGTGAGCCACGCCCGTTCTGCCGCCGACAAAAGTGGCAGGTCTTCGATCGGCCGGGTGATATCGGCGGCCAGCGCGGAAACCAGCGTCGTCAAATGTCCGATCCAGCGTTCGATCGTGCTGCGGTCAAACACCTCGGCGTTGTAGTCGACATCGATGCGCACGCCCTTCGGGCTTTCGGTCAGGTTGAAGAACATATCGAAGTTGGAGAACGCCTTGGCGTTCGAAGCCACGCTCGTCTGCAGCCCGCCGAACTCCAGATTGTCGGGCACCCGCTCCAGATTGAACTGGATCTCGGTCAAAGGCAGGCGGTGCGTGTCGCGCTTGACGCCGAGCTTCCTGACCAGCGTGCCGTAGGTATAGTCCTGGTGTTCGAAAGCGCCGAGCACCAGTTGCTGCGTGGCCTTCAGATGCTCGTCAAAACGCATGGAAGACGAAACGGTCTGGCGAAGCGGCAGCAAGTTGACGCAATGGCCGACCAGCGTCTGGCCGTCGAGCAGGCTCTGACCTGCGGATGGCACCGCGACGACGATGTCGTCTTGCCCGGAAAGGCGCGCGATCATGACCTGAAGTGCGGCGAGCAGGGTGGAAAACAGCGTCGCTCCGGACTTGGCGCCCGCCTTCTTCAGCGCCTTGTAGGTATCCGCCTCGATATGGCCGGTGACGGTGCCGCCGGCAAAGCTGCGGCGCTCCGACCTCGGCCGATCGAGCGGCATCTCCGGCAGGTCGGGCACATCCTTGTACTGGTCGAGCCAGAATGTCTCGGTTGCGTTCGATATCTCGGCATTGGGGGCGAGATCGGTCGCATAGGTGGCAAAGGAGAGTGGCAGCGCAAGTGCAGCCTCGGCGCCGCCGACAGCGGCCGTATAGGTCGCCGCAAGCTCTTCGATCAGCACATTGACCGACCAGCCGTCGCAAACGATGTGGTGCGCGGTGAAGACCAGGCGGTGACGGTCCGAGGCCATGCGAACGATGGAGGCCCTGACGAGCGGTCCGTTGGCAAGGTCGAAGGGCGTGCGCGCATCCTCGTCGGTCAATTGCCGGAACAGCGCCTCGGCGTCACTTTCGCCGGAAAGGTCGATCTCGGCGACATCAAGTTCGAAATCGGGAATGAACTCGAAATGATCGCCCGCCCGGCCGAAGCGGATCTGCAGGGCATCATGCCGTGCGACGACCGTGTCGAGCGCCTGGCGAAGGCGCGCGCGGTCGAGCGGCCCGTCCAGAACCATCGTGAAGGACTCGTTGAAGGAGCAGGACGCGCCGTCGCCGACCTGGGCGGCGAGCCAGATTTCCTTTTGCGCTTCGGTCAGCGGTGCCGACGACGGACGCACAGGCCGGGCTGCGGCGGGCACCGCCACACTATCCTCGGCCTCGTTCTGCCCGCCGAAGATGCCGACCGACTGGAGCGCATCGAGACTGGTGCGGAAGGCCGCGGCGATGGCCTGAAAGTCGGCCTCGCTGTGGGCGGTCGTGAGGAAGCAGGGATAGCCGTCCTGAATGTGGATGCCCAGCATGCGCATCTTGCCATAGATCAGGGCGCCGAGCGGATCGTCGCTGCCGAAGTCGGCGTAGAACCAGCTCTTGTAGCCGTGGATCGTCTTTGCAATCCCGCGCCTTGCGAGATCGGCGTTGATCTCGGCGACCAGCGCCTGCGTGCGATCGGCGACCGGCCCATAAAGCGCTGCGCCCTCGCCCCTGATGTGATGGAGCACGGCCTTGGCCGCTGCCAGCACCAACGGATGGCGCACGAACGTACCGGCACAGAAGGTCGGCGCGGTCATCGGGACACTGTCGTCGCCATAGTTCCATGTGCCGCCGTCGAGCGCATCCATGTAACGGCTGTCGCCGACCAGGACGCCGATCGGCATGCCGCCGCCGATCACCTTGCCATAGGTTGCCATGTCGCCCTTGATGCCCCAGATGGCCTGAATGCCGCCGGGGTCGACGCGAAATCCGGTGACGACCTCGTCGAAGACAAGCGCGAATTCGGATTGGGTTGCGATCGTGCGCAATTCCCGCACGAACTCGACCGGCCGCAATTCCGGATGGCGGCTCTGGACCGGTTCGATGATGACGGCGGCGATATCCGCCGCATTGGCCTTGATCCATTCAAGGCTTTCGGGTTCGCCATAGCGAAGCACCGTCATGTTGGCGACCGAGGCGGATGGAATGCCTGCGGCAACGGGGATCGCCACCGGCGCACCCGCCCGGTTCTTGCCCTTGACCAGCACCTCGTCGAACTGCCCGTGATAATCGTTGCCGAAAATCACGATCCGGTCCCGGCCGGTCACCGTGCGGGCTACCCGCATGGCCGCCATCACCGCTTCCGAACCGGTGTTGCAGAAGGTCACGCGCTCGTGTCCGGTCATCTCGGCGATCATTGCCGCGACTTCGCCGGCAAGCGGCGTCTGAGGACCGATGGCAAATCCGGCGTCGGCCTGCGCCTTCACAGCCTCGACGACGAAATCCGGGGCATGGCCGAAGGCCGTCTGACCCATGCCGTTGACGAGGTCGATGTATTCGTTGCCGTCGACGTCCCAGATGCGCGATCCCTTTGACCGCTCGGAGACCACGGGAAAGACCATTTCCTTCCAGTCCTGGCGGAACCCGGCGGCCGTGCGCGGGTCGGCCAGCCATTTGCGGTTCTCGCCCGTAAAGCGCTTCGACTTTCCGTTGCGCGCTTCATAGGCTGCGATGAGGTCCGTCACGAAAGCCTGCTTAGCGGGCGTCATCTCGCTTGCAAGGCTCTTGGCGCCCGGGCGGTAAAGCTTGATGCGGCCTGCGCCGATTTCGCTCTCGTCCTGACGGCCGACGGCATCCTTCGGTGCCGGCTGCGGCGCAGCCGCTTGGATCGAGGTGGAGACCGCCGCAGTCGTCGTCGCGGCAACCGGCGCGGCGACGGAACCCGTCGCCTGCAGCACCTGCAACTGCTGCGAAACGATCGTCTGCAACATCTGCAGTTGAGAGTGGAGGACGGCCTCGATCCCGGCGACGTTCGCGACCGTCGCGACGGGAGCAACCACCGGCAACAATGGCACCGGTCCGGCCAGCTGTGCCGCGGCGGCGGTTGCCGCGATTTGCGGCGTCGCTACCGCTGCTGCCGGCACCTGTTGCGGTTCAGGCGGTAGCTGCGCATCAAGGTGCGAAGCCAGATCGGCCACGGTCGGAATGTTGCTCAGGAGTTCGCGGAAGGACAGCTTGACCTTGTAGTCCTTCTCGATCCTCTGGGCGAACTGGCCGATGAAAAGTGAATCGAAGCCGAGTTCCAGGAACGTCGCACCCGCTTCGCCCGGCCCGAGCGCTTCCCCGGACATGTCGCCGAGCAAGGCGAGAAGGGCAGTCTGCAATGCCGGAATGCGGCTTGCGGCAGCAACTGGTGTGGCAGCATTCATGATGTTGATCCCGTCAATCGGTTGCGCTTGAGTGTCGCTTGAGGAAAGCTCGTGCCCGGCGTGTGGCGCGACCGGCAACGTCGGTCGGCCTTCACTGCGGCGCACCGAGGCAGGTGCCTCGATCCAGTGGCGTTGCCGCTGGAACGGATAGGTCGGCAGCACCAGGGGCGCTTGTCCGGGGGCAGACGAAGTCGGCCAGTTGAGTTCGCAACCCGACATCCACAGCTTGCCATGGGCTTCGGCGAGGACTTCGCCGGCCGCATGCGCGCGGTCGTGCTCGGGCAGCGACTGCACGACAGCCGTGATCGCATCGCGGGCAAGGGTCTGTGCCGCGAAGACCGACAGGGTTCGGCCCGGGCCGACCTCCAGCAACACCGGCTTACGCCCGTCGCAAAGCGTTGCCAGCCCGTCTGCAAAGCGCACGGGCGCACGGCAATGTTTCGCCCAGTAGTCCGGCGACAGGCCCTGCTCGATCGTCTGCCATCCACCGGTGACGCAGGAGATATAGGGTGTAATGGCCGTGCCGTAGGTGACCTTTGCCGTCTCCTCGCGCAACGCGTCCGTGACGCCGTCCATCATCGCCGAATGAAACGCATGCGACGTGTGTAGTCGGCTGTAAGCGATGCCGGCACGCTCCATGGAAGCGCAAGCCGCATCGACGGCAGCAAAGGTTCCGGAAATTACGCAGAGCTTCGGGGCGTTCACCGCCGCGATTTCGACGCCCTCGCCGAGATGGGCGTTGACCGTTTCGACCTCGGCGCGCACGGACACCATCGCCCCTTGCGGCTGCGACTGCATCAGACGGCCGCGCGCGGCGACCAGCCGCAATCCGTCCTCGAACGAAATGACATTGGCAAGCGTCGCGGCAACGAACTCGCCGACGCTGTGGCCGATCATGATGTCGGGCTTCAGGCCGCGGCTCATCCACAACCGCGCCAGCGCATGCTCGACGATGTAGAGGCTGGGCTGTGCGATGCGGGTCTCGCGTTGCTCGTCGGCCATGGCCTGGCTGACCGTGCCGGCGTGGCAGATGAAATCGCGCAGATCGGTTTTCAATGGCGCGCGAAGCAGATCGGCGCCGCGGTCGATCCAGCGGGTGAATTCCGGTTCGCGGCCATAAAGACCGGCTCCCATGCCGACATATTGCGAACCCTGGCCGGGAAACATGAAGGCGATCGGCGGGCGATCAGCCGCCACTGCGTTCGGCACTCGGTCCGCGCCCAGACGGTCGATCGCCTGCTGCATGTCGCTGACGGCAACCGCGGTGCGGTGAGCGAACGCCCGCCGTCCAGACTGCAGTGTGTGGGCCACCTGCGAAATCGCCGCATCGGGGTTTGCCTGCAAATGGTCGCGCAGGTTCAGCCGCATGGCGGCAAGGGCCGCCTCGTTGCGGGCGGACAGCGGCAGAATGTACGGTCCTTCCGATACATCCTCAATATCGTCTTGGGGTGCAGGCGCCTGCTCCAGAACCAGATGCACATTGGTGCCACCAACGCCGAACGAACTGACACCGGCACGGCGGGGGCCGTCCGTCACCGGCCAATCGGCGGTGCTGTCGGGGATGTAGAAGGGGCTCGCGTCAAGATCGATGCGCGGGTTCGGGCGCTGGTAATTCGCCATGCCCGGGATCTTGGCATGGTAGAGCGCGAGCGTGGTCTTGATCAGCCCGCAGACGCCCGCCGCCGCATCGAGGTGACCGACATTGCCCTTGACGGAACCAAGCGCGCATTGCCGCCGGGCGTCGCCGGCATCGGAAAAAGCGCTCTTCAGGCCGCCAAACTCGATCGGGTCGCCGAGCGGTGTCGCGGTCCCGTGGCATTCGACATAGCCGATCGTGCGCGGATCAACGCCGGCGTTTGCAAGGGCCGAGGCTATCGCGTCCGCCTGCCCCTCGACGCTCGGTGCCGTAAAGCCGATCTTGTCGGCGCCGTCGTTGTTGATGCCGTAGCCGCGAATGACGGCGAAGATCCGGTCGCCGTCGCGCAGCGCATCGTCCAGACGTTTCAACAGCACGATGCCGGCGCCACTGCCGAAGACCGTTCCGGCCGCCTTTTCGTCGAACGGCCGGCAGACGCCGTCGGGCGAAACCATGCCGCCCTCCTGATAGATATAGCCGCGCCGCTGCGGGATGGTGATCGACACGCCGCCGGCAAGCGCCATGTCGCACGTGTAGGTCAAGAGGTTCTGGCAGGCCTGGGACACGGCCAGAAGCGATGTCGAGCAGGCGGACTGGATGGCGATGGCCGGTCCGCGCAGGTTGAACTTGTAGGCGATGCGGGTGGCAAGCACATCGGTCAGCGAACCGACAATCTGCTGGAAGCAGCCGATCTGGTAGTTGGAGGTGAACTCCTCGGCCTTTGCCCGTTCGCCGAGGACATTGTTGATCAGGTAGGTGGGCATCGACGCGCCGGCGAAGACACCGACGAGACCCGGATACCGATGGGGATCGTAGCCTGCCCGCTCAAGTGCCTCCCAGCAGATCTCGAGAAAGACGCGATGCTGCGGATCGGTGACCGCCGCCTCGCGTGGGAACATGCCGAAGAATTCCGCGTCGAACAGCTCGATATCAGGGAGCTGTGGCCGGGCCGGCACGTAATTCGCAGCCGCCCGCTCCTCGTCGGTGAACGCGTCGTCGATCTCCTCCGGTTTCAGCTTCGAGAAGGCGTTGCCCCCCTGGCACACGAGATCCCAAAGCGCCTCGACCGAGGGGGCGCCCGGAAACCGGCCGGACATGCCGATGATCGCGATGCCCGTCAGGTCCTGCTCGTCGCGCTCGCAATCGCGGGTTTCGTCCGCACTGTCAAAGACCGTCATGAAGCGCTCCTGCGGAAATGGGACATTGTTTTTTTTTGCAAGCCGGCCCGTTCGGCTGCCGTCATTGCGCGGGCACTCGCCGGCGACTTGCCGTCGAGGAAGCGCGCCAGTTCCCGGATCGTCGGGTGCTTGAACAGCGCGACCACATCGACAGGGCGGGCGAGGCTTGTTTCCAGCGCCGCATGCACCCGCATCAGCTGGAGCGACGTGCCGCCGAGATCGAAGAAGTTGCGATCGAGTTCCACGGCCTGCAATCCGAGGACATTGCGCCATTGTTCCAGCAGCATGGCCTCGGTCCGGCTGGCGACCGGCGCGTTTTCGGCCGGCAGCACGTCCGCGGGCACCGGCAGCCTGGCACGGTCAACCTTTCCCGACTGATGCAACGGCAACTGCTCGAGCACCATCACGGCGCTCGGGATCATGTAGGCGGGCAGGCTGTTGCGCAGCCGTTCCATCACGGCGCGGATGAGTTCGGCATCGTCAACGCGCGTGCCCTCGCGCGGGCACAGATAGCCGACGATACGCTTGTGCGACTGATCGAGGTGCTGGCAGATGACGACGCCGTCGGCGAGCCGCGGATCGCGCCTGAGCGCCGCTTCGATCTCATCGAGTTCGATGCGCTTTCCATTGAGCTTGATCTGCCGATCGCGCCGTCCTCGAAACAGCAGGATCCCGTCCTCGCCGAGCACGGCAAGGTCGCCCGTCAGGTAACCGCGGACATCACCCTCGTCCGTATGGATGGTCACGAACCGTTCCGCCGTCAACTCCGGGCGGCGGAAATAGCCGATGGCGACGCCATCGCCCGTCAAGACAAGCTCGCCCTCGACGCCGCGCCCGATCGGCCGCTGGTCTTCGTCGACAATCAGGATCCCCGTGTGACTGATCGCACCCCCGATCGGCACATCCTTGCCGTCGAAGGCTGCGGGAATATCGAAGGCCGTCGCCATCACGGTGATTTCCGTCGGCCCGTAGGCATTGGTCAGGCGGCAGCCCGGATGCGCCTTCTGGAAGCGTTTGACATGCTCGGCCGAAGCCACCTCGCCGCCCAGCATCATGTGCCGCAGCGTCGGCAGTTCGCCGCAGGAAAAGTCGGCGAGAAGATTGAACAGACCGGTCGTGATCAGCGAGACGGTGACACCGTTGTCGCGGATGGCATCCCGCAACCGGGCGACCGAAAAACGTCCGTCCGGTAGCCCAGCAAGGATCGCCCCGTTGATCAACGCGCCCCAGACCTCGAACGTGGTGATGTCGAATGCGATGGTGCCGGCATGCAGCACCACGTCGCCGCTGCCGAGCTCGACATAGTTCTGGTCGAGCACAAGCCGGGTGATGCCGCGATGGGGAATGGATACGCCTTTGGGGCGCCCTGTCGAACCCGACGTGTACATGACGTAAGCCAGGTCGCCGCCGTCCACCGCGACGGGATCGAGCGGGCGCCTTTCAACTTGCAAGAGGCCGGCGACAACAGCACCGAGATCGGCAACCGTGCCCTTCACGCTCGGCACCAGCCGGATCGTCGCGAGCGTGCAGCTGTCGACGAAGACCACCTTGGGCTCGCAATCGCCGATGACATAATCGAGGTGATCTACCGGGAAGGTCGTGTCGAGCGGAAGATAGGCCGCGCCTGCCTTGAGCGTCGCCAGCATGGCGACGACCGTGTCGAGGGAACGCGGGACGAAGAGGCAGACGATATCGCCCTTGCCGACGCCCTGGTCGATCAGATAGGCGGCGAGCGCGTCGGACAGGCGATCGAGCTCGCCATAGCTGATCGCGCGATCCTCGAAGACGATGGCGGTTGCATGCGGCGCCGCTCGGGCCTGCTGGCGGACGATGGCGTGAACGGAGCTCTGCGGATCATAATGCACGACGTCTCGCGAGCGGCCGGTTGTACCTTCGGACGCCGTTGCCGAACCGTCCGTCCCGGAGAATCGGAACTCAGCCATACCTCGCCTCCTGTTGCCTTTCCCTGCCGCCAGGCGATGTGGGTCCAGACACCCTGCCGCCCTCGCACGGGCCGCAATTTTGTTGCAACGCCGTCGTCAGGCAGAATTCCATGGTGGCGAAAAATGAACAGCTGATCATTGGGATAGGCGCGGCGCCGACGCGCCATCAAAAGGTTTAGGCCCGCTTAGTCCTTATGGCGATGCGGGCCGCGTCAGCGCGCAAGCCACGCGCCTTCGGCCGCCACTGTCCGCGACATACATCCTGTTGAAAATATTGAATTTATACTGCGTCAGCGCGCCCGTTCCGGCCGGGCGCGGGTGACGAAAACCCCATGATCGAAGGGCCTACTGAAGGTCGTAGGCCCTGACATAGTCGATAAACATGTGGGAAGGGTCGGGCGCCTGATCGGCGGTCTTTTCGACCAGGGCAAGATTGAGCAGCACATACATCGGCTGCCGGTGCTCGGGCCGCGTTTCGGCCTTCCACACGAGTTTGCGGTCGAAATACATCCGGATGAATTCGGAGTCGATTTTCACGCCGTAGGTATGAAAATCCTGAGGATCGGCATCGCCGAACACCTCGATCCGACTGAATTGCGAATCGTCCTTGTCATCACGATGCCAGACATGGATGACCGAGGAATAGCCGTCGGGCTTGTCGCCGTAGAATTCCATCACGTCTATTTCCGCCGTCGACTTCGAGCGATCCTTGCCGATGAGCCAGAAGGCGGGCCATACACCCGGACCAACAGGCAGTCGGGCGCGCATTTCGAAATAGCCGTATTGCTGGGCAAAGCCGTTGCCCTTGGGATCCACCGATGCAAGCAGGCCCGACTGCCAGTCGCCTTCGGGATCGCGCTTTGCCTCGATCCGCAGGATGCCGTTCTCGGTCTTGAACGGCGTGCGCTGGCCGGGATCGGCAAAACGGGCGCCGCCGAAATCGCCCGACCACGGCGTGTGGGCGATCCAGCGGGTGCCCGGCCCCCAGGCCGATACGCTGAGATCATCGAACGGCTCATCGAAGGTCAAGGGCATGTCGTCGAGCGGAAGCTCGTCTCCTGTATCGCCACCGGCATAGCCGCCGCCATAGGCCGCCGACGCCAGCATCAGCAGACACAGGCAGCCGAGGACCGGCCGGGCAAAAAGCCGGGATTTCGGATGACGGGCCCACAAGGGGCGAGCTTCGCGAACAGATGGGGTCATGCCGCAAAGCTAGCTGCCGCCCCGCCGCGGGTCCATTACCGATTAAGGACGCGGCTTTATGCGAAAGACTTAGCCGCAGGCGTAAATACGCGCCCTGCCCCCTTTGATAGGATCGCCGCAGCAACTGGAACGGGTGGCATGAGCTTTGAACTGATCGGCTTCGTGACCGTACTTGCAGGGTTGGGCGTCCTGATGGCGCCTGTCCACTGGGCGTTGACGTTGATGGTCGTTTCGACCGCGCTTGGCTCCGCGGCGGCCATCGACCTGCCCGCCCTTGGCGGCGCGTCCATCCTCGTGCCCAACGTGTTCCTCTTGTTCTTCGGCCTCAGGGTGCTGATGGCCTATGGCGAAGGGCCTGTGCTTTCCGCCTTCGTGCCTGCAGGCGCCGGCTTCTGGTTGATGGTGCTTACCTTTTTCGGTGTCCTGACTGCATTCCTGTCGCCGCGCCTGTTCCAGGGTGCCGTCGACGTCATGACCGTCGAGCGCTCGGTCGGCGCAAGGAGCTTCATTTCGCTGTCGCCGCTGCAGCTCTCCTCCAACAACATAACCCAGACCGTCTATGCGCTCGGCGGCCTTGGCTGTTTCGGTTTCTGCTACGCCTATCTGCGTCGCACGATGGCGCCGTCGCACCTCATCAACGCTCTGCTCGTCGCTGCCGCCGTCAATATCGCCTTCGCGGTGGCCGATGTCGTCACCTACTTCAGCGGCACGGAATATCTGCTGAGCGTGGTGCGGACCGCCAACTATGCCCTTCTCACAGGTGCCGAAAAAGGCGGGCTGAAGCGGATTTCCGGATCCTTTCCCGAGGCATCCGCCTTTGCCGACTACACCCTGGTGCTGTTTGCCGCCACCGCGAGCCTCTGGCTCGACCGGGTGCGCGCTCGGGTGACGGGTGTCCTTGCGGCAGCCTCCTTGGCGGGACTGATATTCTCCACCTCAGCCACGGCGCTGCTGGGACTTGCCGTCGTTTTCCCGTTTCTCTGGATCCGCTCGATCCTCACGGCTTTCGATCGCAGCAAGCCTGCCCGCCCGGTCTTCCTCGCGGCCCTCTTCCTGGTGGTCCCGCTCGTCATCCTCGCCATCGTCAACCTGTTTCCGGAGATGATTGCGACCGTTTACGACTTTCTCGACGAGATGCTGCTGTCGAAGGCCGACAGTCAGTCGGGCCGCGAGCGCGCCATGTGGAACACCGCAGCCTACGAGGCGTTCATCAATACGTTCGGCCTTGGAGCAGGACTGGGAAGCGCCCGTGCTTCCAGCTATCTCCTAGTGCTGCTGTCGAATGTGGGCATCCTCGGGTTCATCCTCTTTTGCATTTTTGTCGCGGCAACTCTTTTCGCGCGCACGGCGTCCAATGGCGTGCGCTCGGCGGAGAGCCGCGCGGCAATGCGCGCGGCCAAGGCCGGGTTCGGCGCAGCCCTCAGCACGGCTCTGGTATCGGGCACCGTCTACGATCTCGGCCTGATGGTCTACATCCTGGGCGGTAGCGTCTCGGCGCTGGCATGCCGACAGATCATCCAGCCAACAGCAACCGGTGCGCGGCTGATAGGCGCGTCCGGGCCGCGCCGCATGGGAGGCATCCGATGAAAATCGTCATCTTCAACGTCAAATACAGCGAAAACCTCGGCGACGGAATTCTAGCCCAATGCCTGGAGACCGCACTCGCCCGCGGCATGGCAACGCCTGACGTCACGACGATCGACCTTGCCGGCAGGACGGCTTTCGGTACCGGCGGCGGAGGCCGGCGCCGGCAGGTGCTGAAGGTGCTGCAGGCGCTGCCGTCGGCCCTGCGCCGGCTGGTTGTCAGGCGGGCGCTTGCGCCCAAACTCCGTCGACTGCAGGTCGAATGGCAAAACGCGATTGATGCCGCGGACGCCGTCGTCATCGGCGGCGGCAACCTGTTTCAGGACGACGATCTGAATTTCCCGCTGAAGGTTGGCGCTGCGCTGGACTGCATCAGGCGCAGCGGCAAGCCGCTCGCCATCTATGCTGTCGGCGCCAGTCGCGACTGGTCACACCAGGCAAGACAGCTCTTCGGCGCGATCGAGAACTGCCAGCTCGTCCATGTCTCCGTTCGCGACACCATCGCCAGCGGCAACTGGATCGGACATTTTCCGGCCGGGCCGCATGCCGAGATACTTCCGGACCCGGGCCTGCTCATTCGCGATATCGTCGAAACACAGGATATCGAAGCGTCGAAGATCGACGACCGCCCGATCGGCATCTGCGTCACCGACCCGCTGATCCTGCGCCGTCATTCGAGCCGCCAGGCGCATGGCATTCCCTTCCGCCACGCGGACGACTACCGCCACTTGCTCGGCCTGCTGCTCGACGCCGGATACCGCATCTGCCTGTTTACGAACGGAGCACAGGAGGATCAGGCCTTCGCCCGGCGCATACTCGACGCAAACGCGCTTGTCGGCCACATCGACAGCGGCGAACTCCATCTCGCCGCTCGCCCCAAGACGCCGCAGGACCTGGTCCGCATCATCGCCTCGACACAGGTCATTCTGGCGCATCGCCTTCACGCCTGCATCGCCGCCTATTCACTGGGCGTGCCGCCGGTCGGCCTGGGTTGGGATCCGAAGGTCGACGGCTTCTTCCAGTTCATCGGCCATTCCGACCATTTTGCCGGCGATGCCACCATTTCCGCGCAGCAGGTCGCATCCCTGCTCGAAGAAGCTGCCCGCCGTGGCATCGATCCTGCGATCCACGCGGCCGTCCTCGATCAGGCTCGCGCCGGCATCGCGCAATTGCACGCGAGCCTGGACGCGCCGCACTTCAACAGAGAACGCCCGGCACTCCAGCCTGCGATGGCGGCAAGCGAGGAGGACCGTTTCGGCTACGTTTTAGCGCGCAGCCTCTAATCGTTACGGGTCACACGCCGACGATCAATGGCACCGTCCTGGAGCTCATACCTAAAGATCAATTTTTTCAGCTGCTTACCGGCGACCCCACCCGCCCGGATTAAGCTCATATCGATGTGAATTCCCACCATTACTAACTATCTTGGGTAATATCCCTAACCACCGGTTGTTTGCTATATACTTAAGTACAATCTGAAAGACCAAAGAGAGAGTGCGCCTTTATGGTGGGGCAACTTCAGGCAATTTTGGGGTCGCGGCCGTTGCGCGAACCGTCGCCTTTACAGACGGATCAGCAAAGGCCCGAGGTGGCGCTCGCCCGAAAACGCGTCTTTCCCGCGGGCTCGATTCTGTTCGAGCCGGGCGGACGAACCTGCGTGCTGTATTTCATTTCCGGCTGGAGCGTCAGCCGCAGGATCCTGACCAACGGCACGCGCATCGTCATCGACTTCATCCTGCGCGGAGACATGGTCTGGACCCTGTCGTCGGAGATGACGCAGGAAACGATCCAGGCCCTGTCCGATGTGACGGCCTATGAGTTCGCCGTCCCCACCGGCGGCGCAGGGCCCGACCTGCCGCAAAAAGCCCAGCAGACCTTCCTCCACGAGACGCTCAAACGTCAGGTCAGGATGACCGAACGGTTGGCGAACATCGCGCGTCGCGACGCGCTGGAGCGCACCGGGCATCTGCTGCTGGAACTCTCACTGCGGGCAGGCAAGCCCGACAGACCGGGATTTGACGGTTTCGACTGCCCGTTGACGCAGTCCGATATCGGCGATGCCGTAGGACTGTCGACCGTTCATATCAACCGCGTTCTAAAGGAGATGAGGCTTAAAGGATTGCTGTCCTTCAGAAATGGCATCGTCGAATTTCTCGACCGCCGCAGACTGGCCGAACTGGTCGATTTCGATTCAGGCTACCTCGGCACCAATTCAGCATAAATCATTGCACCGACATTAACCTGTGTTAATGCAACCTTCGAATATATGTGATTTTGTACTAAAAACATTGAGAAAATGCGAGAGGAACACAAGGATATATTGAAACCATTACTTGTATCACTAATATTTACACCTTCAAAATAAAAATAAAAAGGAGAAATTTCAATGGATATTCGTTCAGCCACAATTGCAAGACCCTCAACGGCACGGCCGACATCCTTCCCAAGCGCAGTGGACCAGCGCATGCCCCAGGGACTGGCAGGTTCCGACGTGACAGCCCAGGAAGAGGACGTCGATTACATCCTCCTCATCGACCCCCGTGCCCTCGACCGGGAATGCCTCTCGAAGAGCCTGACCGGTTACGACCCCGACCTGACGATCATCACCGTCGGATCCTTTGAAGAATGGCGCAGCCGCAAACTGCCTGCAGATCCGTCCGCAGTTCTCCTGATCGTCGGCGGCGGCAAGGTCGGCGACCTCGCCATCTGCGAAAAGATCGAGACGCTGGTCGAGAAGTTCAAATACAGCCCGGTGATCGTGGTCGCCGAAACGGACGAACTCGGCCAGATCCTCAAGGCACTCGAATGCGGCGCCCGCGGCTACATTCCAAGCAATGTCGGCATCAATGTCGCGGCCGAGGCCATTGCGCTGGCCCGCGCCGGCGGCGTCTTCGTTCCGGCAAGCAGCATTCTGACGATGAGGGAGGCAATCAACTCCGTCGTCAACGGTGCGCGCTGCTCCGACAGTCTGTTCACGCCGCGCGAGATCGAGGTTGCCGAAGCCTTGCGCCGCGGTAAGGCCAACAAGATCATCGCCTATGAGATGGACCTGTGCGAGAGCACCGTGAAGGTTCATATCAGAAACATCATGAAGAAGCTGAATGCGACCAACCGCACCGAGGTCGCCTACAAGATCAGGGAATTCATGAAGTAATCCGGCGACACCAGGCGCACGGCTGACCTTCGGGTAAATGACGTTCGTCCGGTGCACCTGTGATACTCGCCCGCCGACAACGCTCCTCCAAAGAGCGGACATGCCTCCTGTATCCGACCACCGTGTCGGTACGGGACGGCTTGGGCGATGGACCGCGTCACGACTGCAAACGTCGCGGGGCGTCTATTGGCGCGGCATCGGCATCCACCTTGGCGAAAGAGTGAGACGGCCCTGTCGCGGTGTCAGCGGCTGCCGGTTCCGTTGACGAGGTTGAGGATCAACTGGTGGACGTTGCCGCCGGCGCTGAGTTCGACCCGGTCGAAATCGCGGCTTCTTTGACGTTGCGCCATGGACAGTTCGCCGAGCCGCCGCGTCAACTCGGTCCTGATCTTGCGACAATTGGGGTCGCCCGCAACCGACAGCCCGACCGATGTTGCCTCGATCGCCTTGACCAGATCCTTGATGAAATCGCCGTGCACGCGCTCGTGGTCGCGAACGCCCGCGATGAACGTCTCCCAATTCTGCGCCATCGCGCCCTCAAGCGGCTTCGACGGCTTTGGTAGCGTATAGGTGATGATCAGCTTCGGCTTGGCAGTCACCAATGTGCAGCCGCCATCCTGCGGCTCGTATTTCCTGGTCCAGGTCAGCTTGAAATCGGTGTGGGCGATGGCGCGCACCAGTCCGCCGACCTTGGGCCCGCGTTCTCCGATCGAGGCATAGAGCTCGGCGCCGGTTTGTCCGGAGATCGCATAGGTATTGGTCTTTTCCACCGCCTGCCACTGCGCATGCGCCGGTGATGTCAGCGACAATGCGCCGGCGATCATGCTGCAAAAGAAAACGTCTCGCTTCACCCGAATCCCCTGAAAGGCGCCTCAATCCGGGTGACCCTACCGCATTATTCGCCGGCAGGCATCGTTTCGCGCCGTAGAAGCGTGGCGCGGCTGCGAACGAAGCGCATCCGGCATCGCACGAGCGTCCCTGACGGTCGTTCGACGCTACTCCGCCGCCACTGCCGGCGGATAGAGCACCGTCGCGCCCGGTTCCGGGCTCGTCGCTTCGGCAACCTCAGGCTCCGGCGTGCGCTTCTTCGGCTCCCGACCGAAAAACAGCGCGTAGCCGGCCGGCAGCACCAGGATCGTCAGAACGGTCGCGACCAGGATCCCGCCCATCATCGCATAGGCGAGCGGCCCCCAGAAGACGCCGCGCGAGATCGGGATCAGCGCCAGAACTGCGGTCAGCGCCGTCAGCATGATCGGGCGAAACCGGCGCACGGCCGAGCCGATGATGGCTTCCGAGCGCTCCATGCCCGCGGCAATGTCCTGATCGATCTGGTCCACCAGGATGATCGAGTTGCGCATGATGATGCCGAGCAGGGCGATGACGCCGAGGATCGCGACGAAGCCGAAGGGCGCGCCACTGATCAACAGCGCCGCCGCCGCGCCGATGATGCCGAGCGGGCCGGTCGCCAGAACGAGCATCGCCTTTCCGAAATGCTGGAGCTGGATCATCAGGAGCACGACGATGACGGCCAGCATGATCGGCGCCTTGGCGGCGATCGAGCCCTGGCTTTCGGCGGCATCTTCGGCTCCGCCCTGGATGCTGACGCTGTAGCCGGGCGACAGGCCGTCGCGCAGTCCCTGCATGTCGCCATACATCTTCAATGCCACGTCGTTCGGCTGCACGCCGTCCGGCAGGGTGCCGCGAACCGTGATCGTCGGCAGACGATCCCTTCGCCATTCGATGCCCTGCTCGAGCACCGGCACCACCTTGGCCACCTGCGACAGCGGAACGAAGCTGCCGAAATCGGTCGGGATATAGATCGATTCCACCGACGACAGCAGCGCCCGGGTTGCGTCCGGCTCACGCGCGACGATCGAGACGGTTTCTTCGCCGTCGCGGAACGTGTCGAGCGGTACGCCGGACATGCTTGCCTGCAGCATCTGGCGGATGCGCTGCGACGTGACGCCGAGCGCGCGGGCGCGATCCTGGTCGACCACCAGCTTCATCGCCGCTACCGGCTCCAGCCAGTCGTCGTGCACGGCACCGAGCTGCGGGTTTTCGGCAAACTTCGCCTTCACCTGATCGGCGATGCGGCGGACCTCCTGGCGGTCCGGGCCCGTGATGCGCATCTGCACCGGCCAGCCGGTCGGAGGGCCTAGGAAGAGGCGGTCGACCTTGGAGCGGATCGACGGGAAGTCCTCGGCAAGGATCTTGCGCAGCTTCACGATCAGCCGCTCGCGCGCCGGCTCGTCATTGGCCATGATCAAAAGCTGGGCGAAATTCGGGTTGCGCAATTGCTGGTCGAGCGGCAGGAAGAAGCGCGGAGCGCCTTCGCCGATATAGGTGGCGATGAAGCGCTTGTCGGCATCGTCCATCATCCGCGCTTCCAGCGCCTTGGCCTCACTCTCGACTTCCTTGATGCTCGTGCCTTCCGGCAGCCAGAGATCGACGAGGATTTCCGGACGGGAGGACTGCGGGAAGAAGTTCTTCGGAATGAACTGGAACGCCCACAGGCTGACGAAGAAGGCGACAAGCGTCATCGACAGCACGATGACGCGATGGCGAACCGCCCAGGATACCGTCGAGCGCAGGCGCCGGTAGAAGCGGGTATCGAAGACATCGTGATGGCCGCCGGCATGGGAACGCTGCTTCAGGATCATGTTGCCGAGCCAGGGCGTGAAATAGACCGCCACGAACCACGAGACCACCAGCGCGATACCGACAACATAGAACAGCGAACGGACATATTCGCCGGCGGTCGAGGCGGCAAAACCGACGGGAATGAAGCCGGCTGTGGTGATCAGCGTGCCGGTCAGCATCGGGAAAGCCGTCGAGGTATAGGCGAAGCTTGCAGCCTCGACCTTGACGAGCCCCTCCTCCAGCTTCCGCTCCATCATCTCGACGACGATCATCGCGTCGTCCACCAGAAGCCCGAGCGCGATGATCAGCGCGCCGAGCGAGATGCGCTGCAGGTCGATGCCGAGCTCGTACATGATGGCAAAGGTGGCTGCCAGCACCAGCGGTATGGTGATGGCGATCACCAGGCCAGAGCGCCAGCCGATCGACAGGAACGAGACGACGAGCACGATCACCAGCGCCTCGCCCAGCGCCTTCATGAATTCACCGACGGCTTCGGTGACCACCTCGGGCTGGTTTGCGATCTGGTCCACGCTGACGCCATAGGGGAGCGACGCCTCGAAGCGTTTATACGTTTCCTCGACGGCCTTGCCGACATCGGTGACCTTGAAGCCCTTGGCCATGACCACGCCGATCTGCACGCTGTCCTCACCGTTGAAGCGGAACTTGCGCGAATAGGGATCTTCCAGCCCCAGGGAAACCGTGGCGATATCGCCAAGGCGGGTCACCTGCCCGCCGGCCCTGACGCTGAGGTTCTTCAGATCCTCGACCTTGTCGAGTCCGCCCTCGACGGCAATGCGCACGGAGCGCGACCCGGTATCGACCGAACCGGCCGGATCGACGCTGTTCTGGCCGGCGATGGTGTTCCTCAGATCGTTGAGCGTCAGGCCGCGCGCCGCCAGCACCTTGGAGGAAACGTCGATGAAGATCTTTTCCGGCTGGTCGCCCAGGATCACCGCCTTTTCGACGCCGGGCGTCGTCAAGAGCATGTCGCGCGCCTGGATCGCGAACGCCTTCAGTTCCGGGTAGCTGTAGCCATCGCCACTCAGCGAATTCAGGGTGATGAAGGTGTCGCCGAACTCGTCGTTGAAATAGGGCCCGTGCAGGCCTTCCGGCAGCTCGCTGGCGATATCGCCGACCTTCTTGCGGACCTGATAGAAAGCGTCGGCGACCTGCTCGGCATTGGTATCGCCTTCGACCTGCAGGGTGATGATCGCGCTACCGGCGCGGGTGTAGGAACGCACGAAATCGAGGTGCGGCGTCTCCTGCAGCTTGCGCTCGATCTTGTTGACGACCTGGTCCTCCATCTCCTTGATCGAGGCGCCCGGCCAGAAAGCCTGCACCACCATGACGCGGAAGGTGAAATCGGGATCTTCCTTCTGTCCCATGCGCATCAGCCCGAAAACACCGGTAATGATGATCAGGCCGAACAGGAACCGCGCCATGCTGGGATGGGCGATCGCCCAGCGCGAAAGGTTGAAAGGCCGCTTTTCTTCGGTGGACTTGGACATCGGCGTCATTCCGCGGTTGGGTTGGCTCAGCGCACGATTTCGGTGGCTGCGGTCTGATCGTTTCCGGCGGATTGGCGAGCGACATCGCCCGAGATCGCCACCTTCAGGTTTTCCGTCATGAATTGCGTGCCGGCAGCCACGACGAGATCGCCGCGTTTCAGGCCGTCGAGCACGCGCACGCCATCACTGGTGAAATCGGCGACGGTGACCGTGCGGCTCCTGACCGTCTGGCTGCCACGGTCGACGACCCAAACCGTCGTTCCGCCGTCCTTCTGCGCCAGGGCACTGAGCGGCACGGACAGGTGGCGGTCGGCGTCGGCGGCCGAAGCCAGGATCGTCGCCGTCATGCCGAGCAGGATACGCGGATCGTCGGGCAGGCTGACGCGCACCGCAAAGGTTCTGGACGGCTGTTCTGCGCTGCCGGCAACCTCGCGAACCTTGCCGTCGAGCATGAGCCCCTGATCCGACCAGAACCCGGCCTTGACCGCCATGCCCGGCTTGAAATTGGCGACATCGACTTCGGGAACCGCGATCAGCACTTCCTTCTCGCCCTCGGCAGCGACAGTGGCGACCGGCGTTCCGGAGCCGACGACCTGGCCGACATCGGCGGCGATTGAAGCGACGATGCCGCTGCGGTCGGCCATCAGCTCTGTATAGGTCACCTGGTTTTTCGCCTGGGCGAGTGCGGATGCTGCCGCATCGCGGCTGGCCATCGCCTGGCTGTGCCCAAGCGTCGCCTGATCCAGTTGCGCCTTGGAGGCGACCTTCTTGGCAAAAAGCTGTTCGGCGCGCGTGCGTACCAGCGCCGTTGTCTCGACCTGACGCTCGGCGGCCTCCAGGTTTGCAGCGGCACTCTTGACCGAAAGCTCGTAGTCGGTCGCATCAATGCGCGCGATGAGGTCGCCGGATTTCACCCGGTCGCCGACATTGACCAGGCGCTCGGTGATCTTGCCGCCGACCCGGAAACCGAGGTTCATTTCCGTGCGCGCCCTGATAACGCCCGAATAGTTCATCTGGCGCACCGCGCCGGCATCGCCAATCTCGATGACCTTGACCGGCCGCACGACGGGCTTTGCTTCCTCGGCCTCTTCGGAGCAGGCGACGAGCAGGAGCGAGATCGCGGCAAGAAGAACCATCCTTCCGCCGGAGGAGAAGCGGCGACGGGTTTGAACGGGCAAGGGCATTTCCGCACTCCTAAAGGTGGCATCAGCCATACCGGCCGCGTGAGGGCCATCTGCAGTTCGTCAGTTTTTCAGGGCCTTGATCGCAAACTCGATCAATTGTTCGGGCGTCGCCCGGTTTGCCTTCGAAAGACATTGCGCCACCATCTGCGGGTGACAGAGGGTCACCGTGGCCGCGCCGAAACATCGGGAGGCAATATCGACATCCTGCTCGGGGAATTCTCCCGCTTCGATGCCCTCGCGGATCACGTCGGCGAAAAGGGCGTGCAGACGATCGATGTGCATGTCGATCACATGCCAGTCGCGCTCCATGGCGATGACGACCATTTCGTGCACCTTCTGATCGTCGAGCATGACCTCGACCGTCATCTGGTACTGCGCGCGCAGATACTGCCGCAGGCGCTCCGGAGCACTTATCGGTAGCCGACAAATGTCCTGCGCCATCTGGCAACTCGCATCCAGCAACCGGCCGCAGATCGCCTGGTGGATCTCTGCCTTGGAGGCGAAAAAGCGATAGATGTTGGCTGGCGACATGCCGAGATCGCGGGCGATGTCGGCGACATTCGTTTTGGAATACCCGAAATGTCGAAACAGCCGCTCTGCCGATTCCAGGATCCGCTCGACGTTTTCCTGATGCGTGGCGGTCAGCTGGTCGATGCCGTCGTCCATGAGTTTCACTTTCGATTTACGTCTGACNNGTCAGACGTAAATCGAAAGTCGTCAAACGTCAACCAATGAGCCGTGCCTGCCGTCTCACGAAACTGTGTTCGCCAGCGGCAACGTGCGCTCATCGTTGACTCGACACGCGGTGGTGGTTACTGCCGAATCCTTAAAGAGCGACTGCTCGAACCGAATTTCAGCACAAAGGCTTGGCATTTCATGGCTACTGGTCTCATCGCCCTGCTCGACGATATCGCTGCCATCGCCAAGATGGCGGCCGCCTCGCTGGACGACGTCGCCGCCCAGACCGCAAAGGCCGGAGCAAAGGCAGCAGGCGTGGTGATCGACGACGCCGCCGTGACCCCACGCTACGTCGTCGGCCTGACGCCCGAACGCGAATTGCCGATCATCGGCCGCATCGCGCTCGGCTCGCTCAAGAACAAGATCCTGTTTCTGCTGCCGGGCGCATTGCTGCTCGGTTACTTCGCCCCCTGGGCGATCAACCCACTCTTGATGTTGGGCGGCATTTTCCTCTGCTACGAAGGTGCCGAGAAGCTCTATGGCGTCTTCTTTCCGCATGCGGCCCACCAGCACGAAAACGCCGTGCTCGGACACAAGACCGACCCCGTAGCGCTCGAAAACGAAAAGGTCTCGGGCGCGGTGCGCACCGACTTCATTCTGTCGGCCGAGATCATGGCGCTGACGCTGTCGTCCGTCGCCGACGCCAGCGTCTACATGCAGGCCGCCGTGCTCGCCTCGGTCGGCATCGCCATCACCCTTGCCGTCTACGGCGTGGTCGCCCTGATCGTCAAAGCCGACGATGCCGGCGTCGCTTTGGCCAAGACGTCGGTCTCGGCGCTGCGCGCCCTCGGCCGCGGCCTCGTGATCGGCATGCCCGTCTTCCTGAAAATACTCGCCGGCGTCGGCACGGCCGCCATGCTCTGGGTCGGCGGCAGCATTCTGGTCCATGGCGCCGCCCAGATGGGCTATGCCGGGCCGGAACACCTTATCCACGACATCTCCGAAGCGATCGTCCAGGCGCTCGCCATTGCACCGGGCCTGATCGGGTGGATCGCCACGTCCGCACAGCAGGCGCTGCTTGCGATCGTCGTCGGCGCCATCACCATTGTCGTCATGGGCAATGTGGTCGCACCGATCTGGAGCCGCTTGAGGCCGGCGCGTCACTGACATGACGGTGTACGGTTCCCAACTCTGGCCCGCAGGGGCCAGAGGAATAGACTTCGTCTCGAACCGTGATCAGCTCGCGGCGAGATGGGCCTTCGACGGATCGGGGATGACGACGATGGGGCTGCCGTCGCGCACCTGGTCGTGTAGATAGACCACATCCTGGTTGAGCATGCGGATGCATCCGGACGAGACGGCCTTGCCGATCGAGCGCGCCTCGGGGCTGCCATGGATGCGGTAGAGCGTGTCCCTGCCGTCCTGGTGGATGTAGAGGGCCCGTGCTCCGAGCGGGTTTTTCAGGCCCGGCCCCATGCCACCGTTCTTGATGCTGTAGGGCTCGAGCTTCGGCTGGCGTGCCACCATCTCGTCGGGCGGCGTCCAGCGCGGCCACTTGCGCTTGTAGGCGACGACGGCGCGTCCAGACCAGGCAAAGCCTTCGCGACCGACGCCGATGCCGTAGCGCATGGCGCGCTGGCCGGGCAACACGTGGTAGAGATACTTCGCCGGCGTATCGACGATGATCGTGCCCGCGCGCTCTTGCGTCGGATAATCGACCTCCTGGCGCCAGAATTTCGGATCGACCTCGGCGATATTGACGGCGGGGATGGGAAACTGCTCGTTCGGCATCGCCTGATACATCGCGGGAACCACGCCCTTTACCGGCGGCGGCGGCGCGACCACCACCGGCTTCGGCGTCGGGCGCGCCGTTGCGGCACAACCTGATAACAGAATGGCGGTTGCGCCAACGAACAGGCTGCGGCGCGTTAGCGTTACGCCGGCGCGCCGATCGGTTATGGCTGACGGAAATGGGTTCGGCAGTTCTTTATCGGACATTCATCGACTCGAAGGGCTTGTTACGATGGCCCCAGAGGAAGGCGCTACCTTAAGGCTGCCTTAAGGGACGTGATAAACAACCGTTGCCGATTACAGCGTGGAGATCCGAGTGCGGGTACTGATTGTCGAAGACGATGACATTTTGCGTGACGGGCTGAAGGTCGGGCTGGCGCTTGCCGGCTTTACCACCGATGCCGTCGCCACTCGTGAGAGCGCCGACGCGGCGCTCGCGGCTGGCAGCTTCGACGCCGTGGCCCTCGACCTGATGTTGCCGGATGGCTCCGGCATCGACGTCCTGAAGAAGCTGCGCGACGGGCGCGACGATACGCCGGTACTGTTGCTGACCGCCCGCGACACGGTCGCCGATCGCGTCAGCGGGCTCGACATGGGCGCCGACGACTATCTCGGCAAGCCCTTCGATCTCGACGAGGTGGCGGCACGCTTGCGCGCGCTCGCACGCCGCTCTGCCGGCCGTTCGACGGCCCTTGTCGAATGGGCGACGATCCGGCTCGACCCTGCCCGGCAATCGGTGGAAAAAGCGGGTATCCCGGTCAGGCTCTCGCGCCGCGAATACTCGATCCTGCATGCGTTGATGTCGCAACCCGGCACCATCCTGTCCAAGGCGACGCTGGAGGACAAGCTCTACGGTTGGCAGGAAGAGGTCGAAAGCAACGCCGTCGAGGTGCATATCCACCACCTGCGCAACAAGCTCGGGCCTGGCCTGATCGAAACAGTCAGGGGCATCGGCTACCGGCTCGGCGGCGGCAACTGATGCGATCGATCCGCGCGCGCCTGTTCTTCATCCTGCTCGTCACCACCGGGCTCATGTGGCTTTCGGCCACGCTGTGGATCTTCTTCAGCACCCGCGCCGAAGTCGAGCAGGTGCTCGACGCCCGGCTGATGGAGGCGGCAAAGATGGTGAGCTCGCTGGTGGTCAACCAAGAGATCGACCCGGACAGGCCGGCCCAGACGAAAGCCAGGATCCCGGTGCTCGACCACCCGCACTATGACCGGCAGCTTTCCTGCCAGATCTGGTCGCTGGACGGGACGCTGATCGGCAGGTCGGAAAGCGCGCCGGAGACGACATTGTCGGCACATGCCACCGGCCTTTCCGAAACGGTGATCAACGGCGAGACCTGGCGGGTCTATGCGGTCGAAAACGCCGAGCTCGGTGTGCGCGTGCTGGTCGGCGACAACCTGCGCATCCGCGACAGGCTGGTCAATGACGTGGTCAAGGGCCTGCTCTTTCCCGCGCTTCTGATCGTCCCGCTGCTTGCAACGCTCATCTGGCTGAGCGTCGGGCGCGGGCTGGCACCCCTCAGAAAACTCGCAGGCGACCTCGCTGCGCGTGATGCCTCCGACCTGCATCCGATCGGTCAAACCGCGGCGCCAAGCGAGATCACTCCGGTGCTTGGCGCGCTCAACGGCCTTTTCAGCCGCGTCGCCGGCGCGCGTCAGCGCGAGCAAAATTTCATTGCCTTTGCCGCCCATGAGCTGAGGACGCCGCTTGCCGGGCTGAAGACCCAGGCCCAGGTGGCGCTTGCCAGCAACGATGCCGAGATCCGCGAAAAGGCGCTTGGCCAGATCGTTGCAGGCGTCGACCGCACCGGGCGGCTCGTCCGGCAATTGCTCGACATCGCCTCGGTCGAAGCATCGGAAACAGCGCGGGCCACGGCCGAAGTCAACCCGGGCGAGATGCTGGCCTCGCTGAGAACCGAACTGCTCAGTCACGCCGGCCGGGCGGCCACGATCGTGATCGACCCGGACCTTCTCGCGCTCCGGGTCAGGATCAATGCGGACCTCATGCGGCTCGCCGCCCGCAACCTGATGGAAAATGCTCTCCACCATTCGCCAACCGGCGGTGTTATCCGCTGTTCGCTCGACAGAAGTGGCGCATCCACGACGATAACGATCGACGATGAAGGCCCGGGGATACCGCCGGAAGAAATGCCGCATGTCACCGAGCGCTTCTTCCGCGGCCGCTTCAAGGCCGCCATCGGCAGCGGCCTCGGCCTTAGCATCGCCGAACTCGCGCTCCAGCACGCCGGCGCAACGCTGGCCCTGCAAAATCGGGCAGAGCGTGGCTTGTCCGCCCGGATCGTCGTCCCGAATGACCTCATCGTTTGAGCGCTGGCGGAGAGTTCCCATCCGATCGGCCGCATGACGCTTGCCGGATGCCATGCATCGGCGCACAACCGTCGCAGGAACTCAAATCATTGCACACATCATGAGAGAGCGGTGATGGATAAGCGTATCGAAACCTTCCTTGCCGATATCGGCGACCGTGGCCCGACCCAGTTCGCGATCGTCACGAGGCTGCGCGACATCGTGCTGGCGTCCGGGCATGGTCTTTCGGAAGAGATCAAATATGGCGGCCTGCTGTTTTCCGCCGCGCGGCCGTTTTGCGGCATATTTCCCTATTCGGCACGCGTAACGCTGGAGTTCAGCGAGGGCGCAGCTCTCCCCGACCCGCATGGCGTGCTGATGGGTCAAGGCAAGGGGCGTCGCCACATCAAGATGCTGTCCCTGTCCGACATCGAGGAAAAGCATGTGGCCGCCTATGTCGAACTGGCTTTGAGAGCCGCCAGTTGACCCGGACGTTCCACGACGTCAGCGCCCCGCGGCACCCGGCATGCTGACCTTCTCGACGTAGTAACGCGGAATGCTGGCGCGCTCGCGATCCCGGTAGAAGTCGATGCAGAAGTCGACGAAAGCCCTGAAGCGCTTCGAGACGTGCCGGCGGCGCGAATAGATCAGGTTGATCGCCGTTTTCGGCGATGACCATTCGGAAAGCACCGGCTGCAGCAACCCCGCCTGCCGCTCCGTCTCGACGAAGAATTCCGGCAGGTAGGCGATACCCTCGCCGGCGACCGCGAAGTACTTGATCGTCCAATAGTCGTTGGTGGTGCAGGTTGCGGCCGGAAGCAGATCGACCTCGCCGGCACCCTCGCGTGTCAGATACCAGGATTGCAACCGTGTCGGTTGGCGAAAGACAAGGCCACGATGGCCTGCAAGCGCGTCCGGCGTCGAAGGCTGGCCATGCCGGGCGATATAGTCTGCACTGGCAAACAGGCCGTAGGAAGAGACCGAAAGCCGCCGGCTGATATAGTCGACATCAGACGGTTCGCCCCAGTGAAAGATGCCGTCGAGCGCCTGCTCGGTGACGTCGGAGAACGGCTGCCTGGAGCTCAGGAAAACCACGTCGAGATTGACTTGCGGGTATTGCTGCCGAAAGGCGTAGAGCAGTTCGGACGTGATCGTGGTGCCGAATTCGCCGGTCGAGCCGACGCGCAGCGTGCCCGCCACCTCCTGGCGCATCTCGGCCATGGCCGTTGCCGCATCCTCGCAATTCGACTGGATCAGCCGGGCATAGCGCAGGAATTCGGCTCCGGCATCGGTCACGTGCAACTGATGGCCCTCCCGCACGAAGAGTTCGATACCGAACTCGTCCTCCAGTTGGCGGATCTTGTGGCTGAGTGTCGATTTCGGCAGGCGGTGCAAGCGCGAAGCCGCTGAAATCGATCGGGAATCGGCAACTTTGACGAAGCAGTCGAGAAGCGAGAGGTCCATGTTTCGTCCAAAATCTTGGATGATATGTCCGAGAAATACGCCATTTCGGCCCATTGTACAAACGAAACCAAACTGGGACTATTTGTCGACGCTAAGGGAGACGTTTCAGTGAGCGATATCAGAGAATTCATCCGGGCAGCCTCGGGCACCGGCAACAAGGCCACATTGGCGATCCGCGGCGGCCGGCTGGTCAACGTCGTTTCGGAAGAGATCTACCAGGCCGACGTCGCGATCTATGGCGAGCGGATCATCGCCGTCGGCGATATCTCCGACTATGTCGGGCCGGACACGAAGATCATCGATGCGACTGGCAAGTACCTGGCGCCGGGCATGATCGACGGCCATCTGCATGTCGAATGCTCGAAAATGTCGCTGACGAGCTTTGCCAAGGCGGTCGTGCCGCTCGGCACAACCTCGATCGTCACCGGCCTCGACCAGATCATCGTCGTCGGCGGGCCGTCCGCCGCACGCGAATTCCTCGACGAGGCCAGGGAGACACCGCTGAAGGTGTTCTGGGGCGCGCCGTGCAAGACCCCCTACACCATGCCGCGCTCCACCGTCGGCCATTACTTCAGCCCGGCCGACCACCAGGCCACCCATCACTGGCCGGAATGCGTCGGTATCTGGGAAACGGTGCGCGAGTTCATCCAGGAAGAAGACCCGGATGTGCTCGCAGCACTGGAGCTTGCCGAAAGGAGCCGGCTGCCGGTGCTCGGCTGCTGCCCGATGACGCGCGGCGCGCGCCTCAACGGCTACCAGCAGTCCGGCGTGCGCGCCGACCACGAAAGCTACTCGCCGGAGGAAATGCTTGAGAAGCTTCGGGCCGGAATGCACGTCGTCGTGCGCGAATCCTCGATCTCCCACTTCCTTTCCGACAACCTGCGCATCGTCACCGAGATGGGCGTGAAGGCGCTGCGACGCATCAGCTTCTGCACCGACGACGTCGTTGCCAGCGACATCTTGAAGCGCGGCCACCTCGACAACATGGTCCGCATGGCGATCGCCATGGGCATCTCGCCGATGGCGGCGATCCAGATGGCAACGATCAACGGCGCCGATGCGCTGCGCATCGACGACAAGGTCGGTTCGATCTCGCCTGGCCGGGCAGCCGACATCCTGCTCGTCAACGACCTGCGCGAATTCCGCATCGACGCCGTCATCGCCAAGGGCGAGGAGGTCGCCCGCGACGGCCGCATGGCCATCGAACTGGTGCCGCCGCCGCGCAGCGCGGAATTGCTCACCTCGATGAAGGTCGCGCCGCTTGAACTCGACGACCTGAAACTGCGTTACGACGGCTCCGGCGACACCGCGCGCGCCATGGCGATCGCCGTCACGCCAGAGAAGATCTTCGTGCGCACCCGCCGCGATGTCACCCTGCCGGTGAAAGACGGCTGCGTGCTCGCAGACCCGGCCCAGGACGTCCAGTATGTCACCGTCGTCGAGCGCTACGGCAAGACGAAGAACCGTCCCGTCGCCTTCACCTCCGGCTTCGGACTGCGCGAAGGCGCGATCGCAAGTTCGACAGCACCCGACGACAACAACATCATCTGCATCGGCGCGAACCCGCAAGACATGCTGGTCGCGATCAACCACCTGATCGCCAACCATGGCGGCCAGGTGGTGGTGAAGGACGGCAAGGTCGTCTCCTTCCTGCATCTGCCGATCGGAGGCATTGTCTCCGACATCGAGCCATCGGAAATGGCGGCGCTGGAGGAGGAGCTGGACGACGCGGCGCGTGCGCTCGGTTGCACCCTGCCATGGCCGTTCATGTACATGTTCGTGCTTCAAATCACCGCGATCCCGGAATATGCCATCACCGATCTCGGGGTCGTCGATTGCGTTCAGCTGAAAGTGATCTCGCCGCTTCATGGGAATGGTGGCGAGGAAGAGCGCGCCGCAGCGGCGGAATAAAGCCTTGGAAGGGGTCGGCATTGCCGGCCCCTTCCTCATTTCAAAAAAAAGGGGAACACGAATGAACTACCAACCCAAGGGCGTGGAGCCAGCCTCAGGCAGAGCGCAAGCCTCCTGGCTCGCCGGCCTGCTCGACCGCTACTTCCAGATCTCCAAATTCGGCTCGACGATCCGCACCGAGATTCTCGCCGGTCTCACGACCTTCCTTGCCGCCTCCTACGTGATCGTCGTCAACCCGTCGATCCTGTCGCATGCGGGCATTCCGTTTTCGGCCGGCGTCACGGCGACCGTGCTCGTCAGCTTCGTCGGTAGCTGCGCCATGGGGCTCTATGCCCGAAGCCCGATCCTTGTGGCACCTGGCATGGGCATCAATGCGCTGTTTGCCTATACGATGGTCGTCGGTGCCAACGTGCCGCTCGAAATCGCGCTCGGCTGCGTCTTCTGGGCCGGCGTGCTCTTCACCGTCATGGCCTTCTTCAACCTGCGCCAGACGATCATCGAGGCGATCCCGGTCGACCTGCGCTATGGCATTGCCTGCGGCATCGGCCTGTTCATCGCGCTGATCGGCTTTGAAAACGCAAAGTTCATCGTGGCCAATCCCGATACGATCGTCGGGCTGACGACCTTCAACCCCGTGACCCTCACCTTCATTGCCGGCTTCATCCTCACCGTGGCGCTCGTTGTCCGCAAGGTCCCCGGCGCCATGATGGCCGGCATGATCCTCACCACCATCCTGTCGATCCCGATCGGCCGCTGGTGGGGCGATGGCAGCGCGTTTTCGCCTGAGACACCCGACGTGCACACGCTGGTCAACTGGAGCGGCTTTTCCGCAGCACCCGACTTCAGTTTCGTCGGCCAGATCGATCTTATCGGCGCTCTCAGCCTGATCTACGTGCCGTTCATCTTCGTCTTCCTGTTCACCAACTTCATCGAGGCGCTCTCGACCTTCCTCGGTCTTGCTGAAGCGGCGGACCTGAAGGACGAGCAGGGATTGCCGCGCAACATCAAGCAGTCCATGCATGTCGACGCCGTCGCCGCACTGATATCGGCGCCGCTCGGCACCAGCCCCGCCACCGTCTACCTGGAATCAGGCGCCGGCATTGCCCAGGGCGGAAGAACCGGTCTCGTCGCCCTTGTCGCCGGCCTGCTGTTCGTGCCGTTCCTGTTCCTGTCGCCGCTCCTGTCGCTGGTTCCGGCGGTCGCAACCGCTCCGGTTCTCATCCTCACCGGTCTCTTCATGTCCGAACCGATGAGCAAGATCCGCTGGACCGACATCGACGAGGCGATCCCTGCCTTCCTCGCCATCGTCCTGATCCCGCTGACATTCTCGATCACGCTCGGCCTGTCGCTGGCGATCATCGCCTATGTGCTGATCAAGCTGGTCTGCGGCCGGGCGGGTGATGTAAAGCCGGTCATGTGGTTCGTCGCCCTGCTCGCGGCAGCGCTCGTCGCCCAGACCCAGTAACGCCTCCCGGCGCCCTTTCTTCCACACCTGAGGAAGGGGCGCCGGCACGATCTCCATTCGAAGGAACCTGTCATGCTTCAATCCTGGTCCAGGACCGCACCCGAGCTCGTCGACGTCGCCATGGGCCGCACACCGGCGGACCTCGTGATCCGCAACGGCAAATGGGTCAACGTCTATTCCGGCGAGATCATCCCTCATACCGACATCGCCGTCAAAGCCGGTCGCTTCGCCTATGTCGGCGCCGACGCCAGCCACACGATCGGCGAAGGCACGAAAGTCGTCGATGCTCACGGCCGCTATCTCGTGCCGGGGCTCTGCGACGCGCATATGCATGTCGAAAGCGGCCTCGTCACCGTCACCGAATTTGCCCGCGCCGTCATCCCGCATGGCACCACGACAATGTTCATCGATCCGCATGAGATCGCCAACGTGCTCGGCCTTGCCGGCGTAAAGCTGATGAACGACGAGGCGCAGAGCCTTCCGGTCAACGTCTATGTCCAGGTGCCGAGCTGCGTGCCGAGCGCGCCTGGGCTTGAGACCGCCGGCGCCGAACTCTCAGCCAAGGACGTGGCGGAGGCGCTCAGCTGGCCCAACATCATCGGGCTCGGCGAGATGATGAATTTCCCGGGCGTCGCCTTCAACGATGAAAAGATGGTGGCCGAGATCGCGGCGACCCAGGACGCCGGACTGACCGTCGGCGGGCACTATGCCTCGCCGCATCTCGGCCGCGAGTTTCACGCCTATGCCGCCGGCGGGCCTGCCGACGACCATGAGGGAACGACGGTCGAGGACGCGATCGCCCGGGTCCGGCAGGGCATGCGCGCCATGCTCCGGCTCGGCTCCGCCTGGTTCGACGTTGCCGCCCAGGTCAAGGCGATCACGGAAGCCGGCGTCGATCCGCGCAATTTCCTGCTGTGCACCGACGACAGCCACTCCGGCACGCTCGTGCACGACGGCCACATGAACCGGGTGGTGCGCCACGCGATCGCCCAAGGGCTGAAGCCGATTACCGCCATCCAGATGGCGACGCTCAACACCGCCCAGCATTTCGGCGTCGAGCGCGAACTCGGCTCGATCGCACCGGGTCGCCGCGCCGACCTCATCATCACCTCGGATCTTGCCGCGCTACCGATCGAGATGGTGTTTGCCCGCGGCGAACTGCTGGCGGATTCCGGCGCCCTGGTGCGCGACATCCCGCCCTTCGTCTATCCGGCAAGCGCCCGCGACACGGTGCATCTCGGCAAGACGCTGAAGGCGGGCGATTTCGACATCGGTCTCAACTCCACCGAAAGCCGTGCGCGCGTGCGAGTGATCGGTGTCGTCGAGAACCAGGCCCCGACGCGGGCGCTGGAGGCCGAGCTTTCGGCTGCAGGCGGCATCATCGAGATGGACCGCGCAAACGACATCTGCCAGATCGCGCTGGTGGAACGCCACCGCGGCACCGGCGACGTCGTCAACGCCTTCGTTTCCGGCTTCGGTTACGACAGCGACTGTGCGGTTGCCAGCACCGTCGCCCATGACAGCCACCACATGATCGTCGTCGGCACCAACAAGGACGATATGGCCAAGGCCGCCAACCGCCTGCACGAAGTCGGCGGCGGCATCGTGGTGATCAAGGACGGCAAGGAGCTTGCGCTCGTGGAACTGCCGGTGGCGGGGTTGATGTCGGACCAGCGCGCCGAGATCGTGGCCGACAAGGCCGCCGCACTCGTCGAGGCGATGCGCCTCTGCGGCTGCCGCCTGAACAACGCCTACATGCAGCATTCGCTGCTGGCGCTGGTCGTCATTCCCGAACTGCGCATCTCCGACAAGGGCCTGATCGATGTCAGGACCTTCGAGAAGGTCGACGTCGTCATCTCGTAGCTGCAAAAGGCACTCGACCGCCCGAAAAGGGCGGTCGAGACCTGGTTGCGGCAAATATGGGTGGCAGCTCAACCGTCCAGGATGATACCGACCGCGCGATCAAGCACCTCATGCAGCCCGCTGGCGTAAAAGGACATGCGGTAGCCCGAGCCGACATTGCTGGCCATCGCGATTGTCAGGCCTGATTTCGGCTCGTGCATCATCACGGTAACGTAGCCCGGAATGCTGCCCTGGTGACCATAGAGGAACCGGTCGGCATAGCTGCTCTGGAACAGTCCCGCCCCCGTCTCACGCATCCGGGTGCCGGGGAAGCTGACGGTAACGCGACGCTCGCTCATCTGCCCGAACATGTCGGCCGCCAGAAGCCGGCCACCATAGAGCGCCCGCATGAACGCGACCATATCACTCGGGGTCGAGACCATGTCGCCACAGGCATAGGCCGCGGTGAACGGGAACGAATCCGATGAATCCTGCAGCGCATCGGAATAGGGCAGCACACCGTCCATGCGCCACATCTCGGCGCCGGCGGCGATGCCCGCCCCGGCGTCCGCCGCCGGCGGCGGACGGTGATAGTAGCCGCGAACCATCCGCTCCTCGGGGAAGCTTTCAGTCGACGGAGACCAGGTATTCTCAAGCCCGAGCGGTTCGAGCACCTGCCGGCGCACATAGGTGCCGAGCGACTGGCTCGTTACCGTTTCGATCAGCATGCCGGCCAGCACATAACCGGTGTTGTTGTAGACCGCCGGGCCGCCGGACGCCGTCTGCCCACCGACCCGGAAGGCGAGATCGACCAGTTCGGCCGGCGTCCAGAGACGATCCGGCGTCATCGGGATATCGTATTCAAACTCCGGCAGGCCGCCGCGATGGTTGACGAGCTGGCGGACCGAAATGGCCGCCGCTCCCGGCAGATCCGGAAACCAGCGCGAGATCGGTGCATCGAGATCGACGGCGCCGCTTTCAGCGAGTTTCATCAGTGCGGCGACGGTGAACGTCTTGGTGCAACTGCCGATCTTGAACAGCTGCGTCGGCGAAACGGAAATCCCGCGCGCCCGATCGGAAAGCCCCGCGGTTACGGCAGCCGTCTCGCCATCGCCGCACGCAAAGGCGAGGGAAGCGCCAACGGCACCATCGTTGACATAGCCTTGAAGCAGCCGGCTCAGATCGGCCATGCGCGTGCCGCCATTCGCGACCATCCCGTCCATCCCCATCACTCCGCAATATCGACGCTGGCAAAATTCTGGCGCCCGAAAGCGTCGAGCACATAGTTCTTCACGCTGTTGCGCACCGGGATCGACACGACCGAATGGGCGATCGGCGCCACCGGCACTTGAGCCTTGAGGATCGCCTGCGCCTTGCCGTAAAGCGCAGCGCGCTCCTTGGGATCGGCGGCAACGCGCGCATCCTGAAGCAGCTTCTCGAAATCGGCATTGCACCAGCGCGCCCGATTGGAGCCGCCGGCAACGCCGTCGCAGCTCAGAAGGTAGCTCAGCATGTTGTCAGGGTCGCCGTTGTCGCTGCTGCCGCCGAGCAGGAAAGCGTCGTGCTCTCCCTTGGCGGTACGGGCCAGATATTCCGCCCATTCGAAGCTGACGATCTCGGATTTGACGCCGATGGCGTTCCAGTCCGCCTGGATCATTTCCGCCATGCGGCGGGCATTCGGGTTGTAGGGCCGCGAGACCGGCATGGCCCAGAGCGCGACGGAAATTTCGCCCTCATGGCCCGCTTCCTTCAGCAACGCCTTTGCGCCTTCTGGATCGTAGTCGATGCCGGCGTCCTTGGCAGCACCGAGTTGCGCCGGCGGCACGACGCTGCCGGCAACCGTGCCTGCCCCCTGATACACCGCCTCGACGATCGCCTGGCGGTTGACGGCCTTGGCGAGCGCCAGGCGGATCCGCGCATCGTCGAGCGGCTTGTGCTCGACGTTGAAACCGAGAATGCCGATGTTCTGGCCCTCGAGATTGTAGACGGTCACGTCGGGATCGTTGCGGAGCTCGGCGACGGCGCCCGGAGGGGGCGGTGCCGCCACCTGGCACTCGTTTGCCTTCAGCCGGGTGACGCGCACCGTCGGCTCGGGCGTGATCGCAAAGACCAGGGTGTCGATCTTCGGCGCACCGTTCCAGTAGTCCTTGTTGGCGGCATAGCGGATCTGGCTGTCCTGCGCATAAGCTTCAAGGACGAAGGGCCCGGTGCCGACAGGCGCCTGGTCGATCAGTTCCGGCGTGCCGGCCGCCACCATCTTCTCGGTCTGTTCCAGCGACAGGATCGAGAGATAGTCGAGCGCAATGCTCGGCAGGAACGTGACATTTGCCGACGTCAGCGTGAAGCGTACCGTGTAGTCGTCCACCTTCTCGATCTTCTCGATCAGCGGCCCCAGACCCAGCGCGCTGAAGTACTCGTAGGATGCGTTCGACAGCTTGTGATAGGGATTGTCGGCGTCGCGCTGACGGTCGAAAGTGTAGAGCACGTCGTCAGCGTTGAACTCACGCGTCGGCGTGAACTGCGCGTTGGCATGAAACTTGACGCCATGGCGCAGATGGAAGGTGTAGACCTTGCCGTCCTCGGACACGTCCCAGCGTTCGGCCAGTGCCGGGCCAACTTCCGTCGTGCCGGGCTTGAATTCCACCAGCCGGTTGAAGATCGGCTTGGCGGCGGCGTCCATGGTGCTGTCAGCCGTTCCGATCATCGGATTGAAGGTCTCCGGGCTCGCCTCGGAGCAATAGACCAGGGTCTTGGCGTAGGCCTGGCCGCCGAAAAGGATTGTCGACGCGAAGAGCGCGGTGCGCAGGATCAGATGGGTGGATTTCATGGAAAACGCTCCTGGTTGTCCTAGGTGTTGACGTCGCCGCGCGGCTCTCCCCACAGCATGGTCGACGTTTCGTTGATGGTGGCGCTCCCGGTCATTCACCGACCGGAGCAAGCGGCGCCGCTTGGGCGACTGCGATAAATCTATCGGGCGAAAGCGCGTCGAAGGTGACGCCGAGGCCTGCGACATCCTCGGGCATCCCGGCATCGCCAAGCAGCGCCGAGGCGATCCGCGCCAAAGTCAGCGACACCTGGAAGCCATAACCGCCCTGGCCGCCGAGCCAGAAGAAGCCGGGCAAACGCGGATCGAAACCGACGACGGGCGTGCGATCCGGCGCAAAGGTACGCAAGCCGGCCCAGGGGCGTTGCGGGCGGCCGATGCGAAACTCCGTCGCCTGCTCGATCCGGTCGACGGCGATCGCAACGTCGAGATCGTCGGGATAGGCGTCGCAGGGGGGCGTATCCGTTTCGTCCGCCAGCGACCCGATCAACTTGCCGGCATCCGGCTTGAAATAGAAGCGCTCGTGCAAGTCGACGGCGAGCGGCCAGTTGCGCGCGTCGAGCCCCTCTGGTGGATCGAACATGAAGGCGGTGCGTCTCTTCGGAGCGAACCCGAGCCCGGGCAAACCAGCCCGTTCGGCAACAACGTCCACCCAGGCGCCCGCCGCGTTGACGACCATGTCGGCCGTGTGCGAGCCCGCCGAAGTCCTCACCAGGAAATGGCTGGCGAGGCGGGAAATCTCCAACACCTCTTCGCCCGAGATCACCGTCCCGCCGCGTGCCTTGAGCGAGGCGGCGCAGGCATGCACCATCTTGCCGGTGTCGATATCGAGCGCGCCGGGTTCATAGACGCCGCCGCAGGTGGTGTCGGCGCGGATGACCGGGATCAGGCGGTTGACTTCATCAGGCGAAAGCCGCCGCACGCTCGGCACCAGCGCCTGGTACTTCCGTGCCAGTTCGTCGACCATCCGGTCGTCGCCATGCCCGCCGAAATGCAGGGCGCCGCGCACATGCTCGGCAAAGCCGCCGTCGACAATGGCCGGTCGACTGGCGACCGAAAGCGCGCGCACGGTGGTGTTGCCGTAGGTTTCCGCAAACAGGGCCGCCGAGCGACCGCTGGCGTGATAGCCGAGATGGTCCTCGCGCTCGATGAGGGTGACAGAAGCCCATTCCTGGACGGCGGCCGCAACCGAAAGGCCGGCGATACCGCCGCCGATGACAATCACTTTGGGAGAAGAGGTTCCTGAGCGCATAGCCATTGGTAAAATCATTTTCCGATACGGTCAATATTTAGCGTATCGGAAAATTCTTGGCGCATGTTGCGAGGCGCGCAGAGTTGAACTAGCTAGTGGACTGTCGCTTGCGGGAGAAAACCATGTCGGAACAGCCAAACCTCGGCGATTGCCTGCGGAACCTGAGGAAGCACCACGGCTGGACCCTTCAGGATGTCAGCCATCTGACCGGCGTCGCCGTGTCGACGTTGTCCAAGGTCGAGAACGACCAGATGTCGCTGACCTACGACAAGCTGCTGCAGATCTGCGCCGGCCTCGGCGTGCATGTAACGGAACTGTTGAGCGGCGACAGCAAGCAGCCATCCGCCCGCACGCGGCGTTCGGTGACCTCGGCCACCACGACGTTGCGCCAACTGACCCGGAATTACGACTATCACTATCTCGCCACCGATCTCGTGCGCAAACGCATGGTGCCGATCCTTGCCCATGCCCGCGCCCGTACCCTGGAAGAGTTCGGTCCGCTGACGCGACACGCCGGCGAAGAGTTTCTGATCGTGCTCAAGGGCGAAATCGAACTGCACACGGACCAGTACGCGCCGGTGCGGCTGAAGGCCGGCGAAAGCGTCTATATCGATTCGACGATGGGCCATGCCTATCTCTCGGTCGGTGATGGCGACGCGGAAATGTTGTGCGTCTGCTCCGGCGACGAGCCGGACATGGAAAAGACCCTGCTCAGCATCACCGACCGCGCGCTGACGGATCGATAAACCCCCGCCCCATCGGTTGGCGGGCCAATCCTTTCCTTCACCACCCTTACTTGCTGCAGCACCTTCATGCGGCCGCTTGGCGTCTCGACCATTGCCCGACGCCACACCTCATTCGAGCGGCAAAGAACCGTCGGAGTCCACCGCCTCCCAAATCGGCATTATTGACGTCGGTGATTTCCGGGCCTATTAATAAAATCATCCGATGACTTGATGAGCAGATCATGCAACCCATCAACCGTACCAATCTTGCCGACAGCGCGGCGGAAAGCCTGCGTGCCGAAATTATCAGCGGCCGCTGGGGCGTCGGCGACCGCATCCCGAACGAAACCGTGCTGACCGAGCTGTTGTCCGTCAGCCGCGGCACGGTGCGCGAGGCCGTGCGCGTGCTGGTGTCGCAAGGCCTGCTCGATACGCGCCAGGGCTCCGGCACCTATGTTCGCTCGACAGTCGATCCAGCCGGCGCGCTCGACCGCGTCAAACGCGCGGGCTTGCGCGACCAGTGGGAGGCACGCGCCGCTCTCGATGTCGAAGCGGCGCGGCTTGCCGCAATCCGCCACACGCCGGCAGATCTCGAGCGCATGACCCGGCTTTTGAAGGCGCGCGGCACGGTTACCGATAATGGTTTCGAGGCCTTTGGCCAGCGCGACATCGCCTTCCACAAATCGATCGTCGAAGCCTCCGGCAACCGCGCCATCGTCGGGCTCTACGACTTCTTCACCGCATCGATCCTTGAAACCATTCACTCGACGCTCAAGGGCGACCTGCCGGAACCGGACGAGGAGGCCCATGCGGCGATCGTCACGGCCATCGCCACCGGCGATCCGGACCGGGCTGCCGCCTCCGTGCGCGCCTTCATGGCGCCGGTGCTGCGCGAACTCGACAGGCTTCTTTCACAATGAACCAGACTTTTCGCGACCCCGATACCCAGGCCCTGCAGGCCACAGCGCTCGATGGCCTCGAAGACCAGCTCATCGACGCCGAGGCCGATAGCGTGCCCGAACCTGAACCCCCAGTCATGCCGCGCGGCGCCGCGCGCTTCGTGCTGGGCGCCAGCCTGGTGCTGATCGCCTTCAACCTGCGGCCGCTGTTTTCGAGCCTCTCCGTGCTTCTGCCGGAGGTGATGCGCGACACCGGCCTTTCGACGGCAAGCGCCAGCCTCTTGACGACGCTGCCGGTGCTCTGCCTCGGCCTATTCGCACCGCTCGCGCCGAAGCTGGCGCAGCGTTTTGGCGCGGAGCGCACCCTGCTCGGCGCCCTGGCGCTGCTCGCGCTCGGCACGGCCCTGCGCGGTTTCGGTCTCGTGCCCCTGCTCTTTCTGTCGACCTTTGCGGCCGGTGCCGCCATCGCCATCGGCAACGTCCTGCTTCCCGGCCTCGTCAAGCGCGACTTTGCCGACAAGGCAGCTGTTATGACCGGGCTCTACACCATGGCGCTCTGCGCCGGTGCTGCCGGGGCAGCCGGCCTGACACTGCCACTTGAGCACGGCGTTACGGGCTCATGGCCCGGCGCGCTCGCCATCTGGGCGCTTCCCGCATTCATCGTTCTGCTGATCTGGGCACCGCAGGCGCTCGGCAGCAAGGCGCAGGTGAGACACACCGGCTTTCGTGTCGTCGGCCTTTGGCGCGACCGGCTCGCCTGGCAGGTCACGCTGTTCATGGGCCTGCAGTCGGCGCTCGCCTATTGTATCTTCGGCTGGCTCGCTCCCATCTTGCGGGAACGCGGCTTCGACCCGGCGACGGCCGGCGCCATCGTCTCGGTCTCGATCATGACCCAGGTCGTTACCTGCCTGCTGGTTCCCTCCTTCGCCGTCAGGCGCAAGGACCAGCGGGGCATCAACGTGGCCCTCGTCGCGGCCGCGGTCATCGCGCTCATCGGTATTCTCTTTGCGCCGCCCTCGACGGTCCTCGTCTGGGCGGTCCTGCAGGGCTTCGGCCAGGGCGGGCTGATTGCGGTGGCGATGACGCTCATCGTGCTGCGCTCGCCCGATGCCCACGTCGCCGCGCATCTCTCCGGCATGGCGCAAGGGGTCGGCTATGTGCTCGCCGCCATCGGCCCGCTGCTCGTCGGGCTCATTCGCGACTGGACGGGAAGCTTCGATGCCGCCGCCATCCTGTTCGTGGCACTTGGCCTCGCGGCCGCGTTCATGGGGTTCGGTGCCGGCCGGGCGCTGCATGTCGGCGCGCGCACGATCAAGATCGACGGCTGATCCTTATCGTCAGCCGTCAACCCCGAAGTATGATCAGGACGCCCGTTCCATTTCCGGCAGGGCTTCGAACAGGTCGGCGAC